>NZ_JBYTDI010000017.1:0-572 GCF_058791215.1 Rhodoferax sp. EU05-FHT12H12 | reverse complement strand
TGGTCCATCTGTGTCACCGCTTCACCCACTTGCGCCACGCCGCTGCTTTGTTCGCTGCTGGCCGCGCTGATCTCTCCCATGATGTCGGTTACCCGCCGGATGCTGCTCACCACTTCGGTCATGGTGCTGCCTGCTTTGTCCACCAGCGCCGTGCCCTGCTCGACGCGTTCCACGCTGTCGCCAATCAGGGTTTTGATTTCTTTGGCGGCTTCGGCGGATCGTCCTGCCAGGCTGCGGACTTCACTGGCGACTACGGCAAAGCCCCGGCCTTGTTCTCCGGCCCGGGCGGCTTCTACGGCGGCATTGAGGGCCAGGATGTTGGTCTGGAAGGCGATGCCGTCGATGACGCTGATGATGTCGGCGATCTTGCGGCTGGAGTCGACGATGCCTTTCATGGTTTCCACGACTTGGCCGACGACTTCTCCGCCCTGGATGGCCACGGTGGAGGCGCTCAGGGCGAGTTGGTTGGCGGCGCGGGCGGAGTCGGCGTTTTGTTTGACGGTGGAGCCCAGTTCTTCCATGCTGGCGGCGGTTTCTTCCAGCGCGCTGGCTTGTTGTTCGGTCCGTGCGCT
>NZ_JBYTDI010000016.1:0-1182 GCF_058791215.1 Rhodoferax sp. EU05-FHT12H12 | reverse complement strand
TTACGCGATGATTTTTGCAACCACGCCAGCGCCCACGGTACGGCCGCCTTCGCGGATCGCGAAACGCAGGCCTTCTTCCATGGCGATGGGGTTGATCAGCTTCACAGTGATCGACACGTTGTCACCAGGCATCACCATTTCCTTGCCTTCTGGCAACTCGATCGCACCGGTCACGTCCGTTGTACGGAAGTAGAACTGGGGGCGGTAGTTGTTGAAGAAAGGCGTGTGACGACCACCTTCGTCTTTGGACAAAACGTAGATTTCGCCAGTGAAGTGGGTGTGGGGCTTGATGGAGCCGGGCTTGCACAGCACTTGGCCGCGCTGCACGTCTTCACGCTTGGTGCCGCGCAGCAAGATGCCGACGTTGTCGCCAGCCTGGCCTTGGTCCAGCAACTTGCGGAACATTTCCACGCCCGTGCAGGTGGTCTTCTGGGTGTCAGCAATACCGACGATTTCGATTTCTTCGCCGACCTTGACGATACCGCGCTCAACGCGACCGGTCACCACGGTGCCACGGCCAGAGATGGAGAACACGTCTTCCACGGGCATCAGGAATGCGCCGTCCACTGCGCGCTCGGGCAGGGGGATGTAGCTGTCCAGTGCGTCAGCCAGCTTCATGATCGCGCCTTCACCCAGGTCACCCTTGTCGCCTTCCATGGCGAGCTTGGCGGAACCGTGGATGATGGGGGTGTCGTCACCGGGGAAGTCGTACTTGGAGAGGAGCTCGCGCACTTCCATTTCGACCAGTTCCAGCAGTTCAGCGTCATCCACCATGTCGCACTTGTTCAGGAACACGATGATGTAGGGCACGCCCACCTGACGAGCCAACAGGATGTGCTCGCGGGTTTGGGGCATGGGGCCGTCAGCAGCGGAGCAGACCAGGATGGCGCCGTCCATTTGGGCAGCACCAGTGATCATGTTCTTCACATAGTCGGCGTGTCCAGGGCAGTCCACGTGGGCGTAGTGGCGGTTGGCCGTTTCGTATTCCACGTGGGCGGTGTTGATGGTAATACCGCGTGCTTTTTCTTCAGGTGCCGCGTCGATCTGGTCGTAGGCCTTGGCAGAGCCGCCAAACTTGGCTGCCAGCACGGTGGTGATAGCCGCTGTCAGCGTGGTCTTGCCGTGGTCCACGTGGCCAATCGTGCCTACGTTGACGTGCGGCTTGGTACGTGTGAATTTTTC
>NZ_JBYTDI010000015.1:0-1230 GCF_058791215.1 Rhodoferax sp. EU05-FHT12H12 | reverse complement strand
CGGCGGATTCAACCGGTCGATGCAACACATTCGCTGAACATCTCAGCGGGTGTTTGGAAGCCGAGCGTTTTGCGTGGCCTCTCGTTCAATTGTCTAGCAATTGCATTGAGTTGAACTTGTGAGAAACCCGAGAGGTCCATGCCCTTTGGCATGTACTGTCTGAGCAATCCATTTGTGTTCTCGTTGCTTCCACGTTGCCACGGACTTTGGGGATCGCAGAAGTAGACCTGGATGTCGGTGGCCACCGTGAACGTCTTGTGCGCATGCATCTCAGTACCTCTATCCCAGGTCAGTGACTTGTAGAGCTCCTGCGGGAGCTTGCGGGCGTTCTTGATGAGCGCGTTGACAACTGTCTGCGAGTCCTTGCCATCGAGCTTCACCAACATCACGTACCGCGTCTGACGCTCAACCAGTGTTGCGATCTGGCTGTTACCGCTACCGAAGACCAAGTCCCCTTCCCAGTGACCCGGTACTGCCCGATCTTCAATACCGGGTGGCCGCTCGCTAATCGAAACAGCATCGATGATCTGTCCGTGGATTGCTGTCTTTTGCGTGTAGTGACGAGACCTGCGCATGCCACGAGTGCGCCTCAGATGCGCCAGAAGCTCCTTCTTCAAGGCGCCACGTGCTTGAATGAACAAGCTGCGGTAGATGGTCTCGTGTGACACGTGATGGCTTTCGTCGCACGGATAAGTATGCTTGAGCCAACCTGCGATCTGTTCCGGTGACCAGAGCATCCGTAGCTTGTCAGCCACGATGCGGGCCAAGGCACGGTTCTGCACTAGCTTGCAGACCTTGGGGCGATGACCCCGATTCCATGCAGCTTGGTCGGCTTGGTTCGCACGGTAGCTCTCTTGGCCGCCGTTGCGCTTGATTTCTCGACTGACTGTCGAAGGGGCGCGTCCGAGCGTCGTCGCTATTGCTCGAATCGACAAACCGGCCACCACCGCACGCGAAATCTCCTCTCGCTCTGCCAAAGTCAGCGCAAGGCAGGAACGGCGACGCTCTGGTGGGCGGATTCCGCCCGTCTCTGCCAGGATTTGGCGCACCGATCCATGGTGGCGATCAAATAATTTGCCAATCTCGTGCAGCGTCCAGCCTTGCTTCCAGCGCTCCCACATGAGCGCCTTCTGACTGTCTGTGTAGTAGGTCCGCGTCCGATACTTCATCTGCAACACTCCTTCTGCTCACGCAGGTTTTAGTGTGTTGCATCGACCGGTTGAATCCGCC
>NZ_JBYTDI010000014.1:0-1236 GCF_058791215.1 Rhodoferax sp. EU05-FHT12H12 | reverse complement strand
ATTGATGGGATTCAAATCCTCGGCCACCAGCGAGCCATTGGCCTGCTTGAGCTTCAAGCCGCCCACCAGCACGTCATACCGCGCCTTGGCCAGCTTGGCCTTGGTGTCAAACAACTGGCTCTGGCTGTTGAGCACATCGATGTTGATGCGCACCCCCACCTGGTAACCCAGCTTGTTGGCATCCAGCGCACTTTGGCTTGAGGCTTCCGCCGCTTCCAAGGCCTTGACCTGGCCTTGGCCCGACAGCACCCCAAAGAAAGCCGTGCGGGTACCCTGGGCTACTGCACGTTTGGTGGCTTCCAGATCGGTACGCGCCTTGTCTTCCAGCGCCAGGGTTTCCTTGATGCGGTTTTGGGTGGAGAACCCGGCAAACAGCGGCAGGTTGAAGGAAAGTCCTACGGTGGCCACATTCACCCGGCTGTCGGCCACGGCGGTGGAGGTGCCATTGTTGTTGACCGCCGAGTAGCTGCCCGTCAGGTCCAGCGTGGGCTTGTGGCCAGCTTCGGCCTTGGCGGTCTCCAGCTTGGCCACGTCCAGCGCAATCTCTTGCTGCTGAATGCCAGGGTGGCGGGTGGCCGACTGCTGCACCCAGGCTTCGGCGTCGGCCGGCTCCAGCGGGGCCAGCACCACCGGGGCAGCCAAAGGCTTGGGGGCTGCATCACTCTTGCCCACCAGCTGGTTCAGGGCTATGGTCTTGACCCGCAGATCGTTCTCGGCCGCCAGTTCCTGGGCAATCACCAAGTCATAACGGGCCTGGGCCTCGCGGCTGTCGGTGATGGTGGAAGTACCCACCTCAAAGTTGCGCTTGGCCGAGGCCAATTGCTCAGCCACGGCGGTCTTCTGGCTCTTCACAAAGGCCAGGCTGTCGGTAGAGGCCAGCACATCAAAGTAGGCCTGGCTCACCCGCACGATCAAATCCTGCTCGGCGGCTTGCAATTGGGCCTGGGCCAAAGCCACTTGCTTGTTGCCCTGCTCGTAGCTGGCCCAGTTGGCCGGACGGTACAAAGGCTGGGAGGCACTGAGGGTGGCGGTCTGCGAGCCGTACGAACGCTCGGGTTGGGGCAGGATTTCCTGATTGGAGCGGCTTGCACCCAGGGCAAAGTTGGCCGTGGGCAGGATGGCGGCCCGGGCCTGGGCGGACTTGGCCAGGGTGGCGTCGAACTGGCTCTTGGCGGATTGGTAGCTGGCGTCAAAGCCGCGTGCGGCGGTGTACAGGTCTACCAGGCTTTGGGCTTG
>NZ_JBYTDI010000013.1:0-1906 GCF_058791215.1 Rhodoferax sp. EU05-FHT12H12 | reverse complement strand
TACTTCCCGCTGGCCCTGGGCGTGCTGCTGGCCTTTCTGGGCAGCATCATCACCTTCAAGGCCCTGGTGGTGGAAACCGCCGACGGCGACAAGATCGGCAAGATCGCCTGGAAGCCGCTGTTCTTCATCATCCTGGCCAACCTGGTGTTTGGCGCCTGCATCGGTGGCCTGCCCAAGATCGGCCTGCCCCCGCTGGGCCTGATCATCGGCATCTACCTGCTCACCTTCATCGCCAGCCACGCCGGTGAAGAATTCGCCTTCAAGCCCGTACTCATCCTGGCCACCTTGCTGGCCCTCCTGAGCTACCTGGCCTTCATCGTCCTGCTCAAGCTGCAGTTCCCGGTCTGGCCCGCTTTTCTGAGCGCCTGAGCCCCGTCTGAGCCCCCACCCCCTAGGACTGCACCATGGATCTCTTTAACAACCTCGCCCTGGGTTTTGGCGTTGCCTTCACCTTCCAGAACCTGATCTACGCCTTCATCGGCTGTCTGCTCGGTACCCTCATCGGCGTCTTGCCCGGCATTGGCCCCCTGGCCACCATCGCCATGCTGCTGCCCGCCACCTATGCACTGCCGCCCGTGGCGGCACTGATCATGCTGGCCGGCATCTACTACGGCGCCCAGTACGGCGGGTCGACTACCGCCATCCTGGTCAACCTGCCCGGAGAGTCCTCGTCCGTCGTGACGGTGATTGACGGCTACCAGATGGCCCGTAACGGCCGAGCCGGCCCGGCCCTGGCCGCTGCCGGCATGGGGTCTTTCTTTGCCGGCTGTGTGGGTACCCTGATCCTGGCGGCCTTTGCGGCCCCTTTGACCGAGCTGGCGTTCAAATTCGGTCCGGCGGAGTACTTCAGCCTGATGATCCTGGGCCTGATTGGTGCCGTGGTGCTGGCGTCTGGCTCCCTCATCAAGGCCGTGGCCATGATTGTGCTGGGCCTCTTGCTGGGCATGGTCGGTACCGACGTGAACTCCGGTGTGGCCCGTTTCAGCTTTGACATTGCAGAACTCACCGACGGCATTGGCTTCATCGTCATCGCCATGGGCGTGTTTGGCTACGGCGAGATCATCCACAACCTGTCCAAGCACGAGAGCGAGCGTGAAGTGTTTGCCGCCTCGGTGACCGGCTTGATGCCGACCAAGGAAGACTTCAGGAACATGGTGCCCGCCGTGCTGCGCGGCACGGCCCTGGGCTCGCTCCTGGGCATCTTGCCCGGTGGCGGTGCGGTGATGGCGGCCTTTGCGGCCTACACGATTGAGAAGAAGACCAAGCTCAAACCCGGTGAAGTGCCGTTTGGCAAGGGCAACATCCGCGGTGTGGCCGCGCCTGAAGCCGCCAACAACGCAGGCTCCCAAACGTCCTTCATCCCGCTCCTGACCCTGGGTATCCCGCCCAATGCGGTGATGGCGCTGATGGTGGGGGCCATGACCATCCACAACATCCAGCCCGGCCCGCAGGTGATGACGGCCAACCCGGAGCTGTTCTGGGGCCTGATTGCCTCCATGTGGATTGGCAACCTGATGCTGATTGTGCTGAACCTGCCGCTGATCGGTATCTGGATCAAGCTGCTGACCGTTCCCTACCGCTGGTTGTTTCCTTCCATCGTGCTGTTCTGTGCGATTGGGGTGTACTCCACCAACAACAACACCTGGGATATCTGGATGGTGGCGCTGTTCGGCATCATTGGTTACGTCTTTATCAAGCTGGGCACGGAACCCGCTCCGCTCTTGCTGGGCTTTATCCTGGGGCCGATGATGGAAGAGTATTTGCGCCGCGCGCTCTTGCTCTCCCGGGGGGACTGGAGTGTGTTCATCACCCGTCCGCTCTCCGCGGGCTTGCTGGCGGCGGCCGTGCTGCTGTTGGTCGTGGTCCTCATGCCTTCTATCAAGGCCAAGCGTGAAGAGGCGTTTGT
>NZ_JBYTDI010000012.1:0-6384 GCF_058791215.1 Rhodoferax sp. EU05-FHT12H12 | reverse complement strand
CGATACTTCATCTGCAACACTCCTTCTGCTCACGCAGGTTTTAGTGTGTTGCATCGACCGGTTGAATCCGCCCCGCATTGCGGCTGTCCATCGTACCCGCCTACTGAACCTTCTTTGAATGTCCGTTATCCGAGGCGGAATTAGAGTTGTCAGAGGACTGCTTTGGGTCGATGCCAGCTGCCGAAACGTTTACACGTTTTTCGCACAACCAACTGCCCTTTCCTTCCTTCCCTAACCGCCCCCCGCTTCGCACAATGAAGCCATCGACAACAACGATGTAAAGGAGGTGGAGCATGCAAGACTAAGATATTGCCGGTTTGAACCAGGAAGGTCCATTCAGCACGCGCGAACTGCTGGTGTCGCTGGGTGCGGCGCTGCTTTGGGTGGCCGTGTCTATGGTCGCCATTCAGCTGCTGCTCTTGCCCGTGCAAGGGGTATGAGGTGGCTGCGTTCACGCCGCAACAGCAGTGGCTGCGCATTCGCGAGGTGAGCTGGCGCCAGTGGAACACGGACCAGCCACCACACGCGCGAGCTCGCGTGCCGCGCCTAGTGCCGGCATCTAGGGATGCTCTGCCGTGGCGTGCACCTGCTCGTGCCGCAGCACATACAAGCCACTGCCCACAATGATGGCGCCGCCCAGCAGGGTGAAGGCGTCGGGCAGCTGCTGCCACACCAGCCAGTCGATGCCCAAGCTCCAGGCCAGGGCGGTGTATTCAAACGGGGCCACGGCGCTGGCCTGGCCGTGGCGGAAGGCCTCGGTGATGGCCAGCTGCGCCAAAAAGCCCGAGGCCGCCAGCCCCGCCCACAGCGCCAGGTGGTGCGCTTGCAGCGGCAGCCACTGCGGCGCGGCCAGCGCACCCGCCACCACGGTCAAAATCACCATGACCCACAGCACCAGGCTGTCTTTGGAATCGGTGCGGCTAGAGAGGCGCGTGACCACGGCCGAGACGGCGTAACACACCGCAGCCCCCAGCACCGCCAGCCCCGACCAGCTGGCAAAGCCCTCGGCACTGGGGCGCAGCGCCACCAGCACGCCCAGCAGCCCGCCGCCCACGGCCCACCAGTGCGCACGTGGCACCCGCTCGCCCAGCACGGGCCACGCCAACACCGTAATGAGCAGCGGCGCAAAGAACATGAGGGTGTAGGCGTTGGTCAGCGGCAGGCCGCGCACGCCGTAGGTAAACAACACCAGCATGGTGATGACCAGACCACCGCGCAGCAGGTGCAGCGGCCAGCGTGCGCGCCAGACTTCAGCCCAGGCACCGCGCCACTGGATCCACAGCGCAATGAGTGGCAGCGTGAGTGCGCCGCGCATGGCGGCAATCTGCAGCGGCGGATAGTGGGTGGACAGGGCCTTGATGATGGTGTCCATAGCCGAGAACAGCATCACGGCCAGCAACATGGCGGTGATGCTGCGCGGGTTGCCCTCTTGCAGGCGGGAAAAGAAGTGCGGCATGCGCCTGATCGTAGCGCCGCCTCAGCGCGGCGACAGCTGCAACACGAGGACTCCGGCACCAATCAGGGCCATACCGCTCAGCTCACCCACCGTGAGGCGCTGCTTGAAGAGCCAGTAGCCAATCAGCGACACCATGACGATACCCACGCCGGACCAGATGGCGTACGCCACCCCCACGGGGATGGTGCGCAGGGCCTGGGCCAGCGCATAGAAGGCGCACACATAGCCCACCACCACCAGCACCGCAGGGCGCCAGTGTTGCAGGCCGTCCGACGCCTTGAGGGCGCTGGTGGCAATCACTTCGCTGAGAATCGCTGCGGCGAGCCAGAGCTGCTCGGGCCGCATCACATGCACACCGTCACTGCTTGCCCTTCCAGGGCACCAACCAGCTCTCCAGCAGGCGCATGCCAAACGAGAACGCAAAGGCGCAGGCGGCAATGATGACGATGCCGACAAACACCGCATCGGTAGCCAGGAAGTGCGAGGCCGACATGACCATGTAGCCAATGCCGCGCGTGGCCGCAATGAGTTCAGCCGCCACCAGTGTGCTCCAGCCCACGCCCAGCGCAATGCGGATGCCGGTCAGAATTTCGGGCAAGGCCGAGGGCAGCACGATGTCCTTGAACAGCTGCCAGCGCGAGGCACCCAATGACAGGGCCGCGTTGACACGCTCCTGCGGCAGCGCGCGCACACCGGCCTGGGCCGACAGCACCACGGGTGCAAACATGGCCAGCGCCAGCAGCACGATCTTGGAGGTCTCGCCAATGCCCAGCCAGATGATCATGAGGGGCAAGTAGGCCAGTGGCGGCAGCGGCCAGTAGAACTCGATGGGCGTGGAGAACACGCCCTTGGCCCAGCGGCTCAGGCCCATGAGCAAGCCCACGGGGATGCCCAGCGCCACGGCAATCACCGCGGCCGAGAGAATGCGCCCCAGGCTGGCGGACACGTGCTCCCACAGCGTGGCGTTGGCATAGCCTTCGCGGAAGATCTCGACGCCCAGCGAGAGCACTTCGGCCGGCGTGGGCAAAAACAGCTTGGGCACCAGCCCCGCCTGGGTGATGGCCCACCACAGCAGCAACAGAGCTGCACCCGTGGCTACGCTGATGGTGACAGTGGGCTTTTCGCCAATGCCAAAGTTGCGCATCTTCACGAGGCGCGGCGCCAGACGCCGGGCACGCGGCGCACCAGACTGTGGCAGCCCATTGGCGCCAATATTGGCAGTGGCGGTTAGGTCGCTCATGCAGTGGCCTCCTGGTATTCCCTTTGGGGTTCGTTCTGGTGGACGATGGCGCGAATCTCTTCGCGCAGGTGAGCAAACTTGGGCGCGGTCTTGATGGCACGCGCATCGCCGTCACGCGCAAAGGTGTTCACAAAGTCGAGATCAAAGCGCGCCACGATGCGGCCGGGCCGCGGTGACATGACGATGAGCTGGGTGCCGAGGAACAGCGCTTCTTCAATCGAATGGGTGATGAAAAACACCTGCTTGCCGGTGCGGTGCCACACAGACACCAGCAGCTCCTGCATCTGCTCGCGTGTCATGCTGTCCAGCGCGCCAAAGGGCTCGTCCATGAGCAGGATGTCGGGGTCGGGTGCGAGCGCACGGGCCAGGCCCACACGCTGGCGCATGCCGCCCGACAGTTCATAGGGCGCTGCATTCGCAAAGTCTTGCAGGCCCACGAGCTGCAGCAGCTCCAGCGCACGGTCGCGTTGTTCCGCACGGCTGGCGCCGGCAAACTTCAGGCCCAGCGCCACGTTCTCGGCCACGGTTTTCCAGGGAAGCAGGCTGTCCTTCTGAAACACCACGCCGCGGTCGACACCGGGCTTCTCGATGGGCCGGCCGTTCAGCGTGATGCTGCCTTCGGACAGCGGCAAAAAGCCCGCCATGGCATTCAGCAGAGTGGACTTGCCGCAGCCCGAGGTGCCCAGTGCCACGACAAAGCCGCGCTCCGGAATATCCAGCGAGACGCGGTCCAGCGCCTGCACCGGATGGCCGTTGCGCCCGGCAAAGTAGACGCTGGCGTTGTTGACACTGAGCATGGCGTTGCTTACTTTTGTGCGACCACGGGGCCGGTGATAGCCGAAGTAGTCACAAACGCGGCGTAGCTGGGCAACACGTCGGAGATCTTCCTTTGCTCTTTGAGGAAGCTGGCGGTTTCTTTCAGGATGCGGGCCACGCCCGATTTCTCGCCACCGCCCAGCCAGGCGTCGGACGCTTGCACATGCAGGGGCACCAGGTTCAGGTTCTTCAAGGCGGCGGAAAAATCGGCAGGTGTGCCACCCAGCAGTTTGGCCAGGGTCTTGGCGTTCTCGCTGTCAGGCCCCCAGGCGGCCTTGTCCTTCACAAACGAATTGGAGTATTTCTCGATCACGCCGGCGTAGGCCTTCAGGAACTCGGGGTTCTCTTTGGCGAAGGCACCGGTGGCTACCCAGGCGCTGAAAGTAGGTGCGCCTTTTTCAGCCACTTCTTTGGAGGTGATCAGCACCTTGCCGTTTTTCTTCAGCTCGGTCAGCGCGGGGTCCCAGACAAAGCCGCCGTCCAGATCACCGCGGTTGTAGGCGGCCACGATTTCGGGCTGGGGAATGGCAAAGACTTGCACGTCTTTTTCGGTCAGGCCTTGGCTCTTGAGCAGCGCCAGCAGTTGGTAGTGGTCGGTGGACACAGGCGCGGCGGCCAGCTTCTTGCCCTTGAGGTCCTTGAGCGAGTGGATGCCGGAGCCATTGCGCACCACCAGCGCTTCGTCGGTGCCGGAGATGGAGGCCAGGTAGAAGGCCTTCACATCCAGACCGCGCGAGGTGGCAGCGGCATACGGGCTGGAGCCCACATAGCCAATCTGCACATCGCCCGAGGCAATGGCGGCAAACACATCGGCGCCCGAGTTGAACTTGCGGAAGTCAATCTGGAAGCCCGTGGCCTTGGCGAAGTCGCCGTTGGCAATGGCGACCGACGAAGGCAGCGCATCGGTCTGGTAGCCGATGACAACCCTTTTGTCAGCCGCAAAGCCCAGGCTGGCGCCGGCCAGCAGCGTGGCGCCGATGGCGGCGGTGAAGAGTCGTTTGGTGAATTGCATGGTTCGATTCCTTGGTGACGTGTGACAAAAGGGAACACCCCGCACTGAAGGTTTTGGGGGCTTGGAATCGAGCTTATTGATATGCAGGTTTCGTGTCCTCGAATGAATTTGAAATAGCTAATGCAAATAACGCGCAAGCGAAATGCGCAGCGCGCACTAGGCTTGGGCGCATCTGTAGCTCCCGCATCACTGCTTCTTATGACTCTCGACATTCGCCCGCTGGGCCCGGCCATTGGCGCCCTGGTCAGCAACATCGACCTGACCGAACCCTTGCGCAGCACGGACCGCGACACGCTGCACAGCGCCCTGCTGCAACACCATGTGCTGTTCTTTGAAAACCAGCCCCTCACCCCGGTGCAGCAGCGCGACCTGGCGCGCGCCTTCGGCGAGCTGCACATCCACCCGGTCTACCCCCAGCATCCCGAAGCGGCCGAGATCATCGTGCTGGACACGCACAACGACAACCCGCCCGACAACGACAACTGGCACACCGACGTGACTTTTATCCCCACGCCGCCGCTGGGTGCCATCCTCTCGGCGCGTGTGCTACCACCGCATGGCGGCGACACGCTGTGGGCCAGCGGCATTGCGGCCTACGAGGCGCTGTCCGAGCCGCTGCGCCGCTTTTTGGACCCGCTGCATGCCGAGCACAGCTTTGTGCAGTCCTTCCCGGCCTGGCGTTATGCGCGCACACCGGAAGAACGCAAGACCTGGGAGGCTGCCGTAGCCAAATCGCCCGAGGTGGTGCACCCCGTCATCCGCACGCACCCGGTCAGCGGCAAGCGCGGCCTGTTTGTGAACGAGGGCTTTACCAGCCGCATCGTGGAGCTGACCAAGGCTGAGAGCGATGCGGTGCTGGCCTTTCTGCGCGTGCATCTGGCCAAGCCCGAATTCACCGTGCGCTGGCGCTGGAAGCAGTACGACCTGGCCTTCTGGGACAACCGCCTGACCCAGCACTACGCCACGGCCGACTACCTGCCGCACCGCCGCGTGATGCACCGCGCCACCATCCTGGGCGACGCGCCGTACTGACGCGGTGGCTCAGTGCCCTGGCGCGCGGCAGTAGCAATAGACAAACTGCTGCACCGTGCCAAAGGGCGTGGTGTGCGCCTCGCGCTGGTGGGCCACCAGGGTGAAGGGTTCGCCAAACTCGGCATGCAGGCCCTCGGGCGCGTAGCGCATGACGGGCAGGCCGCTGCACTGCAGGGGGCCATCGTCAGCAAAGGTGGCCACGATGACATGGCCACCGGGTTTGACGCTGCGCAGCACCTGGGCCACATAGGCCTGGCGGTCTTCGGCGCGGGTAAGGAAGTGGAACACCGCGCGGTCGTGCCACACATCAAACGCATGCACCGGCAATTCGGCGGTGGTGACATCGGCCACCAGCCACTGCACGCGTGCCTCCATGGGCGCCTGGCGGGCGCGGGCCACGGCCAGTGCGCTGGCCGAGAGGTCCATCACCGTCACGTCCTGGTAACCGTGGGTCAGCAGGTCGTCCACCAGCGTGGAGGCGCCGCCGCCCACATCGATGACCTTGGCCTGCGGCCCCAGCCCCGTGGCCTGGATGAGCTGCAAGGAGCGATCGGCATGCGCTTGGTACCAGCTCACCGCGTCGCTGGACTTGGTGTTGTAGACGGTTTCCCAGTGGTGCTTGTTGTCCGGCATGGCGTGCTCCTATGCTATGAATTTAGTAGCTATTTGCGCAGTATCTACGGCCTGGAGTGCCGATTTGACCATCAACCCAGCCACACACGCATGCGCAGCATCAGTTCGCCAACTGCCAATTGATGGGATTCAAATCCTCGGCCACCAGCGAGCCATTGGCCTGCTTGAGCTTCAAGCCGCCCACCAGCACGTCAT
>NZ_JBYTDI010000011.1:0-39509 GCF_058791215.1 Rhodoferax sp. EU05-FHT12H12 | reverse complement strand
AACTGGCTCTTGGCGGATTGGTAGCTGGCGTCAAAGCCGCGTGCGGCGGTGTACAGGTCTACCAGGCTTTGGGCTTGGAGGGGGGGCAGCGCACCACCTGCCAAAGCGAGGGCGAGGCTCAGCGCTTTCCAACGGGGGGCGAACGGGGGGCGTTGCATGGTGTCACTCCAAAGTGCGGGCCGCTATCGCATGCGGGCCAACATGGTTTCCAGGTTTTTGAACATGTCATCCATATCGTCTTTTTGCGACGCATCCGGATGCATGCGGGTTTCCAGTTCCTGCTCCAGAAAGCACAGGGTCATGCGCAGGTAGGTGCTGTCCAGCGCCTTGCGCACGGCCGAGAACTGGTGGCCGATCTTCAGGCAGTCTTCGCCCTCTTCCACCATGCGCTGAATGCCACGCAGCTGCCCTTCGGCGCGGCGCAGGCGGTTCAGCACATCGGTGCGGGCGGCTTCGTCAGTCAATGCGGTCTTCATGCAATTCTCCAGAATAGTCTGGGGGGTATTGTCTTCGGAGCCGGACGGAAGCGGTGCCACGGGGTTAAACCTCAGCGGCTGCAAGCCACTTTGGATTCGGGCACGCCCAGCCTCTTGAGCATCCAGCCCATGGGGCACACATCGGTGATGCCGAACTGGAACAGGTTGGCGCCCACAAAAGCAGTGAAGGCCAGCCACCACTGCGACACAAAGAGGGGGCTGCCCTGCACGCCGAGGGCCAGCGACAAGAGGATGAAGGTGCCTGCAAACAGGTGGATGTAGCGTGCGACGGTCATGGTGTTCTCCGGTGAAGTTAATGAAGTTGAAATTCAGGATTTGGGTTTCTCGGCCAGTCGGACGATGCCCAAAGCCTTGAGCACGTATTTCTCGTACACAGGCTCGGAGTTGCCCTTCTTGATCTTGCGCATGAAGTACTTTTCAAACGCGATCTTGGCCAGGTGCACCCACTTGCCTTTTTTGAACCAGTTGACATTGCGTGGCGGGATTTGCGGCAGCGCCACAAAGGCGGCACCGGTGTCGCCCATGTCGGCCAGGCAGATGGCATTCCAGGTGCCTTTGGCATTGGCGGGGCCGCCGTTGATGTCGTCGGCCAGGTTGTGGGCAATGGCGCCCACCATGCTCTCGATCATGTAGCCCGTCTTGGGCGTGCCGGTGGGCACGGGGGTCACCTCTACCGGCGGAATGGCCACGCACACGCCCGCAGAGAAGATGTTCTTGTAGACCTTGCTGCGCTGGTACTCGTCAATGATCACAAAGCCGCGCGGGTTGCACAGATTGGGCACGGCGGCCACGGCATCCACGCCCTTGAAAGCAGGCAACATCATGGAGAGCTTGAAGCCCAACTCGTGTTCTTTGTAGACGTTGCCCAGGTCGTCGAGCTGGGTCACAAACATCTTGCCTTCTTCGACCTTGGTGGTCTTGGCATTGGTGATCCACTTCATGTCGCGGTTGCGCATTTCGGACTCCAGCATGGACTTGCTGTCGCCCACGCCGCCCAGGCCCAGATGGCCGATGTAGGGCTCGCTGCTCACATAGGTGATGGGCACCAGGTGGCGCAGCTTGCGGCGGCGCAGGTCGGTATCCAGAATGAAAGCGAACTCGTAGGCCGGGCCGAAACAGCTGGCACCCGGCATGGCGCCGATGATGACCGGGCCGGGGTTCTTGAGGAAGTTCTCGTAGTCGGCAAAAAAGGCCTGCGCATGGTCCACGCTGCACACCGAGTGGGTGAAGCCGCCACCGCCGTGCGATGCGGGGCCGGCGCCCGGCACCTCGCTGAACGACAGCTTGGGGCCGGTGGTGATGACCAGGTAGTCGTAGGCCAGTGTTTCACCGCCCACCAGGGTGAGCTGGTTGGCAGCGGCGTCAATCGTCTCCACCCCTTTGGGGATGAAACCAATGCCCTTGCGGGTGAGATAAGGCGCGATGGGCAGGGTGATGTCTTCGCGCTGGCGCCAGCCCACAGCAATCCACGGGTTGCTGGGCACAAACTGGAAGTAGTCGGTGTTGTTGACCACCGTGATCTTGTGTTCTTTGCCAAGCAGCTCGCGGATTTCATACGCGGCGGGCATGCCGCCTATGCCTGCACCGACGATAACGATATGGGCCATGGTGTTGTCTCCTGGGGGATGGGGTTTACGTACCTGACAGGGCCGCGTCTTCGCGCGACTCCATACGGCGCCGGTACAGCGCGTAATACAAGACCGGTATCACCACCAGCGTGAGCAGGGTGGACACCAAAATGCCGAAGATGAGGGAGACGGCCAGACCGTTGAAGATGGGGTCGTCCAGGATGAAGAAGGCACCAATCATGGCGGCCACGCCAGTGAGCACAATGGGCTGTGCACGCACAGCAGCCGACTGCAACACGGCCGTGCGGAAGACCATGCCTTGGCTCACCTGCAGCTCAATAAAGTCCACCAACAGGATGGAGTTGCGCACGATGATGCCGGCCAGCGCAATCATGCCGATCATGCTGGTGGCGGTGAACTGCGCGTTCAGCAGGGCATGGCCCGGCATCACCCCGATGATGGTGAGCGGAATCGGCGCCATGATGACCAGCGGCGTGAGGTAACTCTTGAACTGGGCCACCACCAGCAGGTAGATGAGGATCAGGCCCACGCCGTAGGCAGCGCCCATGTCGCGGAAGGTGTCGTAGGTGATTTGTGATTCACCGTCCCACTTGAGGGCGTAGCCGCGGTAGGTATCGGTGGGCTGGTGAATCCAGTATTCGCCCACCGTGGCGTCACCTTCTTTGGCCGCTTTGTCCATGGTGCTGCGAATGGCAAACAGGCCATACAGGGGCGAGTCCAGCTTGCCGGCCATGTCGCCAAACACATAACTCACCCCCTTGAGGTCTTTGGTGAACAAGGGCTTGTCGATGATGCCGCGCTCCACGGTGACCAACTCGGACAGTGGCACCAGTTGGCCGTTGGCGGCCCGCAGCGACAGGCCCAGGATGCGCTCCAGCTCCACCTGGCTCTCCAGCGGCAGCTGGATGCGCACGGGCACGGGGTACTTGCTTTGGCCATCGTGCAGGTAGGCCGCATCGGCACCGCTGAGTGCGCCCGACACGGTCTGCGCCACCGCGGCCACGGGAATGCCCAAGGACTCGGCGCGCTGGCGGCGCACGCGCAGGAAGGCACGCGGAGCGTCTTCACGCAGGCTGGTGTCTACCCCCACGATGTCATCGGTGGCGTCAAACGACTGGGCAATCTTGGCAGCCAGGGCCTGGCGGCCGGCTTCATCAGGGCCATACACCTCGGCCACCAGGGGCGACATGACGGGCGGGCCGGGCGGCACTTCCACCACCTTGATGCGGGCGCCGTGTTTGGCGCCAATCTCTTCGAGCGCCGGGCGCAAGCGTTGGGCGATCACGTGGCTTTTTTCACTGCGGTGCTTCTTATCGACCAGGTTCACTTGCAGGTCGCCCTGCTCGGCATCGGCGCGCAGGTAGTACTGGCGCACCAGGCCATTGAAGGTGATGGGCGAGGCGGTGCCGGCGTAGCCTTGCAGGTTCAGCACCTCGGGCTGCTGGGCCAGGTAGGCGCTGAGGTCTTGCAGGGCCGCGGCGGTGTCTTCCAGCGCGGTGCCGGCGGGCATGTCGACCACCACCTGGAACTCGCTCTTGTTGTCGAACGGCAGCATCTTGAGCACCACGCCCACCATGGAGCTGGGCACCAGTGCCAGGCTGACCGAGAGCAACAGTGCGCCCACAATGCCGCCCAGCAGGTACCAGCGCTTGCGGGCACTCTGCAGCAGGGGCATGAGGACTTTGTCAAAAATGCGCTGCACCTTGCCGGGCTGGGCCGTGGCAGTGGCTGCGTGCGCCGTGTGGCCCGCACCATGCTCGCGCATGAACTTGAGCGCCAGCCAGGGTGTGACGGTGAAGGCAATGGCCAGCGAAATGGCCATGCCCAGGCTGGAGTTGATGGGGATGGGGCTCATGTACGGGCCCATGAGGCCGGACACAAAGGCCATGGGCAAGAGCGCCGCAATCACGGTGAGGGTGGCCAGGATGGTGGGGCCGCCCACTTCGTCCACCGCGCGGGGAATGATGGCCTTGAGCGAATCGTTGGGCGTGAGCTGCTGGTGGCGGTGGATGTTTTCCACCACCACAATCGCATCGTCCACCAGGATGCCGATGGAGAAGATGAGGGCGAACAGCGACACGCGGTTGAGCGTGAAGCCCCAGGCCCAGCTGGCGAACAGCGTGGCGGTGAGCGTCAGGATGACGGCGGCCCCCACGATCAGCGCCTCGCGGCGGCCCAGCGCAAAGCCCACCAGCAAAATGACGGAGCCGGTGGCGAAGGCGAGCTTCTGGATCAGCTTGTTGGCTTTTTCGGCCGCGGTTTCGCCGTAGTCGCGGGTCACGGTGGCTTGCATGTCGCCGGGAATGACGGTGTTTTGCAGCGCCTGCAGACGTTCGCCCACCGCGCGCGATACATCCACCGCGTTTTCACCGGGCTTTTTGGTGACCTGGATGGTGACAGCGGGCAGCGCCTGGCCCACCGGTGCGGCCACGCCGCTGGGGTTGGATCCATTGGCGGCGCCTTGCATGAACCACACATAACTGCCGGCCTGCTGGGCACCGGTGCTGATGCGGGCCACGTCACGCAGGAACACGGGCTTGCCCTTGCTGACACCCACCACCATGTCGGCCACGTCGTCGGCATTGCGCAAGAACTCGCCAGCCTCTACGCTCAGCATCTGGGCGCCGCCTGGGCTGGCCTGGTTGTCCACCACGGTGCCGGCGGGCATGCCGAAGTTGGCGGCAGCAATGGTCTTTTGCAGGCTCAACAGGTCCACGCCCCGGTCGCGCATGCGGGTGGGGTCAATGTCGATCTGGATGGAGCGACCGGGAGCGCCAATGGTGGTGACCTCACGCACTCCGGGCACGCTCTTCAGCTCGCCTTCCAGTGTGTGGGCCACGGCTTCCAGCTCGCTGGCGGGGGTGCCCTCTGGGCTCCACAGCGTGATGCCGACCACCGGCACATCGTCAATGCCCTTGGGTTTGACGATGGGGGCCAGGGTACCGAGGTCGCGGGGCAACCAGTCCTGGTTGGCGTTGAGCACGTCGTACAGGCGCACCAGCGCTTCGGTGCGGGGCACGCCCACCTTGAACTGCACGGTGAGCACCGCCACGCCGGGGCGGGAGACGGAGTAGGTGTGTTCGATGCCGGCAATCTGGCCCAGCACCTGCTCGGCAGGCTTGGCCACCATGTTTTGCACATCGGCACTGCTGGCCCCGGGGAAGGATATCAGCACATTGGCCATGGTGACGTTGATCTGGGGCTCTTCTTCGCGCGGGGTGACCAACACGGCAAACAGGCCCAGCAGCAGCGCCACAAGCGCCAGCAACGGTGTGAGCGCGTTGGACTGGAAGGCCGCGGCAATGCGGCCGGAGGCGCCCAGTTTTTGGGGGGTGGATTCAGGAGCGTGCATGGCAGCCTCGGTTCGGTGGTGGCGGCTTATTTGCTGGAGGGCCGGGCCTGGGCGGCGCGCAGGGTGTTCAGTGCCACCACATCACCGGCCTTCAGGCCAGCCAGTACCTCGGTGCCGTCGGCGCCCAACTTCTGGCCCAGGCGTACAGCGCGCAGGGTGAAGACCTCGCCGTTTTTCACATACACCGCGGTCAACTCACCGCGGCGGACGATGGCCTGCTCTGGCACCACCAGCAGGCTGCGGTTGGCGGCGGCGGCAGCGCTGAACTTCACCCGCACTTGCAGGCCGGGCACCAGCCCCGCGCTTTGCGCGGCGGGCAGCTCAAGCCGCCATTCGGTGGTTTGCGACACCGGGTCCGAGGACGGGATGACGCTGGTGGCGCTGGGGGTGATCCAGGCGTCAGGCTGGGCTTCACCGGCCTGTACTTGCACATGGGCGGCCTGGCCCACCAGCGCGGCACGGGAGGCGGGCACCTGCACCACCACCCGCAGGGGCAGGGGCGCGTAGATCACCAGCAGCGGCTTGCCGGGCACGGCCAGGTCGCCCGCCTGGGCGTCGGTTTGCAGCACCCAACCATCAAACGGGGCGGTAACGCGGGTAAAGCCCTGGGCCAGGCTGCTTTGGCGGCTGGCGGCGCTGGCCTGGTCGCGCTGGGCTTTGGCGCTTTTGAGCTGGGCATCGGCGGTGTCCAGCGCGGCCTGGCTGATGAACCCTTTGGCTTGCAAATCTTGGGTGCGGTCGAAATTGGCTTTGGCGTTGCGCAGGTCGGCGTCGGCCTGGTCCACCTGGGCCTGGCTGCGCTGCTGGCCCACGGAGGCTTCGCGGTCGTCAATGGTGGCCAGCAGTTGGCCGGCTTTGACCTTGTCACCCGCCTTCACCACAAAGCTGGCAATACGGCCGGAGGCTTGGGCAGACACGGTGCTTTGTTTGACGGGCTGGACCACACCATCCAGAAAAGTGCTGGCGCCGCTTTGCTTCAGGCCGACGGTAAACGTCGGCAAAGCCTGCGCCTGCACGCTTGCGGGGCCCCACGCCAACGCTGCGGCCAAGCCCATGGTTGCCATGAGCGCCAGAGGGCGAAGACGGAAAGACGGAATGGATGTGCTGTGCGCCATGGTGACTCCTTGATACCCTGTGCAGTATATTTAATACCCCATTGGGTATCAAGCCATTTCTGCAAATTACCTTCAAATTTCTTAAATTCACCATTCCTGGGTGAAAGAATCCGGGCTAAAAATGCGGGAAAAAGTCGCAAAATCTCCATGAATTTGATGTAAATCATCTATTTTTATACCCATACCTGTATTCTTGCTATCCATACACGGTCAATATGCTCAAGGTATTTCCATGCATCCCCATGCCGACTCCCCCCGCAAAGTGATCCCCATCGCCGCCTCCAGCGACCGCAGCCCCATCGAGGCCCCACCGGGTGCCGAGCCGGAAATGGTGGCCCTGTACGAGGCGCACAAAAGGATTTATCCGCGCAGTGTTTCGGGCTACTTCGCCAAGTGGCGCTGGGCGCTGGTATTTCTGACGCAGCTGGTGTTCTATTTCACGCCGTGGCTGGAATGGGGTCAACGCCAGGCGGTCTTGTTTGACCTGGGCGCGCGGCGCTTCTACATCTTCAACCTGGTGCTCTACCCGCAGGACTTCATCTACCTCACGGGCATTCTGGTGATCTCGGCGTTTTCGCTGTTCCTGTTTACCGCGGTGGCGGGCCGCCTGTGGTGCGGCTATGCCTGCCCGCAAACCGTGTACACCGAGATCTTCCTGTGGCTGGAGAAACTTGCAGAGGGTGACCGCTCGGCCCGCATGCGGCGCGATGCCGGCCCCTGGAACTGGGACAAGGTCTGGCGCAAGGGCGCCACACAAGGCATGTGGATCACGGTGGCCCTGTGGACGGGTTTTACGTTTGTGGGTTACTTCACCCCCATCCACGCCCTGGGCGGCGCCGTGTTGCAGTGGACGCTGGGCCCCTGGGAAACCTTCTGGATCTTCTTTTACGGCTTTGCCACCTATGGCTTTGCCGGCTACATGCGCGAACAGGTGTGCAAATACATGTGCCCGTATGCACGCTTTCAGAGCGCCATGTTTGACAAGGACACGCTCATCGTCACCTACGACAGCGAACGGGGTGAGCCGCGCGGCGCCCGCTCCAAAAAGGCCGACCCACGGGCCCTGAACCTGGGGGCCTGCGTGGACTGCAGCCTGTGTGTGCAGGTCTGCCCCACCGGCATCGATATTCGCAAGGGCCTGCAGTACGAGTGCATTGGCTGCGGTGCCTGTGCCGATGTGTGTGACTCGGTGATGGACAAGGTGGGATACCCCCGCGGCCTGGTGAAGTACTCCACCCAAAACGCGGTGCACCAGCACTGGACCCGGTCCCAAACCCTGCGCCATGTGTTGCGCCCACGGGTGCTGGTGTACGTGGGCATCCTGGCCTCGGTGCTGGTCGCCATGGGCGTGAGCCTGGCGCTGCGCGACCCGTTCAAGGTGGATGTGGTGCGTGACCGCGGAACGCTGGCGCGCATCGTGGCGGGCGGCAAGATGGAAAACGTCTACCGCCTGCAAATCATGAACGCTACCGAGCAGGCGCAGGAATTTGAGGTGAAAGCTGAGGGCCTGGACGGCATCCAGGCCACCATGGACCAAGCCACGCTGGCCATCGGCCCCGCGCAAGCACGCTGGGTGGCGGTGCGGGTGCAAATGCCGTATGAGGCCGCCGTGGCAGGTTCACATCCGTTCGAATTCGTCATCACCGCGCGGCAGAACCCTGCCAAGGTGGTGGAGAAGTCGGTGTTTATTGTTCCCCGCTGAAGGAGGCACTATGCAAAAGAAATGGATGCTGGTGGTCTGGCCCGCGTTTCTGGCGGCCTGTGTGATGGAGATGGTGGTGTTTGCCCTGTTTGACCCGCACGACCTGCAAGGCTGGGCGCGTGGCCGGGGCCTGGGTCACCAGGGCATCTACACACTGGCCTTCTTCGCCTTCTGGAGTGTCACTGCGGCCAGCAGCTGGCTGACCTACACCCTGGGCCTGTCGGCCACCGAACTCAACCAAGGACCTGACCATGGCTAATACCCACCCCATCGACCGTTTTGTACGCGCACTTGCCGGCGTTTGCCTGCTGGTGCTCGGCTTCTTTTGGCTCAGCGGGGCCTGGCAATGGGCCGCCTACGCCGCCAGCGTGGTGATGCTGGCCACTGCGGCGCTGCGTTTCTGCCCGCTGTACCGCTTGCTGGGCATCAGCACCCACACGGCAGACGCCGCACCGGCCAGCCCGGTACGAAGCGGCATGGCCTGGGCCGTGCTGCTGGCAACGCTGGTGGGGGGCAGCTACGCGAGCGATTTTGCAAGCCGCAAGTTCTTCCTCGAAGACTTCAATGCCATGAACGGCTTCTACAAACAAACCTTGTTTCTGACCGGCAAGAACGAGCGGGAAAAGGCCAATGCGCAGTACGCACAGCTGGTACCGGCCCTGGAAGGGTTTGCAAGCAAGTACACCCGCTACCAACCCTTTGCACTGCGCGGCGATACGCAATGGATTGCCGATCTGGACCGGGTGCGTCGGATGGTAGGCGACGTGGCCGGGCTCGTGAAGACCGGAGATTTGCAAACCGCGCACCTGGCGCTGGAGCAAGTGCGCCCTGTGTTTCAGGACGTGTTCAAGCGCAATGGCTTTTCCTTGCTGGCCGTGGCGCTGGTTGATTTTCATGACGCCATGGAACTGGTACTGGACGCAGCACAGGCCAAAGACAGTGCCAAGCTGGCAACCCTTTATCCCGGTGTGAGTGACAAGCTCACGGCGGTAGAAGCAGAGGCCCAGGACGCGGACATCCAGGCGATCCGGCGCAACCTGGATGCGCTGGAGGCTGCGGCCCGCAGCCAACAGCCCGACGCGCTGCCCGCTTTGGGCGAAAAGCTCAAAAGCAGTTTCGTGAAAGTTTATTTGCAACGCGGCTGAGAACGCATGGCTTTGGTCGCGGGTACGCGCCAGGCCCCAGGCCAAATTGATAGACTGAGATGGCAATTGCGAGGCGCACCGGCGCCCCGCATTCCGTTGGCCCCCTGCAGGGCAGTGCACTCAAGGAGAAGCGTGTATGGCAAAAAGTTTGGGTAAGAAAGTAGCGATTGACATTGGAATCAACGACCGCGACCGCAAGAAGATTGCGGATGGCCTGTCTGGCCTCTTGGCAGACAGCTACACGCTGTACCTGATGACCCACAACTTCCACTGGAACGTGACCGGCCCCCAATTCAACAGCCTGCATGCCATGTTCATGGCGCAGTACACCGAGCAATGGGCGGCTCTCGACATCATTGCGGAGCGCATCCGTGCGCTGGGCTTTCCGGCGCCGGGCACCTACAAGGAGTTTGTGAAGCTGGCCAGCATCAAGGAAGTGGACGGCGTGCCCAACGCCAACGACATGGTGCACCACCTGCTGGCGGCCCAGGAAGCTGCAGCCCGCACCGCACGCAAGCTGTTCCCCGTGGTGGACGCCGCCAACGACCAGCCCACGGCCGACGTGCTGACCCAGCGCATCGACGTGCACGAAAAGACCGCCTGGATGCTGCGCAGCCTGATTGCGGAGTAAGTGCCCCGGCCAGCCCCTTAGCGGGCTGGATTAATGGTCAAAAGTGCCATTGGCCCTTATGGATACTGCGCAAGCAGCTATCAATATAGGAGCAATTTGTCTAGGCAGCGTCTTCGCCAATAACAACCCGGTTGGCACCGGCGAAGTAGTGCGGCGGGATTTCGAGGTTGGTGGGCGCGGGTTTGTTCTTGAACACCCGGCCCGCACCATCAAACGTAGAACCATGGCAGGGGCAGAAGAAGCCACCCGCCCAGTCCGCATCCAGGCTGGGGTTGCTGGTGCCGGCAGCCACCGCAGTGGGTGAACAACCCAGGTGGGTGCAAATGCCCACCGCCACAAACACATCAGGCGTGCGCGAGCGGGTGGCGTTTTGGGCGTATTCGGGTTGCTGTTCGCGTTGCGACTGCGGGTCCACCAGCTTGCCCTCTTGGCCCGCAAGGGCCGCCACCATCTCCGGGCTGCGGCGGGTAATCCACACCGGTTTGCCACGCCACTCCACGGTTTTGGTCTGGCCGGGCAGCAAGTCGCCAATGTCCACCTCCACCGCAGCGCCCATGGCTTTGGCGCGTTCGCTGGGCGCAACACTCGCCACAAACGGGACTGCCGTGGCCAATGCACCTGCTGCGCCCACGGCGCCGGTGGCCAGCATCCAGGTGCGGCGGTCCGGGTTGGCGGCGGTGGGCTCCGTGGGCAAAGGGCTGGAAGGAAGTGTCAGGCTGGTCATGGTGCCCTCCTTGGGCGGGTTGGAATGGGGTGTGCTGCGGCTACAGCGCGTTGAGCGGAACCTTGAGGTAGGCCACACCATTGGCTTCGGGCAGTGGCAAGGCGCCGGCACGGATGTTCACCTGCACCGAGGGCAGGATCAGGTTGGGCATGGCCAGGGTGGCGTCGCGCGCCTGGCGCATGGCCACAAACTCCGCCTCGGTGACGCCGTCGTGAACATGGATGTTGGTGGCCTTTTGTGCTGCCACGGTGGTTTCCCATTGGGCACTTCGGCCTGCGGGCGGGTAGTCGTGGCACATGAACAGGCGGGTGGTGTCCGGCAAGGACAGCAGGCGCTGCATGGAGCGGTACAGCACGTGCGCGTCACCCCCCGGAAAGTCGCAGCGTGCCGTGCCGACATCTGGCATGAACAGGGTGTCGCCCACAAACACGGCGTCCCCCACCTGAAACGCCATACACGCCGGGGTGTGGCCCGGCACCGCCAAGGCCTGCAGCGACAGGGGGCCCACCGCAATCACTTCGCCGTCTTGCAACAGGTGGTCGAACTGGCTGCCGTCGGGGGTAAAACTGTCTTCGAGGTGGAAGATGGATTGGAAGACTTTTTGCACCTGGGTAATCGGCGCACCAATGGCGATCTTGCCGCCCAGGGTGCCACGCAGGTAGTGCGCGGCCGACAGGTGGTCGGCATGCGCATGGGTTTCCAGAATCCACTGCACGGTGAGCTTGTGCGCACGTACAAAGTCCGCCATCCGGTCGGCAGAGGCGGTGCTGGTGCGGCCGGACTTTGCGTCATAGTCCAGCACCGCGTCCACAATGGCGCAGTCGCCACCGGGCGCGGCGTACACCACGTAACTCACGGTCCAGGTGGCTGGATCGAAAAACGCCTGGACGGCGGGGACGGGATGCGTTGCCATGGAATGACCCTGCGAGTTCAACTAGTGAATTTATAGTTTATTGATTGATATATTGTTTGTCAATAGAATATCCAATGTCTTCACCGCCCTTGCCCGGAATGAACCCCCTACGTCCTGATGCTCCTCCCCCAGCGGCTTTGGCCTTGGGGCGGCTGCGCGAGTCTGCTGACAGCGCCTGCCGTTTGCTCAAAGCCCTGTCCAACCCCGACCGCCTGCTGCTGCTGTGCCAGCTGGCGCAAGGCGAAATGCGCGTGGGGGAGCTGGAGGAACAAGTGGGCGTGCTGCAGCCCACGCTGTCCCAGCAACTGGGCGTGCTGCGCGACGAGGGCTTGGTGAGCACCCGCCGCGAAGGCAAAAACATCTATTACTGCATCAACAGCCCCGAGGCTTTGGCCCTGCTCGAAGTCTTGTACAGCCAGTTTTGCGCAACTCCCACGGATTCACAAGCATGACGATTGACTGGACCCACTTCACGCCCTGGGCCTCGCTGGGCGGAGGCCTCGTACTGGGCATGGCCTCGGCCTTGTTCATTTTGGTGAGCGGGCGGGTGCTGGGCATCAGCAGCATCCTGGGCGACATGCTGCGCGGTGCGCGTGCCGATCTGGGCTGGCGCCTGGCTTTTTTTGCCGGGCTGCTGGTGTCGCCCCTGGTGTATTCGTGGATGGCCCCTTTGCCGACAGTGCGCATTGACGCCGGCTGGGTCACCTTGGTGGTGGCGGGCCTGCTGGTGGGGGTGGGTACGCGGTATGGTGCAGGTTGCACCAGTGGCCACGGCGTGTGCGGGCTCTCGCGCCTGTCGGCGCGCTCCCTGGCGGCCACGCTCACATTCATGGTCACCGGTTTTGCCACCGTGTTCATCGTTCGCCACGTGCTGGCTTAGGGGTGCCCACCATGAACTTGCAACGCGCATTTGAATTTCTGGCGGGCCTGCTGTTTGGGCTGGGCCTGATGCTGGCCGGCATGACCGACCCCTCCAAGGTCTTGGCGTTTCTGGACCTGGCAGGCGCCTGGGACCCCTCGCTGGCTCTGGTCATGGGCGGTGGCATTGCGGTCGGCCTGGGCGCTTTCACCGTGGCCAAAGGGCGCAGCAAAACCTTGCTGGGCACCGCCCTGTTTCTGCCCCAGGCCACGGTGATCGACCGACGCCTGCTGGGCGGCAGCGCCTTGTTTGGCGTGGGCTGGGGACTGGCGGGCTTTTGTCCGGGCCCGGCCCTGGTGTCGCTGGGCTTGGGTGATGCCAAAGTCTGGGTTTTTGTGGCCGCCATGGTGGCGGGCATGCTGGTTTTTGAATGGTTGGAATCCCGCGCGCACCGCGCGTTGTCACAAGGAGTTTGAAATGGCTATTTCTGCACGTGCAATCACCCCCGCATTTTTTGTGGCCCCCCAGCTCAGCCCGCAAGACGTGGCCGAAGTGGCGGCCCAGGGCTTCAAGTCCATCCTCAACAACCGCCCGGACCACGAAGGCGGCGCCGAACAACCACTGAGCAGCACCATCGAAGCCGCGGCCCAAGCCGCGGGCCTGGCCTATGTGCACCTGCCCGTGGTGAGCGGCGCCTACACCGCCGAGCAGGTGCAAGCCATGCACAAGGCCTTGCAGGAGTTGCCAGCCCCGGTATTGGCCTTCTGCCGCTCCGGCATGCGCGCGGGCCAAATGTTCGAACTGGCCCAAACCGCCCGTTAAACCCGTTCTCACGGCCACGGCCCGCATGCCCAAGTTTCTGCCCGATTGGCTGCGCCACTACCAGCGCGCCTGGCTGGGAGGTGACGTATCGGCCGGGCTCATCGTGGCAGTGCTGGTGATTCCGCAAAGCCTGGCCTACACCCTCCTGGCCGGCCTGCCCGCAGAGATGGGGCTGTACGCCAGCATCCTGCCCGTGGTGGCGTATGCGCTGGTGGGCTCCAGCATGACGCTGGCCGTGGGGCCGGTGGCGATTGCCGCGCTGATGACGGCCAGTGCGCTGCAGCCGCTGGCCATTGCAGGCACCACCGAATACGCACAACTGGCCATGCACCTGGCGCTGATCTCAGGCGTGATGTTTCTGGCCTTTGGTGCGCTGCGCCTGGGCTGGTTGGCCTACTTTTTGAGCCACCCGGTGGTCAGCGGTTTTGTCACCGGCTCGGCCATCGTGATTGCACTGGGCCAGCTCAAATACATCCTGGGGGTGGCCGCGCCCAGCAGCTCCAGCTGGGCCACGCTGCAGGGCCTGTGGCGCGCCCTGCCCCAGACCAACCTCACCAGCCTGGCGCTGGGCCTGGGCAGCATGGTGTTTCTGTTCTGGAGCAGGCATTACCTGGCCAACACCCTGCGCCGTGCCGGTGTGGCCAGCCAGGCCGCCGACCTGCTGGCCCGCATGGCGCCCATTGCAGCCGTGGCCGCAAGCACCAGCTTGGTCGCCTGGGGCAGCTGGGATGTGGCCCGTGGCGTGGCGGTGGTGGGCACGGTGCCTGCCGGCTTGCCAGCACTTAGCGTCACCCTGCCGGGCCTCACCGAGCTGGGCCAACTGTGGCTGCCCGCACTGCTGATTTCACTGGTGGGTTTTGTGGGCAGTGTGTCGGTGGCGCAGTCGTTTGCCATGCAGCGCCAGCAGCGTATTGCGCCAGACCGCGAGCTGTGGGGTCTGGGCGCGGCCAATGTGGCGGCGGCACTGTCAGGCGCCTACCCGGTGCACGGCGGGCTGTCGCGCTCGGTCATCAACTTTGCCGCGGGCGCGCAAACCCCGCTGGCCTCGCTGATCACCGCGGCCTTCATGGCGCTCATCATCTATTTCTTCACCGGCCTCTTCTATTACCTGCCGCTGACGGTGCTGGCGGCCAGCATTCTGGTGGCGGTGACATCGCTGGTGGACGTGGCCACCCTCAAGGCCAGCTGGGCCTACGACCGAGCCGATGCGCTGTCGCTCCTGGCCACGGCGCTGGGGGTGATGGTGCTGGGCGTGGAAACCGGCATCGTGCTGGGCGTGGCCATGTCACTGGCGGCGCTGGTGTGGCGCAGCAGCCACCCGCACATGGCGGTGGTGGGGCGCGTGCCGGGTACCGAGCACTTCCGCAACGTGGAGCGCCATGCGGTACAGACCGTGCCGGGCCTGCTGGCGCTGCGGGTGGACGAGAGCCTGTTTTTTGCCAACGCCACCGCGCTGGAAGAACGCATCGAAGCATTGGTGCAGGCGGATGCCAGCATCCGCCGCCTGCTGCTGGTGTGCTCGGCCGTCAACCAGATTGACGCCACCGCGCTGGGCATGCTGACCGCGCTGGAGCAAAGCCTGGCGGCACGCGGCATTCGCCTGGAGCTGGCCGAAGTCAAAGGCCCGGTGATGGACCGCCTGCAAACCACCGTGCTGGGGCAACGGCTGCAAGGCCGCGTGTACCAAAGCGTGCACGACGCCTTTGTGGCGCACTGAGCGGGCATTTCTGCGCGTGGCAGCGATGCCTCTACGGCTGAGTTCGCTATATACAAATGGGAAATAAGTAGTTTGGGTTTTAAAGCCGGGTTCTCACAATGCGGCTCTGTTCAGCATTTGGCGCTCCCGCGCAACACCCATGGTCACCCTTGTCATCGTTCCCGGCTGGCGCGACTCCGGCCCCGGCCACTGGCAAACGCTGTGGGCCGACAGCATTCCCGGCGCGGTGCGCGTGCACCAGGACGACTGGATCACCCCGGTGCGCAAGGCCTGGGTGGCGTCCATCGGACACACCATTCTTCAACAACCCGGCCCGGTGGTGATTGCCGCCCACAGCCTGGGCTGCATTGCCACCGCCCACCTGCCCCCCGAGGTGGCGGCCAAGATCCAGGGGGCCTTGCTGGTGGCCCCGGCCGACCCCGAGCGGCGCGGCATTCTGGCCGACTTTGCCCCGGTGCCCTACCAGCGCCTGCCCTACCGCAGCGTGCTGGTGGCCAGCAGCAACGACCCGTTTTGCCCGGTGCGCACCGCAGGCGCGTACGCACGCGCCTGGGGCAGCGAGTTTGTACGCCTGCAAGACGCCGGCCACATCAATGTGGAGGCCGGCTTTGGCCCTTGGCCGCTGGGGCTGGCGCTGCTGCAGTCGCTGGGCGTTGCCCACAGCGTGGCGGTCAGCGCCCCCGAATCGCTCGCAATTTAGGAGCTGCTTGCGCAATATCCAAGCGGGCTAGAGGCCTTTTTGGCTTGAAACTTAGCCGCGCAAGGCCAAGGAGTTGGCCAAGGCAAACACCGAGTTGGGCGCATTGGTGCGCACCGGTGCCAGTGGCTTGATCTTTTGCAGCACGCCTTTTTTGGCGGGCTTGCGTTCTTGCACCTGGAAGCCCTTGGCACGCTGCTCTTCGGCCAGGCTTTTCAGCGTGATGGTTTTCATGTGCGCCACGATGGTGGTCTGCAGCGCGGCCCACAGGTCCTGCGTCATGTCCTGCACACCATCGCGCGGGGCGCTGGCTTCTGCGGTGTCTTCGATCGCACCAATGATGTCGGCCACGGTGATGCTGTTGCCCCGGAAACCCAGGGTGTAGCCGCCACCGGGGCCACGGGTGCTTTCCACCAGGCCGTGCTGGCGCAGCTTGGCAAACACCTGCTCCAGGTACGACAAAGAGATGCGGTGCCGCAGCGCGATGTCTTGCAATGGCACGGGCTGCGCGCTTTCGCGCAGGGCCAGGTCAATCATGGCGGTGATGGCAAAACGGCCTCGGGTACTGAGTCGCATACGTTTACTCCTTTGAGTAAGTGACTAGGAAGACTCGAACTGTAGGGTCTTGTATGCTTCGCGTAAATTCGTATTTTGTATTTTTTTACTTCGATTATTTCGCAGTGTTTCAGTTTGTTTCAGAGGGCGCGCCATGAACTTCAAGCATCTTCACTATTTTTGGGTCACCGCCAAGGCGGGCGGCGTGATGCGCGCCGGGGAGCAGCTGCACACCACGCCGCAAACGCTGTCGGGCCAGATCAAGCTGCTGGAGGACTGGCTGGGGCGCAAGCTGTTCCAGAAAAGCGGGCGCAACCTGGAGCTGACCGAGGACGGACGGCTGGCGCTGGGCTACGCGGACCAGATCTTCACGCTGGGCGCCGAGCTGGAAAACGCCGTGCGCCAGGCCAGCGGCAAACGCCGGGTGCTGGATTTCAAGGTGGGCGTGGCCGACTCGGTGACCAAATCGTTGGCCTACCGGCTGCTGGAGCCGGCGCTGGAAGTGGAGGCCCCGGTGCGCATGATCTGCAGCGAAGGCAAGTTTCCCGACTTGCTGGCCAAGCTGGCGCTGAACCAGCTGGACCTGGTGATTGCCGACGAGCCGATGTCCAAACGCATCAGCGTGAAGGCCTTTAACCACCCGCTGGGGCGCAGCCCCATGAGCTTTTTTTGCACACCGGCCCTCAAGGCGCAGCTGAAAGGGCCGTTTCCGGCCTGCCTGAATGGCGCCCCCATGCTGCTGCAGGGTGCCCAGGCCTCGGTGCGCCAGCAGTGGGAGGGCTGGCTCAGCCACCACCAGATCCACCCCACCACGATTGGCGAATTTGACGACGGCGCACTGATGAACGCCTTTGGCCGCAAGGGCCGGGGCGTGTTCATGGCACCCTCGGTCATGGAGCAGGACATCGTGGAGCAGTTTGGGGTGGAGGTGATTGGCCGCAGCGACGAGCTGGTGGAGGAGTTCTTTGCGGTGTCGGTGGAGCGGCGCATTACCCACCCGTGTGTGGTGGCCATTACCACCGCCGCGCGCGACCAGCTCTTCACCTGAGACGACAATCCGGGCCTTCCACTTCACGCTGCACAAAGGGTTTTATGTACGACATCGCCAAGCTCATTCACCTGGTCGCGGGCATTGTGTGGATGGGGGGCATGACCTTCATGCTGCTGGCACTGCGCCCGGCCGCCCTGGCGCTGATGGAAGCCCAGCCCCGCGCGCGCCTGATGGGCGAGGTGTGGCGCCGCTTTTTCGCCATCGTGCTGGTGGCCATTGCCGCGCTGTTCTTCAGCGGCACACACCTCTACACCGCCGCCTTCAAGGCCAGCAAACTGGCCAGTGGCGCGGGCAGCGTGCCCCTGGGCTGGAACCTGATGCTGGTGCTGGGCATCACGATGATGCTGATCTTTGGTCATATTTACTTCGCTGGTTTTCGCAAGTTCCAGCGTGCGGTGGCCGCCGCTGAATGGCCCATTGCTGCGAAGGCCGCTGGGCAAATCCACAAGTTGGTACTTGCCAACTTCGTGCTGGGCTGGGTCGCCATTGCGGCCGTGCGCCTGGTGCGCTGATGGCAAACCCCGCTGACCCGCAGGGCGTGCGCGGCTCGGCATGGGCTGCTTTGGCCCTGTTGACGGGCCTGACAGCTACGGCCCACGCCCAGGAGCAAGGGCTGCCGCTGTGGGAGCTGGGTGTGTTTGCCGGCGGCCTGTCCAGCCCGGCCTACCCCGCGTCCACCGAACGCAGCACGCGGGCCCTGGTGCTGCCCACCTTCATCTACCGCGGCGAGGTGTTCCGCTCCGACCGGGGTGGCGTGGGTGCCCGCCTGCTGCGCACTGAAGACACCGAACTGGACCTTGGTTTTGCGGCCTCGTTGCCAGCCAGCTCCCAGGACATCCCGGCGCGCCAAGGCATGACCGACCTGGGCACGCTGATCGAATTTGGGCCCCGGCTCAAAGGCACCCTGGCACGCCCCAGCACGGGCAGCCGCGTGCGCTACGAGCTGCCGCTGCGCACGGTGCTAGAGATCAACAACGGCGTGCGCACCCAGGGTTTTGCGCTGGAACCCGAGATCCGCTACGAGGTGCGCGACGTGGGTGCCGGCTGGCGCATGTCCACCAGCGCCAGCCTGGTGCTGGGCGACAGCCGGCTCAACCAGTACTTTTACGGTGTGCCAGCCGACCTGGCCACCGCCCAGCGCCCGGCCTACACGGCCCAGGCCGGGCTGATCACCACGCGGCTCACGCTCAATGCGTCGCGCAGCCTGGGGCCGGATGTGCGGGTGTTTGCCTTTGTGCGGGCCGAGAGTTATGCGGGTTCCGCCAATACCGCCAGCCCGCTGTACCAGCAGTCCACCGGCACCTCGGCCGGGCTGGGCCTGAACTGGACCCTGGGCCGCTCTACCGCCAAGGCGGCAAACTGAACCACGCTTAGACCGATAGGCACATATACAAACAACGAAGTATTCGTTGTGGTTTGATGGGGCGGCCTCCAGAATCGTGGTTCTGTGTTTTGACCACACCCCCCCTGCTTTGGAGCACCCCATGAATTTCAAGCAAAAAGCCACGCTAGCCCTCGCCGTTATTGCGCTGACAGCTAGCAATTTGGTAGCAGCCCAAACCACACTGCTGAACGTTTCGTACGACGTGGCGCGTGAGTTCTACAAGGACATCAACACCGCCTTCATTGCCAACTACAAAAAGACCACCGGCAAGGACATCAAGATTGACCAGTCCCACGCCGGCTCCAGCGCCCAGGCGCGCGCCGTGAACGATGGCCTGGACGCCGACGTGGTGACCATGAACACAACCACCGACGTGGACTTTTTGGCAGGCACCGGTGTGGTGGCCAAGGATTGGGCGAAGAAATTCCCCAACAACGCCGCCCCCACCAGCTCCACCATGCTGTTCCTGGTGCGCAACGGCAACCCCAAGGGCATCAAGGACTGGGACGACCTGGTCAAGCCCGGTGTGCAGGTGATTGTGGTGAACCCCAAAACCGGCGGCAATGGCCGCATGGCCTACCTGGCCGCCTGGGGCCAAGTGCGCAAAAAGGGCGGCACCGACGCCCAAGCCGCCGAGTTTGTGAGCAAGCTGTACAAAAACGTGCCCGTGCTGGCCAAGGGTGGCCGCGACGCGACCAGCATCTTCCTGCAACGCAATATCGGCGACGTGCTGATCACGTTTGAGTCCGAAGTGGTGTCCGTGGACAAGGAGTTTGGTGCCGGCAAGGTCGACGCCATCCACCCCAGCAGCTCCATCGTGGCCGAGAACCCCGTGGCCGTGGTGGAACGCACCGTGGCCAAAAAAGGCACGGCTGAACAAGCCAAGGCCTACCTGAACTTCCTGTACTCCGAAGAAGGCCAGGAGATTGCCGCCAAACACGCCATCCGCCCGACCAACCAGACCATCCTGAAGAAATACGGCAACGTGTTCAAGCCCATCAGCCTGTTCCGCGCCGAAGACTACTTTGGCTCGTTCGCCGAAGCGCAAAAAGTGCACTTCAACGACGGCGGCCAGTTCGACAAGCTCTACACCGTTAAGTAAATGACAGCTGCCGCCACGGCAGGGGGGCTGCCCGGCGGCCCTTCTGCAGCCCCGCCCTCGCCCGCCACTCCGACTGCCAAGCGGCCCGCCAAACGCGTGCTGCCCGGCTTTCGCCTCACGCTCGGTTTCACGCTGTTTTACCTGGCGCTGATCGTGCTGATCCCGCTCTCGGCCCTGGTCTTCAAGACCTTCACCCTCAGCTGGGAGCAGTTTGTCAGTGCAGTGAGCAGCCCGCGGGTGATTGCGTCGTACCAGCTCACCTTTGGCGCCTCGTTTCTGGCGGCACTGGTCAACGCCGTGTTTGGCCTGCTGGTGGCCTGGGTGCTGGTGCGTTACCAGTTCCCCGGCAAGAAGATCATTGACGCGCTGGTGGACCTGCCCTTTGCGCTGCCCACCGCCGTGGCCGGTATCTCGCTCACGGCGCTGTTGGCCAGCAATGGCTGGGTCGGCAGTGTGTTGGAGCCTTACGGCATCACGCTCGCCTTCAACCGCAATGGCGTGGTGATCGCCCTCATCTTCATCGGCCTGCCCTTTGTCGTGCGCACGGTGCAGCCGGTGCTGGAAGACGCCGAGAAGGAACTCGAAGAAGCCGCCACCTGCCTGGGTGCCACCCGCTGGCAGACCTTTCGCTACGTCATCTTCCCCACCATTGCCCCGGCCCTGCTCACCGGTTTTGCCATGGCGTTTGCGCGTGGCGTGGGCGAATATGGCTCCGTCATTTTTATTGCCGGCAACATGCCCATGTTGTCTGAAATCACACCGCTCATCATCATCGGCAAGCTGGAGCAGTACGACTACGCTGGCGCGACCGCCGTGGCCACCGTGATGCTGTTGGCCTCCTTCTTCATGCTGCTGGTGATCAACGCGCTGCAGTCCTGGCAACGCAAACGTTCGGGAGCCTGACGCCATGAGTAACACCCGCACCATCCGCCGCGCCAAGGCCGGCACCACTGAACCCGCGTGGGTCAAGTGGACGCTGATTGGCATTGCGCTGGCGTTCATCTTCTTGTTCCTGGTGCTGCCGCTGGCAGCCGTGTTTACCGAAGCGCTGCGCAAAGGCGCCGATGCGTTCTTGGAGGCCTTCAAGGAACCCGACGCCTGGAGCGCCATCCGCCTCACGCTCATCACCGCGGCCATTGCCGTGCCGCTGAACCTGGTGTTTGGTGTGGCCGCCGCCTGGGCCATTGCCAAGTACGAGTTCAAGGGCAAGGCCTTCCTCACCACGCTGGTGGACCTGCCCTTCTCGGTATCGCCCGTGGTGGCCGGCCTCATATATGTGCTGATGTTTGGCGCACACGGCTGGTTTGGCCCCTGGCTACAGGCGCACGACATCAAGATCGTGTTTGCCGTGCCCGGTATCGTGCTGGCCACCATCTTTGTCACCTTCCCCTTCATCGCGCGCGAACTCATCCCGCTGATGCAGGCACAAGGCACCGACGAAGAGCAGGCCGCACAGGTGCTGGGCGCCAGCGGCTGGCAGACCTTCTGGCACGTCACGCTGCCCAACATCAAGTGGGGCCTGATCTACGGCGTCATCTTGTGTAACGCACGGGCCATGGGCGAGTTTGGCGCGGTGTCGGTGGTGTCGGGCCACATCCGCGGCCAGACCAACACCATGCCGCTGCACGTGGAAATTTTGTACAACGAGTACCAGTCCGTGGCCGCATTTGCGATTGCCTCTTTGCTGGCCCTGCTGGCGCTGGTGACATTGGTCATCAAGTCCTTTGTGGAATGGCAGTTTGAGCGCGACCAGAAAGCCGCAGCGGAACTCCCTCCCGAACGGCCCTTGGCCTGAGCCCCATTTTCAGAGATTAGAACCATGAGCATTGCCATCCGCAACGTCAGCAAAGACTTCGGCACCTTCAAAGCCCTGCGCGATGTGAACCTGGACATCGAGTCCGGTGAACTCGTCGCGCTGCTCGGCCCCTCGGGCTGCGGCAAGACCACGCTCTTGCGCATCATTGCCGGGCTGGAAACGGCCGACCAGGGCAACATCCTCTTTAGCGGCGAAGACACCACCGACGTGCATGTGCGCGAGCGCAACGTGGGTTTTGTGTTCCAGCACTACGCGCTGTTCCGCCACATGACGGTGTTTGACAACGTGGCCTTTGGCCTGCGCATGAAGCCGCGCGCCACGCGGCCCTCAGAGGCGGTCATCAAACAAAAAGTGCATGAGCTGCTGGGACTGGTGCAGCTGGACTGGCTGGCAGACCGTTACCCGGCGCAGCTCTCGGGCGGCCAGCGCCAGCGTATTGCACTGGCCCGGGCCCTGGCCGTGGAGCCCAAGGTGCTGCTGCTCGACGAGCCCTTTGGCGCGCTGGATGCCAAAGTGCGCAAAGAGCTGCGCCGCTGGCTGCGCCGCCTGCACGACGACCTGCATGTGACCAGCATCTTTGTGACGCACGACCAGGAAGAAGCGCTGGAAGTGGCCGACCGCGTGGTGCTGATGAACAGCGGCAATATCGAACAGATCGGCTCACCACAAGAAGTGTGGGACCACCCTGCAACCCCCTTTGTTTATGGCTTCCTGGGGGATGTGAACCTGTTCCACGGCCGTGCCCACGAAGGCGAAATGCTGATTGGCGAAGCCCAACATGGCGTGCGCCTGGCCACGCCCGAGCACGCCAAAGCGCAAGACGCCAAGGCCTTTGCCTATGTGCGCCCGCACGACCTGGCGGTGGAACGCTTCCAGGCCGGCACCGGGCAAACGGGCATTGCCGCCAAGCTGGTGCGCGCCATTGTGGTCGGCCCCATTGCGCGGCTGGAACTGCTGCCGCAAGACAGCAGCGCGGCCGGCAGCGGCGACATCATCGAGGCGCAGATTGGCGCGCAGGAATACCAGGCGCTGGGTTTGAAAGAGGGCGAAGTCGTCGTCCTCACCCCACGCAAGGCGCGGGTGTTTGTGGCGCAGTAAGTTCCAGCAACAAAAAAAGGCCCGCAAGGGCCTTTTTTACTGGAGAGAGCAGAGGGCTCAGGCGTAAAACGCCTCTACCTTGCCCTTGAGTTTGATCAGCAAAGGCTTGCCTTTGCGGTCCACGGTTTTGCCCGCGGGCACCTTGATCCAGCCTTCGCTGATGCAGTATTCCTCCACATCCATACGCTCCTTGTCGTTGAAGCGGATGCCGATGTCGTGCGTAAACACGGCGGCGACATGGTGTGGGCTGCGCGGGTCGATGGACAGGTGGTCGGGCAGCGGGGGGCGTTCGGTGGTGTCGTTCATAAGTACGTAGTGATGTGCGGGCTCAGCCCAGAATGCGGAACAGCCCGTAGGCCGAGAGAACGCCGGTAACCACCAGCAGAACCGTCTTGGTAGCGCGCGCGCCCACCAGTGCACCGGCGATGCTGCAGAGGAGGATGGCGCCGAATATGTAGCTTGTCTTCATGGGGCGTGATGGTAAAGCATGGGGCGGCTGCGGACTGGAAGCAGCCGTTGACGTTGGACGTGAGGGGCCGCCGTAGCGGCGAAGCCGCGAAGGGAACCCACAAGCGTAGTCTTGGGGGTGGTCTTATTCGACGGAATGGTTAGGCATCACTTGAGCGCTCCGCAGCACCGTTTGTACTTAGCCTCGCTACCACACGGGCAAAGCTCGTTACGACCAACCTTTTTCGACTTCGCGGGAGCCGCTTTATTGGCCTTTGGCTCTGCTACGACTTGCTGAATTACTTGCGTAACGTTGATGGTTGTTGAACTGGGGGCTGTCGGCGTTTGAGTGCATAGTTGGACCGCAGCAAGGACAATCGCAAGAAAGCCGTATAGCTCCGAGCGATTTTCCGGCAGCAATTTGGCCAACTTAGAGAGAAATGGGATTTCTTTCTCAATCCGTGACGCAACTTGCTCTCGCGTTTCAGATTTTGCCTTTGCTTCACGCAGTATTCGCGTTAACTGAGTCAGTTCGGCAATTGTCCTTTCGGGAGCAGAGAGAATCTCAATGGCATTTCCAATGAAGTTAAAAACTCCATCCGGAACATGCCCCATGCCACCACAACTCGGACATGGCCCCGACCGGTTCCCGGCGAAGGAAACATTCGTTGAGTTCTCGACGAATATTCCAGAATTGAAAACAGTGCCGCAGGTATCGCAAAAGGCTGGGACAGATGGCATGTGCGTTCCTATTGTGATGCCCAACGTGTTATGGACGTCAAACAGGTCTTATGAGTAAAACCACATACACCCATGATTCTCTCCCGTGTATTCTCTAAGTCCTTGATTTATATCTCATAAATCAACCCCGATGCCGAGTGGCCGCGAACGAAAATGAGACCAAGCCCTGCACAACCCAGTACTTGGTATCTTCTTTGAAAGTCCGCCCCGCATTGCAGTCTCCTATCGGCACTAAACCCGCCCCAACGCCACCCGAATCCGCGCAATCGTCTCTTCCATCCTCGCCTTGCTCGACACCTCCAGCCCTAGCTGCCGCGCGATGTCGTTGACGATGGCCGCGTTGAGTGGCAGGCCGCCAGCGTCTACCGCTTTGATGAGATCGCGGGCGCGCTGTTCGACAGAGAGGGGCTTGCGCCTTCGCAGCAGGAGATCAAGCCATTTCATGGGTGCGGTGGAGTCTGTTAGGGTCTGTTGAAGCAAAGCAAATGCTCCTAATTTAGGAGCTACTTGCGCATATTCTACGTGGGTTATAGGCCAATTTGGCTCTAAAACGTGCCCCAAATCACCCCTGCCGAGCCCGGCCTTTTGGCAGCACCCGGCGTAGCAGGGGCCACAGAGGCAGGCAGTTAAGCACGGCGATGGCCCAACGCATCTGCCAAGGGAACACGGCGGTTGCGTCTTTGCGATCTATGGCTTGCACGATGCGCGCGACGGCTTGTTCTTCTGACATCAGGAAAGGCTTGTGGCTGGCGTCGCCACCATTCAGTGCGCGCAGTTTGGCGGTGTCCATATAACCCGGCACGATGGCGGTAACCGCAATGGAGAAGGGCGCCAGTGCCATGCGGTAGGTTTGGCAAATGCTGAGCACCGCGCGTTTGCTGGCGCTGTAGACCGAGGCGCCAGGGTAGTCTTTGAGCAAGCCCGCCACCGAGGACACGGCAACCAAGTGGCCGCTGCCTTGCGCCAGCATCCGCGTGGCGGCCAGCTCAAAGGCGTGGCTCAGGCCACTCACATTGGTTTGCAGCAGGCGCAGGGTGGTGGTCGCGTCTAGCACATGGTCGCGGGTGTTGAAGTACATGCCTGCAGTGACGATGAGCAGGTCCAGCCGGTCTGGCGCAAAGGTGGCCCATGCAGCGGCCAGTGCGGCGGGGTCGGCAATGTCCAGCGCGTGGGCCTGCAAGCGCGGGTGACCGTCCACCGCGGTGCCGCGCAGGCGCTGGGTGTCGCGGCCACACACGGCCACCTCGTGCCCGTGTTCCAGATAATGACGGGCCAGCGCCAGACCGATGCCGCTGGTACCCCCAATAACCATGACTTTCATGCCGCTTCCCGGTTGTAGCGATTAACCTTGCGCATGCCCGTTTGCGCGCCGCGTGGCGTGCGGGCAAAGGCCTCCAGACCGCGCTGGTAGCCGTAATCCCACTGGGCTTGCATGTGCTGGGCAAACACGGCGTGGCTGACGGGTGGCTGCAGCACCAGGCGGTTGTTGCGCCAGGCCATTGTCTTCTGCATGGTTTGCGTGGGCAGGGCCTGGCCGATGTCGGAGCTGTCGATCCACACATCGGCCTGCTGCGCGTGCACATGGCGCAGGCGCTGGTGCGCGTTGACGCCGAGTACGGCACGCCAAGCGGGCGCCGAAGTGATGTGATCAAACGCAGGCTTGAACTCGATCACCACCTGGTGTGCCAGCCGCTGCGCCAGCTCGATAGGGAACAGGTCCACCACGCCGCCCATGTAGTGGGCCGCCCCGTGCCGATAGGCGGGAAAGTAAAACATGTCGGACACGGAGATGCGCACGGCCTCGGGCAGGGGCATGGTGCTGTCGGTGGCCACCATGGGCGCTACCGCCGTGTTGCCCCACTGGGCGCTGTGAAAGGGCGAGGGCGCCCCCTGCAGCAGCTGTCCAATGCGTGGTGGGCCAAACACGGTTTCCTCCAACAGCTTGCGCTGGTCACGCGGCTGGCCCACCTCGTCTTGTGTGAACAAGAGGCGGCTGCCGATGATGGCCACGTCGGTGGCCCCCTGGCGGGCAGATGGGGTGGAAGGTGTGGGGAACGCGGGCAAGGCGGGGGGCACGGCAAACAGGTAGTCGCCAAACAAGTCGGGCACCTTGGGCGCCACGCCCTGTTGCAGCGCGCGCTGGGCCACACCCCACAAGGTGCGGTGCAGCGCAGCGCTGGGCCCGGGGCGAAAGCTGCTCCAGAATTGGTACATCTCTGGTGACGCCAACCAAGCCCTGCGCTGTGCATCGTCTGGCACACTGTGGATCAAGGCCGCCGCGATGGAGGCGCCACAACTGGCCAGCACCACATCCGGGGGCTCGCCCACCTCACACGCGGCTGCGTACATTCCCAGATAAATGCCATACCGAAAACCGCCACCGGCCATCACCATGCAACGTCGGTATTTCTGCGCTTGTGTCATGGCTTCAACATAGCACACACACCCGCGCACCATGCGTTTGCCAACCCCGATGTTGACCGCCTATCAACCCACTACGCCGGCACGCGCCACCCTGGCGCAGCGCCTGCGCCACGGGCTGCTGAACACCGTGGCCTTTGGCCTGTGTTACCCCGCCGCCAACCTGCTGGCGCAGCAGCAAGGCATCAGCCGCAGCGTGGCCACCGCACTAGACGCGCACATTGCGTTCGTGCCGTGGATGGTCTTGCCCTATATGTTGTCGGGGGTGTTTTTTGTGGGCAGCTTTTGGGCGGTGGGCTCGGTGGACGCCCTGCGGGTGCTGAGCCAGCGCCTGCTGCTGGCCACAGTGCTGGCTTGCCTGGTGTTTGTGCTGGCGCCGCTGCGGTTCAGTTTGGTGCGGCCCGAGGTGACCTCTGCGCTATGGGCTCCGATGTACGCGGCGCTGGGAGTGCTGGATCAGCCCTACAACCAGCTGCCCTCGCTGCACGTGGCGTATTGCTGCATTTTTTGGTTCGCATGGCGACCGCTGTGTGCGGGGCGTGCCACACAGGTGGCTTTGTTGCTCACGCTGGGCCTGGTGTCGGTGGCCACGCTGTTTACCTACCAGCACCATGTGCTGGATGTGCTGGCCGGTGCCCTGTTGGGTGGGGCCTGCATAAAGCTGGTGCGGCCCCAGCGGCAAGTGCCCTGGGTCGCCCTGTACTACGCGCTGGGTGCAGGCATGGTGGTGGTGCTGGGCATGGCTTGGTGGCCGTGGTGGCTCACGGCCTATGGTGCTGCCAGCCTGCTGCTGGTGGCGCGGGCCTATGCCGCAGGCGACGCACATTTTTTGCACAAAACCCAGGGCCGCTTTGCGTGGTGGGCCTGGCTGCTCTACGCCCCCTACCTGCTGGGCTACCGCCTCACCTGGCTGTGCGTGCAATGGCGTGAGCGCAGGCACCCACCGTGTGCCCAGGTGGTGCCCGGCTTGTGGGTGGGCAGGCGCCTCAGCAATACACAAGCACAGCGGCTGCCACCCGGCTGCGCCGTGGTGGACCTGGCCAATGAGCTGAGCGAGACCCCGGCGCTGCGCACCGCGCACTACCACCATGTGCCCCTGCTGGACCTGGTGCCGCCCAGCAGCGCCGATGTGCAGCGCGTGCTGGCCTTGGTGTACGACGCGCTACAGTGCGGGCACCCGGTGTACCTGCATTGCGCCATGGGCTATAGCCGCAGCCAACAAATGGCCAGCGCCTACCTGGCCCAGTATCCGCAAGCGGTCACACCCCACTGACCCGTTCACGCCGACCTGCCCATGCGTATTTCCGTCTACCAGCTCAAGCCCCGTTTTCAACAACTGTTGCAGCCCCTGCTGCAGCGCCTGGCGCGTTGGGGCATCAGCCCCAACCAGCTCACGCTGTCCACCACCGGGCTGATGCTGCTCTACGGGGCGGCACTGGCACTCTATCCCGGCAGCCAGGCGCTCTGGTACGGCTTGCCGCTGGTGCTGCTGGTGCGCATGGCGCTCAATGCGCTGGACGGCATGCTGGCCAACGCCACCGGCAAAAAAACACCACTGGGCGCCGTGCTCAACGAGCTGTGTGACCAGGTGTCGGACGCCGCACTGTACCTGCCCTTTGCGTTGGTGCCGGGCGTGCACGCGGGGCTTTTGGTGGTGGTGGTGGTGGCCGCGTCCTGGGTGGAGTGCACCGGCCTGGCCGCGCTGGCGGCAGGCACGCAGCGCCGCTTTGACGGCCCTATGGGCAAGAGCGACCGGGCCGTGGCCTTTGGCCTGCTGGGCCTGCTGGTGGGCAGCGCTGCCACGCCCGCATGGACCAACAGCCTGCTCGTGCTGGTGCTGGTCCTGCTGGGCTGGACCCTGCGCAACCGAGTGTGCGCGGCGGTGCGGGCCGTGGGCTGAACGCCGCTTAGGGGCCCGCAGGCTCGTGGCGCGCCACGGACACCGTAAAAATTCCCTCCAGCCCAATCCGCGTAGCCACCTTGCGGCAGCCCGCGCTGGCCACCAGGGCGTCCATCTCGGCCTGAGGCCGGGGCCGCATGGTCCAGGGTTGGCCCACGTGGTTGTTCAGAGTCTTGGCAATCAGCACCAACTGGGGGTGCCACGGTTGGCCGGTGTACACCAGATGGCCACCCGGCTTGAGCTGGCGGGCTACGCCGCGCAGTGAGCGCAGCACCGCTGCGTTGTCGTTGAACAGCTCGTACAGGCCGGACACGATGACGATGTCATAAGGTGCGGCGCCGTCGTCGTAGCTGGCATCGGCAAAGGCGTCGCGCTGCTGCAACTCGGGCGGCTGCTTCAGCTGCAGTTGGTCGGCCAGGCGCTGAGCCTGCTGCAGGTTGTGTGCTGCGTAGTCGCGCAGGGTTACGTGGATGTCGCGGTCCTGAAAACGCTTCACGGTCTCCAGCACGTAACGGCCGCCGCCAGCGGCGATGTCCAAAATGCGCAGCGGCTCGGCGGCCGGGTGCTGGGCGATCAGTTGTGCCAGCGCTTCTTGCATTTGCCAGCGGCGCAGGCGGATGCCGCGCCAGCCCACCGCGCCCAGGTAGCCGCCATCCACCGCCTTACCCACACCCCAGTCACCCTGGGGCTGGTTGCCATACACATAGTCCAGCGAGGCACCGGAATCAAAGCCGTGCTCCAGGCCAATGCGCATGCCCTTGCTCAGCCGCCCCAGGCTACCCAGCAGCACCCTTTGCAATGCAAAGAAAGCGCGCATCGGCCAGGGGCCAATCTCGTCACGCAGCAGCGCTTGGTACTGGCGCGCACTGGCGCTGTGGGTGTCGGCCGCGTGGTAGTGCGTGGCGGCCAGCGGTACCTGGGCAAAGCAGGCGTCGATAAAGGTGCACGCTTCCTGCACGGCCTGGTTGCGCACCGCATCGCTCTCGTAAAAGATGGCGTGGCGGCAGTCCTTGAGCACCACCATGCGCTTGAGGCTGGAGGACAGGCGCTCAAAGAACAGCTTTTGTGGTGCCTGCTTGACCACATAGTCCTGGTCGGCCACCAGCATCAGGATGGGCGTGTCGATGGCGCTGGCGTCATGCACCACGCGCTGCGCGGTGTCGGCCAGGTCCAGCAGCACGCGGGCCGAGATGTTTTTGGTGATCAGCGGGTCTGCGTCATAGGCCAGCGCCTGCTCTTTGGAGTGCGTGAGCATGCTCGAGCGGATGTAGCTAGTGACAAACAGGTCCTTTTTGAAACCCATGGCCAGGCGCAGCGCCGGTTTGGCCAGCGGCACGTAGAGGTTGATGTCAAACGCCGCCGCCGCCATGACCACGCCACGCACACCGGGCGCGTAGTCGTGCAGCCAGGTGGCGGCAATCACTGCGCCCACACTGTTGGCCACCACCAGGGTGTTGTGCGGCGCAATCCCGTGGCGCGCCTGCAGGTGGCGCACAAAGTCGTCAAAGTCCTGCACCAGGGTCTCAAAACCAGGCGCGTCACCCCGCTCACCGGGCGAATGGCCATGGCCTCGCGCGTCCCAGGCAAAGGCCCAATCTTGCGTGTAGCCCAGCTGCTCCACCAGTGCCTGGATGCGACCCGAATGCTCATGCCCGCGGTGCAGAAAAATCAGCGCGCGCGGGCCCCCATCGGCCTGCGCACGCGGATGCCGGGGCTGCCATGCGCGGTAGAAAAGGCGGGTCTGGTCCTGGGTGTCAAACCCGGCGTCGCTGCACGTCCAGGGGGCCAAAGGCATTGCATTCGTCATGGAGTTCCTGTGTGAAAAAAGACAACCGCGTGGGCCGCAGCTAGTGCAAAGACCAGTGCAACACGCCGTAGAGCAAGGGGGCGGTTAGCACCAGGCTGTCAGCCCGGTCGAGTATGCCGCCATGCCCGGGGATGAGATTGGAGAAGTCCTTGAGGCCCAGCGCACGTTTGGCCGCCGAGAACATCAGGTCGCCCATGAACCCGGCCAGCGACAACAGCGCGCCCAGCAGCAGCAAAAATGGCACGGATGCGAGCTGCAGATGCAAGCCCAGGGCGAGCGAGACCAGCGCGCTGGCCAGCACACCGCCCAGCAGCCCGGCCCAGGTTTTGTTGGGGCTGATGGTCTTGGCAATCTTCTGCCGCCCCAGGCATTTGCCGCTGATGAACTGCGCCACGTCGTTGAGCGCCGTGACCGTAAACAGGTAGAAAAACCAGGCACGGCGCACCGGCGCGTCCACCGGCAAGCGCTCGAGCTGCAGCACAAAGCCCAGCCCGGCACACAGCAGCAAAAACAACAACCACAGCAAACGCTGGGGCCCGGGCCGCCACCACAGCAGCAACGCTTGCACCAGCGCCAGTGCAGGCAGCAGCGCTATAGCGCCCGGCACCTCTGTGCCCACCAACAACAGCTGCAGCGCCAGCAGCGCAGCACAGCCCCACTGAAAACGCCTGGGTGCCGTCGGGTGGTGCAGGGCCAGCTCGCGCCAGGCCAGCGCAGCAATCAGGACCACCAGCAAACCGGGGCCCCACGGGTACAAGGCCCAGGCCACGCTGAACACCGGAAAGATCCACCACCAGGCATTGACCTGCAAACGCAGCGTGCCCGTGGGCGATGCGCGGCCCAGCCAAGTCACCACGGCAGACGCCGCACCCAGCACGAGGTACAGCGACAGCATGGCGGACACGGTGGCCCTGTCGAAAACCAGTCCCTGAAACACACCTTCTCCCTGAAGACAGCTAGCAGGGCTAGAGTGTAAGGAGTCGGCTGGCAACGTTTGCAAGCCTGTGTTTCAGACGCTGGAACGGTGCTGTCACACCAAATGCATGCGCCACAATTGCTATGATTTATATAGCTGTTTGCGCAATATCCACGGTGGCTAGAGGCACATTTGGCTTATAAACCGCAGCCGCGCAGGATCAGCGACACCACGTGTTCGGTGGCACGGTCAAAGTCTGCGCGGGTGAGCGCGTCTTGCTCCAGCACGGCGCAGATTTGCACGTCGAAGTCGGCGTAGGTCTGGGTGGCGGCCCAGATGGTGAAGAACAGATGCATGCCGTCCACCTTGGCCATGCGTTTGGCGTCGACCCAGGCTTGCACCACGGCGGCTTTTTCCAGCAGCAGGGTGCGCAGTTCCTTGGCCAGCAAGCCCTTGACCACGGGGGCGCCGTGCAGCAGTTCGTTGGCAAAGACCTTGGAGCCATCGGGCCGCTGGGCCGACAGCTCCATCTTGTCGCGGATGTATTGGGTGAGGGCCGTCTTGGGGTCGGCGTCGACGGTGATGCCGTGGGTGGGCACCAGCCAGTCGTTGAGGATGCGGGCCAGCACTTCGCGGTAGAGCACGTCCTTGCTGCCAAAGTAGTAGTGCAGGTTGGCCTTGGGCAGGCCACTGGCTTCGGCGATGGCGGCCATGGTGGCGCCGCCGAAACCGGCGCGCGCAAACACCTTCTCGGCGGCAGAAAGTATCAGGGCCTCATTCGCCTGGCGAATGAGGCCCTTGGGAGCATCGGCGACGTGGTTCATGCCACCGATTATTCAGTTACTTCTGTGCCGCTTCCCAGATGGCGTGGGAATACGCAGCCTTGCCCGGGTCTTTCTTGATCACGGGGTCGCTGCCACCGGCCAGCAACACCTTGACGGTGCGCTCATAGGCGGCAGGTTCCAGGTAACCAATCTTCTTGGTGCCAGCGTTGGTGATCAGCTTGGCGACGTTTTCCATCTGGCGCTTTTGCACTTTCATGCTGGCGCTGCCCGAGGTGTCGGCAGCAACCACGGCCTTGGCGGCACCTTCAGGGTCTTTGACGGCAGCGTCCCAACCCTTGAGCGTGGCTTTCAGGAACTTGCCCATGCGCTCCACAAAGGCGGGGTCTTTGAGGTTGGACTCCAGCACGTACAGGCCGTCTTCCAGGGTAGCCACGCCTTCTTTTTCATAGAAGAAGGTGACCAGGTCTTTTTCCTTCACACCGGCGTCCACCACTTGCCAGTATTCGTTGTAGATCATGGTGGAAATACAGGCTGCCTGGTTTTGCAGCAGCGGGTCGACGTTGAAGCCTTGCTTGAGGATCTTGATGTCGGAGTCGGTCTTCAGGCCGAGTTTGCCCATCCAGTTGAGGAAGGGGTATTCGTTGCCGCCGTACCAGACGCCCAGGGTCTTGCCCTTGAAGTCTTTGGGGCTGGCTACGCCGCTGGCTTTTTTGCAGGTCAGCATCAGGCCGGACTGGTTGAACACCTGGGCCACGTTGACCAGGGGCACGCCGGCTTCACGCGCGGCCAAGGCCGAGGGCATCCAGTCCACCACGATGTCGGCCTGCTTGCCGGCAATCACTTGGGTGGGGGCAATGTCAGGGCCACCGGGTTTGATGGTCACGTCCAGGCCGGCGTCTTTGTAGAAGCCTTTTGCCGCGGCCATGTAGTAGCCGGCAAACTGGGCTTGTGGCACCCACTTGAGCTGCACTGTCACTTTGTCTGCCGCCATGGCACCAAAGCCAGCGGCAGCCATCGCCAGGGCCAGCAGGCCCTTGGTGAACTGGGAAGAACGAATCATGGAAAGCTCCTTCTACGGGTTAATGGAAAAACGCAACACGGACCTAGCGCGGGCTCACCCTTCGCGCACTGAGGGATGCCAGAACGCCGCGCGGCGCTCCAATGCAACTAGCAAGGCGTAGGCCACCGATCCGGTTACCGCCGCCACCACAATCGCGCCCCAGACCAGCGGCATGTTCATGCGCGCGGCCTCGGTGCTGATGCGAAAACCCAGGCCCGATGTGGGCGAACCAAAAAACTCGGCGACGATGGCGCCAATGAGGGCCAGCGTGGCGTTGACCTTGAGCGCGCCAAAGATGAAGGGCAGCGCCGCGGGCAAACGCAGTGCCAACAAGGTGCGCGGGTAACTGGCGGCGTAGCTGTACATCAGCTCGCGCTCCAACTTGCCCGCGGCCTGCAGGCCCGCCAGGGTGGACACCAGCATGGGGAAGAAGGTCATGAGCACCACCACAGCGGCTTTGGATGGCCACTCAAAGCCAAACCACATGACCGCAATCGGCGCCACGCCCACCAAGGGGATGGCGCTGGTGAGCGATGCCACGGGCAGCAGGCCGCGCTGCAAAAACGGCATGCGGTCAATGGCCACCGCCACGGCAAAGCCCAGGCCGCAGCCCAGCGCCCAGCCAATCAACACGGCCTTGCCCACGGTCTGCACAAAGTCGCCCCAGAGCTTGGGCGCGTGGTCGCCCATCGACCCGATCACCAAGCTGGGGGCGGGCAACAGCACACGCGGCACATCGAGCGCGCGCACCAAAATCTCCCAGAACACCAGCACCCAGGCACCAAACAATGCGGCCGTAGCCATGCCCACCCAGCGGCTGCCGTTGACGGCGGCCATGCGGTAGACGCTGTAGCCCGCCACCAAGGCCAAGAGCAGCATGCCGGGCCAGAACCACATCGGAGTCATCCCTTCTGTCATACGCCCCCCCGGCTGCGCAGCACCAGGCGCTCGACCACAGCCACCATGCCGGTGAGCGCCAGGCCCAGCAGCGCCGACATCACCAAGGCCGACCAGATTTGGGTGGTTTGCCCGTAATAAGACCCGGTGAGCAGGCGCGCCCCCAAACCGGCTTGTGCACCGGTGGGCAGCTCCGCCACCATGGCACCCACCAGCCCGGCCGCCACACCCACGCGCAATGCGGGGAAGAGGAAGGGCAAGGCCGCCGGCAAGCGCAACAGCCACAGCGACTGCCAGCGCGATGCAGCGTAGGTGTGCATCATCTCGGTCTCAATTTTTTGCGGCGAGCGCAGGCCTTGCACCATGGCCACGGTGACCGGAAAGAAACAGAGGTACATGGCAATGAAGGCCTTGGGCGCCGTGCCCGAAAAACCCAGGCTGCCCAGCACCACCAGCACGATGGGCGCAATCGCCAGCACGGGTACGGTCTGTGAAGCCACGATCCAGGGCAGCAGTGCTTTGTCCAGCGTGCGGCTGTGCACGATCAGCACCGACAGCAACAAGCCCAGCGCCGTGCCCAACACAAAGCCCAGCAAGGTGGACTGGCCGGTGACGATGACGTGGTAAATCAGGTTGCGCGGGGAGTCCACAGGCCACTCGGTCAGGCTCTCGTAGAAGTCCATGGCCACCTGGTGCGGCGCAGGCATCAACGGGCGCTCCATGGTCATGGTCGCTTCGAACAGTTCCCGCTGCGTGTAGCCAGCTTCCTCGTCCAGGACACGCTCGATCGCGCCGGGCGCATTCAGGGCCCAGGCGGCACCGTACCAAGCCAGCACGACCACCAGCAGCACGACGGTGACCGGCAGCCAGTCGTGGACGATGCGCTGGGGCAGTGTTTTAGTGGTGGCCATCGGCAAGTGCCTCGCGCACTTCATGGGCCAGCGCCATGAACTCGGGTGTGTCGCGCAGGCCCAGGTGGCGCGCATCGGGCAGCGGTGAGTCAATCACTTTGACGATACGCCCGGGGCGCGGCGACATGACCACAATCTTGGTGGACAAGTAGACCGCCTCGGCAATGCTGTGGGTCACAAACACCACGGTGCGGCGCTCGCGCTGCCAGAGCTGCTGCAACTGTTCGTTGAGCCGGTCGCGCGTGATTTCGTCCAGCGCGCCAAAGGGCTCGTCCATCATCAGGATCTTGGGCTCGAAGGACAGCGCGCGCGCAATCGATACCCGCTGCTGCATGCCGCCCGAGAGCTGCCAGGGGTACTTGCCCTCAAAGCCCTTGAGGCCCACACGCTCCAGGTGTTCCATGGCGATGCGTTTGGCATCGGCCTTGCCTTTGCCCTGGATCTGCAGCGGCAGCGTCACGTTGGCCAACACGTTGCGCCAGGGAAACAGGGCGGGCGCCTGGAAGACATACCCATAGGCCCGCGCCAGACGTGCATCGTGCGGGCTCACGCCGTTGACCAGTACCTCGCCAGCGCTGATGTGTTCCAGGTCGGCAATCACCCGCATCAGGGTGGTCTTGCCGCAGCCGCTGGGACCGATCAGCGAGACAAACTCACCTTCGTGAAAATCCAGGCAAATGTCGCTCAGGGCATGGACGGGGGTGTCGGCCGTTTGGTAGACCACGCTGGCATTGCGCACCTCCACGGCTTTGCGCGCTGGCGTGCCAGCGGATGGAGGGGCAAGCTGCCCATTGAGTGCTTCGGAATGGTTCATTGACGCTCGGTGCTAGGGTCATGGCCGCACCAAAATGGAACACAGCCACCAGTTCATCGCTCACAACCTAACCAATTGGTCAAGTTACGGTTCGATACTAGCCAGTTCCGTGCCACACACACCACTGGGGTTTGTACGGGGACCGCCACCGCAGTCTAGGCTTGCGGTTTGACGATGGGCTGCAGCCGGCCGAGTTTGTGGGCCAGTTCGATGGCCGAACTCACCCCCATCTTTTCGAAGATATTGGCGCGGTGGAACTCCACCGTGCGCTGGGTGATGCCGAGGTGGTCGGCAATGTTCTTGTTGTAGTGGCCCAAGATGAGCTGGTCCAGCACTTCACGCTCGCGCGGGCTCAGCGAGGCCAGTGCATAACGCAGGCGGTGAGCCTCCTGGTTGGCATCGCCATCGGCGGCGGCGGCGGCCAGGGCCTGTTCCACCCGGTCCACCAGCACGTTGTCCTGGAACGGTTTTTCCAGAAAGTCCCAGGCGCCGTTTTTGACGGCGGCCACGGCCATGCCCACGTCCCCATTGCCGGTGAGGAACAGCACCGGCCAGGGACAGGCCATTGCTTTGAGCTGCTCGAACACCTGCAGCCCGGTCATGGGGACCATGCGGATGTCCAACACCACCACCGCCTGCGGCCACTGGCCGTGCAGGGCCTTGGCAGCTTCCAGAAACGGGGGGCCACCATCCCAGGTGGTGGCTTGGTGGCCCCGCGAGTCAAACAGCCACGCCAAGCCATCCCGCATGTCGGGGTCGTCGTCAACGATGTGGATGGCTGCGCGGGTCATGGGGTGTCGGCTTCGGGTTCGTATTGTGCCGCCAGGGGCAACTCCACGGTGAAACGGGCCCCACCCAGCAGGGGGTCGCGGTCCACGGTGATCTGGCCGTGGTGGGCCTCCACGATGGATCGACAAATCGCCAGGCCCATGCCCATGCCGCCGTCCTTAGTGCTGTAAAACGCTTCAAAGACGTGCTCGCGGTCCTCCTCGTGTACGCCGGCGCCCGAGTCGGCCACACACAACACCGCCACCTGGCGGGCCGCATCGGCATGCACCCGCACCTGCACCAGGGCGGGTGCCGCGGCTTGGGCCGCCGACTCCTGGGCGTTGCCCACCAGGTTGTTGACCAGATGCTCCAGCAGCAGTTCGTCCGCCGCAATCCAGACCGGGCCCACCGCCTCCACCCCCTGGGGCACCACACGCTGCAACACGGCCACCATGTCCAGGCGCTGCAAGGAAATTTCTCGCCGCCGTGCAATCGCATTCACACGCTGGATGATGCGCCCCGCCTTCTCGGCCAATACCGCGATGCGGTTGACCACAGGTACGGTGTCGTGTGGGCTGATACTGCCCGCGTGCAAACGGTTCAGCAGCCCGGTGGCAAAGCTGCTGAGCGCACCCAGTGGCTGGTTGAGCTCATGGGCCAGCGTGGAGGCCACTTCGCCCACCGCCACAAGCCGGCCCGTCGCTTCCAGGCGCTCCTGCTGCTGGGCCGCCAGGCGCTGGGCACGCTTGCGTTCACTGATGTCCAGCACCGAACTCATCCATCCCATGTGGATGCCATCGGCGGTGTGCAGCGGGGCTTCATGAATGAGCACATCCACCAGCTTGCCACTGCGGTGCTGAAACTGCACCTCGACACCCTGCTGCTGGGTGCCCTGGGCCAGGATGTCGTCATGCACCTGCTGCAGCCCCTGGGTCTGGTCTTGGGGCCAATACGGCATGGGGGCGGACTCGCCCACCAGCTCTTGCGCCGAATAGCCCACCATGCGGCAGAAGGCCTCGTTCACATACAGCACTTTGCCGCCCAGGTCCCAGGCACGCAAGCCGATGGTGACCGAGTTTTCCATGGCGGTGCGCAAAGCCACCTCGGCTTCCAGGCGGGCCTGCACCTGCTGGCGTTTGACGATGTCGCGGCGCAGCGCCCACAGACTCACCAGCATGCCGCCCAAGAACACCATGGCCACCAACAAAAACAGGCGTGGCACGGTGGCGGGCCGTTCCTGCACCGGGGTGACCTCCAGAAACACATCAGACCCCGCCAAATTCATGGCGGCACGAAAAGGCTGCAAGGCACCCGTGCGCACCGGCGGAACCTCCCCCTCGTCCAGCACTAGGCGCACCACATGGTCCTTGGCAAACCATTCGGGCACCAAGGCGGCAACCGCCTGGTTCAAGGACAGTGCGGCCACGTAGTTGCCCACAAACTGGCCCCGCTCAAAATAGGGCACGCCCAACCACACGGTGTCGGTCAAGGCACCATCCAATTGCACCATGGGACCTGCGTAGGCCGAACGGCGCAGGCCCTTGGTGGTGGAGTGCATGGTGGCCAAAGCCTGGGCGTTTTGTGCGTGGGTAGCTTCGTCCAGCTGCCAGCGCGCGGGCACAGGGGTCTGTGCGGCGCCCACCCAGCCCTGGTCCAGCAGCACACCGGGCTCACGCCACAACAGCCCGCCTTGCACCTCGTTCATTTGGCGGGCAGCGGTGCGCAAGTCGTCTTCAAGCCGCCGAAAATGGAACTGCACGCTCTGCTCCAGCCACTGCGCATCGGCGGCCTGGCGGCGTGCATCCTCCTCGGCCTCGAAGTGCTGCAGGTAGAGCAGCAGCGCCGCCACCGAGGCCACCACCAGCGCCAAAAACCCCAGCAACCAGACCCCTGGCCAGCGGCCACGCACCGCGCCCGCACGCTCGGCGTGGCGCAGCAGGGCGAAGTCGAAAGAAGGGTCCGGGGTGCGGTCGGGCATGGTGGCGGGCTGGGGGGCACTCGCATAATAACGAGCATGTCCATGAACGCCACACCCCCGCCCCTGCGCCGCCGCCAGTGGCTGCGCGGTGCGGCCTGGGGCGCAGCGGCCACCCTGCCATGGGCCGGGCAGGCGGCGACGGGCACCACCATCCGCTTGTCCCATGTGGTGGCGCCCGACACCCCCAAGGGCATGACGCTGGAACGTTTTCGCACACTGGTGGAAGAGCGCACGGGCCAGCGCATCCGGGTACAGATTTACCCGCAGGGCCAGCTCTATGGCGACCAGGACGAGATGCAGGCCCTGCAGCTGGGCGCCATCGACATGGTGGCGCCTTCGCTGTCCAAGTTTGGGCCGATCGGGTTTCCCGAGTTCGAGCTGTTCGACCTGCCATTTTTGTTTGACAGCGTGGCCGATGTGCGACGCCTCACCCAGGGGCCCGTGGGGCAACGCCTGCTGGGCCGCCTGGGCCGACAGCGCCTGCTGGGCCTGGGATTTTTTGACAACGGCTTCAAGCAGATGAGCGCCAACCGCCCGCTGCTGGAACCGGCCCACTTTGTGGGCCTGCGCATGCGCGTGCAAGCCTCGCGCGTGATTGCCCAGCAAATGCGGGCACTGGGGGCCAGCCCGGTCACCCTGCCCTTCAGCGAAACCCGGCGCGCGCTGGAAAGCGGCGTGGTGGATGGCACCGAAAACCCGGTGTCCAATTTCTGGACCCAGAACATGCAGGCCGTGCAGCGCGACCTGAGCCTGACCCAACACGGCTACCTGGGCTACGCCGTGGTCACGCACCAACGTTTCTGGCTCAACCTGCCCAACGCCGACCGCACCCTGCTGCACGACGCCCTGCACGAGGCGCTGGTGTTTGGCAACAGCATTGCCGATGTGCACAACGACCGGGCCCTGGCCGCCCTGCATGCCACTGGCGCCGCGCGCGTGCACAGCCCCAGCGCCGCGCAGCGTCAGCGTTTCAAAACGGCGGTGATGCCGGTGCATGCCGACCTGGCGCGGCGCATCGATCCGGCCTGGCTGCGCGCTGTGCGCGAGGCTCTGCCCGGCGGTTAGACCGGGTAAACCCTAGCTGTTGAACACCACAGTTCCCTCTTGGGGGCGTGATGACTAACCTTCGCGGTTCGTTTAAGACACCGTCGCCATGTGCGCACACAGCACACTGCGCGATGGCCAAGAACAACAACGAGGACCATCACTTGAAACTGCAAAGCCAAAAAGATTTTTTCTCCGGCCTGATGTTCATGGGCGTAGGCGTTGCCTTTGCCTGGGGCGCCACGGGGTAC
>NZ_JBYTDI010000010.1:0-65908 GCF_058791215.1 Rhodoferax sp. EU05-FHT12H12 | reverse complement strand
GTCAGCGTGGTCTTGCCGTGGTCCACGTGGCCAATCGTGCCTACGTTGACGTGCGGCTTGGTACGTGTGAATTTTTCCTTACCCATATATTGCTCCGAAAAGTAATGAGTTCAAACAATCAAAATTCGCACTACCGCTATCACCAACATGCCAGCGGCAACGCTTTAAAAATGGTGCCCTTTGCGGGAATCGGACCCGCGACCTCTCCCTTACCAAGGGAGTGCTCTACCACTGAGCCAAAAGGGCAAAAGTCTGTCGCAGACAAACTTTAAAAATCTACTTCACAACCCAACAACAAACTGGGTCTTGGAGCGGGGTAGGAGAATCGAACTCCTCGCTTTAGCTTGGAAGGCTAAGGTATTACCACTATACGAACCCCGCACGGGCTCATCCAAAAACAATCAGCTCATCACTGGTGGAGAGGGCTGGATTCGAACCAGCGTACTCGTAAGAGGGCAGATTTACAGTCTGCTGCCATTAACCACTCGGCCACCTCTCCTTCGGTGAACCCCGGATTATGCCACGTTAATTTGCCTTCGTCATGAACTTGCGCACAAATTTGCAATTAAGCGCATTCATGCCGGTCGCGCCATGCCCGCGCCTGCGAGAAATGGCCACAACCGATAAAAGGAGCGGGGGGGCGCAAAGCCGACAGGGGGGAGGGGTGATTGGCCGTCAGTACCAAGTGACGGCTCGCGTCGATCAGTGCACGCTTGCTCTGGGCATGGGCGCCCCACAACATGAAAACGGCTGGCGCCGTGTCTTGCGATACCTGGCGGATCACTGCGTCCGTCAACACCTCCCAGCCCTTGCCGGCATGGCTGGCGGGCTGCCCCTCCTCCACCGTCAGGCAGGTGTTGAGCAGCAGGACGCCCTTTTCCGCCCACTTCACCAAACTGCCGCCGGGCTGCGGAAAAGCCGGGGGTGGCGTGCCGAGATCACGCTGCAATTCCTTGAAGATATTGCGCAGAGAGGGCGGAAACGCCACGCCTGGCGCCACGGAGAAGGCCAAGCCCTCGGCCTGGCCACGCCCGTGGTAGGGGTCTTGGCCCAAGATGACCACGCGCACCGAAGCTGGTGGCGTAAGCGCCAGCGCACGCAACGGCTGGGGCGGGAACACCACTGCCCCCGCGTCCAGCCGCTGTTGCAGAAACTGCAGCAAACCCTGCCCCGTCTGGCCAGCGAAAAAACCGTCTACCAAGGATTGCCAACCTGGCGCCACCGGCCACGCGGCGGAATCGGCACTTTGCAACTGGTCTGCCATGGGCTTAGCCGAACAAAGCCGCCAACGCCTCCCCGGGCTCAGGCGCCCGCATGAAGGCCTCGCCCACCAGGAAGGCGTTGATGCCAGCAGCCCCCATGCGCAGCACATCCTCACGGGTGTGGATGCCACTTTCGGTGACCAGCAGGCGGTCCGTCGGCACCATGGCTTTGAGGGCCAGCGTGGTGTCCAGCGAGACCTCGAAGGTCTTGAGGTTGCGGTTGTTGATGCCGATCAGCGGTGTCTTGAGCTGCAGGGCGCGCTCCAGCTCGGGCTGGTCGTGTACCTCCACCAGTACCGCCATGTCCAGGCCGCGGGCGATGGCCTCGAAGTCTCGCATTTGCGCGTCATCCAAGCAGGCAGCGATCAACAGGATCGCGTCAGCGCCCATGGCGCGCGATTCGTAGATTTGGTAGGCATCAACCATGAAATCCTTGCGCAGCACCGGGAGCTGGCAACTGGCGCGGGCCTGCTTGAGGTAGTCGATCTCCCCCTGGAAAAACTGCACGTCAGTGAGCACCGACAAACAGGCAGCGCCATATTCCGCGTAACTTTGGGCAATATCTGCCGGAATGAAGTCTTCGCGCAGAACGCCTTTGGACGGGCTGGCTTTTTTGACTTCGGCGATGACGGCTGGTTTGCCGGCAGCGATTTTGGCGCGCAGCGCGCCCACAAAGTCCCGCGTCAGCACGCGCGATTCGGCGTCGGCACGCACGATATCCAGCGACTTGCGCTTGCGGGCCGCAGCCACCTCCTGGTGTTTGACGGCTACGATTTTGTCCAGAATGTCGCTCATAAGGTTTCCTAGTGGGCCAGGCGGGCAGAAAGTGCCACCAAAGCGTCGAGCTTGGCTTTCGCCGCTCCTGATTCGATAGCTGTTCGCGCAAGTGCGATACCGGCTTCCATGGTATTCGCCACATTGGCTGCGTACAGCGCGGCGCCGGCGTTGAGGATCACGATGTCCTTGGCCGGGCCAGCTTGGTTGTTCAACACGCCCAGCAACATGGCACGCGAGTCCTCGGCGGTCTCCACCTTCAGCGAGCGGTTGCTGGCCATGACCATGCCAAAGTCCTCGGGATGGATCTCGTACTCGCGAATCTCCCCGTCCTTGAGCTCTCCCACCAGGGTACCGGCGCCCAGGCTCACCTCGTCCATGCCATCGCGGCCGTAGACCACCAGCGCGTGCTCGGCACCCAGGCGCTGCAGCGCGCGCACCTGGATACCCACCAGATCGGCATGGAACACCCCCATCAGGATGTTGGGCGCACCCGCCGGGTTGGTCAACGGGCCCAGGATGTTGAAGATGGTGCGCACACCCATCTCCTTGCGCACCGGTGCCACGTTTTTCATGGCCGGGTGGTGGTTGGGCGCAAACATGAAGCCAATGCCCTGCTCGGCAATGCACTGGGCGATCCGGTCGGGCTTGAGGTTGATGTTCAGGCCCAGGGCTTCCAGCACATCGGCGCTGCCGCTCTTGCTGCTCACACTGCGCCCACCGTGCTTGCTGACCTTGGCGCCCGCGGCGGCGGCCACGAACATGCTGCAGGTGGAAATGTTGAAGGTGTGCGAGCCATCACCGCCAGTGCCGACGATGTCCACCAGATGGGTTTTGTCGGCCACCTCCACCTTGGTGGAGAACTCGCGCATCACCTGCGCGGCGGCAGTGATCTCGCCGATGGTTTCTTTTTTGACGCGCAGCCCGGTGATCAGGGCGGCCATCATGACGGGCGACATTTCGCCGGACATGATCTGGCGCATCAGGTGCAGCATCTCGTCGTGAAAAATCTCGCGGTGCTCAATGGTGCGCTGCAGGGCTTCCTGCGGCGTGATCTTGGCGGTTTGGGTCATGTCCGTGTCCTTAAGCCTTGGGCGCTGCGGTCAGCGCCAGTTTGATTCCGAATCCTACAAACATTGCGCCGGCGATACGGTCCAGCCAATGCAGACCGCGTTGCACAACACCAACGCGACGCGCCATCCAGGCCGCAGTCAATGCCCAGCCGGTGTTCACGGGAATGGCATTGATATTGAATAACACCCCCAACAGTACAAATGCGAGTGCCTTGTTTTCAAAATCGTGCGCGATAAATTGCGGCACAAAGGCCAGGAAGAAAATCGCCACCTTGGGATTCAGCACATTGGTCCAAAAGCCCCCGATGAATATGCGCTTCAAGGACGCTGCCTCGGTACGCCCCGCTTGGGCTGTGGCCATGAGGCCGCCGGTGGTGGCAGCACGCGCAAACAGCATGCGCACACCGATCCACAGCAAATAAGCTGCGCCCAACCATTTCAGCACCGTGAAGGCCCAAGCCGAGGTGGCCAGTAAAGCCCCGACGCCCAAGGCCGCCGCCGCGATATGCACGAAGCAACCAGCGGTAATGCCCAGGCCAGCCACGACGCCCGCCCGCGCGCCAGACTTCAGCGCGTTGGAGACGATGTACAGGACATCTGGCCCCGGCGTCAGATTGAGCAACCACCCGGCCGCGATGAACAACAGCAATTGATCGGCAGGCAAGGCGACTCCCTCAGTACACCGCCGCGCCGCGCACCGCCGGGGCGGCAACTGCGGTAGCGGGCTGGTCAAAGAACGTCCGGATGCAGGCCAGCGCATGGTCAATGCCGGCAGCGTCCACATCCAGGTGCATCACAAAGCGCAGGCCGATGAGCCCGGTAGCCAGCACGCCCTGGGCCTTCAGGTGCGCCAGCAGGTCCGGGCCGCGACCATCGGCCACATCCACAAACACGATGTTGGTCTGGGCAGAGCGTACCGTCAGGCCGCTAACACCCTGCAGCCCCTGCGCCAGCCGCTGGGCCAGGGAGTGGTCGTCGGCCAGGCGCTCCAGGTGGTGATCCAGCGCATGGTTGGCTGCGGCCGCCAGCAGGCCCACCTGGCGCATGCCGCCACCGGCCATCTTGCGAATGCGCAGGGCGCGGGCGATGAGTTCCTTGCTGCCACAGAGCATGGAGCCAACCGGCGCGCCCAGCCCTTTGCTGAAGCAGACCGACACGCTGTCAAAGTGACCGGCAATACGCTTGGCCGAGGCCAAGGCGGATTCGCCGTCCTGGCGCGAGGCCACGGCCGCGTTGAACAGGCGCGCGCCGTCCAGGTGCACCGCCAAGCCCTTCTCGCGCGCCAGCGCGCTGGCCTGCTGCAGGTAGCTGGCGGGCATGGGGTGGCCGTTCCAGGTGTTTTCCAGGCACAGCAGACGGGTGCGGGCGAAGTGGCAGTCGTCAGGCTTGATGGCGGCGGCAATGTCAGCCAGTGCCATCTGGCCACTGGCGTCCTGCACCAGCGGCTGGGGCTGCACGCTGCCCAGCACGGCCGCACCGCCGCCCTCGTAGCGGTAGGTGTGGGCCAGCTGGCCCACGATGTACTCGTCGCCCCGACCGCAGTGCGCCAGGATGGCGCAGAGGTTGCTCTGCGTGCCCGTGGGCATGAACAGCGCCGCCTCAAAGCCCAGCAACGCGGCCAACTTCTCCTGCAGCGCATTCACCGTGGGGTCGTCGCCAAACACGTCATCACCCAGAGGGGCCGCCATCATGGCCGCGCGCATGGCGGCGGTGGGCTGCGTGACGGTGTCACTGCGCAAATCGACAATCTTGGTCATATTGGCCTCTAGCCCGCATACTCATTGCGCGAGCAGCTATCAAAACAATAGTGATGCATGGCATGCCTCACTGCAGGAAGTTCTTCAGCATGGCGTGGCCGTGCTCGGTGAGGATGCTCTCCGGGTGGAACTGCACGCCCTCCATGCGCTGCGCAAACGGCAAGCCGGTGTGGCGCACCCCCATGATCTCGCCGTCGTCCGTCCATGCGGTCACCGCCAGCTCCTTGGGGCAGCTGGCGCGTTCGATGGCCAGCGAGTGGTAGCGGTTGACCGTGAACTGCTGCGGCAGGCCAGCAAACACGCCCTCTTGCGTGGTCGTGATCACGCTGGTCTTGCCGTGCATCAGTTCCTGTGCGCGAATGATCTTGCCGCCCAGCGCAGCACCAATGCTCTGGTGGCCCAGGCAAACGCCGAGGATGGGCAGCTTGCCCATGAAGTGCTGAATGGCCGCCACCGAGATACCGGCCTCGGCCGGCGAGCAGGGTCCGGGGGAAATCACCAACCGGTCGGCCTTGCGCTCGGCAATGCCGGCTACAGTGATTTCATCGTTGCGGAACACCTCCACCTCGGCGCCCAGCTCGCCAAAGTACTGGACGATGTTGAAAGTGAAGCTGTCGTAGTTGTCGATCATCACGAGTTTCATGCTGCTGCTCCTTCCCGCAAGCGGGCGAATTCCCGGTGTTCAAAGGCGATGGATGCGTCCATCAGGGCGCGGTAGGCGGCTTCCAGCACGTCTGGCTGGCCACCCAGCTCGGTCGCCATACGGCGCACGCGGGCGGCGATGAATTCAATGCGCTCCTGGTCATGCACCTTGGTCACGTCCTGCTTGATGCGGGCGGCCTGGCTCATGTAGTGGGTGCGCTCCACCAGCAGCGCGGTGATGCGCTCATCCAGCGCGTCGATGTGGCTGCGCACTTCGGCCATGGTGTCGCAGTGTTGGGCTTGGGGACTATGGCTCATTACAGGCCCTCCTCCACCAGCTCGGCCGCGCGCAAGAGCGCACGCGCCTTGGCCTCGGTTTCTTTCCATTCCAGCTCGGGCACGCTGTCGGCCACCACACCGGCCGCAGCTTGCACGTAGAGCACCTGGTCCTTGATGATGCCGGTGCGGATGGCAATCGCCACATCCATGTCGCCCGCATAACTCAGGTAGCCACAGGCACCGCCGTAGATGCCCCGCTTGATGGGCTCCAGTTGGTCAATCACCTCCATGGCATGCACCTTGGGCGCGCCGGTCAGCGTGCCGGCCGGAAAGGTGGCCTTGAGCACGTCCATGCTGGTCATGCCGGGGTTCAGCGTGCCTTCCACATTGCTCACGATGTGCATCACGTGGCTGTAGCGCTCGACGATGAAGGCGTCCGTTACCTTGACCGAGCCGATCTGCGCGATGCGGCCAATGTCGTTACGCGCCAGGTCGATCAGCATCACGTGCTCGGCCCGCTCCTTGGGGTCGCCAATCAGCTCCACCTCGGCGGCCTTGTCCAGCTCGGGCGTGGCGCCGCGCGGGCGGGTGCCGGCCAAGGGACGAATAGTGACCTTGGTACCCGTTTTACCGTCGACAACGATTTGCTCCTGGCGCACCAGAATCTCCGGCGACGCACCCACCACGTGGAAATCGCCAAAGTTGTAGAAGTACATGTAGGGGCTGGGGTTGAGCGTGCGCAGCGCGCGGTACAGACTCAAGGGCGAGGCGGTAAAGCGCTTCTTGATGCGCTGGCCCACCTGCACCTGCATGAAGTCGCCACCGGCAATCATCTCCTTGGCGCGCACCACGGCGGCGATGTAGTCGGCCTTGGCAAAGTCGCGTTGGGCCTCGAAACTTTGCGAGGGCTTGATGTCGGGTGCGCTCACGGCCTGCGCCAGCTTGGCTTTCAGCTCGGCCAGGCGCGTCTGGCCGGCCGCATAGGCATTGGGCGTGGCCGGGTCCACATAGACCATGAGGTGCAGCTTGCCCGAGAGGTTGTCGATCACGGCCAGCTCTTCACACTGCAGCAGCAGGATGTCGGGTGTGCCGAGCTCGTCCGGCGGGCAGGTGCTTTGCAGCTTTTTCTCGATGTAGCGCACCGCGTCGTAGCCAAAGTAGCCGGCCAGGCCACCGCAAAAACGCGGCATGCCGGGCTGCAGCGCCACCTTGAAGCGCTGCTGGTACTGGGCGATGAAGTCCAGCGGGTTGGCGGTGGAGGTTTCCACCACCACCCCGTCGGTCACCACCTCGGTGCGGGCGGCGGCGCCAAAGCCACTGGCCCGCAGCAGCGTGCGCGCCGGCAGGCCAATGAAGCTGTAGCGCCCAAAACGTTCGCCGCCCACCACCGACTCCAGCAAAAAGCTGTGGGCCGCGGGTTCGGTAGCGCCATCTGCACGGGCCAGCTTCAGGTACAGGGACAGCGGGGTTTCCAGGTCGGCAAAGGCCTGGGTGCTCAGGGGGATGCGGTTGTAGCCTTGCGCACGCAGGGCCAGAAATTCGGATTCAGTCATCGGGGGCAGCGCCTCTCAAACAATCTATTCACGGGTGCTTGCGGCAACACGCCGCAAGAGCAAAAAAGTGCGCGCAATAGATCGGAGGGAATTCCGTGCCACTTGACCGCGCAAAGCTCAGGAACCGTGCGCGTTGGCCGCACTGGATGGCGGCCGGCAGGTGTTAGAGCCCAGGCACAACAGACGAGGTACGCCAGGGCCAGGCTCCCCGGTCGCTAAGACCCATTCTGCTGATGTGGTGGATAAACATACGTACCAGTGTAGCAAACCCCATAGCCCCGCCGCAGGCCCGCCAAATTCACGTCACCCGCAGAAACCCTGATGTACATTGGCAGTGGACGTTGCAAAATCTGGTTACACAAAAAAGAACGGTCGTTCTATTAAGGATTTTCCCCATGACACTCACGCGTTTCTTTGCCGCCGCACTGACCACTGCCCTGCTCGTCACCCCGTTGGCGCAAGCAGCCACCCAGGAAATTCATGGCGTGAAGGTGGAAGACAGCGCCATGGTCGGCGGCAACAAGCTGCAACTCAACGGCGCTGGCACACGCTACAAGGGTCCGTTCAAGGTCTATGTGGGCGACCTGTACACCAGCAAAAAGGTCAATTCCCTGGACGAACTGATGGCGGCCCCCGGCCCCAAACGGCTGACCATGACCTTTCTGCGCGAAATTGAAGCGGGCCCCTTTGGCAAGCTGCTGACCCGCGGCGTGGAAGACAACGTGCCCAAGAACGAAATGTCCAAGCTGATCCCAGGCCTGCTGCGTATGGGCGACATCTTCACCGTCAACAAGGTGCTGTTGCCAGGCGACGTGATCACGCTGGACTGGATTCCCGGCACCGGCATGGTGGTGACCGCCAAGGGCAAGGTGCAGGGTGAGCCCTTCAAGGAACCTGAGTTTTACAAAGCCATCATGTCCATCTGGTTTGGCCCGGTCCCCGCCGACTTCAAACTCAAGGACGCGCTGCTGGGCCAAAAGTAGGCGGCCAAGCCTCTCTCCCAAAGGCCTGCAGGGTGCGCTCTGCAGGCCTTTTTTGTTTTTTTGCGCACACCTCCGTCATCCGGGGGATGACAAGCCCCAGCCCAGCCTGTAGTCTGGGCACCGAGACAGCTTTCTGACAGTCACACCACCTGGAGATTGCGCGATGAAACTCAGCCTGAAATTGCCCCTGGCATTTGCGATCGCCCTCGCCTTGCTATTTGTGGGGGGCATGTTTGGTATCAGCACCCTGAACAGCGCGGTAGGCACCTACCAACACGACGTGTTAGGCCATGTAGCCGCCAATAAAAAAGCGGCGGACATTGCAGGCAATTTTTCAACGGCCATCCAGGAATGGAAAAACGTGCTCTTGCGCGGCAAAGAGCCCAAAGACCTGGAGCGCTACTGGACCGCCCACCAAAAGGAAATGGCTGCAGTGGCCAAAGGTTTGGAAGAGCTCAACAGCATGCTGGAGCCCGGCCCCGCCAAAGACACGGCGACCAAGCTCACCACCGCCATGCAGTCCGCGGCCCAAGGTTATGAGGCGGCCCTTCAGGCCTACAAAGCGGCCGACGCCGATTACGCCGCAGGCGACAAGGCCGCACGTGGCAAGGACCGCGATGCCGTGGCCTTTTTGATTGCGCTGCGCAAGCAACTCTCGGAACAGGAGCAGGCCGCCTCTGAAGGTGCCAGCGCCGTAGCGGCCCGCGGCAGCCAATTGGCCTACGGCGTGATGGTGCTGGTTACCTTGGCCGGGCTGGCGGGCAGCATCTTGCTGAGTCGGCAAATTGTGCGGCCGCTGAACGACGCGGTGACCGTGGCCGACCGCGTGGCCGGCGGCGACCTGACGGCCCAGTTGCACACGCAGGGGCGCGACGAAGTGGCAGCCCTGATGCGATCACTCCAATCCATGCAAAACAGTCTGTCCACCCTGGTGATCAAGGTGCGTGAGGGCTCGCACGGTGTGGCCTTGGCCAGCGCCGAAATTGCCCAAGGCAACCACGACCTCTCGGCACGCACCGAGCAGCAGGCCAGCGCACTGGAAGAAGCCGCCGCCAGCATGGAAGAACTGGGCTCCGCGGTGAGCCACAGTGCCGACAACGCGCGCCAGGCCAGCCAGATGGCGGCCAGCGCCTCCACCGTGGCGCAGCAAGGCGGCGAGGTGGTGGCCCAGGTGGTGCACACCATGAAGGACATCAACGAATCCTCCAACCGCATTGCCGAAATCATCAGCGTGATCGACGGCATTGCGTTTCAAACCAACATCCTGGCCCTCAACGCAGCAGTGGAAGCCGCGCGCGCTGGCGAACAGGGCCGCGGCTTTGCCGTAGTGGCCAGCGAGGTGCGGGCCCTGGCCGGACGCAGTGCCGATGCCGCCAAGGAGATCAAAACCCTGATTGGCGCCAGCGTGGCGCGCGTGGAGCAAGGCACCTCCCTGGTGGACCGTGCCGGCAGCACCATGGGGGAAGTGGTCAGTGCCATCCGCCGTGTGACCGATATGGTGGGGGAAATCAGTGCCGCCAGCACCGAACAGAACACCGGTGTGGCCCAGGTCAGCGAAGCCGTGACCCAAATCGACCAGGCCACCCAGCAAAACGCAGCCCTGGTGGAGCAGATGGCAGCGGCAGCCAGCGGGCTCAAACAGCAGGCGCAGGACCTGGTGTCGCTGGTGGCGGTCTTCAAGGTGGACACCAGCGGCCCGCCCCTGCTGCCTGCCTGAGCGGCCGTACAGCCGCTGTGCGGGCCTCAGTCCGCCCAGCGCAAAGTATCCAGCGCGTCGGTATAGGCGTCGGCATCCACCGAACGAATGGGCTCGCCGTGGTTGTATCCATAGCTCACCAGCAGCACCGGGCAGCCGGCGGCCCGTGCGGCCTGGGCGTCGTTGCTGGAGTCGCCCACCATCAGCGTACGCGCGGGCTGGGTGCCCAGCAGGCTGCAGGCGTGCAGCAGCGGCATGGGGTCGGGCTTCTTGCGGGCCACGGCGTCGCCCCCCACCACGTGCAGGAAGAAGCCGTCCAGCCCCTTGTGCTGCAACAGGGTGCGAGCAAAGGCGGTGGGCTTGTTGGTCACACACACCAGGCGCAGGCCCGCGGCCTGCCACTGCTGCAGGCCCTGCAGCGCGCCGGGGTAGACGGCGGAGTAGGCTCCGTTGATGGCCTGGTAGTGCACCTGGTAGCGGGCCCACGCCCGCTCGTACAACGCTACTGAATTAATAGCTGCTTGCGCAGCATCCACGTGGCCTAGAAGGCTTTTTATCAAGTTTTCCGAACCTTTGCCGACCATGCGCTCCACCAGGGCGGGGGTGACGCTGAAGTCGGAAAAAGGCGGCGGCAGGTCGTGCAGCATGCGCTGCAGGGCCTCGACAAAATCGCCCAGGGTGTCCACCAGGGTACCGTCCAGGTCCACGATGGCGGCATCGAACTGGCGCAGGGGCCAGGGCATCAGAGTCACGGGAATGTCCTTTTCTTCTAGGTGGGCGCTGGGGGAGGAACACCACCGGCCTGCACCCAGGCCACCAGGGCCTGGGCGTCCATGGGCCGGCTGAACCAGTAGCCCTGGCCGCGTTCGCAGCCCATGGCCAGCATCAGGGCCGCCTGCTCGGGTGTCTCGATGCCCTCGGCCACGGTGCCCAGCCCCAGCGCACGGGCCATGCGCAAAGTGGCATCAATCAGCACCCGGTGGTACTCGCTCTGGCCCGCCTGGCTGACAAAGGAGCGGTCCATCTTCACGGTATCCACCGGCAACTCGTGCAGGCAGGACAGCGAGGAGTAGCCGGTGCCAAAGTCGTCCAGCGACAAGCCCACGCCCAGCGCGCGGATCTCGCGCAGCGTCTGCTGCACTGCCTGGTCCTGCGCGGCCAGGCTCTCGGTCACCTCCAGCACCAGCTGCTGGGGCGACATGTTGTGGGCACGCACCGCCTCCAGAATGTCCGCCACCAACCGGGGCTGGCGCAGCTGCGCGCGCGACAGGTTGACGGCCACGCTCGGCGGCGCTTGCGGCCCCAGCTGTTGTTGCAACTGCTCAAAGGTGCTGCACGCACGCTGCAGCACAAACTGCCCCACCGCATCAATCAGGCCACAGGCCTCCGCCAAGGGGATGAAATCGACGGGCGACACCAGGCCGCGCTGCGGGTGCTGCCAGCGCACCAGCGCCTCCACCCCCAGCAAGGCGTGGCTGCCCAGTTGCACCACGGGTTGGTAGACCACAAACATCTGTCCCAGCGCAAGCGCCTGGCGCAGGTCGTTCTCCAGCGAGACCGAGGCGTTTACACGCTGGCGCATGGCCGGGTCAAACATGGCGTAGCGGGCACGGCCACTGCGCTTGGCTTCGTACATGGCAATGTCGGCATCGCGCAGCACGCTGTCGGCGTCCGGCTCGGCGTGGGTGCTGGTGACAATGCCAATGCTCACCGTGGAACTGATGCGGTGCCCTTCTACCTGGTAGGGTGCAGCCAGCACATCAAGCAAGCGGCCAGCCACAATCTCGGCATCCAGGTCACCGCGAATATCGTCCAGCAGCACCACAAACTCATCACCGCCAATGCGGGCGGCCATCTGGGCAAAGTCGCTGGTGTGCACCAGGCTGTCGCCGGGGCGCAGACTGTCTTGCAGCCGGCGTGCAATCAGGCGCAGCAGCCCGTCTCCCACCGTGTGGCCCAGGGTGTCGTTGACCTGCTTGAAGCGGTCAAAGTCCATGAACAGCACCGCAAAGTTATAGCCCGGCTGCGCCTGGTGCCGGTCAATGGCCTGGCGGATTTTCTCCAGCACCACGGCCCGGTTGGGCAGTTGGGTCAGGTCGTCGGTGCGGGCTGCCACACGCAACTGCTGCTCCATCGCCTTCTGGGCATTCACATCCATCGCCACACCGGCCATGCGCAGGGCACGGCCCTGCACATCGCGGTCGGCCACATTGCCGGTGAACAGCATCCAGACCCAGCGCCCGGCGCGGTGCCGTGCCCGCACAGAGAGCCGGTGCGGCGTGTCCGGGTCGCGCAGGTGGTGGCGCAGCGACTCCTGCCAATGCGCCTGGTCATCCGGGTGGATCAACGCGAACCAACTGGCGGCGGCCATGTCCAACTCGCCTGGCATATAGCCCAGAGTGGCCAGAAGGCGGTCATTGCAGTGGATGGTGTCCGCCACCATGTCCCAGTGCCAGATACCCAGGCCCGCACCGTCCACCGCCAGGCGCAGCACCTGTTGCTGGGCGCGCACCTCGGTCATGTCGGTGGCCACCAGGACCCAGCCATTCAGGGCGCCGTCCTCGTCGCTGATGGGCTGCATGTCCACCAGCACCCAGCCCAGTTCGGCCGTGCGGGTGGCAATGCGGATCTCGCGCTTGATGCCCTGGTTCTGGCGCAAGGCTGCATAAAACTCGGCAAACCGCGCGGGGTCTGCGCTGCGTGCCTTCAACAGGGTGCCAATGCGCCGACCCTGGGCCTTGGCCTGGGTGTAACTGGTCAATCGGCTGAACGCCTCATTGACCCAGACGACCCGGTGTGCCCCGTCCGTAATGGCGATCGCATTCGAGCTGAGTTCGGCCACCAGCGCGAGTCGTTTCAAGTGGTCGGCTTGGCGGGCGAAGGTCTCATATTGGCGGCGCACCGCTCTGGCCGTGGGCTCCACCACCGCGAAAGCCAGGACACCGCCCAAGACAAGGATGCCCCCCAGGACCACCCAAATGGTGAACAACACGCGGCGGCTGCGCTTCAATATGTCGGCGCCACTCTCCTGCACCAATGCGTGGGCTGACGACTCAGCGAGCGCGATGGCGTCTTGTGCGTGTTGTAGCCGGCTGGCTGGCAACGCGCCGTTGACCGCCTGCCCGACCTGCGGGAGAGGCTCCAGGCTGCCCCACATGCCGTCGCGGTCACCTTGCCAAGCCTGCAAAGCGGCCAACACCTCGGGGGCTACAAACGGCTCACGCTCGACCTGTTGTTGCATCAACCCATCGAGGCGTGCGGCTTCATTGCGGGAGAGCAGCAACACCGTCGCCAGCTCATCAGTCATCGTGCGGGATGTGCCCGGCTGTTGCTGCAGTTGCGATGTCAACACTCCCAGGCGCTGGGTCAAGACCCGTTGTTCACCAATTGACTGGAGAATTTCGATATCCAGCTGGCGAATATCTTGCCAGTGCTGGGACAACCAAGCCCGCATGCCGCCCAGAGCCACCAGAAGCAACAACACGCCGTACATGGCCAATCGCACCCGCACGTGTGCATTGCGGCCATCCACACCAGATGCAGCGAACAAGTCGCCCAGAAACTTGGCCCTTGGCGGCTTCACAACCGCAATGTTCACTGCGTCTGGCACCATGCGCGTCTTAGGCCGACAGCGCCAGGCGCATGGCGTCAATCACGCCCTTGTAGTCTGGCTTGCCAAAGATGGCGCTGCCCGCCACAAAGGTGTCCGCTCCGGCATCGGCCACACGGCGGATGTTGTCGGTCTTGATGCCGCCGTCCACCTCCAGGCGGATGTCTTTGCCCGAAGCATCAATGCGCTTGCGCACGTCTTCGATCTTGCGCAGCGCCGAGTCAATGAAGCTCTGGCCGCCAAAGCCCGGGTTCACGCTCATGATCAAAATCAGGTCGATGTCTTCGATCACCCAGTCCAGCACATCCAGCGGTTCGGCCGGGTTGAACACCAGGCCGGCCTTCACGCCCTTGCTCTTGATGGCCTGGATGCTGCGGTGCACATGGCCCGAAGCGTCTGGGTGGAAGCTGATGTAATCGGCTCCCGCCTCGGCAAAGCTGGCGGCCAGGGCGTCCACGGGCGAGATCATCAGGTGCACGTCAATCGGCACCGCCACGCCGGCCGCCGTCTTGGCATGCGGCTTGAGGGCACTGCAAATCATGGGGCCGAAGGTCAGGTTGGGCACGTAATGGTTGTCCATCACGTCGAAATGGATCCAGTCCGAGCCCGCGTCAATGACGTTTTTGACCTCTTCCCCGAGGCGGGCGAAGTCGGCGGACAGGATGGAGGGGGCGATGCGGTACGTCATGGCAGGGGCTTGGGAAGGGTGTTGACAGGGCCTTTATTTTCGCAGGTAGCATTGGCCCATGGCCAAATACGAATTTCTGGTGGAAGTTGCACCCCAGTACCTCCCCGACCAATCTGCACCTGCCGATGACATGTACGTGTTTGCGTACACCATCACCATCACCAACACAGGCGATGTGACGGCGCAGCTGATTTCGCGCACCTGGAACGTCAACGACGCCAATGGCCACACCGAAAAGGTCAAGGGCCTGGGTGTGGTGGGCCAGCAGCCGCTGCTCAAACCCGGCCAGTCGTTTGAATACACCAGCGGCACCCGCCTGCGCACCCCCACCGGCACCATGCACGGCAGCTTTTTTTGCGTGGCCGAGGATGGTGAGAAGTTCGACGCCGACATTCCCATGTTTGTGCTGGACGCCTTGAGTGACGCGGGTGGCTCCCGCACCTTGCACTGATGGCCGCACCCGCTGTGCCCAGCGATATTTCCACCCTGCTGGAGACGCTGAACCCCGAGGCCGGGCTGGTCGAGCGCCATGTCTGGCTTATCCGCCTGCTGGAATGGATACGCGGCGACAACGGCGCCCCCGAGGCCGCCGTGGCCCGGGTGGACCTGCTGCTGGATGTGCTGGACGCCCGCCCCGCCACGGCCGAGAAGCTGCAGGCCTGGTGGCGCGCCCTGCTGCACACGGTAGACGGCAGTACGCTGCTCTCGGACTACGGTTTTGGTTCGCGCAATGCCTTTGTCAGCGAGCTGGTGGACCGCCTGCACTACAAGCTGCTACCGGCCACGCCCGAGACGTCCGACGCCTCCGAGCTGTTTGGCCTGGTACTGGACGATGCGCTGGACGCCCAGTGGCTGGCCGCTTTGCCCACCCCCACCCTGCAGCGCCTGGCCCTGCTGCTGAGCACACCGGCCGTAGGCCACAACGCCCTCCTGCACCCCGGGCTCACCCACTGGCACAGCACCCTGCTGGACGCCATGACTTTTTGCACCAGCCAGATTCGCGCGGCCGGTTTCTCGCCAGAAATCCGCCTGCGCATGAGCAGCCCCGCCCAGGACGCCAGCCCGTTCCACACCTTGGCAGCCGACCTGGACGCCGTGTGCGAAGCCTGGATGGCCGGGCACGACACCCAGGCCGCGGTGCTGCGCTTTCGGACCCAGCTGGACGCCTGCCGCCACGCCGCCTCGTCCGTCTACACCCACCTCGATGCCCATGGCATTTCGGTGGACCTGGTCTTCCGCCTGCGCCAGCTGCGCGAACGCGTGTTGCGCGTGCGTGCGCTGCTGGACTGCCTGCTGGACGACGACAGCCACCGCGCCAGCGCACGCCTGCTCTCCCACCTGGCCAGCGTGAGCCAGGAACAGCGCAGCATTGGCGCACTGGTGGCATCCAACTCTTCACTCCTGGCGGCCAAGGTGGCCGAGCGCAGCTCGGAGACTGGCGAGCACTACATCACCCGCACCCGCGCCGAGTACCGCGAGATGCTGGCCAATGCTGCAGGTGGTGGCGCCCTCACGGCGCTAACCACCGCCATGAAGTTCGGCATCATGGCGGTGGGCCTGTCGGCCTTCTGGGGCGGCTTCTGGGCGGGTGTGTCGTATGCGCTGAGCTTCGTGCTCATCCAGCTGCTGCACTTCACCCTGGCCACCAAGCAGCCCGCCATGACGGCCCCGGCCATGGCGGCCAAGCTCAAGGACATTGCCGATGCGCAGGCACTGGGCGCCTTTGTGGACGAAGTAACCCACCTGGTGCGCTCGCAAGTGGCGGCGGTGCTGGGCAACGTGGCGGTGGTGTTCCCGGTGGCCATCGCGCTGTCGGCCGCCATGGCGCTGACGCTGGGCGCCCCCATGATTACCGAGGACCGTGCCCACTACGTGCTGCACTCGCTCACGCTGATGGGCCCGTCGCTGCTGTTTGCCGCCTTTACCGGTGTGCTGCTGTTCTCCAGCAGCATCATTGCCGGCTGGACGGAGAACTGGTTTGTCCTGCACCGGCTGGACTCGGCCATCCGCTACAACCCGCGCATCACCGCCTGGCTGGGCATGGCACGGGCCGACCGCTGGGCGCAGTTCATGCGGCGCAACATCTCCGGCCTGGCGGCCAATATTTCGCTGGGCTTCATGCTCGGCCTGGTGCCGCCCATTCTGGCCTTTCTGGGCCCGGCGCTTGATGTGCGCCACGTCACCTTGTCGGCCGGGCAACTGGGCGCTGCCTGCGCCGCCCTGGGCTGGGAGGTGGTGAAGAACCCCGCGCTGTGGTGGGCCGTGGCCAGCATTCCGTTCATCGGCATGCTCAACGTCGGCGTGAGCTTTTACCTGGCCTTCCGCGTGGCGCTGCAGGCGCACAACGTCTCGGGCGTGGGGCGCTCGCGCATCCAAGGCGCCATCTGGGCGCGCCTACGCCAGGCGCCACTGAGCTTCTTCTGGCCCGCACGCGACAGCGGGGCCTGACGCACTGTGGCCGGGCTGGGCGAATTTGCGCTGATTGCGCGCTACTTCCAGCGCCCCGGACGGGCCCTGGACGCTGGCGTGGCGCTGGGTGTGGGCGACGATTGCGCCCTCCTGCAGCCCACCCCGGGCACGCAGTGGGCGGTGAGCAGCGACATGCTGGTCAGCGGCCGCCACTTCTTTCCCGACGTAGACCCGCGCACCCTGGGCCACAAGGCGCTGGCCGTGAACCTGAGTGACCTGGCCGCCTGCGGCGCGCGGCCACGCGCCTTCACGCTGGCGCTGGCCTTGCCGGAGGCCCGGGCCGAGTGGCTGCAACCCTTCTCGGAAGGCCTGTTGGCGCTGGCCGACGCACACGGCTGCGCGCTGATTGGTGGCGACACCACGCGCGGCCCGCTCAACATCTGCATCACCGTGATGGGCGAGGTGCCCCCGGGCCAGGCCCTGCTGCGCAGCGGCGCCCAGCTGGGTGACGATGTGTACGTGAGCGGCACGCTGGGCGACGCCGCGCTGGCGCTGCAGTGCCTGCAAGGCAAACTCCAACTGCCGCCCGCCGTGCTGGCCCAGGCCCGCCAGCGGCTGGAGCAACCCACACCGCGCGTGGCCCTGGGCCTGGCGCTGCGCGGCGTGGCCAGCGCCGCGGCCGACGTGAGCGATGGCCTGCTGGGCGACCTCGGCCACATCCTGACCCAGAGCAGCCTGGGCGCCACGGTGGATGCAAATATTGCTATTGAATTGATAGCTGCTCGCGTATATTCCACGGTGGCTACAGGCACATTTGATACCAAAATACCGGCTGCACTGGCTTTGCAGTGCGTGCTGGCCGGTGGTGACGACTACGAGCTGGTGTTCACCGCGCCCCCCGCGCAGGCCGCTGCCGTGCAGGCCGCGGCACAGGCCAGCGGCACACTGGTCACCCGCATTGGCCGCACCGAGGCCATGGCCGGCGTGCGTGTGGTGGACGGCAGCGGCACACCGTTGCCCGGCCCTTGGGCCAGCTTTGACCACTTTGCCAGCCAACCCACCTAAACCCGGCCTTCGCCGCTAATCCATGAGTGCCCTGACCCTGACCCGCGAGAAGATGTACCGAACCGTGGCCCGCCAGCTGCATGGCGTGGTGCCCTGCTGGATTTGCGGTGAGCATGTGGCCCACGCCGACGCAACGCTGGAGCACATCATTCCGCGCAGCGAGGGAGGCAGTAGCCACCAGGACAACCTCTCCATCAGCCACGCCCGCTGCAACCACCAGCGCCACGCGGCGGCCCCGGCGGAGCCCCCCTCAATTGCCTGAGCTGCCAGGCTGAGCGGCCCCTGTCGTCGTTGGTGGCAACAGCGCTTCAATGGCGGCCATGTCCACCCCATCAATCTGGGCGGGCAGCATGTACTGCCGGGCAAAGTGCTCCCACACCCGGCTGTGCAGGAAGTAGCGAAACAGCTCCGGGTCGATGTGCTGGTCTTTGGCCATGAACGCCATGATGCGCAGCGATTCATTCAGAGTCTTGGCGGGCTTGTAGGGCCGGTCGGCAGCGGTCAGCGCCTCAAAAATATCGGCCAGTGCCATCACCCGGTCGGCCAATGTGAGCTGGGCGGCTTGCAGCTTGCGGGGGTAGCCCTTGCCATCCAGCTTCTCATGGTGGGTGGCGGCGATATCGGGCACGCGGGCCAGATGGGCGGGCCAGGGCAAGCTCTTGAGCATGATCAGCGTTTGCACGATGTGGTCGTTGATCTTGAAGCGGTCTTCCTCGGTCAGGGTGCCGCGGCGGATGGACAGGTTGTGAATCTCTCCCATGTGCTGGGCCTGCGCGGGGAGCTGCATATCAAAGCCATAGCGGTTCTTGGGATCACCTTTTTCCACCGGCGGCCTGCGCGTCCCCCAGGGCACCACGTGGTCGGGCCGGTCGGCCAGAAGCTGCTCCTGCACCGGCAAGGGCCTGGCTTCGGGAGATGTGGCCTGCATGCGCATCAGCTCCTGGCTGGACAGGCCCAGGCGGTTGTCAAATTGCCGCACCCAGGGCGTCAATGCCAGCGCCTGCAGGCGTGCCATGTCGGCATCGGCCATGAACTCGCTTCCCGCATTGCAGCGCGCCACAAAGGCAAAGTCATCGTGCAACTGGGCCTGGCACTGCGCCAGCACATGCTGCAGGGCGGCACGGTCGCCGCCATTGGCCACACCTTGCCAGAAGGTGATCTCGGCATCACGCCACAACACCTCAAAGCGCATACGCACTTCATGGATGCGGTTGTAAATGGTTTCCAGCTTGGTGGCCTTGTCGATGATGTGCTCCGGGCTGGTGACCTTGCCGCAATCGTGCAGCCAGGCCCCCAGGTGGAACTCATACCGCTCGTCCTCGCTCATGGTGAAGTCGGCGTACGGCCCGCTGCGGTCCTGCACCAGGCGATCGATGAGCATGCCCGCAAGTTGGGGCACCCGTTCACAGTGCCCGCCGGTGTAGGGGCTCTTGGCATCAATGGCATCCGCCATCAGGCGGATCACTGCGTCCAGCAAGGCCTTTTGCGCCTCGATCAGTTGGCGCGTCTCTATCGACACGGCCAGCATGCCCGACAGTTGGTGCACGAACTGGGTGAACGAGGCATCGGCGTGCCCCGCATCGCTGCTGTGCTGCAGAACCAACAGGCCTTCGAGCTTGCCACTGCGCCCGCGCAAAGCCACCTGCATTTCCAGCACCCCGGGGGCCACCTCCCTGCGTACAGCGGCCGCGGCGGCCGCGTGCTGCGCGGGCAGCGGCCCCTGCGCCAGCAGGGTGCCGGCGACTGCGGCCTGTTGCATCCCTTGCACGCTGCTGTCCACCAGGTACACCGCCCCTCCGTGGCAGCGGGTGGCGGACACCATTTTCTGCAGCACATTGGTCAGCATGCGCTCCACCTTGGGCTCGGTCGCCATGTCCTGGCTGATCTGCAAGAAGGTCTCGATCGTCTCGCCCATCTCCCCCATCACGTCCGACAGGTTATTCACTTCACGGATGAAGTTCGGCGGCTCGCGCACCCGGTGAAAGTCGAACTGGCTCATCCGCTGGGCCAGCGCCGTCAGACGGTCCAGCCTGCGGCCAATGGCAGCCCCGGCGAGCCATCCCAGCGGCATGAGCAGCAGGGCCAGCGCCACGATGGCCAGGGCCAGCCGAACCGCTTTGGTCTTGAGGTCCCCCAGCAAGTCATCACTGGGTGCCGCCACCAGCAACTGCAGCCCGTCGGACTGCCACACATCGAAAGGCAGCACCACCCCCAGCCACTCAGTCCCCGCCACATCGTAGGGCTGCACCTTGCCCTGCCCTACCCCCAGCGCATGCAAACCGGACAGGCCGGGCACGCCAAGCTCTGCGATGTTGCGAAAATCGATCCGGCCTTCGCCCTGCACCAGCACGCGGCGCATGTCCGGGTAGGCCAGCACCTGGTTTTTGGCATTCACCAGTGCCAGTTGGGCATTGGGGGAGGTGCGCAAATCACTGAGGCTGGCGGCCAGGTCGTCCAGCACCACATCGATGCCGAAAACGGCGCCCCCCTCCAGATTGGCTTGGCTTAGCGTCAGCCCTAACTGCTGCGTAGTGAAAAACACATACGGCTCGGTGAAGGCGGCGGTGTTCGTTGCCCGTGCGGCCTGGTACCAAGGCCTGGTGCGCGGATCAAACTGGTAGTCGGCTTGCAGGCGGCGCTGCAACAGGCGGCGCTCCGCGTCAAAAAACAGGAATTCGCCCTGCGGCTTGCCACCCTGCACCTGGACGGACTGGACGAGAAAACTGGCCTTGGACGGTGGTTGGAAGCGCTCCCGCAAGGCGGGCTGGTCCAGCGGACGGACCAGAAAAAAAGCGCCATCGGCATAACCCACAAATACCGAAGAAACCAGACGATTGGCCACCAACACATCGGACAGGATGCGTATCTGGCCCATCCGCTGCTCCAGGGAATCGGCATGGCTCAAAGGGGTAGAGGTCAATAAGCGCAAGGTAGCCTGGGCGGGCTCCAGCATGCGGTGGGATTTTTCGGTGATGAGCAAACCGGCATCACGCGCCGATCTGGAAGCCGCATCCAGCAAGGACTGACGCGCCCCCAGCCAACCCAGCGCAATGATGGTAATGGCCAGAATGGCCATGGACACCACCACCACCGAGGCAATGGACAACCTGATGGGCCAACCCGGCGGCGCGGATATTCCGCCGTTTTCGTCTTTCGAATCCGGCCTCTTGTGTATTGCCATGCGGCGCCCTCCCTGGGTATTGCGATAGCCCGCCTGCACACCAATCAGCGTGGCGCATCAGGACTTGACAAGTTGTAACCCGCAATGGCTTAATTTACCAATTGGTTAATTAGCGATTTCCACAACCCATGCGACATGCAAGACGCCCTTAGCACCACCTTCGCCGCCCTGGCTGACCCGACGCGACGCGCCATCCTGGCGCGCCTGTCCAGCGGTGAAAGCTCGGTCAGCGACCTGGCCAAGCCTTTTGCCATGAGCGCGCCAGCCATCACGAAGCACCTGAAAGTGCTGCAGCGCGCCGGCCTCATCAGCCAGGGGCGGCAGGCCCAGTGGCGCCCCTGCAAGCTCGAAGCCCAGCCCCTGCGCGAAGCCGCCGACTGGGTGGCGCAGTACCGCCAGCACTGGGAAGATCGGCTGGACCGCCTGGAAGACTATTTGGCCACCCTGCAAGCCCCATCTACCGAGGAGAAACCATGACTGCACATGCCCCATTCACCATTTCCCGCTGGCTCAAAGCCCCACGCCCGCTGGTGTGGGAGGTGTATTCCAGCCCCGAGCACCTGCAACACTGGCTGGGCCCCAAGGGCAGCACGGTGACGCACAGCCAGTTGGACTTTCAGGTAGGCGGCACCTACCACTACGCGATGAAGGTCGAAGGCGGCATGGAGCTGTGGGGCAAGTGGTTGTTCCTGGAGCTGCAGGCACCCGAGAAGCTGGTGCTGATCCAGTGTTTCTCCGACCCGCAGGGCGGTGCCACACGCAACCCCTGGGCGGCAGGCTGGCCGATGTACACCCACTCCACCACCACACTGACCGAGCAGGACGGCGGCACGCTGATGACCCTGGTGTGGGCCCCGCACGAAGCCACTGCGGAAGAAGAAGCCCTGTTTGCCGCCAGCCACGACAGCATGCGCCAGGGCTGGGGCGGCAACCTCGACGTGCTGGAAGATTACCTGTCGCTGTTGCAAACGGCTTGACCCCTTCGCTTCGGAGTCACCATGTCACTCACGCTGTACTACCACCCCCTGGCCTCGTACTGCCACAAAGTTCTGGTCGCCCTGTACGAGCACGAGATTGCGTTTGAGGCACGCATCATCGACCTCGGTGCAGAGGCCGACCGTGCGGAGCTCGGCGCGCTCTGGCCCTTCTGCAAATTTCCGCTGCTGCGCGACCACGAACGCCAGCGCACGGTGCCGGAGTCGTCCATCATCATCGAGTACCTGGACCCGTTTGCAGCCCGCCCGCCGCTGATCCCCCAAGACGCCAACGACGCGCTGCAGGTACGCCTGTGGGACCGTATTGTGGACAGCTATGTGCACGAACCGATGCAGGACATCGTGCTCGACCATTTACGGGGTGCGAAAGGCGACACCACCACCCTGCGGGCCACCATCCAGACCGCTTACAGCCTGATCGACACCCAAGTGGCCACACGGCCGTGGATGGTGGGGCAGACGTTCAGCATGGCGGACTGCGCGGCGGCACCCGCGCTCTTTTATGCCCACACCCTGGAGTCCTTTCCAGAGCCCTTGGTGCACCTGCGGGCGTATTTCGAGCGGCTGATGGAGCGGCCCTCGGTGCAGCGGGTGCTGGAAGAAGCCAGGCCCTACTTCCCCATGTACCCGTTCCACAGCGCCATTCCGGCCCGCTTTCTGTAGACGGGATTCGCCCCATCCTGTGCGGGCCTGGGCCCCCGCACGCGTGGCCTACGGGCACGGCGGCGGGCCTAGTCGAACCAGCGCATGCCCACCAACTTTTGCAGCCCGGAGTCGGCCGCCGTCAGGTCACCAGGGCGCGACGGAGGATCGGGCGGGGTCCACTTTTCGGCCAGCACATTGCGGGCGCGCAGGTTCAGCGTGTCCACCGCGGTCGGAGCGGGGAAACCCAGAAAGTGCCCCTGCGCCAGGTGTACGCCCGCGTCGCGGACGATACGCAAATCTTCGGCATCTTCCACGGCCTTGGCGACCAGGCTGGCACCGGTCTTGAACGCCAGGTTGGAGAGGGTGCGCAGCACCTTGGCCTTGTCCGGGTCTTGCTGCAGGTCCTGGCTCATCCGGCTGTCCAGTTTGACCACCGAGGGCTTGAGGCGCAGCCACAGATCGAGGCTGCGCTGCGAGGCCTTCACATCGTCCAGCGCAATGGCGCAGCCCAGTGCCTGCAGTGCGGTGGTACAGCGCTCCAACGCGGTAATTTCTTTGAGCTTGCGGTGCTGGGTTACTTCCACCACCACCCGCTTGCAGGGCACCCGGTGTGCCAGAAACACGCCCTCTAGGCGCTTGAAGGACTTGGGCTCGCTGAGTGCCACCAGCGTGTGGGCACTGAGGTTGAGGTAGATGCGCCCTGCCGTGTGCGGGTAGCCCCAACTCTGCAGCGCGCGGCCCACGCAGGCCAGCTCCAGTTCAATCTGCATCTGCGCCAGTTGGGCCGCGTCCAGCAGCGCCTGGGGCGTTGCCATGTCGCTGTCCTTCTGGCCGCGCACCAAGGCTTCGTGGCCGTCGATGGCACCGCTTTGCAGGGCGATGATGGGTTGGTACAGCGTTTCCAAAGCGCCCTGCTCCAGCACGGCCTGCAAAGGATGGGGCGGGGTTTTGGCAGGCCAGCGCTGCAGCAGGCGGTGGACCAGGGAAACATCGGACATACATCAACCTCGGGCGCAGTACAAAGGGGGAAGAGACAAGCTTTGGGGAGCGTGCACTTTAATTTACGCGCAAAGGAGGAAACTTTCCACACCCAATTGTTCCGGTTTGCACAGGCGCACGAAGCGCCCCGCGCTTACACCCCACCGTCTTGCAAGCGCGCCATAGCCTCTGGAGGCGCCACCCGACGCAGGTAGTCGGCCAGGGTTTTGCCCGGTTCGTCGGTAAAACGGTCCGCAGCACTTTGTAACAATTCAAGCCCCGCCATGCGGTCCAGCCGGAAGCTGCGGAAGTCTTGCCGCGCCTCGCACCAGGCCGCCAGCGTCCAGACCTTGCCCCAGTAAAAACAGCCCAGCGGGCGCAGGGTGCGCTGGCTGGGCTGGTCGTTCGCGTCGCGGTAGTCCACCTGCACCTTGCAGTGGGCCTGGGCGGCTTCGCGCAGGGTGTGCAACGTGGCCTGTACAGCGGGCTCCAGCCCCACAGGCGGCGCGTACACCGCCATGCTCTGGGCCGCCACCCGGGCCGTCGCCGGCAGCACCGACAGAATTTTGCCCAGCGCCACCTGTGCGTTGTGCGCCAGCGCCGGGTCCTGCCAGACCTGGGCCATGCGCACCGAGGCCACCAGCGCGCGCGCCTCGTCCACGGTGAACATCAGCGGGGGCAAGTCAAAGCCCTGGCCCAGGCGGTAGCCCACGCCAGCCTCGCCTTCGATCGGCACCCCCTGGTGCTGCAGGTCGGCCACGTCACGGTAGACGGTGCGCTCGGACACCTCCAGCCGCCGCGCCAAAAAGGCGGCCGTGGTGAGACGGCGGCCCCGGATGAGCTGGACGATTTGGAACAGGCGGTCGGCGCGGCGCATGCGATTTTTAAGTGTTTTAGGCCTCTAGCCCCCATGATACCTGCGCGAACAGCTATTAAAACAATAGCATACAAGCAGCAACCGTACACGCCCCGAAGCGCAACGGCTGCGTGTGGCCGCGGATCACACCAGCGCGTGCAGGCCGACGCGGTTGCCGTCCAGATCGGTGATGTGGGCAAAGAAGCCCATGCCCGGTGGCAGCGCGGTGCGCGGCTGGGCGATCTGGCCACCTTGCCCCACGGCACGCTGCAGCGCCGCATCCAGCGAAGGCGTGGCATCCAGATAGACCAGCGTACCGCCGGCGGCCACTCTGGGCGCCGTGGGGCCCATCATCAGTGCGCCGCCCGTGCCCTCCTGCGCCCTGTCGTAGGCAAACACCGCGCCCTGGCTGGGCCCCATGCTCTCGCGGCGCATGGGGCGACCGAGCACGGCCTCGTAAAAAGCCTGGGCGGCGTCGAGTTGGGTGGTGGGGATTTCAAACCAGCTGATGGCGTTTTTCATCGGAACTCCTTGTTGTGTTGAGGGAGCCCGGATGGTGCCGGGGGGCTACTGACAGCGGTGTGTCAGGAGGGATGCGCCAGCGCCACACGCCGCGCCGCCTGCGTGTGGCCGCCATACCCCCAATCGCTGGCGGCTACCTCGCGCACGATGACATAGCTGGCGGGCTCCAGCCCGTCTCCTGCGCCCAATTGCGCTTCGAGCTCAGCAAACGCGGTCGCAATAAAGGCGGCCTTCTGCTCCGCCGTGTTGGTGCCCTGGGTGATGCTGATCTCCAGCAATGCCGTGGGGCGTTGCACATCGCGGCCACCCACATGCCAGCGTGCGGCGGGCACGTCGTCAATCACCACCGCGGTGACGTCCGCCCGCTTGCCCAGCGCTTCGTGGGTGATGCGGGTCAGGGCTTCGGCCAGGGCGCGGTAGCGCGAGGGGTTTTGCAGCGGCGAGATCTTGAGTTGCAGGGTGGGCATGGTCAGGCTTTCGAAGTGGTGGATGTGGAACGGTTGGCGCGGCGGGCCAGGCGGGCCCGCAAGCGGGTGGCGCTGCGTTGGGCCAGCATCTGACCACCCGCCAGGCTGCGCTGCCAGACGGCATCGGCGCCGCGCCAGAAGTCGTCCACCGCCTCGCGGCGCAGGCGGCGGGCTTCGCGTTTGGCTTGGTCGTGCAGTTGGGCCAGGGCAATGGCGTCGGGGGTGGAGGGGAACATGGTGGACTCCGGTAGGTTCATGGGGGGATGCGATGGTTTGAACTTTATTGATCGAACCAATATTCGGAAACCGCTCAAAATCCATATTGGTTTTGCAGTTTTCGCAAAACAAGACCCACATGCCGCACAATGCCCCCATGCAACTCCACCTCGATGACGTGGCCCTGTTCACCCGCATTGCCAAGCTGGGCACCTTGTCGGCCGCAGCGCGCGAGCGCAATGTGCCGGTGAGCCAGGTCACCCGCGCGCTGACCCGGCTGGAAGCCGCCTGCGGCGTGCGCCTGCTGCACCGCACGACCCACGGCCTGAGCCTGACCGACGAGGGCGACACGCTGCTGAGCTACGGCCAGCGCCTGCTCGACACCACGGCCGAGCTCGACAGCGAACTCAGCGGCAAGCTCAGCGGTCCCAGCGGTTGGGTGCGCATCAGCGTGAGCCCGCTGATGGCCGAGTGTGTGATTGCACCCAGCCTGGCCGGCCTGTACCAACGCTGGCCGCTGCTGCACATCGACATCAACGCCGACGACCGCATCGCCGACATGGCGCGCGACGGCATCGACGTGGCCATCCGCACCGGCACCCCTGCCAGCGACACCTTGGTGGCGCGGCAGATCGGTGAATACGGCCGCACGCTGTATGCGGCGCCCAGCTACCTCACACGCTGCGGCACACCCCAGCACCCGGACGACCTGGCCCTCCACCACCTGATTGCCAACAGTGCCAGCCCCGGCCTGAACCGCTGGAGCCGCACCGGCCAGCCAGACTTCATCGTGCCAGGCCACACCCGTGCCGACAACACGGCCCTGCTACTGAGCCTGGTCGTGCAAGGCGTGGGCATCTCGCGCCTGCACGACCTGATGGCCGCACCCTGGGTGCGCAGCGGCGCGCTGGTGCCGCTGCTGCAAGACCATTTTGCGAGCCCACGCATCCCGATCTACGCGGTGATGCTGCAGGAACGCCACCGCCTGCCCAAGGTGCGGGCGTGTATTGACTACTGGGCGGAGTGGGTCGCGGGCATGTCATGACGGTGCACGCGCACTGACACGGGGCACTGGCGGGCTGCCAAAGCGGGCATCGCTCACCGTACTGGTGCGCATGGCTTGTATACCAGTGGCACAGTTTCTGCTGTACCGGATGCACTATGGCCAACGCATCCGACATCAGCACCCGCATCATTGAAGCCGTTTTGGCGCAAAAGCTTGCGCCTGGCGCCCGCCTGGGCGAGCAACAACTCGCCATGCTGTTTGACTGCAGCCGCACCATCGTGCGCGAAGCCCTCACCCGGTTGGCGGCGCGTGGCATTGTCACGGTCAGCAGCCGGCGCGGCTGGTATGTGATCGAACCCTCATTGAGCGAAGCGCGCGAGGCCTTCGAGGCCCGCCGCGTGATCGAGATGGGCCTGATCCGCTGCACCACTGAGGTGAGCAAGGCCGCCATCAAGAAACTCAAGGCGCATATCAAGACCGAGCAGGCCGCCGTCAAGGGGACGGACGTGGGGCTGCGCAGCTACCTGCTGGGCGACTTCCATGTCTGCCTGGCCGAATGCCTGGGCAACAGCCTGCTGGCCGACACGCTGCGCGACTTCACCGCGCGCACCACGCTGATTGCCATGCTCTACCAATCCACCCACGACGCGGCGCACTCCTGTGCAGAGCACGGCCGCATTGTGGAGGCACTGGAAGCCTCCGACTGGGTGCTGGCCGAGCAGCTCATGCAAGCCCACATTGGCCATGTGCAAGACGCCCTGCGCCTGCAAACCCCCAACGGCGACCCGCTGGCCGAGCTGCGCAGCGCGCTCAGCCCGGTGGGCGAAGGCACAAAACCGAAACCCGTTCGTTTGGCACATGACTTGCATACAAGTCTTGGCGACAAATCTCCCAAAGACCCCTCAACCTACCTTGGAGCCCTGTTATGACCTTTTCCCTGAACAAACGCACCTTCGCTCTGGCCTTGGCCACCAGCGCCTTGTTGGCCGCCACCGGCGCCCACGCACAAACGGCACTGGACGACATCCTGAAATCCAAAGTACTCAAAGTTGCGGTACAGACCGACTCGGCCCCCTACGGCTTTGTGGGCACCGACCTCAAGCCTATCGGCCTGGATGTGGACATGGCCAACCTGATTGGCAAGAAGCTGGGCGTGCCCGTGGAACTGGTGGTGGTGGTGAGCGCCAGCCGCATTCCTGCGCTGCAAACCAAAAAGGCTGACCTGGTCATTGCCACGCTGGGCAAGAACCCCGAGCGCGAAAAAGTGATCGACTTCTCGTCCGCCTACTCCCCATTCTTCCAGGCCGTGTTTGGCCCCAAAAACATCGCCGTCAAAAGCTTTGCAGACCTGGCCGGCAAGTCGGTGGGTGTGACCCGCGGCGCCATGGAAGACCAGGAGCTGGGCAAGGTCGCTCCAGCGGGCGTGGACACCAAGCGTTTTGAAGACAACAACGCCACCATCGCCGCGTTCACAGCGGGCCAGGTGCAGTTTGTGGCCCTGGGTGCCTCGGTGGCCGGCAACATGATGACCAAGAACCCGCAGCTCTCTGCCGAGTACAAGCTGCTGCTCAAGGACAGCCCCAACTTCATCGGCATTGCCAAGGGCGAGGACAAGCTCAAGGCCAAGGTGAACGAGATCATTGCCGACGCCAAAAAGAGCGGCGAGCTGGAAGCCATGGCCAAAAAATGGCTGGGCCGCAGCCTCGGTGACTTGCCGCTGTAACGCCTGATCGAGCATCCCCATGCGCATTCAGCTGGACTTTGGCGCCGTGCTGGCGGAGTGGCCCCTGCTGCTCACCGGCATCGGCTGGACCCTGGCGCTCACGGCCGCTGCGGTGCTGGTGGGCACGGCCCTGGGCATTGCCTGCGCGTGGGTGCGGGCGCGCGGCTTTGGCGCAGAGCTGGCGCCGCGCTGGCTGCAAGTGGTGGTGGGTGGTTATGTGGAGCTGATCCGCAACACGCCCTTCATCGTGCAGCTGTTTTTCATCTTCTTTGGCCTGCCGGCCGCCGGCTTCAAGCTGTCGGCAGAGTCGGCCTCCTTCATCGCCATGGTGATCAACCTCGGGGCCTATGCCACCGAGATCATCCGCGCCGGGCTGGAGGCCACGCCCAAGGGGCAGATCGAAGCCGCAGTGAGCCTGGCACTGACCCGGCTGCAAACCTTTACCCGCGTGGTGCTGCCCCCGGCGCTGCAAAAAATCTGGCCCAGCCTGGTGAGCCAGATCGTCATCGTGATGCTGGGCTCCTCGGTGTGCGGGCAAATCTCCACGCAGGAGCTGAGCTACGCGGCAGACCTGATCCAGAGCAACAATTTCCGCTCCTTCGAGGCCTTCATCGTGGTGGGTGTGCTGTACCTGCTGTTGTCCTTCGCGGTGCGCCACCTGCTCAACTGGGCCGGGGCCACCTTTCTGTTCGGGAGGCGCTAGGCCATGGTTGATTTTTCCCTCTGGGACATCGTGCGCAACCTGCTGCTGGCCCTGCGCTGGACGGTGGGCCTGTCGCTGATTGCCTTCATCGGCGGTGGGCTGGTGGGCTTGCTGCTGCTCATGCTGCGGCTGAGCAAGCTGCCCGGTGCCGGTGTATTTGTGAGCGCCTATGTGCAGCTCTTCCAGGGCGTGCCGCTCTTGGTGCAGCTGTTTTTGGCCTACTACGGGCTGGGCCTGTTTGGCATCAACACCTCGCCCTGGGTGGCAGCGGGCATGGGCCTCACGTTCTACGCCAGCGCCTTCCTGACCGAAATCTGGCGCGGCTGTGTGGCCTCCATCCCCCGCGGCCAGTGGGAGGCCTCGCAAAGCCTGGCGCTGAACTTTGCCGAGCAGCTGCGCTACGTCATCCTGCCCCAGGCCTTCAAGATTGCCGTGGCGCCCACGGTGGGCTTTCTGGTGCAGGTCATCAAGGGCACAGCGTTGGCCTCGGTGATTGGTTTCATGGAGCTGACCAAGGTGGGCAAGACCATTGCCAACGCCACCTACAGCCCGTTTCTCGTGTTCAGCTGTGTGGCCGTTTTGTATTTTGTGCTGTGCTACCCCGTGAGCCTGTACGCCAAATCCCTGGAGAGGAAGTTGCATGCCCCCCGTTGACACCAGCGCCCCCGTGGCGCCCATTGTGGACATCCGCGCGCTGCGCAAATCGTATGGCAGCAACGAGGTGCTCAAGGGCATCGACCTGCAGATTGCCCCCGGCGAGGTGATCGCCATCATCGGCAAAAGCGGCTCGGGCAAAAGCACGCTGCTGCGCTGTATCAACGGACTTGAAGAGTTCCAGAGCGGCGCGCTGACGGTGGACAGCAAACCGCTGCTGCACCGGGACGCCGCCGCCATGCGCGCACTGCGCCAGCGCGTGGGCATGATTTTTCAGGGCTTCAACCTGTTCCCGCACCTGACCGTGGGCAAGAACATCATGCTGGCCCCCAACCTGGTCAAGGCCAAAGACGCGCAAGCCGGTGAAGCCCATGCCCGCACCCTGCTGGCCCGCGTGGGCCTGACTGAGAAGTTTGACGCCTATGCCGACCAGTTATCGGGCGGACAACAGCAGCGCGTGGCGATTGCGCGTGCACTGGCCATGGAACCCGCCGTGCTGCTGTGCGACGAGATCACCAGCGCGCTGGACCCCGAACTGGTGGGCGAGGTGCTGCGGGTGGTGGAAGGCCTGGCGCAGGACGGCATGACACTCTTGATGGTGACGCACGAGATGAGTTTTGCGCGCCGCGTGTCCAACCGCGTGATCTTTATGCACCAGGGCCGTGTGCACGAAATGGGGACACCCGCGGAGATTTTTGGCACGCCGCAAACGCCCGAGCTGCAGCAGTTTTTGTCGTCCCTGCACGACTGAACTGCGGGGACGCTGCGGCGTCTTCGATAATCGGGGCATGAGTGAACCCGTGACCCTGATTCCGCTGGATACCGTCAGCGGCGCCCCGCTGACCCCACCCGCCTCCCGGCCGACCGCCAAATTCATGTTCAAGCACCTGGCGCATGTACTGGCGCTGGGCTTTGGCTCGGGCCTGTCGCGCATTGCACCGGGCACCTCGGGCACGCTATGGGCCTGGGTAGCCTTTGTGGCGCTACAACCTTGGCTGGGCGACGCTGGCTGGGCCTGGCTGATTGGCGGTGGCGCCTTGGTGGGCTGGTGGGCCAGCACGGTCACCGCGCGCAATCTGGGTGTGCTGGACCCCAGCAATGTGGTCGTCGATGAAGTCATCGCCTTTTGGCTGGTGCTGTGGCTGGTCACCCCCACCTCGCTGGTGGGCCAGGTCATGGCCTTTGGCCTGTTCCGCTTTTTTGATGCCGTGAAACCTGGCCCGGTGGGCTGGGCCGATGCGTTGTTCCACCACGTAGACCCGCAGAGCGACCGCCGCGCCTGGAGCAAGGCCGGCTTCGGCATCATGCTGGACGACCTGGTGGCCGCGGGCTGCACCGTGCTAGTGATCGCACTGTGGAGGTTCATCTGAACGCCACCACATCGCTATCAAATCAAGAGCTGCTCACGCAATATCCATGTGCCCTAGTGGCCGATTTGATGCTCAAACACCAGTGGATGCTGGCCACAGCCGAAAGCTGCACTGGCGGCCTGATCGCCGGCGCCTGCACCGACCTGGCGGGCTCCAGCGCCTGGTTTGAGCGTGGTTTTGTCACCTACTCCAACACCGCCAAGACCGAGATGCTGGGGGTGGACGCCACGCTGATCGCCACCCACGGCGCCGTCAGCGAACCCGTGGTGCGCGCCATGGTGCAAGGCGCCCTGCAACACTCCCGCGCCCAGGTGGCCGTCGCCGTGACTGGCGTGGCAGGCCCCACCGGCGGCAGCGCCGACAAACCGGTAGGTACCGTGTGGTTTGGCTGGGCCACGCCTGCGGGCGTGCACAGCGAGGTGCAGCACCTTGCGGGCAACCGCGCAGCAGTGCGTACCGCCACCGTGCACCACGCCCTTAGCCAATTGGCCACCCTGTTGAAGTAGCGCCCCCCAACCGTGCAACCGTCCTGCCTGGACGCCCCATTCCCCCTTTGCCAAAACGGGGGGCGAAGTCAAAACATCCGCAAAAGCCGCACGGCATTTGCTACAGGTCATGGACATACGGAATGTTGCGCAATCCAACGGGTTTTTTCACCACAACGGGACTTCCCTGCCTTGGTCAAGGGCATAACACCACTAGTAGAATCCCTATGGGCTTTTCGGGAGGAGAGTCCGTTTATCCACTTATCAAACCAGAACCATGAAAAAACTTTTGATTGCCTCGGCCATCGTCGCCACCTTCGCAGCACCCCAAGCATTTGCACAAGCCAAGAATTTTGAGGGCTTTAGCGTTTTGGGCGGCGTGAATGTGGCCGCAGCCACATTTGAACAAAATGCCAAAACCGGCTCATCGTCTACATCTGCAACCAGCACATCCAGTAACTTTCAGCTTCAAGCTGAATACACCATGGCGGCTGGTCAGCAATTCACAGTAGGTGTTGGCGTCAACGCTGGTTTGGGTGATCTTCTGTTTGGCCGATGGGCTGCAACCGGCGTTGATCTCAAACTCAAAGACACGCTCGCCGTTTATGTCGCGCCTGGATATGCCATCAGCGATACAACCTTGGTCTATGGAAAAATCGCTGCTATTAGCGGCACTGCAGCAGACACGAGTTCTGTGAGCCTGTCTGGTGTCGGTTATGGCGCAGGTGCTCGCTTCTTGAGCGGCAAGAATGTCTACTACCAAGTTGAGTTCATGCAAAACCAATACAGCGACAAAGAATTCACTACTGTGATTGACAAGTTCAAGAGCAGCGTGTTTTCCTTCGGCGTCGGCTACAAGTTCTAATCCTGTAGTTCCCCGAAAGCAAAAAGCCCGCAGCGATGCGGGCTTTTTTGTGGGCAAAACGCGCTCAGGCGCCGTGGCACTTCTTGTATTTTTTGCCGCTCCCGCAGGGGCAAGGATCGTTGCGGCCGGGTTCGGCTTCCTTGCGTACCGTTTCCACGCGGGGGCCGAAGCTGCTCCAGAGTTCACGCAAGTCGTAGACCGCCCAGACGGCGTCGGCAAAGTCGTTGATACGCTGCTCGCTCACGCTGGGCGGGCCGTCATCCTCAAACACCGAAATCGTGGGCTCGTCGGTGTCATCTTCGGTCAGGGCCACGATGGACTGCAGGGCGGCATCCAGCCATTTTTCGGCCTCCTTGTCGCGGGGCGCCGCCCACTCTTCGGGCCAGGTTTCCACCGCAAACATAAAGCCCAAAGCCCATACCTGGGCGAATGAGGGCAGTTCCTGGTCGGCCATGGCGGCACGGTCTTCTTCTGGCAACACCGCCACGGCGCCGCGCACGTCCATCACTTCGGGGTGGTAGGCGGTCTCGTCGTCCAGGCTTTTCACTTCGGCGGTGAGGCTGCGCAGCACGTCATTCCAGCGGCGTGTCCAAAGCTGCACAAACTGCTGGGCTTGCTCCACGCTGGCAAAACCTCCGGCCTCACCGGACGCAGGAAACTCCAGATCGAGCAGGGCGGGAAAGGACTCGGCGGGAGCGATGGGGCGGCGGCACACGGCCAGCGCCGCCATAAAGCCTTCGCAGAACTCCCACTGCGGCGTTTCATCGTTGCGGCTGCGCAAGTCATCCAGAATAGTGTCTAGGGCGTCGAAGTCGTCCGGGCTCAGGGTGTCTAACAAGGCGGCATCGGTGGCCGCAGGCGTGAGGTTTGGCATAAGCTGTGCAAAAAGAGGGCAGGCTGCTATTGTCCCTCCGAAGAAAGGCTCTCCATGCTCCATACGCTCAATTCCATCTTTCCTGTCCGCTACACCGCCATGGGGCTGTGCGTGTTTGGCCTGCTGCTGAGTGTCTTCAGCCTGCTGGCACTGGGCGTCGGCTTGGGGAGCTTCCTGCTGTGTGCCATGCTGGTGGGCATTGGGGTGTACGACTTGCGCCAGAGCAAACGCTCCATCCTGCGCAACTACCCCATCATTGGGCACCTGCGTTTCATGCTGGAGTTTGTACGGCCCGAGATTCGCCAATACTTCATCGAAAGCGACAACGAGGCCACCCCTTTCTCACGGGCCCAGCGCTCACTGGTCTACCAGCGTGCCAAGGGCGAGCCGGACAAGCGGCCGTTTGGTACCCAACTGGACGTGCATGCCGAGGGCTACGAGTGGATGAACCATTCGGTCGCCCCCACCCAACTGGCCTCCCACGACTTCCGCATCACCATCGGTGCGGACACGGCCCACCCCTACAGCGCCAGCGTGTTCAACATCTCGGCCATGAGTTTTGGGGCACTGAGCGCCAATGCCATTCTGGCGCTGAACGCGGGTGCCAAACGCGGCGGCTTCGCCCACGACACGGGCGAAGGGTCCATATCTACCCACCACCGCGTACATGGGGGCGACCTGATCTGGGAAGTCGCCTCCGGCTACTTTGGCTGCCGCAACGACGACGGCAGCTTCAACCCCGACAAGTTCGCCGCCAACGCGCGCGACCCGCAGGTCAAGATGATTGAGCTCAAGCTCAGCCAGGGCGCCAAGCCGGGCCACGGAGGCATGTTGCCAGGCCCCAAGGTGACGCCCGAAATTGCCCAGGCGCGCGGCATCCCGGTGGGGGTGGACTGCATCTCACCGGCCTCCCACAGCGCGTTCTCTACTCCGGTGGAGATGATGCTGTTCATTGCCAAGCTGCGCGAGCTCTCGGGCGGCAAGCCGACCGGCTTCAAGCTCTGCATTGGCCACCCCTGGGAGTGGTTTGCCATGGTCAAGGCGATGCTGGAAACCGGCATCACGCCCGACTTCATTGTGGTGGACGGGGCCGAGGGCGGCACGGGTGCAGCGCCGCTGGAGTTCACGGACCACGTGGGCTCGCCGCTGCAGGAAGGCTTGCTGCTGGTGCACAACACCTTGCGCGGTGCCGGCCTGCGCGAGCGGGTCAAAGTTGGCTGCGCGGGCAAGGTGGTGAGTGCTTTTGACATCGCCCGGCTCATGGCACTGGGGGCCGACTGGTGCAACAGTGCACGCGGCTTCATGTTCGCACTGGGGTGCATCCAGGCACAGCACTGCCACACCGGCCACTGCCCCACCGGAGTCACCACGCAGGACCCGCTGCGTCAGCAGTCACTGGTAGTGCCGGACAAAGCCGAACGCGTCTACAACTTTCACCAACAAACCCTGCATGCCCTGCAAGAGCTGGTGCAGGCCGCGGGTGTGACCCACCCCAGCGGGATCACGGCGCACCACATCGTGCGCCGGTCGACTGACCACAAAGTGAAGTCGCTCGCGCAGCTGATCCTGACGCAATTGCCCACCCGCGCGCTGATCGACCAGGACCTGAACAGCCTGCCCTTGATCTACCGCCACAGCTGGCCACGGGCCAGCGCGCACTCATTTGCAGCGGAGTTTTCCTGAGTATTCCGGCTTTTGCTTTGGTGCGCTTGGGAGTAAAGTGTTCTGTATACAACTCGAGGAGACAGCATGATTGGAAGCAACCTGCGCATCGGTGCCCGGCTTGGACTGGCTTTTGGGGTCGTACTCCTGATCACCGCCCTGATGGCACTGACCGGCATGTGGCGCCTGGGTTCACTCAAGGAAGAGGCCCACAGCCTGGCCTATGTCGAGGTGGAACGCGCCTCCCTGACGCAAAAATGGGTGGAAAACATCCGCATCAACTGGGTCCGCACGGCGGCAGCCCTGCACGCGTCCAGCACCGAGCGGGTGGGCATTCTGCAAAAAGAGATGGACGAGACCTCCAAAGTCATCAGCGGCTTGCAAAAGCAACTGGAGCCCATGATCACCGACGACAAGGGCAAGGCCCTGTTTGCCGACATTGGCAAGGTCCGGGAGGCGTACCGCGGGCCACGCTCCGATTTGCTGAAGAAAAAACTGGCGGGTGAAGACGTCACTGCTGCGGTCGACGCAAACTTGCTCCCTCTGGCCAGCGCTTACCTCAAGTCGCTGGATGCGCTGATTGCGCATATGGACGACCAGTTGAAGGCCGGTGTTGCCAAAACCGAAGCCGTCGCTGCCAGTGGCCAGTGGATTCTGGGCATCGGGGCAGGGCTTTCTGCGGCCATCGGCCTGGTCTTTGCGGTGCTGTCCACCCGCTCCATCACCCGGCCCATCCGGCACGCGGTCGATTCGGCCCAGGCCATCAGCCAGGGCAACCTGAGCATCCATATCCAGCCCGAAGGGCGGGACGAAACCGCCGACATGATGCATGCGCTGCGCGACATGCGCGACAACCTGGCCCGCATGGTGGGCGGGGTGCGCAGCAGCGCCGAGGGTGTATCCACCGCGAGCGCGGAGATTGCACACGGCAATAACGACCTCTCGGCCCGCACCGAGCAGCAGGCCAGTGCACTGCAAGAGACCGCAGCCTCCATGACCGAGCTGAGTTCCACCGTGCGGCAAAACGCCGACAGCGCCTCCCAGGCCAACCAGTTGGCCATGACCGCATCCACGGTGGCCATGCGCGGCGGCGAAGTGGTGGGCCAGGTGGTGGAAACCATGAAGGGCATCAACGAGGCCAGCCGCAAAATCAGCGACATCATCAGCGTCATCGACGGTATCGCCTTCCAGACCAACATCCTGGCGCTGAACGCGGCCGTGGAAGCCGCCCGCGCGGGTGAGCAAGGCCGTGGCTTTGCGGTGGTGGCCAGTGAGGTACGCAGCCTGGCCGGGCGTAGCGCCGAAGCCGCCAAGGAGATCAAGACCCTGATCAACGACAGCGTGAGCCGTGTAGAGCAAGGCACGGCACTGGTGGACCAGGCGGGCAGCACGATGACCGAAGTGGTGGATGCCATCCGCCGTGTGACCGACATCGTGGGGGAAATCAGCGCAGCCAGTGGCGAACAGGCCTCGGGCGTCACCCAAGTGGGGCACGCGGTGGACCAGATGGACCAGGCCACCCAGCAAAACGCGGCCTTGGTGGAAGAAATGGCCGCCGCCGCGAGCAGCCTGCGCACCCAGGCGCATTCGCTGGTGGAGGTGATGGCGGTATTCAAGCTGTCGCCCGAGCACGCGGCCAACAGCAACTCGCTGGCCCTCTCCGCCTGAAGGCTGGTTTGCCAAAGGCCTGGCAGCCCCCACGAGCTCCGACGGTCCGCCACCCCGGCCCTGGCTGGTTGCGATGGGCCTGCGGGGTGGCCTTGTGGTGCGCCCTTGTTCCCGCCCAGGCGCTCGAGGTGGCGCGGGTGCACATGATTGCGTCCTACCACGCAGGCATGGCCTGGAGCGATGCCCAGATCGCCGGTGTGCGCGAGCAGCTGCAGGCTCGCAATCCCCCCCTGGAGATACAGCTCGATTTTCTGGACACCAAACATGTGGTGCCCAACACGCACTACTACCAGCTGACCGAGGCACTGTTGCTGGCCAAATACGGCACCAAGCCGCCTGCTGTGCTGATTGCGGCAGACGACGATGCCCTGGACTTTGCACTGCTCCTGCGCGACAAACATTTCAAGGGCACGCCGGTCCTGTTTTCCGGTGTCTCCAGCAGCCGACGCGCGGCACTGCAGCAAGTGCCCAATGTGGGGGGCGTATTTGACGACCTGGACGTGGGCGAGAGCCTGCAGCAAATGCTGCGCATGCGCCCACAGACCCAACGTGTCCTCGTCATCCACGACCAAAGCCGCACCAGCCTCGCACAGGTCGAGACCCTGCACAGCCGCATGGCCTCCCAGCCCGGCGCCACCATCGAGTACCTGACCAACCTGCCCGTGGCCGCCATGCAGCAACGGCTGAGCCAAACCAGCGCCCAAGACCTGGTGTTTGCCCTGCCCTTTAACCGGGATGCCGAGGGCCACGTGCTCACCCACGAGGAGGCAACCGACCTGTGGACGGCCGCGGCAAAAGCCCCCGTCGCCGTCACGCGCGATGTGGCCATGCGCCCCGGCGTTTTGGGGGGCTTTCTGGTGTCCGGGTTTGACCAGGGGCAAACCGTGGGCCGCTTGGCGATGCAAGTGCTGGACGGAAGTATTCCCACACCACTGCCGTTTGTGGATGGCAGCTCCCACGCCACCTTTGACTACCCCCAGATGCAGCGCTGGGACGTGGACATGGACCGCCTGCCTGCCACGGCCACCGTGTTGCAGCGCCCCAAGGACACCATGGAGTCCCTGCGGCCCCACTTGCCGTGGCTTAGCGTGTTGTTTGGCAGCATGCTGGTGATCATTGGCCTGCTGCTGCACGGCATCCGGGTGCGCCATGCGGCAGAGGCCGCGCAACGCCTGAGTGCGCGCAACTACCAGGCCTTGTTTGACCACAGCCCCGACGCCATCATGGTGCGTGATGCGGATACCGGCCAGATCGTGCAGATCAACCCGCGCTTTGTCCAGCTGTTTGGCTACCAAGGCCATGAGGTGGCCGCCTTGCACCCAGGCGATCTGAGCTCCCAGGAACCCGGCTATGGCCCTGCCGAAGCGCTGGCCTGGATCGAGAAAACGCGGCGCGAGGGTGCCCAGTTTTTCGAATGGCGTTCCAAGCGCAAGGACGGCACGGTGTTCTGGTCAGAGATTTCCATGACACGCTTTGAGATGGCGCAGGGGCAGCGCACCGTGTCCGCCATCCGCGACGTCACGGACCGCAAACAGGCTGAAGTGATGGCCAAGGAGTTTGAACACAGCTTGCAGCAGGTGTACCAAAACTTGCCGGTCGCAGTATTTGCCATCAATGCCCAGCACCAGATCACCTTTTGGAACCCGCACATGACACGCCTGACCGGGGTCAAGGCGGAAACCGTGGTGGGCACCACAGACACCTGGCGTGGCATTTACCCTGATCCACGGCCTTGCCTGCTCGATGTGCTGGTGGACGGCGCACGCCCTGAAGACCTGGCACGCCACTACGGTCAAAAACTGCGCGAAAGCCCCATCATTCCCGGCGCCCTGGAAGGCGAAGACTATTTCGCCGGCATGGAGCGCGAGCGCGGCATGTGGATACGCTACTGCGCAGCCCCTTTGCGCGATGCACAGGGCCGGATCACCGGGGCCATTCAGACCCTGATCGACGTCACCCGACTGAAACGGACCCAAACCACACTGGAAGAGCTCAACCGGGATCTCGAAGCCCGCGTGCAAGCCCGCAATGCAGAGCTCAAACACGCCATGGGCCAATTGGTGCAATCCGAGAAATTGGCTGCTTTGGGCAGCCTGGTGGCCGGGGTCGCGCACGAGCTCAACACGCCCATTGGCAACGTAATGTCCGTGGCCACCACCCTGACCGATGAAGTGTCCGATTTCAGCCAGAAGCTGCTCTCTGGCAAGGCCCGCCGCTCCGATGTGGACAAGGCGACCACCCGCATGCAAGAGGCCAGCGTGCTCATCGAACGCAACGCGACCAAGGCCGCCAAACTGATCAACGACTTCAAGGAGGTGGCGGTCGACCAGAGCAGCACGCGCAGGCGGCGCTTTACGCTGCTGGATGTGGTGAATGAGGTGCTCACCACCACCCGCCCCTTGTTCAAGAATGCCAGGCACCAGGTGTCGCTGGCCATCCCCACAGACCTGGCGTTGGACAGCTACCCCGGCCCGCTGGAACAAGCCCTGACGAACTTCCTGACCAACAGCCTGAACCACGGCTTTGAAGGCGTGGCGCAAGGCCAGATAGACATCCAGGCTCGCCTGGAAGGCGACGAGGTGGTGCTGGAATACGCCGACAACGGCTGCGGCATCGCGCCGGGCAATCTGCCGCATGTCTTCGAGCCGTTTTACACCACCAAGCTGGGCCGCGGCGGCAGCGGCCTGGGGCTCTACATCGTCTACAACCTGGCCACCAATGTGCTGGGCGGCAGCATCACCGCCCACAGTACGGTGGGCGTGGGCACCCGCTTTGTGCTGCGCCTGCCAACCCACGCGCCTGTGCACAGTGCACCCGCACCACTCCAATAGTTGCTATTCATTCAGGAGCGGTTGGCGCAATAAATACGGGGTCTAGCGCCTTATTCTTCACTCAAACAGCTGCTGCTGGCGTGCCCCAGCCGGCAATCAGAGCAGGCCGCAGAATGTCCACAAAGCGGCGCAGCTTGGCTGGGTAGAAGTGGGCGTATGGGTAGAGCAGGTAAATCGGCAATGGTTCGGCGCGCCACTCGGGCAGCAGGTGCAGCAGCCGGCCCTGGGCCACGTCATCGGCCACCGCCCAGCTCGATGCCACGCACACCCCGAGCCCCAAGAGTGCTGCGCTGCGCAGCGCGTACAGGCTGTCAGTGGCCATGCGAGGTTTCAGCGCCAGGCGCTGCTGCGCGCCACCGCTATGGCTCAGCGTGATGTCGTTGCGGTAGAAAGTGCGCAGTGCCAACCAGGGTAACGCCGCCAAATCTGAGGCGTGCACTGGCGGCGAAGCATCGCCCAACACGGAAGGCGCGGCCACCACGATGCGCGGAATCTCTGCCAACTTGACCGCCACCACCGACGGGTCGTCCACCGTGCCCACATGGATGGCGCAGTCAATGCCGTCAGCAATGAAGTCCGGCGTGCGGTCGTGCAGCAGCCACTCCACCGCCACGCGCGGGTGGCGCTGCAGGTAGTCGGCCAGCGGGCCCACCAGCTGCTGCTGGCCAATGGCATGCGGCACCACCACACGCAGCGTGCCCTCGGGTACGTCGGTGCTGCCACGCAGATCGGCCTCAAAGGCGTCCCAATTCACCAGCAGTTCCTTGGCATGGGCAAAGCAGCGCTGGCCTTCCTCGGTGAGTTGCATGGCGTGGGTGGAGCGTTGCAGCAGCTTGGCGCCCAGCATGCGCTCCAGCGCCTGCAGGCGCCGGCTCACGGTAGGTTGGGTGGTGCCCAGCTGTGCCGCGGCAGCCGACAGGCTGCCGGCCTCCACAATGCGCACCAGGGTCTGCATGAGTTCAATGCGGTCGGGAGCTGTCTTCATACGTCAAGCGTATAACAATTGTGTGGATTGCAGGCATTCCCAGTTGATTTAGGCGGTGACACACTCGCTCCATCGTCGAACCTAGGGTTAATACCATGACATCCACCAATTCCACGCATAAGCCTGCCAACGCCTTGCCGGCGGCCTTGGTGCTGCTGCTAGCCACCGGCGCCGGCTTGGCCGCCGCGGCGCTGTACTACAGCCAACCCATGCTGGGCGTGCTGGGCGCCGAGTTCGGAGTCACGCCCGGCGCCATTGGCCTGGTCCCCACCCTCACCCAATTGGGCTACGCCCTGGGCCTGGTGCTGCTGGCTCCCCTGGGCGACCGCTTTGACCGGCGCAGCATCATCCTTGGCAAAGCCGCCGTGCTGTGCCTAGCGCTGCTGGCCGCCGCTGCCGCACCTTCGCTGGGAGTGATGCTCGCAGCCAGCCTGGTGATTGGCGTTTCTGCCACGCTGGCGCAGGACATCGTGCCCGCCGCCGCCACACTGGCGCCCGAAGCCAGCCGCGGCAAGATTGTGGGCACGGTGATGACCGGGCTGTTGCTGGGCATTTTGCTGTCGCGCGTGGTGTCGGGTCTGGTGGCCGAGCAGGCGGGCTGGCGCGCCATGTTTGTGGCCGCAGCACTCAGCATTGCACTTTTGGGTGCGGCCGTCTGGCGCGGCCTGCCACGCTTTGCACCCACCACCCAGCTGCCCTACCCGGCTCTGATGCGCACATTGGCCACGCTGTGGCAGCGCCACCGCGGCTTGCGCCGGGCGGCCCTCGCGCAAGGCTTGCTCAGCGTGGCCTTCAGCGCCTTCTGGTCTACCTTGGCCGTGATGCTGCATGCCGCGCCGGCCCACCTGGGCAGTGCCGCAGCCGGGGCCTTTGGCCTGGCCGGTGCCGCGGGTGCCCTGGCCGCACCGCTGGCAGGTCGCATGGCCGACCGGCGCGGTCCCGAGGTGGTGACCCGGCTGGGCGCCGCGCTGGTGGTGGTCGCATTCCTGGCCATGGGTTTGGGTGCGCTGGGAACCGACAGCCCGCTGTGGCTGCTGGCGCTGGGCGCTGTGGTGTTTGACCTGGGCGTGCAGGCCAGCCTGATTGCGCACCAGACCATCGTCTACAGCCTGGAACCCGCCGCGCGCAGCCGCCTGAACGCCGTGCTCATGGGTGGCATGTTCATCGGCATGGCCAGTGGCGCCTGGCTGGGCAGCCTGGCGCTGGCACAGTGGGGTTGGGCAGGCGTCTGTGGTCTGGCGGCGCTGGCAGCAGCCACCGCATTGGCCGTGCGGCTCTGGCCTGTAGCCGGCGGCATCGTCGAAGCGCTATCTATTCGATAGCTGCTCGCGCAGCAGCGCCGAGGGCTAGCAGCCGTTTTGCCATGCAAAGTACGGCTTGGTCCTTGCTCAGCACCAGGCAACGCTGGGCGACGGCCAGGTCGATGAACTTCTGGTCGTCGGGGTCTTTGCAGGTCACGCTGGCCTTGGGCGGCACCTCCACGGTCCGCACCAGGGCATCGCGCGCCTGCAGCACCTGCGCGGCGCTCAGACCGTAGAAGTCCAGGCGCTTGGCGATTTGCGGGTAGGCCAGCACACGCTCCAGTTCGTCACGCATGGGAGTGGTAGCCACCCATTGCAGGCGCCCGGCCTGCAAGGCATCACGCAGCGGGGGGGTGGCCGCATCGTGGAAGACCAGCAGGTCCAGCACGATGTTGGTGTCCAGAATGACCTGGCGGACAGCCTCCGTCTGGAGCTCAGTCATTGGGCTCCTGGGCAGCTGCTGCAGTGCCCTTGGCCAGGCGGCCCTTGACCATGTCGAACTTGAACAGGCGGCACTCCAGCGGGCCGTTCCACATCGGCACGCGGCGCGACTCTTTCAAACGCATCTTGCTGGGCAGCTTGAGGTCGGGTGTCAGCACCCAGGCGGTCCAGCCGCTGTAGTTTTTCTTCCAGTGGCTGGCCAGCTGGTTGAAGAAGTCCACACCCTCGTCGGTCTGCGCGAGTTCACGTGCGCCAAAACGCGCACCCTCGCCCTCACCGGCCACACCGCCGATGCCGATGCGCTCGCCATAGGGAGGGTTCAGCACCATCACGCCGCCGCCCTCAATCGGGGGCATACGCTGCAGCGCGTCGCCACCGCGGAATTCGATCACGTCAGCCACGCCCGCGCGCTGCGCGTTGCGCTGCGCAAAGTCCACCATGCGGTGCGACACATCGCTGCCGTAAATCAATGCAGCCTGACCCGGCTCGGGCTTGACCACATTGGCGGCGGCCTCGGCCTTCATGTCCACCCATTCCTGCGAGCGGAAGGGGCGGTATTTCTCGAACGCAAAGCGACGCAACGAACCGGCTGCGATATTGCAGGCAATCTGTGCGGCCTCAATGGCCACCGTCCCGCTACCACAGCAGGGGTCGTACAAGGGCATCAGGTCGTCGTCGCCCGAGGCCCAGCCGCTGGCCGCAATCATGGCCGCGGCCAGGGTCTCTTTCAGCGGCGCATCCCCTTTGTCCTCACGCCAGCCACGCTTGAACAGCGGTTCACCCGAGGTGTCGATGTAGAGCGAGCAGCTGTCGGTGGTCAGGTGGGCGTAGATACGCACATCGGGCCACTGCGTGTTCACGTCGGGACGCACACCGCCCGCCACTTCGCGGAAGCGGTCGCACACGGCGTCCTTCACCTTGAGCGCGGCAAAGTTCAGCGAGGTCAACGGGCTGTGCTGCGCCGTCACTTCGACCTTGATGCTTTCCTTGGGTGTGAACCACTGCTCCCACGGCACCTGCAGACCGGCGCGGTACAGGTCTTGTTCGCTGCGGTATTCGGTGTACGACACCAGCACCAGCACGCGCTGCGCCAGGCGGCTGTAAAGGTTGAGCAACATGGCGTGCGCAAACGAGGTGCGCACGGCCACACCACCGCGCTGCTTGGTCACGCAGCCGGGCGGCAGGCCGGTGATTTGCAAAATCTCCGGCGCCAGGTACTCCTCCACGCCAGCGGCACAGGGGAGAAAAAGGGTCAGTTGGTTCATAGCGCTTTGCGGAGTGAGGCGGGGGCAATCTTCAGGCCCTCGCGGTATTTGGCCACGGTGCGCCGGGCGCATTCGATACCCTGCTCTTTGAGCATGTCAGAGATCTGGTTGTCACTCAAGGGCTTCTTGCTGCTCTCGGAGGCAATGAACTGCTTGATGAGCGCGCGTACCGCGGTGCTGGAGGCATTGCCGCCGCTCTCGGTGCCCAGGCCCGAGCCGAAGAAGTACTTGAGCTCGAAGGTGCCAAACGGGGTGGCCATGTACTTGGCGGTGGTCACGCGGCTGATGGTGGATTCGTGCAGGCCCAGTTCGTCGGCAATCTCGCGCAGCACCAGGGGGCGCATGGCCAACTCGCCGTGGGTGAAAAAGTTTTTCTGCCGCTCCACAATGGCCGTACTCACGCGCAGGATGGTGTCAAAGCGCTGCTGGATGTTCTTGATGAACCAGCGCGCCTCTTGGAGGCGCTGCTGCAGCGCCGCGTGGCCTGCACCGTCACGGCCACCGCGGTGGTTGCGCAGCACGTTGGCATAAATGTCGTGCACCTTCAGGCGCGGCATGACCTCGGGGTTGAGCTGTACGCGGAACTTGGGCGTGCCACCGACCTTGCCAATCGCCACCACCAACACGTCGGGCACCACGATGTTGCGCTCCACGTCCACAAAGCGGCGTCCGGGCTTGGGCTCCAGCCGTGCGATCAGCGCAATCGCTTCGCGCACCAGCGCATCGCTGCCCACACCCATTTGCACCAGGCGCTTGATGTCGCGTCGGGCCAGCAGGTCCATCGGTTTGTTGCAAATGCCCAGGGCCACCTGCAGCACCTCGGTCCGGTCGACCTCCCCCTCCTCATCCGCGAGTTGCAGCAGGTGCGCCACTTGCAGGCGCAAGCACTCGCCCAGGTCGCGCGCGCCCACGCCCACGGGTTCCAGGCTGTGCAGCAGACCCAGCGCCACGGTGAAGTGGTGCACCAGGTCTTGCAGCTGCTCTTCATCGCCGGGGTTCAGGCTGCGCGCCAGTTCTTCCAGCGGGTCTTCCAGATAGCCATCGTCGTTGAGCGATTCGATGAGAAAACGCAGCGCCGCCGCATCGGTGGCCGTGGTGCGCAGGCTCAGGGCCTGGCGGTGCAAAAAGGCCTGCAGTGATTCGGCGGAACGTGCCAGCTCGGTGGCGTCTTTCTCTTCATCGTCACCCAGGTTGTTGGCCTTGGCCTTGGCGTCCACGCCCCACTCGCCGTCATCGGGCGTCATTTCGGTGGTGCCGTCCCCCTCCCAGTTGGGCTCGTCGCTGCTGCTCAGCGGTGTGGATTCCTCATCATTTGTGCTGCTAGCGCTCGTGGATGTTGCGTAGTCAGCTACAGAATTAGGAGCATAGTCCGCCTCACCGCTCTCGGACAGGCGATCGCCTTCACTGACGGTGGCGTCGGCGGCGTTGAGGCCGAAGTCCTCGCGCTCGGCCCGGTCCTCGGTCAGCTCCAGAAACGGGTTTTCGTCCAGCATCTGCTCCACCTCCTGGCTCAGCTCCAGCGTGGAGAGCTGTAGCAGACGGATGGACTGCTGCAACTGGGGCGTGAGCGCCAGGTGTTGGGAGACGCGTAGTGAAAGACCTTGTTTCATCTACATCTTGAAGTGTTCGCCCAGGTACACCCGGCGTACATCGGCGTTGTTCACGATCTCGGAGGGGGTGCCCTGCGCCAGCACATGGCCGTCGCTGATGATGTAGGCGTGGTCGCAAATGCCCAGGGTCTCGCGCACATTGTGGTCGGTGATCAGCACCCCAATGCCGCGGCCCTTGAGGAAGTTGATGATGCGCTGGATCTCGATCACGGCAATCGGGTCGATACCGGCAAAGGGCTCGTCCAGCAAGATGAAGCGAGGCCGCGTGGCCAATGCGCGCGCAATCTCGACCCGGCGCCGTTCGCCACCCGACAAGGCCAGCGAAGGCGACTCGCGCAGGTGCTCCACGCGCAAGTCCTGCAACAGCGCGGTCAGGCGCGACTCAATTTCGGCCGACTTCAGCGGGTTGCCCGCCTCGTCGCGCTGCAACTCCAGCACGGCGCGCACGTTGTCTTCCACATTCAGCTTACGGAATATCGAGGCCTCTTGCGGCAGGTACCCCAGCCCCAGGCGCGCGCGGCGGTGGATGGGCATGTGCTCAATGGACTGGCCATCGATGGTGATGTCACCTGCGCTGGCGCGCAGCAGACCCACGATCATGTAGAACGAGGTGGTTTTGCCCGCGCCGTTGGGGCCCAACAGCCCCACCACCTCCCCCGTGCGCACGGCCAGCGATACGTCCTTGACCACCTGACGTTTGCCATAGGACTTTTGCAAATGCCGGGCTTCCAGCCGCCCGGTGCTGGTGTCCGGGGCTTCTTGGGTGGGCGCGCTCACTGGGCGGCTTTCTCAAGTTGCGGCGTGGCGCGCAAGGTGGGGCTGGCTTGGGGCACGGCGGGCGCCGCAGCGTCGGGTTTGGGCGTCAGCATGGCCCGCACCCGGCCTGCGGGGGCGGTGGCGCTCTTGGGCGCACCGTCCACGGTGAAGCGGTCGCTGAGGTTTTCGTACAGGATGCTGGCGCCCGTCACCTCGTCGGCCAGGGTGGCACCACGCAGTCGGCGCAACTGGGCTTTTTTGATGAAGCGCACGGTGTCGGCGCGGCCGTCGTACTCAATGGTTTCACCGTCGCCCTCAATAAATTCGTCCAAGCCATCGCGCTTCTGACGGAAGAATGCCGGGGTGGCCGCAGAACCGGTGACCAGGCCAAACTGGTAGCCATCGGGGTCCTGGCGCACTTCGAGCTGGGCACCACGGATGACGATGCTGCCCTTGGTCAGCACCACGTTGCCGGTGAAGACGCTGACCTGCTTGAGGTCGTCGTAGCGCAGGGCATCTGCTTCCACGTTCATGGGCTTGTTGCGGTCGGCTTTTTCGGCCCAGGCGTGACCCGCCACACCGGCCATCACCAGCCACAAAGACACCGACAAAAGGGTATTTTTCATAAAGGCACGAAACTTGCTCGAAAAGCGCTTCGGCCATTGTACCGAGCGCTTTGCGCATTTCGCGCCCTGGCGGGTTCAGCCGTCGGCGTTAATTTTGGTGGTCAGCGCCTGCAGCACCTCGGCAGCGCGGTCATTCTCCACCTGGCAGGTGCCCGCGTTGGCATGGCCGCCCCCGCCGTAGCCCAGCATCAGCTCGCCAATATTGGTCTTGGACGTGCGGTTGGTGATGGACTTGCCGGTGGCAAACACGGTGTTTTGCTTCTGCAGGCCCCACAACACGTGGATGGAGATATTGGTCTGGGGGAACAGCGCGTAGACCATGAAGCGGTTCACCGCAAAGATGGTGTCTTCGTTGCGCAGGTCCAGCACCAGCAGATTGCCATGCACCGTGGAACAGCGCAGCAGCTGCTCCTTGGCCTTGGCCGCGTGCTCAAAGTACAGATCCACGCGCTCCACCACATCGGGCAGCTGCAGGATTTCGTCGATGCCGTGGTTTCGGCAGTACTGGATCAAGTCCATCATCAACTGGTAGTTGCTGACGCGGAACTCCCGGAAACGGCCCAGGCCGGTACGCGAATCCATCAGGTAGTTCAGCAGCACCCAGCCTGTGGGGGCCATGATTTCGTCGTGGCTGAAGCGGGCCGAGTCGCCCTTGTCCACCGCTTCCATCATGTCGTGAAAGCGTGCCGGGAAACGGTTGGCACCGCCATAGTGGTCAAACACCACGCGCGCGGCCGAATCCGCGTGGGGCAAGATGATGTGATTGGGGCGCTCGCCGGTGTTGCGCACCGTTTCTGACTCGTGGTGGTCAAACGCCAGGTGCACGCCCGGCACGTAAGGCAGGTTGGTGGTGATGTCGCGGTCGGACACCTCCACCTTGCCGTCCTGCATGTCCTTGGGGTGGACGAACTTGATGTCGTCGATCAGGTCCAGCTCGTTGAGCAGCACCGCACATACCAGTCCATCAAAATCGCTGCGGGTGACAAGCCGAAATTTCTGCTGCGCCATGGGAACGGTCTCCACAAAGGTTGGGGGGCCAAACCATTCTAGCCCCGGCCCTTGGAGGCCGGCACCCCACCCGCGGCAAAACCAGCAACAAAACCCGGCGGATTAACGCCCTGCGCGGACGTCGGCAACCAGCGTGTCCACCACCTGCAAGGCCCGCTGCATATTGCCAGCCATGGAGCCATCGGTGTAGTAACGCCCTGCCACACCCAGCGCAGGCACACCCTCCACCTTGTAGGCGTTTTGCAACTGCGTGGCCTTGGTCACCTTGGTCACCACGGTGAAGGAGTTGTACTGCTGCACAAACTTGGCCTTGTCCACGCCCTGCTGACCCACCCACTCCAGAATCGCCTCGCCGCTGGCAAGGTTCTTCTTTTCGACGTGGATGGCGGCGAACACTTTGGCGTGCAGTTTCTCGACCAAGCCCATGGCTTCGAGTGTGAAATACAGGCGCTGTTGCGGTACAAAACTGTCCTGGAACGCAACGGGGACACGACGCAACACCACATCTTTGGGCAACTTGGCGATCCAGGCCTGCAATGTGGGCTCAAACGCATTGCAATGCGGGCAGCTGTACCAAAAGAACTCCACCACCTCGATCTTGCCAGCCCCAGCTTCCACGGCAGCCCGTGGGTCCAGCACCTGGTAATCGGTCCCTGCCTTGGGCTTGCTGGCCTGGGCGTGTACCGAAGTGCCCAGCAAAGTAGCCGAAGCCAAGGCTGCGCCAGTGGTCAGTTGCGTGAATTCGCGTCGTTTCATATCCGTCTCACTGTGTAAAGGGGCTGGTGGGACAGGGCCCCACCGGGAAAGTTCCTGTGGAGCCCGCGCTCAGCGCTGCACCCGAACCAAAGCAGTGTCCATGCCGGACTTGTCCATTTTGTCTTTGGCCTTGTCGGCGTCTTCCTTCTTGTCAAAAGGCCCCACGCGCACCCGAAACACCGGACGACCGGACTGTTCACGTTCGGAAATCTTGGTCTCGATACCGCTCAGCGACAGCTTGGCACGGTGGCTCTCGGCATCTTCGGCCTTCTGGAAGGCGCCCACCTGCACAAAGTACACAAAGGCATCGGCCTCTGCGGGAGCCGCGGTCTTGGCCTTGGCCAGGTCACCCAGCGGATCGGCTGACACGGCGGGCTTGAGCTCAGCCTTGGCCTCTGGTTTGGTGGCCTTGGCATCCGGCTTGGCCTCCGTTTTCACCTCGGCCTTGGCTTTGGCTGCAGATGCAGCGGACGCCGGGGTGGTGGCCGGTGGCACGGCGGGAGCCGGGTTCTTGCCATACAGGATGGCATTGGGGTCCCAGTTTTTGTTCTTCTGGGCTTCGGCCTCGTTCTGGTCGGCGCTGCGGCTCTGGCTTTTGTTGATAAAGGGCACCGGTACCTTGGTGACGTAGACTGCCACGGCCAGCGCAGCACCCAGGCCGACGACCACGCCCACAATGAACCCCACAACGGTTCCGCCACGTTCAAACTTCATGTGCTGCTTTCTCTCTTAATCTCACATTTTTTGCGGGGCACTCACGCCCAGCACGGCCAGGCCATTGTGCAATACGCGGGCGGTAGCGGCCACCAGCGCCAGACGCGCCAGCTTCACCGCCTCGTCATCCACCAGGATGCGCTCGGCGTCGTAATAGCTGTGGTAACTGGCGGCCAGCTCGCGCAGGTAGAACGTCACGTCATGCGGAGCTTCGCCTTCCGCCGCAGCGCTCAGCATCTCGGGGTACTTGGCCAGTAGCAGCATGAGCGCCTGGGCTTGCGGGCTCTCCAGCGCCGACAGGTCCACGGCCTTGAGGCCGACCACATCACCACCCCAGCTGGCCAGCACCGAGCAAATGCGCGCATGGGCGTACTGCACGTAGTAGACCGGGTTGTCGTTGTTCTTGGCCACGGCCAGGTCCACGTCGAAGGTGTACTCGGTGTCGGGCTTGCGGCTCAGCAGGAAGAAACGCACCGCGTCCTTGCTGGTCCATTCAATCAGGTCGCGCAGCGTCACATAGCTGCCCGCGCGCTTGCTGATCTTGACCTCTTCACCGCCGCGCACCACGCGCACCATGGTGTGCAGCACGTAGTCGGGGTAGCCCTGGGGGATGCCCACGTCGGCCGCCTGCAGGCCGGCGCGCACGCGGGCAATGGTGCCGTGGTGGTCGGTGCCCTGGATATTGACGACCTTGGTAAAGCCGCGCTCCCACTTGGCAATGTGGTAGGCCACGTCCGGCACAAAGTAGGTGAAGGTGCCATCCTTTTTGCGCATCACGCGGTCTTTGTCATCCCCATAGTCCGTGCTCTTGAGCCACAGCGCGCCGTCCTGCTCATAGGTCTTGCCGTTGCTCACCAGCTTGTTCACAGCAGCCTCCACGCGACCGCTGGTGTACAGGCTGGACTCCAGGTAGTACTGGTCAAAGTGCAGGTTGAACGCCTGCAGGTCCTTGTCCTGCTCATTGCGCAGGTAGGCCACCGCAAACTGGCGGATGTTGTCGTAGTCGTCCACATCGCCATTGGCCGTGAACTCGCGGTCGTCGGCCTTGATCGACGCCTTGGCCTTGAAGGCCTCGGCAATGTCGGCGATGTAGTCGCCGTTGTAGAAGGCCTTGCTTTCCGGGTTGTCCGGGTCGGTGGGCCAGCAGCTGTCACCGGGCTTGAAGCCCTTGGCACGCAGCTGGGTGCTCTTCGTCAGGGTGTCGATCTGCACCCCCGCGTCGTTGTAATAGAACTCGCGGTGCACCGCGTAGCCCTGGGTACCGAACAGATTGCAAATGGCGTCGCCCAGCGCGGCTTGGCGGCCATGGCCCACGTGCAGGGGCCCGGTGGGGTTGGCCGAGACAAACTCGACCAGCACGCGCTGGCCATTGCGGGGCTGGTAGCCGTACTGCTCGCCCTGGCCCAGCACTTCGCGCACCACTTCTTGTTTGGCAGCGGGCTTGAGGCGGATATTGATGAAGCCGGGCCCGGCAATCTCAATGTCCTGCACCCACTGGGCGTAGACCGGCGTGGCCAACAGGTCGGCGCGCAGGGCTTCGGCCAGCTGGCGCGGGTTCATTTTCAAAGGCTTGGCCAGCTGCATGGCCGCAGTGGTGGCGAAATCGCCATGGGCCGCAACCTTGGGGGATTCAAAAGCGGCCTTGGCGGCCGAGCCGGGCGAGAGTTTTTCCAGGCAAGCGGCCAGCGCTTGCAAAAGATCGTGTTTGACGGTGAGCATGGACCGATTTTACGGGCCCCTCGGGAAAGCCCGGGGGTCAGGCCGTCAACGGCGCTGACATCTTTCCGTTATATGCTTGTAAGTGCTAGGGTTTTTTCTACAACGGCGGCATCGCTGCCATCTTTTGGATAGGACGACTGATGAAACAATTGATCTCCCTCGTGGCTTTGGGTCTGGCACTGGCCGTCGGAGGCGCACACGCCGCTGACGAAAAGGCCCCTACCGCCCAGCAGAACAAGATGAAGACCTGCAACGCCGATGCCAAAACCAAGGACATCAAAGGTGACGAGCGCAAGAAGTTCATGAGCGAATGCCTGAGCGCCAAACCCGCAGCGGCCGCCGCTGACGCCGGCACCAGCCAGCAAAACAAGATGAAGACCTGCAACGCCGACGCCAAGACCAAAGACCTCAAAGGCGACGATCGCAAGAAGTTCATGAGTGAGTGCCTGAGCGCCAAATAAGCGCCGCGCCCTCCGCCAAGCCCGCCACTGTGCGGGCTTTTTCATGCCTACTCGGCCGGCGCCAGGCGCTGACCAAAGGCGTCGGCCGGCTCGGGCCGGGCAAACCAGTACCCCTGCCCCTGCTCGCAACCCAGCGCGCGCAGTGCATCGCGGATGCGCTCCTCCTCAATGCCCTCGGCATGGGAGACCAGGCGCAGGCCCTTGGCCATTTGCACGATGGCGGCCACCATGGCGTGTTGTGGCTCGCTGTCGAGCATGCCTTTGACAAACGATTGGTCAATCTTGAGCTTGTGCACCGCAAAGCGCTGCAGGTAGCCCAAATTGGAGTAACCGGTGCCAAAGTCGTCGATCGCGATCGACACCCCCTGCGCCTTGAGACGCTGCAGTGACACCACAAAACGCTCAGTGTCCTCAATCAGCGTCGATTCGGTGATCTCCAGCTCCAGACAGTGGCCGGGCAAGCCCGACTGGCGCAAAGCCGCTTCCACCACCTGCTCCACATTGCCCCGGCGAAACTGCACCGGCGACAGATTGACCGCCAGCACCAGCGGCGCCCCGGCCCGCTGCCACTGCGCCGCCTGCTGACAGGCCTGCACCAGCACCCACTCGCCGATCTCCACAATCACGCCCGCTTTTTCGGCCGCAGCAATGAAGTGCCCCGGCATCAGCAAGCCCTGCTCCGGGTGTTGCCAGCGGATCAAGGCCTCGGCCCCCACCAGCCGTCCCGTCTGGAGGTCAAACACGGGCTGGTAATGCAGCACAAATTCTTGGCGTGCCAGCGCCACACGCAAGCTGGCGACCAGCTGCAGGTTGTGTTGCAAGTCGGCCTGCATGGCCGCATCAAAAAAGCGAAAGGCATTGCGCCCCGACTCCTTGGCGCGGTACATGGCCACATCGGCCTGGCGCATCAGGGTTTCGTAGTCTCCGCCGTCATCGGGAAACAATGCAATGCCAATGGAGCAGGACGTGGACACCTCGGTGTCCTTGAGCGTGAAGGGCATCTCCATGCGTTGCAACACCTCGGCGGCCACCGCCGCCACGCTGTCAGCATGGCCCGCATCACACAGGCCAATGACAAACTCATCCCCTCCGTGGCGGGCCACGATGTCGGCCTGGCGCAGCGCCTGGTTCAGGCGCTGCGCCACTTGCCGGAGGAAGTCGTCCCCGGCAGCGTGGCCCAGCGAATCATTGATGACCTTGAAGTTGTCCAGATCCACAAACAGCAAGGCCACGCGCAGGTTCTGGCGGTGCGCCAGCGCAAAGGCACGCTCCATCCGCTCACGACCCAGCCCCCGGTTGGCCAAACCGGTCAGGCCGTCATGTTGGGACAGGTAGGTGAGTTGCGCCTGCGACTCGCGGTAGCGCGCGATTTGCAACTGCAGATTCGCCAAGGCCTTCTGCAAGTCGTTCAGGATCAGCCAGATGGCCAAGCCGCTGACCACCAGAATCGTCAACACATCGCGCAACTGCTCGTCCGGCGGGCTCACATAGCCGGTACTGCGCCAGTGCAGCACCTCGGTGGCCAGATTCAGGAACACCAGGTAGACGACCATGCAGCCAAGCAGTGCAAAAAATGCGCGCGCCGTCACCAGCAAGCCGGCCATGATGAGCAAGGCCGGAAAGGACAGCAGCGCCACATCCTTGATGCCCTCGCTGACCCAGGTCAGCGCGCACACCAGCCCGGTCAGGGAAAACAGGAACAGCAGGTTGGCAAAATTGACTCGGCCCAGACGGCTGAGCCACAGGCAGGCCAGCATGAGCGCCATGCCCGGCAACAAAAGCCACACGATGGCCCAGTTGCGCTCCAGCACATACCCCGTCGTGGCCACCAGCAGGCCCGCAAACACCAGCCCCGAGATTTGTCGCAAGCGGCGTGTACGCGCCTGCACGATGGCATCAGGGTCCTGTGCAGCGGGCTCGTTCATGGAAGCGGAACTCCAAGCGTTGGCGTGGATTCATGCTAACGCAAAGCCCGCAAACCGTCACGCCTAAACGCCCAGCAGCACCCCGCAAAACACGGCCAAGCCCACCCAATGGTTGAGGCGAAAAGCCTTGAAGCAGCCCTCGCGTCCGCGGTCGGCAATCAGCGTGCCGTGCCACACCACCTGGGCGCCGGCTACCGCCACCCCCAGCCACCAGGCCCAGGGGCGCGTGAGTGCGGGCAGCACCAGCCAGGACCACAGGGCGAGGTAGACGACATAGAAGCCCAGCACCGCCGGCACATCCCAGCGCCCCAGCGTGATGGCCGAGGTCTTCATGCCGATCTTCAGGTCGTCATCGCGGTCCACCATGGCGTATTCGGTGTCGTAGGCCAGCACCCAGAACAGGTTGCCCACCAGCAGCGCCCAGGCCAGCACGGGCACTTCCCCTTTGACCGCAGCAAAGGCCATGGGAATGCCGAAGCTGAAGGCCACGCCCAGCACCGCCTGCGGCATGGAGACATAACGTTTGGCATAGGGGTAGACCAGGGCCACGGCCAGCGCGGCGAACGACCAGGCGATGGCGGCGGCGTTGGTGGTCAGCACCAGCCCAAACGCGGCCAGCGCCAGCACCGCGCCCACCAGCAATGCCTCGCGCGTTCCGATGCGCCCGCTGGTCACCGGACGCTGGGCCGTGCGCTTGACGTGTTTGTCGAATTCACGGTCGGCCACATCGTTGACACAGCAGCCCGCGCTGCGCATCAGGATGGTGCCCAGCGTGAACACCACGATGAGGTGCCAACCGGGGAAACCACCCACCGCCAGCCACAGCGCACTGAGCGTGGGCCACAGCAGCAGCAGCCAGCCCGCGGGGCGGTTCCAGCGGATCAGGTCCAGGTAAAGCGAAAGCTTTGTGGAGAACAGGGACGGCACAGAATTACTATGAAATTAGGAGCTGCTTGCGCAATATCCACGGGGGCTAGAGGCCTATTTTGCTTAAAAATCAGGACAAACGGGTGACACCGGGCAGTTCGCAGCCGTAGACCGCGTTGCGCAGCGCGGCGATGGCCTCGTAGCGCGTGAAGCTGCGCCGCCACACCAGCACCACGCGGCGTGTGGGCGGGGGCAGGTTCTTGCCGTCCTGCACCGGCAGGTACTTCACAAACGGCTCCTCGCCCTTGCGCTTTTTGGGCTCCATGGCGTCTTTGGGCACGCTCAGGCGCGGCACCAGCGTGATGCCCATGCCCGCGGCCACCATGTGTTTGATGGTCTCCAGCGATGAGCCTTCAAAACTCTTGCGGATGCCCTCGGCGTCGCTGGAGAAACGCGCGAACTCGGGGCACACCTCCAGCACGTGGTCGCGGAAGCAGTGGCCGTTGCCCAAGAGCAGCATGGTTTCCTTCTTCAGCTCTTCGGTGGTCACGCTGTCCTGCTGGGCCAACACGTGGCTGGTCGGCACGGCGGCAAAAAACGGCTCGTCGTAGAGCGGGGCCAGTGCCAGCCCGGTGTCAGGGAAAGGCTCGGCCAGGATGGCGCAGTCGATCTCGCCGGTGCGCAGCATTTCCAGCAGCTTGACGGTGAAGTTCTCCTGCAGCATCAGCGGCATCTGCGGACTGTGGGTGATGACCTGGCGCACCAGGTCGGGCAGCAAATACGGGGCGATGGTGTAGATCACACCCAGCTTGAGGGGCCCGGCCAGCGGGTCCTTGCCGCGCTTGGCAATGTCCTTGATGTTGGCGGCCTGCTCCAGCACGGCCTGCGCCTGGCGCACGATCTCTTCGCCCAGCGGCGTCACCGTCACCTCGTTGGCGCTGCGCTCAAACAGTTTGACGTCCAGCTCTTCTTCCAGCTTCTTCACCGCCACCGACAGCGTGGGCTGCGACACGAAGCAGGCGTCTGCCGCCTTGCCAAAGTGCCGCTCACGCGCCACGGCCACGATGTATTTGAGTTCGGTCAGGGTCATGGCGCTATTGTCCTCTCACCCGGCCCGTGGGTTCCACAATCACCAGCGCAATGCCGCACACCAAGAGGCCAGCCCCCAGCCAGAAGGCCATGTCGGGTGCCTCGGCAAAGACCAGCCAGCCCAAGGTGGGGCTGAACAGCAGCAGCGAGAAGCTGCCCGCCTCCACCGCCGAGGCATCGCCCGCGCGGTAGGCAAAAAAGTAACTCAGGTAGATACCGGCCGCCGCCACGCCCACCACCGGCAACAGCCACCACAAGGCTGGCGGCACGCTGGGCAGGCTGAAGCCGGAGAACACGCCAAAGGTCAGCCAGCAGGCCACCTGGCTCCAGGTCAGCACTGCCACCGGATGTTCCTGGCCCGAATACTTTTTCAGCACCACACCCAGCATGGACTCCATCAAGGCGCCGAACAGCGCCACCAGCGCCGCAGGGTGGAAGGCCTCGGCCCCGGGCTGCAAGATCACCAGCACCCCGCCAAACCCCACCAGCACCCCGCTCCAGCGCAACCAGTGGGGCTGCTCACCCAAAAGCCACACGCCCAGCGGCAGCATGAAGAGTGAGCCCGTCATCAGGTAGGCACTGGCCTCGGCCAGCGGCAGGTGCGACACTGCGTAGGCCGCGCACCAGGCCGAAGTGACGATGAACCCCGCGCGCAGCAGGTGGATGCGCGGCTGGCGCGTGGCGATGATGCGCCCGCGCGTCCACGCCACCACCGGCGCCAGCATGACCAGCACCACCGTGGCCTGCAAAAACAGCACCTGCTTGGGCGGGATACCGGTGGCCATCAGCCGCTTGTTGCAAGCGTCCAGCACAGCCCAACAGGCCATGGCCAGCACCACCAGCAGCACGCCACGCGTATTGCCGGCCAGTGCACGCCAGCGCGTTTGTAAAAGTGACAGCATGCGCACCCAGAGGAAAAAGCGGGCCACTATACCCGCCCTCGGCGGCCCCGCTCAGCCTGGCGAAATCTCGCCGTTGCGCAGCTTGTCGCAGAGGATTTCCAGGCGCTCCCTCCAGGCTCGGCGCACGTCCGAATGCGCCCCTTTGAAGAGGCGAAAGCTCTGCAGTTCGGGTTCCGCTTCGGACCAATAGTCGTCGCGCACCGCCACCTCCAGCTCCCCCGCCAGACTGGCGACCGTGGCCCCCAGCAAGGTGGTGTGGATGGTGCGCCGGTCGGCATGCAAAGTGATGCGCCCGCGTGGGTCCAGGTCGATGAACCAGTCGATCTTGCCGTCCTCGGTGTACCCCACATCGCTGGTGCCGCTGAACCCTGCGGCCTTGCGCCAAAGGGCAATCTGGGCGGCCGGCTCCAGATCCGGTTGCGGCGGTTGCTCTTCGGCTTTTTGTGCGCGTGCAAGGGCGCGTGCCTGGGCGGCGGCTTCGGCTTCCGCGCGCTGCTGGCGCAGCTGCATTTGCAAGCCGAGGTTGTGGTCCAGCTTCTCCACCCACACCCGGATCTGCCCCGCGAACTGCTGGAAATTGGCGGCCACAGGTTCGGGAACGCCCTCCAGGCGCAGCACATGGCGCTCACCACCGGTCTTTTCTGCCGCGGCAAAGGCGGTCTCGTCCGAAGCGCGAAACACCACACTGCAAAGCCCCTTGGGCAGCGCAGGCTGCCCCGGCTCGGGAGGGGCCGCCCGTGTGACTTCAATGTGCAGCCCCGGCGCAGGCAGGGCGGCCGTCAGCGGCCCCCGCTGCTCTTGCCCGGCCCCGCCCGCCAGGGGCTCGCGGGTGTAATGTCCCAGGCGGGTTTTCACCTGCACCTGCTGTGCTGCCCGCTGTACCTCCACGCTCCAGCCATTGGCCTCAAAACGCAGGCCGCCGGGAATCGGGCCCGAGCGGGTCTTGAGCAGGCGGGCCTGCTGCTCCACATAGGCATAAAAACCCAGGACCGCAATCGCCACCGGCGTCAACAGGCCGGCAATCCACCACCAATGGTCATTCATGGGGCGCGTTCAGGACGTGTGGCAGCGGCGGCTGCGCAAGGAAAATAGGGGGAACCCACATGGCGACGCTTTCTTCACAAGCTTTGTTTGCTATAAATTCAGGAGCTATTCGCGCACAAGGGACGGGCGCAAAACCCCATTTTGACCTCAAACTCCGAGCTTGCGGGCTGGTCCACCCCAGGAACACCCCGTGCCATGCTCAGGCTTTGAGGAATTCGGCCTTGCCGCCCAGCCAGCGCGCCACATGTTTGTGGGCCAGGTGCGGGTGGCGGTCCAGCAGCATGGGGGCTTCGGCCCGGGCCCACTCCAGCAGCGCCGTGTCGGTGGCCAGATCGGCAAAACGCAGCATGGCCTCGCCGCTCTGGCGGGCGCCCAGAAACTCCCCCGGCCCCCGAATCTCCAGGTCGCGCCGGGCGATCTCGAAGCCGTCATTCGTTTCCACCATGGCCTTGAGCCGCTCACGCGCGGCCTCGCCCAGGCGCGGGGCATCGCCCGTGGAGTACAGCAACACGCAGGCCGAAGCTGCGGCACCCCGCCCGACCCGGCCGCGCAACTGGTGCAACTGGCTCAGGCCAAAACGCTCGGCATGTTCAATCACCATGAGCGAGGCATTGGGCACATCCACCCCCACCTCGATCACCGTGGTGCTGACCAGCACCGACATCAGCCCGGCGGTGAAGGCGCCCATGACGGCTTTTTTGTCATCCGCATGCATGCGCGAGTGCAGCAGGCCAATCAGCACCGGCAGGCCCTCGGCAGGGTGTTGCTCCCGCGCTCCACCGCTGCGCGGGTCGCTGCCCCCCGAGGCCCGTTGCACACCCTGCAGCGCCTCGGCCAGGTCGGCATGGGTTTGGGTGGCGTTGCTCAGGTCCAGCGCCTCGCTTTCCTCAATCAGCGGGCACACCCAGTACACCTGCCGGCCCTCGGCGATCTGGCCGCGGATGCGCTCGATCACTTCGTCGCGCCGGTGCTCATTCACCACCTTGGTGACGATGGGCGTGCGGCCCGGCGGCAATTCGTCCAGGGTGGACACGTCCAGGTCGGCGTAGTAGCTCATGGCCAAGGTGCGCGGAATCGGCGTCGCCGTCATCATGAGCAGATGGGGCTCCGCCCCCTTCTCCAGGTCGCCCTCGATCGCGGTCATCTTCTTGCGCAGCGCCAGGCGTTGGGCCACGCCGAAGCGGTGTTGCTCATCGATGATGGCCAGCGCCAGGTTCTTGAACTTGACCTTGTCCTGGATGATGGCGTGTGTGCCCACCACGAGCTGCGCCTCGCCGCTCTCGATCAGCGCCAGCATGGCGCGGCGCTCCTTGGTTTTTTGTGTGCCGGTGAGCCAGGCCGTGGTGATGCCCAGCGGCTCCAGCCACCCCAGCAGCTTGCGAAAGTGCTGCTCGGCCAAGATCTCGGTGGGGGCCATCAGCGCGCACTGCCACCCGGCATCCATGCAGATGGCCGCGGCCAACGCGGCCACCACCGTCTTGCCGGCGCCCACATCGCCCTGCAGCAAGCGGTGCATGGGAATGTGGCGCGCCATGTCCTTGGCTATTTCGGTACCCACCCGTTGCTGGGCGTTCGTCAAGCCAAACGGCAGGGCCGCCAGCAGGCGTGCGTGCAAGGTGCCCCCCTCCACCGCCTGGAGCTGCGGCGCCCGCAGCGCAGCCCGCTCGCGCCGGCTTTGCAGCTGGCTGATCTGCTGGGCCAGCAGTTCCTCGGCCTTGAGGCGCTGCCAGGCCGGGTGGCTGTGGTCCATCAGCGTGTCCAGCGACACATCGGGCGTGGGGTGGTGCAAAAACTGTAGCGCGTCGCGCAGTGTCCACAAGGGCTGGTGGCCAATTCCATGCCGGAGCACCTCGAGATCACCGGGGGCAAAGGTGTCGCTCAGGTCGGCCCGCGCCAGCCCCGAGAGCACCGCCTTGCGCAGGTAGGGCTGGGGCAGGCCGGCCACTGTGGGGTAGATGGGGGTGAGCGCCGTGGGCAGGCTGCCACCGGCGGCGCGAAACGTGGGGTGCAGCATGGTGCGGCCCAAGAAGCCGCCCTTGACCTCGCCGCGCACCCGGATGCGGTTGCCCACGGCCAGCGCCTTTTGCTGCGAGCCGTAGAAGCTGAAGAAGCGCAGCGTGCAGGTGTCCGAGCCGTCGTCCACCGTGACGATGAGCTGGCGGCGCGGGCGAAACGTGACCTCCTGGTGGGTGACGACCGCCTCGATCTGCGCCTGCTGGCCCTCGCGCACCTCGGCCAGTGGGACGATGCGGGTCTCGTCCTCGTAGCGCAGCGGCAAGTGCAGCGCCAGGTCGATGTCGCGTTTGAGGCCCAGTTTCTCCAGCGCTTTTTGCGCGGGGGATTTGGTGTCCCCTGCGCCGCCCGCCGCGCCTTCCTGGGCGGCGTCTTCGGTGCGGCGGGCGGGTTTCTTGGGCATGGGACAATTCTGCCCTGTCTCTCCGCCCTTTTTTCAACCTTGGAACGGGCCTGTCCGGCCCTCAAGCAGCATGCACGCCTTCTTCCCCGGCACCGACCGTGCCTTCGCCCTGAGCGACTTTGATTTCGAACTCCCAGACGCCCTGATTGCGCAGCACCCGACCCCCGAACGCTCGGGCTCCCGCCTGCTCGATGGCACCGGCGCCACCCCGGTGGACCGCAGCTTCAAAGACCTGCCCAGCCTGCTGCGCGCCGGGGACTTGATGGTCTTCAACGACACCAAGGTCATCAACGCGCGCCTGTTTGGCGAAAAGGCCACCGGTGGCAAGGTGGAGCTGCTGATTGAGCGCGTGCTGGGCGGCAACCAGGTGGCGGCCCACATGCGGGTGAGTAAAAAACCCGAGGTGGGCGCCACGATCAAGATGACGTGCGCACCCGGCCAGGAAGACGGCCTCTGCGCCACCCTGCTGGGCCGCTGGCCGAATGTGGATGGCCCCATCTACCGCTTTGTGCTGAGCAACGACCGTGGCGACGACCCGTACACGCTGATGGAACGCCACGGCCACGTGCCGCTGCCCCCCTACATCACGCACAGCGACTCCCCCGAAGACGTGCAGCGCTACCAGACCGTGTTTGCCAAACACCCTGGCGCCGTGGCAGCGCCCACTGCGGCGCTGCACTTTGACGAAGCGCTGTTTGCGCAACTCGACGCCATGGGTGTGCAGCGCGCGCATGTGACGCTGCATGTGGGTGCGGGCACTTTCCAGCCCGTCAAAACCGAAAACCTGGCCGAACACCAGATGCACAGCGAGTGGTACAACGTGCCGCCCGAAACCCAGGCGGCCATTGCCGCTTGCCAGGCGCGCGGTGGCCGCGTGGTGGCCGTGGGCACCACCAGTGTGCGCACGCTGGAGAGCTGGGCCCAATCCGGCGTCGCTAGCGGCGACACCAACATCTTCATCACGCCGGGCTTTGCGTTCAAGTTGGTGGACGTGCTGGTGACCAACTTCCACCTGCCCAAGAGCAGCCTGATGATGCTGGTAAGCGCCTTCACGGGCTACGACCATGTGATGGGCCTCTACCGCGAGGCCATCGCCCGCGGCTACCGCTTCTTCAGCTATGGCGATGCCATGCTGCTGAGTAGACGCTAGGCCCCCACGCTCCACCGCTGCGCGGGTCGCTGCCCCCCAAGGGGGCTAATTTTGCTTGGGGCGGCCCGGCGCAAAATTTCCCAAGCTGATCAGCGCAGGCCCGGCAGGCTGCCAAGGCGCAAGAATTGCGTCTCGCCGTTGGAGCCGTCTACGCCGTCGTTGTCGGTGATCGCAAAGGCCTGGCCGGCGCGGTCCACTGCGAAGCTCTCCACCTTGTCCAGCACATAGCCGCGGGGCTGTTGCAGGTCGGGCACCAGGTTGCGCAGCAGGCGCTTGGTGACTACCGGCACGTTGGCGTCGCCCGGTGCCGCTGCAGCCAGGCCCGCCACCGAGAAGGTGTGCAGGGTCTTGAGAGACTGGTCGCCAAACTGGTTGTCGCGTTCGACCACCACAAAGGTATCGGGCCCCACGGCAGTGATTTCAGACAGCCCCACCCAGCCACCTTCGGCCTTGGTGGTCTCCAGCGGGTAGTGCAGCACGCCCCAGGTTTTGGTGGCCGGGGTGTAGCGCAAGATCTTGGTGACCCCCTTGGGATCATCCTTCCACGCGCGCTGCACGGCCAGCCACACCACTTCCTGGTCGCCGGTGCCGGTGGTGGTCACCCCTTCGAACCCAAAACGGGTCGCATGCCGCGCCAGCGCTTCGGGCAGCGCAATCTCCTCTTGCACTTCGGCCTTGGCATTCAGGCGCAGCAGCAGGTTGCGCAGGGGCGCAGGTTTCTTGTCGGGGTCGCCCTCCGAGGCCAGCCAGAAGCCGCCATCGGCCCGCTGGGCAATGCCCTCACCGTCGTAGCCCACGGGCTTGCCATCTTTGGTGACGGTCATGGCGTTGGAGATCAACGCCGGAGTGAAGTTGGTGTCAATCTGCAGGATGCGGGTGGTGGCGTACACGCTGTCGGTCACGGCAAACAGACGCCCGGCCTGCGTGCGGTCGGCGGTGGTGCCCGAGATGGCGCCCCAGGGAATGGGCGGGCCGGCGGGCGAGTCGCTGGACATCAAGGTGGGATACGCAGGCACCGCAGCGCCGCGCTGGTAAATCATCACGCTGGCGCGGGCAGCACCATCGTTTTCGCTGGCCACCACCAGCAGGCCGCGCCGGGGAATGGCGACCAGGCCCTCGGGGCCACTGCCGGCGGGCAGGGCCTGCAGGTACTCGGGCGCTTTGCCAGCGCCCCGGTCGCGCCAGACAGTCACCAGCGAGGAGCGTTCGGAGCCGACAAAAATCAGGGTGTCTTTGCCAAACACCCCCACCTCCACCCCTTCGGGCTCGTTGCCTTTGGCGGCCGAGCGGCCTTCGGGGTAGTGGCCCAGGCGCATGGCCTCGTGGTCCAGAAAGTTGCCGCTGTCCCACTCCACTTTGCCATCGGTGTTGAAGATGGAGATGCTGCGTGAGCCGCCCTTGTAGTCGCCCTCATTGGCGGTCACAAAGCGGGTGTTGTCCAGCCAGGCCACGGCATCGGGCTCGCGCAGCAGGCCTTTGGCGGATTCGCTGGGGTTGATGGTGCCGTCGCGGGTGCGGTCTATGTCTTTCAGGTCCACGGTGCCCGCAGAGAAGTGCTTGATGACCTGGCGCTTGGCCACGTCCACCAGCACGATGTGGTTGTTCTCCTGCAGGGTCACCACGGCAATGCCTTGGGCGTTGACCTTGACCAGCTCGGGCTCGGCATCGTCCGGGGCAATGTCGGCCAGGCCATTCAGGGCCACGGGGTGGGAGCGGGTGCAATCGGGCAGGCCGGCCGCGCTCAAGGGCACGATGGTCAGGTTGCCACCAGGCAGCTGGGGGATGGCACCTTTGTTGAACTTCTCGTCCCGCTCGTTTTCCATCACGATGACGGCGTGGCGCGCGCCTGGGTCCAGGGCGATGGAGTCCGGCTGGCCAAACAGCGGGCAGGTGCCCAGTGCCTTGCGGCTGGCCAGGTCAAACACCGCGAGGTGCCCGGTGGGCTGCGCAAAGTCTTTGGTGGAGTTGACCGCGGCCAGTACCTTGCCATGGGCGATAGTCACCGAGGTGGGCTCACCCTCCACCGGCAAGAACCCGGCGGGTTGAGGCTGGGCCGGGTTGCGGATGTCGATCAGGCCAATGCCCATTTGCTCGCCATCGGTGTAGGCCAGTGTCATGCCGTCGGCACTGACCGCCACGATTTCGGCCACCGACTTTTTGCTCACCGCACGACCGGTGGGCACATTGCGGTGGGCCTCAAAGGTGGCCACGCGGTTGAAATAGGGGCCCGCGGCAGGCGTTTGGGCGGCCACGCCCGCGCAGGCCAGCAGGGCCAAGGCGGACACGAGGGGAGATAAAGACGGCATGGGAACTCGCATTCAAGGAACAGCAGGGGGGGTCAGGCAGGGCAGCGGCAGTGCGCGCCAGCGGCGACGGTAGCGCCCGGCCATGACAGCGCTGTGACACCGCCAGCGCCCGTGCGTGCGGCCCCCATGCCAGGTGCGGCTGGGTTTCTACTGAGGATTTCGGGACCGGCACGCGGTGTTTTTCCGCTAAGGTGGGGACATGGCGGATATCCAAGACCTTATGCACCAGGCGCCGCCCAGTTTGGCGCAGTACCGCCGCCAACGTGCCGCAGCCGACCTGTACCAGCGCGCGCTGCCGGGCAGCATTTTTTACGGTATTGCAATGGCCATCACCGCCTGGGTGGGCGGCTATTTCCCAGCGTACGGCGGCTATATGGCCGCGGCATTTGCCCTGTATGGTGTGCTCTGGTACCTGCGCTGGGTCCACACGCCACCACAAGACAGCAGCGACGTACAGGCCTCCAACACCTGGTGGTGGCGCCACTGGGCCCTGGTCAATGTGGGCTGTGTGCTTTGGTGCCTGTTCTTCCTGGCCGTGGGCCACCTGGAGCAGGGCCTGAGCACGGCCTTTCTGGTGGCTGCAATGTCCACCATCGCCTTCAGCTCAGCAGGGTGTGAAACCTACTCGCTACACCGGCGCCAGGCGCTGTGGGTGGTGGTGCTTTTGCAAGTGCCGGCGCTGCTGTACTTTGCAGTGGCGGTGCCCGCCTTGTGGCCGGTGTGTGCGGTGCTGGCCGTGAACTTCGTCTACCAGCTCACCCACATCCGGCGCCGCGCGACCGAATACGACACCCAAATGGCCATCGAACATGCCCTGCTCACCAGCCGCACCGAGGTGGAACGCCTTTCGCGGCTGGACGCTCTGACCGGCCTGGCCAACCGGCGCGAGTACGACAACACCTTTCGCACGCACTGGCGGCTGGCAGCACGCCAGCAAGGGAAGCTGGCGCTGATGGTGATGGACCTGGACCACTTCAAACGCATCAACGACACCTATGGTCACCTGGCCGGCGACGCCTGCCTGCAGCAAGCCGCACGGCTGATGGGCGGCTTGTTCAAACGCTCCAGTGACATGGTGGCCCGTATCGGCGGCGAAGAGTTTGCCGTGCTGCTGCCGGACACCAGCGCCGAAGAAGCCATGCAACTGGCGCAAACCCTGTGCCGGACCCTGGCCGAGACGCCAGTGCAGTGGGACGAACACCGGATTCCGGTGACGGCCAGCATTGGTGTGGACTGCATGCGCTGGGACCTGGACCTGACGCCGCAAGCCAGCTTCAGTCGCATCGATTCAGCCTGCTACACCGCCAAAGCCAGGGGCCGCAATCGGGTGGTGCAGGCCTGAGGCGCTCTGACGGGCCATCACGGACAATAGGGCCATGCTGAAATTTGAACTTTTGAACAACGACCCCGCCAGCGCCGACGGCAGCTACCTGGGCTCGCACGCCCGTCGCGGCCGTCTCACGTTGAACCACGGCGTGGTCGAAACCCCCATCTTCATGCCCGTGGGCACCTATGGCACCGTCAAGGGCGTGATGCCGCAAAGCCTGAAAGACATGAACGCCCAGATCATCCTGGGCAACACCTTCCACCTGTGGATGCGCCCGGGTCTGGATGTGGTCGAAAAATTTGGCGGCCTGCACCAGTTTGAAAAATGGGACAAACCCATCCTCACCGACTCGGGTGGTTTCCAGGTCTGGTCTTTGGGCGAGATGCGCAAGATCAGCGAGGAAGGCGTGAAGTTCGCCTCGCCTGTCAACGGTGACAAGCTGTTCCTCACGCCGGAGATCAGCATGCAGATCCAGACCACGCTGAACTCCGACATCGTGATGCAGTTTGACGAGTGCACCCCCTACCTGTCGGTGGAGCCCAAGACCAAAGGCCAGATCACCACCGAGCGCGAAGCGCGCAGCTCCATGGAGCTGAGCCTGCGCTGGGCCAAACGTTGCCAGGACGAGTTTGCGCGCCTGAACAACCCCAACGCCCTCTTCGGCATCGTGCAAGGCGGCATGTTCGAGCACCTGCGCGACGAATCGCTGGCCGGGCTGGAGGCACTGGACTTTCCCGGCATCGCCGTGGGCGGCCTGTCGGTCGGCGAGCCCAAGGAAGACATGATGCGGGTGCTCAAGCACATCGGCCCCAAGCTGCCCAAGCACAAGCCGCATTACCTGATGGGCGTGGGCACGCCGGAAGACCTGATTGCCGGCGTGCAAAACGGCATCGACATGTTCGACTGCGTGATGCCCACGCGCAACGCGCGCAACGGCACGCTGTTCAGCCGCTACGGCGATCTGAAGATCCGCAATGCGCGCCACAAGAGCGACGAGCAACCGCTGGACGTGACCTGCACCTGCTACGCCTGCGCCGGCACCGGCGGCGTTGCTTGGGCCGACGGCGGACGCGATGGCTTTAGCCGCGCCTACCTGCACCACCTGGACCGCTGCGGCGAGATGCTGGGCCCCATGCTGGCCAGCGTGCACAACCTGCACTACTACCTGAACCTGATGCAGGAAATCCGCGACGCGCTGGATGCCGGCCGCTTTGGCGCCTTCATCCAGCAGTTCCACACCGACCGGGCACGCGGCGTCTAGGCCCACCCTGCCAGCGCCAACACAACGGGGCCTTCAGGCCCCGTTGTTTTTTGCTATTTAATTTATAGCTGCTCGCGCAATATCCACGGGCGCAAAAGCACTATTTGGCTTAAAAAGTTTCCCAATCGTCGTCTCCTCCGGCTGGGGTGACTTTGGTGTTGGTCTTGGGCGCTGCCACCGCCAATACGGCTGGGCCCCCCACGGGCTTGGGCGCAGGCTTGGACGCGGCGATCACCGGTTTGGCCGCGGGGCGCGCTGGCGCCGGCTTGAGGGCCACAGCAGATGGGCTCTCGGGTTTGCCGGCCTGTGGTTTCGGTGCGTGGCTGGTCCCGTGGTCTGCCGCCGACAGCTTGAACACCGCCACCACCTGCACCAGGTCGCTGGCCTGGCTCTTCAGGCTGCTGGCGGCTGCTGCCATCTCTTCCACCAATGCCGCGTTCTGCTGTGTGGCCTGGTCCATCTGTGTCACCGCTTCACCCACTTGCGC
>NZ_JBYTDI010000009.1:0-67881 GCF_058791215.1 Rhodoferax sp. EU05-FHT12H12 | reverse complement strand
TTGCTGGCGGCGGCCGTGCTGCTGTTGGTCGTGGTCCTCATGCCTTCTATCAAGGCCAAGCGTGAAGAGGCGTTTGTTGAGGATTGAAAGTGTTGTCACGACATCTAGGCATGATGTAATCCGCCCAATACAACAAAGGAGCCTCCATGATTTCCTTGCGTTCTGCCCTGCTTGGACTTTGTATTGCCAGTGTCGGTACCACGGCCTTTGCGCAACTCAAAATCGGGCAGACCACGGGGGTCACAGGTGCGGTGGCGGCGACCGTCAAGGAAAGCAGCCTGGGCGCCCAGCTCTACCTGGACGCAACCAATGCCAAAGGGGGGGTGAACGGCGAAAAGATTGAACTGATCACCCTGGATGACAAGTTCGATACCAAGCTGGCGGCAGCCAATGCGCGTGAACTGATCGAACAGCGCGGCGTGTTGGCCCTGTTCATGACCCGTGGCACGCCACACACCGAAGGCATCATTCCCATCCTGGACCAACACGGCGTGCCCTTGGTGGGGCCCTCCACCGGCGCCACGGTGCTGCACCAGCCCCTGAAAAAACACGTGTTCAATGTGCGCGCAACTTACCAGCGCGAAGCCGAGCGCGCCATCACCCACCTGGCAGCCACCGGTGTCACCCGCATTGGTGTGGTGCACGTGGACGACAGCTTTGGCGCCGATGGCTTGGAAGGTACGCAAAAAGGCTTGACCGCAGCCAAGCTGACTGCGATTGCCATTTCCAAGTTTGACCGCAGCAAACCGGACTTCTCGCAGACGGCTCCGGCCATGGCCAAACTGAGCCCCCAAGCCGTCATGGTGATTGGTTCGGGTACGGCGGTGGTGGAAGCCATCCGGGCCCTCAAAGCAGCGGGCAGCGGCGCACAGTTCGTCACCCTGTCCAACAACGCTTCGAGTGGCTTCGTCAAACTGCTGGGCGACGATGCGCGGGGCGTCATCGTGAGCCAGGTGCTGCCGCAGTCGCAGAACTATGCCCTGGTGCAAGAAGCAGCCACCCTGGCCAAATCGCGTGACATTCTGGAAGTCAGTCCTGCCATGCTGGAGGGATTTGCATCGGCCAAGGTGTTGGTGGAGGCGCTGCGCCGTGCAGGCCCCAAACCCACGCGCGAAAAACTGCAAGCCGCGCTAGAGAACTTGGGCAAGTTCGACCTGGGCGGACTCACCTTGAACTTCAGCGCCACCGACCACACCGGCCTGGACTTCGCCGACCTGTCCATCATCTCGGCCTCGGGCAAGTTCCGGCGCTAGATACCAAGGGGCCCGTTGTGGCCTGGATGGGGCAATGGCTGTACGCGGGCTGGCTCCAGGCTCGAAACAGGGCTTCGATCTCGGCGGGCTTGTGTGGCCGGTTGCCCCCCAGCCACCATGCCAATACTTCAAACAGGGCACCCCCCAAGTAATGTGCCTGCGCCTGGCTCATCCACGCCCGCGACTTCACCACGGGCAACTCTGCATGCACCATTTCGACCAACAGTTCCCTGAACCGGTTTTGCACATACTGCCCTGAGCGCCGCCCCAACAAAGCGCGAAATACATCTTGGGCTTCATGCACATGCGCAATCAGGCCACCAACAAACGCCAATTGGTTGGGTATGGCAGACGTTGCCGGTGTGTGTGCCAGCAGCCCATCACGAAGATCTGAAAAACTTGCATTCAGCAGTTCTTCCTTGTTCGCAAAGTGCAAGTAGAAGGTCGAACGCCCCACGTTCGCCTGCTCGCACAAGGCCTGAACATCGATGGCATCCCAACCCCGCGCCACCATCAAACGCATCATTGCAACACGCAAAGCTTCACGGGTGCGCAGTACCCGGCGGTCTGCGGTAGGAAGTGATTTTGTCGCTGATTTCATGGGCCATACCTTCTGAACACAAAGTCGAGAACTGTCTGGAACCAGACGACATGCCTACCCACGCGCTTGGGCCGGGGTGAAGGGCAAATCAATGATAGCGGTCCTCGCGTTGCCGTTGGCACGCGGTATCCGTTGGCTTGCTCATCGAAGGTTTCGCATGTCTCATTTCAACTCCCCGCCCTTTCCCCACCGCAGCCGCACCAAAAGCAGCACACCGCTCTTGGTTAGCCACCTGTTTTACCCCTTGCTACTGGGTGCAACGCTTGCGCTTTTTTACGCGTCGCTACGCCATGGCTGGGACCTGGCCACGGTGTTCGCCGGCATGGCCGGTGCGCGGTTGGTCGTGCTTCTAGCGGTGGAGTTTGGCTACCCCGCCAAGCCGGAATGGAAAATGAACTGGCCAAGCTTCAAGCGGGACCTGAAATACATGGCAGTGAATGGGGTAGCCACCGGCGCGCTGAAGCTCGGGGTGGGCTGGTTGGCACTGGACTGGAGCCGCCTGAACACAGGCATTGTGACCAACACGTCGTTCTGGCTGGAGTTTGTTGCAGTGGTCCTGGTGTTCGAGTTCGTCCAGTACTGGTACCACCGATGGAGCCACGAAGGTACCGGCCGCATGGGCGCATGGCTGTGGAAGGTGCACCTGGCGCACCATTTGCCGGACAAGGTGTATCTGCTGATGCACCCCGTGGGCCACCCCTTGGACTTGTTGCGCGCACTGGCCATGGTGAACCTGCCGCTGGTGGTACTGGGTGCACGTTCCGAATCCATTTTTTTGTACAACGCCTTGATGGGCTTGCAGGGACTGGTGTCGCATTTCAATGTGGACATCAAGGCAGGCCCCTTCAACTACCTGCTGGTGGGCACCGAGTTGCACCGCTTTCACCACAGCGCCGATCTGAGAGAGGCCAAAAATTTCGGGGTATTGACGCCGTTTTGGGATTTGGTGTTTGGCACCTTTTTCTACGACCCCAAGCGCCTGCCCGCTACCCTGGGAGTCGCCGCGCCCGAGCATTACCCGCAAAGCGACGCGTTGGGTCAGGTGCTTGCACTCCCCTTTTCCCGTTCCGCCACCACTCCATGGGCCCAAGACGACGCACAATCAGAACCATGACACTGCACCATGGACTGCGCCATATCGGGATAGGGGCCGCATTGGTCGCTGCGCTGCTGTTCGGGGCCGGAACCCCGCTGGCCAAATTGCTCCTGAGCGACATTGCTCCCTGGATGTTGGCGGCACTGTTGTACCTGGGTGCAGGTCTGGGCCTGGGTCTGTACCGGCGGGTTACACGGGCCCCTGCGGTGCACCTGCCGCGCGGCGAATGGCCCTGGCTGCTAGGTGCCATCGGCGCTGGCGGCGTGGCCGGGCCGGTGCTGCTGATGCTGGGACTGAGTGGCATGCCGGCCTCCGGTGCGTCGCTCTTGCTCAATGCAGAAAGCGTGTTCACTGCCGTCCTGGCCTGGGTGGCCTTCAAGGAAAACTTTGACCGGCGCATTGCGCTGGGCATGCTGGCCATCGTGGCGGGTGCGTTGGTGCTGAGCTGGCCCGGGGAGGCGCGTTTTGCTGGTGTGTGGCCCACGCTGGCGGTGCTGGGGGCCTGCCTGGCCTGGGGTGTCGACAACAACCTGACCCGCAAGGTGTCGCTGACCGATGCAGCCTGGATTGCCTCCGTCAAGGGCCTGGTGGCCGGCAGCGTCAATCTGGGGCTGGCCATGGCACTGGGAGAGCAGCTTCCGGCCAACCGCCCCTTGGTCAGTGCCATGGTGGTCGGCTTTCTGGCCTACGGGGTCAGCCTGGCCCTGTTTGTTGTGGGCCTGCGGCATTTAGGCACGGCACGCACCGGCGCCTATTTTTCGGTGGCGCCGTTCTTCGGCACCGTGCTGGCATGGCTGCTGGGGGATGCCATCACCTGGCCACTGGTCGTCGCGGGCGGGCTGATGGCCCTGGGCGTGTGGCTGCACCTGACGGAGCGGCACCAGCACCCCCACCGGCACGAAGCCCTGGAGCATGCACATGCCCACCGCCACGACCTGCACCACCAGCATGACCATGCGGGGTGGGAGGGTGCGCTGCCCAAGCCCGGCGAGAAACACAGCCATCACCACCAGCATGCCCCGCTGGAACACGAGCATGCCCATTACCCCGACGCCCACCACCGTCACCACCACTGACCGTCTGCCGTTGCCGGCGTGACTGCAAGCTTGCCGGGTGGTGTTTATAGTGCAACGGTTTTTCACTCCCCACAGGCAGCCCGTCATGCGCATTTGGCAACAACCCATCTCCACCGAAATCCTGACCCGCATCAGCCAGAACACGGCGGTCGCACACTTGGGCATCGAGTTCCTGGAAGTGGGCGACGACTTCTTGAGCGCCCGGGTGCCGGTCGACCACCGCACCCACCAGCCGTATGGGCTGCTGCACGGCGGGGTGTCGGTGGTACTGGCCGAGACCCTGGGCTCCTGCGGGGCCGGTTTTGCCATCCCCGAGGGCTACAGCGCCGTGGGCCTGGACATCAATGCCAACCACCTCAAAGGCGTAAAAAGCGGCTGGGTGACTGGTGTGGCGCGCCCGGTGCACCTGGGCCGCAGCACCCATGTGTGGCAGATTGACCTGCGCAACGACGCCGGTGAACTGAGTTGCGTGTCGCGCATCACCATGGCCATACTTTCGCCACGTTAGAACGGTGATACTGGGCACGCTCCCCCAAATTCCGGTGTCTCACTTCCAGTCCCTTCCCCGGCTCAAGCGCCGCACCCTGCTGGCCGCGGCCGGATGCGCAGCCTTGGGCGCACGCGCGCAGGCGCACAGCCTGTTGCGGGTTGCGGTGCCAGACGACGTGGCCTATGACTACGCCCTGTTCCTGGGCCGGCGCGACGTGCGAACCCTGCGGAGTTTTGGCGGCCCCCATGCACGGCGTGATGTAGCCGAGCTGGCCTTGCTGCTGCGCGAGGTAGCCCGCACCCTGCCTGGCACCACGGTGCAGCTGGTACGCATCGACAGCTACCAGCGCGCCATGCTGGAACTGCGTGCGGGCCGTGTGGACGTACTGGGCACCACGGTGTGGAGCACCGACCTTCAGGCCCTGGGGCCCCATGCCCTGCCCTCACCCGCGCTGGTGGCCGAGGGTGACTTTGTGGTGGGCCTGTACACCGCCCCCGACAACCGCGTGGCCCAGCAGGCACACAGCCTGGGCGCGCTGCAGGCCCTGCGGGCCGTGTCCAACAGCGACTGGAGCGCGGACTGGCGCACCCTGCAGGCGCTGGGCATGCGTTCGCTGATGGATGTGAAAACCTGGCGCCAGATGGTGCTGGCAGTGGCGCGAGGCCGGGCCGACGTGTTGCTGGCCCCGTTTCCGGCTACGCCCGACCTGGCCCTGGATGCCGAAGGCCAACACCTCGTCCCCTTGCGTGGCCGCGCCTTGGCGCTGGTGGGAGCACGCCATCTGGCCGCGGCCACCACCCCTGCAGGCCAGGCCGTGGCGGCGCAGGTGTTTCCGGCGCTGGCTGCGCTGGTCAGCACGGGCGCGGTGCGCCGCGCCTACCAGGAGTGCGGTTTTTACAACCCGCGCACCAGCGCCTGGCCCGTAATTAATGACAAAACAAGGCCCTGGCGCCCGTAGATACTGCGCAAGCAGCTACTAATTCGATAGCAAGTCAACCCTGGTTTTGGGCCAGGCGCTCGCTCTTCCAGTACACATCGTCCCCCACCGTGCCATCGGTGCGGTAGCGGTTGAGCACGCGAGAGAACACAAACATCAGGTCCGAGAGGCGGTTGAGGTACTGGCGCGGTGTCTCTTTCAACACCTCTGCGGTGCCCAGTGCCACCACGGCGCGCTCCGCACGGCGCGCCACCGTGCGGCACACATGGGCCTGCGCGGCAGCACGGGTGCCTGCGGGCAGGATGAATTCCTGCAAGCGTGGCAAGGCCTCGTTGTGCTGTGCCAGGGCCTCGTCCAGCGCCAGCACGGCCTCATTCTTGAGCAGCTCAAAGCCGGGAATGGACAGCTCGCCCCCCAGGTTGAACAGCTGGTGCTGCACCTCCACCAACACGCTGCGCACGGCGTCCGGCATGTCCTCACACAGCAACACACCAATGTGGCTGTTGAGCTCGTCCACATCGCCCATGGCATGCACCCGCAGGCTGTTCTTGCTGACGCGGGTGTTGTCGCCCAGGCCGGTGGTGCCGTTGTCTCCGGTGCGGGTGGCGATTTGGGTGAGGCGGTTTCCCATGGCGGTGTCCTTGGATGAAAATGGGATTATTCCCGCATTGGAGACACCCCATGAACGCCCCCACCTCTTTGAACCACCTGCTGCCCCAGGTGCAAGCCCGCGACGTGCCCCAGGCCCTGCTGGACGCGCTCAAGACCCGCTTTGGCGAACAACTCTCCACCGCGCTGGTGGTGCGCGAGCAACATGGCCGCGACGAGTCGGCCTTTGACATCCCCCCACCGGCCGCCGTGGTGTTTGCGCAGAACACGCAGGATGTGAGCGACGCGGTGACGCTGGCTGCGCAGTACCTGGTGCCCGTCATCCCGTTTGGTGTGGGCTCGTCACTGGAAGGGCATTTGCTGGCGGTGCAAGGCGGCATCAGCCTGGACGTGAGCCGCATGAACGCCGTGCTGTCCATCAACGCCGAGGACCTGACGGTGACGGTGCAACCCGGTGTGACGCGCAAACAGCTCAACGAAGCAATCAAGTCCAGCGGCCTGTTCTTCCCCATCGACCCCGGCGCCGACGCGACGATTGGCGGCATGAGCGCCACCCGCGCCAGCGGCACCAACGCCGTGCGCTACGGCACCATGCGCGAGAACGTGCTGGCGCTCGAAGTGGTGACAGCCAGCGGTGAGGTCATCCGCACCGGCACCCGCGCCAAGAAGAGCAGCGCCGGTTACGACCTCACCCGCCTGATGGTGGGCAGCGAAGGCACGCTGGGCGTGATGACCGAAATCACCGTCAAGCTCTACCCCTTGCCCGAGGCGGTAATGGCAGCCACCTGCTCGTTCCCCACGCTGGCCGATGCGGTCAACACCACCATCCAGATCATCCAGATGGGCGTGCCGATTGCGCGCTGTGAGTTGCTGGACGAAAACACCATCCGCATGGTCAACGCACACTCCAAGCTGAGCCTGCCCGAAAGCGCCATGCTGCTGCTGGAGTTCCACGGTTCGCCCGATGGCGTGAAAGAACAGGTGGCACTGGTGCAAGACATTGCCAACGAGCACGGTGCCGCAGCCTTTGCCTGGGCCGAGACCCCCGAAGAGCGCACCCGCCTCTGGACGGCGCGGCACAACGCCTACTTTGCGGGGGTGCAATCGCGCCCCGGCTGCAAGGCCATCACCACCGACACCTGTGTGCCCATCTCGCACCTGGCGGACGCCCTGCTCGACAGCGTGACCGAGGCCCGGGAGGCCGGTCTGCCCTACTTCATGGTCGGCCATGTGGGCGATGGCAACTTCCACATGGGCTATTTGATTGACCCCGCCAAGCCCGAAGAACGCGCACTGGCCGAGCAGCTCAACCACCAGCTGGTGGCCCGCGCGCTCAAGCTGGGCGGCACCTGCACCGGCGAGCATGGCGTGGGCCTGCACAAACAGGGCTTTCTGCTGGAAGAAACCGGCAGCGGCGCGGTGGACATGATGCGCACCATCAAGCGCGCGCTGGACCCGCACAACATCCTGAACCCGGGCAAGATCTTTTCGCTATAACTTTAGTAGCTAGTCGCGCATATTCCATGAGCGCTACAGCCACTTTTTCTTTATAAAATTGTTGATTTGGAGCTTTCCTTGACGCCTTCACGCCGCCTCACCCTTGCCGCCAGCCTGCTTGCCGCCCTGGGCGCCTGGTCCACACACGCCAGCGCCCAAGCCCTGCCCGACCTCAAGGGCCGCACCATCGTGGCCGTGACCGAAAACGCCTACCCGCCGCTGAACTTCAAAGACCCCAAGACCGGCCAGAGCGTGGGCTGGGAGTACGACGTGTTCAACGAGATTGCCAAGCGCCTCAACGCCAAGGTGGACTGGAAGCTCACCAGCTGGGACACCATGATCGAGGCCGTGCGCAAGGGCCAGTTTGACGTCGGCATGGACGGCATCACCATCAAGGATGACCGCAAGAAGCAGGTCGACTTTTCCAACGCCTACATGGTGTCCGAGCAGTTCATGATGGTGCGTGCCAACGAGAAGCGCTTTGCCGATGCCAAGGGCTTCAAGGCCAACCCCAAGCTGCTGGTGGGTGCCCAAAACGGCACCACCAACTTCTACACCGCGGTCTACGAAGTGCTAGACGGCAACGAGAAGAACCCGCGCATCAAGCTGTACGAGACCTTTGGCCTGTCCATGCAGGCCCTGAAGGCCGGCGACGTGGACACGGTGCTGAGCGATGGCGTGTCGTCCCAGGGCTATGTGAAAGCGTTTCCTGGCGTCTACAAGGTAGTGGGAAAACCCATGGGGCGCGAGGAGTTCGGCTTCATCACCAAGAAGGGCTCGGACCTGGTGAAGCCCATCAACGCGGCGCTCCAGCAAATGAAAGCGGATGGCACGCTCAAGACCTTCGACCAGAAATGGTTTGTGGACTACAAGCTGAACCAATAACCCGCACTGGCTGCGCCCCGTGCAAATCCTGGTTGATTCGGAATCGTCCGAACGCCCCTACTGGTTGATCGCCCTGCTGCTGATCAGCGCCGCGTTTGTGGCGCTGGCGGTGGCCGACGGGCGCTACGCCTTCATCTTCCAGACCCTGGCCGAGGGGCTGTGGACCACCATTTACGTGGCCGTGATCAGCTTCGCGCTGGCGGCCAGCATCGGCCTGCTGCTGGCGCTGGCCAGCCGCGCACCGTGGCTGTGGCTGCGCCAAAGCGCGCGCTTCTACATCGAGGTGGTACGCGGCCTGCCCGCGCTGGTCATCCTGCTCTACGTCACCTTTGTAGGCGCACCCGCGCTGGTCACCCTGTACCAGTGGGCATTTGAAGCCACGATTGCCGCGGGCTGGCTGCCCGATATCCAGGTGCGCGATGTCTCCAACACCGTGCGCGGCATCGTGGCACTGGCGCTGGCCTACAGCGCCTTTCTGGCCGAGGTGTTCCGCGCCGGGCTGCAGAGTGTGGAGCGGGCACAGATCGAGGCCGCCCAAGCGCTGGGCCTGGGCCGCTGGCTGACCTTCCGGCTGGTGGTGTGGCCGCAGGCCGTGCGCCGTGTGCTGCCGGTGCTGGGCAATGACTTCATCGCCATGGTGAAAGACTCGTCGCTGGTCTCGGTGCTGGGCGTGAACGACATCACGCAGCTGGGCAAGCTGTATGCGTCCAGCTCCTTCTTGACGGTGGAGACCTACAACGTGGTGGCCGTGCTCTACCTGATGCTGACCATCACGCTGTCGCTGCTGCTGCGCCGCCTGGAGCGACACCTCAAGCAGCGCGGTACGTAGATTTCGCCGCCGCGCAGCGGTGGGGCGTGGGGAGCGGTTTTGCCGCCGGGCCGCCCCTAGGTAAAACGTGCCCCCTCGGGGGGCAGCGACCCGCGCAGCGGCGGAGCGTGGGGGCTCTTTTTACAACACCGCCACTTCGGCAATGGCATTGGCCATGTACTCGATCTTCTGCTGCATGTCGGCGTCGGTGTCGGCATGGCGCTGGGCAATGGTGCGGAAATCTTCGTGGATCTGCAGGAAGGCGTCGACCACATCGGGGTCGAAATGGGCGCCCCGCCCGTCGGTGAGGATCTCGACCGCCCGCTCGTGCGACACACCGTCCTTGTAGACCTTGTTGCTGATCAGCGCGTCGTACACATCAGCCAGCGCCACGATACGGGCCGACAGCGGAATCTGCGCGCCCCACAGGCCTTTGGGGTAGCCGGAGCCATCCCACTTTTCCTGGTGGCACAGGGTGATTTCTTTGGCGAGGGTGAGCAGCGGCGAGACGTGGCCCAGTGTTTTTTCGGCACGCGCCAGGGCGTCGTGGCCTAACGTGGTGTGGGTGCGCATGATGGCCACCTCGTCGGGCGTCAGGCGGCCGGGTTTGAGCAGGATGCGGTCGGGAATGCCCACGGTACCCATGTCGTAGATCGGCACGCTGGTGAGCAGCATTTCCACATAGGTGGGGGTCAGCACCTCGGCATGGGCGGGCTGCGTTTGGAGCTGGGCGCACAGGGCACGCACATACCGTTGCACGCGCAGCATGTGGCTTTCGGTGTCCGAGTCGCGCAGCTCGGACAGGGTGGCCAGCGCAAATACCACCACCTGGGTGGCCCGCAGGGCATCCGCGGGGTCCAAGGTTGTGGCCACGGTGGATGGGGTGGTATCGGATGTCATGGGTTTTCTCCTGCAGGCACAGACAGGGGTGCCTGGTACAGCCACACCATTTTGCCACCGGGTGTGCGCAAGCTGGCGGTACAAATGTGCGGTGTTGCTTCAAAGTCCAAACTGACCAACCAGGCCCCGGGGCGCAGCTCGGCATGCGCCTTGGCAGTCGCGCGCGCCATGCTCTCGGGCCGCTGAAACAGGTAGACCATGTCGTAGGCCGACCAGTCGGCCCGCCAGATATCGCCTTGGCGCACACGCGCCCAAGGGCAGCGCAGGGCGCACAAGGCGCGCAGCGGCCAGCTCCATTCAATGCCGTGCAGCTGGGCCTGCGGGTAGGCCAGGCGCAAGGCCTGCAGGCCGTGGCCCAGGCCGCAACCCGCGTCCAGCACGTGCGCACCGGCGGGCAGTGGCGCGAGGGTGGGCAGTTCGGTCAGTGCGTTCAGGGGAGTGGGAAACAGCGGCGCATCGCGCCAAGCGTTCACGGGGTAGACCAGCAGCAACAAACCCAGCGGCAGCAGCCAAGCCCAGGCCGGCACCGCGCTGCCCCCCAGCAGCCCCAGGGTGAGCGCCAAGGACACGGGAAACCCCACCGCAATCAGCGTGCGGCGCCACCAGCTGACGCCCCACAGACTCAGCACCACGCCCAGCGCACTGGCCAGGGCCAGCGACCAGGGCAGCGCCAGGCCCTGCTCCCACACGGTGCGAAACAGGGTCCAGCACAGCACCCAGGCGACGATGGCGGGCAGCGGCCAGAGCCAGGTGGCCGGGTTCAGGCGCTGCCAGGGTTTAGGGGTCAAACAGGCCTCCAGCCCTTATGGAATATGCGCGAGCAGCTACTGTTTTAATAGCAATTAACGGTTGCCGCCGGGGGCCAGTCGTTCGATGAGACCGTTGAGCTCGTCCATCGAGCCGAACTGGATCACCACCTCGCCCATCTCCTCGATGCGGCCATGGCGCTTGACACGTTTTTTCACCAGCACCTCCACCTGCGCCATCAGCAGGTCGGACAGTTCTTCTTCCACACGCTTCAAGTCGCGCGATTTTTCCTTGGTCGGCTTTTGCGGCGTGAGCGAGAACTCGGCGCTCAGTTTCTTGACCAGGCTCTCGGCCTCGCGCACCGACATTTTTTTGGTGGCAATCTGGTTGGCCGCGGTGATCTGCGTGGCGCGATCCAACGCCAAGAGCGCGCGCGCGTGGCCCATGTCCAGGTCACCGGCCATCAGCATGGTCTGCACCGGGTCGGCCAGGTTCAAGAGGCGCAGCAGGTTGCTGGCGGCACTGCGCGAACGGCCCACGGCCTGGGCCGCGGTTTCGTGCGTCAGGCCAAACTCCTTGATCAGGCGCTGCAGGCCCTGCGCCTCTTCCAGCGGATTCAGGTCTTCGCGCTGGATATTCTCGATCAGCGCCATGGCCGCAGCGGCCTCGTTGGGCACGTCGCGCACCAGCACCGGCACACTGTCCAGGCCAGCCAGCTTGGCCGCGCGGAAGCGCCGTTCGCCGGCAATGATTTCATAGATGGCGCGCTTGCGGCCGTCACCGATATGCTTTGCCGCGTCCGCCTCGTCGAGCTGGCGCACGAGGATGGGCTGCATGATGCCCTGCGCCTTGATGCTCTCGGCCAGCTCATACAGTGCGCCCTCGTCCATGCGGGTTCGTGGCTGGTAAACACCGGCCACCATGTCGCTCAGCATCAACGTGCTGGGGGTACCGGGGTTGGCAGGCGTGGCGTCTGCGGCCGGTGCATCTTTCACCTTCGGGCCCAGCAAGGCTTCCAGTCCCATGCCCAAACCTTTGGGTTTCTTCGTGACCATGTTCTTCTCTTTCTTTGAAATTGGGTGCGCCCGCCTCTAGGCGGTGCGCGCGATAAGGGCTTGCAGCCGAGCGTGGCCATCGGCCCAATCGCCCAGGCCGGTGTCGGCGTTGATGTGGCCGGCCGCGCCGTAGTCCACAAAGTCTGCGCCCCAGGCGCTGGCAAATTGCTGCGCGCGGGCGAAAGTGCAATACGGGTCGTTCTGGCTGCCCAGCAGCTCGGCGGCAAAGGGCAGTCGGTCCATCACCACCGGCCACCAGCTCTTGAGCGCGGCGCGCAGTTCCTCGCGCTCAGGGTCGCCAGGCGCCACCAGAAACGCGACCTGCACCTTGTGTGTGTTTTGCGAATGCTGGGCCCAGGCGGCGGTGAGCATGCAGCCCAGGCTGTGCGCCACCAGCACCACGGGCGTGGGCGCGGCCAGCACGGCTTCTTCCAGTTGCATCATCCAGTCACCGCGCAGCGGCTGCATCCAGTCGTGCTGCTGCACACGCGTGTAGCCGTGCAGCGCCTCCCAGCGGCTTTGCCAGTGGGCGGCGCCGGAGTTTTGCCAGCCGGGCAGGATGAGGACAGTGGGCGAAGCGGTGGCCATGTTGGTTTGCTATGGATTCAGGAGCTGCTTGCGCAATAAATACGGGGGCTAGAGGCCAATTTGGCTTTAAAAATGCGTCACATCACCTTGATGCGATCGACCATCTCTTGCGCAAAGGTCACAAAGGCCTGCGCGCCTTTGGATTGGGGATCGAACACCACGCCGGGCACGCCGTAGCTAGGCGCTTCGGCCAGGCGCACGTTGCGCGGGATCACGGTGTTGAACACCTTGTCGCCAAAGTGGGCCTTGAGCTGGTCGCTGACCTGTTGCTGCAGCGTGATGCGCGGGTCGAACATCACACGCAGCAGGCCGATGATCTGCAGGTCGTCGTTGAGGTTGGCCTTGACCTGCTTGATGGTGTTGACCAGATCGGTCAGGCCTTCCAGCGCAAAGTACTCACACTGCATGGGCACGATCACGCCGTGTGCGCAGCACAGGCCGTTCAGCGTCAGCATGCTCAGGCTGGGCGGGCAATCGATCAGCACAAAGTCGTACTCGGCGTCCACCGCGGCCAGCGCCAGCTTGAGGCGTTTTTCGCGGCGCTCCAGTTCCACCATTTCCACCTCGGCACCGGCCAGCTCGCGGTTAGCGCCCAGAATGTCGTAGCTGCAGCCGCCTTCGATCAGCTTGTCGCTTTTGGCCCGCGCCTCGGCCACCGAGGCCGATTCGAGCAGCACGTCGTAAATGGTGAGCTCCAGCTTGCGCTTGTCCACCCCGGAACCCATGGTGGCGTTGCCCTGCGGGTCCAGGTCAATCATCAGCACGCGCTGGCCCACCTTGGCCAGGCCAGCCGCCAGGTTGACGGTGGTGGTGGTCTTGCCCACGCCACCCTTTTGGTTGGCAACACAAAAAATCTTGGCCATCTGGAATTACCTTTGCCGTCTTATTTGGAAATGGCCAGCTTGATGCCAAAGCCGATGAGGAAGAGACCGGCCACCTTTTCAAGCACACGGCCGATCTTGGGATTGGCGCGCATGCGCTCGGCCAGAAAGTGCGTGAGCAACGTAGCGCCCAGACCGTAGAGGAAGGTGAGGAAGGCGATGGTGGCAGCCATGAAGGCGTAGGTCACCAGACCTTGCTGGGTGGCGCGGTCCACAAACAGCGGGAAGAAGGCCATGTAGAACAAGATGGCCTTGGGGTTGAGCAAGGTGATGAGCAATGCCTGGCGCAGGTAGTGGCCGGCCTTGATGTTGAGCACGGGTGCGGCGCCGGGTTTGGCGGTCAGCATCTTGAGGCCCAGCCAGGCCAGGTACGCAGCGCCCAACCACTGCACGGCATGAAAGGCGTCGGGGTAGGCGGCCAGCAGTGCAGCCACGCCGGCCACAGCGGACCACATGAGCACCTGGTCACCCAGGATCACCCCCAGCGTGGCAGCCAGCCCGCCCGCAATGCCGCCCTTGCTAGTGGACGTCACCAACGCCAGATTGCCCGGGCCGGGAATGGCCAGGAACACGATGATGGTGATGACAAAAGTGCCGTAATCGGTGACGCCGAGCATGGGGATTTTCTTTCAGGGGAAGGGGGTGAGTTTACGTTGGAAACTTTGGGCTTCGGTGTGGCTTGTTGCCTGCGCCCTGCGTAAGAGACGTGAGGGTGTTGTTTCACGTGAAACTTTGGGAGTCGGGCAGCTAGCTTTGCTGGGCTCGCTGCGCGCCATGGGCACGCCCCGCCGTTCGTGTCCCCCGGCCTACGGCCTCCTCCTTGACCTCACTTTGAGGCGTGCCCCTGCCACACAGCTACGAACAGCGAATGGGTTTTCCACTGCTGGCAAACGAAACACCTCGCGCAGGCTGGGTTGGGTAACGCATTTTGCGTAGGTCAAGGAGGAGCCCGCGTAGCGGGCGGGGGACACGAAGCAAAACGCGTTACCCAACCCAGCCCCACACCAAAGCTGAAGGCGAGGGGTTAAGCCGCCGCCCTCTTCCGCATCCAAATAATGCACCGCTCCGCATCCAACCCCGGCACCACCAGTTGTTCCACGTGAAACACCTCCACCGAACCAGGCAATGCAGCCATTTCCTCAGCAGGGTGCTTACCCTTCATGCCCATCCACACCCCCTGCCCCGCCAAGGCTTTTTCAGACCAGGTGGTGAAATCCACCAGCGATGCAAAAGCCCGGGAACTCACCACGTCGTACGGCTCCGTCAAACTTTCCACCCGCGCATGGATGCCCCGCAGATTCGGCAACCTCAGGGTCACCGCCACCTGCTGGATAAAGGCAGCCTTCTTGGCCACCGTGTCCACACAGTGCACCGTGATGTGCGGGCAGCAAATGGCGATCACGATGCCCGGCAAACCAGCACCTGATCCCACATCGAGCAAGCGGGGTTTGTCACCCACCACGCCCTGCTCTGCCAACACGGCCAACTGCTTTTGCAAGGGTGCAATCACCGCCAAGCTGTCCAGCAGGTGGTGCGTCAGCATCTCGTCGGGGTCGCGCACGGCGGTCAGGTTGTAGACCTTGGTCCACTTGGCGATCAGGGCCAGGTAGTCCAGCAATGCGGTGATCTGGGCATCGCCCAGCGCCAGGCCCATGCCGGGCAGCGACTGGGCCAGCACCTCGCGGTGGTTCAACTTAGGGGCAGGCAACGGACACCTCGTTCTGTAGTTTTGCGTAATCCATCTTTTCCTTGTCAGTCATCTTGGCCAGCCGGGCCTTGGCGTCATCGCGCACTTGGCGCAGCGCGCGGCAACTGGCAGCGTCGGGTTTGCTGGTGGGGCGAGCCTGCCCCGCAGCACGCCAGGCTTTCTCGACCTGGTCGCCGCATTGGGCTTCAAACTCGGATACCGCGCGCTTGATCTCTTCCAGCCCGGCCTCGGAGCGCAACAGCTGAGAGGCCTTGTCACCCAGCACTTGGCACTGCGGGCTGAGGCCAGCCTGCACTTGCTGGCGCTTGGCCTGCTCCAAGGCAGTCGTCGGCTCCGCCGGGGGCACGGGCTTGGGCGCAGACTTGGTGATACCCGGCACGGTGGAACTGGCTTGGTCCGCGGCACAGGCGTGGTCGCTGAACACGACCTTGCCGTCCGCGGCCTTGCACTTGAACACCTCGGCCTGCACCGAGGTACCCACCAGCACCAGCCAGGCAGCCGCCATCACAACGCGGGCAAGTTGCATGGGGGTCAATCCCAGCAGTTGGCCGTCAGGCCCTGCGAATGCACCCAGTAGCGGCCATGGCCGCCAATGCCGGGGCCCAACCTGCCTTGCAGGGCCCAGACATCGCCGCGGTCTTCGTGGTCGTAATGCTGGTCGTCGAGGTAATTGCCACCATCAGCAAAGGTGGCCATACGCCAACCGGGACCCAGCTCGCGTTCACACATCACATTGGCTTTCATCTCGGAATCCAGCGTGGCGCCCATCACGGCCTGGGTGGCAGCAAGTTCGCCACGCGTCCAGCCACCACCACTCAGGCCACTGGGCCGGGGCAAATCGCCCTTCTTGATACACAGCACCGGCAGCACGATGCGGCAGCTGGTGTCGCCCACATTGGGGTTGCAAGCGCCTTTGTAGGCGCGGTCCAGCGTGGATTCACCCGCGTCGCAGACCATGTTCGCCACGTCTTTGGGGCCGTTGTCTTCCAGCGTGTCCAGGCCAAAGGTCAGGCCATACCCAATCGGTTTATTACCCACGGGCTCCGGAGCACTGGCGGCAGGCGTAAGTGGCGCACCCGAGGGGGCCACCGCAACCAGCGGCGCTGTGGGGGCAGCGCACTTCTTGAGCATCAAGGGGATCACCAGAATCCCCACCAATGTCAGCACCAGCACAATCGCACGCGGCATACACAGCCCTCCCAGGCGCGTTGGAAAAAGGGGCTAGTTTACGCTGCCACTTTTTCAGCAAAGCCGCGGAAGTTGCCCTTCTTCAGGTGGATCAACAAGAGCGAAATGGTGGCGGGCGTGATGCCAGACAGGCGCGAGGCCTGGCCCAAGGTTTCCGGACGGTACTTGTTGAGGCGTTGACGGGCTTCAATGCTCAAAGCACCCACCTGCATGTAGTCCAGCTCAGCCGGCAGGCGCAGGTTCTCGTAGTGGGCGGCGCGCTCTACTTCGTCCTTCTGGCGGTCGATGTAGCCGGAGTACTTGGCGGCAATCTCGACCTGCTCCACCACGGCTGCCACAAAGGCGTCTTGCGCGGCCACGTCCACACTGGGCACCGCATCCGTGGTTTCACGTGAAACAGGCGGCGCCAGGTCGCGGTTGGCGTACTTACCGTAGTCCAGCGACATGAGCGCGGCGTAACTGATATTGGGCCGGCGCAGCAGGTCGGACAGGTTGTATTCGTGGTCGATGGACTTGCCCAGCACGCGCTCGGACTCTTCGGCCGGCAGGTTGCGCGGATTCACCCAGATGCTGCGCAGGCGTTCTGTTTCACGTGAAACAGCATCGCGCTTGCGGCTGAAGGCATCCCAACGGGCGTTGTCCACCAAGCCCAATTCACGCCCCACTTCGGTCAAACGGGCATCGGCATTGTCTTCGCGCAGCTGCAGGCGGAACTCGGCCCGGCTGGTGAACATGCGGTAGGGCTCGGTCACGCCCTTGGTGATCAGGTCGTCCACCAGCACACCCAGGTAGGCCTGGTCGCGGCCGGGCAACCAGCTGTCGCCCGTGTAGCTGGCAGTCCCTGCGGCACTGCGCGCCACATCACCACCACCCAGGGCGCGCACCTGCAGCGCAGCATTGATGCCGGCGAACATGCCCTGCGCCGCCGCCTCTTCGTAACCCGTGGTGCCGTTGATCTGCCCGGCAAAGAACAGCCCCTGGATCTGCCGTGTCTCGAAGCTGCTCTTCAGGCTGCGCGGGTCAAAGTAGTCGTATTCGATGGCATAACCCGGGCGCAGGATGTGCGCGTTCTCCAGCCCGGCCATGCTGCGTACCAGCTCGTACTGGATGTCGAACGGCAGGCTGGTGCTGATGCCGTTGGGGTAGTACTCGTGCGTGGTCAGGCCTTCGGGTTCCAGAAAGATCTGGTGGCTGTCCTTGTCGGCAAAGCGGTTGATCTTGTCTTCCACACTCGGGCAATAGCGTGGGCCCACGCCCTCGATCTTGCCGGTGAACATGGGGCTGCGGTCAAAGCCGGAGCGGATGATGTCGTGTGTGCGCTCGTTGGTGTGGGTGATCCAGCACGGCACTTGCCGTGGGTGCATGGCCACATTGCCCATGAAGCTGGCCACGGGCATCACATCGCTCATGCCACCGGGCACGCCATCGCCGGGCTGCTCGATGCATTTGCTGAAATCAATGCTGCGGCCATCCAGGCGTGGCGGCGTGCCGGTCTTCAAACGGCCTTGCGGCAGCTTGAGTTCCTTGAGGCGGGCCGACAAGGACACGGCGGGCGGGTCCCCTGCCCGGCCGGCCGCATAGTTGTTCAGGCCCACGTGGATCTTGCCGTCCAGGAAGGTACCGGCCGTCAGCACCACGGTCTTGGCGCGGAACTGAATACCCACCTGGGTCACGGCACCCACCACGCGGTCGCCTTCGATCATCAGGTCGTCCACCGCCTGCTGGAACAACCAGAGGTTGGGCTGGTTCTCCAGCATGCGGCGGATGGCGGCTTTGTAGAGCACGCGGTCGGCCTGGGCGCGCGTGGCACGCACAGCCGGGCCCTTGCTGCTGTTGAGAATGCGGAACTGGATGCCCGACTCGTCCGTGGCCAGCGCCATCGCGCCGCCCATGGCGTCCACCTCTTTGACCAGGTGGCCCTTGCCAATGCCGCCGATGCTGGGGTTGCAGCTCATCTGGCCCAGGGTTTCGATGTTGTGGGAGAGCAGCAGCGTCTTGCTGCCCATGCGGGCAGCAGCAAGCGCAGCTTCGGTGCCGGCATGGCCGCCGCCGACGACGATGACATCGAAATCTTGTGGGTACAACATGGTGGTCTATTCGGGCGCGCCAAAGACAAGGAGGGTCTGCGCCAAGTGAGGGGGAAGGGCGTGATTTTACCGGGTGCCTGATTTTTTGGCACGCTGTGGGTTCTTGTTGGGTGGTGTTACCTCCAGATCAAGCGGGGCGGGTACTCTGCGCCGTTCGTGTCCCCCGGCCCGTGAGGGGCCTCCTCCTTGACCTCACTTTGCAGAGCACCCACCCCACTTGATCCCCCACCGTGTTCGCACGCAACCATTGGCATGCGAGGCATCGAGCGGCAGGGGTGGGGTATGCGTTTTGCGTAGGTAAAGGAGGAGGCCCCTCACGGGCCGGGGGACACGAAGCAAAACGCATACCCCACCCCTGCCGTGGGCGAACACAAAGAGTCCTTCTTGGTGACAATCCAAGCCATGACCAAACTCCTGATCTTCGCCGGCAGCACCCGCCAACAGTCCTTCAACCGCCGCCTCGCCCACGTGGCGGCCGCCCTGGCCCGCGAGGCCGGTGCAGACGTTACGCACCTGGAACTGAGCGACTTCAACATCCCGCTCTACAACGCCGACCTGGAGGCAACGGGCACGCCAGCCGACGTGATCCGACTCAAGGAAATCATGGATGCGCACCCGGCCTGGATCATCGTCTCGCCCGAGTACAACGGCAGCTACACCGGCCTGCTGAAAAACACGCTGGACTGGGCCAGCAGCCCGGTCAAGGGCCACCCGGTCTGGGCCGATGGCGAGAAGCCGTTTGCCGGCAAGGTGGTGGGCTTGCTCAGTGCGTCACCCGGCGCCCTCGGAGGTTTGCGCTCACTCAGCCATTTGCAGCCGCTGTTGCTCGCCCTGCACTGCTGGCTGGCGCCCAAACAGTTTGCGCTGGGCTCAGCCGGCAAGGCGTTTGACGAGCAGGGCCAGCTGATTGAAGAGCGCCAGCGCCGCGGCGTGCAGGCCGTGGTGGACCAGGTGCTGTGGGCAGCACCCCGTTTGGGCAGCGTTTAAGTGCCAAACAGGGCCTTGGTCCGCATGGATATTGCGCGAACAGCTACCAATTTAATAGCAAAATAGCGTGCTACCGGGCCGCACTCAGAACGGGTAGTGCCGCGGTGTGGTCTGCAGCGTGATCCAGCGCAGCTCGGTGAACTCGGCCACACCGGCCTTGCCACCAAAGCGGCCCATGCCACTGCCCTTCACGCCACCAAACGGCATTTGCGCTTCGTCGTGCACCGTGGGGCCGTTCACATGGCAGATGCCGGAGTCGATGCGGCGCGCCACGTTGAAGGCCCGTGCGATGTCCGCACCAAACACGGCGGACGACAGCCCGTACTCGTTGTCATTGGCGCAGGCCACAGCCTCCTCCACCCCGTTCACACGCACCACACACTTCACCGGGCCAAAGGTTTCCTCGTGGTAGATGCGCATCGCGGGCGTCACATGGTCCAGCACCGTGGCGGCCATCAGTGTGTTGCTGGCCTTGCCACCACACAGCAGCTTGGCGCCCTTGGCCAGCGCGTCGTCGATCAGCGCGTTGCAATGCTCCACGGTGTTCATGCCAATCACCGAGCCCAGCACCACCGGGTCAGGCTTGCGCGGGTCACCCACGGGCAAGGCCGCGGCCTTGGCGGCAAACTGCTTGGTGAAGGTATCGGCAATCTTCTGGTCCACCACGATGCGTTCGGTGGACATGCAAATCTGCCCGCTGTTGGCAAAACAGCCAAAGGCCGCGCCGTTCACGGCGTCCTCGATCACCGCGTCGTCCAGGATCACCAGTGGCGCCTTGCCGCCCAGCTCCAGCACCACGGGCTTCAAGTACTTGGCGCAGGTCATCGCAATGATCTTGCCCACCTTGGTGGAGCCCGTGAAGTTGACCCGGCGCACCGCCGGGTGCGCCACGATGGCCTCCACCACCGCACCGGCATCGGCCGGGGCGTTGGTGATGTAGTTCACCACACCCGCCGGGAAACCGGCGTCGGCAAATGCTTCGATGATGAGCTGGTGGGTGCGCGGGCAGTTCTCGCTGCCCTTGAAGATCACCGTGTTGCCGCAAGCCAGCGGCGTGGCAATGGCGCGCACACCCAGGATGATGGGCGCGTTCCACGGTGCAATGCCCAGCACCACACCGGCGGGCTGGCGCACGCCCATGGCCAGGCTGCCGGGCACGTCGGACGGAATCACTTCGCCACTGATCTGCGTGGTCAGCGACGCGGCCTCGCGGATCATGCCGGCGGCCAGGTGCACGTTGAAGCCGGCCCACATGCCGGTGCCACCGGTCTCGGCGCCCACGGCTTCAATGAACTGCGGTGTCTTGGCCTCCAGCGCGTCGGCGGCCTTGAGCAACAGCGCACGGCGCTCGCCGGGGCCGGTCTGGCTCCAGGTCTTGAAGGCCTCGGCCGCGGCATCGGCGGCCATCACGGCGTCGGCCACCGAGGCGGCGGGGGCACGTGTGGCCACGCTGCCATCGAGCGGGTTGCGCCGCTCAAAGGTGGCGCCCTTCTCGGCGGTGACTTTGAGGCCATTGATCAGCATGGACAAATCGGACATGGGGTTCTCCTAAAAATTCTGGAAATGGGGGAATTCAAAATCAAGGCTTGGGTGTGGCTGTAGCAGCCGGGGCGCCCAGGTAGGCTTCGCGGATCACGCTGGAGCGCGCCAGCAAGGCGGCAGGTCCGCTGGCCACCAGCGTGCCGCGCTCCAGCACATAGCCACGGTCGGCAACGGCCAGCGCCTTCTTCACGTTCTGCTCCACCATCAGCACGGTGGTGCCCGCATCGGCAATGCGCCGGGCAATCGCCAGCAACTCGTCCACCATCTTGGGCGCCAGGCCCAGCGAGGGTTCGTCCAGCATCAAGAGGCGCGGCGCACTCATCATGGCGCGCGCTACCGCCACCATTTGTTGCTCGCCACCACTCATGGTGCCGGCCAGTTGCTGGGTGCGCTCGCGCAGCTTGGGGAAGTCGACAAAGGCCTGCTCCATGCGGCGTGCACGTTCGGCCTTGCTGCACAACCAGCCGCCCAGCTCCAGGTTTTCGGTCACCGTCATCTGCGGAAACAGCTGGCGGCCCTCGGCCACCAGCGCCATGCCACGCTGCACGATCTCGTTGGTCTTGGTGGGCAGGTCTTCGCCGTTGAGCAGCACCTCGCCCTGGCGCGCGATCAGGCCCGACAAGGCCTTGAGCAGCGTGGTCTTGCCCGCGCCATTGGGGCCCAGGATGACCGTGAGGCCGGGTTTGATTTCCAGCGACAGATTGCGCAGCACCAAAAACGCGCCGTAGCCCGCATGCAAGCCCTTGACCTGCAAATGCGCGCGGGTGGTGCCGCCCAGCACAAAGGGGGTGGGTTCAAACCACATCATGCGGGGGCTCCTGCAGGCTCGGCCATTTCGTCACCTAGGTAGGCTTCAATCACTTCCGCATTGCGCACCACCTCAGCCGGTGTGCCGTCGGCAATCTTGCGGCCCTGGTGCAGCACGATCACGCGCTCCACATGACGCAAGAGTGTGGTCACCGCGTGTTCAATCCACACCACAGTCAGGTCCAGTTCGTCACGCATGCGGCGTATCAACTGCGCCATCGCTTCCACCTCCGATTCGGTCAGGCCCGCCGCCACTTCGTCCAGCAGCAGCATGCGCGGGCGTGTGGCCAGCGCCATGCCAATCTCCAGCAGGCGCTGCTGCGACGGTGTGATGGCCGCAGCCGGCAGCGCGGCCAGGTGCGCCAGGCCAATCAACTCCAGAATGCTCATCGCATCCCGCAGGTGCCACGGCCCTTCACGCTTGCGTCCGGCAAACTTCAGGCCGAATTCGATATTGGCCACCACCGGCATGTCGGCAAATACCCGCGGAGTCTGGAAGGTACGCGCCACGCCAGCCGCCGCGTAGTGGTGCGGCGCCCGGCCATCCAGGCGTTTGCCGCCGGCCGTGAGCTGGCCCGAGGTGGGGGGTGTCACGCCCGAGATGGCGTTGAAAAATGTGGTCTTGCCCGCACCGTTGGGGCCGATGATGCCGACCAACTCGCCGGCGCAAAAGCTGGCACTCACGCCATCCACTGCCGTCAGGCCGCCAAAACGCACCGTGATGTCCTGGGCTTGCAGAAAGACCTCAGACATGGCGCTTCTCCTTGCGGCCCAAGCCACGCAGCCACTGCTGGCTGTTGCGCCCCCAGTCGACAAAGGTGCGCCAGCGCAGCGACGCCAGGCCCCCGGGCAAATACAACACGCTCAGGATCAGCAGAATGCCCAGCGACATCATGTAAATCTGCGGAAACTGCAGGCGCAATGTTTCGGCCAGCACACTGAACACAATCGCCGCAATCAGCGGGCCCCACAGCGTGGCGGCGCCCCCAATCAAGGCAATCAACACGGTCTGAAAACCAATGAAGGGGTTGAACACCGTGTGCGGATCGATATAGGTCCAGCGCACCGACATGGCGGCGCCGACGGCACCGGCAAACGCCGCGGTCAATGCAAACCCGGCCACTTTCACCATGCGTGTGTTCACGCCCAGTGTCTGTGCCCGCTGCTCGTCGGCCCCTATGCCCAGCAGTGCCAGCCCCAAGCGGCTGCGCCGCAACACGATGGAGCACAACACCGCCAGCACCGCCAGCAACAGCACCGTGAGGTAAATCGTGTCGCGCTCGGGCACCACCATCAGCACGCGGCCTACGGTGCCAGTGACCGACTTTTCAAAGTAGGTCACCGCGTGGCGAATCAACTCCGTCATGCCGAAGGTCAGCACCGCAAAGTAGGTGCCGCGCAGGTGCAGCACGGCCGCTCCCATCACCACCGCCACCAATGTGGCCAGCCCCGCACCCAGTGCCACGGCCTGCCACCAAGCCAGCTGCTCCAGCACCAATGCGCTGGTGTAGGCGCCTATGCCAAAGAAGGCCGAGGTGGCCAGCGACAGGTAACGCGTACTGCCGCAAAACAGGCCCCAGCTTGACGACAGGGCCACGTACATCAGGCAGGTCAGTGCCATGGACACCACAAACTCGCTGCCATAGTGCGGCAGGGCCAAAGCCCACCCCGCAAATGCCAGCAAGACCAGCAGATCACGCACCAGCACTTGGCGGTTGTTCATCAGGCCACTCATTTCGCAAACAGTCCGCGGGGCCGCAACAGCAGAACCGCTATAAAAATGCCGTAAGACAACAAGGCCTTGAGCGAAGGGTTGCTGAAGTGCATGCCCAGCGCCTCCACCACCCCCAACAACAAGCCACCGGCCAGCGCACCACCCATGCTGCCAAAGCCGCCCAGGGTGATGACGATCAACGCAGTCACGGTGTAGGGCTCACCCATGCTGGGCGTGATGGTGTAGGCCATGGACAGCAAACAACCCGCCACGCCCGAGAGCCCCAGGCCGATGCCAAACATCAGCGGGTGCAGGCGTTTGGTGTCGATGCCCACCAACTGCGCCCCGGTGGGCGACTGCATGAGGGCACGCACACCTTTGCCCAGCAAGGTGAACCGCAGCACCAACATCAGCGCCAGGCTGAACACCAGTGCCAGTGCAAACACCAGCAGCTTGTTGCCGGCAAACTGAGCCTCGCCCAGCTTCACCGGCTCAGCCAGGTAGTCATACCCGCGCAAGTCCCCGCCCCACATGTACGAGGCAAAGTTCTGCACCAGAAACATCAAGCCAAAGGCCACCATCAGCCCGCGCGCCTCAAAAATGTCGAGGTTGGGCGAAGTGGCGTTGAGGCGCCGAAAGCACAGCCAGTGGATCACCAGGCCCAGCACCATCATCACGGCAAAGGAGATCGGCACCATCCACAACGGCGACCAGCCCAAGCTGGTGTGCGCCATCCAGGTCAGGTAAGCCCCCACCATCAAAAACTCGCCATGCGCAATGTTGAGGATGCGCATGAGCCCGTACTGTAGGTTCAGGCCCAGCGCCACCAGGGCGTAAATGCCCCCGGTGATCAGGCCCGACGCCAACAACTCCAACCACGACGCCAATCCCATGGGCGCCTTACTTCCAGACCGGTTTGTTGGGGTTCAAAGCCGCCGTGGCCAGCTTCTTGGGCCACACCACCTCAAACTCGCCGTTCTGCCACTGGCCCACGGTGCCCGGCGTAGCGGTGTTTTCACTGCCGGTGAACTGGATATCGCCCAGAATGGTTTTGTGCGCACCGGCGGCAATGTAGTCGCGCAGGGCCTTGCGGTCCAACCCCACCTTGGCCACGGCAGCCGTCAAGATTTCCAGCCCAGCCCAGGTCGCGCCACTGGCCCAGCGGTCAGGTTCCTTGCCGCCAAACTTCTTGGTGTGCGCGTCAAAGTAGGCCTTGGCACCGGGGCTGGTCTTGCCATTCCACGAGCCCATGCCCAGCACACCCTCGGCACCGGCCGGCGTCATCACATTTTTGTAGAGCTGGAAGGCTGTGCCCACCGAGGCGTAGAAGAACTTGGGGTTGAAGCCCACCTCCTTGGCCTGTTTGCTCGCCAGGATGGTGTCGGGCGGGTAGGTGAAACCGACGAAGGCATCGGGGTTCTTGTCCTTCATGGAACGCAGCACCGGTGACAGGTCTTTCACGCCCGCGGGGTAACTCTTGTCCTCCACCATGCTGATGCCACTGCCTTGTAGCGCGACGCGCAAGGCGGCGTAGTTTTCCAGACCAAACAGGTCATCCACATAGACCACGGCCACGGTTTTGGCACCACTGGCCTTGAGCATGTCCACCAGCGCCTCGCACATGGGTTTGGGCTGCTGCAAGAGCAGGAAGAAATACGGCAACTTCATTTCCACCAGGCGCTTGGACAAGGCCGTAGGTGCGAGGAAGGGGTAGCCAAACCGGTTGGCCAACGGGGCCACGGCAAAGTTGGCGTTGCTGCCCCAGGGTGGGAGCACCAGGTCCACTTTGTCGCTGCCCATGAGTTTTTCGTAGGTGCGCACCACGGTTTCGGTATCGCTGCGGTCGTCGGAGCTGATTAGCTCGATCGGGCGGCGCACCCCCTTCACATCCAGCCCGCCCAGCGCGTTTTGCTGTTCGGCCCACAGCAAGTAGTTGGGCTCCTGGCTCACCTGGGCACCACCAGTCCAGGGGCCGGTGCGCGACATGCTGTAGCCGATACGCACCGGAGGCTGGGCGGCCAGCAGGTGCGGGGCAAAGGCGGCGGCACCGGCCGCGGCGGCGGCACCTTTGAGCAAGGTGCGTTTTGTGTTCTGGACCATGGTGTCTCCTGCGCAATGCGGGGTTTTTTAAGGAATCTGCATCGTAGGAAAAGGGCCCACGTCTGGCTGTGCTGGCCGTGCACAAAGCGCTTGCACAAACGCGCAAGCCCGCTAGGGATAACCCTTGGCGCCTGGCTGCGCCAAAACGCGGGGGGCCGCCCATAATGCATGCACCATGCACGCCCCAGCCCCTGTTGCGCCCCCTCGCCCCCTGGCGGCACGGGCCATGAGCACTGACGACTTCGCGCCCCAGGAGCGCGCGCCGCTGTGGTGTGAGTGGGTATGGAAACACTTTGGCGGCCTGCGCTCCGACCTGTACGGCGACACCGACTTTGACGGCCATCTGAGCAGCGGGCGCGCGGGTGACCTGATCCTGACCCGGCTGGAGGCCAACCGCCACCGCGTGGTTCGCACCATGGACATGGTGCGTGCCAGCGATGAGGGTTACTTGAAGATCGTGGCCCCCTTGCGCGGGCGTGCCGGTGTCGAGCAATCGGGCCGCCAAGCCTGGGTAGGCCCCGGCGCCTGGACCATTTACGACACCACCGCCGACTACCTGATTGCCAACCCCGAGCGGGTGGAGCACCTGATCGTGATGGTGCCCAAAGCCCAGCTGGCGGGCCAGGGCCTGCGTCTGGACACCTTGATGGCCCGGCCCGTGGGCGGCGCCACCGGCATCGCACGCGTGGCCCTGACCACCATGCGCAGCACCTTTGAAGAGCTGCCTAACATGAGTGCCGATGCCGCCCGGGGTGCGGGCGAACTGGTCACCCAACTGGTGCGGCTGTCGCTGATCGAACTGGCAGGGCAACACACGCCGCTAACCCAGCGCGAGGCGCTCAAGGACCGGATTCGCCACCACGTGGCGCTGCACCTGCGCGACCCTGATCTCTCGGTGGACCAGATTGCCACCGCGCTCAACTGCAGCAGGCGCCACCTCTACAACGCCTTTGCCGACGAGCCCCACACGCTGGCCAGCTACATCCAGCACCTACGGCTGGACGCCTGCCTGCGCGAGCTGCAGCAGGTGGGCCTTGCAGCACGCCCCATCACCGACATTGCACTGCATTGGGGTTTCAACAACCTCTCGCACTTCAGCCGCGTGTTCCGCGAGCGCACTGGGCAAAGCCCCAGCGAATTTCGCCAGGCACGCCTGAACTGAGACGGCGCTCAACGCCACGGCATGCGGTTTTGGAGTCCCGCCCCCATTTCGCCCTAGAGCTTTCCCTAAATTGCCCCCCGGACGACAGTTTCCGGCGTGCGTGGCGGTTAATGTGGCCACTCCCCCAACCGCAGGAGACACCGCATGGGAACACCGTCTGTGCAATCGCAGGTCAGCGCCGAGGAATGGAAGCTGCGCGTGGACCTGGCCGCCTGCTACCGGCTGGTAGCGCACTATGGCTGGAGCGATCTGGTTTTTACCCACGTCAGCGCCCGCCTTCCCGGGCCCGAACACCACTTTCTCATCAACCCCTACGGTCTGATGTTTGACGAGATCACCGCCAGCAGCCTGGTCAAGGTGGACCAGCAGTGCAACAAGCTGATCGACTCGCCCTACCCCGTCAACCCTGCCGGTTTTGTGATCCACAGCGCCGTGCACGAGGCGCGCGAAAACGCCGGCTGCGTACTGCACACCCACACCCGTGCAGGCGTGGCCGTGAGCGCGCAAAAGGCCGGCATCTTGCCGCTGAGCCAGCAGTCCACCTTTGTGCTGGCCTCGCTGGCGTACCACGCCTACGAAGGCGTGGCCTTCCGCGACGAAGAAAAGCCGCGCCTGCAGGCCGACCTGGGCCAAGCCAACTTTCTGGTGCTGCGCAACCATGGCCTGCTGGTGGTGGGCAAAACCATTGCCGACGCGTTTTTGAGCATGTACACCTTCGAGGCCACCTGCCAGATCCAGATCGGCGCCCAAGCCGGTGGAGAGCTCACACACGTGAACCCGCAGATTGTGCAAGGCGTGAGCGAAGCCATGCGGGTGCAAACCGGTGGACTGGGTGGCTCCTTTGTCTGGCCTGCCCTGATCCGCAAGCTCAACCGCATTGACCCGAGTTACCAAGAGTGAACCCCATGTCTTCCCAAGAATTTGATTACATCGTTGTCGGCGGCGGTTCCGCCGGTTGTGTGGTGGCCAGCCGCCTGAGCGAGAACCCGGCGGTCTCCGTCTGCCTGCTCGAAGCCGGTGGCCCGGACACCAGCGCCTTCATCCACGCGCCACTGGGCTTTGCCGCCACGGCGCCACTGGGCATCTTCAACTGGAACTTCGAGAGCGTGCCCCAGCCCGGCCTGGGCGGGCGGCGCGGCTTTGCACCGCGTGGCAAGGTCATGGGCGGCAGCAGCTCGCTCAATGCCATGGTCTACACCCGTGGCAATGCCTACGACTACGACCGCTGGGCCGGCCTGGGCAACCCCGGCTGGAGCTACCGCGATGTGCTGCCGCTGTTCAAGCAGTCCGAGCACAACCAGTGTTTTGGTGCCAACGACTTCCGCGGCACCGGCGGTCCGCTCAACGTGAGCTACCTGCGCAGCCCCAGCCCGCTCAACCAGGCCTTTCTGGACGCCTGCGAAAGCCAGGGCCTGCCGCGCACGCCTGACTACAACGGTGCCCAACAGTGGGGCTGTGCGCCCGCCCAGGTGACCCAAAAAGACGGCGAACGCTGGAGTGCGGCCAAGGCCTACATCACCCCCCACCGCAACCGGCCCAATCTCACCATCCTCACCCACGCCCACACCTGCAAGGTGCTGCTGGAAGGTGGCGACGGCGACCAGCGCGCCGTGGGCGTTCAATACCTGCACCAGGGCCAGACGCTGGAGGTGCGCGCCCGGCGCGAAGTGGTGCTCAGCAGCGGTGCCTTTGGTTCGCCGCACATCCTCATGCTCTCGGGCGTGGGCCCGGCCGAGCACCTGCGGGCACACGGCATTCCGGTTCGCCACGTGCTGCCCGGCGTGGGCCAAAACCTGCAGGACCATGTGACCACGGTGTTGATCTACCGCACGCAGCAACAGGATGCGACGCTTGGCTTCTCGGCCAAGGGTGCGCTCAACATGGTGAAGTCGGTGTTCGAGTGGCGCAAGCAGCGCACCGGCTGGATCACCACCAATGTGGCCGAATCGCAGGCCTTCATGAAAACCCGCCCGGATGTGGAAGCGCCCGACATCCAGCTCGCGTTCTGCACCGGCATCGTGGACGACCACACGCGCAAGGCCCACCTGGGCCACGGCTACACCTTGCACGTCACGCTCATGCGGCCCAAAAGCCGTGGCAGCGTCACCTTGCAAAGCGCCAAACCCACCGATGCCCCGCTGATCGACCCTGCCTACCTGCAGGACCCCGATGATTTGGACACGCTAGTGCGTGGCACCCAAATGGGCTTTGACATCATGCAGGCACCGGCCCTGCAGGCCTGCCGTGGCCAGATGCTCTACCCCATCGAGCGCAACAACATCGCCCAAATCAAGCAATTTTTGCGCGATCACTCCGACACCGAGTACCACCCCATTGGCACCTGCAAGATGGGCCCGGCCAGCGATCCCATGGCCGTGGTGGATGCCGAGCTGCGTGTGCACGGCCTGCAGCGCCTGCGCGTGGTGGACGCGTCCATCATGCCGGACCTGGTGACCGGCAACACCAACGCCCCCACCATCATGATTGCCGAAAAGGCCGCCAACATGATCCGCATGGCCGCGCGGGCCTGAGCCACGCAGTAGCATGCACGCTGGCTCCCGGCAGCGTGCCGGGGTGGCTTTCCAGCACCGCACAAGGACTCGCATGAAGCTTTATTACTCCCCCGGCGCCTGCTCGCTGTCGCCCCACATCGTGTTGCACGAAGCGGGCTTGGCCTACGAGGGCATCCTCACCCCCACCAAGACCCACAAAACCCCCGACGGCACCGATTTCTACACCATCAACCCGCTGGGCTATGTGCCCTTTTTGGTGCTGGACGACGGCCGCACCCTGCACGAAGGCCCGGCCATCGTGCAGTACCTGGCCGACCTGGTGCCAGACAAACACCTGGCCCCGGCCCACGGCACTTTCGAACGCTACAAGCTGCAGGAGTGGCTCACCTTCATTGGTACCGAGCTGCACAAGAACTTCTCGCCCCTGTTCAACCCTGCCACCCCCGAGGAGGTCAAAACCGCCACCAAAACCCAGCTGCTATCTCGCCTGGGCTGGGTCAACGGCGAGTTGGCGGGCAAGGACTACCTGATGGGCAACACCTTCACCGTGGCCGATGCCTACCTGTTCACCGTGAGCAATTGGGCACGTCTGGTGGGGGTGGACCTTGCCGGCCTGGACACACTGCTGACCTACCGCGCCCGCGTGGCCGCCCGCCCCGCCGTGGTGGCGGCCATGCAGGCCGAAGGCCTGCGACACTGAGGGCCAGCAGCCCCTGGACCAGGGCCCTACGGAGCCCTTTTGCTATTGTTTTAATAGCTATTGGCGCATATTCCACGGGGGCTAGAAGCCAAAAAGCCCCAAGTTTTGGTGGGCCTGGGGCTGTTGGGGTGCTGAAGCTGCCCTTGTGGGGCGGCCTGCGCGGCGTGGGGTAGGTAGACCTTGGTGCTGCTGGGCTGTGGGTGACAGAGGCCTCCAGTGTAGGCCGTGCACGCCGGCAGGCTATTGCGTTGTTGCGCGTGTTAGCGCTGTTTTTGGCATACTCTGCTCAAACCACCACTTATCTGGGCATTTACATGAAACTGGACCGCTACGACCAGCAAATTTTGGACATCCTGCAGACCGACGGTCGCATCAACAACCAGGACCTGGCCGATCGCATCGGACTCTCCCCCTCGCCCTGCCTGCGCCGCGTGCGTGCACTCGAAGAATCGGGCCTCATCGTCGGCTACCGCGCCCTGCTGGACGCCAAAAAGCTTGGCCTCGCGCTGCTGGCCATTGTTCACATCTCCATGGACCGCCACACCCCCGAGCGCTTTGCCAACTTTGAAGCCAGTGTCGCCGTGCTGCCTGAAGTGCTGGAATGCCTGCTCATCACCGGGCAGGACGCGGACTACCAGATCAAGGTGGCGGTACGTGACATGGACCACTACCAGTCCCTGCTGCTCAACAAGCTCACCCGCATTGAGGGTGTGACCGGCGTCCACAGCAGCTTTGTGCTGCGCCGCGTGGTGGACCGCACCGCTTTGTCCCTGACCTCTGCCCCCTGAGGTCTGGCCCATGTGCCTGATCGCCTGGAACTGGCAGCCGGGCAGTGCCACCCCGCTGCTGCTGCTCGGCAACCGCGACGAGTTCTATGCCCGCCCGGCCGAACCCCTGCACCACTGGGTTGGTGCATCCATTCTGGCCGGGCGCGATGTACACGCGGGGGGCACCTGGCTGGGAGTGGGCCCCGGCGGCCGCCTCGCCGCCCTCACCAACTACCGCAGTGCGGTACCAGCCCGCAAAGACGCGCCCACGCGGGGCCAACTGGTTACCGATTTTCTGCAAAGCCCGCTGGATGCCGGCGCGTACTTGCGCACCCTGCAAGCCCACGCCAGCGCCTACAACCCCTTTAACTTGCTGGTGTTTGACGGCAACACCCTCTTGGGCCTGGAAAGCCGCGGCGCCCGCATCGTGACCCTGCAACCTGGCATGGGTGCTGTTTCCAATGCGGATTTCCACACCCCCTGGCCCAAGTTACGCCAGCTCAGCACCGGCTTGGCGGCTTGTGTGGCGCGCGGTGCAACGCGTGATGAGCACCTCTGGCCCCTGCTGCAGTCACACACCCTGGCAGAAGACGGTGAATTGCCGCATACCGGGGTCCCTCTGGAGTTGGAGCGTGCACTCTCGGCGGTATTTATCGCCACCCCCGCTTATGGCACACGGGCCTGCAGTGTGCTGCGGGTGGAATCTGGCGGTGTGCACTTCAGTGAGCGGCGGTTTGGGGCGGAAGGGGCAATGGGCCAAACCTCCTTGTTCCTTGACCACACGTGAAAAGAATATTGCGTTCCACGGCCCTTGAAGCCCGGCCGTATCCCACCACCTAAGTAGCTTTCCACTCTGCCGCACACCGATCCCCGGTGCGGCGCACCCCATGGCACTTGCCCCGGTTACCCTGATTTCCCTGCTCTTCCACGGGCTGATTGCCTGGCGCCTGTTGCCCGATCTTCCTGACACAGCAGCCTTGATCCTGGGCGGTGTTTTGCTGGTGTCTGCCTTGCTGGTACCACGCGGCTTGATGGGGCGCAGCGGCAAACGGGGTCCGTGGAGCAGTGCCATCGTGTGGACGGGTCTGCTCTGCATGGGCCTGTTTTCCTCACTGCTGGTGCTCACACTCTTGCGTGACGTGCTGTTGCTGGGTGCATGGGGAGTGCAGGCCTCGGGTCTGGAGCTGCGCCTTGACACCTTGCGCCACACTAGCGCACAGGCCGTGCCTTTGCTCGCATGGCTCATGACCATGCTGGGTTTCTGGAACGCACGCCGCACCGCGGCGGTGGTGCGGGTGGATGTGAAGATTGCCAACCTGCCCACTGCACTGCATGGTTTCACCATGGCGCAGATCAGCGATATCCATGTGGGGCCGACCATCAAGACACACTACCTGCAACGCATCGTGGACCGGGTCAACAGCCTGGGCGCACACATGGTGGCTATCACCGGCGATTTGGTGGACGGCAGTGTGAAGGAACTGGGGCGGCACATTGCACCCCTGGCCCAATTGCAGTCCACCCACGGCACCTTTTTTGTGACCGGCAACCACGAGTACTACTCGGGTGCGCATGGTTGGATCGATGCGCTGCGTGGGCTCGGCGTGCAGGTGCTGATGAATGAACACGTGGTGATTCACCACAGCAGTGGCACACAAGACCCGGAACACGCCATGCTGGTGGTGGCCGGTGTGGCCGACTACACGGCGCACCACTTTGATGAAAGCCACCGCAGCGACCCCCACGCTGCCCTGGCCCAAGCGCCAGACCAGGCTGTTTTCAAGCTGCTGCTGGCCCACCAGCCACGCAGCGCGGTGGCAGCAGAGCAGGCAGGTTTTGATTTGCAGCTCTCGGGCCACACCCACGGTGGCCAGTTTTGGCCCTGGGGCTACTTTGTGCGTTTTCAGCAGCCCTTCACCGCAGGGCTGAACCGTCTGGGCAATCTGTGGGTCTATACCAGCCGGGGCACCGGCTATTGGGGTCCACCGAAGCGCTTTGGCGCACCTTCCGAGATCACGCTGCTGCGCCTGGTACAGGCCTGATTACAAGCTAAAGATACCTGTAGCCCTCATGGATACTGCGCCAATAGCTATCAATACAATAGCAAACGCAAACACGCATTAACGCGCGTCAGGCAACTCAATCTTGACTTCCAGCGTCTCCAGATTGTCCTGGCGACCCTGGATAACCTTGATGTCAGACGGATTGATCTTGACGTATTTGCTGATCACCGCTACCAGCTCACGCTGCAGTTCCATGAGCTTTTCGGGTTGCAGGGCGTTGCGCCCTGAACGCTCGTGGGCCAGAAGAATCGACAGGCGTTCTTTGGCAACGCTGGCCGTGCTTTTCTTCTCACCCAGGAAAAAAGACAGTAAAGAAGCCATGGCTTATTTGCCTCCAAACAGACGCTTGAGCAAGCCCTGCTTGGGGGCTTCGATAAAGCGCAGGGGTTTGTCAGTCCCGAGGAAACGGTCGATCACATCTTTGTAAGCCTCGGACACATCGCTGCCCTGCATGTGCACCGCTGGCACACCCTGGTTGGAGGCCTGCAGCACCGATTCACTCTCGGGAATCACGCCAATCAGCTTGATGCGCAAAATGTCCTGGATGTCCTCCAGCGACAACATCTGGCCCTGGTCCACACGCGCCGGGTTGTAGCGGGTGATCAGCAAATGTTCCTTGATCGGCTCTGCACCAGTCATGGCACGCTTGGTCTTGCTGGCCAGCATGCCCAAAATGCGGTCCGAGTCACGCACGGACGAAACTTCGGGGTTGGTCACCACCAGCGCTTCATCGGCAAAATGCATCGCCATCAGCGCGCCAGTCTCAATGCCGGCGGGTGAGTCACACACGATGAACTCAAAGTCCATGGCCGACAGATCCGCCAAGACTTTTTCCACACCGTCTTGCGTCAGCGCATCCTTGTCACGCGTCTGCGAAGCCGCCAGCACATACAGGTTGTCGCATTGTTTGTCCTTGATGAGGGCCTGATTCAGGTTGGCCTCGCCCTGAATGACGTTGATCAGGTCGTACACCACGCGGCGTTCACAACCCATGATCAGGTCCAGGTTGCGCAGGCCCACGTCAAAGTCGATGACGGCGGTTTTGTGGCCACGCAGGGCCAGACCGGTTGCAAAGCTGGCGCTGGTGGTGGTTTTGCCCACGCCGCCCTTGCCAGAGGTAACCACGATGATTTTTGCCATGGGTGAAATGCTTTCGGGATAAAAGTTTGAAATGCGCTCAGGCCTTCAGCGGCTCTATGAGCAATTTTTCCTGTCCATCGCTGCTCAGCCGCACTTGGGCCGCCTTGCCATGCACCTCTTTGGGAAAGGCGTTTTCACTGGTGCGGTACACGCCCGCAATGGACACCAACTCGGGTTCCAGGCACAGCGAAAAAATGCGCGCCTGGGTGTTGCCGCGTGCACCGGCCATGGCCTTGCCGCGCAGTGGTGCGTACACGTGAATATTGCCATCGGCCGCAATCTCCGCCCCCTGGTTGACCATGGCCAACACCACCAGGTCACCACCGCGGGCATAGACCTTTTGGCCTGAACGCAAGGGCTTGTCAATGACCAGGGTGGCCGGACCGGGTACTTCGCGCACCACCTCTTTGACCACTTCTTGCACCGTCACCTTGGCAGGCGGTTCGGCCTGTTTCACGCGCACCACTTCAGGCGACGCTTCTACCAAGCCCACGGCCAGGGCCGCCGCCGTCCACGCGGCACTGGCGCTGCGCACAGCCACCGGAACCAGGTTGCACGAGCGCAAAACCTTCAGCAAAGGCACCATGTCTTGCACCGGGGTGTCTGCAGGCAGATGGGAAAAGTCGATGACCAGCGCATCGTGGTCAAAAAAATCAGCACTTTCGCCGTCTTTGCCGTATTGCTGCTGCAGTTCGACCCCTACCTGCACCCAGTTGTCCGATTTCAAAAGCAGCGCTACCAGAGGGAGCTGCGCGCTTTTGATTTCAAAGCTGGCGGGCTTGGAAATGGAGGTTGAACCTGCGGAAGGAGCTGGCATGAAGACGGTTTTTGCGGAGGGGGAAACGAAAGCTGGCAAATCTTACTTGATCGACAGGGCTGTTTCGACGGTTTGGTGCCCTGGTTTTGCAGATGTACACAACTTTTTTTAGCAAAGAAAAAAGAGTGCACTTTCTCGCCAAAGAAGTCCGCTGCTATTTAACTAAATTCATTATTTAAAGATAGTAGTAGTAGGTAAGCAAAGCCAGTTTGTGTGGACAAGCCATTTTTTCTTATAAAAATCATGCACTTAGATTGTGTGAACCCATGTGGGCGACTGCGCTTTGGTTTTGCTACCCGATTGGGGGTAACTTTGCCTTTTTCAAAAAAACTGTGGATAACTTGTTGCTTATTAGAAATTTATGCACAGGGTTATTAGAGTCCGCGAAGGTGGGAACGAAAGAGTACAGTTGCTCCCATGAAATACCTTTCGCGTTTGGTGTTGGTTGTGCTTGTCAGCTGTGCGGTGTTTTTGGTGGCGGGTGTCTTGGCTACTTGGGCACCGGACCGCAGCGTGGACAAACTGGCTGTCCGTTGGGCCCAACCACCCTCGACCTGGCTGGACGTGGCCGGCATGCGGGTGCATGTGCGTGATGAGGGGCCGCGCAAAGACCCCCATCCGATAGTGTTGCTGCACGGGACTTCTGCCAGCCTGCACACCTGGGATGGCTGGACTGCCGCGCTGCAAGGCCAGCGCCGCGTGATCCGTTTTGATCTGCCAGGCTTCGGCCTGACCGGCCCCCACCCGGCCCATGACTATTCGATCGCTGCCTATGTGCAGTTCGTCACCCAGGTGCTCGATGTCATGGGGGTGCGCACCTTCGTACTGGCTGGCAATTCGCTGGGGGGCCATATCGCCTGGGCTACGGCGGTGGCGCAGCCCCAGCGGGTAAGCCAGCTGATTTTGGTGGATTCGGCAGGCTATCCCTTGGTGTCGCAATCCGTGCCCATCGGTTTCCAGCTGGCCCGTTTGCCGGGGATGGGCCATGTGATGGAGTACGTATTGCCGCGGGGGGTGATTCAGAGCAGTCTGCGCAATGTGTATGGCGACGCGGCCAAAGTCACGCCAGCCTTGGTGGACCGTTACTACGAGTTGACACTGCGCTCTGGCAACCGGGCTGCACTGCGCGACCGGTTTCAGCAGGGTCTGTCAGGAGACACAGATGGACTCAAAACCCTCAAAATACCCAGCTTGGTGATTTGGGGTGCACAAGACCGGTTGATTCCGCTGGACAATGCCCAGAAGTTTGTGCGCGACTTGCCAAATGCCAGCTTGGTGGTGTTTGACGATCTGGGGCATGTGCCCCACGAAGAGGACCCCCGGCGCACGGTGGATGCTGTACGTGCTTTCCTGAACATTGTGTAGAACCTGTGCTGCCATGGCTGACAAAAAACCTTTTGAAATTGCCCGCGAAACCCTCAAGCAGCTGACCGCGCGCAAGCTGGTTCCCACCCCTGCCAATTACCTCTCTATCTACAACGAGATTGCGGGCATTCCCCATGTGCCGCATTTTCCGGCGGACATCCTGCGAGACATCGCCCAATCGTTGCCCGTCAAAACGCCAGGGCAACAAAAACAGAAGGGTTTGCTCGATTACTCCATCGACCGGCTGAGCTGGGATGGTGTGAAATCTGCATTGATGGCCTATGGCGGCTTTGTGCCTGTCAACGCCCCGGAGGGGGCCGTGGGTGGTGGCGTAGCCAGTCCGGTGGCCGATCCGGTTGCTAACGGCGTGGCACCAGCTGCGCTCACCACAGATTTTTTGGCACAGATCGGCAAGCTGATCGAATACGCCCAGCCTGCGCTGGGCAACGACGATGTGCGTTTCAACGAGCAGACGGATACCTTGGTCAAGGCATTGCGCCAGCCCGGTACCGATGTGGCCATTGCCAAACTCATGCTGGTGAACTACAGCCACCGCCTCTCGTTTGCAGCGGAAGACCAGGCCGAAGTGCGTGCTACCTTGCTCAAACTTTTGCACTTGGTGTTTGAAAACATTGGCGAGCTGAGCCTGGAAGAACAGTGGCTCAAAGGCCAGATGGATGCGTTGATGGAAGCATCCACACCACCTTTGACACTGCGTCGCCTGGACGACGTGGAGCGTCGCCTGAAAGACGTCATCTTCAAACAAAAAGACGCCAAAGCCAGGACCCTGCAAGCGCAAAACGAGATGCGCAGCATGCTGGCCACGTTTGTGGAGCGGCTCTCGCAAATGACGCAGTCCACTGGCAACTTCCAACAGAAGCTGGAAGAGAGTGCGAAGCTGATTGAACAAGCCAAGTCGATCGCCGAGATTGCTCCAGTGCTCAAAGACGTTGTGGGGACCACACGTGCCCTGGCCCAGGAGAGCCAAGCCTCGCGCGAGCAACTGCAAAACATGCGCGAACGCGCCACAGAAACCGATGCCCAGCTGGCCCGTTTGAACCAGGAACTTGACCGTGTGAGTTCCCAGGCCCGCCACGATCCGCTGACTGGCGCCTTGAACCGCAAAGGCCTGGACGAAGCACTGAACCGCGAAGTGTCGAACGTGCGGCGCAAAGATGTGCCCCTGAGCGTCGCCTTGCTTGACATCGACAATTTCAAAAAGCTCAACGACACCATGGGTCACGCTACCGGTGACATTGCGCTCACCCACCTCGCCACAGTGGCGCGCGAATGCATGCGCCCACAAGACACCTTGGCGCGTTATGGCGGCGAAGAATTCGTCATCCTCTTGCCAGACACGCCCCTGGACAAAGGCATAGACGCCATGACCCGCTTACAGCGGGAGTTGACCAAAAAGTTCTTTCTTGCCGGTACCGAGAAAGTATTGATCACCTTCAGCGCCGGGGTGGCCCAGTTGGCCGCCAACGAAGAACCATCCGACGCCATCAAACGCGCAGACCAGGCCATGTACCTGGCCAAACGCGCTGGCAAAAACCGGGTGCTGGGCGCCTGATCTGGAGATCACTGCCATGCCTTATCTGATTGCCGGGCTGCTCATTTTTCTGGGTGTGCACTCTATCCGCATCGTGGCAGACAGCGCCCGCACGCGCCTGCGCAGCCAGTGGGGCGAGAAAGCGTACAAGGGGGCGTATACGGTTTTGTCTTTGCTGGGTTTTGGCCTGATCGTCTGGGGATTTGGTGTCGCCCGCGAAACGCCCACCGTGCTCTGGATGCCAGCTACCGGCATGCGCCACCTGGCGGCGCTGTTGACCCTCTTGGCCTTTGTCTTGCTGGCCGCGGCCTATGTGCCGGGCAACTCCATCAAGGCGCGTGTGCACCACCCCATGGTGTTGTCGGTCAAAACCTGGGCTTTGGCACATGTGCTGACAACGGGTACCGTGGCCCACGTCTTGTTGTTTGGCAGCTTTCTGGTGTGGGCGGTGCTGTGTTTTGTGGCCTCACGCCAACGTGACCGGGTCCAGGGTGTGGTGTATGCGGCAGGTACCTTGCCAGGTACGGTGGCCGCGCTGGTGGTGGGGGTGTTGGCGTGGGCGTTGTTTGCGTTCTACCTGCACGGCGTCCTGATCGGAATTCGCCCGCTGGGCTGAGTGGGCAGGGCTCAGGGCGTCAGCAGCCACTGGATGACAAACTTGGCTGCAAAACCCACCATGCCAAAGGCCAGGCCCAGGAACAGCACAAAGGTGCCAAACTTGCCGGCCTTTGACTCCCACGCCAGATGCCCAATGATGAACAGCATGTAGAGCATGAACCCGGCAACACCGAAGCTCAGGCCAAAGCTGGCAATTTGCTCTTCAGAGAACCCGAACATCAGTGCTTGTCCCGTGGCTGGTAGGGCTCGGAATACGCTTCACGCGCCGGCAATGCCGATGCGTCGACCAAGTCCCGGTAGGCATGCCAGCTGGCGTGGCCCAGCATGGGAATCACCGGAATCAGGCCCAGCAACAGCGAGCCCAGGCCCAGCAGCGTAAAAATCATGATCAATGCTGCCCAAAAAGCCATGGGCACGGGGTTGGCCAGAACGGTGCGCCAGCTGGTCAGCACTGCCTGCCACAGGGAAATGCGGCGGTCCAGCAACAAAGGCATGGACACCACACTGGAGGCAAACAGGGGTGCCGCCAGTACGCCACCCAAGGCCAGCCACAGTTCAAACAACCAGCTGTTGGGAGCCAACACCACGTGGTGCACAAACTCCAGCGGGGTGTTGATGGGCACGGGGGCCAGCAAGGTAATCAGGGCGGCAGAGGTCAGCACCCAGCCCGTGGCCGCCAATGCCAGCAGGGCACCAAACTGCACCATGCACCAGTAGTCGTTGCCCCATTTATTGAAATGGCTGTTTTGCCAATTCAGCCAGGTTTTGAAGACCACGCTCCAATCTGCGGTTTCCTTGCGCTCCAGCGCACGGCTCAGAGCGTAGAGGCTGGTAGCCAGCACTGGGGCCACCACCAGAAAACCGGACAGCGCACCTGCCAGCAGCCAAAAACGGTGGTGGGCCATGGCCACAATGGCAGAGCCCAACACTGCCAGTGCAATGCCATGGGCAAAACTGGACCAGCCGGCGCGCGCCATATCACGCCAAGCGAGAGCGAGCCAGGCCATGGGGCGCATCAAACCGATGGTGCGAACAGCAGGAGGGGTAAAGGGGGAAGAGGGCATGCGATGGGTGGGGTCACAGTGTAGGCCGCTAGCATGGCGCAGATATTGATATCCATCAAGCACCTGTGCTCACCGCATAATCCGGGCGCCCTAGCCCCAGGAGATCCCATGCCCCGTTCCGTACTCGACGAATCCCACATCCACCCCGCTGTGCGTGCACGCATAGCGACACACCATGCCGACATCGTGCAGGAAGTGCAGGCCGCCGTGGCCCGCAATGCCGTGGTCGTGGTGGGCATGGGTTTGAACCCCATGCCCAAAAAAGCGCGCGCCGCGTTGGACGCGGCGCAAATTTCCCATACCTACCTGGAATACGGCAACTATCTCAACCAATGGCGCCGCCGCAATGCCTTGAAAATGTGGACCGGCTGGCCCACATTTCCCATGGTGTTTGTCAAAGGTACCTTGGTGGGCGGAGCCAGCGATCTGCAAGCCCTGATTGCCAGCGGTGACCTCAAGGCTTTGCTGGCCTGAGCTTAGTGGTGTTTGCTGCCGTGCTGGCTGCCCTTGCGGGTGTGTTCGGCGTCAAACAGTTTCTTCTGCTCGGGGCTCAATGCCGCATAGAGTGCTTTGGTCGCATCATCGCGCTTGGCCATGGCCGCCTGCATATCGCCCATGTGTTGCGTACGCAGGGCGCGCATTTTGTCCAGGCGCTCGGGCGTGCTCAGTTTCTCCATTTCGGCGTGGTCGGGGCGTTGCTGCGCATTGCGGGCCGGTGGTTTCATGGCTGTGGTGAAGGCGGTCCAGGCGCCCTCTTGTGCCGCGGTGATCTTCAGTTTGGCTTTCAGGTCGGCACTGCGCTTGGCGTGCATTTCCTCCATCTTGGCCGGGTCCATGCGGCGGTGTTCGGCGCGTGGCTTGCCGTCCATCATCGCGTCGCCGTCTTTGTAGGCAAAGGCCGAAACACCAGCACCAGCCAGCAGGGAAGCAATGATCAGGGTTTTGAAATGTGTCTTCATGGGGAGCTCCTTAGGTCTTGAACCCGTAGCGGATATCGCCATCAGGTTGGGAACAAGTGTGCGGCGCGCATGTAACGCGGACGATTGCGTTGGGATAAGACTTTGTAAAGTTGCATCACAATGCCCGGTTCTGGAAGAAAAGGGTAAACGTGTTCAAAAACATGATGGTGTACCGCTTGGTGTCGGCCTGGTCGACCACGCAAGCGCAATTGGAAGAGGCGCTGGATGGCGCGCGGTTTGTGGAATGTGGCGCCAGCCAGGAAAAGTCTGTGGGTTGGGCCGAACCGCGCGGCCAGGCCCATGGCCCGCTGGTGGAGATCATTGGTGGCCAATGGCTGCTCAAGCTCATGATCGAGGTCAAAAGCGTGCCCGGTTCGGTGGTCAAACGCAAGGTGCAGGAACAGCTGCAGCATATTGAAGCCACCACAGGCCGCAAACCCGGCAAGAAAGAAGCGCGTGAGATTCGTGACGATGCACGCTTGGCCCTGCTACCCATGGCCTTTACCAAACAGTCCAGTGTGCTGGTGTGGGTAGACCCCAAAGCCGGCCGCTTGGTGCTGGATGCTGGCAGCCAGGCCAAGGCCGATGAGGTGATGACCGCGCTCATCAAGGCGGTGGACGGCTTGGCCGTGCAACTCATCAACACCCAGGTGTCTCCAGCGGCGGCCATGGCAAGCTGGTTGGGCACGCAAGAGGCCCCCCCGGACTTCAGCGTGGACCGCGAATGCGAGCTCAAGGCAGCGGACGAATCCAAGGCCGTGGTGCGCTACACCCGCCATGCGCTGGACACGGATGAAGTGGCACAACACATCGCGCTGGGCAAGATGCCCACGCGCCTGGCCATGACCTGGAACGAGCGGGTGTCCTTTGTGCTGACCGAGGCGCTGCAGATCAAAAAGATTGCATTTCTGGACACCGTGTTCGAAGAAGCCTCCAAAGCCGCCGGTGATGGCAAGGACGACAACTTTGACGCCGACGTGGCGATTGCCACGGGTGAGTTGGTGCAGCTGATCCCGGATTTGCTGGAGGCTTTGGGGGGCGAAGTGGCTCTGGGCGAAAACCCTGCGTCCAGCCCAGTTACTGCAAGCTGAACCACTAAACGCTAAGCTGCCTCTTTTTTGGAGGCCGCCATGCAACGCAAGACCGCACAAGACTTCGACCAAGAGCTGCTGATCCTGTTTGATGCCTATGTGCACGGTCTGGTGGACCGACGCGGCTTTCTGGAAAAAGCCCAGAAATTCGCAGTGGGTGGCGCCACCGCGGTGGGTTTGTTGGCAGCCCTGAGCCCCAACTTCGCCATGGGGCAGGTCGTCGCCAAAGACGATGCGCGCATCAGCACCCGCATGGTTGATATTCCCTCACCGGCTGGTTACGGCAGTATCAAGGGGTATCTGGCCCAACCCGCCAAAGCAGACGGCAAACTGCCCAGCATTCTGGTGGTGCACGAAAACCGGGGCCTGAATCCGCACATCGAGGACATTGCCCGCCGCCTGGCGCTGGAAGGGTATCGGGTGCTGGCGCCCGATGCCCTCACGCCCCTGGGTGGCTACCCTGGGGATGAAGACAAGGCCCGCACCCTGTTTGCCCAACTGGACCAAACCAAAACCCGCGAAGACTTTGTGGCCGCCGCAGGTTGGCTGCAAACCGTGCCGCAAGGCAACGGCAAATTCGGTACCGTGGGCTTTTGTTACGGGGGCGGTATGGTTCACTTTCTTTCCACGCGCCTGCCCAACCTTGCCGCCGCAGTGCCCTTTTATGGCAACCACCCGGCACCCGAAGAGGCGGCCAAGGTCAAAGCCCCCCTGTTGATTCACTTTGCGGCTGTGGACGAGCGCATCAACGCCGCCTGGCCCGCGTACGAAGCGGCGCTGAAAGCTGCGGGTGCACGCTACACCGCCCATGTGTATCCGGGCACCCAACACGGATTCAATAACGACACCACCCCGCGTTTTGATGCGGCCGCGGCCCAATTGGCCTGGGAACGCACGCTGGCCTTTTTTGGCCAGACCTTGCGCGGCTAGGCAGGACTTGCTCAGTCGTCATGGCGGTCATGCCCATGGCCGTGACCATGGTGGTGCCCGTGGCCTTTGCCCTTGTGGGGTTTGAAGCCATGGCGGTAGTCATCGTCGCGATAGCCTGCGCGCTGGTAATAGGGGTTGGGGCCGTAGACCCGTGATTGCGCAGGCTGTTGGGTCACGCTGCGGCCCACGCCAGCACCCGCTGCACCCCCCACTCCCGCGCCCACCACGGCTCCGGTGCGCCCACCCACGGAGTGACCCACGGCCGCACCGGCGGCCCCGCCTACGGCGCTGCCAATCACCGCACCGGTTTGGCCGGAGCCACGGGTGCTGACCGCAGCGCCCGCGGCGCCACCCAATGCACCGCCTACCACGGCCCCTTGTTTGCCACCCATGCTTTGGCCAATCGCTGCACCCGCCGCAGCACCGGCACCGCCCCCCAGCAGGGGTGTCCAGTCGTTCGCGTGGGCGGAGTGCACCAAGGCCAACAGGCCCAGGGCGGCGAGCGAAGCACGCAAGGTGTTTGCAGAAGCGGTGTTGGTAGTCATGCGATCACGGGGGCCGCAGCCCCTACCGCCAAACGTGGCGGTTTATGCATCCACAACGCCAGCCCAGGGCAGTGGATGACCCCCCTTACAAGGGTTTACACCTGCAGCAACTGCTTACGTTCGCCCAGGGCAGCAAGCGCTTCGCCCACCCCTTCCCACGCGATGGCAAAGCCGTTGCGGGACAAGCCCGTCGCGGCTTGCGCCAGGGCCTGGCGGGTGCCGGCTTGCACGCTGTCAATCACCGGCACGGGCACCTGTGCCTGGACCGCGGCTGCCATGCCAGCCAGCCCTGCGCCACCCAGCACCACAGAGCCCACCTGCCAGCGCTCGGCCGCCGCGCGGCAGGCCTGGGCCAGCAGGGCAATAGCGGCCTCGGGGTTGCTGGCCAGCTCGGCCCCACTGGGCACCACGGTGTGGATGCCGGCCAGCGCGGGTGCATGGCCCAGCGTGTAGGCAAGTCGCTCCAGCATGGGTTTCCAGGGCGCTCCCCCGGTCACGATGGCAAAGGGGCCATGTTGGGCGGCTTCATGGAACGAGGCCTCGGCCAGGCCCGTCACCGGCGCCTGGCTGCCCTGGCGCAAGGCCAGCAGCCCGGGGTCGCCAAAACAGCCGATCAACACCGCGTCAGGCCTTGGCTCTCCGTCCTGCAAGGCACTGGCCCACCGGTCCAGCAAAGCATGCGCAGCCACGGCGTAACTGGCTTCACACGCAATGTAGGGAGCACCAAACCGTGCAGTCACAGTACGCACCCTGACCTGCGGGCCAGCCGTAGCCTGCGCGTGTGACTGCAGCAGGGCACTCACATGTACCGAGGTGTTGGGATTGATGACCAGCAAATGGCGCATGCGCTGCATCAAGGGCCCGCAGGGTTGTTGCCAAACAGGGAGGCGAGATCTGGCGCGGCTTCTTCGGCCGCGGTGAAGCGCAGTTGGGCTTCGAGCTGTGCCAAATGCTCCCGCATCAGGCGCGCGGCCTCGCGTGCGTCGCGCAGGCGAATGGCATCCAGCAACGCACGGTGCTCCTGGCAGCCACAGGAGGTGGCCTCTGCCCGCGCCTGCAAATGGTTGTCGCTGTAGGTCATCAAAATCAGCGAGGTGCGTGACACCAGCTCGCGCAGGATGCGGCCCAGCGTCTGGTGGTCCGACGCATTGGCGATGTGCAGATGGAAGTCACCCGAAAGGCGGATGGCGCGGCGCATGTCACCTGTCGCGCGTGCGGCTTCTTCGTCGTTGATGCACTGGGTCAGCACGGCAATGTCATCGGCTGTGGCGCTGGCGATAAAACATTCGATGAGCGTGGGCTCGATCATGCGGCGCACCTCAAACACCTCGCGTGCTTCTTTCTCGGTGGGCTGGGCCACGGTGGCACCGCGGTTGGGCGTGAGCGTGACGATCTGCTCGTTGGCCAGCCTTACCAGTACGGGGCGAATGCGGGTGCGCGATACACCGAATGCAGTGGCAAGCTTTTCCTCAATGAGTTTGGTGCCTGGGGGCAGGCGGTGGTCCAGAATGGTGGCCACCATGCGCTCGTAAATCTCGTTTTCTGTCAGAGCGACAAAATCAGTCATGCAGTCCGCCGGTTGGCTGGCTTCTTGGCCAGCAGTTTGGACAGGCCCACCGCCAGTCCCATCACCAGAAACGATACCACCATGGTGACCGTGCCCAGCGCGTAGATGGAGGGGGTGGTGACCGTGGTGGTGAGGCCTTGTAATTCGAGGGGCAGCGTGTTGACATCACCAATCGCCTGCGAGGTGCGGGCAATCTCGTCCCAGCTCAGCGTGAAGCCGAACATGCCAATGCCCACCACAGACGGCGCAATCAGCGGCAACACCACATGGCGAAAGCCTTGCCAGGGCGTGGCGCCCAAATCACGTGCGGCCTCTTCATAGGCGGGGTTGAAGCGGTTGAAGATGGCAAACATGATGAGCAGGCCAAAGGGCAGCGTCCAGGTCAGGTGCGCGCCCAGGGCCGAGGTGTAGATGCCCAGCGCGGTGCCGTAGTTTTCCAGCACACCGTCCATGCCCAGTGCCTCCAGTGTCTTCTTGATGCCGCCATCGAGCAGGCGGAACTCCAGGCCAATGCCCAGCGACACGATGATGGACGGCATGATGAGGCTGGCCACCACGGTGAAGAACAGGATGTGGCCGCCACGCAGCTTCTTGCGAAAGGCCAGACCGGCCAGCACCGAGAACACGATGGTGAAGGCCATGACGGTGAGGCCCAGACCCAGCGAGCGGTAGAGCGCAGCACCAATGTCCACCACGCCCAGGCCCTCGGCCAGCTTGTGGAACCAGTGCAGCGACAGGCCTCGCATGGGGAAGGTCAACCCGCCCTCGGGCCCTTGGAAGCTGAGCACCACAATGACCAGCATGGGGCCGTAGAGAAACAATACATAGGCCGCGAAGAACAGGGCCAGCAGCCAGAAGGCGGCGGAGCGATCTTTGGTTTGCATCTCAGAGCTCCTTGCGGATATCGACCATGCGCGTCAGCGCCCAGATGATCATGAGCACGATGCTCAAGAGCACCACCGCGTTGGCAGCGGCCAGCGGGAACTGCAGGTAGGACGTCTGCACCTGGATGATCTTGCCCACCGAGGCAATTTGCTGCCCGCCCATCACACCGATGGTCACGAAGTCACCCATGACGATGGTGATGACAAAGATGGAGCCAATGATGATGCCGGTGCGGCACAGCGGCACGATCACGTTCCACAGCGTTTGCCAGGCGGTGGCACCGCTGTCGCTGGCAGCCTCGATCAGGCTGCGGTCGATGCGCATCATGCTGTTGAAGATGGGCACGATCATGAAGGTGGTGAACAGGTGCACAAAGGCCAGCACCACCGAGAAGTCGGAGAACAGCAGCCACTCCACGGGCTGCTTGACCATGCCCATGGTCATGAGCGCATCGTTGACCAGTCCGTTGCGGCCCAGCAGGGGCACCCAGGCAATCATGCGGATCACGTTGGAGGTCCAGAACGGAATGGTGCACAGCACAAACAGCACGACCTGCACACCGCTGGATTTGACGTGGAAGGCCAGAAAGTACGACACCGTAAAGCCGATCACCAGCGTCAGCAGCCACACCAGCAGGCTGAACTTGAAGGTGGACAGGTAGGTCTTGACGGTGACACACAAGTCGCCGTATTCATTGCGCGACAGGCAGCCGTCGAAGATGGCCACGTAGTTCTTGACGCTGAACCCGGGCAGCATCTCGTACTGGTTGTAGTCCCAGAAACTCACCATCAGCACCAGCGCCAATGGAATTAAAAAGAAGAGCGCAAACACCGTGGTGAGCGGCAAGGCCTGCCACCAGGCCGCAAGCGTGCGGCCCGGGGCAGATGCCGCCGGAAGTGAGGGTGCTGAAGGTGCGCTCATGGTGTTTTCACTTCCTATGCAGGGCTATCAAGCAGCCACAAACTCATTCCACTTCTGGACCATGTAGGCGTTTTCGTCCATCACGGCGTTCCAGCAGGCGATGCCGCCCATGCGGGCTTCGTAGCTGCCACCGTCGCGGCTTTCCCCCTTCTTGGCCAGCACATCGCCGTTGGGGCTCTTGATGTCTTGCGTGGCAGGCTTGCCTTCCATCCAGTAGGCCCACTCGTAGGCTTCCATCTTGGCCTTGGCGGTGTCCAGCACGGCGCTGTAGTAGCCCTGGCGGTTCAGGTAGGCACCGGCCCAGCCGTCGAGGAACCAGTTGATGAACTCGTAAGCACCGTCCAGCTTTTTGCCGGACAGGGTGGCGGGCAGGCCGAAGCCGGAGGCCCAGGCGCGATAGCCTTCCTTCAGCGGCTGGAAGTTGCAGGCAATGCCCTTGGTGCGCACGGCCGTCACGGCGGGCGACCACATGGACTGGATCACCACTTCGCCAGACGCCATCAGGTTGACGGACTCGTTGAAGTCTTTCCACAGGCTGCGGAACTGGCCGGCCTTCTTGGCTTCAATCAGGGTCTTGATGGTCAGATCAATTTCCTTCTTGGTCATGTTGCCCTTGTCGGGGTACTTGTAGATGCCCATGGCCTCCACCACCATGGCGGCGTCCATGATGCCGATGGAGGGGATGTTCAGGATCGCGGCCTTGCCCTTGAATTCGGGGTTCAGCAGTTCGGCCCACGACGAGATGGGGCGCTTGATCAGGTCGGGGCGGATGCCCAGCGTGTCGGCGTTGTACACAGTGGGGATCAGGCTCATGTACTGGGTGGGGCTCTTGGCGAACACCTTGCTCTTTTCGCCTTCGAGGTAGATCACCTTCTTGGGCGCGGTGCCCTGGTCGCCCACGGCCTTGCCGGCCACCATGCCGGTGGTGAACAGGCTGGTGATCTTGTCGGCGTTCTTGATCTTCTTAGTGTCGATGCCCTTCAGGTTGCCGGTAGGCACGATGTTTTTGAGCGAAAAGTACTCGGAGTCGATCAGGTCAAAGCTGTTGGGCGCAGTGACGGCGCGTTTGGTCACGTCGTCGGTGGTCACGGCCACGTACTGGATCTTGATGCCGGTGTCTTTTTCAAACTTTTCCGCAATCGCCTTGTCCTGGTTTACCGCAGTGCCCAGGTAGCGCAGCACGATGGGGTCGGCCGAGTGCACGGCGGGGAACACGCCCGCGGCCAGGATACCGGCGGTGCCTTTGAGCAGGCTGCGGCGTTGCATGGGCGCGGCAGTGGAGAGGGTGTCTTTCAGATCGTCAGCCATGGGAAAACTCCTTAAAGAAGGTCGGGAGGGGGTTAAAAACTTCTTGCGAAGACAGGGAGAACTCGGGTGCGGCGCGGCGTGCGTTTCAAGACGCCAGCGGGTGTGCGGCGGCTGGCGCCCAGCTCAGCTGCACGGTCTCGCCCACGGCGTAGGGCCGCTGGGCAAAGGTGGCTTCGGACACCATCACCGAGAGCTCGGCCGTGGTGTGTGCGGTGTGGGCCACGCCGGGGTTTTGCAGGCCCAGCAGCACATAGGTGCCCTGGTACTCCACATCGGTGATGACGGCGCGCTTGGTGTGTGGGGCATCGGTGTTGGCGCTGGTGGCGGGGGTGACCTGCATCTGGTCGGTGCGCACCCCCACCTTGCCGGCCGGGGTTTCCAGCACGTTGTGGCCGCCCATGAAGCGCGCCACAAACTCACTGGCGGGCCGGTTGTAGATCTCGTGTGGGCTGCCCACCTGCTCGATCACGCCGTGGTTCATCACCACCATGGTGTCGGCCAGGGCCATGGCCTCTTCCTGGCTGTGGGTGACGTGGATGAAGGTCAGCCCCAGCTCTTTTTGCCAGCGGCGCAGCTCGGCACGCATCTGGATGCGCAAAAACGGGTCCAGCGCGGAGAGCGGTTCGTCCAGCAGCAGTACGCGCGGCTGGGTAATCAGGGCGCGGGCTAGGGCCACGCGTTGCTGCTGGCCGCCGGACAGTTCAGCCGGCTTGCGGTCGGCCAGGTGGCCCATGGCTACGCGCTGCAGCAGGTCCTGCGCCTTGGCATGGCGCGCCAGCTTGTCCACGCCTTTCATCTTCAGGCTGAAGGCCACGTTGTCCAGCGCGCTCAGGTGGGGGAACAGTGCAAAGCTCTGGAACATCATGGCCGTGCCCCGCTCGGCGGCGGGCAGGTCGGTGATGTTGCGGTTCTCCAGCAGGATGTCGCCGCCGGTGGCGGACTCATGCCCCGCAATCATGCGCAGCGTGGTGCTCTTGCCGCAGCCCGAGGGCCCCAGCAGGCAGCAATAACTGCCGCTGGCAATACGCAGGTTGATGTTGTCCACGGCAGGCTTGCCCTGGGCGTAGCGTTTGCTCAGTCCAACCAGCTCAATGGCCGCGGCCTGCACGGGGGGTGTGGCGTTCATGCCAAACCCTACGCAAAGCCTGTGCCAGCTTTGTACACAATGTTTTTAAGTAATTGTGTACAAAATGCACCTGCTTTGTGCAGTGCAGCACACCAAGGCCGCAAACCGGTGCGCGCGGCTTTGGTGCAGGCAGGCTGGCGCTTGCCCGGCGTTTAGGTGCCAAATTGGCTGCTAGCGCTTATGGATATTGCGCGAACAGCTATCTATTTGATAGCGATCAGCGCTTCATCTTGCAGGTGCTGAACCCAAAGATGGCATACGGTGGGCACCAGCCCATCAGGCCGGTGGCCAGGGGCACGGCGCCCAGCCAACCCCACCAGCCCACGGTGCCCGTGGCGGCCAGGCCGACGAGAACGGCGCCAGCGCCTATGCGGATGATGCGGTCAATGCCGCCAACGTTTGCTTGCATGGAATCACTCCTTGGTTGTGATGGCGTGATTGGACGCCTTCCGCGCGCCTGTGTCTGTGACTTAAGTCACCCAGGGGTATGGGGCGTGTTGGACGCTTGCCCGCCCGCCACGGCCCGCAGCGCCTGGCTGTTCAGGATGTGGATATGCTCCCGCCCCAGCGTCAGCCAGCCCTCTCGCTCAAAGCGGCGCAGCAGGCGCGTCACCATCTCGCGCACGGTGCCCAGCGCATCGGCCAGGGTTTGGTGCGAGAGGTACAAGTCTTGCCCCCGCCCCAGCAGCGCCGCAGCCAGCCGCTGGTCCAGCTTCTGGAAGGCCACCGCATCCACCAGGCTGGTCAGCTCGGCCATGCGTTCGGCAAACAGGCCCAGCACCAGCTTGCGAAACGCGGGCGTGTCCAGCCATTCTTCAAACAGTGGGGGCGGAATCATCAGCAGCGTGCTGGCCTGGGTGCTCATCCCTTGCGCGCCCAGCGGCAGCCCGCGAAACAGGCTGGCACTGCTGACCAGGCACAACTCGCCGGGGCGTACCCGGTACAACTCCAGGCTGCGCCCATCCTCCGCATGGCAGGCCACCCGCACCTCCCCTGTCAGCACCAAGGGGAAGCCCTGGCACGGCGCGCCCTGCGCAAACAGCTGCGTACCGGCCGGCACCAACACCGCCTGCGTTTGCAGCGCCGCCAGCGCCGGGGCCAAAGGTTCCAGGGCGGGATACAGGGTGAGCAGGTCGGTGTGCATGGTTAGGCATCATATCGGCCTCCAGCGCTTATGGAATATGCGCGAGCAGCTATTGTTTTGATAGTGCAGCGAGGCGGCTGGCGGTGCGCTCGGTTGGCCCCATAACGGCCAGATCGGCCAGCAGCTGGGTGCGTTCTGCCCGGCGCAGCGGCCGCAAGCCAGCCGCCACCCACTGCGCACGCTCCAGGTTGATGCTGCCGCGCGCCTTCCAGCGCTGGGCTTCCAGGGCGGGGTTGTGCAGCATGGCGGCCAGCCAGACGGCCTGGGCAGCGCTGAGCTGGTCGGCGCGTTTGCCAAAGTAGGTGTGGGCCGCAGCCTGCGCACCGCACACGGTGGCACCCCAGGGCGCGTGGCTCAGGTAGAGCTGCAGAATGCGGGCCTTGCCCAAGGTCTGCTCCATCTCCACCGCATAAAGCAGTTCGCGCAGCTTGCGCACGGGGGAACGTTCACCGCCCGTCACCAGCAGCTTGGCCACTTGCTGTGACAGCGTGCTGGCGCCGCGCAAGGTGGCGTCCTCTGCCTGGTTGCTGCGCAGGGCCTTGTTCATCTCCACCAGGTCGTAGCCGGGGTGTTCATAAAAGCGTTGGTCTTCGGCGGCCAGCACGGCGCGTGCCAGCAGGCTGTCGTTACGCACATGGGCCCGCACCATGGCGGTGGGCAGGCCACGGTTGCACTGGCTTTGCGCCTGCGCCCATGCTTCGGTGCCCAGGCCGCTGACGGCCATGCCGTCCAGCCGTGGCTGCACGCGGAGTTGTTTGCTCGGCAACTCCAACGTGGCTTTGAGGGAAAACGTGCCGTCGATCCGCGCGGTGGCGACCTCGGGGATGGCGCTGGTAAACAGTGCATAGCCATCGGCCACCGGGGTCGTGGGCACATCGATGTGCAGCGTGATGCCAGTGGGGCGCAGCGTGCCGTGCCAGGTGGCCGACACAGTGCCGCTCTGCAGGGTGCCACGCAGCTCGGTGGCGTTGCGGCGCACGGTCATGCGTGCGTTTTGCAGGCGGATCGGTTCACCGCCCCAACTGCTGCTGCGTAGCGTGCAGGGCTGGCAGTGCAGCTGGAGTTGCTGATTGGCCTCGTCCCACGCCAGCCGCACTTCGCCCAGGCGCGTGGGCAGGGTGTGGCCGTGCAGCTGCCTTGCAATCCAGGGGGTGCTGCCCCATTGCACCAATGCAGCCACACCCACGTCCATCTTCAGTGGGCCCACGCGCAGCGTGGTGGCCCAGTCGCCGGGTGCTGGGCGCACGATGGCCCGCGCGGTCAACAACAAAGCGCTCAGGCCCAGCATGGCCAGCACCGTAGCAATAACCAAAACCCGGGCCGTGGCCCACAACAGTTTGCGCACAACATCATCCTTGCAAAAACACCAGAGGGTTACAGCGGAGTGGCCACGGTGATGGCCTTCCAGGGCCCTGCGGAGTGGCCTGCGGCAGACGCCCAGTACCAGGCCGAGGTATCGGTGTAGCCCTGCCCTTGCGCGTCTTCTATGCGTTCACACACGCGCACCGCGCGCCCTCCCCGCTCGGCCACAAAGCAGCGCCAGCGGGTTTTGTCGGCCTGCTCTTCCAGCTGCTCGTTGCGGATGCGGTAGCCCAGGCCGTGGTAGCAGTCGGTGGCGGGGTGCAGCATGCGTGTGGGCTGGGTTACTGTGCGCAGCACCAGCACCTGGCGGCCATCGGTCAGGCGCGCCAGCGTGCCGGGGAAGTGTTTGGCAAAGCGCAGCTCCACCTCGCTGAGCGCCAACGGGCGCAGGGGCGTGCCTTGCCATTCGGTGGGCAGCTCCACATGTGGCGTGTCGGGGTCGCGTATGGCCACGTGTCCTGTGAGTGCCTGGGCAATGCCCCACACTGCGCACAGCGGCAGCACAAGTGTCCACAGCGTCTTGTGCAACACGCGGTTCAAGAAGCGGTTTTCCAGAAAGCTCATGATGTCGCACACTCCGATGTGCCTGTGCGGCCCATGGCCCAGGCAATGCCGCCGCACACCGCGGCCAGCACCAGCAGGCCCACGGCGTCGTGGCCCCAATCGGGCAGCGGCGTGCCCGATGCCTGGGCGCCCACCAGCGCGGTGTTGCGCAGCACATTGCCCAGCAACACCAGCACACCCACCAGAGGCAGGCGCAGCAAAAATGTCTTGTTGCTTTGCTTGGTAGCCAGCGCCACCACGCAGGCCGTGAAGTAGCCCAGCCACGCCATCTGCACGCCCGAGCAGGGTGCGTCCACGATGATGAGCTGGCCATTCACCACCAGGCTGCTGCCCGTGCGCTCCACGGTGTGGGCGATGGACAGCAACCAGCGGCTGGCCTCGGCCGTGACCACGCGCAGCGGAAAGCCCGCATAAAACTGCAGCGAGGCCAGTAGCGGCAACGACAGCACGGACAGACCCAGCACCGGTGCAGTAGCCACGCGTGCAGGCAGAAAGGCGATGAGGCCCGCGGCCACCGACAACAAGCCGATGAGTGCCACTACCAGGTCCGGCAGCTGCTGGTGCAGCGCGGTGGTGAGCACGGCACCCGCTAGCGCCGTGACCTGAAAGCCCAAGCGCGGCGCAGCGCGCAGGTGCTTGTGGTGCTGCCACAGCAGGCCGCCCAGGGCCGCCAGGGCCAGCAGCCCCAGCGGGTCGTCCGAGCCATCCACCATGCGCTGTCCCATCCACCACCAGGTGGGCCACAGCGCCAGGGCCAGCAGGGCCAGCCAACGCCATTCGGGCGCGGTGTCCAGCGCGATGCCAAAGCGCACAAAGCGGGGTATGTGCAAAAGGCGGGGCAGTGCCATGGCCGAATCTCCTGCTTAACTTGTGTAGTGGTGGGCGCGCAGGGCTGCGCGGCGGCGGCGGTGCGCCAGCATGGCCAGCACCGACAACGTCACCAAGATTGCTCCCCAGGTGGCGGGCTCTGGCGTGCTGGGTACTTCGGCGCCCAGGGCCGAGTTCTCCACACCCTGCGGCAAGGGCGAAGGCTGGTTCACGCTGGGGCTATCTGCAGGTGCCTTGTTGCGCACCACCTGGTCCACCGCCAGAAAGCTGGTGTACTGGGTCAGCAGGCTGTATTTCAGGCCCAGGTCGGTAATGGCGTCTTTGGCGGCGCTGCCGCCTTCCAGGGCTTCCTGGTCGCTGAGTGCGGCAATGCGGTGGCGGGCCCACAGGTGGCGCAGGGCGGCGGTGTCGGTGCTGGCTGCGGTGATGGGCAGGCTGTTTTGCAGCGGGCCGTTGGCGGTATTGCCTTCCACCACCAGCTTGCCCTTGGCCTCACCCTTCCATTTGCCGAACACGATGAGCGGGCGCTGGGCCAACAGGTCGGGCAGCTGGCGGGGTTCCACGTCGTACACGTCCAGGCCTTCAAAACGCACCTTCACATTGGTGAGCACGGGGGAGTCGATCATTTTGCGGAAGCGGGCCGCTTGTTCGGCGGCCTCGGCGGGTTGGGTGATGATGAAGGGTTCGCCCATGCCCGCACGGGCCAGGCCTTCCATAAGGTGGCGGTTCACGCTGGAGCCGATGCCGAACGAAAACACGTTGGCACTGGAGAGGTTGTTGCGCACCAGCTCAAAGGCTTCGCGCTCCACGGTTACATAGCCGTCGGTCACCACCACCACGGTGCGTGACACATCGGCGTTCTTGGGCTGGGCATACACGCGCTTCAGCGCGGGGATCAACTCGGTGCTGCCACCGCCGCCTTCCTTGTCGATGGTGCGGATGGCTTGCTCAATATTGGCCTTGGTGGCGGGCACCGAGGTGGCATTCAAAAAGCTGTTGCTGCCCGAAAACAGCAGCACGTTGAAGGTGTCGCTGGGGCGCAGGCCACCAATCAGCTCGCGCAACACCACCTTGGCCGTGTCCAGCGGAAAGCCGTGCATGGAGCCCGAGATGTCCACCACAAAGATGTACTCGCGCGGCGTGATGGCCGTGGCGGCCGGGGCCTTGGGTGGCTCCACCATGGCGAGGAAGAAGTTCTCGTCCTGGCCCTTGTAGAGCATCACACCGGTTTCAATCTTGTCACCGGCCAGGCGGTAGTTCAGGATGAAGTCGCGGTTGTTGGTCGGCTCTGCGGTGGGCAACAAGCCCACCACCGTGGCGCCGCCCTGCTCCGTGTAGCTGCGGATGGTGTGCGAGCTGGAGCGCACTTCTTTCACGCCAATGGGCGTGTTCAGCGATACGTGGATATCAAACGCCGGAGCTGCAGCGCTGGTGGGCGTGTTCTGGCCTTGGGGCAAATAGGGCTGGGCCACCCAGGTAGCGTTGGCCTGCGAACTCTGCGGGCTGTTGTAGCGCGGGCCTACGACGGTTGGGAAGACGAACTGGTAGTTGCCATCGGTGGGCAGCAGCAGTTCGGTGTAGCGCAGCTCTACCTTCACATCGTCGCCGGGCATGATGTTGGCCACGTTCATCTGGAACACATTGGGCAGGTGCTGCTCCAGCAGCGCGGCGGTCTTGCCCTCTTGCTTGGCCGCGTCGTACTCAATCTTGGCCTGCTGCTTTTCGCGAATCTTGGCGGTGATCAGCCGGTCCGCCAGGCGCACGTTCATGCCGTGCACCGCGGCGCGTGTGGAGCCGGGGAACACGTACTTGGCTTCGATCGCGCGCTGGCCTTCGTTCTTGTAGGTTTGCACCACGGTCACGTCGGCAATCACGCCGCTGACCTTCACATTCACCTGGGTGGACTTGAGCGGCAACTGGTCCACGCCAGGGTTGTCGCTTTTGACGAAAAAATAGGGGCTCTCGGTTTTGAGACGGGGCGCCGCGTCACGGTCTTGCGCGTGGGCCGCTGGGCTGATGGCTAGCGCTACAAAGCAGGCGGCAGAGAGGGTGGTGGTGGCCAGCCAGAGCCAGCGCGACAGCGAGCCAGTGGTGTGCGCGGGGGGCTCAGTGGCGGCATCGGGGGCCGGGTGGGTAGCAACAAGTGCCATGGGGCTTCTCCATTCGGCGTGCGGTATTGCACGGTGGAGAGAGCATCCCGCCGGGGGGAGAAGTCAGTTTGAAGCCGCTAGGGGCTTGTGTGAAGTCTGTGTGAAAACGAGGTGAAGGAGTTCGATAAGCCATTTCACGGAAGGGTAATCGTCACTTTTTGAGCTTTTGTAGCATGGCTGCTGCCGATTCGGCTGGCTTGCAATTTAGTGCCGTCTCGTATTCGATGAGCAGCTGACGGAGTTCACGCTCACTGGACTCAGCGCCAAGTCGACTCGAATTCAATTCGGTGACCATAATTGCTCGATATACGTACGTGACTAGCTGGTTTTTCCACTCTGGAATGCGCGGTGTGCCGAGCATCCCAGCCATGTGATATCGCGGCGGCTGCCCCCCGTAGATTTCCATAATGTGAGGGTAGGCTCCGTGCACATATCCGGAGAAGGCTTTATGAACGACCCCTGCAGTGTTTTGAGCGTCGTGCGGATTAATCTGATCTTTCGTCAATTTCCCGAATGCTGCGTTTATTTTGCGTCGTGGAACTGTGTCGCGGTTTTGGGCCGAGCCAAGTAGATTGTCCGGATTCTCGAACTCTTCTTTGAAAAAATCCTCGAGCATCTTGAGTTGATCTTTGCTCGGACCAGATTCTTGAGTTGGTTCCGTAAAGAACAAAATTTCGTAGAAAAAGTCATCGGCCATTCGACAAAGCGCACCGATCTCCTGTGCGTAACCTGAGCGCAACAATACCAAGGCGGCATTTAGCGTGCTGATGAGCTTTACACCTTTGAGGTAGCAGAGGAGCGCATCCGATTTTTCTGAGTGCCGAAAGTAAACGTTATTGCCGATCCGAGTACGCGTAGGTGGAGGTAAGAATGAAGACAGAGCGTCATAGTGCACCTGTAGCGTGCGCAAGGTCTCGGATAGGTACTCAACTGTTTCCATAAAACCACCACTAAATATCTTGATGAAAACTATTGCCCATTAGACCAAGCGCTTGAGACACTGTTTGCGTTGCAACCAACTACATGCACCGGAAATGGAATGATCAATCCGCGCGCCTCCGAAGCCAAAGCGCGGCAGCCGCGCCCGTGCCCTCAGACTCAGGCCGGTTACCCAATTCGATGCGCCCCCGGTGCAACGAAGCAATCTCTTTCACAAAGCTCAACCCCAGCCCCGTACTTTTCTTCTTGGTGTGCGGCCGGGCCAGTGAGTAGAACTTCTCGAACACCTTGTCCTGCGCGTAGCCGGGGATGCCAGGGCCCTGGTCGCGCACGGTGATCTGGGCCCAGCGGCCTTGCACTTGCAGGCCCAGTTCGATGTGGCCGCCTTCGGGCGAAAAGTCCAGCGCGTTGTCCAGCAGGTTGCTGACCGCGCGGCGCAGCAGGAAGGGGTCTGCCTCTACCGTCACGTCTTCGCTGGCGGCCACAGTGATGCGGCAACCGCGTTGCGTAGCTACGCCGTGGGATGCGTGGGCCAGTTCGTCCAGCAGCGGCAGCAGGGCCACGGGCTGGGCGTTGTCGAGCACGCGGCGAGTTTCCAGCGCGGTGAGTTCCATCATGCGGTCCACCATTTCCTGGATGCGTTGGGTCTCGCGCTGGATGTTGGTGAGGAAGCGTTGGCGCTGGGCTTCTTCCATGGGTTCTTGCAGCAGCTCGGCCGCGCCGCGGATGGCGGACAGCGGGCTCTTCACTTCATGCGTGAGCGTCTGCACATAGTCGGCCACGTAGTTGCGCCCGGCCAGCGCGTCGCGCATTTCGTCGTAGGCGGCGTGCATCAGGTCCCAGGCACGGCGCAGCAGGCGGCCGGGGTGGAAGCCTTGTTGGGCCTTGATGTAGCGCGCATAGTCGGCAATCAGGCCAAACGGCCGCACCAGCCACATGGACACCATGACGGCCAGCACTAGCACGGCCAGCACCGAGATGAGCCCCGCATACAGCGTGCGGCTGCGTGCTGCGGCCACAAACTGGCCAAAGGTTTGTACCGGCTTGCCCACGGTGACGGCGCCAATGATTTCTCCGCTGCCCGCGCCCTGCGCATTGTTGGTCCAGCGCACGGGGGCGGCCATGTACATGACGGCGGAGTTGGGGTCACCCGGAATGTCCAGTGTGGTGCGGGCGCCGTATTCGCCCTTGAGCGTGAGCTGCACATCGCGCCACTGCGAGAAGTCTTTGCCTTGCGACTGGCCCGTGGAGTCGTAGACCACGGTGCCGTTGCGGTCGGTGACGTAGGCGCGCAGCTCCACCTTGGTTTTGGTAACGGTAAAGATTTGGGCGCTGAACTCGCGCGCGTAGGCGGCTTTGAACAGGCTGTCCATCCGCGCGGTGTCGATGGCGCCGTCGCGCACATCCTGTTCAATCAGGGTGGCCAGCAGCTGGGAGGTTTCCACGAGCGACTCTTCGGCCGATTCGCGGTAGCGTGGGTCCAGGTCGCTGACCACGCGGTAGAGCACGGCGGCCATGCCGATCGCGTAGATCAGCAGCAGCCCGAAGAAGATGCGGCTTCTTTTGCTCACATCAACTCGTCAGCGTGGCCGGCAGTTCTTCGCTCAGCGCGTAGCCGCTGCCGCGCAGGGTGCGGATGGGGTCGTGGCCGGGGGCGACGAGCTTGAGTTTGGCGCGCAGGGTCTTGATGTGGGCGTCTACCGTGCGGTCGAAGCTGTCGTTGTCGCCGCCCCAGACTTGCAGCAGCAGCTCGTCGCGCGTGAACACGCGGCCGGGCTTTTGCACCAGCAGGCGCAGCACGCCGTATTCGTAGCGCGACAGCTCCAGCAGCTTGCCATAGAAGCGGATTTGGTGGCGCTCTTCGTCCAGAGCCCAGATGGGGGGGGCACTCGTCGGCATTGCTGGCGCGGGCGTCGCAATCGGCCGCGCACTGCGGCGCAGGATGGTACGCACGCGGGCCACCAGCTCGCGCGGAGAAAAGGGCTTGGCGATGTAGTCGTCGGCGCCCAACTCCAGGCCGACCACGCGGTCGATCTCGTCGCTGCGTGCCGTCAAAAACAGCATGGGCACCTGGTTGCCGCCGGGCAGGGCCTGCAGGCGGCGGAACAGCTCGAAGCCGTTCAGGTCCGGCAGGCCCACGTCCAGCACGGCCAGCGCGGGCAGCTCGGCGCTGAACTGGCGGATAGCGTCCTCCGCCGTACTGGCCCACACGGGCGCAAAGCCGTCGGTGGACAGCACGTACTGCAGGGTGTCGGCAATGCCGGACTCGTCTTCAACAAGGAGGATGCGCGGTTTCAGGGCCATGGGGCGCATTGTGGCGCAAAAATGGCCTCTAGCCCCCGTGGACTATGCGCAAGCAGCTATCAATTACGTAGCGCCGTGTGTGGCGCCCGCCAGGTCGTCCAGGATGGGGCAGTCGGGCCGTTCGTCGCCATGGCAGCAGTTCACCAGGCCGCTCAGCGTGCGTTGCATGCTCTGCATGGCCTCGATGCGCTGGGTCAGCTCCGCCATGTGTTTTTGCGCAATGGTCTTCACGCTGCTGCTGGTGCGCAAGCGGTTTTGCCACAGACCCACCAACTCGGCAATCTCGGCCATCGAAAAGCCCAGGTCGCGGCAGCGCTTGATGAAGCGCAGCGTGTGCACATCGGCCGGGCTGTAGAGGCGGTAGCCGCTGTCGGTGCGGGTCACTGTGCCCAGCAGGCCCAGCGATTCGTAGTGCCGCAGCATCTTGGCGGAGACGCCGCTTTGGCGCGCCGCCTCGCCAATGTTGACCGGCTGGGTGGCGGCCCCCACGCTTGCCACTTCGGGTGCTGCGCTGCCCCCTGAGGGGGCGCGTTTGGCAAAACCCCGGGCCTGCACCTTGGGGCGGCCCGGCGGTGAAACCTTCCGCTCAAGCTGCAACGGCATAGCCTTCTTCGGCAATCGCCTTGGCCAGGGTTTCGCGGGCCTGGGTGGATTCGACTTCCACCTTGTTTTGGCTGCGGTCAATCTTGACTTGGGCTTGCGGGTCGGCGTCCTGGATGGCGCGGGTGACGGCTTTTTCGCAGTGGCCACAGGTCATGCCGGTGACGGTGAAGGTTTGGGTCATGAGGAGCTCCTTGGTGAATACATGGGGGAATTGTGAACCTTGCTACGGTGGGAAGGTCAAGTCTGTGTGCTAACTGCTTGACATTGCCATGGTGGGAAGGCGTACGCTCCACACCATGACTACTGAAACCACCTCCTCAACGATCGATATCGGCATTGGCGGCATGACCTGCGCATCGTGTGTGATGCGCGTGGAAAAGGCGCTGAAGAAAGTGCCGGGCGTGGACAGCGCCACGGTGAACCTGGCCACCGAATCCGCGCGTATCGAAGTGCATGACGCGGGTATGGAAGCCCGCCTGCGCCGTGCGGTGCGCGATGCGGGTTACGAGCCGCTAGCACCCAGCGCTGCCATTGACGCGGTGGATGCCTCGCCCTGGGCCGGCTTTGCGCCAGTGGCCATAGGCTTGGCGCTGTGTGCGCCGCTGGTGCTGCCCATGGTGGGCGACTTGTTTGGCCAAGACTGGATGCTGCCCGCGCTGTGGCAGTTTTTGCTGGCTACACCCGTGCAGTTCATTCTGGGCGCACGGTTTTACAAGGCGGGCTGGCACGCGCTCTTAGCGCGTACCGGCAATATGGATTTGCTGGTGGCGCTGGGCACCTCGGCGGGCTGGGCGCTGTCCATGTGGCTGTGGCTCACCGCGCCGGACCATACGGCGCATGGCATGCCGGCCATGGCGCCGCACCTCTACTTTGAAAGCAGCGCCGTGGTGGTGACGCTGGTGCTGCTGGGCAAATGGCTGGAGGCGCGCACCAAGCGCCAGACCACGGCGGCCATCCGCGCGCTGCACAGCCTGCGGCCTGACACGGCGCACCTGCTGGGGCGTGAGGGTGAAGTCGATGTCCCCGTGGCGGAGGTGCTGGTGGACGACAAGATTGTGGTGAAGCCCGGCGAACGCTTTCCCGTGGATGGCACGCTGCTCGAAGGCCGCACGCAGGTGGACGAGTCCATGCTGACCGGCGAGCCGCTGCCGGTGACCAAGGAGGTGGGTGCCAAGCTCACCGGCGGCAGCATCAACGGCGAAGGCCGCGTGGTGCTGCAGGTGCGCGCGGTGGGCGTGGACACGGTGCTGTCCCACATCATCCGCCTGGTGGAAGACGCGCAGGCGGCCAAGGCGCCGATCCAGCGGCTGGTGGACCAGGTGAGTGCGGTGTTTGTGCCCGTGGTGCTGGTGATTGCGTTGGTGACCTTGCTGGCCTGGTGGCTGACCGGCCACAGCTTTGAAGTGGCGCTGATCCACGCCGTGGCCGTGCTGGTGATTGCCTGCCCCTGCGCGCTGGGCCTGGCCACGCCGGCCGCCATCATGGCCGGTACGGGTGTGGCGGCCAAACACGGCATCCTGATCAAGGACGCGCAGGCGCTGGAGCTGGCGCACACCGTGGATGTGGTGGCGTTTGACAAGACCGGCACACTGACCGTGGGCCAGCCGCGCCTGACCGCACTGGTGCCTGTGGGCTTTGCGGAAGACGAAGCCCTGCGCCTGGCCGCCAGCCTGCAAAGCGGCAGCGAACACCCGCTGGCCCATGCGGTGGTGGCTGCGGCCAAGGCCAAGACGATGGATGTGCAAGCCCCCACCGATGTGCAGGCCGTGCCCGGCCGTGGCACCCAGGGTGTGGTGGCCGGGCGCACGCTGCTGCTGGGCAGCCTGCGCTGGATGGCCGAGCTGGGGGTGAATCTGGCCACCGTGACAGCGCGGGCAGAACAACTGCAGGCCGAAGGCGCCACCGTGTCCGCCATGGCCGAGCGCACGGACAGCGGTGTGGCACTGCTCGCCCTGCTGGCCTTTGCCGATGAACCCAAGCCCGGCGCCAAGGAAGCACTGGCGACCTTGCGCGCCCGGGGCATCCAGACCGTGATGATCTCCGGTGACAACCGCGGCGCGGCTGAAGCGATGGCGAAACGCCTGGGGCTGGATGCGAAGGACGTGTTGGCCGAAGTGTTGCCCGGCGACAAGGCTGCGAAAGTGGCAGAACTCAAAGCCGGTGGCAAAGTGGTCGCCATGGTGGGCGATGGTGTCAACGACGCACCGGCTTTGGCCGCTGCTGACGTGGGCATGGCCATGGCCAACCCCAACGGCGGGGGCACCGACGTGGCCATGCACGCGGCCGGCATCACGCTGATGCGGGGCGATCCGCTCTTGGTGGCCGCTGCGCTGGACATCAGCCGCCGCACGGTCTCCAAGATCCGGCAGAACCTGTTCTGGGCCTTTGCCTACAACGCGGCGGGCATTCCGCTGGCCGCGCTGGGCTATCTGAGCCCCGTGGTGGCGGGTGCGGCCATGGCGCTGAGCTCGGTGAGCGTGATGACCAACGCGCTTTTGCTCAAGCGCTGGAAGCCGGATTAATGGTCGAATTGGCCTCTAGGCCCCATGGAATATGCGCAAGCAGCTCCTAAAATAGGAGCAAATGAAAGACTGCCCATGAACCAGCTCCTGTTCACCACCGGCCTCTACGTGCTCACCGCGGTGGCCGAGATCGTGGGTTGCTACCTGCCCTGGCTGTGGCTCAACCAGCGTGCCCCCGTGTGGGTGCTGCTGCCTGCGGCACTGTCACTGGCGCTGTTTGTCTGGTTGCTCACGCTGCACCCGGCGGCCAGCGGGCGGGTGTATGCCGCGTATGGCGGGGTCTATGTGGTGACGGCGCTGGCCTGGCTGTGGCTGGTGGATGGCGTGCGCCCGCAGCTGTGGGACTGGGTGGGGGCTGGCCTGGCGCTGGCCGGCATGGCGGTCATGGTGCTGGCACCGCGCACCCCGGCCTAGCGCGCTCGGAGCCTGCTTACTTGGTGCAGGCCAGGATGTGGTTCTTGCCGTTGGACATGCACTGGTAGAACGCGCGTTCCTTGCCGGTCGAGAACTGGCAGTGGGCCAAGGTGGTCTCGGCCTTGGCCTTGCGCACCTTGGCCGCTTGCGCGTCGTAGTCGGCCTGGCTGAGGTAGCCGTCTTTCACGTTCTTGGCGCCCACCTCCAGCATGGTGTCGGACTGGTCGTTGGCGTTCTTGATGGCGCTCATGCAGTCCAGCGGCACCTCTTTGCTGTCTTGCTTTTTCAGCGCCTTTTCCATGCCTTTGGCGAAGTCCTGCACGTCCTTGGGAATCTTCTTGGTGCCGTCGGCGTTGTACTCGGTGGCGCTACTGGCCTTGCCGTTGTTGTTGCCACCAAAGCCGCTGTTGCTGTGCAGCTTGAGCGCTTCGCTGCCCTTGTCGGCGGCGGGCGGTTGCGAGCCATAGTGCGTTTTGCCTTCGGCATCTACCCATTTGTAGACACCCTGGGCGTGGCCCGGGGTACTGAGCAGCGCCAGGCAGGCACACAGGGCGATGGGCAAGGCAGAAAAATGCATGGCAGTGATGGGCAAGACGGTGGACGTGGAGCGGGAAATTCTAGGGCAGTGCGCCAGACCTTCTGGTGGGCAAGGCGCAGGGGCACGGGCGTTTGGCCTGGGTCAATAAAAAGCAGCAGTCTCCGTGCAAATCGCTTTTACGGTGCATTTTCTGTCTTGGGCATGCGTAACAAGCTGTAAGCTCTTTGCGGCTTGTACTCACTCCCAGTCTCTGAAAGAATGTCCTGCAGCCCCGGTTGCGCGGCCCCGATAAGGAAAAACCCATGAACACAATGTCCTTGATGCGCCTTTTTACGATCCGCTTGCGCATGCTGGGCGCCATTGCCATGGTGTTGGCCCTGCTGGGTATCGTGGGCGGCGGCGGCCTGTGGGGCATGGCCCAAATCCAGGCGCAGAGCGATGCCTTCCTGGAAAACTCCTTTGCCGAAGTGCAGCACCTCACCCAGTTGCGTTCGGCCTTGGGCGCGGTGCGCCTGGCCGAAAAGGACATGATCATCGAGTATGAGCGCACCGCTGAGGTGGAAAAAGCCTATGCCCGCTGGAAAGCGGCCCTCGACCAAACCAACAAGGTGGCGGCCGAGTTTCTGATAGGCGAGGACGACCCCGACAACGTGATCATCCGCGCCATGGGGGGCAACCTCAAAACCTATGCCCAGCTGTTTGAGCCCGTGGCCAATCAACTCAAGAGCAGCGGCTACGAATCGGCCACCACGGCCAACCGCATGAGCCAGAAGGCACTGGTCGAGGTGGACAAAGTGGAGCAGCAGCTCAAGGAGCTGGATGTGGCGCTCAGAACCGAGGCCGAGGGCGCCATTGCCGAACAAAAAGCGGTTGGCAATGTCATCCAATGGGTGTTCATTGCCGCACTGGTGGTGGCAACGCTGGTGGTGGTTCCGCTCACGATTCTGAACATGAACTCGATTTGCAAGCCGCTGGAGCAGGCGCGCCAGCTGGCCCAGGCGATTGCGGGGGGGGACCTGTCCCAGCGCGTGGAAGTGGACGGCAAAGACGAAGTGGCCGACCTGCAACGCACCCAAAAAGCCATGCAGGAGGGCCTGAGTGCCCTGGTCTCGCAGGTGCGCAACGCCAGCGAAAGTGTGGCCCTGGCCAGCCAGGAAATTGCCTCCGGCAACCAGGATCTGTCGATGCGCACCGAAAAATCGGCCAGCAGCGTACAAGACACGGTCACCTCCCTGTCCGACCTCACCACCAATGTGCAGCAGACCGCCCAGTCGGCACAAGTCGCGCGCGAGTTGTCCGGCTCTGCCTCCACACTGGCGGTGCGTGGCGGCCAGGTGGTGACCCAGGCGGTGGGCAGCATGCACGAGATTGCCGCCTCCAGCAGCAAGATCAGCGACATCATTGGCCTGATCGACTCCATCGCTTTCCAGACCAACATCCTCGCGCTGAACGCGGCGGTGGAGGCCGCGCGGGCCGGTGAGCAGGGCCGCGGCTTTGCGGTGGTGGCCTCCGAGGTGCGCAGCCTGGCCAAGCGTTCGGCCGACGCGGCACAAGAAATCAAGGTGCTGGTGGGCAGCAGTGTGAGCGCCGTGAATGGTGGCGTGAAGCTGGTGGAGGAAGCGGGCGCCGCCATGCAAGAGATGGTGGTGGGCGTGCAGCGTGTGGGCGACATCATTGGTGAAATCACCTCCGCCTCGGCCGAGCAGTCCAGCGGCATTGCCCAGGTCAATGCCTCGGTCGGCCAGATCGACCAAGCCACCCAGCAAAACGCCGCACTGGTGGAGCAGTCCGCCGCCGCGGCCGAGTCGCTGCGCGAACAGGCCGAGCGCCTGGCCCAGGTGGTGCGCCAGTTCCGCCTGCAAGACGGCGCACTGGCCTGATTTCCCCCCCGTTGGCAGCCCACAGCGGCCCCGGCATGCGGCAAACCTGGGCCCTGGCCCTGGCTTTGTCCCTGGGGGCCGCCGTCTCCTTGGGCATCACCCGCTTTGCCTACGGTCTGCTTCTGCCCGCCATGCGCACCGACCTGGGGTGGACCTACACGCTGGCCGGCGCCATGAACACGGCCAACGCCCTGGGTTACTTCTTGGGGGCGCTGGCGACACCCATGCTCATGCGCCGTGTCGGGCCTTCGGCCCTGCTGTGGGGGGGCGCTGTGCTGGCCAGCGCGTTCATGGGCCTCAGCGGCTTCTTTACCGATGCGCAGCCTTTGCTGCTGCAGCGCTTGCTGGCCGGTGTGGCCAGTGCGCTGGTGTTTATCGCTGGCGGCCTGTTGGCGGCCCGCCTTGGTGCGCGGCATCCGCAGCACAGTGGCTTGCTGCTGGGGATTTATTACGGGGGCACGGGGCTGGGCATTGTGTTGTCGGCGCTGCTGGTGCCGTGGTTGCTGGATGCCACACAGGCCCAGATCCATGGCTGGCGCTGGGCCTGGTGGGTGTTAGCGCTTGCTTGCTTGTTGGCCAGCATGGCGCTGGTGTGGCCCGCCCGGGTGATGGCGCGCTGGGATGCTCCGGCCGCAACGGTGGGCACCGCCATGCAGGATTTTCGCTGGCGGCAGTTCGCGTTTGGCCTGGCGGGCTACACCCTGTTTGGCGTGGGCTATATCGGCTACATGACCTTTGTCGTGGCCCTGCTGCGTGCGCAGGGCAGCAGTGCGCTGGCCGTCACGGTGTTTTATGCCCTGCTGGGGCTGGCTGTGGTGGCGTCCAGCCGCATCTGGGCGGGGCTGCTGGACCGGCACAAGGGTGGCCGTGCGCTGGCCACCTTGAATGTGCTGCTGGGTGTGGCCACGGTGCTGCCCGCCCTGACCCAGTGGTGGCCCGTGGTGCTGGTGTCGGGGCTGTTGTTTGGCGGGGTGTTTTTGTCGGTGGTGGCGTCTACCACCGCGCTGGTGCGCCACAACCTGCCGCCCGCCGCCTGGGCGGCTGGTATCAGCGCGTTCACCACCGTGTTTGCCGCGGGGCAGATCGTGGGGCCTACCGTGGTCGGCTGGATTGCCGATGGCCCTGGCGGCCTGGCGCGCGGCTTGGTGTTTTCTGCCGTGGCGCTGTGGCTGGGGGCTGCGCTGGCCATCCGGCAAAAGGCGCTGGTTTAAGCTGCGGCCCCGGCCCGGCCTTCCACAAACGCCACCATCACGCGCGCAAAGTCGGTGCCTTCGTGGCCCTGGGCCAGGCTCTCAATGCTGGCCGTGTAGTGCTCGTCGCCCAGCAGCGCGCGGCGCTTGTTCAGCAGGTGGGCGCTGTAATCCTCTACAAACTCCGGGTGCGGCTGGATGCACAGCACTTCCTGGCCTTTGGCATAGGCGGCTATCGGGCAGCGTTCGCTGCTGGCCAGCAGTGTGGTGCCGGCGGGCAGTTCCAGCACCTGGTCCTGGTGACTCGCCAGCAGGGCAAAGCTGTCGCGCTCGCCCTCGGGCAGCAGGTCTTGGGCGTGCCAGGCGTAGGTGTTACGCCCGGTGACCCAGCCCTGGGGGGCCCTGCCCACCTTGGCGCCCATGCACAGGGCAATGAGCTGGTGGCCAAAACACACGCCCAGCAGCTTGGTGTCGGTGTCCAGCAGTTCGGTCACGCGGCGGCGCAGTTCCACCACCCAGGGTTCGTCGGAGAAAGAGTCGGCCTTGCTACCGGTGAGCAGCACTGCGTCGTAGTCGGCAAAGGAGTTGGGGTACTCGCCCAGCGGCGTGCTGAAGCGTTCCATGGTCCACGTGGTGGCGCCAGCGTCGCGCAGCACGCGCTCCATCATGGCGGCGTAGTTGCCATAGGTGGGTACCAGCGCCGGGTCGATCGTGTCGTTGTCCAGAATGCAGAGTTTCATGGCCAGATTTTCGCAGTTTTGCCCTGAAAACCACAGCCAGCAGGGTCTTTGACGGCCAAATAGGGTCCAATTTGGGCTGCCGTGCTACATTAGGCAGTCGCTCGACAGGCGATTGGCCGTGTTCTGGTAGGCATACCGCAACACACCCGCCCCCGGCAGTGGGGTTGCCAATCCAGCCCGGATGTCAGCGACCTGCACCCGCCCTCTCACGGCACCGCAGCTTTTCTCTTTTGAGCACTTCGCCTCTGCCGTGGCCGGTGCGCTTGTACTTTTTAATGATTCAGAACCACAATAAGATCGCTTCTTTGCATCCCGTTACCATCGGCAAATACCGCATTGCCGCTTGCTCCAAGCCGCTCCTTAGCGGTCGTTTTGGCGCACAAGTATCCATTGCCAGCGGACGCGGCAGCGCGTCAACCGACCGTGTCATGAGTTTTCATGACGATTTTTCCACGCCAGACGCAGCGGCCCGTTATGCCATTGCGCAAGGCATCCACTGGGTGCAAAGTGCCACCCACACCCAGTAAGCTACTGCACAAAGGAAACCACCATGGCCAAAGAAGACCTGATTGAGATGATGGGCGTTGTCAACGAAGTGTTGCCCGACACCCGTTTCCGCGTGACCCTGGACAATGGTCACCAGTTGATCGCCTACTCCGCTGGCAAGATGCGCAAGAACCACATCCGCATCTTGGCGGGTGACCGCGTGTCGTTGGAGCTGTCGCCCTATGACCTGAGCAAGGGCCGCATCAACTTCCGCCACATCGAGGGCCGCGGCCCCATGACGCCACGCCGTTAAGACGGCGCTGCCGGGGCCTTGCGCCCCGGTGTTGTTGGCTCATTTTCATTGACCGGCTGCCAGCCGGTCCAGCCGGGGCTTGATGACAAAGCCCATGAACAGGCTCACGCACAAGCCCACCGGCAGGGACTTGAGGAAGGCGGCGCCCCAGGCGCTGACAAAGCCTGCAGCCAGGCCTCGGTTGCTCAGCGTCACGGCGCTGGCCAGCAACAATTCCATCATGCAGGCGGTGCAAGCCGCCAAAATCAGTTTACGCACCAAGACACTGTGCCCGGCAAACACTTGCTGCACCTTGCGGTCCAACACCGCCATGAAGGCAAAGGCCACCAGCATCACGGGCAGTGCCGACAAAAATCCCCGCATCCACCGCGCTGTGAAATCGGCGCCAAAACCGATATTGATCCAGGTGATCACGCCGCTGAGCAGCAGCCCGATGGTGGGCAGGATGAGCAGCGGCGGGACGATGGCGCGCAGGCGCAAAGGGCGGGCGGAAGATGGGGTGGCAGTGGGCATATTGGTGTGAATTGCTATTTGGTTGATAATGTCAACCAATGTACTTCATAAGGTTGACATAGTCAACCAAATCCCATGTCCCAACCCAACCCTGAAGAAGACGCGATTCAGGCCATGCTGCGTATGTTTGAGGCCCTCAAAGGCCAGATGACGCAGTCTTTGGCGCAGACAGGCATCGCGTTGTCTCCCTTGCACCTGCATATCCTGAGCCACTGCAAGGCCCATCCGGGCGGGAATCAGCAGGCCCTGGTGCAGGCCAGCACGCGCGACAAAGGGCAGATTGCCCGCATCACCAAGGAACTGGAAGCGCAGGCCCTGCTCCGCAGAAGCCCGGACCCGCAAGATGGACGTAGCCAGATTCTGGAGGTGACGCCTGTGGGGCTGGAGGCGTGCGCGGTGTTTGAGGCCCAACACACGGCATTGGTGCAGCGCATGTTTGCGTCGGTGGCGCCTGAGCAGCTTGCAGTATTCACCGCGGTGGCACGTAGGGCGACGGCACAAGCGCTATCAAAATAGTAGCTGCTTGCGCACTATCCATAAGGGCTAGAGGCCCATTTGATCAAAAATTAGCGGTGCATGCCCAGGCGCAGCGCTCCCTGCTGGGCTAACAGGGCGGGCGGTGTGGCCACCCAGGCGGGGTCGCCTGCCGTGCCACCGTGGGTCGCGCCCAGCTTGAACACCGCCACCACCTGCACCAGGTCGCTGGCCTGGCTCTTCAGGCTGCTGGCGGCCGCTGCCATCT
>NZ_JBYTDI010000008.1:0-73037 GCF_058791215.1 Rhodoferax sp. EU05-FHT12H12 | reverse complement strand
AACTGGCTCTTGGCGGATTGGTAGCTGGCGTCAAAGCCGCGTGCGGCGGTGTACAGGTCTACCAGGCTTTGGGCTTGAAGGGGGGGGGCGAAGGTGGCAGCAGCCAGCAGGGCCAGAGGCAGCAATTTGAAGCGCATGGGGGTTCGTAGACGTGACATGGAAGAGGGCTTTCTGAGGCTCGGAAGGGGGAGGGCGGTGCGGTCAATAGCGTGGAATGCCGGAGTCGCGTTCGGCCGACCAGGCGTCAATGCCACCGGCAATATTGGCGACCTGCGCAAAGCCGCGGCTCTGCAAAAACATCGCCACTTGCATGCTGCGCGCACCGTGGTGGCACAGACAGGCGATGGGGCGTGCAGCATCCAATTCGGCCAGCCGCACGGGAACCACGCCCATGGGAATAGCCAGCACCTCCAGACCATCCTCTTGCACCCGCGCCAGCGCCAACTCGTGCGGCTCGCGCACGTCCAGCACCAAGGGTTGGCCTGGTGCATCAAGAGACTGGAACCACTGTTCCAGTTGGCTGGGGCGGATTTGATCGATCATGGTGTCTACGAAGGGGGGTTAGAACTGGAAGCGCGAAGGCTCTGGAAAATGCAGCAGGCGCGGCGCATTGGCATCCCAGGGTTGGGTGGTGCGGAAATCGGTGGCGCTGGTGCGGGTCACCAACGTGGCACGCATCTGGGGTTCGTCTCCCACGATGGCGATCAGGCGGCCACCCACATTCAGCCGCTGCAGCAGGTCGTGTGGCACCTGGGTTACCGAGCCGCTGAGTACGATGGCATCAAACGTGCCATGGGCCGCGCTGAGCTTGGCACCATCATCCTGGCGCACGGTGACGTTGCGGATGCCCGCCTTCTGCAGGTTGTTGCGGGCCATGTCCACCAGTTCGGGCAGCAGCTCCACGCTCAGCACCTGGGCCGCGCGGTGCGACAGCAGGGCGGCCATGAAACCTGAGCCGGCGCCGATTTCGAGCACCGATTCATGGGCTTGCAGGGCCAGGTCTTGCAGCAAGCGCGCTTCCAGGCGCGGGGCCAGCATGCACTGGCCACCGGGCAGGGGAATCTCCAGGTCGGCAAAGGCCAGCGCCTGGTGTGCCAATGGCACAAAGTTTTCGCGGGGTACGGTATTCAGCAGGTCCAACACAGCGGTGTCCAGCACGTTCCAGGGCCGGATTTGTTGCTCAATCATGTTGAAGCGGGCTTGGGCGAAATTCATCGTTGTTTCTCCTTGGAATACAGGTGGCGTTGATAGGGCAAATTTTACCGGGCGGGGGTGGCAGGTCCGCCCCACATCCGCTTGGCCCAGTTCGCCAGATCGTCCATATAGCAATACACCACAGGCACCACCACCAAGGTGAGCAGTGAGGAGGTGATCACCCCACCAATCACCGCCTGGCCCATGGGGGCGCGCATCTCGGAGCCTTCGGTCAGCGCAAAGGCCAGCGGCACCATGCCAAAAATCATGGCCAGCGTGGTCATCAGAATGGGGCGCAGGCGCACCTTGGCGGCCAGCAACAGGGCTTCGGACCGTGGCAAGCCGGGCACTGGGTGCCCCTGGGCATCGACGCCGTCCTCACGCGCGCGGATGGCAAAGTCCACCAGCAGAATGGCGTTTTTGGTCACCAGGCCCATCAGCATCACCACACCGATGATGGAGAACATGGACAGCGTGGAGCCGAACATCATGAGCGCCAGCACCACGCCAATCAGCGTCAGCGGCAGCGCCGTCATCAGCGCCAGCGGTTGCAAAAAGCTCTTGAACTGGCTGGCCAAAATCATGTAGATGAACACAATCGCCAGCACCAGCGCCGAGATGGCGTAACCAAAGGCCTCGGCCATGTCTTTGGTGGAGCCGCTGAACTTGTAGCTGTAACCTGCGGGCATGGCAATGGTGTCCATGGCGGTCTTGATGTCGGCCGACACCTCACCGGCTGAGCGGCCCGAGACGTTGCCGGTGATGGACACCTCGCGCGTCAGGTCGCGCCGGTTGATCTGGTTGGCGCCAGTGGACTCCACCACCTCGGCCACCTGGTTCAGGCGCACGATGCGCGGGCTGCCGTCGGCATTGCTGCCCACGGTGAAGGGCAGCTGGCTCAGGTCGCTGGCGCTGTTGCGCGCACCGGGTGCCAGGCGCACGTTCACGTCATAGGTCTGGTCGTCCGGGGCACGCCAGTTGCCCACGGTCTGGCCCGCCACCAGGGTGCGCAGGGCGGTGCCGATTTGCGCCACCGACAGGCCCACGTCGGAGGCCACGTCGCGTTTCACCTGCACGTCCAGCGTGGGCTTGTTGGGCTTCACGCTGGAGTCCAGGTCCACCAGGCCTGGGATGTCACGGACCTTCTCCAGCGCCAAAGTGGTCAGGCGTTCGAGTTCGCCAGTGTCGGCTCCCTGGATGGAGAACAGAATCTGTTTTTGCCCACCCACGGCATCCATCAGGCCCGCGTGGGTGACGGTGATGCCGGGCACCTGGCGCAGGCGCTCGCGCAGCTTGACCGACATGGCATCCACACTGAGCTGCCGCGCTTTGCGGTCCACCAGGCGGATGTAGATGCTTGCGTAAATTTTGCCCTGTGCATTGCCAGTGTTGATGGTGGACAGGGTGTAGCGCACCTCGGGAAACTCGCGGATGATGGCTTCGACCTGTTTGGCCTTGGCCTCGGTCACCTCCAACGAAGAACCCACCGGCGTGTTGAAGTTGACCGTGGTTTCCGAAAAGTCGGACTTGGGTACGAACTCGGTGCCCAGCAGCGGCACCATAAAAATGCTGCCCACAAAAATGCCCAGTGCCAGGCCCACCGTGGCCAGCTTGTGCTGCAGCGACCAGCGCAGGATGCCTTGGTAGGCGTCTGCCAAGTTTTCCGTGGCGGAGTCGAACCAGTGTGTGACGCGGCCAATGGTTTTGTCGTACAGCGTGACCGGTGGGCCATGTTTGCCGTGCTGGTCGATGCTGGGGTCGTGCCAGACGCTGGAGAGCATGGGGTCCAGCGTGAAGCTCACGAACATGGAGATCAGCACCGCCGCCACGATGGTGATGCCGAACTCGTGAAAGAACTTGCCGATGATGCCGCCCATAAAACCAATGGGCAGGAACACCGCCACGATGGACAGCGTGGTGGCCAGTACGGCCAGGCCAATTTCCTGCGTACCGTCCAGCGAGGCTTGGTAAGCCGTCTTGCCCATTTGCACATGGCGCACGATGTTTTCGCGCACCACAATCGCATCGTCAATCAGCAGGCCCACGCAGAGCGAGAGCGCCATCAGCGTGATCATGTTGATGGTGAAGCCAAACCAGTTCATGAACAAAAAGGTGCCGATCAAGGCGATGGGCAGCGTGAGCCCGGTGATGACCGTGGAGCGCCAGGAGTTCAGGAACAGGAACACGATCAGCACGGTGAGCGCCGCACCTTCGATCAGTGTGCGCCGCACGTTGTCCACCGAGACGCGGATCTGGCGCGAGCCATCGTTGATGGGCTCCAGCTTCACGCCGGGGGGCAACTGCTTTTGCATCTCGCCCAGGGTTTTGATCAGGCCGTCCACCACCGCAATGGTGTTTTCGTCCTGCGACTTCTGCACGGTGAGCATCAGTGTGCGCTGGCCGTTGTACAGCGCCAGGTTTTCCACTTCCTGCGCCCCATCGGCCACACGTGCCACCTGGTCCACACGGACCGGTGCGCCGTTCTTGCGGGCCACGATGATCTTGCCAAAGTCCTCGGGGCGCTGCATGCGCGCCTCGATCTGGATCACCCGTTCCTGCTCGGCGGATCGGATGGCACCCACCGGCAAGTCCTGGTTCTCGTTGCGCACCGCGCTCACCACCTGGTCGGGCGTGATGCCAAAGGACTCCAGCGCCTGCGGGTTCAGGTAGACATTGATCTCGCGCTTGGTGCCACCGACCACGGTCACCGACCCAACGCCACGCACGTTCTCTAACCGTTTTTTGAAAGTTTGCTCGGCCCAGTTGGTGAGTTCTACGGCACTTGGAACTTTGGCCCCGACGGCTGCATCGGGTAACACAGCGACCGACCAGATGGCGCGCGCGGCCGGGTCAAAGCGCAGCACGCGCGGCTCCTTCACTTCGGCGCGCAGATTGGGCTTGATGGCGGCCACCTTTTCGCGCACGTCCTCGGCCGCCTTGCGGCCATCCACATGCAGGCCAAACTCGATCACCACCACACTCTGGCCTTCGTAGCTGCGCGAGGTCAGCGCATTGATGCCGGCAATCGAGTTGACGCCCTCTTCAATTTTCTTGGAGACTTCGCTCTCCACAATCTCGGGCGAGGCGCCGGGGTAGTCGGCAATCACCACCACCACGGGAAAGTCGATGTTGGGGAACTGGTCCACCTGCAGGCGCTGCAACGAGAACAGGCCCAGCACCACCAGGGCCAGCATGACCATGGTGGCAAATACCGGGTTCTTCAGACTGACGCGGGTGAACCACATCAGTTGCCGCCTTTGGCAGCCGCCTTGATGGCGGTACCTGCCCGCACGGGGCCGACGCTGCCGCTGAGCACCTGGGTGCCCTCGGGCACGCCCTGGATAGCGGCAAAGGTTTGGCCTTGGGCCTCGCCCCGCGCCACCACATCCACCGCTTGGTGCTGCACCACGCCGGCCTGGACGGTTTGTACATAGGGCTGTGGTTTGTCGGTGCGCACGGCGGACAGGGGCAAGCCGAGCGCTCGCGTGCTGCCCAGATGGAGCTGCCCTTGGGCAAACAGGCCTTGGCGCAGCGAGGCATGGGGTTCCAGGGCCAGGTAGGCCAGTACCGCACGGCTGCCCACCACCGCGCTGGGGTTCACCCGGCTCACCTTGGCGGCCACGGTCGTGGCCGAGCCCTCCACCGTGAGCTGGGCGGTTTGCCCCACGCGCACCTGCAGCGAGTCGGTGGCGCTCAGGCTGGCCTCCAGCTCCAGGCGGCTCAGGTCCACAATTTCGACGATGCGGGCGTCAATGGCCACGCGCTCACCAGGCTGCGCCAGGCGCTGTGCCACCTGGCCGCGGATGGGGGCACGCAGCACCGTGTCGTCCAGGGATTTGCTGGCCACATCGGCGCCCGCCTGCGCAGCGCGGTAGCTGGCCTCGGCTGCTGCCAAATTGGCGGAGGAGGATTCGAGTGCGGTCTTGGAGATAAAGCCTTGCTCAACCAAGGACCGGTTGTTGTCAAAGCTGCGTTTGGCAATGTCGACCTGCGCGCGCGCAGCCTCGGCCTGTTGCTGGGCCTGGCGCACCCGGGCCTGTGATTCGGTGGAGTCCACGCGCGCAATCACCTGGCCTGCTTTCACCACGTCGCCCTCACGCACGGTCAGGCCTTGCAGCTCGCCGGCCACACGCGCTTTGACAAAGGCCGAATTGACTGCCTTGAGCGGTCCCGAGATGGCCAAACCCTGGGCCAGCTCCATGTTTTGCACCAGCACCACATCGTTGGGCCCCAATTCAATGGCCACCTGAACCTTGCTGGCGGCCTGTTGGCTGGCCAGGGCTTCTTTTTGGGTCTTGCGTGCTGACAAGGCCCGCACCGACACGGTGGCAACCAGCGCCAATGCCAATGCGCCCACGGTCCATTTGATCCAGGGTTTCATGGGAAGTTAGCTCGCTTGCAAGGGGGCGGTGGAGGGGCGCACGGTCAGGCCGATCAGCATGTTGTCCACCTGGGTCTGGATGTAGGCCAAAGGGTCAAAAACGACGTCGGGGGGCATACACGAGCCCAGCGACTGTTTGGAGATGGCCAAAAACAGAAAGGGCGCCATGACCAAGTAGGCACCGTAGTTCAATTCCATGGGGCGGAACTCGCCGCTGTCGATGCCCCGTTGCAGCACGCGCTGGATCAGCGCATTGCCCGGGGCAATGACTTCGGCCTGGTAGAAGGCGGCCAGCTCAGGAAAGTTGCCGGCCTCGCTCATCATGAGCTTGGAAATGCCGGCCGCCTGGGTCGAGCCCACACGCTCCCACCACACGGTGATGCAATAACGCAGCAGTTCGGCACTGTTGCCCTCATAGGCATCCAGCTCCTGGCTCCATTCGTCAAAACGGCCGGAGATGTTTTCGCGCACCACGGCCTTGAACAGCTCTTCCTTGCTGGAGAAATAGAGGAACAAGGTGCCCTTGGATACACCGGCGCGCTTGGCCACTTCTTCGGCGCGGGTGGCGGCAAAGCCTTTTTCCACAAACAGCTCCAGCGCCGCGGCCAGCAGCTCCCCGGGGCGCGCGTCTTTGCGGCGCTCGCGTTTGGCGCGCACATTGCTGGCGAGGAGGTCGAGGGGGCACTGCATAAATTACTGACTGATTGGTTATTAATGTAGCGGGCAGGCGTGGCAGTGTCAATCTTTGCGGGTCAAATACGTAAGATGCAGGCGCCTGCAACGACCAATCCCTTTTGCCACAGCCACGGAGTCTGCTTTATGTCCAAACCCTTACAAACCATCACCCTGGGCGGAGGTTGCTTCTGGTGCACCGAGGCTGTTTTTGTGCAGGTGCAGGGGGTGCTGGATGTGGAGTCCGGCTACAGCAACGGCCAGGTGGTTCAGCCAAGCTATGAAGACGTGTGCACCGGCACCACGGGACACAACGAGGTGGTGAAGCTGGTCTATGACCCTGCGCAGATCTCCACCCGCGAAGTGCTGGAGATCTTTTTTGTGATCCACGACCCCACCACGCTGAATCGCCAGGGCAACGACGTGGGCACCCAATACCGCAGCGGCATTTATGTCTCTACGCCGGAGCAGGAGGCCGTGGCCCGGGAGGTCATCGCCGAGATGGCGGCCAGCGGTGTCTACAGCCGGCCCATCGTCACCGAGGTGCTGCCGGTGGACAACTACTGGCCTGCCGAGGCTTACCACCAGGACTTTTTTGAGCGCAACCCGCACCAGGGCTACTGCATGGCCGTGGCCGCCCCCAAGGTGGCTAAGTTCCGCAAAACCTTTGCGCGCTTGCAGAAATAGGCGCGGGGTCTTCAGCGGCGGATGGGCGAGTCGCTGAAGATGCCCCAATTGGATTTGGGTTGGGGCTTGGGCATTTCTTCCTGGTGTTTTTCGGCGTAGTTCAGGGCCAGGCCCACGCCGCCAATCAAGATGGTCAGTCCAACGACCAATTTCAGTACGGTGACCCACAGTTTGGGTTCATCATCGCGTTTCATGCACATTCTCCAGTTGCACGCTATTGTGCCTCTGTTGACTCCAACGCCCGCCGTAGCTGCGTGAGCAGCTACGGGATGTATAGCAAAAGCCCGCTCTAATTCAAGCGCATGCCGGCCACGAGTTGCGCGACGTTGTGGCGCACCATCTGCAGGTAGGTGGCACCGGGCTGGTCGGGGGCGGACAGGGCATCGGCGTACAGGCTGGCGCCCAGGGTGGCGCCGGCGTCTTTGCTGAGCTGGGCGATGAGTTTGGGGTTGCCCATGTTTTCCACAAACACCGCGCGGATTTTTTCGCGCTGGATCTGCTTGATGAGCTGGGCCACCTGTTTGGCGCTGGGTTCGGTTTCGGTGTTCACGCCTTGTGGGGCCAGAAACTTCACGCCATAGTGCGCGGCAAAGTAGCCAAAGGCGTCGTGCGAGGTGATGACCTTGCGTGTGTGGGCCGGGATGGTGGCGATCTGCGCTTTGGCCCAGGCATCCAGCGCCTGCAGCTCCTTGACATACGCCTCGGCGTTGGCCTGGTAGCTGGCGGCCCCTGCGGCATCTACCTTGCTCAAGCCCGCTGCAATGTTGCGCACGTACAGCACCACGTTGTTGGGGTTCTGCCAGGCATGGGGGTCGGTTTCCTCGTGCGCGTGGCCGGTGTGGCCTTTTTCCTCTTCCATGTGGCGCGCTTCCACGCCCTTGGCGGCAATGACGCTTTCGCCCTTGTAACCCGAAGACTTGAGGAGTTTGCCCGCCCAGGGCTCAAACCCCAGGCCATTGAGTACCACCAGCCTGGAGGCGAGCAGCGTTTTGGCGTCCGACGGCTTGGCTTCAAACACATGGGCGTCTTCATTGGCGCCCACCAATGTGGTCACCGCCACGCGCTCGCCGCCGACCACGCGCACCAGGTCGCCCAGGATGCTGAAGCTCGCGGTGACCGGCAGCTTGTCGGCCGCGTGGGCGTGGCTGCCGAGCAAGGCCAGGGCCGTGGCGCTGGCCAGCAGAAAACGGCGGGGTAGCGCGCTGAGTGGAAAGGTGTTGGGCAACGTCATGGCAGGGGTCCGTAGCAAGTGAAAGAAAGAGGGGGCGAGCGGTGCGTGGCTCAGGCCACGCGGTGGGTGGTGCCCCACCAGCGCGGCAGCCAGCCGCCGGGGGCGAGCAACAGGGACGCGGCGTACAGCACGCCCGCGCAACCGATGATGGTGGGGCCCGAAGGTGTATCAAAGTGGTAGGACAGCAGCAGGCCGGCCACACCGGCCAGCGCGGCCTGCGCACTGGCATTGAGCAACTGCGCAGGCAGGGTGTCGTGCCAGAGGCGCGCGCTCACGGCGGGCAGCATCATCAGGCCCACGGCCATCAGCGTGCCCAGGGTCTGAAAGCCGGCCACGAGGTTGAGCACCACCAGCATCAAAAAGCCCTGCTGCCACACCCAGGCCGGCAGGCCGCTGCGGTGGGCGGCCATGAAGACCGGGTCAAAGGTTTCCAGCACCAGGCCGCGGTACATCAGCGCCAGCGCCACCACACTGGCCGTGGCCACACCCGCCACCAGCAGCAGCCCACTGGCATCCACCCCCAGCGCGCTGCCAAACAGGATGTGCAGCAAATCCAACTGGGTGCCGTGGCCTGCAATCAGCGTCACCCCCAAGGCGAGGGCGACGAGGTAAATGGCGGCCAGGCTGGCGTCTTCTTTCAAGGTGGTGAAGCGGCTCACGGCGCCCGCAATGCCTGCCACCAGCAGGCCCGCCAGCACCCCGCCCAGTGCCATGGCCGTGAGCGACAAGCCGCTCACCATGAAGCCGATGGCCACGCCGGGGAGTACCGCGTGGCTGAGCGCGTCGCCCAGCAGGCTCATGCGCCGCAATGTCAAAAACACGCCCAGCGGCGCCGCGCTGAGCGACAAGGCCAGCGTAGCCACCAGCGCGCGGCGCATGAAAGCAAATTCTGCAAACGGGGAGAAGAGGGTGTCCCACAGCGGGCCCAGCAAGATGTCCATGGCGGGCCTTACGGGGTGGTGGCCAGGCGCTGGGCCAGCAGGGTGTCAAAGTCCTGGCCGTTGACTTGGCCGTCGATGTCGCAGATGGCCGCGGTCTCGTCCCAGGCTTCGGCCATGGCGCGGGCCTTGGCCAAATTGGCTTCCGTCAAAACCTCTGGCGTTGCCCCCCAGGCAATACATTCGCGCGCCAACAGCAGGGTATGCGGGAAGTACTCCCTTACTTGCGCGTCATCGTGCAACACGGCAATCACCGTGCGGCCCTGGCGGTGCCACTGCCGCACCAGCGCCAGCAGCGCGGCGGTGGTTTGGCTGTCGACCGCGTTGAAGGGCTCGTCCAGCAGGATGGTCTGTGCGTCCTGCACCAGCAGGCGGGCAAATAACGCGCGTTGCAGTTGCCCGCTGGAGAGTGTGCCCACCGTCCGGTGCTCAAACCCTTGCAGGCCCACCGCCTCCAGTGCTGCATCCACGCGTGCCAGCATGGGCGCCGTTGTGCTGCCCCAGGCGCCAGTCTGTGCCCACAGCCCCATCAGCATGCAATCGCGCACGCCCAGCGGGAAGCTGCGGTCCAGCTCGCTGTGCTGCGGCAGGTAGGCGAGGCGCTCGCTCGGCGCGTGGGTGATGCGGGCATGGGGCGCCACAGGCACCAGCCCCGCCAGACTTTTGAGCAAGGTACTTTTGCCCGCCCCGTTGGGGCCGATGACTGCGGTGAGCGCGCCGCGCGCAAAGTGGCCACTCACATGGTGCAGCGCCGGGTGGCGGCGGTAGCTCACGGTCAGGTTGTGCAGGGTGATGGCAGGGTCCGCAGCCCGCGCCGTGTTCTCCGGCCGGTTCATAGCGGCGCAGCTTCCAGGCTGGCCCACCACACACCCAGCCACAGCAGGGCCAGGGCGGGCAGGGTCCATAGCAGGCGTTGCCAGGCGGGCAGTGCCAGCACGCTGGTGCGCGGGCGTTGGGGTTCAGATGGGGGCACGGAAAGAGCTCATAATGCAACTAAATTGCGATATAGTCTAACGCAACTTGGTTGCATTTATTGTTTAATGCAACTGAATTGCATTTTTTTTGAGGGTGTCCTTATGGCTTCTGCGCAACCGCCTGTCACGCCCGTGTTGGAGGGTGACAACCCGATCGACGCACTGCTCTCGGCCCATGGCCTGCGCCGCACGGCGGCGGCGCGCCGCGTGTTGGGCTGGTTGCTGGCCCACCCGGAGACCAGCTACACCCACGCACAGTTGCAGGAATCTTTGGCCGGTGACCACACCGAGCCGCTGGACCGCGTGACCCTCTACCGCCTGATCGACCGACTCACCCAGGTGGGCCTGCTGCTGTGCCGTGTGGACAGCCAGCGCGTGCGCCGCTACCAGGCCATGCCGGCCAGCGTGCATGCCACGCCCCACTTCGAGTGCCAGACCTGCCACCGCGACAGCCCACTGGCCAGTGCTTTGCAGGCAGTGGATTTGGAGAAGGCGGCCCAAACCGCCATTGAGTCGCTGCGCGCCCTGGGTTACCAGGACATGCACCTGGACTTTGCGGTGCGCGGCGTGTGTGCCGATTGCGCCACCGGCCACCCCGTGGCCGATACCGCCGCCGGGCCTGCCGCATGATCCAGACGCGGGGCCTGGCCTACCGCTACCCCGGCACCGATGCGGGGGGCGCGCTGCATTTTCCCGATGTGGACCTGGCGCAGGGCGCCGTGCTCTTGCTCAGTGGCCCCTCGGGCTGCGGCAAATCGACCTGGCTGGCGCTGGTGGCGGGGTTGATGCCCCCCACCGCCGGTACGCTGGAGGTGGCAGGTCAGCCTTTGCAGGCCCTCCAATCTGTGGCGGCCGACGCATGGCGGGCGGGGGCTATCGGCTTCTTGCCGCAAAAACTGCACCTGAGCGCGGCACTCACCGTGCAGCAAAACCTGGCCATGGCGCAATGGGCAGCGGGCCAGCCCGAAGACGCACACGCCATTGCCACCGCACTCGCCGCACTGGGCGTGGCCGAGCTGGCGCATCGCAAACCTGCGCAGCTCTCGGGCGGGCAGGCGCAACGCGTGGCGCTGGCGCGCGCCGTGCTGCAGCAGCCCCGTGTGTTGCTGGCCGATGAGCCCACCGCCAGCCTGGACGACGAAGCCGCAGCCGACGCCGTGGGCCTGCTGCTGGCAACCGCCCGCACCCATGGCGCTACCTTGGTCATCGCCACGCACGATGCGCGGGTGGCCGCCCTCATTCCACCCCAAATTGGTGGCCAAATAGGCTTCAAGCCCTTGCATTTATTGCGCAAGCAGCTATTAAAAGCATAGCAAAATGAATACCCTGCTGCTGGCCTGGCGCTACCTGTGGTCCCGTCCCCTGGGCGCACTACTGAACCTGTTGTTGCTGAGCTTGGGGCTGGCCTCCATCACCTTCCTGCTGTTGGTGGGCGCGCAACTCAGCAAGGCGTTTGACCGCGACCTGGCGGGCATCGACGTGGTGGTGGGCGCCAAGGGCAGTCCCATGCAGCTCATCCTCTCGGGGGTGCTGCACATCGACGTGCCGCCGGGCAATGTGCCGCTCAAGGCCGTGCAGGCGCTGGCCAAGAACCCGCTGGTGGCACAGACCATTCCCATCAGCCTGGGTGACAACTTTGCGGGCTACCGCATCGTGGGCACCTCGCATGCCTACATCGACCACTACGAGGCCAAGCTGGCCCAGGGCCGCGTGTGGGATGCGCCCATGCAGGTGGTGCTGGGCGCCACCACGGCGCGCAAGCTGGGGGCCACGCTGGGCCAGACCTTTGTAGGCTCCCATGGCCTGGGTGCGGGTGGCCACCTGCATGGCGACAACCCCTACACCGTGGTCGGCATTCTGGCGCCCAGCGGCAGCGTGCTGGACCGCCTCATCCTGACCGACACCGCCTCGGTCTGGAAGGTGCATGAGGACTACACCGCGGTGGACGACGAGGACCGCGCCGTGATGGAGGAAGAACGCGAAATCACCATGGCGCTGGTGCAATACAAAACCCCCATGGCCGCGCTGAGTTTTCCGCGCTACGTGAACACCAGCACCGAGATGCAGGCCGCCGCGCCCGCGCTGGAAATTTCCCGCCTGCTGCACATGCTGGGCCTGGGCACCGATGTGCTGCGCGCCTTTGCCGGTGTGCTGTTGCTGACTGCGGGTCTGAGTGTGTTCATCGCCCTGTGGAGCGCGGTGCGCGAGCGCCGGGCCGATCTGGCGTTGCTGCGCATGCTGGGCGCGCCGCCGCGCCGCGTGGCCGCACTGCTGCTGAGCGAGGCGCTGTGGCTGGGGCTGCTGGCCGCTGTGTTGGGCCTGCTGTTGGGGCAGGGCTTTGCGGCACTGCTAGCCTGGCTGCTGGCGCTGGACAACTCCCTGCTCATCGGCGGTCTGGTCTGGCCCGTGGAGCTGTGGGTCGTGCCTGTGCTGGCGTTGGGCGTGTCCCTGTTGTCCGCACTCTTGCCCACGTTCGCGGCCTACCGTGTCAGTGTCCTGGAACTTCTCCAGTCCCGTTAATCCATTACTGAGGTTTTTATGAAAAAAGCACTTCTAACCCTTGTCCTTATTGCGCAAGCAGCTACGTTTTCGATAGCATCCGAAAGCGACAAGGAGACCAAGGAAGACATCGCCCGCCACCGCGCCATGGCTGCTGCGCACGAAGCCGCAGCCAAGTGCCGCGAGTCCGGCAAGGGCGAGGACGTGTGCAACAAGGAACTGCAGGCCGCCTGCAAAGGCCTGGCGATTGGCAAGTTCTGCGGCATGAAACACGAACACTAAGTGCCAATGCCCCTGTGGCAGGTGCGGCAGGCAGGGCGCTTTAAGATAGCCCGGTTGGAGGTCCCCATGAAACCATTCGCCCGCGTTCTTTTTGCTGTGCTTGCCCTTGCCATGGGTGGCGCCCATGCCCAGCTCAGCTCGCCCATGGGCCCTGGCGGTGCGGTGCCCGCAGGCACTGGCGCCGGTGTGCACAGCCCCAACAGCCCGTTTGCCCCGATCAAGGAGCGGGCCGATGTGCTGCCCTGGTCGGTGCTGACCACGGTGAAAACCAAGAACGAAAAGAACCGCCTGCTGCCCGTGTTCCCCGCGGATGTGCAGGCGCTCAACAAGAAGACCCAACGGATCCAGGGTTTCATGATGCCGCTGGAGCCCGGTGAAAAACAAAAGCACTTCCTGCTCAGCTCGGTGCCGCTGACCTGCTCGTTTTGTGTGCCCGGCGGGCCTGAAAGCATGGTGGAAGTGAAGACCAAAACCCCGGTGAAATATTCGCTCGAAGTGGTGGTGGTTGAAGGCCAGTTTGCCGTGCTCCACGACGACCCCTACGGCCTGTACTACCGCATCACCGATGCCGTGGCCGTCAAGTAAAGGGCGCGCAGTTTGATTACCCTGGACCATCCGGTCGTCTCGTCCCTGCTGCCGGTGGTGCTGCTGATTGTGGTGGGGCTCATCACCGGCAAGGCCAAGCTAATCCGCCAAGAGGCGGTGCGCGACCTTTCCAACCTCGTCTTTCTGGTGCTCACGCAGGCGCTGCTGTTTCGCACCATGAGCAGCGTGCATGTGCAGGACCTGGACTTTGAACCCGTCTCGCTCTACTTCGCCGTGGCCGCAGCCTTGTTCACCGGCATGTTGTTGGTGCAGGGCGCCAGCAGCCGCGCGGCGGTCATTGCGCTGTCGGGTACTTTCAGCAACACCGTGATGATCGGCATTCCCCTGGTGGGGCTGGCCTATGGCAAGGACGCGCTGGTGCTGTTGTTCACGCTGATCTCTTTGCACGCGCTGGTGTTGCTCACCTTTGCCACGGTGGTGCTGGAGCTGTTGAGCGCACGCGAGCTAAGCGCGCAAGCCGATGGTCCACCACGCCATCCGCTCAAGTCCATCGGCCTGGCGGTGCGCAATGCCGTGGTGCATCCGGTGCCCATGCCCATCATCGCCGGCCTGCTGTACGCCCAAACCGGCTGGGGCCTGCCCGATGTGGTGGACCGCCCCCTGCTGCTGCTGGGCAATGCCTTTGGCCCGGTGGCGCTGGTGCTGGTGGGGGTGACGCTGTCCAACGCCGCGATTGGCCGCAACCTCAGGGGCGCGCTGGCGATCTCGGCGGTCAAGACGCTGTTGCATCCTGCGTTGATGGCTTTGATCGGTTACGCGTTTGGTCTGCGTGGCATGTCGCTCACGGTGCTGGTGGTGGCGGCCTCGCTGCCTATTGGCGCCAACGTGTTTTTGTTCTCGCAGCGCTACCAGAAGGCGGAGGATTTGGTGACGGCCAGTGTGGCGGTGTCGACCTTGGTGGCTCTGGTCAGCGTGACCTTGGTGATGACCTTGGTGCCTTTGATTGCCTGAGCTTTTTGGGGTGGGTATGGGTTCGGCTGCACCGCTTTTTTAACACCCACTCCCCCAGCCCCTCGCCCCGTCGGCGAGGGGAGCCTTTAACAGCCATATTTTGCTTTTGCGCGCTGACTGCGTGGCTACTCGGGTGAAGTTGCCGCCGTTTCTTCACACCACGGCGCTGGGCTGCGGTTGTGGGACTTCGGAGGTGTTTGTAAGGAACTGCTGGCGGCTGCGCCCGCCAGTGGCTCCGCGCCTGCTTTGCTCTATTCACGACAACCGTTGGCACTGGCCGTGGCGCACCCACACAGTGGCGGCGCTACTTGCGTAGCACCGTAGCCGGCGCGAAGCCCCCATATCGGCTGTTAAAGGCTCCCCTCGCCGACGGGGCGAGGGGCTGGGGGAGTGGGTGTTTAAAAAAGCGGTCTAGGTACCAGAAAGCAGTCGCAAAAGACCAGCAAAAAAATCAGGGCGCCAACCGCTCCCGCTTCCAGGCGCCATCCGCTTCCAAGGTATAGCGCAACCGGTCATGCAAGCGGCTCTTGCGCCCCTGCCAAAACTGCCAGGTGTCCGGCTTCAACCGGTAGCCCCCCCAATGCGGTGGCCGCGGTGGCTGCAGCAAAAACTGCGCGGCGTACTTGGCGGCGTTGGCCACGAGCACACCACGCCCAGGAATCACCTCGCTCTGCGGTGACGCCCACGCGCCTATGCGTGAATCCAGCGGGCGGCTGTGAAAGTACGCGTCGCTTTCGGCGTCGCTCACCTTCTCCACCAGGCCTTCGATGCGCACCACCCGCTCCAGCTCCACCCAGTGGAACTGCAGGGCCGCATACGGGTTGCCGGCCAGTTCGTGGCCCTTGTGGCTCTCGTAGTTGGTGTACCAGACGATGCCTTGCGCGTCATAGCCCTTGATCAGCACCACGCGGGTGCTGGGGCGCAGGTTGCTGCCCACGGTGGCCAGGGTCATGGCGTTGGGCTCAGGCACCTCACCGCTGATGGCTTCTTTGAGCCACTGGTCAAACTGTTGCAGGGGATCGGCGTGCGAGGCTTTTTCGTCCAGCTCGGCGCGCTCGTAACTTTTGCGAAGGTCGGCAATAGAGGTCATGCGGCCAGTATAGGCAGCGCGCCATACCCGGCGCTTGCGGCAGGTCTGCTACCATGCCGCGATGTCGTCGCCCGCCCCCCAACTGCTGCCCGATGCAGACCACCTGCCCGTGGTGCTGGTGCTGGCCTCGGGCCGGGGCGAGCGCTTTCTGGCATCGGGCGGCAGCACCCACAAACTGCAGGTCGACCTGTGTGGTGCCACCGTGCTACAGCGCACGCTGGACGCCGTGCGCGCCAGTGGCCTGCGCTGGCATCTGGAAGACGTGGGCCACCCCGGCATGGGCGACAGCATTGCCGCCGCGGTGCGCGCCACGCGTGATGCGGAGGGGGGCTGGATGGTGTTGCCAGCCGACCTGCCGTTGGTACAGCCAAACACCTTGGTTACCATCGCCCGCGCACCCCTGGAAGGGGAAGTTCTGGTACCGTGGTTTGAAGGCCAGCGGGGCCACCCGGTGCGCTTTGCGGCCAGCTGTGGTCATGCACTTGCCAGTTTGCAGGGAAATCAGGGGGCAGCCCCCGTAGTATCTGCGCGAGCAGCTAGCAAAATGATAGTGAATGACGCGGGCTGCGTGCTGGATATTGACACCGTGGACGACCTGGAGCGGGCCCGCGCCGCGTGGCGGCAATCCCGCTAGTTCGTACCCGCCTGGTAACTCTGCCTGCACACAAGCTGGGGTTTCCCAGTTACCATCAGGAGGTGTAATTTAGTTACAAGACCACCATGCCAGACACCACACCATCCCCCGCCGCTTTGCACCCCGTTGTCGAGGCTGTCACCCGCCGCATTCGCGAGCGCAGTGTGGTTACCCGCACCGCCTACCTGGCCCAGCTGGACCAGGCCGCCAACCGCAAGCCCGGTGCCGACCGCATGGGCTGCGCCAACGTGGCCCACGCCTTTGCCGCCATGCCCGACGCCGACAAGACCCGCGTCACCGGGCTGGACAAGCTCAAGATCGTGGAAGAGAAGGGTGCCAACATCGGCGTCGTCAACGCCTACAACGACCTGCTCTCGGCCCACGCGCCGCTGCAACACTACCCCGACCTCATCAAGGTCGAAGCCCGCAAGCACGGCGCCACGGCCCAGGTGGCCGGCGGCGTGCCCGCCATGTGCGATGGTGTGACCCAGGGCACACCGGGCATGGAGCTGAGCCTGTTCAGCCGCGACGCCATTGCCATGGCCACCGCCGTGTCGCTGAGCCACGATGTGTTTGACTGCGCGCTGATGCTGGGCGTGTGCGACAAGATCGTGCCCGGCTTGCTGATCGGCGCGCTGCACTTCGGCCATCTGCCCACGGTGTTTGTGCCCGCCGGCCCCATGACGTCGGGCCTGCCCAACAACGAAAAAGCCAAGGTGCGCGAGAAAGCCGCCCAAGGCCTGGTGGGCCGCCCCGAGCTGCTGGCCGCCGAGAGTGCCGCCTACCATGGCGAAGGCACCTGTACCTTCTATGGCACGGCCAACAGCAACCAGATGTTGCTCGAGGCCATGGGCCTGCACGTGCCTGGCACCGCCTTCATCAACCCCGGTGAAGGTGTGCGCCAGGAGCTGACCCGCGAAGCCGTGCGCACTGTGTTGGCCATCACCAAGGCCAAGCGCTTTGCGCCCATTGGCCGTGTGGTGGACGAGCGCTGCATCGTCAACGCCATGGTGGCCCTGCTGGCTACCGGCGGCTCCACCAACCACCTGATCCACTGGGTGGCCGTGGCCCGCGCGGCTGGCATCGTGATCGACTGGAACGACTTCTCCGCCTTGTCTGACGTGGTGCCCTTGCTGACCCGCGTGTACCCCAACGGCAGCGCCGATGTGAACCAGTTCCAGGCCGCAGGCGGCCCGGGCTATGTGATCCGCGAACTACTGGATGCCGGCTTCATGCACGCCGATGTGCTGACCGTGCGCAGCGGTGGCCTGCGTGAATTCACCGCCATTCCTTCGGCCAAGGCCGATGGCGCCTTGCAGTGGACCGACCCCGGCGCCAGCAAGGACGAATCCGTGGTGCGCCCTGCGAGCGCGCCGTTCAGCGCCAGCGGTGGTTTGAAACTGCTCAAGGGCAACCTGGGCCGCAGCGTCATCAAGGTGTCCGCCGTGCCGGACGACCGCCACATCATCGAAGCGCCTTGCCGCGTGTTCGATTCACAAGACGCGCTGCACAAGGCCTTCAGCGCCAACGAGCTGAACCAGGACGTGATCTGTGTGGTGCGCTGGCAGGGCCCGCAGGCCAACGGCATGCCCGAGTTGCACAAGCTGACGCCGCCCTTGGCCGTGCTGCAGGGCAAGGGCTTCCGCGTGGCGCTCGTCACCGACGGCCGCATGAGCGGCGCATCGGGCAAGGTGCCCGCCGCTATCCACGTGTCGCCCGAAGCGGCGGCCGGTGGCCCGCTGGCCAAGGTGCGCGATGGCGACATCATCCGCCTGGACGCTGCGGCCGAAACCCTGCAAGTGCTGGTGAGCGATGCCGAATGGGCGGCCCGCCCGCTGGACACCATGCCCGAAGAGCTGCGCGCTGCCAACGGCATCGGCATGGGCCGCGAACTGTTTGCCAACTTCCGCCGCAACGCACTGGCCGCTGAAGAAGGCGCCTGCACCTGGTTCTGAACCAACAACCTACAACGTCGATCTGGAATTACTATGTCTCAAGCCCCCGCCTTTACCGCCCTGCAAGTGATGCAGGACGCCCCCGTCATCCCCGTCATCGTGTTGAACGACGTGGCCCATGCCGTGCCCATGGCCCGCGCCCTGGTGGCTGGTGGTGTGCGCATGCTGGAGGTGACGCTGCGCACCCCCCAGGCCCTGGCCTGCATGGAAGCCATTGCCCGTGACGTGCCCGAAGCCGTGGTCGGCGCCGGCACCGTGCGCAGCAAGGCCGATGCACAAGCCGCCGCCAACGCGGGTGCACGTTTTGCCGTGAGCCCTGGCTACACCAGCGCCGTAGGCCAAGCCTGCCGCGACCTGGGCTTGTCCTTGTTGCCCGGTGTGGCCACCGGCAGCGAAATCATGATGGCGCAGGAAGACGGTTTCACCCAGCTCAAGTTCTTCCCCGCCATGCAGGCTGGCGGCCCCGCCATGCTCAAGGCCTGGAGCGGCCCGTTTTTTGACGTGAAGTTCTGCCCGACCGGCGGCGTGACGCTGCAAAACGCGCCTGAGTTTTTGGCCCTGCCCAACGTGGTGTGCGTGGGCGGTTCGTGGATCGTGCCGGCCGATGCGATGCTGAAGGGCGAGTGGGACAAGATCACCCAGCTGGCCAAGGATACGCAGGCGCTGCGGAAGTAAGCTGTGTTGGTGGATGCAAGTAGAAGAGGGCTGAGGCCCTCTTTTTTATTGCGCGAGTAGCTATGAACTTGGTAGCAAGTATGGCGTTTTTTGGCCTCAAGAGTTGTGGTGTCGCACGCCGCAACACTGCTTTCCATGTATTCTGAGCCCAGAAGGCATTGAGCAGTCAGGTCAAAACTGAACTATTGGCGAAGGCTATGGCGAAACCACTTGCAAGTTGTTGGGCAAAACTGGATAGGGCGGAAGAGACACTTCAGTCACTGACCGCTGAGATTGAAGCATTCAACGTAATCGCCGCCCAGCAGATCGAGTTGAAGCATGACTTGACGCCAGACGGTATGGAATATGTGATCTCTGCGCATGGCAGTGTTGCTATTCCTGCACGCTTTGCTGTGATTGTTGGAGAAATAGTGCATCACATGCGATCTGCACTCGATCACTTAATCTGTGACTTGGTGGCGGCTAATGGTGGTCAAGTGACCAACCGACATCAATACCCAGTCTGCTCAACACCAGATCTGTACAAAGAAGCCGTTAAAAAAGGGAATGTGCGTGGATTAAAAAAATCTACCTGCGCGATCATTGAGGCTCAGCAGCCATACACACAGAATAATCCAGCAGATACAGTTCTTGCCGTTGTGCAAGATTTCAGCAATCAAGACAAGCATCGACTGCTTTTGGTCACTAGCTCAGTTGCTGCCTTGCATGAAGAAATCACGATTGGTGGTGCATCAAACAATACAACGGATGGTTCACAGAAAGTTCCAAATATCGTCGGATTTAAAGACTTTGAACCAGTTGCTTTGAATGCCAGTGGGGTACGTATCTTCTCGATTCAGTTTGCAGAACGCGTGGCTAGCTTTCATGTTCAGGCGCAACCAAAGTTCCATGTGGCATTGAAGCAGTGTGGTGCGGTTAGGAATGCAGTATTGCCTTTCACAATGAAGCACATTCTGGCGGGAGTGCGTGGCACTATCAAATTATTTGAGAATGAGTTTTGAGCGAATCAGATATGAATTCTTGACGCGCACTGCATTGCAATCTAATGTTCTCAATCCGCTCCAACTCAACGAATTCTCATGTCCAAACTTCGCGTAGAAAGTTTCACCATCTCGCTGGACGGCTTCGGTGCCGGGCCTGACCAAGACCTGAGCAATCCGCTGGGCGTGGGCGGGACCTCGTTGCATGGTTGGGCGATGTCCACGCGCACGTTTCAGAAGCATGTGTTTGGCAACGACAGCGGCGCAACGGGCATCGACGATGACTTTGCCCAGCGCGGCTTTCAGAACATGGGGGCCTGGATTTTGGGGCGCAACATGTTTGGCCCCGTGCGCGGGCCTTGGCCCGATGAGAGCTGGCGCGGCTGGTGGGGCGACAACCCGGTGTACCACGTGCCGGTGTTTGTGCTGACCCACCATGCGCGCCCGCCGTTGGTCATGGAGGGCGGCACCACCTTCCACTTTGTCACCGAGGGGCCGGTGGTTGCGCTGGAGCGCGCCCGCGCAGCGGCTGGGGGCAAGGACGTGCGGGTGGGCGGTGGCGTGGTCACCATCCAGCAGTACCTGCGCCTGCGCCTGATTGACGAAATGCACATCGCCATCTCGCCGGTGTTGCTGGGCGCGGGGGAGCGGCTGTTTGACGGCATCAACCTGCCGGCCTTGGGCTACGCCTGCACCCGGCACGAAAACTCGCCATTGGCCACCCACGTGGTTTTGACGCGGCAGTGAGCACGGCAACGCTTACCCAAGGAGAACACCCATGACCCCCAAGAACACGATTTGCATCTGGTACGACGGCGGCGCGCTGGAGGCGGCAGAGTTCTACGCCAAGACCTTCCCCGACAGCACGGTGGGTGCGGCGCATTACGCCCCCGGCGATTACCCCATGGGCAAGGAAGGCAATGTGCTGACGGTGGAGTTCACCGTGATGGGCATCCCCTGCCTGGGCTTGAATGGCGGGCCGATGTTCAAACACACCGAAGCCTTCTCCTTCCAGGTGGCGACCGACGACCAGGCGGAGACGGACCGCCTGTGGAACGCCATCGTGGGCAATGGTGGCCAGGCCAGCCAGTGCGGCTGGTGCAAAGACAAGTGGGGCCTGTCGTGGCAGATCACGCCGCGCGCGCTGACGAATGCCATGGCGGACCCGGACCGCGCCGCCGCCAAGCGCGTGTTCGAGGCGATGATGGAGATGGGAAAAATCGACATCGCCAAGATTGAAGCCGCCCGGCGCGGCTAGTGTTCAGACGGCCCGCCAGCCCATCCACAAGGTCCACACGGCGGTCAGCACCAGCAAGCCGCCCAGCCAATGGCTGAAGGTGGTTTGGCTTTTCGAACTTCCACGTAACCACACGCGCAGCTGCGCGGCCACCAGCACCACCGCGCCATACACCGCTATCTGCGCCGCAGCGGTGATGGCACCCAGCGCAATGGACTGCGCGGCAATGTTGCCCAGCTGCGGGCGGATGAACTGCGGGAACACGGCCAGCATGAAGATGTAGGCCTTGGGGTTCATCAGGCAGGTGAGGGTGGCGCGCACAAAGGTGCTGTGCAGCGCGCGCGAGGGCTGGTCCTGCACATCCGACAGCGCCTGCGTGTTGCGCAGCAGGCCATAGCCCATCCACGCCACATACAGGCTGCCGGCCAGCAGCAGCGCGTTGAACGCCACAGGAACGTGCTGCAACAGCAGGCCCACACCCAGCGCACCCATGGCCACATGCACCATGCCGCCCAGCACGATGCCTGCCACCGCAGCCGCGCCGGAGCGCCGGCCGTCCACCAGCGTGCTGGCCAGCACAAAGGCCATATCCATGCCCGGCAGCACCACGATGCCCGCCACCAAAACTGCGTAGAACCAGAGGTGTTCCATGGCGAATCCTTTTCTCAATTAGTGAAGATGGGAGCGAGTATGTGCGGCAATAGCTGCCACCGAATGTCAGCTTTTACCGATACCATGCAAACATGCGTGCCAGCCGCCTTTTGACCATCCAGATGCTCTTGCAAACCCGCGGGCGCATGAGCGCGCAGGCGCTGGCCCAGCTGCTGGAGGTGTCCGTGCGCACGCTGTACCGCGATGTGGACCAGCTCACCGCGGCGGGTGTGCCCATTTATGCGGAGAAGGGGCGCAACGGTGGCTTTCAGCTGGTGGAGGGCTGGAAGACGACGTTGACCGGCTTCACGGCGTCGGAGTCGCAGGCGGTGTTCATGAGCGGCTTGGCCGGCCCTGCGGCCGAACTGGGCCTGGGCCAGCAGGTGGTGGACGCGCAGCTCAAGCTCATGACTGCGCTGCCCGCTCACCAGCGCGACGACGCGCAGCGTGTGCAGGCCCGCTTTCACCTGGACCCGGCCGATTGGTACCGCGAGGCCGACCCGGTGCCGCACCTGGCCACGGTGGCCGCGGCCGTGTGGCAAGACCGCCAGCTCAGCCTGCACTACGACAGCTGGAAGGCCGAGGTGCAGCGCACGGTGCACCCGCTGGGCTTGGTGCTGAAAGCGGGTGTGTGGTACCTGGTGGCCAGCAGCGACGCCAAGCCGCGCACTTACCGCATCTCCAACATCCTGGGTGCCGAACTGCTGGACAAGGCCAGCACGCGCCCCAAGCGTTTTGACCTGCCGGCCTATTGGACCGACTCCATCCAGCGCTTTGAGTCCGAGCTGGTCCAGGGGCAGGCGGTGGTGCAGGCCACAGCCCAAGGGGTGAAGCAGTTGCGCCAGCTCAGCAGTGCGGTGGCCAAGGCCGTGGCGGCGCAGGCACCGTCAGTGCCTGCGGGCGAGATGGTGCGCCTCAAGATTCCGATAGAGACGCTGGACAACGCCAGCTACCAGCTGCTGCGTATGGCGCCCGATGTGGTGGTGGTGTCGCCCGCCACTTTGCGCACGGCCATTGCGCGCAGACTGCAGGCCATTCAGGTTAGCTATGGGGCGAAAATATGAACGGAATTTGCATGTAGCCCCGGTGGGTGCTGCGCGAGCAGCTATTATTTTTATAGTTATTTTTTTTGTGTGCTGCAGAGAGGCTGAGGTATGAGTATTTCCCAATTGAATGCGGCAGAGGGGCCGCCAGATTCAGCGGTACAAAACCGCTTGACGGCGGCGGGCTTGGTGCTGGCAACCTTGTTCTTTTCGGGCTCGTTTGCCTTGCAGCTGCACGCCCAGTCCAAGACGTCTCGCACCTTTGCCGAGACCTTTGGCTACCTGGAAGTGACCTTGGTGGTGGGCGCCCTGATGGCCATCGTGTCGATCACCGGCCTGTTGGCCTGCCAGCAGTGCCTGGCCACGGATCGCGCCTGGTACAAGTCCAAGCGGGTCTGGTTCATCGTGGCGACGGTGGCACAGTATTTGTCGATCTCCCAGGCCATGAGCGCGGGACTGACGGAACTGGTGTTTGGCGTGAAGCACACCTTCGAGGCAGGGTTTCTCGCGCAGATGCTGGCAGTGGCGGCCTCGCTCCTGTGGGTGCTTTTGCTGTGGGTGGCGCCGCTGCATGCCCTGCGCAGCTGGTGGCCCCATCTTTGGCGCGGGGAGCGTGTGGCGGTCACCGTCACCTACCTGGTGTTGCTGGTCTTTGTGCTGCTGAGCAACGCCATGATCTATGTGATTCAGGACGGTGCGCAGAGCACGTTCTGGTCGGTGTTGCGTGCGGTGTTTCGGCAGTTGCTGCAGCCCATGCTGTGGCTGAACCCGTGGACGCAGCCTGCCTTGACCTGATGATGAAGCGATTGATATGCAAAAAGTAAAACGCATATTGCAGTGGGCCGCTTGGTCGGGGTTGGCACTGGTGCTGGTGGCGTGTGGCAACGGGGGCAAAGGCATTCCGCCGGAAGAGAAAAACGTGGTCATTGGCACCCCAGCCCATATCACGGCCAAACGGGAAAGCACCCACCGCTTGAAGAAAGCATTGCCCATCGGCGTGACCCACCAACGGTTCAAAGACGGCAAGCTGTTGGCAGACGATGCACCGCACCCCTACACCCTATCCAGTGGCACGGTGTTGGTGAACAGCCGGGACAATGCCTTGGTTCGGGTGGCCTACCACGAGGACACCGCGGGAACCCTTTCTGCCGTAGTACCCAGCAGTTTTATTGTCAGTGACCCGTCCGTCGTGTCCGCGGCTGTTGTTGACCGGCAGCTCCCCAATGCTGCCTTGCTGACACTCACGGGGAAAAAAGGTAACAGCTACATCACGGGGCTGGATGCGCGTGGCGATGCGATTTCCAAGTTCATGGTCTTGTCGGCCCAGCCCGAGGAAGACGTGCTGGTTGTTAGTGATCCGGACATACACCCTATGTTGTGTACGGGACTGTCCGTTGCGTTCGAGCCCCTGGCCTGTTACACCGCGACGGCCACCAGCTTTGATCGTGGCCATGTGGGCGATCAATTCTTCATGGACAACTATTTAAAGAGCGGCACTCCCGCCAAGAAATTCATCCTTTTCGATGATGCTTCGCTCGCGAAGCTAAAGGCTTTGAATGCCAATGGATCCAATGACTTCAACAAAAGAGCCATCTATTTCGAAAAAATAGACACGCTGTTTGTCATGAATGACGGTGTTTCAAAAATAAGCAGCATGCGGGTGAACGGCAATAGTTCGGAGGGGGTGCTGCCCAATCTCAATGCACTTGAAATTCATCACGTCGCCACGCAGGAAGAATTTAATACCTACATTGATTTCGGCGGGAAGTTATCTTCCAGCCCGATTCGAGATTTCGAGCAGGTGGACAAGCTGGTGCACGAAATCACCCCTGGATCCAATCCCACGTTAGAACTGGTGGGTGTTCAGTACAGCGATGGCAGTGAACAAGCGGTGTCTATGGATACGGTGGCTTACCTGACAAATGCGGTACGGCAACCTGTGACGAAGCATATCTTTGCATTTACGTCCTTGGAGGGCGATCGCCAGGGCTTGGATTCGGGCGTTCAGTGCTATGTGGCCGCCGAGTTCGGCTTGAGTCCAAAAATTTCACTCAATTCATTCAAATCCACGGCTATTGTGTCTATTGGAGGCGACTTCAAATGGAATGACGGCAAGGCCGAATTCGGTGTTCATCTGAAGCCCGCAGTGGAGGTCGGTGGGCAAATTGGAGTTCAAATGACAAAAGGCGTTGCATTTGAATGCTCATTTGAGATCAAGGAGTTTCTCGTCTCTGAAATTGGTATCCCGATCTTCGGCAATGCAAAGATCATTATTCCTATCGAAGCAAAAACAAGAATTGCGGTGGGGTCGACCGCCAAAGGCGACGTGGTATTGGTGACACCCAAATTCACTCTCGGCAGGGCGGGTGACTATTTGGAACCTGGTGAAACGGGCTTTACGTATTCACCCAATGCAGGTATCAATTCCCAGTATTCGATGGAAGCTACGCTTGCCAAAAGGCACCTGGGCTTGGCGCAAGGTACAAATCTGCAGTCCATGCAGTCGAATGGTAAAAACTCTATCAACATGGTCCACTTGGCAGGTGTGAGCGCTGGACTGGCGATGCGCGCTGAGGTGAAGGCCTGGATTTTCAGCGGTGAGGTGGAGGCTGATTTGGCGGAGGCCATGATCGGCTTTAAAACCGACGCAGGGTATGACATTGATGCCGACACCGAGACCTATAGCAGTGCTGTCTTGGAGGCCAAATCAGGGATCGGGTTGTTTCTGGAGTCCAACCCCTCCATCACAGTGAAAACCAAGTTCTTCAGCTTCAGCTTCAACCTGATCACATTTGGCGGTCAGGATATTTTCTTCTGGCCCATGAAGTATGCAGAGCCTACCGAGGAAGCATTTGAACCTGCAGACTCCAAATCAAACATCACGTTTTTGCAATGCGTCTCGGAGAGGTATGGGAAGTCTGTGTCGACAAACTGCGATGCACCCAGCCCTCACAGCGATACGCGCGAGTATGTGTACAGCAGCCAGCAAATTTCGTTCGATCGTTTGCCTGCCTTGCCCGGTCAGACATCGTTTACGGGGTCCGACTACCTGTACCAATATGTGTACCTGGATAAAGGCACCGGCAAGCCTGTGACGGTTTCCATCCCTTCCATCACTGAAGGAGCAGGCAAGGATGCTGAGATCAAAATCAACAAATACGGAGTGACGAATATCGTGGCTGAGTCCATCCGCAGCATTCCGACCCAGATGGGGCCGGATGGGCGCGCCCAAAGTCCCACGTGTTGGATTTGGTTCAAGGGTGAGGAGCAGTACCGAGACCTGCTCCGGTCGTGCATTTAAGCCCCGACTTGGTGTCTGGGCTCCGCATGGCGGCGTCGTCGGGGTTCAGCGCAATCCGCTGCCAGCTGCACCGTGTTGGCGTTGGATCAGCTCAATCTTGTACCCATCCGGATCCGTCACAAACGCAATCACCGTGCTGCCGCCCTTCACAGGCCCGGCCTCGCGCGTCACGTTGCCGCCGGCGGCCTTGATCTTCTCGCAGGCCGCATACGCATCGGGCACGCCCAGCGCAATGTGACCATAGGCGGTTCCGATGTCGTAGCTCTCCACGCCCCAGTTGTAGGTCAGCTCGATCTCGGCCTGGCCGGGGTTGCCGCCGTCGAAACCGAGGAAGGCGAGGCTGTATTTGTACTCGGGGTTGTCGGACTGGCGCAGCAGCTGCATGCCCAGCACCTGGGTGTAGAAATCGATGGAGCGTTGAAGGTTGCCAACGCGCAGCATGGTGTGGAGGAATTGCACGGGAGTTTCTTTCGGGAAAGGAAGCGGCGAGCATAGCGCGCCCGCCTTTTCCGTGGCCGCATCTCAGGTATCAGTGGCGGCGGAACACCAGCGTGCCGTTGGTACCGCCAAAGCCGAAGTTGTTTTTCACGGCGATGTCGATCCGCAGGTCACGCGCCGTGTGGGCACAGTAGTCCAGATCGCACTCGGCATCCGGGTTGTCCAGGTTGAGCGTAGGCGGCACGGTCTGGTGGTGCAGCGCCAGCACAGTGAACACCGACTCCACGCCGCCTGCGCCGCCCAGCAGGTGGCCGGTCATGGACTTGGTGGAGCTGACCACGAACCGGTGCGCGTGTTCGCCAAACACCTGCTTGATGGCCCGTGTCTCGTTGAGGTCGCCCGGTGGCGTGGAGGTGCCGTGGGCGTTGAGGTACTGCACATCGGCGGGGTTGATCTGTGCATTGCGCAGCGCGGCGCGCATGGAGCGGCTGGGGCCGGCCACATTGGGCATCGTAATGTGGTGCGCGTCGCTGGACATGCCAAAGCCCGCCAGTTCGGCGTAGATCCTGGCGCCGCGCCGTTTGGCATGTTCATATTCCTCCAGCACCAGCACACCGGCACCTTCGCCCAGCACAAAACCATCGCGGTCCCGGTCCCAGGGGCGGGAGGCTGCGCTGGGGTCATCATTGCGGGTAGACAGGGCCCGTGCCGAGGCAAAACCGCCCACCCCCAACGGCGTGATCTGGCTCTCCGAACTCCCGGCCACCATCACATCCACATCGCCGTACTCGATGAGGCGGCCGGCATCGCCGATGCAATGCAGGCCCGTCGTGCAGGCGGTGGCGATGGCGAGGTTGGGTCCGGTGAAGCCGAAGCGGATCGACACATGGCCCGAGACCATGTTGATGATGGACGCGGGCACGAAGAAGGGCGAGATGCGGCGTGCGCCGCGTTCCAGGTACTCCTGGTGTGTGGCCTCGATGACGGGTAGGCCGCCGATGCCGGAGCCGATCAGCGTGCCGATGCGCTCTGCTTGCTCTTCACTCAGCGCATCGCCCGTGTCCAGCCCCGCATCCTGCACCGCCTGGATGGCGGCGGCCATGCCGTAATGGATGAAGCGGTCCATGTGGCGCGCTTCCTTGGCCGAGACGTAAGGCTCGATGTTGAAGTTCTTCACTTCCCCGGCAAAGCGTGTTGTCAGGGCCGAGGCATCAAAGTGCGTGATGGGCGCAATGCCCGATCGGCCTGCCGTCAGATTGGCCCAGGCCTCCGGCACGGTGTTGCCCACCGGGCTGACCAGGCCCAGGCCGGTGACGACGACGCGGCGCCGACTCATTGGCCGCCTTTCGCATCCGCTGCAGGCAGCTTGAGGTCGAACACCATGCAGGTGGTGGTGGCATGGGCGTAGAGCGTGCCGTCGGGCCCGATGATGCGCGCTTCGGCGGTGGCGAGCTGGCGGCCGCAGTGAATGACCTTGCCTTCGGCGCGCACGCGTGGTGTCTTGGCGGGGTTGATGGCCTTGACCAGATTCACGCCCAGCTCTGCCGTGGTGTAGCCGCGCCCGGCGGGCATCAGCGTGTGCACGGCACAACCCAGGGCCGAGTCCAGCATCGTGGCGTACCAGCCACCGTGAATGCTACCCATGGGGTTGAGGTGGGCGGGCCCGGGGCTGCCCTGAAACACGGCACGCCCCTCGGACACTTCAATGATGGTGAAGTCCAGTGTTTTGGCAATGGCGGCGTAGGGCAGCTCGCCGCGCAGCATGGCCTGCAGCAGCTCCATTCCGGTCAGGTGGGCCACCTGGTCCGGGCGGGCCACGCCAGGGCCGGGGCCTGCGTTCAGGCGGGCGAGAACGGCGGTCTCGTCAGACAGCCAGGTGTCCAGGGTAGAGGGTGTGGTCATGGGGGGCATCCAAATCGTGTGAGTAGGGCTATTGATGACGTATTGTTGCATATACAACTGATGCAACTACAATCATCGGCATGAAAACCCTAGTCAAGCCCGCCGCCACTGCGGACATTCTCAAACCGCAGGGCTGCACCAACCTCAAGCTGCGCCAGCTCACGCGCCGCGTGACCCAACATTACGACGCGGAGTTGGCCAAGATGGGTTTGAAGACCACGCAGTATTCGCTGCTGTCCCACGTGGTGAAGCTGGGGCCGTTGCGCGCGGTGGACCTGGCGGCCGCCATGCGCATGAGTACCTCCACGCTGTCACGCAACCTGCAGCCCCTTATTGCCAGCGACTGGGTTGCGGTGAATGCGGGTGACGACGCACGCAGCCGCCTGATCAGCGCCACCGAGGCCGGCCACACCAAGCGCACCGAGGCTCAGCGCAAGTGGCGTGTGGCGCAAGAAAGCATCAACGCCACCTTGGGCCTTGGGCGTGTGCTGGCCCTGCATGCGCTGATTGACGAATCCCTGGAGCTGTTGTCCCCCCTGGAATCTGGAGAAGACGATGTCTGAGTCCCCCACCGTGACGAGTACCCCGCGCACCTTTGCGGTATGGGTAATCTTGGCCGCCGCAGCAGGCGCCTTTGCCCTGACCATGGGGGTACGCCAGACCATGGGTCTGTTTCTCAGTTCCTTGAACACGGCCACCGGCCTGGGTGTGGGCAGCATCAGCCTGGCGTTTGCATTTGGGCAGCTGTGGTGGGGGCTCACGCAGCCTTTTGCCGGTGCCTTTGCTGACCGTGTGGGTGCTGGGCGCGTGCTGCTGCTGGGTGTGGCGCTGGTGGCGCTGGGTACCTTCATCACGCCGTTCATGACGACGACTGCAGGCTTGATCTTTGCGATTGGCGTGCTGGCTGCCGGCGGCGCCGGCATGGCGGGGCCTGCGGTGCTGATGGCGGCTACCACGCGCCTGCTGCCCGCCAACAAGCGTGGCATGGCCACCGGCATTGTGAATGCGGGCGGCTCCTTCGGCCAGTTCATCATGGCGCCTATTGCTGGCGCGCTGATGGTCAGCGTGGGCTGGGGCAATGCCATGCAGGTGATGGCCGGCCTGGTGCTGTTGGCGCTGCCTGCGGCCTACTTTTTGCAGGGCAACAACGTGCTGGCAGTGGCACCCGGCGTCAAGACCATGGGTACCGGTGAGGCCGTGCGTCTGGCGCTGCGTACCCCCAGCTTCCTGCTGTTGGCGGCGGGCTTCTTTGTGTGCGGATTTCATGTGGCGTTTCTGGCCACGCACTTGCCGGGTGTGGTTGCTGCGTGCGGTTTGCCGACGCAATGGGGCGCCTGGGCGCTCGGTATCTTGGGCCTGTTCAACATCGTTGGCAGCGTCGCCATGGGCTGGGCCGTGGGCCGCTGGCGCATGAAGTCGTTGCTGTCGCTGGTTTACGCCGTGCGTGCCGTGGCTGTGCTGGTATTTCTCTTGGCCCCCAAAACGGGTCCGGTGGTGCTGGTGTTTGCCGCAGTCATGGGCGTGAGTTTTTTGTCCACCGTGCCGCCCACAGCGGGCCTGGTGGCCAAGTTTTTTGGCACGGCGCACATGGCCACACTGTTTGGCCTGGTGATGCTGACGCACCAGGTGGGCGGCTTTCTGGGTGCATTTTTGGGCGGCAAGATCTTCGATGCGACCGGCAGCTACAACTGGGTCTGGTACATCGACATCGTGCTGGCCGTGGGGGCAGCGCTGATCCACCTCCCGATCAAAGAGGCCAAGCTGGTGCGCCAGCCCGCGTGAGCAGGGGACAGCCTTGGGGAATAATGGTCGGCATTGTTTCCCTACTCTGCACACCATGGCCAGCTTCACCCAAGTCATCCTGTTCACCGACACCGACGGTTTTGCCAAGTTTCGCGAGGAGGCGATTCCCTTGAACGAGGGCAACCCGCAGTCCATGCTCTCCGAGGTGTTTGCCTCGGGTGGCTACCAGCTGCGCACCAGCCCGGTGGGTTTTCGCAGCCAGTTCCATTGCTCGGGGCACACGCAGTGGTGCTTTATCTTGCAGGGGCAGATGGAGATCGGGGTACACGGCAGCTCGCGCGTGTTCGGGCCGGGCCAGCACTTTTACTCGGCCGACCTGTTGCCAGACGGCGCCACGTTCGACCCGGCCATTCACGGCCACTGGAGCCGTCAGGTGGGTGAGCAGCCCCTGGTGACTTTGTTTGTGCGGGGCTAGGTCCCGGCCAGACGCTGTGCGGCGCCTTGCAGCGCGCCCGACAGCACACGCTGCACGCCAGGCTGCCCGGCCTTGACCGCTCGCACCAGGCCCGCTGCCACATCGGCTGCCTGCACGGGCAGGTAGTTGGCGGGTACCAGGGGTTTGAGTCGCTGGCTGATCCACAGACCGATGCGTTCGCCCGGTCGCTCGGGTTGGGCCAGCGCTGTCCGGTCCCCCACCAGCAGCGAGGGGCGAACGATGCTGACGCTGGCGTAGCCCAGGGTGGCAATGGCGTCTTCCGCCTCGCCTTTGACCCGGTTGTAGAAAACGCGGGATCTGGCGTCCGCGCCCATGGCGCTGATAACTCCTAATTTAGTAGCGCCTCGCGCAATACCCATGCGGGCCACGGCCATATAAGCTTCGTAATCCACGGCCCTGAAGGCCGCTTGGCTGCCTGCCACCTTGATGGTGGTGCCCAGGCAAATAAAAACATCGTCGATCTGCGGCAGCTCAGGGAGCGCCGCAAAGTCGACGATGTGTTGGATCAGCTTGGCGTGGGTAAGGGGCAGCGTACGCCGCCCCAGACTGTGCACCGCGCGGTAGTGCTTATCGGCTAGAAGAGCCGCCAGAACCTCGTGGCCCACGAGACCCGTTGCCCCCGCCACCAAAGCCACCCGAGCGGCCTCCGCCGCCGTAGCCTCCGCCACCACCACCGTATCCGCCGCCATTGCCACCTCCGCTGCGGCCTCCGCCGCCATAGCCACCGCCACCACCACCGCGGCGTGCGCCGCGACCGGCCATCATATCGACGCTGGTACGCATGGGGTCAGGTTGTGCTGTCGATGGGCGCGGGGCGCGACCTTCGTGGGTGAAGCCTGCTGGCGGCTGGTACTCCGCATTGCCACCGCCTTGGGGACGGCCGCGGCCATGGCCTTGGGGGGGGCGTGCACCTTGGGGGCGGGCGGGCTGTTCGCCACGTCCGCCGGCACCACGTCCGCCGCCATTGCCACCACCGTTTCCGCCACCACCTGCGCGGGGGCCGCGTCCGCCGCCACCGCCGCCGTTGCCACCCTGGCTGGCCTTGCTGTCACGCACACGTTGCAGCATTTCGGTACGGGCCGCTTTGGCAGCGGCTTGCATTACATCGCGGCTGGGCGGCTTGCCCGCGCCGCCCCAGATGGTCTGGCGACCCATGGCGATAGGCTCTCCCTTTTCGCCGGGTTCGGGGCCAAAGCCCTCGATCACCTTGACCTCGATCTTTTGCTTGGTGAAGCGCTCGATGTCCTGCATGAAGCCTTCTTCGTCCAGGCACACCAGGTTCACGGCAGCGCCATCGGCGCCGGCACGACCCGTGCGGCCAATGCGGTGCACGTAGTCTTCGCTCACGTTCGGAATTTCGTAGTTCACCACGTGTGGCAGGTCGTCGATGTCAATGCCGCGGGCCGCGATGTCGGTGGCCACCAGGGCACGCACATCACCGCTCTTGAAGCCGGACAGCGCCTGGGTACGGGCGGCCTGGCTCTTGTTGCCGTGCAGCGCCATGGCGCTGATGCCGTTCTTTTCCAGAAACTCGGCCACGTTGTTGGCGCCAAACTTGGTGCGCGTGAACACCAGCACCTGGCTCCAGTTTTGTTCGTTGATGATGTGGGCGAGCAGGGCTTTTTTCTTGCCACGGCCTACCGGGTGGATCACCTGGGTGATGCGCTGCACCGTGGTGTTGCGCGGCGTCACTTGCACGCTTTGCGGGTTCTTCAGCAGGCCGTTGGCCAGTTCGCGGATTTCATCGCTGAAGGTGGCGGAGAACAGCAGGCTCTGCTTTTCCTTGGGCACCAGGGCCAGCACTTTCTTCACGTCGTGGATGAAGCCCATGTCCAGCATGCGGTCGGCTTCGTCCAGCACCAGCATTTGCACCTGGCCGAGGTCCAGCATGCCTTGTTGGGCCAGATCCAGCAGACGACCGGGGGTGGCCACCAGAATGTCCACGCCTTTTTTGACCTTGGAGATTTGGGGGTTCATGCCCACGCCGCCAAAGATGACGGTGGAGGACAGTTGCAGGTACTTGCCGTACTGGCGCACGGACTCTTCCACCTGGGCGGCGAGTTCGCGGGTGGGGGTCAGCACCAGGGCACGGATGCCGGTGCCGCCAAATTTGTTTTGTGCACTGCGGCTCATGGAGAGGCGGTGCAGCAGGGGCAGGGTGAAGGCGGCCGTCTTGCCGGTACCGGTCTGGGCGCCGCCCAGCAGGTCGTGGCCTTCCAGCACCAGCGGAATCGCCTGGGCCTGGATCGCGGTGGGGGTCTCGTAACCCTGCTCGCGCACGGCTTTGACAATGGCAGGGGCCAGTTTCAGATCTTCGAAGTTCATGGATAGATGCGTCCGTCCGGGACGCTTGGGAATCGGCCGTTCTGCAGGCACAAAGGCCGACAGTCAGTCAAAGGCAGATGGATTCAAAAGTGGGACGCCCTGTGTCGTGGGGTCCCCAGCAAGGTGCTGGTATCGCGGGCAACTGAAGCGCCGCAATGGGCCGTATTGTCGCATGCCTTGCCCTACAGGCCGAAATGAGGTGTTGCAGGTAGGTCCAAACCTGGGCGGGGCGCCGTAACAATCTGTCACGATACTGGTGCAAATGGTCAGGGTTGTGGAGAATGGGCGCACGATGAAAAAATACCTGTTGCGGCGCCTCGGTGTGGCCCAAGATCCGGGAGCGACCAAGCCCTCGCTGCAGGCCTGCATCGAAGCGGTGCTGGAACAAGGCGACGCGGTGGTCGACGACATCATCGCCGGGTTGCAGCTGGCTACGTCCGAGGCCAGCAACAAGGGCTTGCATGCCCGCCAGAACCCCCAGCGCCGCGCTGTGGTGGCGGCTTTGGTGCTGCAAAAGGACGAATTCCAACAGGCTTTTGCAACGGCCCTGCGGGCTGCCGTGTACGGTGGCACTTCGCAACGCAAGACCGCCCCTGCCCGGGTGCGCTTTGATGATTTCCAGTTTCTGGAAGAAGAACAGATCGACGCCAATATCGAACTGGCCATGACCGAGCAGGAGGTGCTGCTGTCGGTGGACACCGTGCTGCCGGTTTTCAATGGGTTGGTCAGCAGCCTGATGGGCTGGAGCAGTGTGCAGGCGCATCTGAACCCGCTCAAGCCCGAGAATTTTGTCTACGCGCTGCGCGAATCCTTGACCCGGTGCATCCCGGCGGATGAAGCCCGTGCGGGCGTGATGGGGCCCGCCGCCAGTCTGCTCGGCGTAGCGCTGGCCCAGCTCTACCGCGAGGTGGTGGACTGGTTGCGCTCCCAGGGTGTGGAGCCCGTGGTGCCATTGACGGGTGGCACGGGCCCGTTTGGTGTGCCCCTGAAAGGAGCCGAGAACTCAGTTACCCGCACCTTGCTGACACTGGACAAGCTGCGCCGCCTGCTGTCTGGGGAGCTGGACCCCAGTGGTGCCGCAGGAGGAGTCAAGGATTTCACCCACACCGTGCCCGCCTCGTTCGAGGCGTTGGAGGACATGAAACTGGTCGAGCCCATGATGAAGCGGCTGGCGGAGCGCGCGCGCCTGGCCAATCCGGCGCGCATGCCCGGGGCGCCATTGGGCATGGCGTCGCGTGCGGCCAAAGAGGCGGTGCGCAGCAAGGCCCTGGGCCAACAGTTGGGCGAAGAGGTGGTGCGCCTGATGCTGGACAACCTGATGCTCGATCGGCGGATGCTGCCGGGCATCCGCCAAAACCTCAAGGCCATGGAGCCAGTATTGCTGCGCTTGTCGCACACCGACCCGCGGTTCTTCAGCGAAAAGAAACACCCGGCGCGCCATTTCCTGGACAAGATCACCAGCCGTAGCCTAGCCTTCACCTCGGTTGACGAGCCGGGGTTTGCACGGTTCCAGAAGACCTTGGACAACGCGGTGAGTGTGCTGGCAGGGGGGGAGGGTGATGCCAACGCTTTTTCACGCCTGTTGCGCAAGCTCGAAGACGGCTGGGCGCAAGAGGAGCAACAGCACCGCCAGCGCGCAGAAGAAGCGGCACGCAGCCTGCTGCATGCCGAACAGCGCAATATGCTTGCCCAGCGCCTGTCGGAGGAGTTCATGGAGCGAGTGGGTAGCAAGCGGGTGCCGGAGCTGGTGGTGAGTTTTCTGCGCGGTCCCTGGGCCCAGGTGGTGGCGGAGTCGCAACTTCGCTGTGCCGATGGCTCCCAGGACGCCGATGGTTACCTCGCCCTGGTGGATGACCTGATCTGGAGCGTTCAGCTGCGCCTGACCAGCCGCAACCGCGCACGCCTGGTAGATCTGGTGCCGCAAATGCTGGTGAAGTTGCGCCAGGGCTTGCAGCGCATCGATTACCCCGAAGACCGCATTCCTCCATTTTTTGATGGCCTGATTAGTATCCATGAGCAGGCTTTTGAAGCCGGTCGGACAGCCGCCAATGAGGAGGGCAGTGTGCCTGCCCGGGTGCCTCGGGTTGCGCTTGCAGAGGGGCGGGCGCTTGTGGATGACGCATTGTGGATGGTTGACGAGGAGGTGACGGACTCGGGCTTCATGCGCGACAGCGAAGAGCCGCCGCCCATGCCCGACATTCCCGAGGCTGCCGACCCGGCCCTGCAAGACACCTGGGCGGCGGAGAGTCTGGGCACTGGCTCGTGGGTGGATCTGGCTCTGGACGGGGTCTGGGTGCGTGCGCAGCTGACCTGGGCCAGCCCGCACCGCACCCTGTTTATGTTCACCTCGTCGGGAGGTTTGGCGCATTCCATGTCCCGTCGCACCATGGACCGCTTGCGCGACATGGGCCTGATCCATCTGGTATCCGATGGCCACGTGATGGACAACGCCCTCGATGCCGTGGCCCAGGCCGCCTTGCGCAATGACCTGGAAAAGGGCGGGGACGGCGCCTGAAACGGGGGGATGTGGAGGTCGGAAGGTGAGGCAGTCGATAATGGCGGTTTTACGCCTCCCGAAATAGATACCGCAATGGCCCAATACGTTTTTTCCATGAACCGCGTCGGCAAGATCGTGCCGCCTAAGCGGCACATTCTCAAAGACATCTCCCTGAGCTTCTTCCCCGGCGCCAAAATCGGCGTGCTGGGTACCAACGGCTCCGGCAAGTCCACCCTGTTGAAGATCATGGCCGGTGTGGACAAGGAAATTGAAGGCGAAGCCATCCCCATGGCTGGCTTGAACATCGGCTACTTGCCCCAGGAACCCCAGTTGGATCCCACGCAAACCGTGCGCGAAAGCGTGGAAGCGGGTATGGGCAAGGTGTTTGCGGCCAAGGCACGTCTGGAGGAGGTGTACACCGCCTATGGTGCAGAAGATGCTGACTTTGACGCGCTAGCTGCCGAACAGGCCGAGCTGGAAGCCATCATTGCCACCGCCGGTACCGACTCCGAGCACCAACTGGAAATCGCTGCTGATGCGCTGCGTTTGCCCCCGTGGGATGCCAACATCGGCGTGTTGTCCGGTGGTGAAAAACGCCGTGTGGCCTTGTGCCGCCTGCTGCTGTCCAAACCCGACATGCTGCTGCTCGACGAACCCACCAACCACTTGGACGCCGAATCGGTGGACTGGCTGGAGCAGTTCTTGCAACGCTACTCTGGTACTGTGGTGGCCATCACCCACGACCGCTATTTCCTGGACAACGCGGCCGAGTGGATTCTGGAACTGGACCGTGGTTCCGGCATTCCGTACAAGGGCAATTACTCCGACTGGCTGACGCAAAAGGGCGCCCGCCTGGAAGCTGAGCAAAAAGGTGAAGAAGCCCGTGCCAAGGCCTTGAAGAAGGAGTTGGAGTGGTCACGCCAGAACCCCAAGGCCCGCCAGGCCAAGAGCAAGGCCCGCTTGGCCCGCTTTGAAGAATTGAGCGACTTCGAATACCAGAAGCGCAACGAAACCAACGAAATCTTCATCCCCGTGGCCGACCGCCTGGGTAGCCAGGTGATCGAGTTCAAGGGCGTGAGCAAGTCCTTTGGCGACCGCCTGCTGATCGACAATTTGAGTTTCAACATCCCTGCCGGCGCCATCGTCGGCATCATTGGCCCCAACGGTGCCGGTAAGTCGACGCTGTTCAAGCTGATTGCGGGTCGCGAGAAACCTGACTCCGGTGAAGTCGTGATCGGTTCCACCGTGAAGATGGCCTTTGTGGACCAGCACCGCGATGACCTGTCCAACGACAAGACGGTGTGGGAAGACGTGTCCGGTGGGCTCGATATTTTGAACGTCGGCAAGTTCCAGATGGCAAGCCGTGCCTACTGTGGTCGCTTCAACTTCAACGGTGCGGACCAACAGAAAAAGGTTGGCATGTTGTCCGGTGGTGAGCGTGGTCGCCTGCACTTGGCCAAGACGCTGATTGCCGGTGGCAACGTGCTGATGCTGGATGAACCCTCCAACGATTTGGACGTGGAAACCTTGCGAGCGCTGGAAGACGCGCTGCTGGAGTTTGCGGGCACCATGCTGGTGATCTCCCATGACCGCTGGTTCCTGGACCGTATCGCCACCCACATTCTGGCCGCCGAGGGCGACAGCCAATGGACGTTCTTTGACGGCAACTACCAGGAGTACGAAGCTGACAAGAAGAAACGCCTGGGTGAAGAGGGTGCCAAGCCGAAGCGCGTGCGCTACAAGGCGCTGAAGTAAACAACTGTTGTTCGCCGTCCAACCAGGGCCCTTGTTATGACCGTGCCTTCTCCCCAATACGCTGCGCTCTACCAAGCCACCATTGAGGAGGCTGCCTTCGGTGGGCAGGCCATCATGGGCAAGCTGGTAGCGGCGGTGCGCAAATCGGTACTGGCGCGTCTGGGAAGCACACGTGACTACCGCGAGCGCCAAGTGCACGAGGAGTCCTTGACGCTGTTGCAAGCGCAAGAGCCGGAGCTGCTGCGGCAGTACCCACAGGCCTTGTTGGCCGCGTTCAGTGGGCCCGTGCTGTCACCCAAAGCCTCTGTGCGCAACATGGCGGACGTACAGTTTGACCAGCTTGAGCTCATGGACGAGGTGCAGGTCCAGGAGAGTGTGAACATGGCGCGCGCACAACAGATGGCTCTGTTGGCGGCCGAAGCCAGCCTGACCGAGCTCAACACCTTGATTTGCGCGACTTTGGGACTGACGACGGTGCGCCCCGAGCGCAACCCCCTGCGCCCGGACGTGTATTTGCAAGCCTTGAAACTGGTGGTGGAACGCGCGCCCGTGTCAGCTGCCTTGCGCCTGGACTGGCTCACTACCATGGGTGTGGCCCTGGGGGCCGAGTTGCGTGAGTTGTACACCCGCTTGGCTGCGCGCATGCGCGCCGAGGGGGTGGTGGCTGCGGGCTATGCCGTGGTGCCCACGCCGGGCGGCGGTGGCGGGCTTGGAAAAACCGTTTCGTCCGACTCGCAAGGCGGCATGCCGGGCAGCACCGAGCGTGAGGCACACATTGCCGCAGAGCTGCGCACACGCCGTGCGGCCGACCCGGCGCTGCTGACCCTGGACCGTTTGCGACAGCTGCTGTCGGGGGAACTTGATGGACAAGGTACGCCCCCCCGGGTGGCGGTTTTTGCAAAGCAGTTTGCCCGCGAGTTTGAAGGGGAAGCGCTGCTGACCCCCCAGCCAGCCCCCCACGATGGCGGCTTTGCCGCCACGGTGCCAGCCGCCTTCGAGGCCCTGACCGAAATGAAGCAGGTGGACCGCGTAGTACAGCGCTTGGAGCAGCGCCGCAGTGCGCCCGTGCGCATGGCACAGGCGGGTGCGGCGCAACTGGCCTGCGAGGCGATTCGTCGCAGTGCCTCCGGTGTGGCCCAGGCCCTGAGCCTGGAGGTGGTAAACCTGATGGTGGACAACATCGCGCACGACCCGCGCCTGCTGGCGCCCGTGCAGGAGCTGGTGCGCAGCCTGGAGCCTGCATTGATGCGCCTGGCGCTGGCAGACCCTCGCATATTTACAGACAAAGAGCATGCCGCTCGCTGTCTGGTGCAGGAAATTACTCACCGTAGCCTGGCCTTTGCAACTGAGCAGACAACCGGGTTTGCCGCTTTTTTCCAAGAGGTCCGCGATGCTGTGGCCCCTCTGACCGACATGGAGGTCCAAGGCCCCGAGCCGTTTGCAATCGTGTTGCTCCAGTTGCGTGCCTCCTGGGATGTGGCAGCCAAGGCCCAGGAGGCCTCGCGCGTCCAGGCCGTGCAAGCCCTGCAAAAGGCTGAGCAGCGCAATCTGCTGGCAGAAAAAATTGCCCGCGAAATTGACTCCCATCCCGATGCGGCACAGGTGCCCGAGGTGGTGATTGCCTTTTTGTGTGGCCCCTGGGCGCAGGTGGTGGCCAACGCACGCTTGCAGGCCGGCGCAGGCTCCAGTGCTGCGGACAAATACCAGGCCCTGATCTCGGCGATGTTGTGGAGTGCCCATCCCGAGCTGGCACGCACCAATGTTGCCAAACTCACGCGTCTGGTGCCTCTGCTCATCAGCACCTTGCGCGAGGGGCTGGAGAGCATCCGCTACCCCGCAACCAAGACCAGTGTTTTTCTGGAAGCCTTGATGGGCTTGCACCAACAGGTGTTTCGTTCTGCGGCCAAGCCTGCCGCTGCACAGGGGGCGGTGGAGGCTGGCGCGCATGTCCACAAGATGCGCCTGGTCGAAGACGGTGACCCCTGGGTGGCCCCCGAAGAGGCGCGTGACTCCAATTTCATCGAATTGCCGGAGACGCAAGAGGTCCCGGCCTCGCAAGTCGTATCCGCTGTAGTGGCACCGGCGGTGCCACTGGTGGCAAGTGCCGTGTCGGGCGGTGCGCTGCCTTTGGGCTCTTGGGTGGAACTGATGGCCAACGGCGAATGGGTGCGTACCCAGCTCACCTGGGCCAGCCCGCATGGCACCTTGTTCCTTTTTACCAGCGCGTACGGCACCACCCAGTCGATGACGCGCCGCACCCACGACAAGCTGGTGGCTGCGGGGCAGCTGCGCCTGGTCTCAGGTCAGCCTGTGGTGGACGGTGCGTTGGATGCCGTGGCCCAGCAAGCCATGCGCAACAGCATGGACTCTACGCTGTAAGCAGGCGCTGGCGCACCAGACCAATGTGGTTGCGCAGCGTGTAGAGCTCGTCGGTGTAAGAGAGCGGAACGATGATTTTTTCGACCTTGCTTTCAAGTGCGTTGAGCTCGGAGATCAGTTCGGGCGCACGGGCTGGCGACTCTTCCAGCCGCTCCTCAATCTCCCGCAGCTGACCGTACCAGCGGAACACGCGCGAGCGCACCCGGAAGGCATACAGCGGTGGCGCGATCTTGCCCAAGGGCAGCAACACTGCAATGATCAGGCCCAGCGCCAACCACATCCGCTCGATCAGGTTGGCCAGGGTAAACGGGATGTAGCGCTGGAGCGAAGGCACGCCGGTGCGCATGGTGCGTTCGGCCTCTGGGGCCAGCGGGTATTCCGCATTGCCTGCATTGGGGAACTCGCGTGCCCGGTTAAACCAGCCTGCCTGTCCATGGATTTGCATGGCCGCTTGTGCCAATAGTTGGCGCAGTGCAGGGTGCACGCCTTCGCGGGCCAGCATGCTGGTGGTGGTAGCGATCAGGTGCACGTCTTGACTGGGGAGTTTGCGTGCCAGATCCACAATGCCGTTGGGCAGTGTGGCGGGTGTGACAAAAGGCAGTCGGCGCGCGTAGGCTTCATTCTGGTGAAAGTCCATCAACCGGATGCCTGGTGTTTGCAGCAGCATCTGCACAATCGGCGCCTCGGGGGCGGAGGCAAACACCACGGCGTCGAGCTGCCCTTGCAACAGTTTGACCGTGGCGGGGGTTTGGTCCAGCTGCGATAATGTGATGTTTTTGGGGGCCACGCGGTTCATGTCCAACAGGGTCTGCATCAGTGTGGGCACGCCACTGCCAGAGGCCCCCACATTCACCCGCATATGGGCCAGCTGCGTGAGCGAGCTGAGTTGCCCGCTAGGCGTGACAGCCTGCGCAGATGCGCTGCGGTAGAACAACCAGATCGGTTCGACAAACAGATTGCCCAGCGTCAACAGAGACTCCGCTTCAGGTTCGTCTGGCTGGGGCTGGGCGGAGGCTGTTCCTCCCTGTACAAATCCCGCGTCTGCCTTGCCGCTGCGCAACAGTTCCAGATTCGCCGAAGACCCATCGGTGGGCAACAGCACCACCTCGATACCGCTTGCCTGCAGGGCCTTGGCATAGCGCTGGCCGAATTCGGCGTAGGCGCTTTGTGCGGGGCCCGTGGCGAGCGTGATGGTCTTCGGCGGCATCGGGTCCAACCACCAGTAGGCCAGCCACAGCAAGCCTGCGGCGGCAATCACAAAAGGGCTGGCAGAGGTCAGCAGGTCGCGCAGCGACAAGAGCACGTAACGCACGGACTTGGGCAATCGGGGCGGCGTCATGGCAATAGCTTAGAGCGGGTGCTCGGTGTAAAAACGGCCGCCATGGAAGAGCAGGGGTGCTGCGCCGACCCGATGCGCACAGCGTTCCACCTCGCCCACAAAAATGACATGGTCACCTTCTTCATAGCGGCTGCGGTTAAAACATTCGAAGGTGGCGGCCGCATCCTCCAGCAACGGTGCACCACTGGCACCCAGCGTGAAGGCCACGCCTTGGTAGCGGTCCACATCCTTGGCGGCAAACTGGCGGGCCAGTTCTTGCTGGTCAGCGCTCAGGATGTTGATGGCGTAGTGCGATCCGGTACTGAATGCAGCCATGGCGCCTGCGCTGCGGGCCAGGCTCCACAGCACCAAAGGCGGCGCCAGCGATACCGAGTTGAAGGAGTTGGCGGTCAAGCCCACCAATTCACCTGCGGGGGTGCGGGTCGTGACAATGGTGACGCCAGTGGCGAACATGCCCAAGGCCTGGCGAAACTGGGACGTCGAAAAATCTGGGGAGCGCGCTTGCGGCGGCGTATTAGGGGGGCGCATCCCCGCAATTTAACTGGTTTTGGGCCGCACCACGTTCAGTCAGCGGGCAAAAGCGCTTGCAGGTCGGCACCCTACAATGGCGCCATGCGCTTTTTACCCTGCTTTCCTTTGGTGTTTGCTATGTTTTTTGTAGCTGCTAACGCAAATACTACAAGGGCTTGCGTCGATTATGCTTCGAAAATACCGAATGTCACGCCCGCCCAGTGCGAGGCCGCGGGCATGCGGGATATGCAGGGCCGATCAGCCCGGGGGCGCACCTTGTGGGGTACGGATATCCAACCCGCGGACGCCAACTTCCGGGTTTTGGTGGTCGGGGGCATCCATGGCGATGAAATGTCCTCCAGCTCGCTGGTGTTCCATTGGATCGGGCTGGCTCACAAGCCGCCGGCCGACATGTCCTTGTCTATCCATTGGCGCTTTATTCCTTCCTTGAATCCAGACGGTTTGTTTGCCAAGCCGTCCCGGCGCACCAATGCCAATGGCGTGGACCTGAACCGAAACTTCCCCACGCCCAACTGGGCGCGCGATGCACGTGTGTACTGGGAGTCGCGGACCAAACGCGATCCGCGTCGCTGGCCCGGAAACAGGCCCCTGTCGGAGCCGGAGTCGCGCTTTCTGCTGGAGCAGATGGACAGTTTCAAGCCCAACTTGATCGTGAGTGTGCACGCGCCTTACGGGGTGTTGGACTTTGATGGCCCGTCGGTTCCCCCCAGTAAACTCGGGCGCCTCTATCTGGACCAGGTCGGCATCTTCCCGGGGTCGCTGGGCAACTACGGTGGCATCCACAAGCGGGTTCCCGTCGTCACCATTGAACTGCCCAGCGCCTCGCGCATGACGCAAGATGCCGAGACACGGCAGATGTGGATGGACCTGTTGCGTTGGACTTCCGAGCGCCTGGGCCCCGCCCAGGTGGCCAAGACCCCCTGAAAATTCCCCCGCTGTGTGCAAGACACGATGCGGGGTACGGTGTACGGCTCTTTGTGCTTACCCGGCCGGGTTGAGCTGGCTGTGCGCTTTGTCTAGCCAGACCTGCAGGTTGTCCAGCAGGCCCTGCTGGCTGAAGGAGCAACTCTCCTCACTGAACAGGGCGCTGGACTCCAGCCGGTCCAGCAGCTGCAGCAAGACCTCGCGGTAACGGGGTCCCAACGCCTCGAGCAAGGCCTCCTGGGTACGCGCTAGCGCTGACAAACCGTGGGCACCCAGTGCGCCGGAGCGCAGCTGGGTCAACCCCGCCTGCAAGGCCTGCCATTGCACAAGTGCGTTGGAAGGCATGGCCGCTTAGTGGCCCAGGATCTTGGACAGGAAGTCCTTGCTGCGCTCGCTCTGCGGGTTGTTGAAGAACTCGTGCGGCGTGTTTTGTTCCACGATCTGGCCCTGGTCCATGAAGATCACGCGGTCGGCCACGGCCTTGGCAAAGCCCATTTCGTGGGTCACGCAGATCATGGTGATGCCCTGGTTGGCCATCTCGATCATCACGTCCAGCACTTCCTTGATCATCTCGGGGTCGAGTGCTGAGGTGGGCTCGTCGAACAGCATGATCTTGGGCTTGAGGCACAGGGCGCGGGCAATCGCCACGCGCTGTTGCTGACCACCGGAGAGCTGCAAGGGGTACTTGCTCGCCTGCTCGGCAATACGCACGCGCTTGAGCTGCTCCATGGCCTTTTCTTCGGCTTCCTTCTTGGGCATCTTGCCCACCCACATGGGCGACAGCGTCAGGTTTTCCAGCACGGTGAGGTGGGGGAATAGGTTGAACTGCTGGAACACCATGCCGACTTTCTTGCGCACGTCGTCAATGGCTTTCACATCGTCGGTCAGCTCCACGCCGTCCACGGTCAGGTTGCCCTGCTGGTGTTCTTCGAGGCGGTTGATACAGCGGATCAGGGTGGACTTGCCGGAGCCGGAGGGGCCGCAAATCACGATGCGTTCACCCTTGGTGACGGTCAGGTCGATATCGCGCAGCACGTGGTAGTTGTTGCCGTACCACTTGTTGACTTTGTTGAAGGTGATGATGGGTTCAGACATATTCGTTCCTTAGCGGAGTTTGCTTTTGTTGACTTGCTTTTCGATCCACAGGCTGTAGCGGGACATGGCAAAGCAGAAGCCAAAATAAATCAGGGCGATGAACAGGTAGCCTTCAATCTTGAAGGGGCGCCAGTCGGCATCCGAGTTCAGGGCCAGGCTCATGGCACCGGTGAGCTCGTAGAGGCTCACGATGGTGACCAAAGAGGTGTCCTTGAAGGTGGAGATGAAGTTGTTCATGATGCCGGGCACCACCATGGCCAAGGCCTGGGGCAGCACGATCTTGCGCTGGGTCTGCCAGTAGCTCAGCCCCAGCGTGGCGGCGGCTTCAATCTGGCCCTTGGGCACGGCTTGCAGGCCACCGCGAATCACCTCGGCCATGTAGGCTGCGGCAAACAGGGTGATACCAGCCAGCACACGCACCAGCACGTCGATGTTGAAGCCCTGGGGCATCAGCAGCGGGAACATGAAGGAGGCCATGAACAGCACGGAAATCAGCGGCACACCGCGGATCAGCTCCACATAAATGGTGCAAAAGGTCTTGATGGCCGGCAGCTTGGAGCGGCGGCCCAGGGCGATCAGCAAGGCAATGGGGAAGGCCATGGCCATGGACAGCGAGGCCAGCAGAATGGTCAGTGGCAAGCCACCCCAGCGGTCGGTCTCCACGCGACTCAGGCCCAGCACGCCGCCATACATCACCACAAAGAAGAAAGCCAGCACGGCGATCCACAAAGGTACCAGCCAGGCTTTCCAGAAGGAACGCATGCAACTGCCGGCGAGCAACGCACACAGCAGCAGGGTGGAGATCAGCGGGCGCCATTGCTCTTCAAAGGGGTAGCGACCGAAGATGATGATGCGGAATTTTTCCGACACCACACCCCAGCAGGCGCCTGCACCTTCGGCATTGCACAGCTCGAACTTGGCTGTCCAGACGGCATTGAACAAAGCCCATTGCAGAAAGGGCGGCAGCACTTTCAGCAGCACCGCAGCCACCAGCAAGGTGCCCACGGTGGTCTTCCAGTCGCCAAACAGGTTGCTGCGGATCCAGGCCACCAGCCCTTCCGTTTTCACGGGGGCGGGGCGCGCAGCGATAGGTTCAAAAGTAGTTGCGCTCATGGTCAGGTCTTTAGCGTTCTTTGATGGCAGAGCGGGTGTTGTACCAATTCATCGTCACCGAGGTGAACAGTGAGGTGCTCAGGTACACCAGCATGATGATGGCAATACATTCCACGGCGCGGCCGGTCTGGTTGATGGCCGTGTTGGCAATCGACACCACGTCGGGGTAACCAATGGCGACCGCCAGTGAGGAGTTTTTGGTCAGGTTGAGGTACTGGTTGGTCACGGGCGGAATGATCACGCGCAACGCTTGTGGCAGCATCACCAGGCGCATGGTCTGGCCACGGCTCAGACCCAGGGCTGCGGCGGCTTCGGACTGACCCAGGGCCACGGACTGGATACCGCCACGCACCACCTCGGAGACAAAGGCCGCGGTGTACACGGTCAGGCCCAACAGGACGGACAAATACTCCGGCGTCAGCGCACCACCGTTTTCCACGGCAAAGTCACCTTGCACCGGCATGTTCAGGGCCGTGGGTGCACCGCCCAGAACCCAGCCCAGCACGCCACAGGCCAGCACAATGGCCACTGGCACCCAGAACATGCTCTTGACCTTGCCGCTCGCTTCAAACGCGCGGTAAGCCCATTGGCGGTACAGGTAGGCTGCCACCACACCGGCCAGCAAACCCCAGGCACCCCACACATGGCCGCTGGCCCATTCGGGAATCGGGAAGTTCAGGCCGCCCTTGCTCAGGAACAGCGGGCCCAGCGTCAGCGGTTCGTTGGAGGCGGGCAGCACCTCGGTGAACAGCAGGTACCACATCAGCAGTTGCAGCAGCACCGGGATATTGCGGAAGAATTCCACATACACCGCACACATGCCGCGGATCAAGGCGTTGCGCGAAAAGCGCCCCACGCCAATCAACACGCCCAGGATGGTGGTGAGGATGATGCCCACCACGGCCACGCGCAGCGTGTTGACAAAACCGACCAGGTAGGCGCGCCAGTAGGACTCACCCGAGTCGAAGACAAACAGGCTCTCGCCGATGTCAAAGCCGGCGGGGCTGGACAAAAAGTCAAAGCCACTCTGGATGCCACGCAACTTCATGTTGGTGGTGGTGTTGTGGGCCAGGTACAGCACGGTGACCAGGACCACCACGATGGCGATCACCTGGTACAGCAGGCCGCGGAATGCCTGGCTGCGCCAGGACCACGATTTCTTGGGAGGAGAGGAGGGGGTGGACATAGCAGCCCTTAGATGAACGAGAGAATCACGTAACCATTTGAAAAGGGCAGCGCATGGTGTTTGCAGCTGCCCTTTTTCAGAACGAAGCCAGTGTTAACCGCTTCGCAATACCGACTTAGCGGACGGGAGGAGCGTATTGCACGCCGCCCTTGTTCCACAGGTTGTTCAGACCACGTGGCAGTTGCAGCGAGGATTTGGGTCCGACGTTGCGTTCGAAGATTTCACCGTAGTTGCCGGTGGTCTTCACAGCACGTGCCAGCCATTCCTTGTCCAGGCCCAACAGCTTGCCAGTGTCTTCGGTAGAGCCCAGCAGACGGCCGATCACGGGGTCTTTGCTGCTGGCCTTCAGTTCGTCGACGTTGGCAGAGGTTACGCCCGCTTCTTCGGCTTCCAGCAGGCCGTAGATGGTCCACTTCACGATGGTGGTCCACTCGTCGTCACCACGGCGCACCATGGGGCCCAGGGGTTCCTTGGAGATCAGCTCGGGCAGGATGATGTGGTCGGCGGGGTTCTTGGCCACTTTGTTGCGGGTGGATGCCAGACCAGACGCGTCAGTGGTGTACGCCACGCAACGGCCTGCGAAGTACGCACCTTCAGCGGCTTCCAGCTTTTCAAACACGATGGGCTTGATGTTCAGGCCGTTGGCTTTGGAGTAGTCGGTCAGGTTCTTTTCGGTCGTGGTGCCGGATTGCACGCACACGGTCTGGCCCTTGAGCTGCTTGGCGCTCTTGAGTTTGCTCTTCAAGGGAACCATGAAGCCTTGGCCGTCGTAGTACGTCACGGCGGTTTGGGTCAGGCCCAGGGAGGCATCACGGGTCAGGGTGAAGGTGGTGTTGCGCGACAGCACATCAATTTCGCCAGACTGCAACGCGGTGAAACGGGCTTGGGCATTCAGGGGAACGTACTTCACCTTCTCACCATCACCCAGCACGGCGGCGGCCACGGCACGGCACACGTCCACGTCCAGACCGGTCCACTTGCCGTTGGAATCGGCCGCACCGAAACCGGCCAAGCCCGTGTTCACACCGCAAACCACTTGACCACGCGCCTTGATGGCGTCCACGGTTTTGCCGGCGTGTGCGGGTGCTGCCAACACGGCGCCCAACGCGGCGACCATGGTGGCCAGGGTTTTCAGTTTATTGATGCTCATAAGTAGTTTCTCCAAATAAATGAATCAGCAGGGTGCACCACATTGGTGTCTGCCACCCGATTCTGACGCTGAACTGTAGCGCCGGTGGGCAAGTGCCCTCATCCGGGTTTACCATCGAGGCGGATGCAAAAAAATCATAACCTGATTCTTTGGCATCCCAACTCTCCGTGTCTGATGGTTAGCAGAAACCATGCCACGACGGCCTGTTTCCGGCGGCCGGCCATGGTTCTTTCGCATAAGGTTATGCGCTTTGTGTTGGGGTGTGGTGTCCGCGCCGCACCGGGCAGAATCAAGACCATGCGCACCTCAGTCGATCTCACCTTGGGCAAACCCCTGCAGGGCTGGCGCCTGCGCCTCTACACCATCATTTTTGAGGCCGACACCCGTGCCGGTCGCCTGTTTGACCAGTGGCTGATTGCCGTCATCCTTATTAGTGTTGCCGTGGTGGTGGTCAGCAGCGTCCAAGGGGTCGACACCCGCTACCACAGCGGGCTCACTGCGTTGGAGTGGCTGTTTACCGTGGCCTTCACGATCGAATACCTGGCGCGCCTGGCTTGCGTGCGCCACCCCATGCGCTACGCGCTGAGCTTTTATGGCGTGATTGACTTGCTGGCCCTGCTTCCCACCTATGTGGCCCTGCTGGTGCCCGAGGTGCACGCACTGATCGATGTGCGCATCCTGCGCTTGCTGCGTGTGTTTCGCGTGTTCAAGCTCACGGCCTATGTGTCGGAATACCAGTCGCTCGGGCGCGCTTTGGCCGCCAGTCGGCGCAAGATCTTGGTGTTTTTGTCGGCGGTGCTGATGATTGTGCTGGTCATGGGCACGCTGATGTATGTGGTGGAAGGTCCGGGCAACGGCTTCACCAGCATCCCCACATCGGTGTACTGGGCGATCACCACCATGACCACCGTGGGTTTTGGGGACATCACCCCCAAGACAGACTTGGGCAGGCTGATCTCTTCGGCCATGATGCTGCTGGGCTGGGGCACACTGGCCGTGCCCACCGGCATCGTCACCGCCGAGATGACGGCCCGCCGCGCCGCCGAACCCACCACCCGCACCTGCCACGAATGCCTGACCGAAGGCCACTTGCCCGAGGCGCGCTACTGTCTGCACTGCGGCGCCCATTTGCCAAGCTACCTGCGCGAAACCCCCTGACCGACATCACTACAAGGAGACAAAACCATGTTTGAAACCGCGATTGCAGGCAGCCTGCCCAAACCCGCTTGGCTGTCGGAGACCGAAAAGCTCTGGCCCCAGTGGAAGCTGGCCGGCCCCGAGCTGCAACAGGCCAAGGCCGATGCCACACTTTTGTGGATCAAGGCGCAAGAAGACGCCGGCTTGGACGTGGTGGGTGATGGCGAGCAAAGCCGCCAGCACTTTGTGCACGGCTTCCTGGAGCAGGTGGAGGGCATCGACTTTGAGAACAAGGTCACCATGGGCATCCGCAACAACCGCTACGACGCCCAGGTGCCCCAGGTCATCGCGGCGTTGCGCCTCAAGGGCCGGGTGCACGCCTTCGAGGCCCAACTGGCACGCGCCCACACCAAGAAGAAGCTCAAATTCACCTTGCCCGGTCCGCTGACCATTGTGGACACCGTGGCCGACCGTTTTTATGGCGACAAGAAAAAAATGGCGTTTGCGTTTGCCGAGCTGCTGAACCAGGAAGCCCTGGCGCTGCAGGCCGATGGTGTGGACATCATCCAGTTCGACGAGCCGGGCTTCAACGTCTACATGCAAGACGCGGTGGACTGGGGCGTGCAGGCCCTGGAGATTGCCGCACGCGGCCTGACCTGCACCACGGCCGTGCATATTTGTTATGGCTACGGCATCAAGGCCAACAACGACTGGAAAGAAACGCTGGGCCAGGAATGGCGCCAGTACGCGCAGGTGTTCCCTGCGCTGGCGGCGAGCAGCATCCGGCAGGTGAGCCTGGAGTGTTTCCACTCGCACGTGCCGCCCGACCTGATGGCGCTGCTCAAAGACAAGGACGTGATGGTCGGCGTGATCGATGTGGCCAGTGACGTGATTGAAACGCCCGAGCAGGTGGCGGACACCATCGGCATGGCCCTGCAGCATGTGCCGCGCAATCGCATCTTCCCCTGCACCAACTGCGGCCTGGCCCCCATGAGCCGTGAGGTGGCGGTGAAGAAGCTGGAGGCCCTGGCCCAAGGCGCCGCTCTGGCGCGCCAGCGTTATGGCCAGGTCGCTGGCGGTGTGACTGCATGAACCCGCGCACCCTGCCCGAAGGGCGCCCGCAAGACCTGGGCTTTGCGCCCGATGCCACCAAGGCCATCATCGGCGTGCTGCAGGCCGAAGTGGCCCGCCAGCGCTTGCCTGGTGGCGTGGCGCTGGTGGCCCGCGCGGGCAAGGTGCTGCTGCACAGCGCCTTTGGCCAACAAGACCCGCAGCGCGGCGTGCCCATGGCGCGCGACTCCCTCTTCCGCATCTACTCCATGACCAAACCCATGGTCTCGGTGGCGGTGCTGCAGCTCATGGAGCGCGGCAAGCTCTTGCTCAGCGACCCGGTGTCCAAACACCTGCCCGAGTTTGCCGGGGTGCTCGTGGCGCACGACGTGTTCGGCACCATGGCGCTGCAGCCCCCGCTGCGTGAACCCACGGTGCACGACCTGCTGCGTCACACCTCGGGCCTGACCTACGAAATTCTGGGCAACGACCCCATCCAGCTCCAGTACGCCAAGGCCCGCCTGGGCATGCGCGACATGCCCAACCGCGCCTTTGCGCAGACGCTGGCGCGTATTCCCTACCGCTTCGAGCCCGGCACCGTGTGGGAGTACAGCCGCGCCACCGACCTGCTGGGTGCATTGGTGGAAGTGGTCAGCGGCCAAACGCTGGGCGCGTTTTTGCACGACAACATCATCAGCCCGCTGGGCATGGTGGACACCGGCTTTGCCGTGCCCCCCGAGCAGCACCACCGCATTGCCGAACCCTTCGAGAAGGACCCCGATGGCGCCATCCCCATGCGCCTGCTGGACCCGCGCAAGCCCGCGGTCATGGAGGCCGGGGGGGCGGGCTTGGTCTCCACCGCGGCCGACTACGCCCTCTTTCTGCAAGCCCTGCTGGATGGCGGCACGCTGGGCAGTGCCCGTCTGCTCAGCCCCGCCACCGTGCGCAGCATGACGGCCGACCACCTGGGTGACATCGCCCCCTACCGCGCCGGCCGCTCTGGTGAACTGCTGCCACCAGGCCATGGCTTCGGGTTGGGTGTTGCCGTGCGGTTGGAAGACGGGCTGTCGCCCGTCAGCGGCAGCAAGGGGCTGTATTACTGGGGCGGCATTGCGGGTACCACCTTTTTTGTGGACCCCGCCAAAGACTTCTTCGCCATCCTCATGGTCCAGGCGCCCAACCAGCGCGACTACTACCGCCCGCTGTTTCGCAACCTGGTCTACGCCGCCCTCGACGATTAGGCCGGCCTGGTTGGGGGCGTCCCTCAGCAGCCGGTGGTGCGCAAAATCAGCTGGGGCTGACCGGTGCCGCCGTAGTTGTAGGCCAGCGAGCAATGGGTGGGCGTGGGCGCGTCGGCCAGCACCCAGCCCGCGTCGCCGCCGGGCAGCGTGCTGTTGCCGTAGCCATAAAACGTGAACCGGTTGAACACAATGGGTGTGGTGGACAGATACCCGCCGCCGGCAATGGCCGAGGCGCCCTGCAGCGTCATGCCGATGCCATCCCACCAGCGGTCCGGGTAGCCGTTCCACAGGCGGATGGTGCTGCCCTGCATGTTCAAAAAATTGAGCTGGGGGTTGGCACTGGTGGCGCTGCCGCGCAGGGCCGTGGTCACCTTCACCGTCTCCATGGTGGTGCGCACCGCGCCCAGCAGGCCATTGAGGGTCGCCACCCGGGCGTCACTGCCCAGGTTGACAAACTGGGGCAGGGCCAACGCCGCCAGCACCCCCAGGATAAGCACCACCATCACCAACTCAATCAACGTAAAACCCCGACTCGCCCGCATAGTGCTCCTGTGCAATTAAGAGCATTTTAGGCATGTAGCCCGCGTTGGATATGCGCGAATAGCTATGAAAACCATAGCAAATTGGCGCGATGCGCCAGGCGGACTTGCCCCCGGCACCTCTTGGCAGTACTCAGCCCTTGGCCACTTCCAGCACCAGCTTGCCAAAGTTCTCGCCATTGAAGAGCTTGAGCAGCGTGTCGGGGAAAGTCTGCAGGCCCACCACCACGTCTTCCTTGCTCTTCATGCGGCCGTCCTTCAGGTAGCCGGCCATCTCGGCCACGGCCAGGTGGTAGCGGTCGGCGTAGTCGAAGACGACAATGCCTTCCATGCGGGCACGGTTCACCAGCAGGCTCAAATAGTTCTTGGGGCCTTGCACGGCGGTGGTGTTGTTGTACTGGCTGATGGCGCCGCAGATGATGATGCGGGCCTTGCGGTTGATGCGGGCCAGCACATCGTCGAGGATCTCGCCGCCCACGTTGTCAAAGTAGATGTCCACCCCCTTGGGGCAATGTTCTTTCAGACCCGCACGCACGGCGCCGGGGCCGGCTTTGTAGTCGATGCAGGCGTCAAAGCCCAGTTCCTTCACCACCCATTCGCATTTGGCCGCACCGCCGGCAATGCCCACCACGCGGCAGCCCTTGATCTTGGCCATCTGGCCCACGGTCTGGCCCACGGCACCGGCCGCGCCGGACACCACCACGGTCTCGCCCGCTTGCGGCATGCCCACGTCCATCAGGCCGAAGTAGCCGGTCATGCCGGGCATGCCCAGCACGTTGAGCCACTGGGTGAGCGTGCCTGCGCGCAGGTCGATCTTGACCAGGCCGTTGCGCTTCATCTCGTCCTGGGCCAGGGTGATGTACTCCTGCACCCCGAAACCTGCGCTCACGTAGTCGCCCACGGCGTACTTGGCATTTTTACTGGCCACCACCACACCCACGCCACCGGCGCGCATTACTTCGCCAATGCCCACGGGCGGGATGTAGCTCTTGCCTTCGTTCATCCAGCCGCGCATGGCCGGATCCAGGCTCAGCGCCAGGGTCTTGAGGGTCACACCCCCCTCGGCGGGTTCGGCCACCGCCTCGGTGGTGTGGCTCCAGTTCGCAGCGGTGGGCATGCCCACGGGGCGGGCAGCCAGGCGGATTTGGTGGTTGACGAGGTTGGCGAGGGACATGATGGACTCCTGAACATGGGGGCGGCACGCAAGGCACCAGCCGGGGAGCGCATGGTAGCGCCGCCCCCAGAACTCAGGGGTAGCCTAGGCGACAAGTGGCTGGAGTGGGGGCTCTAAACCGTTGCCCGGGCCGCTGGTGGCGGCTACCGGGTTTGCAGCGCCTGCAGCTGGGTGGACAGCTCGCGCACCGCCTGGGTGAGGGCTTGCAGTTCCTGCTCCTTGAGCAGGTCAATCTTCTCGTGCAGCAGCTCAATCTCCAGCTCGGCCTTCACATTGACCTCGTAGTCGCTCTCGGCGTGTTTGCGGTCCAGCTCACTCTGCCGGTTCTGGCTCATCATGATGGCCGGTGCGGTGTAGGCCGCCTGGAAGGACAGCAGCAGGTTCAGCAAGATGAAGGGGTAGGGGTCCCAGGCGTTGTGGCCGGCCAGCACATTGCCTCCTATCCACAGCACGATGGCGCTGCTTTGTAGCAGGATGAAGCGCCAGGACCCAATGGTGCGCGCCACCAGATCGGCCAGGCGCTGCCCCCGCGTGGGCGGCGGCAGGTCGAAGTGCTCTGCCGCGGCGATGACCCGGGGTGGGTGCTTGCGCCGGTGGGTACGCCGGTGTTCGCGCAGCAGCGCGAGCTGGTGCAGGTCCACCGCCAAGGGAGGGGGGGTGGCTGGGGCCGTGTGTGGGGGCATGGCGGGCTTTGCGGTGGAGGAAGGCCCCAGTGTGCGCCTTCTGTGGTTGGCCGCTCAGTGCGCCATGTAGCGCCCGGCGCGGTGGTTGGTGGCCAGGGTCTGGTTCAAGGCTATAGCGCCCAGCACGCTGAGCAGCACGTGTTGCCAGTCGGTCACGGCAAAGGCCAGCAGCACGATGGTGCAGTCCAGCGCCATCTGGATGCGCCCGGCGCGCCAGCCGCGTGTTTCTTGCAGGTAAAGCACCAGCACATTAAAACCACCCAGGCTGGCCCGGTGGCGAAACAAAATCAGCATGCCTGTGCCCATGAGCACGCCGCCAATCAGGGCGGTGGCCACCGGGTGCAGGTGCGCAAAGCCCAGCCACTGGGGCAGCAGATTGGTCAGGGCGGCCAGCAGGGCCACCGCGGCAAAGGTTTTGAGCGTGAACGTGCGCCCCATGCGCCGCCAGGCCAGTGCGTAAAACGGCAGGTTGATGGCAAAAAACACCAGCCCGAAGTTCCAGCCGGTTGCGTAGTGCAGCCAGAAGGCCACGCCTGCCGTGCCTCCGGTCAGCAAGCCCAACTGCTTGAACATCAGCACGCCCAGCGCCACAAATGTGGTGCCGGTCAGCAGGGCCTGGAGGTCTTCAAGAGGGCCGTGGCGCAGATCGGGTGGGGTGGTTTCGGGCATAGGTGTGGCAGTGTCAGGCGGTGGCCGTGTCCCCGCAACTGCCGCCACAACCGTGGATGGCTTGCGCAGGCAGGCGCTCGGGCTGGCTCAGCGCGCCGGTGCGGGGGTCGTAGCCGGCCGAACGCAAGTGCAATGCCAGGGATGCGTCCATGCTTTGCGCGTGCTGCGGGAACCACAGGCCCAGCTCGCGCGCCATCTGGCGCACCACGGCCAGGTCGCCACCGTGGCCGCGCGCCTCGCCTTCGCGCATCACCTGCAGAATGACTTTGTGCTGGGTGGCGTGGCAGTTGCCGGCGGCAAAGCCGGTGTCTTGCATCCACTGGTCTTCCCGGTCAAAGTGGTCTTGCGTGTGGGCAATCAGGGCGGACCAGCGCGGCAGCAGCACGTCGTCCGCGGCCTGCACCACCTCGGCCAGCAGCTCCACAAACTCCTGGTGGGTTTCGTCCATCACTGGCATGTCCAGGGCGAGTGCGTCGCTCCATTGCAGGGTGTCGGGGTGTGGTGCGGTGGGGGTCATGCGGGCGTCTCCAAAAAGTGGACACCAGATTAGCCAACTGGGCTGCGGGGCGTCTTGACCCACATCAGCGGGGGTGCACTCTTCTGGGTTGATAATGCCGCGCAGCCCACCGGTGGCTGCCCATTGGTGCCTTGTTCCCGGCTTTATCCCGCTTCACGCCTGCCATGACCCTTTCTTTTGCGCCCCCCGCCATTGCCGCTCCCCAGGACCTGGACGCCACCCTGCGCAGCCAGGGTTATGCCGTGGTGAGGCCGCAGCAGGTGGCGGCGCTGGCCGGGCTGGACCTGGCGGCCCTGCTGGCCTGGCGCCCCCTGTGGGACGACCTGCCACCCGACGCCTACCTGCGCGATGGTGGCCGCTACCGGCGCCGCCGCCACGCCTGCTTTGTGGTGGAAGGCGCCGCCGTGACGCTGGCCCCACACCGCCCGCACTGGCAGCCGGTGGAATACAACGCCTTGCACGGTGGCATGCAGCGCCACTTCGATCCCATGTCGGCGGCCCTGGTGGCGCAGCCCGTCTGGCAGCACCTGCTGGCCTGGCTGGGCCAGGTGTGCAGCCAGCTCAAGGGCGCGCAACCCTGGTACACCGAGGCACACCAGTTCCGCATCGACACCACGGACGGCATTGGCCGCCCCACGCCCGAGGGCGCACACCGTGACGGTGTGGACCTGGTGGCCGTGTTTCTGGTGGCGCGCGAGGGTGTGAAGGGCGGTGAAACCCGCGTGTTTGACGCTACTGGCCCCAATGGCCAGCGCTTCACCCTGTCCGAACCCTGGTCCCTCTTGTTGCTGGACGATCCGCGCGTGATCCACGAGTCCACGCCCATCCAGCCGGTGGCCGACGGTGGCCACCGCGACACCCTGGTGGTGACCCTGAGGGCGGGCAACTTCCAGGGCGAGCCCGCGCGCTGAGCCCCCGGGGTTTCCCATGTCCTGTACCCCCGAAGAGCTCAACAAGCGCTGCCAGGAGCTGGCCGCCAAGTGGCTGGCCTGCAGCCAGCAAGCCGGGCTCGACAGCTTTGTCGAGTTTGCCGTGTCAGCTTCCAGCCTGACGGAATTTCTGGAAAGCCACGGCCTCTCGGGCCTGCACCAGAGCGCGCACTCGCTGGAGCAAAAAGTGCTCTCGCTCATGGATCAACTGATGGACCCGTCTGCCGGCGGCACCCTGCCAGTCGGTGCCAGCATGCAGCTCGGTGTGCAGGTGCAGGAGTTTGGCGCGCGTGCGCAGGGCTTCATCCAGGGCCATTCGTCTCACCTGACCGAGCGCCGCCAGACGCAGGACACCAGCCAAGACGCGGCGCCGGTGAGCACCCTGGTGCCGCCCAAGACCATTGCCTTTGTGACCGACACCCCCGCCGCCTGGAAAGACCTGGTGGCCCAAGTCGGCTTTTTCCATGTGCAGGTGGCGCTGCTGGGCACGGCGCAGGCCTTGCCTTCGATGCCCGAGCCGGCCATGGTGCTGGTGGACGCGGCCAGCCGCCCGCTGGCGGCCTTTGTGGCGCAGGTGCAGACGCTGCGTGGCCAGTTCTCGGCCAGCCACATCGTGGGTCTGAACGTGGGGGTGGACTTTGAGAGCCAGCAGCAGGCGCTGAGCGCCGGCTGCGACGCCTGCTTTGCCACCGGCACCCAGCACGCAGCCATCATGGCGCGCATCGTCAAGCTCTGCAGCAACGAGGAAGAGCCACCCTACCGCGTGCTGGTGGTGGAAGACTCCAAGACGGCCGGCGCGATGATCCGCCGCACCCTGTCCGAGGCCGGCATGGAGTCGCTGGCCATCACGCGCCCGCAGGACGTGCTGACCGCGCTGGCCTCCTTCCAGCCCGATCTGGTTCTGATGGACATGTACATGCCCGGCTGCACCGGCGTGGAGGTGACGCGGGTGATCCGCCAGCACGCCGAGTTTTTGTCCACACCCGTGGTCTACCTCTCGGGTGACAGCAATGTGGCGCTGCAGGTGGACGCGCTGCGCCTGGGCGGTGACCACTTCCTCACCAAACCCTTCAACCCGGTGATCCTCAACGCCGTGGTCAAGAGCAAGATCGACCGCTACCGCACCCTGCGCCGCACCATGCTGCATGACAGCCTGACCGGCCTGCTCAACCACACCACCTCCAAGCAACAGTTGCAAAGCGCCATCAACGCCGCGCGCCTGGACGGCAGCGGCCTGTGTGTGGCGATGGTGGACATCGACCATTTCAAATCGGTCAACGACACCTACGGCCACCCCATGGGGGACCATGTGATCCGCAGCCTGTCGTGGTTGCTCAAGCAGCGCGTGCGCAAGAGCGATGCCGTGGGCCGCTATGGTGGGGAAGAGTTTGTGGTGATCCTGCCGGGCTCACAGGCCGAGCAGGCGCACACCGTGCTGGACCGCATCCGCGTGGACTTTTCGCGCATCCACCACCCCGTGGACGACGGCTGGTTCAGCTCCAATTTCTCGGGTGGCATTGCGCAGTGGAATGCCGATCTGGATTCCGAGACCCTGCTCAAGCGTGCCGACGAAGCGCTTTACCAGGCCAAGCGGGCAGGGCGCAATCAGGTGCACGTGCTGCAGCCTGTTTTTCAAGTCAAATAGGCATCTAGCCCGCGTGGATATTGCGCAGGCAGCTCCTGAATTAATAGCGTTTCTGGCTGTGGATCAAGCCGCCGCCAGCCCGCCGGTGGCTACGCCGGGCGTCAGCAGGCGCTGCACCAACTCGCGCACCGTCTTGATCTGGCTGCCAAACGGCAGTTCACCCGCACCGCGGAAGAACAGGCCTTTTTTGGTGTCGCCACGCAGTGCGGCGGCCAACTGGTTGTCGATGCAAAACTGGCCCCAGCCCGGCAGGCCATCGCGCAGGCCGCACTGGGCCAGGCAGTCAAAACTTTTGGTGCAGCGCGCCTTCACATGGGCCACCGCCTGCAGCTTGGGCTCGATCTTCATGTAGGCGCGCAGCCAGGGCGTGCCCACGGCACGTGCCGGCAGTCCGGCCACGCTGGTGAATTCCACCATGTCTTCCTCGCGGGCCTCTGCCAGTACACGTTTGAATTCGGCGTGGGCGTCACTCTCCTCGGTCACCGCAAATGCGGTGCCCAATTGCACCGCGTCTGCGCCCAAGGCTTGCAGGCGGGCAATGTCTTCGTGGGTTCGGATGCCACCGGCCGCAATCAGCGGGATGTGCTGCTCGTAGCCCGCGTCCTTGAAAAACTGGCGCACCTGCGGAATCACGTTCTCAAAGTCAAAGCGCGGGTCCTGCAGGTCGGCAATCTTGGCCGCACCCAGGTGGCCCCCGGCCAGGCGCGGGTGCTCGATGACGATGGCGTCGGGCAGGCGTTTTTTGCGTTCCCACTTCTTCACCAGCAACTGCACGCCACGCGCGTCCGACAAGATCGGGATCAGCGCCGCTTTGGGGTGGTCTTTGGCCAGATCGGGCAAGTCCAGCGGCAGGCCGGCGCCCACCACCACGGCATCGATGCCGCATTCCAGGGCGCGGGTCACGTTGGCGGCGTACTCGCTCACCGCACGCATCACGTTGATGGCCAGCAGCCCTTTGCCCCCGGTGCGGGCGCGGGCCGCCGTGATTTCCCGGCCAATGGCGATCAGGTTGGCGCGGTTGATGCCTTCCTTGGCCGCGTCGCCAGGTGCCAGCTCGCGGGTCTCGTCCATCAGGTCGGGGTGGTGGCGGCGCAGATCCACGCTGGAGAGGGTGCCCACCCCGCCCAAGGCCGCCACACTGCCTGCCAGGCGGTTGCCCGAAATGCCAATGCCCATGCCACCCTGCACGATGGGCAGCAGCGTGCGCCCGGCCAGGCGCAAGGCACCCAATCCGCTATCGCGCAGCCAATCGCCGGATTCACTGGCTAAAAATGGCCATTTGGTACTTGCTTGGGTCATGGTGTGCTCTAAGATAGCAGGCGTTGGACAGTCGCACAGCTTAGGGCGAGGCTCGCGGTCTGGCTTTGAGGTGGGTCAAGTTGCTGCGAAATTGGGCAGCACTCCCGGTTCATGACACAAAAAGGTATACCCCAAGAATGAACGCGCTTGTGCAAAGTCTGGCGGCCATGAGCGGCCTGCGTGACCGCGATGCCCTGGATGCTGCGCTGGTGCGCCTGGTGATCGACAGCAGCGAAGGTGCGGTGCGCAGCGCCACGCTGATCCGTGTGGTGGGCGAGGGTGATGACCGGCGCTGCCTGTTGCAGGCTCATCTGGAGGCTGGTCAAACCCAGGTCAGCCGCGACCTGCTGTGGACCGACTGGACCACCTTGCCCCATGTGTCCGATTTCCCTCTGCGCCAGCTGGCTGTGGAGCGGGCCCGTGCGGTGCACAGCGACACCGCCCCCCATGCCGCCGTGGTTCCGTTGCTCACGTCGCAAGGCACTTGGGGCCTGCTGGATCTGGGGGCTGCCCATGCCCTGACCACCCACACGCTGGACCTGGTGGAAGGCATCTTGTTGACCTACAACAACCTGCTGGGTCTGCTGGACTATGGCGAAAAAGATGCGCTGACCGAACTGCTGAACCGCAAGACCTTTGATGGCGCCTTTTTCAAGGCCACCGCAGAACAGCACGGGGATGAGTTGCCCGAGGGCGGCGAGCGCCGCCACGCCGACCCCGACGCGGGAGTGTGGCTGGCCGTGCTGGACATTGACCACTTCAAGCGGGTCAACGACACCTATGGCCACCTGATTGGTGACGAGGTGCTGTTGCTGCTGGCGCGTCTGATGCGCAGCAGCTTCCGCTTCCATGACCAGCTCTACCGCTTTGGTGGTGAAGAATTTGTTGTGCTGATGCGCTGCGACAGCGTGGGCCACGCCCAGACGGCGCTGGAGCGCCTGCGCGAGCGGGTGCAGGCCTATGTGTTCCCGCAGGTGGGCACCATCACCGTGAGCATCGGATTTTCGGTGCTGCTGCCGCACGACACGCCCAGCGGCGCCTTTGGCCGCGCCGACAAGGCGGTCTACCACGCCAAGGAACATGGCCGCAACCAGGTCTGCAGCTACCAGGCGCTGGTCGCCTCGGGTGAGCTGGTGGACCAGGTGGCCGAAGGCATGGACGTGGACCTGTTCTAGCCAGGCCCACGGCGCGTGCCTTAGCGTGCGCGCTCAAAAATGGCGGCAATGCCCTGGCCGCCGCCAATACACATGGTCACCAGCGCGTAGCGGCCGTTGATACGCTCCAGCTCGTAGAGTGCCTTCACGGTAATCAGGGCGCCGGTCGCACCGATGGGGTGGCCCAGCGAAATGCCCGAGCCATTGGGGTTGACCTTGGCCGGGTCCAGGCCCAAGTCCCTGCTGACCGCACAGGCTTGCGCGGCAAAGGCTTCGTTGGCTTCAATCACGTCCAGGTCGTTCACGGTCAGGCCGGCTTTTTGCAGCGCCAGTTTGGACGCAGGCACCGGGCCGATGCCCATGTACTTGGGGTCGACGCCCGCGTGGGCATAGGCCACCAGGCGGGCCAGGGGCTTCAGCCCGCGCGCCTTGGCGGTGGCGGCTTCCATCAGCACCACGGCGGCGGCGGCATCGTTGATGCCCGAGGCATTGCCGGCGGTGACGGTGCCGTTTTCTTTCAGGAACGCGGGTTTGAGCTTGGTCATGTCAGCCAGCGTTGCGTTGGGGCGGAAGTGCTCATCCACGGCGTAAGCCACATCGCCCTTTTTGCTTTTCAGCATGACGGGCAGAATCTGGCTGGTGAAATAGCCCGCCTCGGTGGCCTTCTGCGCGCGGTTGTGGCTTTCCACGGCCAGCGCGTCCTGCTCTTCACGGCTGATGCCCCACTTGGCAGCAATGTTTTCGGCTGTCACGCCCATATGGATGGTGTGGAAAGGGTCGTGCAGTGCGCCAATCACCATGTCCACCATCTTGGTGTCGCCCATGCGGGCGCCCCAGCGCATGTTGAGGCTGGCAAAGGGCGCGCGGCTCATGTTCTCGGCCCCGCCACCAATGGCAATGTCGGCGTCGCCCAGCAGGATGCTCTGGCTGGCGTTGACGATGGCCTGCAGGCCCGAGCCGCACAGGCGGTTGACGTTGTAGGCCGGAGTGCCTTCGCCACAGCCCCCGTGGATGGCCGCCACGCGGCTGAGGTACATGTCCTTGGGCTCGGTGTTGACCACGTGGCCGAAGACCACATGGCCCACATCCTTGCCGTCCACGCTGGCGCGCGCCAGCGACTCGCGCACCACCTGGGCGGCCAGTTCGGTGGGGGGAATATCTTTGAGGCTGCCGCCAAAGGTGCCAATGGCGGTGCGCACAGCGCTGACGACGACGACTTCACGGGTCATGGGAATCTCCTGGATGGATGGGAAGAGCGGGTTTCAGACATCTTACGGCCGCTCTGCGTCATGCATTCTTCACCAATTTGTCACAACACTTCCCTAGGCTTGCAGGGGTAAACCAGCCACCAGGAGTTGCCCGTGAGCGCCAGCGAAGACGAATTGATCCGCCGTATCCAGAATGACATGCTCGACAGCTATGACGAGGAACTGGAAATGGAGCTGGACGATCAGCACCTGGAGCGCCTGGCCGGCGGCCAGGTCCCTGACGCCGATGCCCGCGCCGCGCGCCGCCAGTACTTCAAGGAGCTGTTCCGCATGCAGGGCGAACTCGTCAAGCTGCAGGATTGGGTGGTGGCCACCGGCCACAAGGTGGTGGTGATTTTTGAGGGGCGTGATGCGGCCGGCAAGGGCGGCGCCATCAAACGCATCACCCAGCGCCTGAACCCGCGCGTGTGCCGCGTGGCAGCGCTGCCCGCCCCCAATGACCGCGAGCGCACGCAGTGGTACTTCCAGCGCTATGTGAGCCATCTGCCGGCGGCTGGCGAGATCGTGCTGTTTGACCGCAGCTGGTACAACCGCGCCGGTGTGGAGCGCGTGATGGGCTTTTGCAATGACGAGCAGTTGGAAGAGTTCTTCCGGACTGTGCCCGAGTTCGAGAAGATGCTGGTGCGTTCGGGCATCCAGGTCATCAAGTACTGGTTCTCGATCTCTGACGAAGAGCAGCACAGCCGCTTTCTGGGCCGTATCCACGACCCGCTCAAGCAGTGGAAGCTCAGCCCCATGGACCTGGAGTCCCGCAGCCGCTGGGAGGACTACACCCGCGCCAAGGAAGTGATGCTGGAGCGTACCCACATTGCCGAGGCGCCATGGTGGGTGGTGCAGGCGGTGGACAAAAAGAAGGCCCGTCTCAATTGCATTCACCATTTGTTGCAGCAGATGCCGTATGAGGAGACCGAGCATCCGCCGGTGGTGTTGCCGTCGCGGGTGCGGCATGAGGACTATGAGCGGCAGCCGGTGCCGCAGGACATCATGGTGCCTGAGGTTTACTGACCTCTTTTTAATGGGTCTTTTGCAGGCCTAGACCGCTTTTTTGAACACCCACTCCCCCAGCCCCTCGCCCCGTCGGCGAGGGGAGCTTTTAACAGCCGATTTGGGGGCGTCACTCCGGCTATGGCACTACATAAGTACCGCTGCCAACAGATGGGCATGCCACGGCCAGGGCCAACGGTTGTGGTGAATGCACACATGCTGGTGCGGAGCCACTGGCGGGCGTAGCCGCCAGCCTTGCCCAACAGATCTTTCCGAAGCCCCACAACCGCAGGCGCGGGCCGTGGAGCGCACAAGCAGTGGCAACCTCACCCTTGTGACCGGCGTTCGGCGCGCAACACCCAAATATGGCTGTTAAAAGACTCCCCTCGCCGACGGGGCGAGGGGCTGGGGGAGTGGGTGTCAAAAAAAACGGTGCAACCCCAAAAACAGCAAAGCCCGGAAAGAAGATCAGCCCCGCACATCCACCACAGCGTCCTTCCCAAAATCCGCTCGCGCCAAATACGCCAACACCCGTCGCGCCGCATCGGCAGGGCTGGTGAGTTGTCCCTGTGCGTGCAGACCCGCAAAGCTGCCGAGATCCGGAAACTGCGCGGCATCTGCGCTGCGCAGCTGCCGCTGCATATCGGTGTCAATCACCCCAGGTGCCAGCGAACACACCTTGGCGCCATTGGCCTGCAAGGCCTCGTCCAACGCCACACAGCGTGTGAAATGGTCCATGCCGGCCTTGGCTGCGCAGTAGGCCGCTTGCGAGGCCATGGCGCGCCGCCCCAAGCCGGACGAAATATTCAGCACCTTGCGTGGCAGCGCCCAACTGCGCGTGGCCCCCAGAAAGGCGGCGCTGAGCTGCATGGGGGCTTCCAGACCAACACGCAGGGCCTGGGCCAGTGCGGCGGGCTCGCACTCGGACAAGGGCACCAGGGGCGGAATGACGCCAGCGTTGTTGATCAGTGTGGCACTGGCCAGCGTGGCCGGGTCTTGCTGCATCAACCAGCCATGCAAGCGCGCCGCAGCGGCCGCGCCCTCGGCCAAGTCCAGCGGCCACTGCAGCAGCATGGCGCCCACGTTGTGCGCCTGCTGTTCCAGAGTGGCATTTGTCTGCCGCGAGATGCACAGCAGCAGGGCGCCGGGTTGCAGCAGTTGCTGGGCCATGGCCAGGCCCATGCCGCGCGAGGCGCCGGTGAGGATGGTGAGGTGGTGCATAAGAGGGCGGTGGCAAAGAAAACAATGGGTTGGACTGTAGCGCCTTGCTGCAGGGCAGAGGGCGGCGTACCATGCGTCCATGCTTGCTTTCATGCGTTTCCGAACGGTGCAAATACTGGGTTTGCTGGTGTTGTGGAGCGCCGCATGTGCTGCCGCTGCCGCACCCGCCGACAACGTGCGCATCGGTGTCGGCGAGTACCCGCCGTTCAAGCTGGAGAGCGAGCCTGGTGGTGGGCCGCTGACAGAAATTGTGGTCGAAGCGTTCAAGGCCAGCGGGGTGCGCTCCGCCATTGAGTGGGTGCCCAACAACCGCGCCATCGCGGGCGTCATGTCGGGCCGCTACGACGGCAGCTTTGGCTGGGCACGCAGTGCCGAACGGGAAGAGGCGCTGCTGTTTTCCAGCAAGCCCATCCATACCTATCGGATGGTGTTTGTGCAACGCGCGGGCGAGGTGCGCGACTGGACCAACCTGTCGGACCTGGGGCCATGGCGCATTGGTGTGACCCGCGGCAACTTCTACTCACAAGCCTTTGCCGATCTGCAGGCGCAGGGCGTGCTGGCGGTGGATGAAGCGGCGGATGACGTGAACAACCTCCGGAAGCTGGTCTTCAAACGCATCGACGTGTTCCCCTTGGAGGAGTCCGTTGCGCGTTACCTCATTGCCACCAAGCTGGAGGCCGACGAAGGCCTGCAGCTGGCCGTCCAGAACAAGGCGTTCTGGATGGTGCCCATCCACTTTGTCGTGTCCAAGAAGGTGGCCAATGCGCAGGCCATCATGGACGCCTTTGACGCGGGCTACCGGGAGCTGCAGCGCAGCAAGCGGCTTGAGGTACTGGAGCGCAAGTTGCGAAAGTAGCTATATTTTTAATAGCTGCTTGCGCAATATCCATAAGGGCTAGAGGCCTAAAAGGCTTAAATTTCGGCCCCTTCGACCAGAAAGCGCACACGCCGCACGCCGTTCCATTCGTCTGCATCCAGCCGGAACGCCAGCGTCACCTTGGGCGGTAGCGGCTCGGTGTGGCCGAACCAGATGCCGTCCACCGGCTGGCCCTGGTGCTTGAGTTTGAGTGCCAGGTGTTTCTCACCCACCAGGCGCTGCGACACCACTTCCACCTCTTCGCTGAAAGTGGGGGGTGCAAAGCCCTGGCCCCAGACCTCTTTGTGCAGCGTGTCCACCAGCTCCACGCGGCGGTATTCGGGATTGAGTGGGCCGTCGGTGTCCATGCGGCGCGTCAGGGTGGCGGCATCCAGCCACTCCTGGGCCACCTCGTTCAGGCCATTTTCAAAGTCGTCAAAAAACTCTTCCGCCACGGTACAGCCCGCGGCCATGGCGTGGCCGCCAAAACGCAGGATGACGCCGGGGTAACGTTTGGCCACCAGGTCCAGTGCGTCGCGCAAATGGAAGCCGGGGATGCTGCGGCCCGAGCCCTTGAGCTCGTGCTCTTTGCCTTCGGCTGCGCTGGCGGCAAACACAAAGGTGGGGCGGTGCAGCTTGTCCTTGATGCGGCTGGCCACGATGCCCACCACACCTTCGTGGAAGTCGGGGTCGAACACACAGATGGCGGGCGGCGGCTCATCACCTTCGTCAAACAGGCTCTCGGCAATCATCATGGCCTGCTCGCGCATGTCGCCCTCGATCTCGCGGCGCTCGCGGTTGATGCCGTCCAGCGTCTTGGCCAGTTCGTCGGCGCGGCCGGGGTCGTCGGTCAACAGGCATTCGATGCCCAGCGTCATGTCGGAGAGGCGGCCTGCCGCGTTGATGCGCGGCCCCAGGGCAAAGCCAAAATCAAAGGTGGTGGCGACCTCCGCCTTGCGCCCGGCTGCTGCAAAAAGACTAGCTAGTCCCGCAGGCATGGCAAGGGCCCGAACCCGTTTGAGACCTTGGGCGACGAGGCGGCGGTTGTTCGCGTCCAGCTTCACCACATCGGCCACGGTGCCCAGTGCCACCAAGGGCAGTAGTACATCGAGTTTGGGCTGGCTGGCCGCGTCAAACACACCGCGCTTGCGCAGCTCGCCACGCAGCGCCAGCAGGGTGTAGAACATCACGCCCACACCGGCGATGGATTTGCTCTCAAACGTGCAGCCGGGCTGGTTGGGGTTGACGATGACGTCGGCGTTGGGCAACTCGTTGCCGGGCAGGTGGTGGTCGGTCACCAGCACCTGCAGGCCCAGGGCCTTGGCGCGTGCCACGCCGTCCACGCTGGCAATGCCGTTGTCCACGGTGATCAGCACATCGGCGCCAGACTTCTTGACCCGCTCGCTGATCGGGGCGGTCAGGCCATAGCCGTCCACCACGCGGTCGGGTACCAGGTAGTCCACGTGTGGTGCGCCCAGCAGGCGCAGGCCGCGCACGGCCACGGCGCAGGCGGTGGCGCCATCGCAGTCGTAGTCGGCCACCACACAGAGTTTTTTGGCCTGCGCGATGGCGTCGGCCAGCAGCACGGCGGCGCGGTCCACACCCAGCAGGGTGCTGGGGGGCAGCAGCTTGGCCAGTGCATCGTCGAGTTCATCGGGGCCGTGCACGCCGCGGGCGGCGTACAGGCGTGCCAGCAGGGGGTGCACGCCGGCCTGTTCCAGGGCCCACACCGAGCGGGGAGGGATGTCGCGGGGGACGATGTTCATAAGGTGAGCAGCAATTCGTGCGGGGGCGGCGCAGTAAAGCGGCGTTGCAGGCGGTTCCACCAGGGACTGCTTTGCAGCACAAAGGTGGGGGCCAGGCGCTCGCCGCAGAGGGTGATTTCCATGGCTTCGTTGGCCTTGGCATGGGTCAGCAGTTTGGCAATCAGGCCAGCATCCAGTGCCTGCCAGGCTTTGGCCCACGCCTGGCCGTCGTCGCGCAGGGCGGCCTCGGCCAGGCTGTTTTCCATCTCCACACGCGGGGCTGGCGCACTGCGTGGCGCGGTGGGCTGGGTGCCGGTGCCGCTGATCCAGAAGGAGTTGACCGGTGGCAAAAATTGCGCCTTGCGTGCGTCATTGACCGGGTGGGTGTAGAGCAGCATTTGCATTTCATTTTGCAAACGGCGCAGTGGCTGGGCTTGGGGCTGGCGTGGCATCCAGCCATCCACCCGTGCGCCGCGTGTGCGCGCCAGCGAGGCCGTGGGCAGATCAGCCAGCACGTCACCCTGGGCCAGCCAGGTGGTGCTGTTGAGCGGGTGCAGCGTGATGCCGTCCTCGACAAAATAGGGCTGCATGGCGGCGCGCAGGGCGTCCGAGTCGTGGGCGCTGAGGGCGAGCTTGTACGGGTCTTCCATGGTCACATGGTCGGCGTTCACGCGCCAGTGGCAGGGGGTGATCCAGGCCCAACCGCTGGCGCCATGCAGCTTGGTCAGGCCCAGGTGCTCGGCGTCCAGTGCCGCCCAAGGCACTAGGCCGTCTGCGCCCTGCAGGCCCAGGCTCTTGGCGTGCACGCGCTCACTCAGGGGGGTTAGCGACTCGGCCGAGCCCAGCAATGGCGGGGTCGGGTTCAGCAAGCTGAGCAGTTGGGCCAGGTTGGGCAGCGAGAGCTGGGCCATGGCTGCCTGGCAGTGGAGGCCCGCCGGTGCAGCGTAGGGAATAACGGTGTGCATGGAAGGATTGTCCCGCATGGATGCCACAATCCGCCCACCTCTGCATTTTGTAACTTTTGATGCGACTTCCCTACGAGCTCACCATCGGCTGGCGCTACACGCGCGCAGGCCGGGCCACACGGCGCAACGGCTTCATCTCCTTTATCTCGGGCGTGTCCATGCTGGGCATTGCGCTGGGTGTGGCGGCGCTCATCATTGTGCTGAGTGTGATGAACGGCTTCCAGAAGGAAGTGCGCGACCGCATGCTGGGCGTGGTCTCCCACATCGAGGTGTTTGCCCCTGGCGGCCAGGCGCTGCCCGATGTGGACCGCACCCTGCGCGAAGCCCGTGAGAACGCGCAGGTGGTGGGCGCGGCGCCCTTTGTGGCCGCGCAGGCCCTGGTGGCGCGGGGCGAAGAGATGAAAGGCGCCATGGTGCGCGGCATTGACCCCGCGCGCGAGCCCGAGGTGTCCGACGTGGCCACCGGCGCGCAGGCCGCGGTACTGGCCCAGCTGGTGCCGGGCGAGTTTGGTGTGGTGTTGGGCGGCGAGCTGGCACGCAGCATGGGCGTGGTCAAAGGCGACCGCGTGACGCTGATAGCGCCCAGCGGACAGGTCACGCCCGCAGGGGTGGTGCCCCGCCTCAAGCAAATGACGGTGGTGGGTACTTTTGATTCCGGCCACTACGAATACGACTCGGCCCTGGTGTTTGTGCACTGGGAAGACGCGGCCAAGATTTTCCGCCTGGAAGGACCCACCGGCGTGCGCCTCAAGCTCAAGGACTTGCACCAGGCGCGCGAGGTGGCCCAAGAGCTGAGCCACACCCTGAGTGGCGATCTGCTGTTGCGCGACTGGACACGCCAGAACCGTACCTGGTTTGCCGCGGTGCAAGTCGAGAAACGCATGATGTTCATCATCCTCACACTCATCGTGGCCGTGGCGGCCTTCAATCTGGTCAGCACGCTGGTCATGACCGTGACCGACAAACGTGCTGACATCGCCATCCTGCGCACGCTGGGTGCCAGCCCGGGCAGCATCATGGGCATTTTTGTGGTGCAGGGCGCCATGGTGGGGGTGATCGGCACGCTGGCCGGCCTGTTGCTGGGGCTGGGCGTGGCCTTCAACATCGACGTGATCGTGCCAGCGCTGGAGCGCCTGCTGGGTGCCAGCTTTTTGCCGCAAGACATCTACCTGATCAGCCGCATGCCCAGCGATCCGCAGCAAAGTGACATAGTGCCGGTGGCGGTGATCGCCTTGCTCATGGCCTTTGTCGCCACCCTGTACCCCAGCTGGCGCGCCAGCCAGGTGAACCCCGCCGAGGCCTTGCGTTATGAATGAGCATTTGTCCCCCGTAGAGCAGGCGCTGGCCGCCGCCCAGTACCAACAGGTGGCGGATCTGGCCCGCCCGGCCGCTGCCACCCCGCCGGGAGAGGTGGTGCTGCAAGTGCGTGGCCTGACCAAGCGTTTTCAGGAAGGGCGCCTGGACGTGACGGTGCTGCAGGGCGTGGACCTGCAGGTGCACCGGGGCGAGACCCTGGCCATCGTGGGGGCCTCGGGGTCTGGCAAAAGCACGCTGCTGCACCTGATGGGCGGGCTGGATGCGCCCAGCAGCGGCCATGTGGACCTGCTGGGCCACCCCCTGGCCGAACTGTCCCCCGCGGCCCAGGGCCGCTTGCGCAACCAGCACCTGGGTTTTGTCTACCAGTTTCACCACCTGTTGCCCGAGTTCAGTGCGCTCGACAACGTAGCCATGCCATTGACAATTCGGCGTGTAGACCCCGTGGATGCTGCGCAAGCAGCTATGAAAATGCTAGCGATTGTGGGGCTGGAGCACCGCATGCACCACCGCCCGGCCGAGCTCTCTGGTGGCGAGCGCCAGCGTGTGGCGATTGCGCGCGCGCTGGTCACCCAACCCGACTGCGTGCTGGCGGACGAGCCCACCGGCAACCTGGACCGCAGCACCGCCGATGGGGTGTTCGACCTGATGCTGACGCTGGCGCGCGACCAGGGCACCGCTTTTGTGCTGGTGACCCACGACGCCACGCTGGCCGCGCGCTGCAGCCGCCAGCTGCAGCTGGTGTCGGGGCGTTTCGCGGGTTAAGGCGCAGCCCCAGGAGCCTGCCGCCGAAGCGCGGGTGGCTTGCGATTTGCTGACGGGACGGACGGGCAAGGCCCGCGTCCAAGGGTTCTCGCGGATGACGGCGGGGTGGGGGGCTCCTATCCTGCCCCATCCAATTTCTAGAGAATCACTATGAACCGTCGTTGGCATTCCTGGTTGAGCGTGGTGGTGGGGGCGGGGCTGGCCATGGGGGCTGCCGCGCAGACCGCCAAGCCTTTGCGCATCGGACTCATCGGTCCTTTCTCTGGCCCCTCTGCCGACTTTGGCATCCCCATGCTCAATGGCGCCAAACTGGCGGTGGACGAGATCAATGCCGCGGGCGGCTACCTGGGGCGGCCGCTGGAGCTGGTAGTGAAGGACGACACTGCCAACCCCGACGTGGGCCTGAAAAACGCGCAGGACATGCTCAAGGAGGACGTGGTGGGCACCCTTGGCTTCTGCAATACGGGCGTGGCCATGAAGTCCCTGGACGTATTCCAGACCGCCAAGCTCCCGCTCATCGTGCCCTGTGCCACGGGCACGCCGATCACCGCCAAATACCCCGCTGCGGAGAGCTATATCTTCCGTACCTCCGCGCGCGACGCCATCCAGGCCCCGTTTGTGGTGGATGACATCGTGAGCCGCGGCTGGACCAAGGTGGCGATCTTTGCCGACAAGACGCCATACGGCGAGGGTGGCATGAACGATGTGGTCAAGGCATTGGCCAGCAAGAACCTGCAGCCCGTGTTTGTGGCGCGCTTCGACCTGGGGGTGAAAGACCTGCAGGCCGAGCTCAAGGCCGCCCAGGCCGCCGGGGCCAACGTGGTGTTCAGCTACACCGTGGGGCCCGAAAACGCGGTGATCGCCAAGGGGCGTCAGGCCCTCAAGTGGACGGTGCCCCAGGTGGGGGCCTGGCCACTGTCCTTTCCCTTCTTCATCGATGGCGCCAAGGACGCCGCCGAAGGCGCGCTGATGGCACAAACCTTCATCGCCGAGCCCAGCAACGAGCGGCGCATCTCTTTCCTGAGTGCCTACGCCCGCAAATTCAACACCAAAAAGATCACCGTGCCCATGGCCGCTGCCCAGGCCTACGACACGGTGTACCTGCTGACCTACGCGATCTTGTCCATCCGCGATGGCAACCTCTCGGGCCCCAGCATCAAGGCTGCGCTGGAAAACATGCCCCGTGTGTACTACGGTGTCACAGCCACACATGAGCGGCCCTTCAGCAAGGACGACAAAGACGCCATCACCAGCAATATGTTGGTGATGGGCTTGGTGAAAAACGGTGCGGTAACCTTCGCCTATCCCGAAGACCGTACCCGCAACCTGTTTGTGCAGCGCAAACGCTGACGCCACCACCACCATGCGCTGGATAGACACCCACTGCCATCTGGACGCCTTTGAGGCGGACCAGCAGGTGGACGCCGTCTGCCTTGCTGCCCGGCAAGCGGGGGTGGTGCACTGTGTCATTCCGGCGGTGGAGGTGGCCAATCTGGCAGTGGTGCGCCAGCTGGCCCACCACCAGAACCACAGCTACTGTCTGGGTATTCACCCCCTGTATGTGCCCACGGCGCAAGAGGACGCGCTGGCGGTGCTGGCCCAACAGCTGCAAGCCCACCAGGCCGACCCGCGCCTGGTGGCGGTGGGGGAGATCGGGCTGGACTATTTTGTGCCGCAGCTCAGCCAAAGCCCCTGGCGCGAGACACAAGAGGCCATCTACCGCGCCCAACTCAAGCTGGCCCGCCAGTTTGAGTTGCCCGTGGTGCTGCATGTGCGGCGCTCGGCCGACCGCCTGCTCAAACACCTGCGCGAGGTGGCTGGCCCCGGCGGACGCTGGCAGGGCATTGCCCATGCCTTCAATGGCAGCGCGGTGCAAGCACAGGAATTCATCAAGCTGGGTTTCAAGCTGGGTTTTGGGGGCGCCGTCACGTTTGAACGCGCCCACCAACTGCGCCACCTGGCCCAAACCCTGCCGCTGGACGCGCTGGTGCTGGAGACGGATGCCCCCGACATTCCACCGCATTGGCTCTACACCACGGCGGCCGAGCGTTCCGCGGGTGCACCCCAGGGACGCAACACACCGGCCGAACTGCCGCGCATTGCCCAGACGATCGCCCAGCTGCGCGGCATGGCGCTGGAGGATCTGGCCGTAGCCACGACGGACAACGCCTGTAAAGCCCTGCCGAAACTGGCCGCGCTGCTGGTATAAATCCCCATGGCACGAAAAGCACCTCTCTCTCTCCCCGAAGTCAATTTTTCCGAAGAAGGCCCCATCCGCCACCTGCACCTGGGCAGCGAATGGATCCAGGGCTCCATGCTGGTGGACGCACCCACCGTGTTGGTGCACGAATACATCCAGCGCATGATGGCCTGGCTGCTGTTTGTCGACCCCATCACCGTGCCCAAGCGGCAGGCGCTGCAGTTGGGTCTGGGGGCGGGGTCGCTCACCAAGTTCTGCCACAAAGAACTCAAGATGAAGACCACCGCCATCGAACTCAACCCGCAGGTGTTGCACGCCTGCCGCGGCTGGTTCAAGCTACCGGCCGACAACAGCCGCATGCAGGTGGTGCTGGCCGATGCATCCGAAGAAATCAAGAAGGACGCGTGGCTGGGCGCCGTGGATGCGCTGCAGGTGGACCTGTACGACGAAGAGGCCGCCGCGCCCGTGCTCGACAGTGCCGACTTTTATGCCGACTGCCGTGCCACCCTGACGGAAGAGGGCTGCATGACTGTGAACCTGTTTGGCCGCAGCTCCAGCTTCCAGGCCAGTGTGGACAAAATTGCACAGGCCTTTGGTGCAGATGCCATCTGGGCCTTCAAGGCCACGCGGGAAGGCAACACAGTGGTGCTGGCCCAGCGCACCCCCAGCCGCCCCAAGCGTGCGCTGCTCATGGAGCGCGCCGAGTTCATCCAGTCCCATTGGGGGTTGCCTGCCGATAAATGGGTGCGTGTTTTTAAACCGGTGCAGGCATGAGCACGGCCGCCAAGAAATCCGCACCTGGTGTTGCATCGCACCTCGGTCCGGTGGACTGGCGCCGACTTGTGGAGTGGCTGCAGCACGACAAGGTGATTGCCGAGGACGAGGCCCAGCGCACCATCAGCCGCTGCGCACAGGCCGAAAGTTCGCAGCACCCGTTGGTCCGCCTGGCCAGCGTGTCCATGCGCCGCGCGTCGGACCAGAAACCGCTCGACATCGAGATGTTGACCCAGTGGCTGGCGCTGCGCGCCGGGTTGGATTACCTGCGCATTGACCCGCTCAAGGTGGATGTGGGCAAGGTGGCCGACGCCATGAGTGCGGCCTATGCCGAGCGCCACCGCATCCTGCCGGTGGTGGTCACGCCCAGCGAGATCACCGTGGCCACGGCCGAACCCTTTATTACCGACTGGGTGGCCGAGGTGGAGCGCCAGAGCCGCCGCAGCGTCAAACGCGTGGTGGCCAGTCCGCAAGAAATTACCCGCTACACCGCCGAGTTTTATGCGCTGGCCAAAAGCGTGCGCGCTGCCAGCAAAAACGGAGCGAACAATGGCGCCAGCTTTGAACAGCTGGTGGAGCTGGGCAAGAGCAACAAACAGCTCGATGCCAACGACCAGGGCGTGGTGCAGGTGGTGGACTGGCTGTGGCAATACGCCTTTGACCAGCGCGCCAGCGACATCCACCTGGAGCCACGGCGCGAGCAGGGCGTGATCCGCTTTCGCATCGATGGCGTGTTGCACCCGGTCTACCAGATGCCCATGGGCGTGCTCAACGCCATGACCGCGCGCATCAAGCTGCTGGGCCGCATGGATGTGATCGAAAAGCGCCGCCCGCAGGACGGCCGCATCAAGACCCGCAACCCGCGTGGCGATGAAATTGAAATGCGTATCTCCACCTTGCCTACGGCCTTTGGCGAGAAGATGGTGATGCGCATTTTTGACCCCGACAACGCGGTGAAAGATTTGGACGCGCTGGGCTTCACCAGCCACGACGCCACGCGCTGGGAGCAACTGGTGCAGCGGCCACACGGCATCATTCTGGTCACCGGCCCCACGGGTTCTGGCAAGACCACCACGCTGTACTCCACGCTCAAGCGGGTGGCCACCGAAGAGGTGAACGTGAGCACGGTGGAGGACCCGATCGAAATGATCGAGCCGTCTTTCAACCAGACCCAGGTGCAGCCGCAGCTGGACTTCGGCTTTCCGCAGGGCCTGCGTGCCCTCATGCGGCAGGACCCGGACATCATCATGGTGGGCGAAATCCGTGACCTGGAAACCGCCGAGATGGCGGTGCAGGCCGCGCTCACCGGCCACTTGGTGTTTTCCACCCTGCACACCAACGACGCACCCTCCGCCGTCACCCGCTTGATGGAGCTGGGCATTCCGCCCTATCTGATCAACGCCACCTTGCTGGGTGTGCTGGCGCAGCGCTTGGTGCGCACGCTATGCAAGCAATGCAAGGTGCGTGACGATGAGGCCAGCCGCGAAGCACTGAGCGAGATGGTCAAACCCTGGCAGATCAATGGCGGCTACAAGCCGTTCAAGCCGGTGGGGTGTGTGGACTGCCGCATGACCGGGTTTATGGGGCGCATGGGCTTGTATGAACTGCTGGTGGTCACCGAGGGCTTCAAGTCGCGCGTGAGTTCCGACGCCAACATAGACGCCCTGCGCCGCCAGGCTGTGAGCGACGGCATGCGCCCACTGCGGCTGGCCGGCGCCTTGCGCGTGGCAGAGGGCCAAACGGTGATGGAGGAAGTGCTGACCTCCACGCCCCCGCTGCACGGGTGAGTCAGGCGGAAAACAAAGCCCCTAAAAATGCAGGCAGAATGCGTGACCGTTTAGTTGTAGGAGACAGACAGTGAATATAAAAAGCCAAAAAGATTTTTTCTCCGGCCTGATGTTCATGGGCGTAGGCGTTGCCTTTGCCTGGGGCGCCACGGGGTACACACTGGGAGACGGAGCCCGCATGGGGCCTGGCTACTTCCCGCTGGCCCTGGGCGTGCTGCTGGCCTTTCTGGGCAGCATCATCACCTTCAAGGCCCTGGTGGTGGAAAC
>NZ_JBYTDI010000007.1:0-92156 GCF_058791215.1 Rhodoferax sp. EU05-FHT12H12 | reverse complement strand
TCGGCGCTGGCGGTGGCGACGGATTCGCTGCCGCTGCGTACGTTGGCGACGACTTGTACCAGCTGGGTTTGCATGCGGTCCAGGCTGCCCAGGAGCTCGCCCATTTCGTCTTTGCCCTGCACCTGCACACGACGGGTGAGGTCCCCTTCGGCAATACTTTGGGCCAAGGCCACGGCCTGTTTCACCGGTTCAATCACACTGCGGGGAATCAACCAAATCAAGGCGCCCCCCACCACCAGGCTCACCACCAATGCCACCAGCATGGTGTTTTCTGCAGCGTTCACCTTGTCGGCCACCGCAGTGGCGGCTTCGGCGGTGCCCTTCAGGTTGAACTGGAGAATGGCTTCCATGGCCGCGTGGGCTTGCCGAAAGGTATTGGGCCCCTTGTTGGCATACTCCTGCCGCACCGACAGCAACACATTGTCATCCCCCATGGCGTCTTCCACCGCCTGGGTACTGGCCTTGGCCACGGCAAAGTAAGCGTCGCGCTTGGCCTGGTAATCGGCGTACAACGCCTTCTCGGCATTGCCCTGCGCGGAGCTTGCGTCCGAATAGGTCAGCAGCGTGGCCGCGTAGATCTCGGTGGCCTTGGCCAAGCTGGACTCCAACTCCTCGGTTTTCTTTTGAAAACTCACGGCATCCAGACTGCCCTGCACCGCCAAGCGGTCATTGGTCACCAGCGAATGCTCGGACAAGAAACTCTTCATGTGGCCCAGGTTCTCGATGGCGGGAATCCAGGAGGTCGCCACCTCGCCAGCTTCGTATTTGACCGAGATGTTTTGGTACAGGGAATTGGCCGCGCTCAGCACGGCAAGCAAAAGAATGGCCGCGAGTCCAACAGTGATGCGCGCGCGGATGCCGAATTGATGAAGGCTCATAGCGTCTTTGGGGTAGTGGGGGTGGAGGGAAGCGAATTACCGGGTGACGGGAGAACGGATGGCGTGGTGCTTGTATCGGCATCCGGCACCGTTTCTGGAATGCCCCACGTCCCGCAACATACGTGCCAAACGAAGAAACGCCCTGGTCCGCCAAGGACGAGAGCGTTTTTGGGAATGGAAATGCTATGAATTCAGTAGCTGCTTGCGCAATATCCACGGGCGCAAAAGCACTATTTGGCTTAAAAAGTTTCCCAATCGTCGTCTCCACCGGCGGGGGTCACCTTGGTACTGGTCTTGGGGGCCATGGCGGTCAACACCGGTGCAGTCTTGGCGGCACTGGGCGTCGGCTTGGGTGCCACGGGTTTGGACATAGCCGCCCTGGCCGGACTCGCTGCGGGCTTGCCATCGGTACGGCGCTCTGGACCTTTGAAGCCCAAGGCCGGTGTGCCACTGCGCACAGCGGCTTTGGCGGGCACTGGCGCCGGGGTGGCTCGCGTGGCATGGCCTTGGTCTGCCGCCGACAACTTGAACACCGCCACCGTCTGCACCAGGTCGCTGGCCTGGCTCTTGAGGCTGCTGGCCGCCGCTGCCATCTCTTCCACCAACGCGGCGTTCTGCTGCGTGACCTGGTCCATCTGGGTGATGGCTTCACCCACCTGGCCCACGCCCGCGCTTTGTTCGCTGCTGGCCGCGCTGATCTCGCCCATGATGTCGGTCACGCGGCGGATGCTGCTCACCACTTCGGTCATGGTGCTGCCGGCCTTGTCCACCAGCGCCGTGCCTTGTTCGACCCGCTCCACACTGGAGTTGATGAGGGTTTTGATTTCTTTGGCGGCTTCGGCGCTGCGGCCTGCGAGGGATCGCACTTCACTGGCCACCACCGCAAACCCCCGGCCCTGTTCTCCGGCCCGGGCGGCTTCCACGGCAGCATTGAGGGCCAGGATGTTGGTCTGGAAGGCGATGCCGTCGATGACGCTGATGATGTCGCTGATCTTGCGGCTGGCCTCGTTGATGCCCTTCATGGTTTCCACCACTTCGTGGACCACCTCACCACCCTGCACCGCTACCGTGGAGGCGCTCATGGCCAGTTGATTGGCTTGCCGGGCGTTGTCGGCGTTTTGTTTGACGGCTGAGTTGAGCTCTTCCATGCTGGCGGCGGTTTCTTCCAGCGCGCTGGCTTGTTGTTCGGTGCGCGCACTCAGGTCGTGGTTGCCCTGCGCAATCTCGGCGCTGGCGGTGGACACCGACTCGGAGCCGCTGCGCACCCTGGACACCACGGACACCAGACTGTCCTGCATGGCCTTCATGGCCTGCAAGAGTTGACCAATTTCGTCGCGGCTGCTGCTCTGTACTTGTACGGTCAGATTGCCTTCGGCCACATGGCCGGCCACGTGCAAGGCCTCAGCCAATGGTTTGGTGATGGACCGCGTGATGTAAGCCGCGGCGCCAATGGCCAGGAGCACCGCCACCACCATCGCCACCAGCATCACGTTGCGGCCCGTCAGATACGCCTCGGCCGACGTTTTCGCTGCGGCCACGGAACCTTCATGGTTCAACAGCACCAGTTTGTTCAAAATTTCAGAGGAACGCTCAAAGTTCTTTTTGGACTCACCTTCGAGCAACTGGCGGGCGCCTTCCGCGTCGTTGCGGCGGGAATACTCTTTGACCTCTTGGTGAATCTTCAAATAGGCTTCGCGTGACGCTAAAAACGCGTCGTAAAGCGCGCGTTCTTCTTTGCTGCTGATCAGTGTTTCGTACTTGGTGCGGCTGGTCTTGATACGCGCCTGGATGCTCTCCAGGTCCTTCTCGATGTTGGTTTTGGCCGCGTCATCCGTGTTCAGGATGTGCTGCATTTCCGTCGCCCGGTAGTCGGAGATGGCGGTGTTGAGCAGGTTGACTTCTTCGACGCTGGGCAGCCACATGCTGTCCACTTCCGAGGCACTGGCCCGCATGGTGGCCATTTGCACCAGCGCGGCAGACACCACCAGCACCAGGATGGCCACCAACAGCCCAAATCCGGCATACAGCCGGGTCGCGATCTTCAAATTACCCATACGAAGCTCCTCATCTATTGCCGCACCCGACGATATCCGAAACCCGCGGGACTTAAGGGCTGGTAAACACGGTCAGTACCCCGGTATATCCAAATAGTTGGTTGCGTGCAATCTCGCCCCCGGCAAAAAAGCCCACCAGTGGCACGTCGCCCAGCGCCCGGCGCACGATGTGCAGCTCGGCACTGGGCCCGCCAAAATGCGGCCCACCGCGGCCCGAGCAGCTCACGTACACCGCGCCCGCAATACGGCGCGCTGGGTGCGGCGCGGCTTCGGCCTCGCTTTGTTGCAGGGCGAAGGCGGTTTCCATCGGCAGCTCCTGCGGCTCCAGCTCCTCGCGCACTTCGGCGCAGATGCGCACCAGATCGGCCTGGGCGGCCTCGCGGTTGCGCTGGCAAAAGGCCAGGTGCGCGCCGGTCTGCACTTGGGCCGCGAGGGCAATGCCATGGCGCCCCGGGTCCAGGCCAATGATGTGGCGCACCGTCACGTCACTGCCCAGGTTGCCGGTCTGGCGCACCAGCGCGCTGTCGCCCGCCACGCCCGATGCCGGGGTTTGCACCAGGCCCACCAGCGTGGCGCGCACCACCTCCAGCGCCTCCTGCGGGCGCTCCAGACTGATCCCCAGGTCACGCAGCATCACGTCCAGCGCCGGCTCGCCGTCCAGGGTGATGACCACGTTGTGGCTCGCCTCGGTGACCACGCGTGCCTTGGACACCGGCTTGCAACCCTGGGTGACGCGCGACACCAGGCCCACGCCCGCACCAAAGGCCACGCCGCTCAGGCCACCGTGCAGCACCCCACTGGCCGCACCAAACCCGCTCAGGTTGCCATCGGCCGCCACCGCAAACTGCACACTCTGGGTCCGACTGCTGGAGAGGCCGCCAAACAGGTACCCGGTGTCGGTGCGGGCCGCCATCTCGTCTATCAGCTCCACCAGGTCGGGGGTCTCGCCATCGGCGTGTACCAGCGCAGTGTGGGCCTCAAAGCCCAGGCCCAGCGGTGCAATGCCCGAGAACACACGGTACTCGTCGCTGGGCAGCTCCAGCAGCATCACCGCCAGGGCCGGCTCGTCAAAGTACTCCACGTTGTTGGCCGCAATGCCCACGCCCACGGTCCCCGACCAATCGGTCACCAGCGGCAGCTCGCCGCTGAGCATCTCCAGAATGTCTTTGGCGTAGGGTGCGTAGTGGTCGGTGATGTAGAGCAGCGCCAGCGTGGGTGCAGACGCATAACCGTGCAAGGCCATCTGGGCGCGCAGCTGCGCCAGCACCAGACCCGCCGCCATGGGCCACTGCGGGTGTGTGGCGTGCGCGTACGGAAACAGCTTCATGCGCCCATCCCTGGTGAATGTGCCGGGCGCCTAGCGGCCGGTGGATTTTTTGGCGGGCGTCTTGCGCACAGCGGGCCGTTTGGCCACGGCCTTCTTGCCTGCGGCCGTGGCCGACTTGAGGGCTTCTTTGGCCAAACCGGTGGCCATGTTTTTGGTCATGTCCACCGCAGTTTTGGTGGTGGCCTCTTTCATGGCGCTGGCGGCAATGTTCTGGAACTGCTGGGTGAGCGAACCCCACAGCTGCAGCGGATCCACCAGCCCCGGCACACCGGCGGCCTTGGCCGCGCCTTTGGCATCGCCCTTGCTGGCGCTGCTGGCCACATCCGACAGGGTTTTGGCCGTGCTGGCGGCTTTTTCGGTCACGCTGTGCACACCGGATGCAATCGAATCCGCCGCCTTGAGCTTGAGCGCATTGGTCACATCGCCCAGGTTGAAGTTCATGCCCTTGAGGGTCGCCAGGGTCATCTTCTGCACCTCCAGTGCCTGGATGGTGGCGCCCAAAGCACGCGAGTTTTGCTCCAGCCAGAAGTGCACGTTCTTGAGCTCCTCGATGCGCTTGTCCAGCTCTTCCACATTGAGGGTGGGGGCCACCCAGTTGGCCAGGTTGGGCATCTGCGGGATGTTCTGGCTGGCACCTTTGGCCAGGTTTTGCAGGAAATCAAAACCCGGCACGAACTTGCCAAAACCCGAGGTGTCTGAATCGCTCATGTGTGCTCCAAAGCCTGGTGGTCAGGCGCTGGCGCACAGCTTACTCCAACGCACGCGGGCTGACGAGGGGAGGCTTCGGACCATGCAGTCTTCAGCACCGGTCATCGACAAGCGCCGCATTGGGGGGCAGCGCACATGGTGCAGCGCGGATACCGGGCCTTATTTGTGCGCGCCGTGTCCGTCTTTGGGCGCCATGGCCGCACCGGCAGGCGCGGTTTGCAACACCGGGACCCGGATCTCCGATTTGCGCTCCACCCCCTTGGCGTCCTTGAACACCAGGGTCAGGGGGATGGTGGTGTCTTTCTGCAGGGGCAGCTTCAGGTCCAGCAGCATCACGTGGTAACCGCCGGGTTTGAGCTCCACGGCTTGGCCCGCAGGCAAGTCCAAAGCGGGCACCGCGCGCATTTTCATGATGTCACCGTCCATCTTCATCTCATGCACTTCGGCCACTCCGGCCACCGGGGACGAGGCCGACACCAGTTTGGCGTCGTCTTTGGCCGTCAATGTCATGAAGGCGCCGCTGGCCTTTTGGCCTTGCACGGTGGCGCGGGCCCAGGCGTTTTTGACCTCGACGGTTTGGGCCCACAGGCTGGTGGACAGGCAGGCAGCCACGAGGGCAGCGGTACTCAGGCGAACACGGTTCATACAAAGCTCCTTGGAAAAATCAGTGGGCGTGGCCGCCAGCGGCTTGCACGTCCAGTACATCGAGACGGGCCGCAGGCGACTTCATGCTGTGGGCGTCCTGGCCCGCGGCGGGGACTTCCACCCAGGCGTTGACACCCTTGGTGCAGCGCTGTACCACCTTGAACCACAGGGTTCCCGGCTTTTGGGGGGTGGTGCCACGCAACACAAATTCGTCGTAGTGCGCGTCCGGCAAGGCGTCAGCCACCTGGTTGACGGTCCAGATGATTTCCTGCACGCCCTCCGTGAACTTTTTGCCGTGGGCCTCGTACGGTGTGGCCAGCTTGCCGACCTGGGTGCTCACGGTCCAGCCGGGCTTGACCATGGGCTGGGCGCCGTTAAAACCGTCGGGCAGGCTGACCTGGATAGCCGTCGTGGCCGCGCCATCACAGCCGTGCCCCACCCGCAGTACGGCCTTGTAGCCAGCGCCGGCCGCAGCCGCCGGGTCTTCCAGGGTTACATGGCCAAATGCAGCTGCAGCGCCCATGAATACTGCGCAGACAGCTATAGATTGAATAGCACTTTTCATTCTCAACTCCGAAACTGGCACGCCACAGCAGCGCTGAAGCAGCCTGGGAACACACCAAAAATTTACGAGAAAAAACAAGACAGGCCCACAAGGGGCCAGGAGACGCCGCATACGCGTCGGCCTGGAGAGGCCGACCGTGCGACTTAGACGCGCGCGGGAGGGGCGCGGGCGGAAGCCGGGTCCGCCGTGCGCCAAGTGATGTGGCGAGGGGGGCCGGTGCGCAACACATCGGTCACAGCCACCGACAGCACCAAGGCGTCAGCGCTGGCAGGTGGTACACCGACCGGCAAACACATCACACAGTCCAGGGTGTGCGCCATGGCAGCGGGCGCGCCGCTGTCCGCAGCATCGGCCGCCACCAGCTTGACGCTGCCACCGGCACTGCACACCAGCGAAAGCGCCTGGGGATTGACCACCGGCGCCGCCACCGCGACCCCGACGGCCAAGACAAAACACGCCAACATCCAACGGATGAGGGCGCGTGATTGGCGCAGGGATTGCAGGCTGAACATGGCGGGAATTATGGCCCAAGACACACCGCGCGACGAACAGCAGGCTTGATTCGCATCAAAGACGCACGCCGCCGGCAGGCGGACCATGGAGGCTGAAAACACCCCTTCGGGCGTTTCACGAAAGATGCCATGACCACCCTCGACACCCAGTCTCTTGAAGCCACACTGACCCACAAACGCAGCGGTTTGCTGGCCCAACTCGCGGCCCTGCGCGGCGGCGCCCCCAGCCGCGCCGAAGCGTCCGAGGCCCACTTTGCGCACCGCGAGGACTCCCAGGCCCAGACGGCCACCGAGCGGGACCTGGAATTTGCACTGGACGACCACGAAAGCACCGAACTGCGCCGCGTGAACGCAGCCCTGCAGCGCCTGGCCAATGGCAGCTACGGCCTGTGCGCCGACTGCGGCGTGGCCATTGCCCCGGCACGCCTGCAAGCGGCACCGGAAGCCGAGCGCTGCGTCCCCTGCCAGGAGGCGCTGGAACGCACCTGAACTGCTATTCTCCGGGGCACTGAGAACCTTGCTGCCCACAAGGCAGCCCTGCCCCCATGATGAACTACACCTTTGTCTCCGCCACCATCCTGCTGATCCTGATCACCGATCCGATTGGCAACATCCCGATCTTTGCGAATGCGCTCAAACACGTGGCGCCCGAGCGGCGGGCCAAGGTCATCCTGCGCGAGATCCTGATTGCGTTTGCGCTGCTCTTGACCTTCATGTTTGTGGGCGAGAGCTTCTTGCGTGTGATGAACCTCAGCGAGCTGTCGCTGCAAATCGGCGGCGGCGTGATCCTGTTTTTGATCGCCCTGCGCATGGTGTTTCCGCCGGCGGCCGCCACCGAGGGCGAAATCATGACCGAACCGCTGATCGTGCCGCTGGCGATTCCGGCCGTGGCCGGCCCGTCGGCACTGGCCACGGTGCTGCTGCTGGTGTCGCAGCAGCCGGACCGGCGCATGGAATGGATTGGTGCGCTGTGTGTGACCATGCTGGTCAGCGCCGTGGTGCTGGTATCGGCCGAGCGCATCCAGCGCATCATCGGCGACCGCCTGGTGGTGGCCGCCGAGCGCCTGATGGGCCTGGTGCTGGTGTCGGTGGCGATCGAGATGATGCTGCGCGGGGTGAAGACCTTTGCCGTGCAGCTCTCAGCCGCCACTTAAGGTAACAGGCCCAGCCCCTGCGCATGGTGGCGCAGGTGGTCTTCCATGAAGGTGCTGATGAAGTAGTAGCCGTGGTCGTAACCCGCGTGGCGGCGCAGCGTGAGCGGCTGGCCGGCGGTGGCGCAGGCGGCTTCAAACAGATGCGGGTGCAACTGCACTTCGAGAAACTTGTCCGCCAAGCCCTGGTCCACCAAGATGCCCTGCACCAACAGCGGCGTGCTGCGCCGGCCCATCAGGGCCGAGGCATCGTGCGCAACCCAGGCCTCACGGTCCTCGCCCAGGTAGCCCGCAAACGCCTTGTGCCCCCAGGGGCACTGGCTGGGGGCACAGATAGGCGCAAAGGCGGAGAGGCTCTTGAAACGCAAGGGGTGGCGCAGCGCCAGCGTGAGCGCGCCGTGGCCGCCCATGGAGTGGCCAAACAGGCCCAGGCGGTGCACGTCGACCGGCAGGTGCTCGCCCACCAGTGGCAGCAATTCCTCCAGCAGATAACTTTCCATGCGGAAGTGCGGCGCCCAGGCGGTCTGGGTCGCGTCCAGGTAAAAGCCTGCCCCCACGCCAAAGTCCCACGACTCCGTTTCGCCCGGCACACCGGCGCCGCGCGGGCTGGTGTCGGGGGCTATCAGCGCCAGCCCCAAGGCCGCGGCCACACGCTGTGCGCCGCCCTTGGCCATGAAGGTTTCCTCAGTGCAGGTCAGGCCGGCCAGGTACATGACGGCGGGCACCGCGCCCTGTTGGGCCTGTGGCGGCAGGAACACCGAGAAGCGCATGGGCAGGCCAATGACGCGGGAGGCATGCTGGTAATAACGCTGCACGCCGCCAAAGCAGGCGTGTTCGCTGACGAGTTCAAGGGCAGAGGATGGCATCAATTGCTATCAAAAAAGAAGCTGCTTGCGCAATAACCACGCGGGCTAGAGGCCTGTTTCAATCAATAAATGACAACACCGCGAATCGACTCACCGCGCTTCATCAGGTCAAAGCCCTTGTTGATGTCTTCCAGCGGCATGGTGTGGGTGATCAGGCTGTCGATGTTGATCTTGCCTTCCATGTACCAGTCCACGATCTTGGGCACATCGGTGCGGCCACGTGCGCCGCCAAAGGCTGAGCCTTCCCACTTGCGGCCAGTGACCAACTGGAAGGGGCGCGTGGAGATTTCGGCACCGGCCTCTGCCACGCCAATGATGATGCTGCGGCCCCAACCCTTGTGCGTGCACTCCAGCGCCTGGCGCATGACCTTGGTGTTGCCGATGCACTCGAAGCTGTAGTCGGCACCGCCGTCGGTGAGTTGAACAATCGCGTCCACGATGTTGCCGCCCGCGGCCTCGATGTCCTTGGGGTTCAAAAAGTGCGTCATGCCGAACTGGCGGGCCATGGCTTCGCGCGCGGGGTTCAGGTCCACGCCGATGATCTTGTCGGCGCCCACCATCTTCAGGCCCTGGATCACGTTGAGGCCAATGCCGCCCAAACCAAACACCACGGCGTTGGCACCGGCCTCCACCTTGGCGGTGAAGATCACCGCACCGATGCCGGTAGTCACACCGCAGCCGATGTAGCAGACCTTGTCAAACGGTGCGTCTTCGCGGATCTTGGCCAGCGAGATTTCGGGCGCCACGGTGTAGTTGCTGAAAGTGGAGGTGCCCATGTAGTGGAAGATGGGATCGCCATTCAGGCTGAAGCGGCTGGTCGCGTCGGGCATCAGGCCCTTGCCCTGCGTGCCACGGATCAGCTGGCACAGGTTGGTCTTGCGCGAAAGGCAAAACTTGCAGGTGCGGCACTCGGGTGTGTAGAGCGGAATGACGTGGTCGCCCTTTTTGAGCGTGGTCACGCCGGGGCCTACGTCCACCACAATGCCCGCGCCTTCGTGGCCCAGGATGGCGGGGAAGATGCCTTCGGGGTCCGCACCGCTGAGCGTGTAGTAATCGGTGTGGCAAATGCCGGTGGCTTTGATTTCCACCAACACTTCACCGAATTTGGGGCCTTGCAGGTCCACGGTTTCGATGGTCAGGGGTTGGCCTGCTTTCCAGGCAACGGCGGCGCGTGTTTTCATTCGGAGGTCTCGGTAGAAGAATCGGGGGCGCTCTCGGTGGAGGGCGCGGGCGTGGGGTCGGCAGACACCGGCGCGGCAGTATCGCCAGAAACGGATGCCGCAGCAGCGCCTGGGGCTGTTCGGCCCCGGCTCTCGGGTGGCACCACTTCCTGCAAGATGGCGCCAAACACGCTCTGCCCGTCGCGGCCTTTCACCTCGATGCGGATGGTGTCGCCGTACTGCATGTACTCGGTGCTGGGCTGGCCGTCCTGGAGGGTTTCCATCGCACGCTTCTCGGCAATGCAGCTGTAGCCGTTGGGCCAGTCGGTGCGGTTTTTGCGCGCCACGCCCTTGTTGCTGATGGTGCCCGAGCCAATGATGGAGCCGGCGCGCACGCGGCGGGTCTTGGCCAGGTGGGCAATCAGCTGGCCGAAGTGGAATGTCATGTCGGTACCGGCCTCGCACATGCCAACCTTGCGTCCGTTCCAGGTGCATTGCACAGGCAAGTGCACGCGACCACGCGCCCAGGCATCGCCCAGTTCGTCGGGCGTGATGGCCACCGGGCCAAAAGCGGTGGCGGGTTTGCTCTGCACAAAACCAAAGCCCTTGGCCAGTTCGTCGGGCACCAGGTTGCGCAGTGTCACATCGTTGGCCAGCACCACGAGGCGCACCGCGTCGATGGCGCGGTCGCTGGGGCAACCCAGGGGCACATCACCGGTGATCACCGCCAGCTCCGCCTCAAAGTCCACGCCCCAGGCCAGGTTGGCGCAGACGATGTCGGCCTGCGGGCCGGCCAAGTCGTCGCTGCCGCCCTGGTACATCAGCGGGTCGGTGGCAAAACTCTCGGGCACCTCGGCGCCACGCGCCTGGCGCACCAGCTCCACATGGTTCAGGTAGGCCGAGCCATCGGCCCACTGGTAGGCGCGCGGCAGCGGTGCCAAACACTGGGCCGGGTCAAACGGGAAGGCATGGCGCGCGCGGCCCTGGTTCAACAGGACATAGAGGTCTTCGAGCTGGGGAGCGAGGTAATTCCAGTCGTCCAGCACCTGCTGCAGGCGGTTGGCGATGTGGGTCGCGTAGTGCGCCTGGCTCAGGTCGCGGGATACGACCACCAGCTGCCCGTCGCGGGAGCCGTCTTGGTAGGTAGCGAGTTTCATGCGGGCATTTTCGCCGGGTTTGGCGTAGGGCCTGCCAGCTGTCTACCGTACACTGGACTTTTGCGTTGTACCCAGCATGTCTTTGGCGTTACGTCCGATCGCGCACTCCGCCACCCCGCGCCCCACCTGGCCCCTCAAAGGACTGGCGCTGGTGCTGGCTGCGGTGCTGGGCTTGCACGCGTGGTTGCTGGTTGGCATGCCGCTGCCCGCGCCCTGGACCACGTACGAGGCACCACAAGAAACAGGCGCCATCGCCATGCAAACCCGGGTGCTGCCGCCTGCAGCAGCCACACCCGTAGTAGTGCCCCCCACGCCCCCGGCCCCACAGCCCCCAGCGCCCGCGCCGGTACGTCCTGCGGCAGCGCAGACCAGTCCCACGACCACTGCCGCGACCGAAAATTTACAGCCTTTTATGGCTACAGCCTCCGCAGAATCTGCGCCAACAGCTCCTGAATTCATAGCAAAGTCGCCGCGCACCCGGATGGCAGAGCCCTCTGCCATGGCCACCCCGGAACCAGAGGAAGAGGAACGCCCGCAGCGCTACGCCTTTCCGCCCCCGGTGCGCCTGAACTATGACGTCTGGGCGCTCACCAGCGGCAACCGCAACACCGGGGGCGCCCAGCTCAGCTGGCAGCACGACGGCAGCAGCTACCAGGCCAGTCTGCTTGCCACCAAGTTCCGGTTCCAGCTGCGGCAGTGGGCCAGCAAGGGCGCACTGACCGAGGCCGGCCTGGCCCCCCTGCGTTTTGGCGACAAGGGCCGCAGCAGTGAGGTTGCTGCGCACTTTGTGCGCGAGGAAGGCAAAGTCATCTTCAGCGCCAACACGCCCGAGGTGCCCTTGCTGCCCGGTGCGCAAGACCACCTCAGCGTGTTCGTCCAACTGGCCAGCCTGTGGGCCGGTGAGCCGCAGCGCTATGCGGCGGGTGACAGCATCAGCTTCCAGTCCATCGGCCCGCGGCACAGCGAAACATGGACCTTTGTGGTCTCGTCAGAAGAACCCATCACCGTGCCAGGGGGCACCTTTCCCGCCGTCAAGCTCACGCGCGAGCCCAGCGGCGACTACAGCACCAAAGCCGAACTCTGGCTGGCCCCCAAGCTGGACTACCTGCCCGCCCACATCCGCCTGTCCGAGAGCAACGGCAACGTGCTGGACATGCTGTGGACCGACAGCCAATCCCCCTGAACACTGCCCATGCCCCCTACCGCACTCCGCCACCGTCTGATCGCGCCCCTGCTGGCGTGTGCCCTGGCCGTGCTGCCAGCCTTCTCTGGCGCACAAAGCGTGGCCGTGCCCGCCCCGGTGCGCCTGAGTTATGACTTTGAGGGCGTGATCTCCTCGCCCTATACCGGCAGCGCCGAGCTGCTCTGGCAGCACGAGGGTGGCAACTACACCTCGCAACTCGTGGTGCGCAAATTTGGCCTGAGCCTGCAAACCTGGACCAGCAAAGGCGCACTCACTGCCCAAGGGCTGGAGCCGCTGCGCTTTGTCAGCAAGCGCCTGGGCAAGGAAGAAGTCAGTGCGCATTTCCTGCGGCCTCTGGGCAAAATCGCCTTCAGCGCCAACACGCCCGAGGCCCCGCTGGAGGACGGCGCGCAGGACCAGCTCAGTGTCTTTATGCAGTTGGCCAGCCTGCTGGCCGGCAAGCCCCCACAGTGGACACCGGGCAAAACTGTGACCTTCCAGGCCGTGGGCGACCGCTATGCCGAGAGCTGGACGTTCAAGACCGATGCGCTGGAACCCATCCGGGTACCGGGCGGCACCTTCCCCGCCATCAAGCTGACCCACAAACCCACGGCCGAGCGCAGCCAGAAGCTGGAGCTCTGGTACGTGCCCAGCGTGGGGTATTTGCCACTGCGCATCCGCATTACGGAATCCAACGGCGACTTTCTCGATTTGTTGTGGGCCAGCAGCCAAAAACCCTGAGTTTTTCGCTGCGGTGCGGTTTTCCTGCTACTCTTGAAACCGCAAAGATGACACCCATTTGGCATGTATCTCTCGCTGGAAAATACTATGCACACCCTGTACGACTCTGAATCCTTCTCCGTCACCCACATGCTGGCCAACGGCGAGCAAGAAGGTGTGCACGCCGAAAAAACCGAGCGCCACCCCCAGGGAGTGCCCATGCTGGCGCGCCATGGTTTTGAGATTGTGGACAAGCGCTCCAACAAAGAGGTCTACCTCGATGGCTCCTGGGCGGAGTTGTTCCAGCAACACATCCAGGCTTGGCAGGTGAACACGCCCACCCAGGAAGAGGTGGAAGACACGCTGGACCAGTACGCCGTGCTGGCGCAAAACCCGGTGGTGGTGCACTAACCCTGTCCCGCGCTTCCCGACCAGGGGCTCTTCGGAGCCCCTTTTGCATAAGGGTGGGCGGGGAACTGCGACAATCTCGCCCCATGAGCCAGACTTACATCCTCACGTTTTCCTGCCCCGACCGCCTCGGTCTGGTGCACGCCGTTTCGGGCTTTTTGCTGGAGCGCGGCGGCAATATCGAAGAAGCCGCCCAGTACAACGACCCCGATACCGGACTGTTTTTCATGCGGGTGCAGTTCAGCTGCAGCCAGCTCAGCCACGCCGAGCTGCGCGCCCAACTGGGCAGCTTTGCCGAGCCGCTGCAGCTGCAGTGGAGCCTGCACGCCACAGCCCAGGCCATGCGCACCGTCCTCATGGTCAGCAAGGAAGGCCATTGCCTGAACGACCTGCTGTTCCGCTGGAAGAGTGGCCTGCTGCCGTTGGACATCCGCGCCATCGTCTCCAACCACCGCGAGTTCTACCAATTGGCGGCCAGCTACAACGTGCCGTTTCACCACATTCCGGTGACGGCCGCTACCAAGGCCCAGGCAGAAGCCAAGGCCTACGAGGTGATCGAGTCCGAAGGGGCCGAGCTGGTGGTGCTGGCGCGTTACATGCAGATCCTGAGCGACGACCTGTGCCGCAAGTTGTCCGGCCGCGCCATCAACATCCACCACAGCTTTTTGCCCAGTTTCAAGGGCGCCAAGCCCTACTACCAGGCGCATGACCGCGGCGTGAAGTTGATTGGTGCGACCGCCCATTACGTGACGGCGGACCTGGACGAGGGCCCCATCATCGAGCAGGACGTGGCCCGCGCCGACCACAGCAAGACAGTGGAAGACCTGACCGCCATGGGCCGTGATACCGAGAGCCAGGTACTGGCGCGCGCAGTCAAGTGGCACAGCGAGCACCGCGTGCTGCTGAACGGCCACAAGACCGTGATCTTCAAGTAGCCCGGATTCGCCACCGGGGAAATGCTGCCACTTGCCCGGTGGGCATCGCCCCGCGCGGCGGGGCGCTGGGGCTACAAGTGGAAGCGGCCGACCAACTGATCCAGCGACTGGGCCTGCTCGTCCAGTGACTGGGCGGCAGCGGCGGCCTCTTCCACCAAGGCCGCGTTTTGTTGGGTACTGTCGTCCAGTTGGGCCACGGCACGGTTAATCTCTTCAATGCCGGAGCTCTGCTGTACCGAGGCGCCAGACAACTCCTCCATCACCGTGCTGACCTGCTGCACACTCTGCGACATCTCGGCGATGGTTTGACCCGCCTTGTGCGCCAGCTGCGCGCCGTCCTTGACTTGGGTGGTCGAGGCTTCAATCAGTGCGTTGATTTCCCGTGCCGCCTTGGCGCTGCGCTCTGCCAGCGAACGCACCTCGGATGCCACCACCGCAAAACCCCGCCCCTGCTCGCCCGCGTGTGCGGCTTCTACGGCAGCATTCAGCGCCAGGATGTTGGTCTGGAAGGCGATGCCTTCAATCACCCCAATATTGGCGTGGATGGCCTCGGTGCTCTTGCTGATCTTGTCCATGGTGGAAACCACACTGGCCACCACTTCGCCACCTTGCTGGGCCGAGCGTGTGGCCAAACCGGACAACTGGGCGGCCTGCGCGGCGCTGTCGGCATACCGTTTGGCAATTGCGGCCATTTGCTCCACGTTCGTGGTGGTTTTCTCCAGTGATGCCGATTGCAGCTCGGTGCGCTGTGACAAGTCCAGGTTGCCCATGGAGATTTCGCGTGACGCATTGGCCACCTGCTTGGAGCTGCTGGCAATTTCGCGCATGGTGTCAGCCAGCTTGCCCTGCATGTCCCGCAGCGAATACAGCAGGCTCTCCGTGTCTTTGGGATCCAGGCGAATTTGCATGGACAGGTCGCCCTGGGCAATACGGCTGGCAATGGACTTGGCATAGGCCGGCTCGCCGCCCAGTTGGCGAACCAAACGCCGGGTCACCCAGCCACTGATGACCAGCGACAAAACCAGCAGCAAGCCCATGATGCCCACCACCCACATTTGGGACGACTGGTAAATCTGGCCTGCCTGCACGATGGTGGCTTCAGCGGACTTGGAGCGCTGCTCCACCAGCAAATCCACAATTTTTTCCAATTTGCGCGTGTCATTGAGCAAGCGCGCATCTTCGGTCGGCACGTCGGTACTCATTTGCATCAGATCCAACGGCTGCTCTTTGACAAGCGCGATGTAGGCGCGCTGGCGCTTGGTCCAGTTGGCCATTGCATCGATCAATTGCTGGCTGGAGGCCGTGCTTTCTTCGGAATTCGACAGCCCTTTGATGACCTCCAGACGCTGGCCAATTTGGGTGAGGCTGGCCTCAATATCGCCCCCCAGTGTGTTGCGCTCCGCCGCGGTGGTGGCCGTCAACAACTGGGTCTGGGCCCGACTGGCCCGCAGAATCAGTCCCCGCGCCTGCTCAGCCGCTTGGCCGGCCGCAAATTCCTGCTCGTAAATGGCCTTGGTGGACGCATTGAGGCGCCCCATCTGGAACAGCGAAAACACACCAATCACCACCGCACCGGCCAGCACGCAGGCAAAAGCCAGCCACAGACTGGCCCGCACCGACAGGGACTCAAGCGCTGCGACACGCGGCAAAACCGCTCTGCGGTAATCACGCTCCGTATCGTCGGCCTGGTTGGCGTTGCCCACAAGGGCAGGTGCCGACACCAGGCCAGCGGCCAAGGTCAGCGCGGTCTCAGAGGACGAAACTTGCATACCTAACACTCCAACAGTTGTGCAGTATCCCTGCGAGTCAGGATACTGGTTTTTACAGGGCTTCGCCCATTTTTTCGCCCAGGCACACCGGCTTGCCTGCGGCCCAGGGGCCATCAAATGCAAGGCGGTCGCGCCCAAAAAGCATCACGACGGTGGAACCTAGCAAGAAACGGCCCATCTCTTCGCCTTGCTTCAGAACCACCGCATTGGCGTCATAGTGCCACTCGGTAATCTGGGGCAAGCGCGGCGGATTGACCACACCATGCCACACCGTAGCCATGCTGCCCACCACCGTGGCACCCACCAGCGTCAGCACAAATGGGCCATGCGCAGAGTCGAATACGCAGACCACGCGCTCGTTGCGTGCGAACAGACCGGGCACGCCGCGCGCGGTGGTCGGGTTCACCGAGAACAGGTCGCCCGGCACATAGATCATGCGGCGCAACACGCCGTCGCAAGGCATATGGATGCGGTGGTAGTCGCGCGGACTGAGGTAAATCGTGGCAAAGGTGCCGTTGTCGAACTGCGCCGCCAGCTTGGCATCCCCTCCTACCAGCGCCGTGGTGCTGTAGTGGTGGCCCTTGGCCTGGAAGATCTGGTCCTTGTGGATGGCGCCAAACTGGCTGATGGCCCCATCGACCGGACACACAAAGGGCGCAGCAGCAAGTGGGCGCACACCGTCTTTCAGGGCCCGGGTGAAGAACTCGTTGAAGGTGGGGTAGACCGCAGGGTCGGGATTGGCCGCCTCAGCCATGTTGACGTTGTAACGCTTGATGAACCAGCGGATCAGCGCCGTAGTGGCTTTGCCGCCACGGGCCCCGGCGATCACACCGGCAAACGCAGTCAGGGCTTTTTTGGGGAGCAGGTACTGCGGCAGTACGGCAAGGGTGTCGGACACAGGGCAACTCCCGAGAGGAAAAAGAGGGCCATTCTACTGACGGGCCTCAGGCGCAAATAGGCTTTGCTCTCGGGGAAAACACGGGACATCGACCGCCTGACGCGCCAAAGCGCGCAGTTCAGCGGGGGCATTAGTTTTGCTGATGCCAGGCGAACGCCCCCCTCCGCCTCAAGCGGCGTTGAGCAGCCCCATTTTTGCCGGGGGCAGGACCTCGCCGCGGTGGGCCGCGCCAAACTGGATATCGCCCATCAGCTGACCGCCTTCCTGGATCACAACCTTGCCGTAGCGGATCTTGCCGCTAACCCGCCCGGTGGAGTAGATCACCAACTTCTCGCGCACCGTCAAATTGCCGTTGAACTCGCCGTGGATCTCGGCATAGTCAATCTCGGCCGAGCCCTTGAACGCACCGATCTCGGTAATCTGCATCACGCGGGAGTCCATCGTCGCCTCCACCATGCCCTCGACCACCAGGGTGTCGCAGTCGGTGATCTCCACCCCCTTGAGTTTGATATTGGGACCCACGGTCAGCTTGCTGCCACCCTCCTGAACAGGCGCCCCCGAAACCGGGACCACTACCGCGCTGTCAGCGGGCTTTGCAGATGCAGGCGCTGGGGCCGGGGCTGCCGATGTATGCCCCCCACCGCTGGTGCCAGAGCCCGACAATCCGCTGGACTGGGTGGGCCCAGGACGGGTATGGACGGGATCGGCAGGACGTTTGCCAAAAAAAGGGGCTTGCATAGTCATCAGAATGCTTTCGAGTTGAAGAGAATTCATACTAGACCGGGCACCGTGTAGCAATCTTTGGTCAATTGCAACATCCCTGGTGCAAATGCCCCGAAATGTTGCAAGTGTCAAAACGCCCAATGGTGGCATCATCCCCACCATGAGCGCCTCCCGCATCCCCCCCATCCAGTGCCTGCTGACCTTTGAGGCCCTGGCACGGCTGCGATCGGTCACGCTGGCGGCAGAAGAGCTCTTTGTCACACCCAGCGCAGTGAGCCACCGGGTGCGGCAGTTGGAGCAGATCATTGGCACCAAGCTGTTTGGCCGCGCCGACTTTTCACTGACCACCGAGGGCAGCGAGTACCTGGCCCATGTGCGTGAGGGCCTGGCGATCCTGCAGAAATTTCCCAGCGCATCCGCCGCGCCGGGCAAGCGCAAGCTGCGCCTGGCGGTCACGCCCACGTTTTCGCGCTCCATCCTCATCCCGCGGCTGCGCCAGTTCACCGACGCTTACCCCGAGATCGACCTGACCTTGCAGGTGTCCATCCCCCTGCTGGACGTGGTGGCCGAGGACGCTGACCTGATGGTGCGCTTTGGCCCCGGCCGTTACGCCGACATGGAGCATGTGTGCCTGATGAAGGACGAGGTGACGCCGCTGGCCTCGCCCGCCTTTGTGCGCGAGCATGGCCCGTTTGAGACACCGCAAGACTTGGCCAACCTGCCCTTCCTGCGCAGCCCGCTGGAACCCTGGCGCACCTGGTTCGCCGCCAACGGGCTGGACTGGCCCGAGCCGGTGGACGGCTCCCAGTTCAACGACATTGGCCTGATGTGCGACGCCGCGGCCGCGGGGATGGGGGTGGGCCTGGTGCGTCTGAAGCTGGGCGCCCCCTGGCTGGAAAACGGCTCGCTGGTGCGGCTCTACGACAACAACGTACCCAGCCCCCACGCCCACTACCTGTGCTGGCGCACCGGCGCCATGGACCGCTGGGAAGTGGCGGCTTTTGCCGACTGGTTGAAAAAAGCGGTGGGCTAGGCGCCAGTTTCTTCACGCCACAGCGCCCGGCTTTCCACTAGAGTGCAGACCACGCTACCTGAAAGCCTGCCATGAACGCTCCCGCTCCCGCCAACCTTCAGAATTCGCTATCAAAAACAGAGCTGCTCGCGCAAATTTTGCGAGGGCTGGAGCCCTATTTACCCAAGCACGCGCTGCTCTACCAGACCGAAGACACCACGCCCTACGAATGCGACGGGCTGACCGCCTACCGCCAGCGCCCGCTGCTGGTGGCGCTGCCCGAGACCGAGGAGCAGGTGGCGGCCGCGCTCAAGGTCTGCCACAGCCTGAACGTGCCGGTGGTGGCGCGCGGCGCGGGCACCGGCCTGTCCGGCGGGGCCATGCCGCATGCACTGGGCGTGACGCTGTCACTGGCCAAGTTCAACAAAATCCTCAAACTGGACAAGCGCAGCCGCACGGCAGTCGTGCAGTGTGGTGTGCGCAACCTGGCCATCAGCGAGGCGGCCTCACCGCTGGGCCTGTACTACGCACCCGACCCATCCAGCCAGATCGCCTGCACCATAGGCGGCAACGTGGCCGAGAACTCGGGCGGCGTGCACTGCCTGAAATACGGCTTGACGCTGCACAACGTGCTGAAGGTGCGCGGCTTCACCATGGAGGGCGAACCGATTGAATTTGGCGGCGACGCACTGGACGCCCCCGGCTACGACCTGATGAGTGTGGTGGTAGGCAGCGAGGGCATGCTGGCCGTCATCACCGAAGTGACCGTGAAGCTGGTGCCCAAGCCGCAACTGGCACGCTGCATCATGGCCAGCTTTGACGACCTGCGCAAAGCCGGTGACGCGGTGGCCGCCGTCATTGCGGCCGGCATCATCCCCGCCGGGCTGGAGATGATGGACAAGCCCATGACCGCGGCCGTAGAAGATTTTGTGCACGCGGGTTACGACCTGAGTGCCGAGGCGATTTTGCTGTGCGAAAGCGACGGCACACCCGAAGAGGTGGAAGAAGAGATTGGCCGCATGACCGAGGTGCTGCGCAGTGCGGGTGCCACCGGCATTGCGGTCAGCAACAGCGAGGCCGAACGCCTGCGCTTCTGGAGCGGACGCAAAAACGCCTTCCCTGCCAGCGGCCGCATCAGCCCCGACTACATGTGCATGGACAGCACCATCCCCCGTGCACGGCTGGCCGACATCCTGCTGGCGATTGCCGAGATGGAGAAGAAGTACCAGCTGCGCTGCGCCAATGTGTTCCACGCGGGCGACGGCAATCTGCACCCGCTGATCCTGTTCGATGCCAACGACGCCGACCAGTTGCGCCGCTGCGAACTGTTTGGCGCCGAGATTCTGGAAACCAGTGTGGCCATGGGCGGCACGGTGACCGGCGAGCACGGCGTGGGCGTGGAAAAACTCAACAGCATGTGTGTGCAATTCAGCGCCGAAGAAAACGCGCAGATGTTCGCCCTCAAGGCCGCGTTTGACCCCAAGGGCCTGCTCAATCCCGGCAAGGTGATTCCGACGCTGCAGCGCTGCGCCGAATACGGCCGCGAGCTGGTGCGCGGCGGCAAGATCAAGCACCCGGACTTGCCCCGGTTCTAGGCCCGACAAGAGCCCCCCAGGGTTTGCTGAAACACCGTGCAGAGATGCACACCCCGCCAGCCTCGTATTTCTCATCTTGACGCCTGGGCCCAAGCGGGTTTCAATGGCCTGCAGCCTGTGAGACACAGGCTGTCTGTCTGCAAACTCACTTAGGGAGATTCTTGAATGATGAAATCAGCTTTCACCGTCATCACCGCCGTCGCGCTGCTGAGCGGTTGCGCCAACCAACGCTTCAACGTCGCGGGTGAACTCTCGGCCACGCCGACCGCCAAAGCCGAAGACAGCCAGACCTTCTTTGTCAGCGGCATTGGGCAAATGAAGTCGGTGGACGCTGGCAAGGTGTGTGGCGGTGCCGACAAAGTCACCGGCGTTGCCGTAGAGCAGTCGGCCACCGATGTGCTGCTTGGCATGGTCACCCTGGGCATCTACACACCCCGCACCGCCCGCGTGTACTGCAAATAAACCAGCCCCCGACGCAAATCCAAGCCCCTCGCCGAGGGGCTTTTTTACGGGCCTTTACGCATCGTTTTTAAGTCAAATAGACCTATAGCCCGCATGGAATATGCGCGACCAGCTCCTTATTTAGGAGCGCCGCATCCGCAACATCAGGCGACCGTGGCCCGCGCCAACATGCGGCTCACCGCGCGCGGGTCCAGCCCGTACATGTCGGCAAAGGCATCCAGCGATTTGCCACTGGCTTTGAAAGCCTGCAGCAGCGCCTCGGTCTTGGCAGCGCGGGCATTGGCTTGCGCCATGGCCTCGTCGAGCACGGCATTGGCGGCTTCGTCGCGGCTGCGCACCAGTTCGCTGTAGGCTTGGGGTGTCAGGCCCGAGGCCTCACAAGCCACCACGATGCGCTGCACGAGCTTGGGGCGCAGGTCTTCCTTGCTGCGGGTCTGGCGGCGGCGAAACACTTCCAGCAGCGCGTGGTGCACATGCTCGGGGGCCATTGCCTCCACCGCCTGGCCTTGCAGGTCGTAGCGGTCAACCCCCGAGGCCACCGCCGTCAGGTAGCGGGTCGACCGGGTGTGGTGGGCCAACGCTGCCTTGAGGCTGTCGCGCTCGAAGGCGTCGGGATGGGCCTCCAGCAGGTCCTGAAAGATGCCGCGCTTCATGGGCTGGAACGTGGCGCCAAACATCTGGGGGTACAAGGCCGCCATGTGCTCCAACACCGGCAAAACATCGGGCCTGGAAGCCCGCTTGGACGGGGCCACAGGGGCATCGGCAGCCAGTGTTTCGGGTGGGATTGGCAAGGTGTCTGTCATGTCAAAAATTCAGAATGGCTGGAGAAAAGCCCTCAATCATGCCAGCGACGGACACCGCCCTCCCGCCGTCCATCCAGTTGACTAGGAAAGTACAAAGCCCCGCACCGGGTCCGCCGCACTGCGCTGCAGCCAATTGGTCGCCGCATAGTCCGTGCTGGCGTCCGTCGCATGCAAGGTATAGGCATGCCGCGACACGGCCGAACGGTTGGGCGCGCTGTAGTGTGGCAGCAGGCCATGGAAGACCACCAGCGCGCCCGCCTTCACCTCCAGCGGAACCGCATTCACATTGCTGGCCGGCCAGGGCGTGGCGTCCAGCTTCTTCATCGTGATCGTGTCGCCATGGCGCTCAAAGCGCTCGCGCAGCACGCCGCGCGGGCCACGGTGGCCGCCGGGTTCGGTCCACAGGCAGCCGTTGTCCAGCGTGGCGTCTTCCAGCGCAAACCAGAAGGTGGTGACGCTGATGGGCGTGGTGTCAAAAAACGTGGCGTCCTGGTGCCAGCCGACCTCGCCGCCAATACCGGGCTGCTTGAAGATGTACATGGACTGCCAGACCTGTGGCCGGGTCAGCCCCACATCGGCCGCTACCTCTGCCAGCGCCGCGCCGTGGCTGAAGGCTTCGAACACTGGGTCGTTGTCGTGCAAGGCGTGGCCAATCTTGTTGATGGACAAGGCCTTGGCCTGGCGCAACTCGCCGTCCGGGCCAAACGCCTCTTCTTCAAAAAAGCAGCTGATGCGGTCGGCCGAATCGAGGAAGTAGCGATCCACCTGGCGCACCTGGTCGTTGGTGGTGAAGATGGTCTTGCTCTCGTTGGGATCAAAGGCCTCGACGATGGCCTCGGCCCGTGCGCGCACGGCGGCAATGTCGGCGGCGGATTTGAAATTCGGCAGGATGAGGAAGCCGTCTTCCTGGTAGCGGGTTTTCTGTTCGGGTGTCAGCATGGGGCTATGCAAAGTTGGGCTGTGGCCATAGCGTTTCAGTATAGACAGGCCGGGCACGGCCCCGGCCAAATCGGATACGCTTGTTGGCAGGAGAACCCGACCCGTGAACCTTGCCCCCCTGATCCAGCTCGCCCGTGGCGGTACGCCCGAATGCCTGCACTTTGGTGCCATTGCCGTGGTCAACCGCACCGGCCAGCTCAAGGCCTTTGCGGGTGATCCGCACCTGGTCACCTTCACCCGCTCCACGCTGAAGGCGCTGCAGGCCCTGCCCTTTGTGGAGGCCGGTGGCCCTGCGCAGTTTGGTTTTACGCAAGCCGAGAACGCGCTCTTGTGCGCCAGCCACAACGGCGAAGCCATGCACGTGGATGGCGCCAACAGCATGCTGGCCAAGGCCGGCCACACCTACAAAACCTTGCGCTGCGGCTGCCATGTGCCGCTGCTGTTCAGCTACTTTGACAAGGGTGCCCCCGAAGGCGCCACCTACACCGAGGCCCACAATAACTGCAGCGGCAAACACGCGGGCTTTGTGGCCTATTGCGTGCAGCACGGCCTGCCGCTGGACGACTACACCGCCCCCGACCACCCGCTGCAACAAGCCATTGCCCGCGATGTGGCGCGCGCCGTGGGCATGGAGGTGCAGGACATGCCCATGGGCATTGACGGCTGCTCGGCCCCCAACTTCGCCATGCCGATTTCCAACCTGGCCCGCGGCTACGCGCGCCTAGCCAGCGGCGCGCAGGACGCTGAGTTCGGTGCCAGCTTTGCATTGCTGAGCGAAGCCATGACCGCCCACCCCGAGATGGTCAGCGGCACCGGCCGCAACGACCTGGACTTCATGCGCGTGGGCCGGGGCGACTGGGTCAGCAAGGTGGGCGCGGATGGCGTGCAGGTGGTGGGTAGCAAAAGCCGGGGCGAGGCTTTTGCCCTCAAGATCATTGACGGCAACAAGCCTGCGCTGTTTGCGGCCAGCGTGGAAGTGCTGGACCAGCTGGGCTGGCTGGACGACGCCCAGCGCGCCGCGCTGCAGCCCTGGCGCGCGGCCGAGATTCGCAATGCACGCGGCCTGCTGGTGGGCGAGCGCCTCCCTGTCTTCCAACTGGAAACCCCATGAACCACAAGATCAGCTTGATTGGCGCACCCACCGACATTGGCGCTGGCAGCCGCGGCGCCAGCATGGGGCCCGAAGCCCTGCGCGTGGCCAACATCACCAGCGTGCTGCAAAGCCACGGGCTGGAGGTGCTGGACAAGGGCAACCTCAGTGGCCCCAGCAACCCCTGGCTGCCGCCGGTCAACGGCTACCGCCACCTGGCCGAGGTGACGGCCTGGAACCGCAGCCTGCACGACGCGGTGTACGCCGAGCTGCAGGACGGCCGCCTGCCCATCGTGCTGGGCGGGGACCACTGCTTGGGCATAGGCTCCATCAGCGCCGTGGCGCGCCACTGCCGCGAGGCGGGCAAGAAGCTGCGCGTGCTGTGGCTGGACGCGCATGCCGACTTCAACACCAACACGCTCACACCCAGCGGCAACATCCACGGCATGCCGGTGGCCTGCCTGTGCGGCTTTGGGCCGCAAGAGCTGATCGAGATTGGCGGCCACGTGCCCGCCATTTCACCCAAGTGGGTGCGGCAAATCGGCATCCGCAGTGTGGACGAGGGCGAGAAACGTTTTGTGCACGAGCAGGACCTGGAGGTCTTTGACATGCGCTACATCGACGAGATGGGCATGCGCGCGGCCATGGAACTGGCGTTGGCCCTGACCGACGCCAACACCCACTTGCATGTGAGTTTTGACGTGGACTTTCTGGACCCCGACATCGCGCCCGGCGTGGGCACCACGGTGCGCGGTGGCCCCACCTACCGCGAGGCGCAGCTCTGCATGGAAATGATTGCCGACACCGGCCGTATGGCCAGCCTGGATGTGTTCGAGCTCAACCCCGCGCTGGACGAGCGCAACCGCACGGCCGAGGTGGCGGTAGACCTGATCGCATCGCTGTTTGGCAAAAGCACCTTGATGCGAAAGTAAGCCCGGCGCCGCTCAGCCGAGCTTGCACTCTTTCTTCAGCTGCACGATCAATCGGGTGACGGTGGACGAGGCCTCCGAGAACGGCGTACCGTTGCCCAGCATGTCTTGCGCGCGCGCGGCCTGGCCTTGGTTGATCGTCTGCGCCACTTGACCGGCAGCCACATGGAATTTCTGGTGCGCCTGAATCAGCGCACTGAAACTGGGCACGCCGGCGCATTTGCCGTTGGCACCCGCCCCGTGCAACCACTTGCCCAATTCACAGCAGTCATCGCGGCTGACCGTCTCCGCATCCAGGGTTTCATGGCGCTGCGCCGCCAGGCGCAGTTTGGAACGCCAATCCGCGTGGGCCTTGATGGCGTTGTCCAGGTTGATGCCCGCCCCGCCAGCCGGCAGGCGCGGCGCAGCTGAATGGGCAGCCACCAGTGCAGGCACCACGCCAGTTGCACTGGCGGTGTTGCCGCGAAACACCGCCACGGTGTGCACCAGGTCCTGCGCCTGGCTGCGCAAGCTGCCCGCTGCGGCGGCCATTTCCTCCACCAGCGCGGCGTTTTGCTGGGTGGCCTGGTCCATTTGGGCCACGGCGTCGCGCACCTCTGCCACTCCGGTGGCCTGGGCGGCACTGGCCGCGCTGATTTCACCCACGATCTCGGTCACCCGGCGGATGCTCCCCACCACCTCGGTCATGGTCTCGCCTGCGTGATTGACCAAGGCGCTGCCCTGCTCCACACGCTCCACGCTGTCGCTGATGAGCGTTTTGATCTCTTTGGCGGCTTCGGCGCTGCGGCCAGCCAGGCTACGCACCTCACTGGCCACCACCGCAAAGCCGCGGCCTTGCTCTCCGGCACGGGCAGCTTCTACCGCTGCGTTCAGCGCCAGGATATTGGTCTGGAAGGCAATGCCGTCGATGACGCTGATGATGTCGCTGATCTTGCGCGAGCTGTCATTGATGCCCTGCATGGTCTGCACCACCTGGGCCACCACCTCACCGCCTTTGGCGGCGGTTTGGCTGGCGGCCAGGGCCAGGGTGTTGGCCTCGCGGGCGTTGTCGGCCGACAGGCTGACGGCACCGGTGAGCTGCTCCATGCTGCTGGCAGTGCGCTGCAGATTCGCGGCGGTCTGCTCGGTGCGGTTGCTCAGGTCCTGGTTGCCGCTGGCAATTTCGGAGCAGGCCACCTCAATGCTGGCCGAGCTGCTGCGCACGGCGGCCACGGCGACCTCCATACGGCCCAGGGTGGCCTTGAGCGAGTCGCCGCCGCGGGTGCTGGTGAGCGTGCCCCGCACATCGAGGGAGATGCTGTCCTCCCGGTTCACATGGGCCACCAGAATACGCAGCTCGTCGCCTTCGCGGGCGGCCCGGGCCATGTTGATGGCCATGACCGCTTCCACGCCCGACTGGATCACCACATACAGCGCGTGGATGACGATGCGGCCAAAGTCCGCTTCGGTGGTGCAATACAGGCCAAAACCCGCCGCCTGCAAGCGGTCAAATGCCACATGGTGCACCGCAAACAGGGCGGCACCAAAGACGATGACACGCCAGTCACGGTAGACCAGGAACAAGGCCAGCGCCACAAACACGCCGAAGTGCATCTCCGACATGCCGCGGGCCAACTGGATATGCAGGGCCACAAAAGACACCAGGACAAAGGTCAGCACAAAACGGCTGGCCACGGTGTAGCGGGCCAGCCCAAACACACCAAAGGCCAGGGCCAGCAAGACCAGTGTGGCGGTGAGGGCCAGGCCCGAGTCGACAAAGTTCACGCCCAGGGCGATGCTGACCACCGCGGCCAGGCAGATATAGCTGAGCAGGACGCGGTCGCCCAGCATGGCCAGGGCCTCCATGCTGGAGATGGTTTTTTTGGATGTCATAGGTGTTCCAACAGAGTGCAAAGAGGTGCCGAAAGGGATCTCCCCCACCACGGATTCAGTTTATGGGGGTGGGGCGTAGGAAAGCAGCGCAAAAACAGCATTTCACACGTCCATTTCAGTGCGCTCCCACGCCATTGCACAGAGGACAAGCCACCATGGCGGTGGCCCGCAGTTTGCGTTAGAGTCTCAAAGATTGATGGGCGCACGCCTATTGCGACTGTGTACAGGCCGGTGCCGTGATTCCAGACCCTGACCCTCTCCCCCCCACCGCTGCGCCGATCTCTTCCGCACTGGACGAGTTGCACCTGCCCCACCGCTTTCGGGCCTGGAGCGGCTCCCAGTTCGAAGACGACAGTGACAACCTCTGGAAATTGGCCCTGGAGGGCTCTGGCGCTGGGGCCTGGGACTGGAACCTGATCACCGGCGAGCAAATCCACTCCCAACGCTGGCAGCAAATGCTGGGCTACGAGGTCGGCGAAATTGCCGACGCCAACCACGAGTTTGTGAGCCGCGTCCACCCGGACGACCTGCCCCACGTGAGCGCGGCATTCACCGACTACCTGCAGGGCCGCATCCCCAGCTACGCCGCGGATTTGCGCCTGCGCTGCAAGGACGGCCACTGGAAGTGGATCCACACGCGTGGCACGGTGGTGAGCCGCAACGCCCAGGGCCAACCACTGCGCATGATTGGCACCCACACCGACATCACCGATCGCAAGGCCGCCGAGATCGCCCTGCGCGACAGCGAAGAACGCTGGAAACTGGCACTGGAGAGCACCGGCGACGGCGTGTGGGACTGGCACATTGCCAGCGGGCGCGAATACTTCAGCAAACGCCTGGTGGAGATGTACGGCTTTACCGAAGACGAACTGGCCGACCGGCCCGAAGAGCTCGACCAACGCACCCACCCGGACGATGTAGAGGCCATGCAGCGAGACCGCCAGGCCCACTTCGACGGCATGACCCCCACCTACTCCAACGAACACCGCGTGCGGTGCAAAGACGGCAGCTGGAAATGGGTGCACACCCGCGGCATGGTGATCAGCCGCGACGCCAACGGCACGCCTGCCCGCATGATTGGCACGCACACCGACATCACCGACCGCAAGAACGCCGAAGCCCAGGTGCGCCAGCATGCCTATTTCGACCCCCTGACCGGCCTGCCCAACCGGCGCATGCTGCGCGACCGGCTGGAGCAGGAAATCAAACGCAGCCGCCGCGACGGCCTGCAACTGGCCATCCTGTTCATCGACCTGGACCACTTCAAGGAAGTTAACGACACCCTGGGCCATGACAACGGCGACCTGCTGCTGGTAGAGGCGGCGCGCCGCCTGCGCCAGTGCGTGCGCGAATGCGACACCGTAGCCCGCATGGGCGGCGACGAGTTCACCGTGCTGCTCACCGAGCTGGCGCCCGACACCCACCTGGAGCAGCTGCTGCACAAGCTGCTACAGACCATGGCCCAGGTATTCCAGCTCGGGCAGGAGCAGGTGTTTGTGTCGGCCAGCGTGGGCGTCACGCTCTACCCGGCCGACGGCACCGAGCTGGAGGCGCTGTACAAAAACGCCGACCAGGCGCTGTATGTGGCCAAGGGCGCAGGGCGCAACCGCTTCAGCTTCTTCACCCCGGCGCTCCAGGAAGCTGCGCTCACGCGTGCCCGGCTGACCAACGACTTGCGCCACGCAGTGGGCCAGCAGCAGTTGCAGCTGCTCTACCAGCCCATCGTGGCGCTGGCCAGTGGCGCCGTGCACAAGGCCGAGGCCCTGCTGCGCTGGCGCCACCCCGAGCGCGGGCTGATCAGCCCGGCCGCATTCATCCCCATGGCCGAGACCAGTGGCCTGATCGTGCCCATGGGTGACTGGGTGTTTGAGCAGGCTGCGCTGCAGGTGCAGGCCTGGCGCCGCAGCCTGGCACCGACCTTTCAAATAAGCATCAATACCTCGCCCGTGCAGTTCCAGCACACCCAGCTGCCCGACGCCAACTGGGTGCGGCGCCTGGCGGCCATGGGTCTGCCCGGCGACAGCCTGTCCATCGAAATCACCGAAGGCGTGTTGCTGGACAGCAATGACGGTGTGACCGCCAAGCTGCTGGAGTGGCGCGACGCGGGACTGCAGGTGGCGCTGGACGACTTCGGCACCGGCTATTCCTCCCTGTCCTACCTGTTGAAGTTCGACATCGACTTCATCAAGATCGACCAGTCCTTTGTGCGCGACCTGCAGCCGGGGTCCACCAACTTCACGCTGTGCAAAGCGATGGTGGCCATGGCCCATGCGCTAGGCCTGCAGGTGGTGGCCGAGGGGGTGGAAACCGCCCAGCAGCGCGACCTGTTGATCGACGCGGGGTGCGACTACGCGCAGGGCTACTTCTTTGCCCGGCCCATGACCGCCCCGGCCCTGGCGGAGTGGGTGACGCAGCAAGCCCCGGCATGAGGCAGCCTGGGGCGCACCGCTCCGTCCGGGCTGTGCCTGGCAACGCCCGTCTTTTGCGTCAATGCAGGCTGGCCAGCAGCGCAGCGTTGCCACCCGCGGCGGTCGTATTCACGGTCACCGTCTGCTCCGCGCAGAAGCGGAACAGGTAGTGCGGGCCGCCGGCTTTGGGGCCGGTGCCTGACAGGCCTTCGCCACCGAAAGGCTGCACCCCCACCACGGCGCCAATCATGTTGCGGTTGATGTAGATGTTGCCCACATGCGCCGCATTGGCCAGCGCCTGGGCGCGGCTGTCGATGCGGGTCTGGATGCCCAGCGTGAGGCCGTAGCCCAGCGCGTTGATATGTGCGATCACGTCCTCGGGGTTGCTGGTATCCCCCGTGCCCCAGCGCACCACCTGCAGCACCGGGCCGAAGATTTCGGCCTTCACCTGGGCAATGCTGGCCACCTCGAAAGCATGTGGTGCAATCAGATTCGCTATTAAATCAGTAGCTGCTTGCGCATTATTTGCGGGCGCCACAAGCACTTTTGACTCATTTTTCAGACGGTCGATGTGGCGCTGGATGTTGTCATAGGCCTCCCGGTCGATCACCGGCCCCAGGTCCGTGGCCAAGTCGGCCGGCGTGCCCACCTGCAATTCCTGGGCCGCCCCTTGCAGCATCTCGATCACACCGTCGGCAATGGCATGGTGCACCACCAACAGGCGCAGTGCGGAGCAGCGCTGGCCGGCCGAGCGGAAGGCGCTTTGCACCACCGCGTCCACCACCTGTTCGGGCAGCGCGCTGCTGTCCACCAGCATGGCGTTGATGCCACCGGTCTCGGCAATCAGCGGCACGATGGGGCCGTCTTTGGCGGCCAGCGCGCGCTGGATGATCTTGGCCACCTGGGTGGAGCCTGTGAACACCACACCGGCCACGCCGGGCTGGGCCACCAGGGCGGCGCCTACGGTTTCGCCCGCACCATGCAGCAGTTGCAAGGCATCGGCGGGTACGCCAGCGGCCACCATCAGGTCCACTGCGGCTTTGGCCACGCCTGGGGTTTGCTCGGCCGGCTTGGCCAGCACCGTGTTGCCCGTGGCCAGGGCGGCGGCCACCTGGCCCATGAAGATGGCCAGCGGGAAGTTCCAGGGGCTGATGCAGACCCAGACGCCACGCGCGGTGAGGCGCAGGGTGTTGGTCTCGCCGGTCACGCCGTACTGGTAGCCGGCTTGTGCGTTGGCGACCACGGGACACTGAATGGGCTGCATGATGCGCTGCGCCTCGTCGGCGTAGTAGCGCAGGAAGTCCACGGCCTCGCGCACCTCGCTCACCGCGTCACCCCAGGTCTTGAAGGCTTCTTTGACCAGCAGTGCGCAGAACTGCGGCATGGCGGCCTGCAGCGCATCGGCAGCGCGACGCAGCACCACGGCGCGCTCTTCGACGGGCACTTTGCTCCATTTTTGATAGCTGCTTGCGCAGGCGGCATAAGCATCAGGCACCCGTTTGATATCAAACTCGGGCACCACCGGCACCGGGGTGGCCGGCAGGGCAGCCAACAGCGGATCGCGCATGGTGGCCACGGTCAGGTCCAGGCCGGTGCTGTTGGCGCGGCTGCCCGGGTGCGTGCCAAACAGGTCGGCCGGCAATGGCAGGCTGGGGTGGGGCTCCAGTCGCAGGGGCGAGATCAGCAGCTCCTCCATGCCCACCGACTCGTCGGCCAACTGGTGCACAAAGCTGGAGTTGGCGCCGTTTTCCAGCAGGCGGCGCACCAGGTAGGCCAACAAATCTTTGTGCGCGCCCACAGGGGCGTAGACGCGGCAGGCGACCAGGGGGTTCTTCAACACCTCGCGGTACACCCCTTCACCCATGCCGTGCAGGCGCTGCAGCTCAAACGGTGCGCCACTTTTGGCGCCCATTTGCAAAATGGCAGCGATGGTCGCCGCGTTGTGGGTGGCGAACTGGGGGTAGATGGCATCCGGCGCCGCCAGCAGGGCACGGGCGCAGGCCAGGTAGGACACATCGGTGTGGTGCTTGTGGGTGAACACCGGGTAGTGCGGCAGGCCCAACTCCTGGGCGCGCTTGATTTCGGCGTCCCAGTAGGCGCCTTTGACCAGGCGACACATCAGCTTGATCTGGTACTTGCGGGCCAGCACGGTGACGTGCTCGATGAGCTCCAGCGCACGGGTCTGGTAGGCCTGCATGGCCAGGCCCAGGCCGGTCCACTGCGGGCAGTGGCGGGCCACCAGTACCAACAGAGCTTCCAGCACTTCGAGCGACAGCTCCAGGCGGTCCACCTCTTCCGCGTCAATGGTCAGGTTGATATGGGCCGCCGCAGCCGCTTCGCACAGCGTCCAGACGCGGGGCACCAGCGCGTCCAGCACCGCCTGGCGGTGCGCGTCTTCGTAGCGCGGGTAGAGCGCGCTCAGTTTGATGGAAATACCATCGTTTTCGGCCAGTGCGCCCGTCTTGCTTGTGCGAGCAGCTATGAAATCAATAGCGTCACCATAACTCTTCAAATAGCGCAACGCGTCCTTGTCGGTGCGGGCGCCCTCGCCCAGCATGTCGTAGCTGAAGCGCACATTGGCTTTTTTGCGTGCGGCATCGGCCTCCTTCATCGCCTCGGGCATGGTCTGGCCCAGCACGAACTGGCGGCCCAAGAGCTGCACGGCACGCAGGGTGGCCGCCACCACCGTGCGCGCACCCAACTTGGCCATGAGACCGGGCTCGTTCTGCGCATCGGGCAAAAAGTGTTTGGACAGCGCAATGGCCGTACTGGACAGGCGCGCGAGCACCTTGTCGCCGCTGGCCTCGAAGTCAGCGCGGCCCAGTTGGTCGGTGGTCAGCGCGATGGCGGTCTCGGCATCCGGCACCCGCAGCAGGGCTTCGGCCAGGCGCATCAGGGCCAGACCTTCGGCGCTGGAGATGGGGTATTCCTTGAGCAGGCTTTCCATGGCCCAGAAGGGCGGCGGGTTCTCGCGCACGGCCTGCACCCAAGGTTCGGCGGTGCGGGCGGCATGGGCCCAGTACAAGGTGCCGTCCAATTGCTGCAGACGCTGCGCAACGATTTCGCTCTCCGGGCGGTAGGGGGTGGGCAAACGGGGGGGGACGGCTTGGAACATACGCACTCCATGAAATGTGAAACTTGTGCGTATTTTTAAAAGTTTTTACACGAATAAATATCTATATTTATCGAGATATTTAGTTTTAAATGCGGTATCGCCACCTGCAACATCCTGGTACGCACGGCGCCATCTATTGATGGAGGTCAAGTTTGCGCCAAGAATGCACCGCAGAATGCGCTACAGGAGTTCGTGCATGCCCCAAACCCGTTTGTCAACTGTGGGAAGGCGCCCTTGGGTGCTGGTACTGGCCCTGCTGGCCGTCCTGCAGGGCCTGGCCGGCGCCGCCCGAGCCGACCACCCGCGCGAGGTGCGCATGGGGGTCTACCAAAACGAGCCCAAGATCTTCCTGAACGGGCAGCAGCAGCCCTCTGGCATTTTTGGCGAGTTGGCGCTGCAGATCGCCCGGCACCACAACTGGACCCTGGTGCCCGTGCCCTGCGAGTGGAAAGCCTGCCTGGAGGGCCTGCAGAACGGCAGCATCGACCTGATGCCGGACGTGGCCTTCACGCCCGAGCGGGCTGCGCTGTTTGACTTCCACACCACCCCGGCGCTGTTGAGCTGGTCGCAGATCTACGCCCGTCCGGAGGTGCCGATCCGCTCGGCCCTGGACCTCAAGGACCGGCGCGTTGCGGTACTGCAGGGTTCGGTGCAGCAGGAGTACCTGCGCAACCTGATGGCGGGTTTTGGGGTGCACGCCGAGCTGGTGCCGGTCGAAACCCTGGAGGAGGCGTTTCAACTGGCGGCCCGCGGCGGGGCGGATGCCGCCGTTGCCAACCGCTTCTATGGCGACTTGCAGGCGCCGCGCTTCAAGATGCAATCCACGCCCGTGCTGTTCCAACCCTCGCAGCTGTTTTTTGCCACCGGCAAAAACAAGAACCCAGACCTGCTTACCGCTGTCGAGACGGAGCTGCGGGCATGGCAGGCCGAGCCCACTTCGCACTACTTTGAGGTACTCAAGCGCTGGATGGAAACGCCGCCCCCAGCGCGGGTGCCCACCGTGGTGTGGTGGGCGCTGGGCGGCTTGGGCGGAGTCTTGGCACTGGCGGTGGGCGCCTGGGGCTTGTTGCGGCGCGAGGTGGCCGACAAAACCCGCAGCCTGCGCGCCAGCGAGGACCGGCTCAACACCATTCTGGACAGCGTGGATGCATTCATCTACATCAAAGACACCGAGCTGCGCTACCAGTATGCCAACCGCAAGGTGTGCGAGCTGTTTGGCGCCCGCCCCGACGAGGTGGTGGGGCAAACCGACGACCACTACTTCGATGCCCCCACGGCGGCCAAGCTGCGGATCAACGACCTGCGGGTGGTGCAACACGGGGAGCGTGTGGAAGAGATGGAGACCAACCGCCGACAGGACGGGCACAAAGAGCACACCTACCTGTCCATCAAGCTCCCCCTGCACCGACCCGACGGCTCCATCTACGCGCTGTGCGGCATTTCTACCGACATTTCCAAACAAAAGCAGGCCGAGCACGCCATCCACCAACTCGCGTTCTACGACCCGCTGACCCACCTGCCCAACCGGCGCCTGCTGATGGAACGCCTGCAGCAGGCCCTCGCCGTCCAGCAACGCAGCCACACATGTAGCGCCCTGCTGTTCATTGATGTGGACAACTTCAAAGACCTCAACGACACCCTGGGCCACAGCATCGGGGATTTGCTGCTGTGCGAAATTGCGTCCCGCTTGTCGGCTTGCACCCGGGCCCAGGACACGCTGGCACGTCAAGGCGGCGACGAGTTTGTGGCCATGGTGCAAGACCTGGGCCAATCGATAAGCGAGGCCGTGCTGCACGCCCAGCACCTGGCTGAAAAAATTCTGCACCGGCTGAGTGAACCCTACTTGCTGGACGGCCACTACTACCAAACCTCGGTCAGCATTGGCGTGACCATGTTTGGCGGCCCCGACTCCGACCAGGAGGAACTGCTCAAGCAAGCCGATCTGGCCATGTACCAGGCCAAAGCCGATGGGCGCAATATGGTGCGCTTTTTCAACCCCCAAATGCAGGCGCAGGTCAGCGCCCGCACCGCCCTGGAGACGGACCTGCACCGCGCCCTGGAGGCCCGGCAGTTCTTGCTGTACTACCAGCCCCAGGTGGACACACAGGGGCAAGTGGTGGGCGTGGAGGCTTTGGTGCGCTGGCAGCACCCGGTGCGCGGCCTGGTGTCCCCGGCGGAATTTATCCCGGTGGCCGAAAGCTCCGGGCTGATTCTTCCCCTGGGCGAGTGGATACTGGAAACCGCCTGCAGGCAACTGGTGCAATGGGCCGCGCAAGCGCACACCGCGGCACTGTCGATTGCTGTCAACCTCAGCGCACGCCAGTTTCGCCAGGCAGACTTTGTGGACCAGGTCCGGTCCGTTCTGCAAGCCACCGGCGCCAATCCGCAACGCCTGGAGTTGGAGTTGACCGAAAGCCAGCTGATTGACGACTTGGGCGGGGTGATCCAAAAAATGGATGCACTCAAGGCATTGGGCGTGCGCATCTCGCTGGACGACTTTGGCACAGGCTATTCCTCGCTCAACGTGCTCAAGCGCCTGCCACTGGACCAGCTCAAGATCGACCAGTCGTTTGTGCACGACCTGCTGCTGGACCACTCCAGCGCCAGCATCGTGCGTGCCATCGTCACGCTGGGCGATAGCCTGCACCTGCAGGTGATCGCCGAGGGCGTGGAAACCACGGAACAGCGCGACGCCCTGGTGGCCTTGGGCTGCACCCACTTTCAGGGCTACCTCTTTGGCAGACCAACACCCACACCATGACACGACACAGCGCGACTGGCCCGCAGTGGCGACAAGGCCAAGGCCCCGATTTGCGGACGACCCGGCGTGTCGTTGACACACGCCCCCCATCCGACCATGATGGACTAAATTAGATTTATTTACTAAGGAACGACATGAGCAACGTGATCGCCGGCGATGCCGGATTTGGGTCTTTTTTCCGGTATCACGGTTGGCTGTCGCCGGGAGTCCGCCTGTTTCGACGGCTGAACTTCCCTGCCAAGGCGGGCTGGATTGCGGTGATGTTTCTGATACCGCTGACCATCATGCTGGGGGACCTGTGGAAAGCCAGCAACGACCAGGTGGAGTTCGCCCGCTCGGAATTGCTGGGTGTGGCCTATGTCCAACCCTTGCATGACCTGATCCAGGTCGCGCAGGGACGGCGTCTAGCGGCCATGGATGGGGCCTCAGACCTCGACACCTGGAAGACCAAGGTAAGCGATGCTTTTGCCAAACTGGCAGAACAAAACAAGGCCAACGGCCAAACACTGGGAACGGGTCGCGCGTACGCTGCCGTCGAGACAGCCCATCAGGCCCTGCTGAACGCGCCTGTTGGCGCTGACCCCACGGCAACCTTCAATGCCCATAGCGCCTACATCGCGCTCTTGCTGGAACTGGGGCGAGAGGTGGCAGATACCTCACAACTGGCGCTGGATCCGGAGCTGGACACTTTTCATTTGATGAACTACGCCGTGCTGTTTGGCCCGCAACAAACAGACAATGTGTCCAAACTTACCGCCTTGGGCAAACTGGTGCTGAAAACCGGAAGCAAAACAGCCGACCAAAACGAAGACCTGGTCATGTTTGCAGGTGTTTTGGCCTTTGTCGACGGGATTGTTGAAAACAGTTATCTCAAGGCGGTGGCAGCAGAGGGCCTCAAAGACCCGGATGCCAAATACGGCATGGCCCAGAACGACCAGCTGTATGACGACTTCGGCAAGGCCCTGAAAACCATGGTGCTTGGCGAAAAGGTAGAAGGTAACCCGAACCAACTGGAGCAGATGGGCACGGCCTCCGCGCGCGCAGAGCACGCCCTGAACACCAAACTGATGGAGCGTCTGCGGTCCCGCCTGGAAGAACGCGTGGGGCAGATGCAAGCCCAGTTCCTGCAGCAACTGGGGATTGCGGTGTTGTTTGTGGCCTTGGCGTTTTACATGCTGCTGGCGTTTTACAAAGTGATGATGGGGGGCCTGCGCGAGGTAACCGGGCACCTGGAGCAAATCAGCCAGGGCAACCTGATTACGGCCCCCACCCCGTGGGGCAAGGACGAGGCGGCCCACCTGATGATTACCCTGCGGGACATGGAGGCCAGCTTGCGCGTGATCGTGCGTGACACCTTGGACGGTGCGGCCAATGTCAATACGGCCAGCGAAGAGATTGCCTCCGCGTCACAAGACCTGTCGCGCCGCACCGAGGCCAGCGCGGCCGCTCTGGAGGAAACCGCGGCCACCATGACGCAGATTGCAGAAACCGTGCAGCGCACCTCCGACACGGTATCGGGTGCCGCCGACATTGTTCGCGCCAACGCCCGTTCGGCCCAACACGGCGGGGAGGTGATCTCACAGGTCGAGCAGACCATGCAAGGCATCAATGCCTCGTCCAGCAAGATTTCCGAAATCATCAGCGTCATCGACGGCATCGCCTTCCAAACCAACATCCTGGCCCTGAATGCGGCGGTAGAAGCAGCGCGTGCCGGTGAGCAGGGTCGCGGTTTTGCGGTCGTGGCCAGCGAGGTGCGCTCACTCGCCGGGCGCAGTGCCGAGGCAGCCAAGGAAATCAAGACCCTCATCAACGCCAGCATTGAGCAAGTTGAAAAAGGCACCCAGGTGGTGGGCGAGGCGGGCACCGCCATTGCGGACATTGTGGGGAACGCCGGGCGCATTGACAGCTTGATGACCGAAATCGCCAACGCCACCAAGGAGCAATCGGCAGGTGTCGGTCAGGTGGGCGCCGCGGTGCACGACCTGGACCAAAACACCCAACAAAATGCCGCCTTGGTGGAAGAAACCGCCGCTGCGGCCACCGCGCTGTCGGACCAGGCCGAGCGCCTGGCGCAGGTGGTGTCATTTTTCAAACTCAAATAAGAAGGCCCCGCGTGAGCGACTTGGCTGAACTGGACCGGATTGACCTGCGCATCCTGACCTGCCTGCAAGAGGATGGACGACTGTCCAATCTGAAACTGGCCGAGACCGTGGGGCTATCCCCCACGGCGGTACTGGCCCGCGTACAGCGGCTCACCAAAGACGCGTACATCCTGGGCTATGAAGCCCGTTTGAACCCGCTCAAGTTGGGCGCGGGCATGATGGTCTTTATTGAGGTACTGCTGGACAAGACCACGCCCAATGTGTTTGACGCCTTCAAGGCTGCGGTGCAGGTGCGCCCCGAAATCATGGAGTGCCACATGGTGGCCGGCGGCTTTGACTACCTGCTCAAAACCCGCATGGCGGACATGGTGGCCTACCGGCAGTTTGCAGGAACCGTGCTGTGGCAGCTGCCCGGCGTACGCGAGACGCGCACCTATGCGGTGATGGAAGAAATCAAGAACACCACCCATCTGAAGCTGCAATAACAAGCTGGCGCCCAAGCTTGTGGAGTGACCCATGCCCACCGCCGACGGGCGCGGGCACACTCAAGTCGCGGCAGGGTAGCTGCGGGCGCCAAAGATCGCACTGCCCACCCGCACCTGGGTGCTACCGCTGGCCACGGCAGCATCCAGGTCAGCACTCATGCCCATGGAGAGGGTGTCCAGCCCCAGCCCCTCTGCATTTAATGCATCAAATACGCCTCTAGCCCGCTTGAATACTGCGCAAGCAGCTACAAAATCAGTAGCAGGCTCGGGAATACACATCAGACCTCGCAACTGCAGGCGCGGCAACTGCGCTACGGCGCGAGCCAGCGCCAGCGCCTCGTCGGGCAACACGCCCGACTTGGTGGGACCGCCATCCACATTCACCTGCACACACACCTGCAAGGGCGGCAAATGCGCCGGACGCTGCTCGCTCAGGCGCTGGGCGATCTTCAACCGGTCCACCGTGTGTGCCCATTGGAAGTGCTCCGCCACCAGCCGCGTCTTGTTGCTCTGGATCGGGCCGATGCAGTGCCATTCAATCGGCAGCGCGGTCAGTGCGGCGATTTTTTCCACCGCTTCCTGGATGTAGTTTTCGCCAAACGCACGCTGGCCCGCGTCAAAGGCCTGCTGCACCGCATCGGGGCCAAAAGTCTTGGAAACTGCCAGCAGTTGCACCGCGTCCACCGGCCGTCCGGCCTGTGTGCACGCCTGGGTGATGCGGGCGCGTACCGCGTGGAGATTGTCTGCAATCATCGTCATAATCTGCCAAGCGTACCAAACCCTTCCCAGCCCATCTCAGCGAAAGAGGATTCCGTGGACATTACCCAGCTGTTGGCGTTCAGCGTCAAAAACAAGGCTTCCGACTTGCACCTCTCTGCCGGTCTCCCTCCCATGATCCGGGTGCATGGCGATGTGCGACGCATCAACGTGGAGCCGCTGGACCACAAGCAGGTGCACGCCATGGTGTACGACATCATGAACGACACGCAGCGCAAGATGTACGAGGAGTTCCTGGAAATCGACTTCTCTTTCGAGATTGACGGCCTGGCGCGCTTCCGGGTCAACGCCTTCAACCACAACCGCGGCGCGGGTGCGGTGTTCCGGACGATTCCGAGCAAAATCCTCTCGCTGGAGCAGCTCAACGCACCCAAGATTTTTGCCGACCTGGCCTTGAAGCCACGCGGCCTGGTACTGGTCACCGGCCCCACGGGATCGGGCAAGTCCACTACGCTGGCGGCCATGGTCAACTTCTTGAACGAAACCGAGTTCGGCCACATCCTGACGGTGGAAGACCCGATCGAGTTTGTGCATGAGTCCAAGAAATGTCTGGTCAACCAGCGTGAAGTGGGGCCGCACACGCTGAGTTTTGCCGCCGCGCTGAAGTCCGCGCTGCGCGAAGATCCGGACGCGATTCTGGTGGGCGAAATGCGCGACCTGGAAACCATCCGCCTGGCCATGACGGCCGCAGAAACAGGCCACTTGGTGTTTGGTACCCTGCACACATCGAGTGCGGCCAAGACCATCGACCGGATCATTGACGTGTTCCCGTCCGAAGAAAAGGAAATGGTGCGGGCCATGTTGTCCGAGTCGCTGCAGGCCGTGATCTCGCAAACCCTGTGCAAAACCAAAGACGGCCAGGGCCGTGTGGCAGCGCACGAAATCATGTTGGGCACCAGCGCCATCCGCAACCTGATCCGCGAGGCCAAGGTGGCACAGATGTACTCCTCCATCCAGACCGGCAACAGCGTGGGCATGCAGACGCTGGACCAGAACCTGACCGACCTGGTGAAGCGCAACATCATCAGCCCCTCAGAAGCCCGTGGCAAAGCCAAAATCCCTGAGAACTTCCCGGGGTAGCTGTGGAACACCCCCCGGCTTGCCCACTGCGTGTGGCCGCTTCCCCCCTTGCAGGGGGCAACACCAGCGGTCCGGCAAAGCCGGTCCCGCGGTGTTCCTGGGTTTTGGGGGCACTTCGCTCCACCGTGTCGATTTAGCGAAAAGGAGGTGTTCTTATGGAACGCGATCAGGCAACCAAATTTATCAACGACCTGCTCAAGCTGATGGTCAGCCGCAATGGCAGCGACTTGTTCATCACCGCCGAGTTTCCGCCCGCCATCAAGGTGGACGGCAAGATCACCAAGGTCTCGCCCCAGCCGCTCAACGCGGCGCACACCATGGCACTGGCGCGTTCCATCATGAACGACAAGCAGGTGGCGGAGTTCGAGCGCACCAAGGAGAGCAACTTCGCCATCGCGCCGGCCGGCATAGGCCGCTTCCGCGCCAACGCTTTCATCCAGCAGGGCAAGGTCGGCCTGGTATTGCGGGTGATTCCGCAGGTGCTGCCCACCATCGACGGGCTGGGCGTGCCCCAGGTGCTCAAGGAGGTGGTGATGGCCAAGCGCGGCCTGTGCATCATGGTGGGCGCCACGGGTTCAGGCAAATCCACCACGCTGGCGGCCATGGTGGATTGGCGCAATGACAAGTCCTTTGGCCACATCATCACCATCGAAGACCCGGTGGAGTTTGTGCATGCGCACAAGAACTGTGTGGTCACGCAGCGCGAAGTGGGCCTGGACACCGACAGCTGGGAAGCGGCGCTGAAGAACACGCTGCGCCAGGCGCCAGATGTGATTCTGATGGGCGAGATCCGTGACCGCGAAACCATGGAACACGCGGTGGCCTTTGCCGAAACCGGCCACCTGTGCCTGGCCACCCTGCACGCCAACAGCGCCAACCAGGCGCTGGACCGCATCATCAACTTCTTCCCCGAAGAGCGCCGCAGCCAGCTGCTGATGGACCTGTCACTGAACCTGAAAGCCCTGGTCTCGCAGCGCCTGATCCCCAAGCAGGATGGCAAGGGCCGTGTCGCTGCGGTAGAGATCATGATCAACTCGCCGCTGATTTCCGACCTGATCTTCAAGGGCGAAGTGTCCGAGGTGAAGGAAATCATGAAGAAGAGCCGCCAGGCCGGCATGCAAACCTTCGACCAAGCGCTGTTCGACCTCTACGAAGGCAATGCGATCACCTACGAAGACGCGCTGCGCAACGCCGATTCGCTCAACGACCTGCGCCTGCAGATCAAACTCAACAGCCAGCGCGGCAAGTCCAACGACCTGTCCGCCGGTACCGAAAATTTCGCAATTATGTAAAACGTGGCCCCCACGCTCCGCCGCTGCGCGGGTCGCTGCCCCCCAAGGGGGCTAATTTTCCTTGGGGCGGCCCGGCGGAAAATTGCCTTTCCACCCGATTGAATCCTTTATTGTCATGCCCAACATCAACGACAAAACCTACGAACCCTCCCCCGCTTACTCCGTCGCCTTTCTGGGCCTGGGCGTCATGGGCTACCCCATGGCCGGGCACCTGGCCCGCGCTGGCCACCAGGTCACGGTGTACAACCGGACCGCTACAAAATCGATAGCTTGGTGCGCAGAATTCGCGGGGGCTAGCAGCCAATTGGGCGCCCACTCCCACGCCCCCACACCGCGCCAGGCGGTACAGCAGGCGGACATCGTGTTTTGCTGCGTGGGCAATGACGACGACCTGCGCAGCGTGACCCTGGGGGCCGATGGTGCCTTTGCGGGCATGAAGCCCGGCGCCATTTTTGTGGACCACACCACCGCGTCTGCCGATATCGCACGCGAGCTCAGTGTCGCAGCACACGCCCGGAGCCTGCAGTTCATCGATGCCCCCGTGTCCGGCGGCCAAGCCGGTGCGCAAAACGGTCTGCTGACCGTGATGTGTGGGGGTGATGCGAACGCGTTTGAAACGGTCAAACCCGTCGCCATGGCCTTCTCCCGTGCCTTCACGCTGCTCGGTGAGAGCGGTGCCGGTCAACTCGCCAAGATGGTGAACCAGATTTGTATTGCCGGGCTGGTGCAGGGCCTCTCGGAGGCGATTGCTTTTGGCCAGAAAGCCGGGCTGGACATGAACCAGGTGCTGGACGTGATCGGCAAGGGCGCAGCCCAAAGCTGGCAGCTGGACAACCGTGGCAAGACCATGGTGGCCGACAAGTTTGATTTCGGGTTTGCGGTGGACTGGATGCGCAAGGACCTGGGTCTGGTGCTGGATGAAGCCAAACGCAACGGTGCACGCCTGCCAGTGACCGCCTTGGTAGACCAGTTCTACGCCGATGTGCAGCAGATGGGCGGCAAGCGCTGGGACACCAGCAGCCTGATCAAGCGGTTGAAGTGAATGTAGTCCCCGTGCCCCACCATGAAAAACGGCCCTGACGGGCCGTTTTTTTTATTGCTTGGGGGTTTCTGCGGGAGGGGGCGCTGGCTGCAGGCGGGCCAACTCGTCTTCCGAAATGACTTCCAAAATACGCACCACGCGCTGCACCCCAGAGGTGCTGCTGATCACTTCCGTGGCGCGTTTGGCTTCCCGCTCGGTCACACGGCCCATCACATAGGTGGTGCCCCGTTCCGTCACGATTTTGAAGGCATTGGCAAACAGGTCTTTGGCGTCCACCAGCGCCGCCTTGACGCGACCAGTCACCAGGGAGTCGGACGAGCGCTGGGTCAGGCTGGCATTGCCCATGACGCCCAACTCGTTGACGATGTTGCGCACGTTGTCCACCCGCGACACGATCTGCTCCACCAACTGCTTGTCTTGGGCCGTGGGCACCTCGCCTGTCAACAACACCTGGCGGTTGTAGCTGGTGACGTTGACATGCACACGGTCACCCAGGTTTTCACGGATGCGGCTGGCGGAGCGCTGCTCGATGCCTTCATCCTCCACCACCGAACCGGAGGTGCGACGGTCGGTAGCAACCAACATACCTCCCACGGCACCGCCGACAAGCAATGGGAAACACGCGCTAAGACTTACCAGAGATCCGGCCAGAGCCGCAACCAGGGTTAAACGTTTCAATCGGGAGTTCATGGGTTGGTTTCCTGTTCGCCCAGCAGTTGGGCATCGACGGCATCACAAATGCAATGCAGCGCCAAAATATGGACCTCTTGAATGCGGGCCGTACGTTCGTGTGGCACACAGATATGCACATCGGTGTCGCGCAAGACCTGCGCCATTTTGCCGCCGCCGCGCCCTGTTAATCCCACCACCACCATTTCGCGGGCATGGGCCGCCTCGATGGCAGCCAGCACATTGGCGGAGTTGCCGCTGGTGGAAATTGCCAACAGCACGTCCCCTGGCGCACCGAGGGCGCGCACCTGGCGCGAGAAGATCACGTTGTAGTCGTAATCGTTGGCAATGGCGGTGATGATGGAGGTATCGGTGGTCAGCGCAATGGCGCCCAGTTCGGGGCGTTCACGCTCAAAGCGTCCCACAAACTCGGCGGCGAAATGTTGTGCGTCGGCGGCGGAGCCACCGTTGCCACAGGCCAGCACTTTGCCACCACTGGTGACACAGGCCAACATGGCTTGCACCGCGTCTGCAATCGGCTTGCTCAAGCCTTGTGCGGACTGGTACTTCAGGTCTGCACTGTCAATAAAGTGTTGTTGAATACGTTGCTCAAGCATGGGCCGGATGATACCGCGGCACCCAAATCCCCAAGGGATCAGGCGTCTTGAGATGTATCAGGATGCATCAAATGCGGCCTGCAGCCATTCGATCTGGTCGCCGTCCAGGACCACCACATCGAAACGGCAGGGAGGCAAGCGCGACAGGCGCAGCAGGTAATGCTGTGCAGCAAACACAATGCGGCGCTGTTTGACCGCCCCCACACTGGCGGCACCCCCGCCGTGGCTGTTGGAGGCCCGTTTGCGCACCTCCACAAACACCAGGGTGCCATCGGGCGAGCGCATGATCAGATCGATTTCTCCGCCGCCCCGTCCGGGGGTTCGATAATTGCGGGTGACCAGCATCAGCCCCTGCCCTTGCAAATAGCGCAGAGCGGCGTCTTCTCCCGCGTCCCCCAGCTGTTTGGTGGTTGCGCTTCGTGCAGGTCGTTTCGGAAAGAATTCCATCTATGAGTGCGTCGTTTATCTCTGCCCTGTCCGCTGCCAAAGAGGCTGCCGGTGCGCAGCATTATCCGCAGGGCGCGCTGTACCTGATAGCCACCCCGATTGGCAACCTCGCCGACATCAGCTTGCGCGCACTGCACGTGCTGGCGCTGGCCGACACGATTGCCTGCGAGGACACCCGCCATACCCAGCAATTGCTGCGCGCCTACGGCATCGACAAATCGTCCGCACAGCTGCTGGCAGTGCACCAGCACAATGAGACCCAGGCGGCGGAAGGTGTTGTAAACCGCCTGCGCCAGGACCAGCGTGTGGCCTATGTGAGCGATGCGGGGACACCCGGCATCAGTGACCCTGGTGCGCGGCTGGTGACCCAGGTACGGGCTGCGGGCCTGCGCAGCATCCCCCTGCCCGGGGCCAGCAGCGTGACCACGGCCCTGTGTGCGGCCGGCTTGGCAGAAGGTGGTGATGGCCACAGTGGTTTTGTGTTCCGGGGATTTTTACCCTCCAAGGCGACCGAACGCGGCCATGAGGTGCAGCTGCTGGCCGAAGAACGCCGCGCCGTGGTGCTGCTGGAAGCCCCCCACCGCATTGAAGCGCTGGCGCTGGCGCTGGCACCGCTGGGCGAACGCCTGGTCACCGTGGGACGTGAACTGACCAAGCAGTTTGAAGAGATAGCCACCGTGGCAGCGGCGGAGTTGGCGGCCTGGCTGGCCGCCGATGCAAACCGCTTGCGCGGCGAGTTTGCGTTGGTGATTCACCCCGCCGCAGGCAACGCCACGCAAGCGCCGGACGACCGGGTGCTCAAGCTGTTGCTGGCAGAGCTACCACTTAAAACCGCGGTGAAGCTGGCGGCCGACATCACCGGTGAGGCCCGCAACGCGCTGTACGACCGCGCCCTGGCCCTGAAGCAGGGCTAAGGGCCAAGGCGTCAGGCCTGTTGCCAGGCCTGCACGTAAGCGCGCCCGCGCTGCAACACATCGGCCGCAGAAGTACCCGGCGCAAACAGCTGGCTGCCAATGCCGAAACCGGTCGCGCCAGCCTTCTTCCAGGGGCCCATGCTCTCAGGGGTGATGCCCCCCACAGGCCACAGGTCGGTCCCGGCGGGCAGCACTGACTTCAGCGCCTTGATACCACCATGGCCCACCATCTCTGCGGGGAACAGCTTGAGCGCGTGGGCACCCGCCTGCAAAGCGGCAAAGGCTTCGGTGGGCGTAGCCACACCAGGCGCGCACAGCATGCCCAGTTCCACCGCACGGCGGATCACCGCCACATCGCAATTGGGCGAGACCATGAGGCGGCCGCCGGCAGCGTGTACAGCCTCCACATCGGCCACGGTCAGCATGGTGCCGCCGCCCACAATGGCGTCAGCAGGCAGGGTGCGCGCCAGCGTGGCAATACATTCCAGCGCACCTGGGCGGTTCAGTGGCACTTCCAGCGTGCGAAAGCCGCTCTCGACCAGTGCCTCCCCCACAGCTTGCGCCTCGGCAGGCAGCAGCCCGCGCAAGATGGCCACCAAGGGGGTGCGGCGCGCACGCGCCAACAGTTCCAGGGAATCGCTCATAGGGGTTTCCAGTTCAGGTGAATGTGGTGGACGGCCGCCACAAAGGCAGCCTTGGCGTCGAGGATGTCGAACGACAGGCCCAGGTGCTGGGCCGCAGTCTGGTAGTGGGCCGCCAGTTGCGGCGAGCCCAGCAGTTTGAACGTGCCCTGCGGGCCTGTGCCTGCGCTGCCCTGCAACACGTCTTTGAGTTCGGTGCCAATCAACAAACCGCTCAAATAGGCGGTAGTGCTGGAGGCCGCCATGTCTTTGCAGACCACGCGCGCCCGGACACTGAAAATCTGGTGACTCAGCGCATGGTGGCCTGCGGCCTTCACGCCTTCTGCAAAGGCCGTCTCGTCCCACACCGGAGCCACACCACCGGCTGCCGCGGCCACCGTGCCATGTTTGCTGAGCAGGTCGAACAATTCACCGGTCATGTAGGTGCGTAGCTGGACTACGCGGCCTTCGTGCAACTCCACCCACTTGCTGTGCGTGCCGGGCAGCACAAACCAGCCACTGCGGTGGCCCAGAGCCCAGGCGCCCAACAGCTGGGTTTCTTCGCCGCGCATCACATCGGGCACCCCCTGCGCATTGCGTACGCGGTAGCCCGGAATAATGATGGCCGACACGCCCGGCGCCGCATCGGGCACCCGCATGGCATGGGCGGCCAGGTCTTGCACGGGCACGCTGCTATCGACATACGGCACCTCGTGCCAGCCCAGTGCGCTGCCCACCATGCCTGCCAGCACCACGCCCGTGCCGTGCACATCCAACGCTTGCAGCGCGACGTCCAGGGCGGCGGGAAAGCGGCCTTTGCAGGCCAGCGCGCCGTCCGAATCAGAGATTTCACGTGCACACGCGCCGTCGCCCGTGATCGCATACGCCCGACGGTGGGTGGTACCCCAGTCCACACCGACAATCGAAACAAGAGGGTTGGCAGCCATATTTTGGGAGTTCACAGTGGATGTTCAGGCGAATTTAAACATATGATGATTAGACCCGATTTTTCCGCAAAACACCCCCGCCTTGCCCCATGAAGTCTTCCGTACCCCCTCCCCACGCCACCTATGCCGGGCGCAACCTGCATGGCCAGGTGGTGAACGAGTTGGGCCGCCGGGTGGTTGGCGGCGTCTATGCCGCGGGGGCCTTGCTGCCCAATGAAGACCAGCTCTGCGCCGAGCTGGCAGTCAGCCGCACCGCGCTGCGTGAAGCCATCAAGGTGCTGGCGGCCAAAGGCCTGCTGGAGCCGCGGCCGCGCATCGGCACACGCGTGCGCCCCACCGAACAGTGGAACCTGCTGGACCCCGACATCCTGGCTTGGCGCTGCGCCACGGGCGCCGATGCCGAGTTTTTGCAGCACCTGACCGAGTTGCGCGAAATCATCGAACCCTCCGCCGCTGCGCTGGCCGCTACCAGCCACAAACCCGAGCAACTGGCCGATATTGCCCGCGCGCTGGATGCCATGCAAAAGGCCAGCCATATCAGTGAATGGGTGCAAGCCGACCTGGCCTTCCATACCGCCGTGCTCAAAGCCACCAACAACCCGCTGCTGATGCCGTTAGCCGCCATCATTGGCAGTGCGCTGGAGTCTCTCTTGGCGGTAAGCGCACGCACGTCCGAAAACTTCAAGCAAGCCCTGCCCGACCACCAGAAGGTGTTTGAAGCCATTGAGGCACGCGATGCCCAGAGTGCCTTGCATCGCATGGCGGGCCTGCTGTCAGACACCCGCTCACTGATGAAGCGGGCGGTCATTCCCCCCGTGTTGTGAATGCCCATTTATTTGTATGATGATTTAGACACTTTCGCTACAATTCCCGCATCCTTTTTTGAGTCCTTTCCATGTCCTCCCCCTCTCTTTCTGAATTTGCCAGGTACCCCAGCCTGGCTGGGCGCACGGTTTTTGTGACCGGTGGCAGCTCCGGCATTGGTGCCGACATCGTGATCGCCTATGCGCGCCAGGGCGCCAAAGTGGGCTTTACCGGCCGCAATGCCGAAGCGGCCGCCAAGGTGGTTGAAGCGGCCTCGGCTTTGGGCCCCACCCCCCTGTTTTTGCAGAGTGACGCCGCCGATGTGAACGCCTTGCGTGAAGCCATTGCGACCACAGCCCAGCGCTTTGGTGACATCAGCGTCCTGGTCAACAACGTGGCCAACGACCAGCGCCACAACCTGGCCGATGTGACCCCGGACGACTTTGACTGGCGTGTGGCCATCAACCTGCGTCCGGCCTTCTTTGCGGCGCAGGCCGTGGTGGACGGCATGACACGGCTGGGCGGCGGTGCCATCGTCAACCTGGGCTCCATCAGCTGGATGATCAAAGGCGCGGGCTACCCGGTGTATGCCACCTGCAAATCGGCCACCGTGGGTCTGTCGCGCAGCCTGGCGCGTGACTTGGGCAAACTCAATATCCGCGTGAACACCCTGTCACCCGGCTGGATCATGACCGAGAAACAACTCACCATGTGGGTGGATGAAGCCGGTGAAAAAGCCATGGACGAAAACCAGTGCCTCCCCGGTCGCATTGTGGGCAGCGACGTGGCCAATATGGCCCTGTTCCTCTCCGCTGACGACAGCCGCATGGTGACGGCACAAGACTTTGTGGTGGACGCAGGATGGACCTGAACATGCCCCCCACTCGTACCGTCTGGCCCGCCGACCTGCAACTGGGTGAAGGCCCGCTGTGGCACGCTGCCAGCGAACGCTTCTTCTTTGTAGACATTCATGGCCGTGCCTTGCATGCCTGGGCCCCCGCGACGGACGCGCGGCAAACCTGGGCCATGCCTGAGCGCATAGGCTGGTTGATTCCCCGCACCGACGGGGATGGCTTCATCGCCGGCCTGCAATCGGGCTTTGTGCGCCTGTGGCTGGAGCCCGTCCTGCGCATTGAGCCCATCGGCACGCCGCACCCCGGTGAACCGCTGGTACGCCTGAACGATGCCAAGGCGGATTGCCATGGCCGCATCTGGGCAGGATCCATGCGCAACGACGAACCTGGTTTGCGCCAGGGCCGCCTGGCCCAGCTTGCGCCCTCGGGTGAGATCAGTGTGGTCGAAAGTGGCATCTACATCGCCAACGGCCCTGCCATCGCACACGACGGCAGCTGGATGTTGCACACCGATTCGTTTCTGGACACGGTCTACCGCTACAACCTCTCGCCCCAAGGCGTGCTCTCGGGCAAGACGGAGTGGAACAAGTTTGGTGGTGATGACGGCACGCCGGACGGCATGACGCTGGACCGCGATGGCAACGTATGGGTGGCGTTTTGGGGTGGCAGTTGCATTCGGCAGTTCACCCCCCAAGGTGCCTTGCTACGCACCATCGCCCTGCCCGCACCGCAGATCACCAGCATGGCCTTTGGTGGCGCCAACTTGGATCTGCTGCTGGTGACAAGCGCCCGTGCAGGGCTGGACGAGGCCACGCTGGAACGTTACCCGCTGGCCGGCAGCATTTTTGTCGTGGAGCCAGGCGTACAGGGCGTCTTGCCCTGCACTTTTGGCTAGAGACGGCTACTCGCCGGCACGCAGGCGCCTGCGGCTGTCGCGCGCGTTGGGCAACCAACCGCGCCACAACCAGCGGGCCAGGAGCAACAGGCCACGGATCCATTCGTCAATGGCGTAAGCCATCCAGATGCCGGGCAGACCGAACAAGCGCCCCAGCCAGAACGACCCCACGCCCAGCACCAACACCAGCGAAGCCACGCTGGAAGCCGCGGGGTAAATCGCGTCGCCGGTTGCCCGCAAGGCTCCGTTCAGGATCAGGTTGAACACGCGCCCGGTTTCCAGAACCAGCGAAATCCACAACAGCGTCTGGGCGGCCTGAATCACTGCCGGGTCTTTGGTGAACATGCGCATCAGCCAAGGCGCGCCCAGCGCAGCCAGCAGTGCCAGCGACCCCGAGGCCAGCAGCCCATTGCGCACCGCCTTGCGCACCAGGCCATTGGCCACGCGCAAATCCCCGGCACCGACCAGACGCCCCACCATGATTTCGCAGGCCCACCCAATGGCCATGCTGGTCAGCAGCACGTACTTGAGCAACTGCAGGGTGTAAGAGTGAGTGGCCAGTGCCGTCACGCCCAGCCGGGCCGTGGCCGCCACCGACACCATGAAGGCGCCACGGTACGCCACCTCGACCCCAGCGCCGGGCAAGCCCACGCGCAGCACCGGCCCCAGATCTTTCCAGCTCGCAGCCCACCAGTCGCGCGCTTGCGGCACCAGATGCATGCGGATGCGCCAGAACCACAGGTGCATCACCAACCCCAGCGCGCGGCTGACCAGCATGGCAATCGCGTAGCCCTCCAGCCCCATGCCGTCCCACTCGCCCCAGCCGCGCATCAACACGGCGGCCAACAGCAAGTGGCTGCTGTGCATGACGATCATGACCTTGAGGGAGTCGCGTGAGAACAGATGGGCACGCAGCACAGAAGCCATGCTGAGGTTGTACGCCTCCAGCATCAAGGCAGGCGCGAACCACTGCAAAAACGGTGCGGCCAGTGCCACGATCGCGTCGGGCGCATTGAGCCAGTCCAGTACCAGATCGTTACCGGCCACCACCGTACAGACCACCAGAACACCCGCCCAGGTGCTGGCCCCCAGGGCCAGCAAGGCAGCACGTCGCGAGGCGGCATGCTGCCCGCCGCCCAGGTACTGGGTCACCACCACGCCCAGGCCAATCGCCAGCACACGGAACACCACAAACAGGGTTTCCAGAATCTGGTTCACCAGTCCGAACGCACCGGCGGCCGCATCCGAAGTATGTGAAGCCAGCCACAGACCGCCCATGGCCACACTCATGCCCAGCAAAAACTCACCCAGCAAGGGGCCAGCAATGGTATTGAGACGCGGGCGGGAGATGGGTGGCATCAAACAACTCTCTGACCTGGCAACACCACCGCGGCGCTGCCAAACCCTGAAGCGTACAAGCTAAACCAGCCGGAGATACGCGCCCCCCCACGCAGGCATCTGCAATACATGGCTGGCGCGTGGCACCTCGGCCAAGCCACTGCCCGGCAGGACCATGGCTGCGGCGTAGGCAGCGGGAATCTCCCAAGCGGCAACGGCATCACTGAAATTGAACACACACAGAATCTGTACACCGTCCAGAGCCCGGACAAAGGCCAGCACCTGCGGATGCGCCGGCAGCACGTGCAGCGTGCCGCTCACCAACGCTGGCTGCGTCTTGCGCCAGCGCAGCAAGCCGCGGTAGAAGTTGAGCAAGGAACCCGCATCTCGCTCCTGCACATCCACCGCCAGTGCACGGTGCGGTTCGATGACCGGCAACCAGGGGGCAACCGGCTGGGCTGCGCTGGAGAAGCCCAGATCGTCCGAGTCTCTGGCCCAAGGGTGGGCGGTACGGCAACCGTCACGGCCCTTGAACTCGGGCCACATGGTGATGCCGTAGGGGTCCTGCAGGTCTTCAAAGGCAATGTCGGCTTCGGGCAGGCCCAGCTCGTCGCCCTGGTAAATGCAAGGCGAGCCGCGCAGGCTCATCTGCAACGCAGCGCCCAGACGCAAGAGGTCGGGGTGGGCGGGCTTGTCAGCGCTGCCCCAGCGGCTGGCGACGCGCACCACGTCGTGGTTGGAGAGAGCCCAGCACGGCCAGCCCCCAGGCGCCACGTCTTCAAAGCGCTGCACAAAGCCGCGGAAGTGGGCGGCACTGTGGGCCGTGCCCAGCAGGTCAAAGCAGTAGGCCATGTGCAGTTTGTCGCCGCCACTGGTGTACTCGGCCACGCGGGCCAAGCCATCGTCGTCACCAATTTCGCCCACCATGGTGGTGTTCGGGTACTGGTCCAGCAACGCGCGCAGGCGGCGCAGAAAAGCCAGGTTCTCGGGTTGGCTCTTGTCGTGCTTGTGCCATTGCCAACCGTAGGGGTTCACGGCGTTCACGGCAGGGTCCTCGCCGTCAGGGCGGCCACGGGGCGGGTTGCTGCGCAACTGCGCATCGTGGAAGTAGAAGTTGGCGGTGTCCAGGCGGTAGCCGTCCACGCCCAGGTCCAGCCAAAACTTCACCGTGTCCAGCAAGGCGTTCTGCACCTCGGCGTTGTGGAAGTTCAGATCGGGCTGGCTGGTCAGGAAGTTGTGCATGTAGTACTGGCAACGGCGGGTGTCCCACTGCCAGGCACTACCACCAAAAATCGACAACCAGTTGTTTGGCGGCGTGCCATCACTCTGGGCGTCCGCCCACACGTACCAGTCGGCCTTGGGGTTCGTGAGGTTGGAGCGGCTCTCGACAAACCAGGGGTGCTGGTCCGAGCTGTGCGACAACACCTGGTCAATCATGACCTTGAGACCCAGCGCATGGGCGCGGTCCACCAGTTTGCGGAAGTCGGCCACGGTGCCGAACATGGGATCTACATCGCAGTAGTCGCTGACGTCGTAGCCGAAGTCTTTCATCGGGCTCTTGAAAAACGGTGAGAGCCAGATGCCATCGGCCCCCAAGGCCGCCACATAGTCCAGTTTGGCGGTGATGCCGTTCAGGTCACCAATGCCGTCACCATTGCTGTCGGCGAAGCTGCGGGGGTAGATTTGGTAGATGACGCCACCGCGCCACCAGTTGTCATTCGATGCTTTGGTCATACAGAAACGAAGGAAAGGGAAGAAAAAGTTACTTGACGGAACCCGACAGCAGGCCGCGCACAAAGAAGCGCTGCAACGAGAAGAACACCGCGACCGGCACCGCGATCGACACAAAGGCGCTGGCGGTCAGGATTTCCCAGCTCTCGCCGCGCGAACCCAGCAAATCATTGAGCTTGATGGTCAGCACGATCTGGTCCGGGGCCTTGCCCAGGAACACCAGCGCGATGAGGAAGTCGTTCCAGACCCAGAGGAACTGGAAGATGGCAAAGCTGGCCAACGCGGGAATCGACAGCGGCAGCACAATGCCCGTGAAAATCTGGAAGTGCGAGGCGCCATCCATGCGCGCACTCTCGATGATGTCGCGCGGCAGCGAAGCGATGTAGTTGCGCAACAGGTAAATGGCCAATGGCAGGCCAAAGGCCGAGTGGGCCAGCCACACCCCCAGGTAAGACTTGGACTCCATGCCCAAGGTCTCGCCCAACTGGTTGTACAGGCGCAGCAACGGAATCAGGGACATCTGCAGCGGCACCACCAACAGGCCGACCACCACCACAAACAACCACTTGCGCCCCGGGAACTCCATCCAGCTGAAGGCATAGGCCGCAAAGGCGGCAATCAGGATGGGGATAAAGGTGGCCGGAATAGTGACCTTGAAGGTGTTGAGAAAGGCCTGGCCGACACCTTCGGAAGCCACCACCTTCTCGTAGTTCTGTGTCAGGAACACGGGCGGCGACTCGGCCACATAAAACACCCGAATGCCGCGGTCCTTGTCGTAAGGTGCATTGAGCTCCAGCCGATAGGCCCCGTCGGCTGCCACTGTCAGGGTGCCATCGGGTTTGCCGTCCTCCTCGTCAAACACCTGGCCATCTGCCACCTCGGCCACGGTGCCTACCGCAAACTCCTTGGGGTTGGCCGACTTGAGCGAAAACTGCTTGATGCGCACGGCCGACTGCTCGCCAAACAGCAAGCCCTTGATGACCGTCTTGTCACCCTCCTGCACCGCACTCTGGCCCCCCCCGGTGCGGCGCATGTCAGCACGCGTTTGGGTCGACAGGGCCGTCCACCAGCCACTGGAGACCAGTTGCTGCTTGTCGCGGAAGCTGGACACAAACAGACCGAAGGTAGGTAGCACCCAAACCAACACAATGGCCAGCAGCAAAGCCTGGGCGGCCAGCGATGGCAGGCTGAAATATTTTTTCATCGTTGCGCCTCCTCGGTGCGGAACCGGCGGATATTGAAGGCCATGACGGGAATCACCGCGAACATGAGCACCATGGCCAGCGTGGAGCTGCGCCCGTAGTCACCGCCACCGCGGAACATCCAGTCATACATCAGGTTGGCCAGCACGCTGGTGTCCCACTGGCCACCGGTCATGGCCATCACGATGTCGAACACCTTGAGCACGGTGATGGTGATGGTGGTCCAGACCACCAGTACCGTGGACATGACCTGCGGCACCATGATCTCGAAAAAGATTTGAAGCTCACTGGCACCATCGATGCGCGCCGCCTCGATGGTTTCGTGCGGCACGCCACGCAGCGCGGCGGACAGGATCACCATGGCAAAACCCGTCTGGATCCAGATCAGGATGGCCATGAGGAAAAAGTTGTTCCAGAACGGCACGGTGACCCAGGCCTGGGGCTCAAACCCCATGCCCATGACGATGGCGTTCAGGATGCCAATTTGCTCGGCATCGGGGCCGCGGAAGTCGTAGACAAACTTCCAGATCACGCTGGCTCCCACAAAGCTGATGGCCATGGGCATGAACACCATGGACTTGGCAAAACCGCCCCACCACACGCGATCGGCCAGCACGGCCACCACCAGCCCCAGGGCCGTCGCGGCTGCCGGCACCACCAGCAACCATATGAAGTTGTTGCGGATGGTGATCAGAAAGTTCTGGTCGACCAACACCCACTGGTAATTGGCAAGCCCGACAAATTGCTCGCCCGTCGCGTCAAAAAAACTGAGGCGGAAGGTTTCGAACAGGGGATACAGCAAATAGGTGCCCAGCAACAGGAGGGCGGGCGCCAGGAACAACCAGGGCCGCACGCTCGCGCGCAACACCTCTCGACCACTCTTGCTGCCCAGGGGCAGGTGAACAATCTTGTCGAGCAGGAAATTGGAGCCGGCAAAGTACAGCAGGCAAAACGCAATGCTGACCACCACCGCAGTCAGGGTCTGGAGGATTTGATCGGTCATGGGACCCACTCTGGTACGTTGCGTGAGGAAGAGTTCGACAGGGATTCAAAAAGGCCGGCAGCCCGCAAGCCGCCGGCCGGAAGACGCGCCCCACGGCGCTGTCAGAGGAGAGGCTTACTTGATGGCGTCCCAGCTCTTCTGGATTTCGTCAGCCACCGCTTGGGCGGACTGGCCACCGGAGTAGTTGACCATGCCCTTCCAGAAGCTGCCTGCACCCACGGCGCCAGGCATCAGGTCCGAACCGTCAAAGCGGAAGGTGGTGGCGTTCTGCAAGATCTCGCCCTGCTTTTTCAGCGAGGCCGTCTTGTACTTGGCCAGGTCCACACCCTTGTGCGGTGTCAGGAAACCACCTTCGGCCATCCAGATTTCATGCGACTGGGGATGCTGCAGGTACTCCATGAAGGCACGGGCGCCCTTGCTGTCCTTGGTGATGGTGAGGATGGTGCCACCGCCCAGGACCGGGTTGCCCAGCTTCTTGCTGGCGTAGGACGGGAAGTAGAAGAAGTCGGCTTCATCGGCCTTGCCTTCGGGGAAGAAGGCGGGAATGAAGGACGCTTGGCGGTGCATATAGCACTTGGGTGGCGAGCCGAACAGGCCTTTGGGGCTGTCCTTGAAGCTCACCGTGGCCACGGCTTTGGCGCCGCCGTCCACATAGGCGTCGTTCTTGGCAAACCAGCCATAGGCCTCGATGGCGTCAACTACGCGCTTGTCGTTGAACTTGACCTTGTTGCTGACCCAGCCGTCGTACACCTCGGGGGACTGGGTGCGCAGCATCATGTCTTCCACCCAGTCGGTCGCGGGCCAGCCGGTGGCGGCGTCCGAACCCAGGCCGATACACCAGGGCTTGCCACCGTCGGCGGCAATTTTCTTGGTCAGGGCTTGCAGGTCTTCCATGGACTTGGGCACTTTGTAGCCCTTTTCCTTGAAGTTCTCAGGCAGGTACCAGACCAGGCTCTTCACGTTCACGTTGTAGAACATGCCGTAGAACTCTTTCTTGCCGGCCTTGTTGGCGTAGGTGCCCAGGTCGGCCCAGGAGCTGCCCGCGGCGTAGTTCTTCTTCACCCACTCTTGTGCCTTGGAGCCCAGGGGCTTCAGGCCATCGATGGCGGCCATGTTGGCGGCCAGGCCGGGCTGGGGAAACACCGAGATGTTGGACGGCGAACCGGCCTTGATGTCGATCACGATCTGCTGCTCGGAGCTCTGCGAGCAGGAATGCTTCACGGTCGCGCCAGTGGCTTTCTCAAAGTTGGCAACCACCTTCTTGAACATGCCTTCTTCGGCACCGGTCCAGGGGCAGGTAATGGTGATGACTTCACCCTTCAGGTCCGGGCCTTTGTAGTCCGCCGCCATTGCGGGGCTGACCAGGGACCCCAATGCCAAAGCCGAAGCCCCGGCGATCATGGATTTCTTGAACATCGTCTCTCTCCTCTTGTTGTGCCGCGGCCCATCCGCAGCACGTTAAAAATGGATGCCTCGGTGCGTCAGTCGACGCGCTTGCCTTCGGCGTTGAAGCGGTACAGGTGCTCGGGCGCAAAACCCAGCGCAATGGTGCTGCCGGGCTCCAGGGCCAGCGTACCGTCCATGCGGGCGGTCACCTCACCGTGCGCGTGGCTGCTCACATAGGCAAAGGTCTCGTTGCCCAGCTGCTCGGAATGTTTGAGCGTGCCCTGGATGGGGCCATCGGCCAATACCTTGAGATGCTCGGGGCGCAGGCCCACGTGGGCCACGTTGTGGCGGGCCGCCAATTCGCCGCCCAGAATGTTCATCTGCGGCGAACCAATGAAACCGGCCACAAACAGGCTGGCGGGCTTGTTGTAGAGCTCCAGCGGGCGGCCGACCTGCTCCACCCGGCCCTTGTTCAACACCACAATTTTGTCGGCCAGTGTCATGGCCTCCACCTGGTCGTGCGTCACATACACCATGGTGGCGCCCAGGCGGCGGTGCAGGGTGGCCAGCTCCACCCGCATCTTGGTGCGCAGGGCAGCATCCAGGTTGGAGAGCGGCTCGTCAAACAAAAACACCTTGGGGTCACGCACGATGGCGCGACCAATGGCCACGCGCTGGCGCTGGCCGCCCGACAGGGCTTTGGGCAGGCGGTCCAGGTACTCGGTGAGTTGCAGGATGTCGGAGGCTTCACGCACGCGGCGCTCGATTTCGGCCTTGGGCGTCTTGGCAATCTTCAGCGCGAAGGCCATGTTGTCGTACACGGTCTTGTGCGGGTAGAGCGCGTAACTCTGGAACACCATGGCCACACCCCGCTCGGACGGGCCCAGCTCATTCACCCGCACACCACCAATGTTGAGGTCACCGCCCGAGATGTCCTCCAGGCCCGCAATCATGCGCAGCAGGGTGGTTTTGCCGCAGCCAGACGGCCCCACAAACACAGTGAACTCACCCGGCTCGATATCCAGGTCGATGCCATGGATGACATCGGCCTTGCCGTAGTTTTTGACGATTCCGCGCAAGCGGACATCCGACTGACTCATATGCATGCTCCTGACGGTGGGACAGCGGCGTGCCGCTACGCCTCAAAATGTAATCAGATTACATTCACACACGATGAGGGAAAACCCTTGAAAATCGGTACGAAAGTCAATTTTCAAAACCGATTTTGTCCAATGAAGATGCAGAACACGAAAAAGAACGGTTTTGCGTTCAAAAAGTAATACGGTTACACATCAGTTACCGACGGCAAGGCCCAGCCCAGCAGCTCGGCCAGGCGGCACACCACCCACTGCGCCTCGGGCGGCGTGACCACCGCCGCCTCGCCATGCAGCCCCTGGCGAACGCGCGACAACACATCCGACTCGGCCAAGCCCAGGCTGAACTCCATGTCTTTGGCCGTGGTGGTGAGCAGATTGGCCAGGTCTTCACACAGCTCGTAGCGCTGCGCCACCTCCGGCCAGGGCGTACTCAGGCGCTGGCGCCGGGTGTCGGTGTACAGCAGCAAAAAGCTCTGGGGAATCTCGATCTGGTAGTCGTCAGACATGGGGCCGTCCCTGCAGGTCGGTGCGGGCCTGCGCCGCAAGACAGGCCATGCACCTCATTTATAAGCAAAATAGGGCTCTAGCCCTCGTGGAATATGTGCGGATAGCTACTAATTTAATAGCAATCACGCAAGTGGCGGCAACAAACCAGCCGCGCGCAGCTTGTCTTTTTTGCTGGGGCGGTGGCCCTTGATGCCGCCACCCAACGTAGCCACCGGCACGGTGGCCGTGGGCGCAAAGCCGGCCACCTGCTCGCGCGCAATGGTGGTGCGATGGCGTTTCTCGATCAGGCGGAAATGCGACTCCATGTCCGCCGTGACAAAACTCACCGCCAGGCCACTGGCACCGGCGCGCGCGGTGCGGCCAATGCGGTGGGTGTAGTCGGTGGCCGAGCGCGGCAGGTCAAAGTTGACCACCACCGGCAGGTCGCTGATGTCGATGCCGCGGGCCGCAACATCGGTGGCCACCACCACCTGGATGGCGGAAGCCTTGAAATCCATCAGCACCTGGGTGCGTTTGCCCTGGCTCAGCTGGGCATGGAAAGGCTCGGCCAACAGGCCGGCCCGGCGCAACTTGTCGGCCACCATCTCGGCCGCGTATTTGGTCGCCACAAACACCAGCACCCGGCTCCAGCCGTGTTCGGCAATCAGGTGGCGCAGCAGCTGGGTGCGCTGGCTGGCGTCCACCTGGATGGCGCGCTGGGCGATGTCGGGCTGCTCGCCCTCCTCGGCCACCACATTCACTTCCACCGGGTTGTGCAGGCTGGCCTGCGCCATGGTGCGCACGCCAGCAGAAAAGGTTGCCGAATACAGCAGGCTCTGGTGGCGTGCCGGCAGCAGGCCGCGGATGCGGTCAAGCTCCTGTGCAAAGCCCAGGTCCAGCAAGCGGTCGGCCTCGTCCAGCACCAGGGTCTGCACGCCGCCCAGGCTCAGCGCACGGTGGTCCACCACATCGAGCAAACGGCCCGGCGTGGCCACCACGATGTCGGTGCCGCCACGCAGGCCCATGAGCTGCGGATTGATGGAGACCCCACCAAACAACACGGTTACCCGGGCCGCCTGGCCTGCGTGCTGGGCCAGGGTGCGCAGCGTGTCGCCGACCTGGGTGGCCAGCTCGCGCGTGGGCACGACCACCAGTGCGGCAGCGTGGCGAGATTTGGGCCCCGTGCGGCTGGCCAGTTGCGCCAGCAACACCATGGCATAGGCCGCGGTTTTGCCCGAGCCCGTTTGCGCACAGGCCAGCACATCCTGCCCACCCAGGGCCACGGGCACGGTCTGGGCTTGCACGGGCGTGGGCAACACAAAGCCCTGCAGCACCATGGCGTGGGCCAGTGCGGGGGAAATACCGAGGTCGGAAAAGGGCATGGAGTGGGGAAGGTAAAGAGGAAAACCGGCAAGGCGGGCCCTGCAGCGAACCGGGCTGGCGACCCGGATCGGTCCGCTGCGTGCGGGTGTGTGGTGCATTTTAGGTCGCCGGCCTCCTGCGCGCGCAAAAACACCGTGCCTTAGAGCAGGGGCCGCAGTTCCCGCGCAGCATCTTGCAACACCGGCAGCAGCTCCCGCTGCAGGGCCTGCACCGTCCAGCGATGCGGTGCAGCCACCACATTGAGCGCAGCCACGGTGTCGCCCTGCACATTGCGCAAGGGCACCGCCAAGGCTTGCACACCCAGCTCATGCTCTTCGCTCGCCAGATAGAAGTCTTGCCGCCGCGCCGCGTCAATGCTCTGGCGCAGGGCCTGGGGGTCGGTAACGGTGTGTGCAGTCAGGCGCCGCAGGGGTTGCGCCTTGATCCAGGCTGCCACCTGCGGCTTGGGCAGTGCGGCCAGCAGCAGGCGGCCGGTTGACGTGGCGTGGGCAGGCAAGCGCGCGCCCAGGTGCAGACCGTAGGCCAGCACCTGGGCCTTGCCCGAGGGCGAGCTGCGCCAGTCATTGCCGCTGCGGGCCACGATGACCACCTCGTGCCCGTCCAACACCACCGCCGAGAACGACTCCTGCGTCTGCGCCGCCAGCCGGTTCAGCGTGGGCTGCAGCACCCGCGGCATACGCGCCGACGCCAGGTAGCTGCCTGAAAAACGCAGCACCTTGCTGGAGAGCCAGTAGTAACTGCCATCGGTCTCCAGATACCCCAGGTAGGCCAGTGTGAGCAGGTGGCGGCGCGCCGCGGCCCGCGTAATGCCGGCGCGCTGGGCCGCCAGCGTGGCATTGAGCCGCTGGCGCTCGGTGTCAAAACTCTCCAGCACCGCCATGCCCTTGGCCATGCCGGCAATCAGGTCAGCCTTGGCAATGCCGGGAGGGGAATCGGTCGAAGTCATCGTGTGCATTCAGGTGATGTTGCGCGATTATCGCGCAATCACTCCAATCATCGCGCAAATGGCGCACACGTGCATGGCGCACAACGGGAGCCAGACCTAAGCTTGTCCATCTCTTTTTTAACTGCGAACACCCCATGCGTACCCAAGTAGCCATCATTGGTGCCGGCCCCTCAGGATTGCTGCTGGGCCAGCTCTTGCACAAGGCCGGCATCGACGCCGTCATCCTGGAGCGCCAAAGCGGCGACTACGTGCTCTCGCGCATCCGCGCCGGGGTGCTGGAACAGGTCACCACCGACCTGCTGGATGAAGCCGGTGTCGGCGCTCGCATGCACGCCGAAGGGCTGGTACATGCCGGCTTTGACATGTTGTTCCAGGAGACTCGCCACCGCATCGACCTGCAGGCGCTCACCGGCGGCAAGCAGGTCATGGTGTACGGCCAGACCGAAGTCACCCGCGACCTGATGGCCGCACGCCAAGCGGCCGGTCTGCCCACCCTCTACGAGGCCAGCAATGTCACGGTACACGATTTTGACGGCGCGCAGCCCTATGTCTTGTACGAGAAAGATGGCGCACAGCACCGCCTGGACTGCGACTTCATCGCCGGCTGCGACGGCTTCCACGGCGTGTGCCGCGCCAGCGTGCCTGCCGGCGCCATCACCGAGTTTGAAAAGGTCTACCCCTTTGGCTGGCTGGGCCTGCTGGCCGACACGCCACCGGTGCACCACGAACTGGTCTACGCCAACAGCAGTCGCGGTTTCGCGCTGTGCTCACAGCGCAGCGCCACCCGCAGCCGCTACTACCTGCAGGTGCCGCTGACCGACAAGGCGGAGGCCTGGTCCGATGAGGCTTTCTGGCAGGAGCTGCGCCTGCGCCTGGACCCCGAGGCGCGCGAGACGCTGGTGACCGGCCCCTCACTGGAGAAAAGTATTGCCCCGCTGCGCAGTTTTGTGACCGAACCCATGCGCTTTGGCCGCATGTTCCTGGCCGGCGACGCCGCCCACATCGTGCCCCCCACCGGGGCCAAGGGCCTGAACCTGGCCGCCACCGACGTGAAATACCTGTCCATGGCGTTTATCGAGTACTACCTGGAGCGCTCCAGCGCCGGGGTGGACCACTACTCGCAGCGTTGCCTGCAGCGCATCTGGAAGGGGGAGCGGTTTTCGTGGTGGTTCACCAGCCTGATGCACCGCTTTCCCAACGAAGGTGCGATTGGGCAAAAACTGCAGGAAGCGGAGCTGGCCTACCTGGTGCAATCGCAGGCGGCATCGACCGTGCTGGCCGAAAACTATGTGGGCTTGCCACTGTGAGGGATTTGGTGCGGCTGGCGGGGATCGAACCCACGACCCTTGGCTTCGGAGGCCAATACTCTATCCACTGAGCTACAGCCGCGTCCAGAAGAGTGGGCATTGTAGGTGTTTTCGCAGAGGGCCCCCGTTATAATCCGCAGCTGTTTCGAAGCCCCCGACTTTTTTGAGGACACCCATGAGCGACTCCAGCCACGCGACCGCGCACGATGAGGCCCACACCGGCCCCATCAAGACTCCCAAGCAATTGTTGCTGGCGGCTTTTTTCTCATTCGTGATCCCCATCTTCGTGATCATCGGCTTGGTGTACTACGTCACCGCCGACAACAAGCCCGCCGCGGGCACAGTGAATGCAGAAAAAGCCCTGGCCGAGCGCATCCAAAAGGTGGGCATGGTCGAGATCCGCGATGCCAACCGCGAAATGAAAACCGGCGAGCAGGTGTTCACCGCCCAGTGCTCGGCCTGCCACGCGGCTGGTTTGGCCGGCTCGCCCAAGTTTGGCGATGCGGGTGCGTGGGGTCCCCGCATCAAGACTGGCTTTGACGCCTTGTTGAACTCCGCCCTCAAGGGCAAGGGCGCCATGGGTGCCCAGGGCGGTGGTGATCTGGACGATTTCGAGATTGCCCGCGCGGTGGTCTACATGGTGAACGGCAGCGGTGGCAAGTTTGACGAGCCCAAGAAGGCCGCAGCCCCCGAAGCCGCGAAGTAAGCCGCCTGCAGCGGCAGACGCTGCGCCCCCGAGAAAGCCGACAACCCTGTCGGCTTTTTTGTGGCCATTTTCAAGCCAAATTGGCCTCTAGCCCCCGCAGATATTGCGCGAACAGCTACTATATTGATAGCAAACTGGCCTGGAGCGCCTGGAGCGCCTGGAGCGCCTGGAGCGCCTGGAGCGCCTGGAGCGCCTGGGGGCTTGGGGCGTAGGCGAAGCGCTGCGGCAGGTCTGCCCGGCGCACCTCATGCAAAGCCCACAGCCCTTGCTCCAGCGCCTGCGCGGCGCGGCCCGTGTCTTGGGTGTGGACCAGGCCAAAGCCCAGATCGGTATGGAGGTAGAGCCAACCTTCTTCGTCCAGCAGGGCTTGTTGCACCTGTGCGGGAGCGCCTGTGTGGGCCACCACCGCACCATCGTCGGCTACACGCCAGACCCAAGGCGTGGCCTCCAGCTCCACAAACACACGCTGCGGACCGTTCTGGAAGAACCAGCGCCCGCTGGCATCGGCCGCATAGTTGCGCTGGATAAAGTCAATCAGCTTTTCGTGTTGCAGGCGGCTCCCCTTGGCGCCGGCTTGGCCGCTGGCAAACGCGCCCTGCGCCTGGGCCGCGTCGTCGCGCATAAACCATTGGCCACGTGCGTCCAGACCCAGCCAGCCGTAGCAGTCCGGCACATTGGGCCACTTGGCCATGGCTTGTTTGACGATGTCGTCCATGGACCGCCTTCAGGTCAGGTGGCGGTTTAGCCAGCCGCCCACGGCGTCGGGCATGGTGCGCACATGGCCGGGCACCGGCCCTTGCGGAAAACCCACATGGCCACCGTGCGCAGGCTGCCACAGCGTGACGTGTGTGCCCACCTCGCCCTGCGAGGGCAGGCACCAGGCCGGGACAAAGGGGTCGTTGCGCGCATTGACCACCAGCGCCGGCACGCGAATGGCGGCCAGATGGGGCTTGGCCGAGGCGCGGGCCCAGTAGTCCTCGGTGCTTTGGAAGCCGTGCAGGGGCGCGGTAAAGATGTTGTCGAACTCGTAGAGGTCGCGTGCGGCCTTGAGCGCGGCACCATCGAACAGGCCCGGGTGCTGCTGCAGCTTGCGCAGGGCCTTGGGCACCATGGTATTGAGGAACATGCGGGTGTAGACCAGTCGGTTGAAGCCACGCCCAATGGCATAGCCGCCCGCAGCGAGATCGATGGGCGAGCACACGGCTGCCACGCCCCGCACCACCCGGGCAGCGCTGGCGCCCATCTCTTCGGCCCAGCGCAGCAGCGCGTTGCCGCCCAAAGAGACACCCACCGCGAGGATGGGGCCGCGATGCTTGGCACGGAATTGCTCCAGCATCCATCCGACCTCGGCAAAGTCACCCGAGTGGTAGGCGCGGGGTGCGTGGTTCAGCTCGCCACCACAGCCCCGGAAATGTGGCACGGCGTAGGCCATGCCGTGGGTGCGGGCGAAGTCGGCAAAAGCCTCGGCGTAGTGGCTGCGCGAGCTGCCCTCCAGGCCGTGGAACAGCACCAGCAAGGGGCGCTCCTCCTCGCGCGACGTCGATGGCTGCAGCGCAGGGCCGCCCCAAGCAAGGCCAGCCCCCTCGGGGGGCAGCGACCCGTGCAGCGGCGGAGCGTGGGGGCTAGTCAGCCAGTCCACGTCCACAAAGTCAGCGTCCGGCGTAGCCCAGCGTTCACGCCGGTACTGCGGGTGCGGGCCGAACACGCGGCGCGAGTACAGCGCGGGCCAGATGGTCTGCAGGTTGCCGCCGGGCAACCAGCGGGGCGCTACATAATTCATAGCTGCTTGCGCATATTCCACGTGCTCTGGAGGCATATTTAATGCAAAACCTGGGCACCGACGGGCACATGGGCCGCGTCTTCCGGCGTGCCCGGGCTGGCGTGGTGAACCACCAGACGCCAGCCTTGCGGGGTCTTGTGGTAGACGTTGGTGGCCAGCACATGGGCCTTGGCCGGGCCTTCGGGGGTCATCACCTCCACGCGCTCCAGCACATGGTGCACCGCGCTGGCCAGCGAGTCGACGCGGCGAATCTGCTCGGCCTGCACGTGCACCGCGCCGCCGTGTGCAAACAGGGCGTCAAATGCCGCACGGATGGCGCCCACACCCACCACGCGCGGGCCACCAGGATGGATGCAGGCGATCTCGTCCTCGTCGGCCCAGCAGGCCATGAGCTTTTCGATGTCGCCGGTCTGCAGCGCCTCGTAAAACGCGGCTTCGACTTCGTCGGGGGTTCCGCCCAAGGCGGCGTGCAAGGTGGCTTTGTGTCGGGGCATGGGGCAATTCTCGCGCAACTCAGGAGGCCAACCAGGCACGTACGGTCTCTTGCACCGTGGCCTCTGTGGTGCGGCGTGCCAGTTCGGGCGGCGCAATGTGCACGCCGGGCGGCATCTCGCGCAGGGCCACGTCCACCAGCGCGGCGACGTCAGCCGCACGCGGCGGCATTTCGTTGCTGGGCACCATGTAGGCAAAGATGGACAGCATGCGGTGCGCCAGCCATTCCAAGACGTTGGCATGCGGTGGCGCCTGGGGCGCGGCGGCGGGCCGCACCAGCAGCAGGCGCGTAAAACCCATGCTGGCCACGGCCTGCTCGTCCAGGTTGGCCAGGCCGGCTTTCAGCGCTTGCGGCAGGCGGCCTTGGTCATGCGGCACGACCACGGCCAGGGTGTGCACGCCGCAGCGCAGCATCCAGGCAGCCAGTGCGGGCAGTTGCGTGGGTTGTGGTGTCCACAACGCACGTTCGCGGTCGTTGTAGAGGTTGGGCGCGTCAAACACGATGACGCCCACCGTGGCAGGCTGCAACGGCCAGTTGGCGGGATTGTCCGAAGGCACACCCACGATCTGTACCCGGTCCAATGCCGGGGTCATGTCCTCCTGCACCAGCACCCGCAACGTGCGGTAGTGGTGGCCGCCGGCCAGGCGCTGCAGCACCTCGGCCCCCAGCGTACCTGCGGCACCTGCAATCAAGGCCTCGGGGAGCAGCGCCGGGGGCGCAGGGCCACGTTGGGCGGCTTGTAGGGCGTGGAGTAGGGTCATGGCGGGGCGATCGGGTAGCGCTCTATAGTACGGGCTGTTGCATTAGCAGGAGCTTCCCATGCGTTTGTCTACTTTTCGGGCCCGGGTTTGGCTGGCTGCGGTGGCGATGGCCACCCTGCTGAGTGGGTGTGGCTACAACGACTTCCAGCGTCTGGACGAACAGACCAAGGCCGCGTGGAGCGAGGTGCTGAACCAGTACCAGCGCCGCGCAGACTTGGTCCCCAATATCGTGGCCACCGTCAAAGGCGAAGCGGCTTTTGAACAAGAGACACTGACCAAAGTGGTGGAGGCGCGTGCCAAGGCCACATCGATCCAGGTGACGCCCGAGACGCTGAATAACCCCGAGGCCTTCTCCAAATTCCAGGCCGCACAGGGCGAACTGGGGGGCGCATTGAGCCGCCTGATGGTGGTGAGCGAGCAGTACCCCAACCTGAAGGCGAACCAGGGCTTTAGCGACCTGCGGGTACAACTCGAAGGCACCGAGAACCGCATCACCGTGGCGCGCAACCGCTACATCCAGGCGGTGCAGGCGTACAACGTGCTGGCGCGCAGCTTCCCCAGCAACCTGACGGCCATGGTGTTCAGCTACGCCCCCAAGCCCGTCTTTGCGGTGCAAAACGAAGCGGCCATCAGCGCCCCGCCGGTGGTCGACTTCAACAAGAAGTAAGCCCGCATGCACGTGTTGCTTCGTTGGCACCGAGCTCTGGTGCTGGGCTTTGCCGGGTTGGCCTTGGCGGTCTGCGTGCCTCTGCTGCACGCGCAAGACCTTCAGCCCGTACCCGCGCTGAGTAGCCATGTCATCGACACCACGGCGACGTTGAGCACAGCACAGCAGCAGGCACTGGACGCCAAGCTGGTGGCATTTGAAGCCGCTAGTGGCGCCCAGGTGGTGGTGTTGATGGTGCCAACTACAGCGCCTGAGGACATTGCCAGCTACGCCAACCGGGTGGGCAACACCTGGAAGATTGGGCGCAAAGACATTGGCGATGGCCTGATCCTTTTGGTGGCCAAGAATGACCGCAAGCTGCGCATTGAAGTAGCCAAGACACTGGAAGGTGCGATTCCCGATCTGATGGCCAAACGCGTGATTGACCAGGCCATTGCGCCCCGCCTGAAAGAGGGCGACTTTGCCGGCGGCATGGATGCGGGGCTGGAACAGATCATGGGGCTGATTCGCGGCGAGGCCTTGCCAGCACCCGCGCCAATGCGCAGCAACACAAACGCAGGGTTTCAGTGGATGGACCTGGCGGTGTTTCTCTTCTTTGCCGTGGCGGTCGGGGGCAGCATGGCGCGGCGCGTGCTGGGCAACAAGCTGGGCTCATTGCTCATCGGTGGTGTGGCGGGAGGCTTGGTGTGGTTTGTGAGCAGCAGCATCCTGCTGGCGGGCCTGGCAGCAGTCGTCGCGCTGATTTTTACCTTGTTGAGCAGCCTCAACAAAACCGGCTCAAGCCGACACAGCACCGCTTGGGGTGGCTCGGGTTCCGGTAGTGGCTGGAGCTCCGGCTCCGGCGGCGGCGGGTTCAGTTCAGGCGGTGGTGGCAATTTTGGAGGCGGTGGCGCCTCGGGGGGATGGTGATGTTGTCGCGTTTGCAGCGCCTTTTTAAACACCGCTGGATGGAGAACGCCGATCGTGTGCTCACTGCCGAGGCCCTTCTGCGCCTGCAAACCCGGGTCACCGCCAGCGAGGCCCAGCACAGTGGAGAGATCCGCATTTGCGTGGAAGCCGGTTTGCCCAATAGCTATCTGCTGCGGCCCGACACCACAGCAGCCCTGTTGCGCCAACGCGCACTTGCGCAATTCGGCCGCTTGCGGGTGTGGGACACCGAGCGGAACAACGGCGTGCTGATTTACCTGTGCCTGGCCGAGCGCGCCATCGAACTGGTGGCAGACCGCGGCGTGGACCGTGTGGTGCCTGCGGACCAGTGGCACGGTGTCGTGCAGCAGTTGGCCATGGCGCTGCGGGCAGGCCAGTACGAACAGGGCCTGACCCAGTCCATCGACGCCGTGTGTGCCGTGCTGACGCGACATTTTCCGTTGCAGCCCGGACAGCACAACCCCAATGAATTGCCGGACGCACCGGCCCTGTCTTAGCCCCTGAAACGACAAAACCGCCCGAAGGCGGTTTTGTAAGGGCAAGCGCGCACGCTTATTTTTTGCGCAAGAACTTGCGTGCAGCGGTAATCTCCGCCGCCATGATGGCGATCTCCGACTGGATCTTCGCAATATCGATCTCGCTCTTGGCGTTCTTCAACGCTTCTTCAGCAGCAGCCTTGGCGGCGTTGGCCTTCTCTTCGTCCAGGTCCTTGCCGCGAATGGCTGTGTCAGACAACACAGTCACGCAGTGGGGCTGCACTTCGAGAATGCCACCGGCCACGAACACAAACTCTTCGCTGCCGTCCGCCTTTTCGATGCGCACCGAGCCAGGCTTGATGCGCGTGATCAGGGGCGTGTGGCGGGGCTTGATGCCCAGCTCGCCAGCCTCACCGGGAAGCGCCACGAAGACGGCTTCACCGGAGAAGATGGACTCTTCTGCACTGACCACATCAACGTGGATGGTGTTCATGTCTTAGACCTTCTTGGCTTTTTCGAAGGCTTCGTCGATGGTGCCGACCATGTAGAACGCTTGCTCTGGCAGGTGATCGCACTCACCGCCCACAATCATCTTGAAACCACGAATGGTTTCAGACAAGGGGACGTACTTGCCAGGGGAACCGGTGAACACTTCAGCCACGTGGAATGGCTGACTCAGGAAACGCTGGATCTTGCGGGCACGTGCCACAGCCAGTTTGTCTTCTGGGGCCAAGTCGTCCATACCCATGATCGCAATGATGTCGCGCAGTTCGCGGTAGCGCTGCAGCGTGCCTTGCACCGCACGGGCGGTGTTGTAGTGGTCATCACCCACCACCAGCGGATCCAGCTGGCGGCTGGTGGAGTCCAGTGGATCCACCGCAGGGTAGATACCCAGCGAAGCGATGTCACGGGACAGCACCACGGTGGAATCCAAGTGGGCAAAGGTCGTGGCAGGCGAAGGATCGGTCAAGTCATCGGCAGGCACGTACACGGCCTGGATGGACGTGATGGAACCGACTTTGGTCGACGTAATACGCTCTTGCAAGCGGCCCATTTCTTCAGCCAGGGTAGGCTGGTAGCCCACGGCGGAAGGCATACGGCCCAAGAGCGCGGACACTTCGGTACCGGCCAAGGTGTAGCGGTAGATGTTGTCCACGAAGAACAGCACGTCCTTGCCTTCGTCGCGGAAGGACTCGGCAATGGTCAGACCGGTCAGGGCCACGCGCAGACGGTTGCCTGGGGGTTCGTTCATCTGACCGTACACCATCGCCACTTTGGACTCGGGCAGGTCTTCGAGGTTCACCACGCCGGAATCGGCCATCTCGTGGTAGAAGTCGTTTCCTTCACGGGTACGCTCACCCACACCAGCGAACACGGACAAGCCGCTGTGCGCCTTGGCGATGTTGTTGATGAGTTCCATCATGTTCACGGTCTTGCCCACACCGGCACCACCGAACAGGCCCACCTTGCCGCCCTTGGCGAACGGGCAGACCAAGTCAATCACCTTGATACCGGTTTCCAGCAGCTCTTGAGAAGGGCTCAGTTCGTCGTACGAAGGGGCCTTGCGGTGGATGGAAGCGGTGTGCTCTTGGCTCACGGGACCGCGCTCGTCGATAGGCGAACCCAGTACGTCCATGATGCGGCCCAGGGTGGCCTTGCCCACGGGCACAGTGATTTGTGCGCCCGTGTTGTACACCACCAGACCGCGACGCAGGCCGTCAGACGAACCCAGCGCAATGGTACGCACCACGCCATCGCCAAGCTGCTGCTGCACTTCGAGAGTCAGCGGAGAGCCTTCCATCTTGAGCGCGTCATACACACGGGGCATGCGGTCACGGGGAAACTCCACGTCCACCACGGCGCCGATACATTGAACAATTTTTCCTTGGGCTTGCATTTTTTCGCTCCAATAATTTCTGAATTCGCTTAGCCGCTGATGGCAGCTGCACCGGACACGATTTCAGACAGCTCTTTGGTAATCGCGGCCTGACGGGTCTTGTTGTAAACGAGCTTGAGCTCGGCAATGACGTTACCGGCATTGTCTGTGGCGGCCTTCATGGCCACCATGCGTGCAGCATGCTCAGACGCCATGTTTTCGGCCAGCGCCTGGAACACCAGAGCCTCTACGTAACGCACGAGCAACTCGTCGATAACGGTTTGCGCGTCCGGCTCGTAGATGTAATCCCAAGCGTGGTGGCTGCCTTCGGCCTTGCTGTCCGCTGCCATTTTTTCAGCAGACAGTGGCAGCAACTGCTCAACCACGGGGTCCTGCTTCATGGTGCTGACAAACTTGTTGTAGCAAACGTGCACCGCGCTGATCTCACCCGCCACATACGCATCGATCAGCACCTTGACAGGCCCAATGAGCTTGTCCAGGTGAGGGCGATCGCCCAAGTGGGTGACGTGAGACACAACCTGCGCGCCCACACGGTTCAAGAAGCCAAGACCTTTGCTGCCGATGGCAACCGCCTGCGCCGTCTTGCCGGCAGCCTGCGTATCACGCAGTTTGCCGGTGACCTGGCGCAGCAGGTTGGTATTGAGACCACCGCACAAACCTTTGTCCGTGGTCACCACAATCAGACCCACCGCTTTCGCGTCGTTGGTCTTCATGAAACTGTGCACGTACTCGGGGTTGGCTTGCCCCAGATTCGTCGCAATGTCCCGGATCTTCGTGCTGTAAGGGCGGGCAGCGCGCATACGCTCCTGCGCCTTGCGCATTTTGGAGACCGAGATCATTTCCATGGCCTTGGTGATCTTCTTGGTGTTTTCCACCGATTTGATCTTGGTGCGTAGTTCCTTGCCTGCTGCCATCAATGGCTCCTTGTGATCAGGTGGAAATCAAGCAAAAGTTTTCTTGAACGCGGCCACAGCAGCAGTCAATTCAGCCTCGGCATCCTTGTCCAGTGCCTTGGTGTCTTCCACCTTGGCCAACAGGGCTGCGTGCTTGTCCTTGAGGTAGGCATGAAGGCCGTGCTCGAAAGCCAGGATCTTCTTGACTTCCACGTCATCCATGAAGCCCTTGTTCACTGCGAACAGCGAAGCGCTCATGATGCTGATGGACTGAGGGCTGTATTGCTTTTGCTTCAGCAGTTCGGTCACGCGGGCACCGCGGTCCAGCTGCTTGCGGGTGGCTTCGTCCAGATCGGAAGCGAACTGCGCGAACGCAGCCAGTTCACGGTACTGGGCCAAGTCGTTACGGATACCGCCGGACTGGCCCTTGACCACTTTGGTCTGCGCAGCAGAACCCACGCGGGACACCGAAATACCGGCGTTGATCGCGGGACGCACACCGGCGTTGAACAACGAGGTTTCCAGGAAGATCTGGCCGTCGGTGATCGAGATCACGTTGGTAGGCACGAAAGCAGACACGTCACCGGCTTGGGTTTCGATGATAGGCAGAGCGGTCAAAGAACCGGTCTTGCCTTTCACAGCGCCCTTGGTGAAGGCTTCCACGTACTCTGCGTTCACGCGGGCTGCGCGCTCCAGCAAACGGCTGTGGAGATAGAACACGTCGCCAGGGTAGGCTTCGCGGCCCGGTGGACGGCGCAACAGCAAGGAAACCTGGCGGTAGGCCACGGCTTGCTTGGACAAATCGTCATACACGATCAGTGCGTCTTCGCCGCGGTCGCGGAAGTACTCACCCATGGTGCAGCCGGAGTACGCAGACACGTACTGCATGGCGGCAGATTCAGAGGCGGAAGCTGCCACCACGATGGTGTATTCCATGGCGCCAGCTTGTTCCAGAGCGCGCACCACGTTCTTGATCGAGGAAGCCTTTTGGCCGATCGCAACGTAGACGCAGGTCATGTTCTGACCCTTCTGGTTGATGATGGCGTCGATGGCCACGGCAGTCTTGCCGGTCTGGCGGTCGCCAATGATCAATTCGCGCTGGCCGCGGCCGACGGGAACCATGGAGTCGATGGACTTCAGGCCGGTCTGCATGGGCTGATCCACGGATTTACGGGCGATCACACCAGGTGCCACCTTTTCGATCACGTCGGTCATCTTGGCGTTGATGGGGCCTTTGCCGTCAATGGGCTGACCCAGGGCGTTAACCACGCGGCCTTTGAGCTCGGGGCCCACGGGCACTTCCAGAATGCGGCCGGTGCACTTGACCGTGTCGCCTTCGGAGATGTGCTCGTACTCACCCAAGATCACGGAACCCACCGAGTCACGCTCAAGGTTCAGTGCCAGACCATAGGTGGGCAGGCCGTCGGAGCCAGCGGGGAATTCCAGCATTTCGCCTTGCATCACGTCAGACAGACCGTGGATGCGGCAGATACCGTCCGTCACCGACACCACAGTGCCTTGGTTGCGGATGTCAGCGCTGACGGACAGGCCGTCGATACGGCTCTTGATCAATTCAGAAATTTCTGCGGGATTGAGTTGCATGACTCTTTCCTTCTTTCTTTAGTTGGGCTTCACGGCAAGAGGCTTGCGCCTCAGGCAGTGAGAGCCACTTTCATTTGTTCCAGACGGGCCTTGACGGAAGTGTCGAGCACTTCATCACCCACCACCACACGGATACCGCCAATCAGCTCGGCGTCGAGCTCAACGGAGACATTGAGCTTGCGGTTGAAACGCTTTTCGAGCGCAGCCGCAACGTCCGCCAACGCAGCTGCGTCGATCGGGAAAGCGCTGTAAACAACGGCATCAGACAGTCCGCTTTTCGCGTTCTTGAGTCCGCGAAACAGGGCTGCAATCTCGGGCAGCGCTTCCAGGCGTCCGTTGTCGATGACCGTGCGCAGGAAGTTTTTGCCTTGCTCCGGCAGCGCTGCCTTCATCACACCGGCAATCAGGTCAAAGACCTGTGCGCTGGTGACTTTGGGGTTGCTGGCGAACTGCTGCAATTGGCCATTTTGGGCAATTTCAGCAAGTTCATCCAACCACACGGCAGCGGCGCTCAAGTCGGCTTGCGCCGCCTTGAACAAGGCTTCGGCATAAGGCCTGGCAATGGTGGCAAGTTCAGCCATGGTCTTCCCTTACAGCTCAGTCTTCAGACGAGACAGCAAGTCGGCATGCACACCGGCATTGACTTCCTTGCGCAGGATCTGCTCGGCGCCTTTGACGGCGAGAGCGGCGACTTGCTCGCGCAATGCTTCACGGGCCTTGACCGACTGTTGCTCGGCTTCCGCCTTGGCAGCCGCAATGATGCGGTTGCCCTCTTCAGTGGCACGCGCCTTGGCCTCTTCCACAATGGCCTGGCCACGACGCTCGGCATCAGCCAGGCGACCTGCGGTTTCATTTTTGGAAGTAGCCAGTTCGGCTTCCACACGTTGGTTGGCAGACGCCAGTTCGGCCTTGGCCTTGTCGGCGGCGGCAAGGCCGTCGGCGATTTTCTGTGCCCGCTCGTCCAGCGCTTTCGTGATCGGGGGCCACACGAATTTCATCGTGAACCACACCAGGATCGCAAAAACGATAGCCTGCAGGAACAGGGTTGCGTTGATGTTCACGGTTTGATTCCTTCTCTAACGTGAAGGGCCGTTGATTACTTCAGAACGAAGGGGTTGGCGAATGCGAACAGCAGAGCGATAGCAACACCGATCAGGAACGCAGCGTCAATCAGACCAGCCAAGATGAACATCTTGGTTTGCAGTTCGTTCATCAGCTCGGGCTGACGTGCAGAAGACTCGAGGAACTTGCCACCCATCAGCGCGATGCCGATGGAAGCGCCGATAGCGCCCAGACCAACGATGATGCCGCAAGCCAAAGCCACGAGGCCGAGAATGTTTTCCATGAGAAGCTCCTAAAAGTTAGTGGAAAAGAAAAAGAAACGAAATAAAACGAGAGGTTTACATCAATGTGCGTCGTGCGCTTGACCGGTGTAGATCAGCGTCAACATCATAAAGATGAAGGCTTGCAAAGTGATCACCAGAATGTGGAACAAGGTCCACACGGTTCCGGCGATGACATGGCCGATGGCCAAGCCAACACCGGTTGCCGACAACGCCCAGCCACCACCCATCAGGGCAATCAACATGAACACCAGCTCACCCGCAAACATGTTGCCAAACAACCGCATGCCGTGGGACACGGTCTTGGCAAGGTACTCAATCATCTGCATCAGGAAGTTCACGGGGTACAGGGCCCAGTGATCACCAAACGGTGCAGCAATCAACTCGTGCGCCCAGCCGCCCAGCCCCTTGATCTTGATGTTGTAGAACACACAGATCAGCAGAACAGAACAAGACAGACCCAGTGTCGTGGAAAGGTCCGCGGTAGGAACCACACGCATGTAATCTTTGAAACCCATGGCAGGACCGGCGGAGTGCCAGATCTGGGGGATCAGATCCACGGGCAGCATGTCCATGGCGTTCATCAGGAAAATCCAGACAAACACGGTCAAGGCGAGGGGGGAAATCAGTTTGCGGCTCTTGGCGTTGTGAATCACACCCTTGGCCTGGTTTTCCACCATTTCGGAGAGGATTTCAACGGCTGCCTGGAAACGGCCGGGCACGCCGGACGTGGCCTTGCGCGCAGCGCTCCACAACACGAAACAACCGATCACACCCAGGATGACCGAAAACAGCACCGAGTCAAAATTAAACAGGCTGAAGTCGACAATGCTGGTTTGCTTCACGCTCTGGAAGGAAAAGTCCTTCTGCAGGTGTTGCAAGTGGTGCTGGATATATTCACCAGCGGAGGGGGCATGTGTTCCAGTGTTTTCTGCAGACATAGGTCACCAAAATATCAATTCGAACCGTTGAGACTTCGGCGTCGCGAGTGCAACCACGCGGCCACCCAATACACCTTCATCGTCACCACAAAGCCAACCACCAGGGCTAGCCAGTTGAGCGGGGAAACCACCTTGGGCGCCAATAACAACATGGCAACCGTCAAGGCAACTTTCACCGACTCCCAAATCACAAATCCCATCATCGCCGCGCCGGGCTGGGTCACTGCGCGCTGGCGCTGCAAACCCCGAACCATCAACGCCGCGGGAAAAACCACCGCCAATGCACCGTAGGCAGCAGAAATACCCGCCACCTCGCCGCCCCACCAGCCAGCCAGCAAAGCCAGCACCACACCTGCCACCAATTGCCACACAACCACCCACCAAGGAGAGATCGCGGGATGGGCACTGCGCCATTGCTGGACTTCTTCTGCCGTCAAGGGCTTGAACTCTGCGTCAAAGAGCCCATCTGGGTTCTCTGCGTCAGTAGACACATAAGGCTGAGGCGCGATTGTCATGAATCAAAATTACGCTCAGGTTACTGCCGCTGTTCAATGCACAGCCTACGATTATACGTAGAAACCCGCCTGCGCCTAGCACTTCGCGCTCGGGCGCCCACACCAAACACCCCGCAGCGATAATTCAGCCCTGCATTTGCCCTTGAGAAAGCCCCCCTGCATGAGCACCCCTCCCCTCCCACCGGCCGAATCGCTGATCGAATATCCCTCGCGCTTCCCCATCAAGGTCATGGGCCACAAAGTGGACGGACTGGTGCATGCCATCACGGTGATTGCCAAGCAGTTTGACCCCGACTTCGACGCTGCGACCATCGAGCTGCGCGAGAGCAAGGGCGGCAACTACCTCGGCGTCACGATCACCGTCACCGCCACCAGCCGCGAGCAGTTGGACGAGTTGTACCGCACCCTGAGCACCCACCCCATGGTCAAAGTGGTGCTGTAACCAATGGCCATAGAGCGCTCGACCCTGGGCCGCGTGGACTACCTGCCCACCTATGCGGCGATGCAGGCGTTTACCAACGAAAGAGCCGTCGGCCCCGCATCCACCCAGCGTGACCAGCTATGGATTTGTGAGCATCCGCCAGTATTCACCCAAGGGCTCGCGGGCAAACCGGAGCACATTTTCCTGCCCGGCGACATTCCCATCGTGCAAACCAACCGGGGCGGCCAGGTGACTTACCACGGCCCCGGCCAGGTGGTGGGGTACCCGCTGATCGACCTCAAACGCGCAGGCTACTTCGTCAAGGAATATGTCTACCGCATCGAAGAAGCGGTGATCAAGACGCTGGCGCACTTGGGTGTGACCGGCCACCGCGTGGCCGGTGCGCCCGGCATTTATGTGCGGCTAGACGACCCCACGGGCCATGCCCCACTGGCGCAGCGCCCCCAAAACGGTGCGGCCAGCGCCGCCGAGCCGGACTTCACCGGTCTGGGCAAGATCGCCGCCTTGGGCATCAAGGTCAGCCGCAACTGCACCTACCACGGCGTAGCGCTCAACGTGGCCATGGACCTGGAACCCTTCTCACGCATCAACCCTTGCGGCTACACAAAGCTGCAAACCGTGGACCTTTCTACAATCGGGGTCTCTGTTGGCTGGGCTGATGCCGCCGACGTTCTGGGCCACAAGCTCGCCACTTACCTCACACCATGAGCCAAGACACACCCAACGCCACCGTCCGCGAGGTGCAATCCACCGAAACCTACAAGGCCACCGACAAACAAAAGGCCGCGGCCAAGCTGTCGCGCATTCCGGTGAAAGTGGTACAGGGCGAAGTGCTCAAGAAACCCGACTGGATCCGTGTCAAGGCCGGCAGCCCCAGCACCCGTTTTTACGAAATCAAGGACACATTGCGCGCCAACAAGCTGGTCACCGTGTGCGAAGAAGCCAGTTGTCCCAATATCGGCGAATGCTTCGGCAAGGGCACGGCCACCTTCATGATCATGGGTGACAAATGCACGCGCCGCTGCCCCTTCTGCGACGTGGGCCACGGCCGCCCCGACCCGCTGGACGCGAACGAGCCTGACAACTTGGCCAAGACCATTGCCCAGCTCAAACTGAATTACGTGGTGATTACCAGCGTGGACCGGGATGATTTGCGCGACGGCGGCGCCGGCCACTTTGTGGAATGCATCCGCAAGACCCGCGAGTTGTCGCCCAAAACGCAAATCGAGGTGCTGGTGCCCGATTTCCGCGGCCGCGACGACCGCGCTTTGGAAATTTTGAAGGCCGCGCCACCCGATGTGATGAACCACAACCTGGAAACCATTCCGCGCCTCTACAAGGAAGCCCGCCCCGGCTCGGACTACCAGTTCAGCCTGAACCTGCTCAAGAAGTTCAAGGCCCTGTTCCCCGACGTGCCGACCAAGAGCGGCCTGATGGTCGGCCTGGGTGAGACTGATGAAGAAATTCTGGAAGTGATGCGCGACATGCGCGCGCACAACATCGAGATGCTGACCATCGGCCAGTACCTCGCACCCAGCACATCACACCTACCCGTGCGCCGCTACGTGCACCCCGACACCTTCAAGATGTTCGAGGAAGAGGCCTACAAAATGGGCTTCAAGCATGCGGCCGTCGGCGCGATGGTTCGCAGCTCGTACCATGCCGATGTGCAGGCCGGGCACGCGCTGGGCACTGTGTGAGCCGACTCGGATTGCTACTAATTTAGTAGCGATCCACGCACAATACACGGGGGCTAGTGCCCTGTTTGGCCCTTATTTCGGCTTGGCGTACCCACTCTCCGCCCAGGCCACCGCACTGCTGCGGGTGAGCTTGAAACCGGGCGACACACGTACCGTGGCCAACAGGTCATCCCCCTCGTCTTTCGCACTCAGTGTGGCACTGGGGTTGTCGTCATCGGGCTCGATGTCCAGGTAAACCGTGATGCGGGCCGCGCCCACCGCGACGGCAATGCTCTGGTGCAGCGTGGCATGCAGCTGCTGCTCACTGCGGCGCACAAACTCACGGGCGGTTTTCACCAGGGTCAAAAAGGCGCTCTGGTCCAGCGGTTTGGGGTTCTTTTTGTCACGCCCCATGGTCCACGGGCCCACCAAGGCAGGCTCGGCGGCCCCCTCAGCGGTCATGGCCACGGCCCAACCGTCGTCATCGTCATTTTTGATGACCTGGGCGGTCCAGCCATCGCCGCTCCAGCGGCGGGGTTCTTGAATTTTTTCGGGAGTATCAGGCACGGAGGAAAATGTTGTGGTGGTGTAACTTAGGACGCCATAGGGCTATGGCTGGGCAGATAGTATCTACCCCCATGAACTACCACGCCCACGCTCACCGTTACAACGGCCAAGTCCCCTACCGCACCTGCGGCAAAAGCGGCCTCAAATTGCCCGCCGTCTCGCTCGGCCTCTGGCACAACTTCGGCGACGCCACGTCCTTCCAGACCCAGCGCGACATGCTGCGCACCGCCTTTGATCTGGGCATCACCCACTTCGACCTGGCCAACAACTACGGCCCCCCCTACGGCAGTGCCGAGACCAATTTCGGCGAGCACCTGCGCCGCGACTTCAAGCCCTACCGCGATGAGCTGATCATCTCCAGCAAGGCCGGCTACGACATGTGGCCCGGCCCCTACGGCCAGGGCGGTGGCTCGCGCAAATACGTGCTGGCCAGCCTGGACCAGAGCTTGAAGCGCATGGGACTGGAGTACGTGGACATCTTCTACAGCCACCGCTTTGACCCCGACACCCCACTGGAAGAAACCATGGGCGCACTGGCCACGGCCGTGCAGCAGGGCAAGGCCTTGTATGCCGGCATCAGCAGCTACTCGGGCACCAAGACGCGCGAGGCAGCCGCCATCCTCAAAAGCATGGGCGTGCCCATGCTGATCCACCAGCCCTCCTACAGCCTGATGAACCGCTGGATCGAGGAAGACCTGCTGGACGCGCTGGATGAAACCGGCATGGGCTGCATCGCCTTCAGCGCGCTGGCCCAGGGCCTGCTGACCAACAAGTACCTGAACGGCGTGCCGGCCGACGCCCGCATCAACCGCCCCGGCGGCGGCTCCTTCAAGCAGGACCACCTGAGCGAGCAGAACCTCAAGCACGTGCGCGCGCTCAACGAAATTGCACACGCCCGCGGCCAGAGCCTGGCCCAGATGGCCACGGCCTGGGTCTTGCGCGATGCACGCGTCACCTCCGCCCTGATTGGCGCGAGCAAGCCCGAGCAGATCGTGGACCTGGTGGGCGCCATGGGCAATTTGGGCTTCAGTGCCGAAGAACTGGCTGCGATTGACGGCCACGCGGTGGACGGTGGCATCAACCTCTGGAAGCGCCCCTCCACCGACCAGCGCCTGGCCTGAGGAAGCCACCAACCCCATGCACGCCGCCCATGGCTCTTTGTCGCTACGCCGGTACGGCCCCTCACCGGGCAGCCATGCGCACGACCATTACCAGGTGCTGCTGGGGCTGGAGGGCACGCTGGAGCTGGAAGTCGACGGTCGCGGTCAGCGCATTGCGGCGGGCGGCGGCTGCGTGATTGCCCCCGGCGCATTGCACGACTTCGAAGCGCCGGCCAGCGCGCGCTGCCTGGTGCTGGACACCGCCCACAGTGGCTGGGCCCACATCGCGGGTGCGCCTGCACTGCCCGCCGCAGCGCAGGCCCTGGCGCACTACCTGCAACTGGCCCTCACGCGGCAGGACAGCCTGGCCCAGCACTACGGCCCGCTGCTGTTGCTGGACTGCTGGCGCTCGTCGCAGACACGGCCCAACCGCAGCCAGCGCCGCATTGACTGGACAAGCCTGACCCAGTGGTGCGAACGCCAGCTGCACACGCCGCTGACCGTCGCCGACCTGGCGCAGCAGGTGTTTTTAAGTCCCACACAATTTGCCGTGCGCTGCCAACAGGAAACCGGCATGCGCCCCATGCAGTGGCTGCGCGACCTGCGGCTACAGCGCGCCCGCCAGCTGCGCGCCCAGGGCCTGGCCATGGCAGACATCGCCGGGCGCTGTGGTTACCAATCGGCTTCCGCATTGACTGCCGCGCTGCGCCATCACACGCGGCACTGATGGCCTCCAATACCGTGGTTCTGCGATCGCAGACCGTGGTTTGACCGTAGCGCCTGCGGCTAAGCTCACTGCCATGCAAGCCTCTCTTCTCGCCCTCGCTGCCATTGCCCTCTGGGGCTCACTTGCTCCGCTTGGGGTCTCGTTGGGCCATGTGCCACCGTTCCTGCTGACCGGTTGTGCCTTGCTCTTTGGCAGCCTCATCGGGCTGGTGCTTTCCAAAGGCCGGGTACAGCAGTGGCGGGTGCCCTCCTCCACGCTGGCGCTGGGTGTGTACGGGCTCTTTGGTTTTCACTTTTTGCTCTTCATTGCACTGCGCCATGCGCCCCCCGTGCAGGCGAATCTGGTGAACTACCTGTGGCCACTGGGCATTGTGCTCATGGCGCCGTTGTTCTTGCCGGGCGTGCGGCTGCACCGCCTGCACGTGGTGGCCGCGCTGCTGGGCTTCGCGGGTGCGGCACTCGCCATTGTGGGCGGGCGTGACTTGCAGGGTGGCTTTGCATGGGGCTACCTCCCGGCACTGGGCTCGGCATTTATCTGGGCCAGCTATTCGCTGCTCACCCAGCGCGTGCCAGCCTTCCCGAGCGCGGCCATTGGTCTGTTCGGTGTGGTCTCTGGCCTGCTGTCCTTGCTGTGCCATGCGCTGCTGGAAAGTCCCGTGGACCTGAGTCCCCGCGACTGGGCCCTGCTGGCCGCCATGGGCCTGGGCCCGCTGGGCGGCGCGTTTTACCTGTGGGATGCAGCGCTCAAACGGGGCGATGCGCGACAGATTGGTGTGTTGTCTTTTCTTACCCCCCTGCTGTCCACGCTGGCGCTGCTGTGGCTGCGCGGGGAGTGGCCCAGCGCCTCGGTGGTGCTGGCCGCGGCCTTGATCATTGGTGCGGCCGTGCTGGGGGCGCGGGCGGGGAAGTAAAAGCCGCCCCATTTACAAGTCAAAACAACCTCTAGCCCCTGCAGTTATTGCGCCAATAGCTCCTGTTTTTATAGCGGCATAGGGCGGCTGTTGAGCTCTTCACCGGGCTCCTCCGCGTCGCACACGCTGTGCGCCCAGGCCTCCAGCTTGCCCGCGTCGGCGCGCAAGATCTCCTGCTTGACCGCCAGAATCTGCGCCGGGTGCATGGAGAAGCTGCGCAGGCCCAGGCCCAGCAACAGGCGCGTCATGCTCACATCTCCGGCCATCTCGCCGCAGACACTCACGTCCTTGCCCTGGGCCCGGCCCTCGGCAATGGTGTTGGCCACCAGACGCAGCACCGCCGGGTGCAAAGGGTCGTACAGATGCGCCACGGACTCGTCAGCCCGGTCGATCGCCAGCGTGTACTGGATCAGGTCGTTGGTGCCGATGGAGAGGAAGTCGAAGTACTTGAGAAACAGGCGCAAGCTCAAGGCGGCGGCCGGAATCTCGATCATCGCGCCGAGCTGGATGGGCCCGTAGGCGACACCCCGCCGGTCCAGCTGGGCACGCGCCTTCTCGATATGGGCGATGGTCTGCTTGATTTCGCTGGCGTGGGCCAGCATGGGAATCAACATGCGCACCTTGCCATGCGCAGCGGCACGCAGAATGGCGCGCAGCTGGGTCAGGAACATGCCCGGATCGGCCAGGCTCCAGCGAATGGCGCGCAGACCCAGCGCAGGGTTCAAATGGGCATCGTCGCGCACGGAGGCGTCCAGCGGCTTGTCGGCCCCCACATCCACGGTGCGGATGGTGACTGGCAGGCCCTGCATGCCCTCCACGGCTTTTTTGTAGGCCTGGTACTGCTCCTCCTCGTCCGGCAGGCGGCCCTGGCGGCCCATGAACAAAAACTCGCTGCGGAACAGGCCCACGCCCAGTGCGCCAGCTTTCAGCGCCACCTGGGCATCCTCGGGCATTTCGATGTTGGCCAGCAGCTGCACCTTTTGCTCGTCCATGGTGACGGCGGGCGTGTGCAGCAGGCGCTGCAGGCGACCACGCTCCAGCTCCCCCTGGCGCTGCTTGAAGCCGTACTCGGCCAGGATGATGGGCGAGGGGTCGATGATGACGACGCCGACATCGCCGTCGATGATGACCCAGTCGTCCTGGCGCACCAGCTGGCTGCACGTGCGTGCGCCCACCACCGCCGGAATGTCCATGCTGCGCGCAACGATGGCGGTGTGCGAAGTCTTGCCACCCACGTCGGTGATGAAGCCGGCAAACACGCTTTGCTTGAACTGCAGCATGTCGGCCGGCGACAGGTCGTGCGCGATCAGCACCAGCGGCACGTCCACCGTGTCGTCCAGCAGCAGGTCCTGTTGCGAGGGCTTGCGGGTCCCGCGCTGCACCGGCTGCACGATGGGAGACTGCGTTCCCTTCATGGCACGCAGCACGCGTTCGCAGATCTGCTCCATGTCGGCCTTGCGCTCGCGCAAGTAGGCGTCTTCCATTTCGTCGAAATGGCGGGCAATGATTTCCAACTGCGTGGTCAGCGCCCACTCGGCGTTGTAGAGCCGGTCGGTGATCCAGTGCTTGACGCCAGCCACCAGTTCCTCGTCCTGCAGCAGCATCAGGTGCACGTCCAGCAGGGCTGACAGCTCCTGTGGTGCCTCCCTGGGCCCCATGCGGGTGATGCTCTCCTGCAGGCGGTGAATCTCGTCCACCACCGCGGTGCGCCCGGCGCGCACACGTTCAATCTCGGCCTGCACCTGGTCGGGCTTGATAAAGTAATGCGCCACATCCACCCGGCTGGATGCCACCAGCACCGCACGCCCAATGGCAATGCCGCGCGAAACGGCCAGACCGTGGATGGAAAAAGTCATGCCTGGACCGCCTGCAACACATCAGATCCTTTGCAAAACGCGGCCATTTCCCGCCGGGCTGCCCCAAGGGAAATTGGCCCCCATGAGGGACAGCGGCCCGCGCAGCGGTGGAGCGTGGGGGCCAACAACTTACTCGCCTTCGCCGAATTTGTCCGCAATCAACGCGAGTAGCGCATCCATCGCGTCTTGCTCGCGTTCTCCGCTGGTTTCCAGCGTGACTTCGGTGCCAATGCCCGCGGCCAGCATCATGACGCCCATGATGCTTTTCGCGTTCACGCGGCGGTCGCCACGGGCCATCCACACTTCGCACGGAAAGCTGCCCGCCAGCTTGGTGAGCTTGGCGGAGGCGCGGGCGTGCAGGCCCAGTTTATTGACTATGGTCGTGTTGGTGCTGATCATGGGGTTTGCGATGTTGGTTTTGGGGAGCGGTCACGGCCACTTGCATGATGCACTGGGCGCCACCCGCCAGCGCCCGCGTGACCAAGACGTCCAGCGCTTCATGGCGGTAGTTCACCGTGCGCAGCAGCATGGGCAGGTTCACGCCCGCCACCAGTTTGCTGTTGAGGCCATCCACCACTTTTTGCGCCACATTGCAGGGCGTGGCACCGAACACATCGGTCAACACCAGCGCCTGCGGCGTGCCCAATTGGGCCAGCAGCGCCTGGGCCGCGGCCCGACTGAGTTCGGGACTGTCTTGCGCTGCCACATCCAGGGCCAGCACGCCGGCCGCCGCCTCGGGGTACACATGCAAGGCGGCCGTGCGCAGCGCACTGGCCAGCGGTGCATGGGCGACGATCAGAATGCCGGTGTTCATGGAGTGTGCTGCGGAGTGGACTTTGATTATGGCGCCTTTGCCCGCAAGAAATACACATAGGCCCCCACGCACGCCAGTCCGTACACGCCAAAGGCCGCCTGGTAGGCGGCCACTTCGGCGAAGCCGAAGGCCTTGAAGCCATCCAGCAAGAGGCCGATGCCCCATTGCACGGCAAACACCCCGCTGAAGATCACCAGGTTGTACGCCGACAGCGCCCGCCCCGCCAGCGCCGCGGGAAACGCCATGCCGACCGCAGGCTGCGCCAACGCGGCCACGGTGCAACTCACACAAATCAATGAAAAAAGCACTGCAGCCCAGGTAGATATTGCGCCACCAGCTATCAAAAGAATAGTGAACAAAACAAAGTTCAGTGGCATGCCCCAGGTGATCAGTTTGTCAGCGCTGTGCCCTTGGCGCGCCAGCCAGGGGTTGGCCCATCCCCACAGCCAGTACGCCACCAGCATGGACACATTGAGCCAGAACAGGCCGGTGGCGGCCTGCAGGGCGCTGTAGCCAGCCACCTTGACCAACCACGGCCCGGCCCACAGGGTCTGCATGGCCACCATGCCGCCGTAGTTGAAGAACCCCAGCGGCGCCAGCTTGCGGAAATAGGGGTGGCGCCAGACCTCGCGGTAGCTGGCCAATACGCCCTCCTGGGCAGCCACGGCAGTTGTCGGGGTCTGCCAAGGGGGCGACTGCCAGGCGATGGCCAACATGGACACCACCACCAACACGCCCAGCAGCACGAAGATGCCGCGCCAGCCCATCAGTGGCATGAGCCACTGCACCGGCAGCGTGGAGGCCACCATGCCCAAGGCCCCCACCATCAACATCCAGGAGTTGGCGCGCATTTGCTGCTCGGGCGCATACCAGCGGCGGTAGCCCGTCAGCGGGGCCATCAGGCAGGCGCTCACCCCAGCACCACACAGCACGCGCGCCGCCAGCAGGCCCCAAAAGCTCTGCGCTAGGGCGAATGCCAGACAGCCCAGCACCGCCACCGACAAAAAGCCGATCTCCACCCGCTTGGGCCCCAAGCGGTCCAGCCAGCGCCCCAGCGGCAGCTGCGTGGCAGCAAAGCCCAAAAAGTAGCCCCCAGCCAGCAAGCCCAGATCGCGCGACTGCAGGTTGAACTCCTGCACCAGCGTGGGCGCCAGTGTGGCCGTGATGGCGCGGATCAACGCCGACAAGAAATAGGCCAGCGCGAATGCGCTGAAGACCAGCACCGCTTTGCGGCTGTTCAGTGTGCTCATGGCAGGGTGATGTCGGTAAAGAAGGGCTCGGTCATGTCGGGCCCCAGGGGGTCGGCATAGACCGCCAGGTGGTAAACGTCGCCGCCCAGCACCAGCCACGCCAATTGGGCTTGCACCACGCCGCCTTGGGGGCGCTGGCCTGCGACGCGCAGCCATACTGCGCTGGCCAGGCCGGGCACCCTGCCGTAGCGGGGTGCTGCTAGTACCGTGGCCACGCCCTCGTCCGTGCGCAAGGCCGCCAGTGCCGACGCGCGCCAGGCTTGGACCACCGCAGGGATGGCGGTGGCATCACCCACCTGGGCACGGCTGATGGCGAACAAGGCGCCTCGGGCCTCGCACCCCTGCATCTCCAGCGTTACATTCCGCCCCGCCAAGGGCACCGCGCGCTGGGCTTTGTCTGGTTTGCAAGGCAGGGAGAAACTCAGCGCGCCCAGTGGGGCCTGGCGCCAATTGAGTGCTGGGCTGCAGGCCCCCAAGACCAAGGCCGCGGGCAGCAGCCAGCGGAGCACAGGAGCCAGGGCACTCACTTCAGCGCGCCAAAAACTTTGGTCAGGATGGAGCTGCCATACGCCACGGGGTTCTGGCGAATTTTCTTTTCTTCTTCCGAGATCATGAAGAACAGGCCGTCCAGGGCCTTGCCCGTCACGTACTGCTGGATATTTGCATCCTCTTTTTTCATCAACCCGATTTCGGACGCCTTGCCCGCCAGCTGGTTGTACTTGTCGGCCAAGCCCACCTTTTCCGTCGCCTTGGTCACAATGGGCAAGAACTTCACGCCCAGCGGGCTGCGGGTTTTGTCGGCAAAAAACTGGGTCACCGCAGTGTCTCCGCCTCCCAAGATCCCCTTCGCGTCGTTGACCGACATGCCCTGCACCGCTTTAAGCAACAAGTCCTTGGCCATGGGAACGGCCGCTTCAGCGCCCCGGTTCATGGAGGTGACCAGTTCATCCACCCGGGCGCCCTGGCCAAAGGTACGCAGGAGCTTGGCTGCATCTTCAAGGTAGCCTGGCAAAGGAATGCGAACTTTTTCGTTGCCCAGGAATCCATCCTGCACGCCCAGAATGCCCACAGCCGCCAGCGCCCCTTTTTCGAGCGCCGTTTTCAGGCCTTTGGTCGCGTCGGCCTTGGTCAAATCGTCCAGGGTCAGCGCGTAGGCGGGGTGCAGGCTTGCGGCAGTCCACAAGGCTGCGGTGGTCAGGGAGAAGGAATTAAACTGTCGACGGTCCATGGGAAGTACCTATTCATGAAAAAACAAATTGTCGCTGCCAGCATCGTAGCCGCTGTGGCCTTGGTCGCGGGGAGCCTCTGGCTCACCTCCAGCAAGGCCGCCCCGGCATCGACCTTTGTGCTGCTGGATGGCTCCCAGAAATCCTCGACCGCCTTGCAGGGCCAAGTCACCTTGGTAAATTTCTGGGCTACCAGCTGCGTCACCTGCGTGGCCGAGATGCCCGAACTGGTATCCACCTTCGAAAAATACAAATCCCAGGGCTACGGCACGGTCGCCGTGGCCATGGCGTACGACCCCCCCAGTTATGTCGTGAATTTTGTTCAGACACGCAAGCTGCCGTTTGATGTGGCCATTGACAACACCGGCGCCGTGGCCAAGGCCTGGGGTGAAGTGGGCATCACCCCTACCAGCTACCTGGTGAACAAGCGCGGAGAGATTGTGAAGCGGTATGTGGGCGCCCCCAATATGCCCGAACTACACCAGTTGATCGAATCCCTGCTCAAAGAGTCCTGAGCAGGGATTTGGCGTCTTTTACGAACGGAAGGCGTCGTGGCAGGTTTTGCAGCTGCCGCTGGTGGCATTCACCGCAGCCTTGATGCTGTCTAGGTTGCCGGTCTTGGCAGCCGCGTTCAGCTTGTTCATTTCAGCCTGCATTTTCTCGGCATAGTCATTGAACTTGGCCTTGTCACTCCAGATTTCGGCCTTCGCCTTGGTGGCAACGCCCTTGTCCGTACCCTCCCCAAAGGCGGCCCAGGGCAACTTGCTAACAAATGCAGCCACTTCCGCACTTTCTGCTGCCACTTTGGCATCCAATGGCGCCCGGCCAGCCGCCATGGCGGCAACCCGTGCAAAATTTTGCTGCATGACAAACAAGGCGTTTTGGCGGTACTTGATGGCATCTTCCGCTTTGGCAAACTGCGCCATGGCAGGCACGGACAAAGTGGCAGCCGCGCTGGCCAGAATCAGGGTAGCTAGCTTTTTCATCGAACATCCTTCGGTGGTTGAGGGTACTGACTGTAGGTAGACCGCAGGCCCACAACAATAGTTCTGCCCGAATCGCCATGCGAGGGTAAACACCATACAGCCATTTGCCGCTATGGCAGTGATACATTGCGCGTTCGGCCCTATGCGGGCACCCTGCCTGATGAAGGCAATGAAGGAGTGACAATGCAAACAACCCGTGTGTGGGATTTGCCCACCCGCCTGTTCCATTGGCTGCTGGCCGCCGCCGTGATCGGCTTGGTAGTGACGGGGCAGGTGAGCGGTAGCTGGATGGACTGGCACTTCCGCCTGGGCTACTGCGTGATGACCCTGCTGCTGTTCCGGCTGGTCTGGGGCTTCGTCGGGGGCCACTGGTCCCGCTTTGCCAATTTCTTCTACAGCCCCCGCACGATCGTGCGGTACCTGAGAGGACAAGGCGCTCCCGAACACGGTGTGGGGCACAACCCGTTGGGTTTTCTGTCGGTCTTGGGGCTGCTGGGCGTCGCCCTGTTGCAGGTAGCCAGTGGACTGTTCAGTGACGATGAAATTGCCACCGCGGGCCCCTTGTCCAAGTTTGCGAATGGCGAGTGGGTCAGCCGTGCCAGCGATTACCACACGGAAGTTGGCAAGATCGTGTTGTTGGTACTGCTGGTTCTGCATATTGTGGCCATCGTGTTCTACCGCGTCAAGAAGGGGCAGAACCTGGTGGCCCCCATGGTGCTGGGAGACAAGCAAACCCCGACAGGCGTGCCCAATGCACGTGACGATGGAGTCACCCGCGGACTGGCGCTGTTGGTTTTGGTGTTGTGCGCGGCAGCAGTCGCCGGCATGCTGGCTTGGGCGGCCTGAATGGAATCGACCATCCCCCCCACTGTGCAGATCTCGCTGCACACCCCAGCGACATCCGACGCGCTGGAGGCCGCCAGAATGCTGTTTCAAGAGTACGCCGAACAACTGGGCGTAGATTTGTGTTTTCAGAACTTCGCGCAGGAATTGCGTGAACTACCTGGCGAGTACGCAGCCCCACGTGGTGCTTTGCTGCTTGCCTGTGTAGATGGCGTATTTGCAGGCTGTTGTGCCCTGCGGCCGCTGGACGCTGCCGACTACCCCAACGCCGCTGAAATGAAACGTCTTTACGTGCGCCCGACGCACCGCGGACTGGGTTTGGGCCGCATGTTGGCAGAGGGCATTCTGGATGCCGGCCGCCAAAGCGGGTATGACTGCGTGCTGTTGGATACCCTGGACGACATGGAAGCCGCCCGGGCACTCTACGAAGAACTGGGGTTTGAAGAGGTTCCCCCGTATTACTACAACCCCATCGCCGGTGCGCACTACCTCAAAGCAGAACTTTGAGGCAGGCGCCCAAGATCTTATTTAGATCTTGGCCTGGGCCAACAAGGTGTTGGCATCACTCACTTCAAACTTGCCGGGACCTTCTACGTTCAAGGCCACCACCTTGCCGTCCTTCACCAGCATGGAGTAGCGGTTGCTGCGCAGCCCCATTCCTTTGCTGCTCAAGTCCAGCGTCAGCCCCGTAGCCTGGGCAAATGCAGCACTGCCGTCGGCCAGCATGCGCACCTTGCCAGCTGTCTTTTGGTCGCGTGCCCACGCCCCCATCACAAACGCGTCGTTCACGCTGACGCACCAGATTTCATCCACACCGGCGGCCTGAAAAGCGGCGGCCTGCTCGATATAACCAGGCACGTGCTTGGCAGAGCATGTGGGCGTGAAAGCACCGGGCAATGCGAACAAGGCAATCGTCTTGCCCGCGGTAGCTTTGGCCACATCCACCGGGTTCGGGCCGATGCTGCAGCCTTCGCCCTCCACATCCGAATACTCCATCAGGGTGGTCGAGGGAAGGGTGTCGCCGACTTGAATCATGTGTGCTCCTAGGGTTGGAAAGTGCGGCACAACACAATGTGCACGCACCAATGAAAACGGCCCACATTGTGGGCCGTTTTGAAGTCACTTGCAGCGGACAAAGCCGATAGGCTTAGACTGCAGCAGCCTTTTCCACCAAGCGGGTCGCAACCCAGTTCTTGGTTTTGGAGATAGGCTTGCTTTCGGTGATTTCGATGACATCACCCAACTTGTACTCACCCTTTTCGTCATGGGCGTGGTACTTGCTGGTTTTTGCCACGATTTTTCCGTAGAGCTCGTGCTTCACGCGACGTTCGATCAGCACAGTGACTGTCTTGGCGCGCTTGTCGCTGACCACCTTGCCAATCAAGGTGCGCTTGAGGGATTTTTTAGCTTCCGTCATTTATCGCTCCTTATTTGGCGGATTTGTCAGCCATTTGCTTCTCGACAAGAATGGTCTTGGCGCGAGCAATGTCACGACGCGCAGTGCGAATCGTGGCTGTGTTGTTGAGTTGTTGCGTGGCTTTTTGCATACGCAGGCCAAAGTGGGCTTTTTGCAGCGCTTTGACTTCCGTAGTCAGTCCGGCAACGTCTTTGGTGCGCAGTTCAGCAGCTTTCGTCATTTCGAGTTCTCCTGAATTACTGACCAATCATGCGGGCCACAAAAGTGGTACGCAAAGGCAGTTTGGCCGCAGCCAAACGGAATGCCTCGCGTGCCAGCTCTTCAGGCACACCGACGATTTCAAACACGATCTTGCCGGGCTGGATTTCAGCCACGTAGTACTCGGGGTTACCTTTACCGTTACCCATACGCACTTCAGCAGGCTTTTGGGAAATTGGCTTGTCAGGGAACACGCGAATCCAGATACGGCCGCCACGCTTCACGTGACGGGAAATTGCACGACGTGCAGCTTCAATCTGGCGAGCCGTCAGACGGCCGCGGTCAGTACATTTCAGACCGAAGTCACCGAACGCAACCGAGCTTCCGCGGGTTGCGATGCCGGTGTTACGGCCCTTTTGCTCTTTGCGGTATTTCCGGCGAGCGGGTTGCAACATGATTATTCTCCTTTACCGTCAGCTGCTGCAGCTGGCGCGGCGACTTTGCGAACGCGCTTAACGGCTGGTTTGTTTGCATCGGCACCCAGTGCTTCTGCGGGCTTGTCGCTGCCGTCGGCAGGGGCTGCATTGCCACCCACGGGACGACGAGCGCCACGGGGAGCGGCGCGATCAGCACCAGGACGGGCACCACCGCGGTCATCGCGGCGGGGTCCACGGGGGCGACGCTCTTCTTCAGCGCGAGGCTCCACAGCAGCAGGCAGATCGTTACGGCCCAAGGTGTCACCCTTGTAAACCCAGACCTTCACACCGATGATGCCGTACGTGGTCTTGGCTTCGGAAGTTCCGTAGTCAATGTCAGCGCGCAGGGTGTGCAAGGGCACACGACCTTCACGGTACCACTCGGTACGGGCAATTTCGATGCCGTTCAGACGACCGGACGACATGATCTTGATGCCCAAGGCGCCCAAACGCATGGCGTTTTGCATGGCGCGCTTCATGGCACGGCGGAACATGATGCGTTTTTCGAGCTGCTGGGTGATGCTGTCAGCGATCAATTTCGCATCGATTTCGGGCTTGCGCACTTCTTCGATGTTCACTGCCACTGGCACGCCCAATTGCTTGCCCAGGTCACGCTTGAGGTTTTCGATGTCTTCGCCCTTCTTGCCGATCACCACGCCCGGACGTGCCGAGAAAATGGTGATGCGTGCATTTTTGGCGGGACGCTCGATCAGGATGCGCGACACCGAAGCGTTCTTCAACTTGGCCTTCAGGTACTCACGCACCTTGATGTCTTCGGCCAGCATGCCCGCGAAATCGCGGTTGCTAGCGTACCAACGAGAAGACCAATTACGGCTGATCGCCAAGCGAAAGCCGGTTGGGTGGATTTTTTGTCCCATATCTTCCTGGCCTCTTTCAGTTACCAACCGTCACGTACACATGGCACGTGGGCTTGCGGATTTGATTGCCACGGCCTTTGGCACGTGCCGTGAAGCGACGCAGAGAAGCACCTTGCTCGACGTAAATGGTTTTCACCTTCAGTTCGTCAATATCGGCGCCGTCATTGTGCTCAGCGTTGGCAATGGCGGACTCCAAAACCTTCTTGATGATCACGGCAGCTTTTTTCTGCGTGAATTGCAAGATGTTCAGAGCTTGGTCAACTTTTTTGCCACGGATCAGGTCCGCGACCAGACGGCCTTTGTCTACCGACAAACGGACGCCACGAAGGGTTGCACGAGTTTCCATGGTCACCTCCTTATTTCTTCTGGACTTTTTTGTCCGCAGGGTGACCCTTGAAAGTACGGGTCAGAGCGAACTCACCCAACTTGTGGCCAACCATTTGGTCAGTGATATAGACGGGCACGTGCTGCTTGCCGTTGTGCACAGCAATGGTCAAGCCGATGAAATCGGGCAAGATCATGGAGCGACGCGACCAAGTCTTGATCGGCTTTTTGTCCTTGGTAGCAACGGCCTTTTCGGTCTTGGCTACCAGGTGATGGTCCACAAATGGACCTTTTTTCAGTGAACGAGTCATTTACCTACCCCTTACTTCTTGCGACGCGACACGATCATGACCTGCGTGCGCTTGTTGTTACGGGTACGGTAACCCTTGGTCAGATTACCCCAAGGATCGACTGCATGACGGCCTTCACCGGTCTTGCCTTCGCCACCACCGTGCGGGTGGTCAACCGGGTTCATCACCACACCGCGAACGGTGGGACGAATACCCATCCAGCGCTTCACACCGGCCTTGCCCAATTGGCGCAGGCTGTGCTCTTCGTTGGCGACCTGGCCAATTGTGGCGCGGCAGTCAATGTGGATTTTGCGAACTTCGCCGGAACGCACACGCACTTGGGCGTAGGTGCCTTCGCGGGCCAGCAGCGTAGCAGAGGTACCAGCAGAACGGATGATCTGCGCGCCCTTGCCCACTTGCAATTCAACACAGTGGATGATGGAACCCACGGGGATGTTGCGGATAGGCAGGGTGTTACCCACACGGATGGGAGCTTCGGAACCATTTTGGATGGTTGCGCCGACTTCCAGACCACGGGGCGCAATGATGTACTTGCGCTCACCGTCGGCATAACACACCAAAGCGATGTGCGCAGAACGGTTCGGGTCGTACTCAATACGCTCAACCTTGGCGGGAATGCCATCCTTGTTGCGAACGAAGTCCACAACGCGGTAATGGTGCTTGTGACCACCGCCCTTGTGGCGAGTGGTGATGTGGCCGTTGTTGTTACGACCGGCTTGCTGGAATTGTGGCTCCAGCAACGCAGCGTGAGGGGCACCCTTGTACAGGTGATCACGCGAAATCTTCACCACGCCACGACGGCCTGGAGAAGTAGGTTTCATTTTAATGACTGCCATGATTAAGCGGCCTCCCCACCAAGGTTCAGCTCTTGACCGGGCTTGAGCATCACATAAGCCTTGCGAACGTTGTCGCGGCGGCCCACAGATTTGCCAAAGCGCTTGGTCTTGCCTTTTGTGTTCACCACAGAAACACCTTGCACCTCAACCTTGAACATCAATTCCACAGCGGCCTTGATTTCGGGTTTGGTAGCGTCCTGCAATACCTTGAACGTCACAGCGTTGGATTTTTCAGCCACCATGGTTGCCTTTTCAGACACGATGGGAGCAACCAGAACCTGCATCAAGCGACCTTCGTCGTACTTGACCTTGGACGTGTTGTTCATACGGGCGCTCATGCGAACATCTCCTTGAGTTTGTCCATGGCGGCCTTGGTCACCAGCACCTTGCGGTAGTGCACCAACGACAGAGGATCTGCATAACGGGGCTCAACAACCAGGATGTTCACCAAGTTGCGCGAGGCCAAGTACAGGTTTTCATCCACTTCGTCGGCGATCACCAACACGGACTCAAGGTTCATGGCCTTGAATTTGGCTGCCAAAGGCTTGGTCTTGGGAGAGTCAACCTTGATGGAGTCCACCACTGCCAGGCGACCTTCGCGGGCCAACTGGGACAGGATGGAAGCCATACCAGCGCGGTACATCTTCTTGTTGATCTTTTGACCGAAATTTTCGTCGGGCATGTTCGGGAAAATACGACCGCCGCCGCGCCACAGAGGCGAGGACGTCATACCGGCGCGAGCGCGACCAGTTCCCTTTTGCTTGAACGGCTTCTTGGTAGAGTGCTTGACCTGTTCACGGTCTTTTTGCGCACGGGTACCTTGGCGGGCGTTAGCCTGGAAGGCCACAACCACCTGGTGCACCAAGTCTTCGTTGTATTCGCGACCGAACACGGTTTCGGGCGCATCGTATTTGGCGGTGGCCTGACCTTGGTCATTCAGGAGTTCGAGCTGCATCAGTTCGCTCCTTTCGCTGTTTTTGCCTTGATGGCGGGACGGACAGTCACAAAACCACCGGCTGCACCGGGAATCGCGCCCTTGATGAGCAACAACTGGCGTGCTTCGTCGATACGAATCACGTCGAGGTTTTGTGTTGTTTTGGTGACGTCACCCAAGTGACCCGTCATGCGCTTACCGGGGAACACGCGACCTGGATCTTGTGCCATACCGATGGAGCCGGGAACGTTGTGCGAACGGCTGTTACCGTGCGACGCGCGTTGCGAGCTCATGTTGTGGCGCTTGATGGTACCGGCGTAGCCTTTACCAATGGAGGTACCTTGCACATCCACTTTCTGACCGACAACAAACACATCAGCCACTGGCACAGTGGCGCCAGCGACGTACTTGGCTGCAGCATCTGCGGTAACGCGGAATTCCTGGATGATCTCACCAGCTTCCACGCCAGCTTTGGCGAGGTGGCCAGCGATTGGCTTGGTGACGCGCGAAGCTTTGCGTGCACCGAACGTTACCTGCAAGGCAACGTAGCCATCGTTCTCCTGGGTTTTGACCTGTGTCACGCGGTTGTTCGACACGTCCACCACCGTAACAGGAACTGCATCCCCGTCGTCGGTGAATAGGCGCATCATGCCAACCTTGCGACCCAGCAACCCTAAGTGATTGCTAAGACTCATTGTTTTCTCCGTAACTCCCACCGCTGCAACTTCAATTGGCTACAGCGTTTTTGCGTGAGAGACTGTTAATAAAACCCTGCCCGCGCACCAAAGCACGTCAAGCAGAGCCAGCGAGTATAGCCTGTACCTGCATTTGACACAAGTACCTACTTTTCCCGCTAGTCAGAGGCCCCAGGTTTGCACCCAGGGCCGCTATTTCTTCTTACTGCAGCTTGATTTCAACGTCCACGCCAGCAGGCAGGTCGAGCTTCATCAGCGCGTCTACGGTTTTGTCTGTGGGATCCACGATATCCATCAGACGCTGGTGCGTACGAATTTCAAACTGATCGCGACTGGCCTTGTTCACGTGAGGTGAACGCAGAATGTCAAAACGCTTCATGCGGGTTGGCAAAGGCACGGGGCCTTTGACAATCGCGCCAGTGCGCTTGGCGGTATCGACGATTTCAGCAGCCGATTGGTCAATCAGCTTGTAGTCAAACGCCTTCAGGCGAATGCGGATTTTTTGCTTGGCGGCCATCGTAATTCCTTAAGTTTTGCGAATTACGCGATGATTTTTGCAACCACGCCAGCGCCCACGGTACGGCCGCCTTCGCGGATCGCGAAACGCAGGCCTTCTT
>NZ_JBYTDI010000006.1:0-199429 GCF_058791215.1 Rhodoferax sp. EU05-FHT12H12 | reverse complement strand
GTCAGCGTGGTCTTGCCGTGGTCCACGTGGCCAATCGTGCCTACGTTGACGTGCGGCTTGGTACGTGTGAATTTTTCTTTACCCATTTTTCAAATCTCCAAAAGAGCTAATCCCGTGTGTTGGTTTTACGTCTGCACGGTGTTGCTGATTCGCCCCGCACGGGAACAGGGCGGCACACCGTCGCAGACAACAAAAATTACTTGGCGCGTGCAGCCATGATGGCTTCAGACACGTTACGTGGGGCTTCCGCGTAGTGCTTGAACTCCATCGTGTACGTAGCGCGGCCTTGCGACATGGAGCGCAGGGTGGTGGAGTAACCAAACATTTCGGACAGCGGCACTTCGGCCTTGATGGCCTTGCCGCCACCCACCATGTCGTCCATACCTTGCACCATGCCGCGGCGGGAGGACAGATCGCCCATCACGTTACCGGCGTAGTCTTCAGGTGTTTCCACTTCCACAGCCATCATGGGCTCCAGAATCACGGGGTTGGCCTTGCGGCAACCTTCCTTGAAACCGAAGATGGCAGCCATCTTGAACGCGTTTTCGTTCGAGTCCACATCGTGGTACGAACCGAAAGTCAGCGTCACTTTGACGTCCACCACAGGGTAGCCAGCCAACACGCCTTGGTTCAGGGCTTCGATCACGCCCTTTTCCACAGCAGGGATGTATTCGCGAGGAACCACACCACCCTTGATAGCGTCAACGAACTCAAAGCCCTTACCAGCTTCGTTAGGCTCCACGGTCAGCACCACGTGGCCGTACTGACCCTTACCACCGGACTGGCGCACGAACTTGCCTTCGACGTCAGTGACTTGCTTGCGGATGGTTTCACGGTAAGCCACTTGGGGTTTGCCCACGTTGGCTTCCACACCAAACTCGCGCTTCATGCGGTCGACAATAATTTCCAAGTGCAACTCGCCCTGGCCACCAATGATGGTTTGGCCAGATTCTTCGTCGGTTTGCACGCGGAACGATGGATCTTCTGCGGCCAGACGGTTCAGGGCAATGCCCATCTTTTCCTGGTCAGCCTTGGTCTTGGGCTCAACAGCTTGGCGAATCACGGAATCCGGGAACACCATACGCTCCAGTGTGATCACGGCAGCGGGATCACACAGGGTTTCACCGGTGGTCACGTCTTTCAGACCCACACATGCGGCAATGTCGCCAGCGCGGATTTCGTCCACTTCTTCCCGGTTGTTGGCGTGCATTTGCACGATACGACCGATACGCTCCTTCTTGCCGCGCACCGCGTTGTAAACGGTGTCGCCCTTCTTCAGAACGCCGGAGTACACACGCACGAAGGTCAACTGACCCACAAACGGGTCGGTCATCAACTTGAACGCCAAGGCGGCAAACTTCTCGTTGTCGTCAGCCTTGCGGGTGATTTCCTTTTCTTCTTCGTCGAAGCCCTTGATGGCCTTCACGTCCAGAGGAGAAGGCATCAATTCGATGACGGCGTCCAGCATGCGCTGCACGCCCTTGTTCTTGAACGCAGTACCGCACAGCATGGGCTGGATTTCGCCAGCGATGGTGCGTGCGCGCAGACCGGCCGTGATCTCCTCTTCGGTCAACTCGCCCTCTTCGAGGTACTTGTTCATCAACTCTTCAGAGGCTTCAGCCGCGGCTTCCACCATTTTTTCGCGCCACTCTTTGGCAGTCGCGACCAGGTCGGCGGGGATTTCTTCGAAGGTGAACTTCATGCCCTGAGACGCCTCGTCCCAGATGATGGCCTTCATCTTGCGCAGATCCACCACACCGGTGAAGTTTTCTTCAGCGCCGATGGGGATCACGATGGGCACAGGGCTGGCCTTCAGGCGCAGCTTCATCTGGTCCACAACCTTGAAAAAGTTGGCACCGGTACGGTCCATCTTGTTCACAAAAGCCAAACGTGGCACTTTGTACTTGTTCGCCTGACGCCACACGGTTTCAGACTGGGGTTGCACGCCACCCACAGCGCAGTAGACCATGCAAGCGCCGTCCAGCACACGCATGGAACGCTCCACTTCAATCGTGAAGTCCACGTGTCCAGGGGTGTCGATGATGTTGATGCGGTGCTCGGGGAAGGACGTGTCCATACCCTTCCAGAAGCAGGTTGTTGCAGCAGAGGTAATGGTGATACCACGCTCTTGCTCTTGCTCCATCCAGTCCATCGTGGCCGCGCCATCGTGCACTTCGCCGATTTTGTGGTTCACGCCGGTATAGAAAAGAATACGCTCGGTCGTGGTGGTTTTGCCGGCGTCAATGTGCGCAGAAATACCGATATTGCGGTAGCGCTCAATGGGGGTAGTGCGAGCCATGATGGATCCTTGGTTGATCAAATTCTGTAAACCGCCAGCTGCACAGTGCAGCCTGGCGTGCGGCCCTCAAAGTGTGGGCGGCCCAGATGACAGCGCCATTGCGCCGCCAGGGCCACCCCGCCACTTGAAAGCCGCGGAATCCGCTTTTAGAAGCGGAAGTGGGAGAAGGCCTTGTTGGCTTCAGCCATGCGGTGCACTTCGTCACGCTTTTTCATGGCGCCGCCACGGCCTTCAGTGGCTTCCAACATTTCGTTGGCCAGGCGCTGGGCCATGGACTTCTCGCCACGCTTGCGGGCCGCTTCCTTGATCCAACGCATGGACAGAGCCAGGCGACGGACGGGACGCACTTCCACAGGCACTTGGTAGTTGGCACCACCCACGCGGCGGGACTTCACTTCCACCATGGGCTTGACATTGTTGATGGCCACAGTGAAGGCTTCCACCGGGTCTTTGTCAGGGTGCTTCTTGGCGATCAGCTCCAGAGCACCATAAATGATGCGCTCAGCTACCGCTTTTTTGCCGCCTTCCATGATCACGTTCATGAATTTGGACAGCTCGACGTTGCCGAACTTGGGATCCGGCAGGATTTCACGTTTAGGGACTTCGCGACGACGTGGCATTTTTTCACCTCTTTGCTTCAGTTGGCGCCCTTGCGGACACCGCGAGAGTTATTCAATAAGACTCTCACTTACTCGACCCAAACAGCGGGTCACTTCGTTCATTCACTGCGCCACGCAGTAAACAAACACCTTTTATTTTTCGAATCCAGGGCTTTCAGGCCTTGGGCTCAGGTCAATTTATTTGGCCTTGGGCTTCTTGGCACCGTACTTGGAGCGCGACTGCTTGCGGTCTTTCACACCTTGCAAGTCCAGCGAACCGCGGACGATGTGGTAACGCACACCTGGCAAGTCCTTGACACGACCGCCACGAACCAGCACCACGCTGTGTTCCTGCAGGTTGTGGCCTTCACCGCCGATGTAAGAGATAACCTCAAAACCGTTGGTCAAGCGCACTTTGGCAACTTTACGCAGAGCGGAGTTAGGTTTTTTAGGCGTTGTGGTGTACACACGAGTGCACACACCGCGACGCTGCGGAGAGTTCTGCATGGCAGGGCTCTTCGACTTGATGGTCTCGACCTCACGGCCTTGACGCACGAGTTGGTTAATGGTTGGCATTGAAAAACGTCCCTAAACGTTTGAATATTACGAAAACGTGAATCCCTTCGGAATTTCCGAAAAGCCTTCTAATGTACCAGATTGAGGGTTTACACGCAATATTGGCGCGCGGTACTCAGCGAATCCAGAGGCGGATGCCATCCCAGGCACGACCCAGAATGCCCGCTTGCTCAACCCGGTCCAGCGCCCCCAGAGGCACTTCCGCCACCGTTTGCTCACCCGCCAGCACCCGCAAGGTGGCCAGCTGCTGGCCTGCCGCCACAGGGGCGACCACTGGCTCATTCCGCACGACCTCGGTTTTGAGGCGGTTGGCGGCACCTGCGGGCACCGCCACGATCAGCGCCTGCGTCTTTCCTACCCGCACCTCGGAAGCACTGCCTTTCCAGACTTTGGGGGTCGCAACGGCTTGATTGGCATCAAACAGCTTGACCGCCTCAAATGCCGTGTAACCCCAGTTCAAGAGTTTTTGCGATTCGTTGGCACGGGCGTTTTCGCTGTCTGCGCCCAAAACAATGGACAACAGGCGGCGGCTTCCCGACGCGGCAGCCGAACCGGCGGGCGCACCGGCCGAGACCAAATGGGGGAAATCGCGCTTGGCGGTCGCTACCAAGCAGTAGCCAGCAGCGTCGGTATGGCCGGTTTTCAGGCCGTCCACAGTCGGATCACGGAACAACAGGAGGTTGCGGTTGCTGTCGTTGGCTGCGGGAGTGCCGGGGTACCGGTACTTCTTGACGGCATAGAAATGCACGTACTCGGGGAAATCCGACATCAAGCGGGTCGCCAGAATGCTCAGGTCGCGCGCCGTGGTGGTGTGGCCCGCTTCGGTCAGGCCTTCGGGGTTTTTGAAACCCGAGTTTTTCATACCCAGCACTTTGGCCTGCTCGTTCATCATCTGGACAAACCGCTCTGCGGTACCGCCCACGCCCTCGGCCAGCGCCATGGTGGCGTCATTGCCGCTTTGCACAATCATGCCTTTGATCAAATCCTCCACCGGCACCTGCATCTTGGGATCAATGAACATGCGGGAGCCCGGCATCTTCCAGGCGCGCTCGCTGACCGGCAAGGCCTGTTTGAAGTCGATTTTCTTGCTGCGCAAGGCATCAAACACCAAATACGCCGTCATCAGCTTGGTCAAAGAGGCCGGCTCCACGGGCATATCCATATCTTTGGACGCCAGGATCTGGTTGGCGGTCACGTCCACCAACATGTAGGCGCGGGCCGCGATTTCAGGGGGCTGGGGGACCTGGGCAGAAACGGCCAAGCACACAGAGGCCAACAAGGCCGCAATGAAAGATTTCATGGGGGATAGGATAAGAAGAGGAAACTCACACGGCGCGCACATGGCGCGCGACCAGACTGCGCAGAAGCGGCAATTGTCCATGAAAGAAGTGGCTGCCCCCGGGAACCACGGTCACCGGCAAGGTTTGTGGACGCGCCCAGGCCATGGCGTCGGCCAGGGGTACGGTGTCATCGGCCTCGCCGTGCAGCACCAGCGTGCGCTCGTGCAGCGCAGGGGCAATGGGAGCCACCGTGAAGCGACTGGCCGCCGTACCGACCAGCACCACGGCAGCGGGTTCGCGGGCAGCCAGAGCGGCCACGGCATGGCTGGTGACAAAGGCCCCAAACGAGAACCCGGCAAGCGCCAACGCGCCAAGCGGCGCACTGTGTTCCACCACGGCCAGCAGGTCTTGCAGCTCGCCACGGCCTTCGTCGTAGGCGCCCGCACTGGCGCCCACACCGCGAAAATTGAAGCGCACCGAGCGCCAGCCCGACTGCACAAAAGCCCGCGCCAGGGTTTGCACCACCTTGTTGTCCATGGTGCCGCCAAACAGCGGGTGCGGGTGGGCAATCACCGCGGTACCCCGCGGCACCACGCCCTCTGGTGGCAGGTCAAGCAAGGCTTCCAAGACGCCTGCAGGCCCGGTGAGGCTAAATTTCTGGGTGGAAGTATTCATCAATCACTATCAATACGATAGCTACTTGCGCAGCATTTACGGGGGCTAGAGGCTTATTTGACTTAAAACTAACGCCCCAGGTGGGCCGGTGTCACCAGCCGCTCGACCACCTCGCCATTTTTCAGATGGGATTCGACAATTTCGTCGATGTCCTGCAGGTCGACAAAGCTGTACCAAACGGCCTCGGGGTAGACCACAGCCACCGGGCCGGCAGCGCAGCGGTCCAGGCAACCGGCCTTGTTGACCCGCACCTTGCCGGGGCCGGCCAGCCCTGCGGCCTTGACCTGCTGCTTGCAGCGGTCAAACGCCGCCTGGGCCTGGTATTGGGCACAGCAGGCCTCGCCATTGCTGCGTTCGTTCAGACAAAAGAAGATGTGTCGCTCGTAATACGAGCTCTGGGGTGCGGTGGCATCGGTCATGGCAGGATTCTAGGTTTCCTCGCTGCGCCGCCCCAGTTGTGTCAGCAAATACACCAGAGCGCCGTACGGCCAGAGCCAGCCCAGCCACTGCGCCAAGCCATGGAAACGGATGAAACGCCCCTGCTCCCAGTGCTGCAGCGTTTGCGCAAAGTACGGGCTCTCGGGCGCCTGGTTCAACACGCTGATGTACAACCCCAAGGCCACCAGCGCCAGCGCCGCACTGCCGCGCCAGGGCATAAAAGCCAGCCCCAAGGCCAGCAAGCCTCCCACCAACAAGCCCCACTGGGCCGGCAAATCGAGCCAGGCCCAGGCATGCAAAGGCCCCCAACTCAGCGCGGCCGACAGCCCGGTGACCGCCACCGCCAGCAGGAGCAGCGCGCCTACCAGCGCCAGCCGCCGCCCCAACGGACGCACGATGCAAAAACCCAGCAGACAAGGGATCAACAGCCCCAGCGCCACGCACAACATTTCAGTGCCGGGCGCCAAGGCGGTGAGCTCGGCATCGCGGGCAGGCAGCCAGTGCAGGTAGGGTGTGTCGCTCAGCCCATCGGCCAGAGCCAGCTCCACGCGCTCCAGCACCTGGCCCAGCCCCAGCGGCACGGGGGCCGGAAACAGCAGCGCCGCCGGCCACAGGGCCAAGAGCACCAGCCCCCCGCGCGAGTGGGGCACAAACCAGCGCGCCCGCACCCGGCTCCAACGGTCAATCGCCCCCCAGCGCTCCAGCAGCAAGGCGCCGCAAGCCCCTACCGCCCCACCCAGGGCATTGAGCAAAAAATCCTCCCGGGACGGAATGCGGGCCGGCAGGTAGCTTTGCAAAGCCTCCATCACCAGCGACAGCAGCGTAGCCACCAACACCGCACCGGCCACCGGGTGGCGGCTGCGCCGGGTGCGCAAGGCCCCCAGGGCCAGCAGCGCCCCCAAGGGCACATAGCCCACCACATTCACGCCGACATCAAACCCGGTCCAGTAGCGCGCCATGGGCGCGAACAAAAACTCCCACGGCGCGATGCCCTGGTCGCGCCAATCCACAAAGGGGTAGCAGCTCGCATACACCACCAAACCGGCGTACAGCCAAGCCAGGGGCCATGCGGCGGATTTGTGCATGCCGTGGCTTAAAAGGGTTTGACGACCACCAGCACTACCGCGGCGGTGAGCATCAGCACCGGAATTTCGTTGAACCAGCGAAACCAGACGTGGCTGCGCTGCAGGGTGCCGGCCTCCAGTTTGCGCAGTAGCACGCCACAGCCATGGTGGTAGCCCACAACCAAGACGACGATGAAAAGTTTGGCGTGCATCCAGCCATTGCCGGGGCCGCGCCCAATGCCATAACCCAGCCAGAGCCAAGTGCCCAGGCCGATGGCAGGCACAGCCAACAAAGTGGTGAAGCGCAGGAGTTTGCGCGCCATGAGCAGCAGGCGCGCCCGCTCGGCCTCGGAACCCGGTGGCACCAGGGCCAGGTTCACAAAGATGCGAGGCAGGTAGAACAAGCCAGCAAACCAGCTGGCAACGAAGACGATGTGGAAGGCTTTGACCCAGAGCATGGGGAAAGTGTAGTCGTTGGAGTCGGCTTGACGCCCTCTACAAACCGGGGGCGGGATGGCTGGGCGTTTTGCGTAGGTAAAGGAGGAGCCCAAAGGGCGGGGGACACGAAGCAAAATGCCCAGCCATCCCGCCCTAGCGCCAGAAACGCCAACAAAAGTACAGGCAAAAAAACCCCAGCACGTGGGCTGGGGTGGTAAGCCTATTTGCTGTCACACATCAAGGCCCCGCTCAGGGAGGAAAAGCGGGGGATAGCAAGCTATCCGGAGCGGAATTTAACAATGTTGCGGCCGTGTGACAAGTATTTTTTTGTAAATCCTCCCCCAGCACTACGGTATTGCGCAAACCGGGCCTTCCAGTCAGTGCACGGAGTTGTTGTGGGAATCAGGCACAATTTTCCCCATGACGTCCTATGCCCCCTTTCCCCTTGGCCGCCCGCGCCGCCTGCGCCGCGACAGTTTCACCCGCAACCTGGTCCGTGAAAACGCACTCACCGCCCACGACCTGATCTATCCCGTGTTTGTGGTGGACGGCCAGCAACAGCGCGTGCCGATTGCCTCCATGCCCGGCGTCGAACGCCTGAGCCTGGACCTGCTGCTGCCCGTGGCCGAGGAGTGCGTGAAGCTGGGCATTCCGGTCATGGCGCTGTTTCCGGTGGTGGACCAGTCCCTCAAAACGTACGATGGCGCCGAAGCCTTGAACCCCGACGGATTGGTGCCGCGCGTGGTGCGGGCGCTGAAAAAGGAATTTCCCGATCTGGGCGTGATGACGGATGTGGCACTGGACCCCTTCACCACCCACGGCCAGGACGGCCTGCCCGACACCCGGCCCGAGGAAAACGGCTACATCCTCAATGAAGCCACCGTAGCGCAGTTGGTGCAACAGGCGCTGACCCAGGCCCGTGCCGGGGTAGACATCGTGGCGCCCAGCGACATGATGGACGGCCGCATTGGCGCCATCCGGGCGGCCCTGGAGGCGGAGAACTTGGTGCACACCCGCATCATGGCCTACAGCGCCAAGTACGCCAGTGCCTTTTACGGCCCCTTCCGCGACGCCGTGGGATCGGCCGGCAACCTGGGCAAGGGCAACAAAAAGGTCTACCAGATGGACCCCGGCAACAGCGACGAAGCGCTACGCGAAGTGGCCATGGACATTGCCGAAGGTGCGGACATGGTGATGGTCAAGCCCGGCATGCCGTATCTGGATGTGGTGCGTCGCGTCAAGGACGAATTCAAGGTGCCCACCTTTGCCTACCAGGTGAGCGGTGAATACGCCATGCTCAAGGCCGCAGCGCAAAATGGCTGGCTGGACCATGACGCCGTGATGCTGGAGAGCTTGCTGGCCTTCAAACGCGCGGGAGCCGATGGTGTGTTGACCTACTTTGCCATAGCCGCGGCCAAAGCCCTGCGCGACTGACGCTATCAAAACAGGAGCTGCTTGCGCATACCCCACGGGGGCTAGTGGCTCTTTTTACCCATATTTCGGACATCCATGCGCACCTTCCACATCCAGCCCAACAGCGTGACCGAGGGCCAGAGTCTTGCCGAGCTTGCGGCCCAAGGCCTCCCACCCGAGAGTTATGTCTGGGTGGCGTGTGCGCGGCGCGAATTTGAGGTGGCGCAAGCGGAGGTGCAAGCCACGCTGCAAGCGCTGTGTGGTGTGCAACTGGTAGACCTGCACATCTCGGACCTGATCAACAACCAGCTGCCCTCGCACTACGACTACACCTCGCAGTACGACCTGCTGGTGTTCCGACGCCTGGCCGCAGGCAGCCGCCCGACCGACCTGGAGCAGCCCGGCCAACCCCTGAATGTGGCGCCCAAGCGCGGCGGCCCGCCCATTCTGCGGCGCATCGACACCAGCCCGGTCGGCTTTGCCGTGTTCGACCGCGTGCTGCTCACCGTGCACCCGACCGACTGCGCTGTGCGCGACGCTTACGCCGCCAAGCTGCTGCAGGCCGCCAGCAACGAGTCGCGCAGCGCCGGTGCCCGCCTGCCCACCAGCCCCGCCGATCTGATGCTGCGCATCGTCAACCACATGGTGGACGGCTACCTGGCGCTGCGCAAAGAACTGACCCAGCAGCTGGACCATTGGCAAACCGAGCTGCTGAGCCCACGCACCCGCTTCAGCAACTGGGGTTCGCTGCTGGACGCACGCATGGCGCTGCACCAGCTCGATGACGTGTGCGAGGAGCAGCGCTCCAGCGTGCAAGACTGGATCGAGGCCATCAAAACCTGGCCCGAACCCGCCACGCCCAGTGAAGCCCGCGAGCGCGAATTGCTGCAGGTGCGCAGCCGCGATGTGCTGGAGCACATCGAACGCGTGGTGCACCATGTGCGCCGGCTGGAGCAAAGCGTGGAGACGGCGGTGCAAATGCACTTCAGCGTGCAGGGCAGCCGCACCAACGACATCATGCGCACGCTCACCGTACTCACCGCCATCTTTCTGCCCTTGAACCTGATTGCCGGCATCTTCGGCATGAACTTCGACTTCATCCCGCTGTTACACCAGCAAAGCGGCTTCTGGTGGGCGCTTGCCAGCATGGTGCTGACCGCGGTGGTGCTGGCAGTGTTCTTCTGGCGCAAGCGGTATTTGGCGCGCTCCGAACGCTAATGCCCCCGATGGTTTTGCGACTGCGCGCCCTCTTCACTCTGGTGCTCCTGGTACTCGCCCTGCAGGCGCGTGCGGACACCCTTGCGCCCTACCAGATCGTCAGCGGCAACCTGCCGCCCTTCGCCGTCGAGAGCGGCCCGGATCACCCCGGCGCCTTGGCAAGCCTGGTACACGACATGGCTCTGCGGCTAGGCACTGCGCCCGCCATCCAGTTTTACCCTTGGACACGCGCCCTGAGCATCGTGGGCGCGCAGCCTCGCACCCTGATTTTGCCGCTGACCCGCACGCCCGAGCGGGAAAACAACTACCGCTGGATCGTCAAGCTGTACCGCCAGCAGTTCGTTTTTATGGCTCTGCGCGGCGCCTCCATCAATTTGAACGCCATGGACACGCTGCGCGGATTGCGCATCGCCGTGTTGCGCGGGTCCCCCAACGAAAGCCATCTGCTCAACCGCAACTTCCAACAAGTACTCCCGGCAAATTCGGTACTCGACATGGCCCGCATGCTGGAGCGCGGCATGGCCGACGCGATTTACGGCGGGGAGGCCATCAACCTCGCCGTACTGGCGGACTACGGCATGACGCGTGCCCAGCTGCAGGTCAGCAAGCCGCTGGACTATGGCGAGATTTGGCTGGGCGGATCGCTGGACATTCCCGAATCCGAAGCCCTGCTCTGGCAAAACGCCATGAAACAGCTGGTGCGGGACGGTGTGGTGCGCCGCACCCTGGCCCGCTACGGATTGCCGCAGTAACAAGCCTGTCGACTAAGCCTGCAAGTGCTGTGCGAAAAACGCCAGCGTGCGCTCACGCGCCAACGCGGCGGCCGTGGCGTTGAAGGCCGCCCGGTGGTCGCAGTTGAAGCCGTGCTGGGCGCTGTACATCTCGACCCGCACACCGGCGTGCGCAGCCTGAAAGGCTTGCACACCGTCCAGCGGAATCGCATGGTCCTGGTCGCCAAAATGGGCCAGCACCGGACACAGCGGCTGGCGCGCCACCTCGGCGGGGGTGGTCATACCGCCACCGTAATATGGCACGGCCGCGCGGATACCCGAGAGCAGGCATGCTGCACGCCAGGCGAGCAAGCCCCCCCAGCAGTAGCCCACCACCCCCACAGCACCGGCCTCGGCGGCCGCGTTCACGGCGGCTTGCACATCCTGCAGCACACCAGGTGCGGGCAAGCCCTCCACAGCGGCTTTCAGTTTGACCCCTGCCGCCACATCCTCGGGCGTGTAGCCCAGCTCCACCCCGGTTTGCACACGGTGGAAGGTGGACGGCGCAATGGCCAGGTAACCCTGGGCCGCATACCCATCGGCCACCGCGCGGATGTGCGCATTCACGCCAAAGATTTCCTGCAGCACCACGATGCCCCCGCGGGGCGGACCGTCAGGACGGGCAACATAGGCTGGGAAGACCATCCCATCGGCGGCCGTGAGGTGCAGGCTGTCAGCCATCATTGCGCCACAAACCCGCTGTCTTTGATCAGCTTGGCCCAGACCTTGGTATAGGCCTGCTCGCGCTTGGCCAGTGTGGCCTGGTCCATAAAGCCCACGCTCAGGCCCATGGCCGTCAGGCGCTCTTTCACCTCGGGCAGGGCCAGCACCTTGGCCAGCGCGTCGGAGAACTTGTCGATGGCTGCTTTGGGCGTACCGGTCGGGGCAAAGATGCCGTAGTAGGGCAGGTCTTCAAACCCCGCCAGCCCCAGCTCGGAGAAGGTGGGCACATCGGGCAGGATGGCCTGGCGCGCACCACCCAACACCGCCACCACGCGGATCTTGCCGGCCTTGTGGTTTTCAATGAAATCGGGCACCGAACCGGTGCCGGCGGCAATCTGGTTGCCCAGCATGTCGGCCATCATGGGGGCGCTGCCGCGGTAAGGCGCAGACTGCAGGTCCAGCCCGTACTTCTTGCCAATCACGCCCACCAAAAACTCGGGGGTGGAGGCCGGTGCGGGCACCCCTACCGTGCCTTTGCCAGCGCCCTGCGCCTTGACCCACGCGACATATTCGTTGACCGACTTGGCCGGAGTGCCGCCCGACACCGCCAGCGCATTCACAAAGGTGGCGAAACCGGCCACCGGCACAAAGTCCTTGGCACTGTCGTAGCCCGGGTTTTTGACCACCAGGGGCAGGATAGAGATCGTGTGGTCGTGCGAGAGAAAAAACGTCTGGCCATCAGGGGCTGCGGCCTTGAGCGCCTGCGCAGCCAGTTGACCACCGGCACCGGCCTTGTTCTCCACCACCACCGGCATGCCCAACTGGTCCTTGAGCTTGTCGGCCAGCGTGCGTGCAATGGCGTCGGTCCCCCCGCCGGGTGGGAACCCCACCATCAGCCGCACCGGGCCCGTTTGGGCCTGCACCAGGCCTGCGGCCAACAAGGCCGATACCGACACGGCCAACACGCCTGCGCGGCGCAACGCGCTACTCCACCCTTGCAATGAGAAACCCATCTTGAAACTCCTGAAAAAAATATGCAAAAACGAAAACCCGAAAAGCGAAAAACGGTACGCCGTCAGTTGCGCGCGTAGGCCACATGGAAACGCTGCACACCGGGGAACTGGCCCATTTCCGAGGCCAGATCAGAAATCGGTGCCATCTTCTTGCGGCTGCGCGCCACCGCCACAAAGTTCCAGGTGAAAGACCCCTCGTCCATCGAAATCACGATGGTGCCACCGGCAATGTCGTAGCCACGCTCATGCGCCATGGCACGCAGGGCCGCCTCCACCGGTCGATAACCCGGATCAAAAGTCAGGCGGATGGCCACCGCCTGGCGCGAAGGCAGCCAGCTCTCCAGTCTGGACACCCACACCATGCAAAACGTGCAGAGCAGCGCCAGCGACATGGCCGCCGTATACAGCCCCACGCCCACCAGAATGCCGATCACCGACGAGGCCCACAGGGACGCCGCCGTGGTCAGGCCGCTGATATTGAAGCCCTCTTTCATGATGACGCCGGCGCACAAGAAGCCAATGCCGGTCAGGATGCCCTGCATCACACGTGAAAGGTCGCCGTTGCTGAACAGCGTAGTGCTCATGCCGCCGTACCAGAAGTGGGAATAGCCCCCCATGACGGCCAATGCGGCCGAGGCCATGCAGACCAGCCCGTAGGTGCGCATGCCCGCCGCACGCCCGTGGTAGGAGCGCTCATAACCGACCATGAGCCCCAGCGCCAACGCCCCCAGCAGGTGCAGCAGCACAAAGACGTTGGCCTCCACCACGGGAGCAGACCAATAGGCGGCAAAGGTTTGGGCAGTAAGCATGGGTGCAAACATACCCCAAAAGCCCGCGCGCTACCATGGCGCCATGCATGCCATCGCACTCATTACCGGCGCCTCACGCGGCATTGGCGCCGCCACCGCCCTCACCCTGGCCCAGGCCGGCTACGCCGTGGCCGTCAACTACCGTGACAACTCGCTCCCTGCCGACGAGGTGGTGCGCCAGATTCGCGCGCAGGGCGGCAACGCCATCACCGTGAAGGCCGATGTGGCCGTGGAGGCCGAGGTGCTGGCCATGTTTGCCAAGGTGGACGCCAAGCTGGGCACGCTCACGGCCTTGGTCAACAACGCCGGCGTGGTGGACGTAGCCAGCCGGGTGGACGCCATGTCAGTGGCCCGCATGCAGCGCATGCTCAATACCAACGTGCTGGGCAGCATGGTCTGCGCGCGCGAAGCGGTGCTGCGCATGAGCACGCGCCATGGCGGCAGCGGGGGCGCCATCGTGAATGTCTCCAGCGTGGCGGCGACGCTGGGCTCACCGGGCCAGTATGTGGACTACGCCGCCAGCAAAGGCGCGATTGACACCTTCACCGTGGGCCTGGCACGCGAGGTCGCGGCCGAGGGCATCCGCGTCAACGCCGTGCGCCCGGGCATCATTGACACCGAGATCCACGCCAGTGGCGGCCAACCCGACCGCGCGCAGCGCCTGGCGCACCAAGTGCCCCTGCAGCGCCCTGGCACCGCGCAAGAGATTGCCAACGCCATTGCCTGGCTGCTCAGCGATGCCGCCAGCTACACCACGGGTGCGATTCTGGACGTGGGCGGCGGGCGCTAAACCCTCCAGCCCGTCACGGCTCAGGGCGCCAGGGGCAAACCAAACAATCGCGCGCCATTCTCCCAGGCCACTTTGCGTGCCACGGCGGGCGGCAAGTCCCCCAGCCAGCTGCGGTACTCCTGCATCTGCGCCTCGTAGTACTGCCAGCGTGGGTTGATCCAGGTGTCCGAGCCCACCAGAAACCGGTCGGGGTACTCCAGCAACAGGGCACGCCACTCCGGGCACACCACCGTACCGCCTTGCGCACCGGCACAGGTGAGGCCCGGGCGGTACGACAGCTCCCCCATCAGCGCCGGGTATTGGGCCAACAAGCCCCGAACCCGCGCCACCGACGCACCGCCGATGCCGGTGTGCGCCCAGATGAGGCGGGTCGCCTGCCCCGCCGAGGGCGTGGCGGCCATCAGCAAATCGATGGCGGCATCGTCCACATGCGCCAGCACCACCAGACCACGCTGGTCGGCCAGTGCCATGAGCTGCTGCGCCACCTTGCCACGCGCGTTGGCGCTGTCGTAGAGGTGGAATTCGCCAATGCCGCGGTAGGGGCCGGCGGCGGTGCCGCGCGCCAGTTCGGCCTGCACCATGTCAAAAATCGTCGGTTCCTGGAACCAGTGGCTGTAGTCGTCGCGGTTGCGGTACAGGCGCACCAGCGGCACCACGGCCACGCCAGCGGCCTGCGTCTGGGCACGGGCCTCGGTGAGCGCGCGTGTGCCGTCGTTGGGGCGGGAATTGGCCACGATGGCGCGCACCCCGCTACGCTGCATGCGCGCCAACACATCGGGGATCGGGTGGAGCTGCTGCGCCTCCACGTTGTAGTGCAGGTGGGCGTCCAACAGCGGGCCGGTGTAGTCGGCGGCCTGGGCCTGCAGGCCAACGCCCCCATGCAGGCACAGGGCCGCAAGGCATGCGCGCCAGAAAAAACGGTGGGATGTCTGCATGGGAGGTCTCCGGCCGGGACAATGTTCAAGGGGTGCTGTACGGGTTTGTAGCGGGTTTTCCCGTTCCTTGCCGCGCATGGGTGCAGTACCATGCCGCCACCCTTCCCTCCCCAGGACACGCCGTATGGACCTCAAACCGCTGGTGACCTTGCTGGCCATCGTGAACCCGCTGGCCATCGTGCCCTTTTTCATCCACTACACCCAAGGGTTTGATCTGGCCCAGCGGCGCCACACCGTCTGGGTGTCGTCGTTCAGCGCCTTTGTGGTGATTGCCATCAGCGCCGTGGCGGGCCTGCACATCCTGGAATTCTTTGGCATCTCGCTGGCCAGCTTTCAGGTGGGCGGCGGCATGCTGCTGCTGACCAGCGCACTCAACATGCTGAACGCCCAACCGGCCGAGGCCAAAACCAGCACCCACGAGCTGGAGGATGGCGCCGAAAAAGCCGCCATGGGCGCCAGCATTGCCGTGGTGCCACTCACCATTCCGCTGCTGACCGGCCCGGCCACCATGTCCACCGTGGTGATTTACGCCGACAAAGCCAAAACCTTTTGGCAACTCTCCACCCTGGTGGGCTATGGCGTGGTGGTGGCGCTGGCCACCGCGCTGTGCTTCTCGCTGGCCGAACCGATTGCGCGTTTTCTGGGCAAGACCGGCATCAACGTGATGACCCGGCTCATGGGCCTGATTCTGGCGGCGCTGGCGGTCGAGGTGATGACTGACGGACTGACCAAGCTGTTCCCGGTACTGGCCGGTTGAGCCAAGCGGCGACTTAGCCGCTGATACCCGCGCGGCTCAGAAAGTCGCCCACCAGCTCCAGCCGCAAGAGCGGGTTGTCGAGCTGCATCAGGCTTTGTTTGAGATCGGGCGGCAGCTGCAGCAGCTCGCACCAGCGGTTGGCCACCCAGCCGCAGTCGTCCAGCCGGTGGGGCGGCCGTAGCGACGCGGGCAATTCGCCGCCCCGTGCCTGCAGCTGCGCCACCACGTTCTGCAGTGCCTGCGAAACCAGTTGCAGATCGGGCGGCACCGGCGTGGGCACATCGGCAGGCAGGGCCTGCACATCGGCTACCCACAGCCCGTGCTTCATGCGGCTGCGCTGGGTGATGCGAAAACGCTCGCCGGCGGTGCAACGCAGCACCATCAAGCCCGGTTGCGGGCTGGAAAACTCGGTGATGGTGGCCAGCGTGCCAATGTCCACAAAGGCCTCATGCGCAAAGCCGTCACCGCTGGGGGCCTGCGGGTCGGCGCGGCGCACCTCGCTGCCCTGGGTGAGCGCCACCACGCCAAAGGGCGCACCGGTCTTGTGGCACTTGCCCATCAGGTCCAGATAACGCACCTCAAAAATCTGCAACTGCAGGCTGCCCCCGGGGTAGAGCACCGTGTTCAGCGGGAACAGCGGCAACTGGTGGAGTGCAAGCAACTCGGGCATGGTGGCGTAACAGCCCCTAACGCGGCGGCAGGCTGGCCTGGGTTTGCTGCACCCACTGGTCGAGCTGCTGCACGGCGCTGTCCACCGCGGCGGTCAAGGCGCGCACGCCCCCGGCCGCATCGGCGCTGGCCGCCGGCTCACGCAGTACAAAGCTGCGCTGGGCCAGCAAGGCATCGCCACCGTGGGCGGGGTGGGTCAGCGTCGCCCGCAGGCGCAACACGCCTGTGCTGCGGTTGGCGGCGTCAAACAGCTGGCTGAATTCTTCGAGCTCCAGGCGCAGCGTGAGGGTGCCGGGCGGGGCCAACACACCATCGGCCAGATTGAGCACCGCACGGCGTTGGCCCAGGGTCTCGCGCACACGCTGGCGCAGCAGCTGGGCCGGGGGCATGCTCCAGCGCGCCTGGGCGTAGGGGCGCAGTTGTTGCGCGTCGCTGTAGCCCAGACGGTAGATGATGGGCAGGGTGTCCAGCGCACTGGGGGCCAGCACCTCGCCCAGCGCCAGCGTGGGCAGCGGGGCCATGCGGTTGCTGGGCTGGGCCTGCACCGCACCGGGGCCAAAGTCATACACCGCCACCGCGGAGTCGCCCGTGGGCAAGGCACTGCAACCAGCCAGCACCGCCGTCAAAATCAAGCCAAATAGGGCTCTAGCCCCCGTGGAATATGCGCAAACAGCTAGCATTTTCATAGCAAATAAATTCTTCCAAATATCAGGGAGCCATTTGCGCGGTGGCCGGTGCCACAAAACCGCGCTCGCCCGGGCCCGGCGTGGCCTGGCCCTTGCCCCACAGCAGGGACTGCGGGTTGTCGCCCACGGCGTCGGCGGCGCGGCCCACCTGGCGCAAGGTGCGGGCCGTGTCATCGGTGGCGCGGTTCAGGCGCGGCAGCAGCTGGGCGTTGACCTGGCGGCTGGTGTGCGCCAGCGACTCGGTGCTTTGGGCAATCTTGTCCAGTGTGCCACCGGGCTCGTTCATGCGGCGCGACATGCGCTGGAACTCGGCAGCCGAGGTACGCACCGAGTCGGCGCTGGCGCCCAGGCGCTCGGAGGTGGCCTGCATGCTCTTGAGTGTGGCATCGGTCTGGGTGCCCAGCACTTGCTCAGCGCGGCGGGCCAGGGTGCTGACGTTGGCGGCCGCCTGGCCCATTTGCTGGATCGCGCCCATCAAGGCTTTCTGGTTCTCTACGTCCAGCAGGGTGTTCACGCGCCCGCTGGCCTGCTCCATCTGCGTGAGCAGGTTGCCCCCTTGCTCGGTGAAGCGCGAAACCATGCTGGGGTGCATGGGAATGCGGGCCGGCGCGCTGCCGCTGGCCACCAACGCGGCAGGCTGCTCGCCCTTGTCATCAAGCTGCACAAAGGCCAGGCCGGTGACGCCCTGAAACCCCAGCGTGGCAAAGGTGGACTGGGTGATGGGCGCCTGCTCGTTGACCGCGATACGCAAAAGCACATTGCCGCGCTGCACCGTATCCAGTGAAATGTCGGTGACGCGCCCCACCAGCACGCCCTTGAAGCGCACACCGGCCTGGGGCTGCAGGCCGGTCACGCCCTCGGGGCTGGAAATCTCGAAGACCCGCTGCTCCGCAGTGTCGCGCGTGAGCCAGGCGGCCAGCGCCGTGAGCAGGGCCGCCACCACCAGCACAAAGGCACCGGCAGCAAAGGCGTGGGATTTGTTTTCCATAAGACAGTCTTTCTACACGGCATCCGGGGTGGGGTGCAACAAGGCCTGCGCCCGGTGCCCGCGTCCACCGCGGAAAAAGTCGTTCACGAAGGGGTGTTCAAAGGCCACCACCTCGCGCGGTGGCGCATCCACCACCACATGTTTGTCGGCCACCACGGCCACCCGGGTGCTGAGCTCAAAAATCGTATCCAGGTCGTGCGTGACCATCACCACCGTCAGGCCCAGCTCCCGGTGCAGGCTTTGCAGCAGCGCACAAAACCCATCGGCACTGTCGGGGTCCAGCCCGGCGGTGGGCTCGTCCAGCAGCAAGAGCGGCGGGTCCATCACCAGCGCACGGGCCAGCGCCACGCGCTTGACCATGCCGCCCGACAAATCGGCCGGCATTTTGTGGGCGTGGCGGGCGTCCAGCCCCACCATCTGCAGTTTGACCATGGCCACGTCGCGCACCAGGTCGGCAGGCAGGGTGCCCAGCTCGCGCAGCGGAAAGGCAATGTTTTCCAGCACCGTGAAAGCCGAGAACAGTGCGCCATGCTGGAACAACATGCCCACGCGGCTGGCCGCACCAGCGCGCCCCAGCTCGGCGGCCGGGTGGCCCAGCACCGTCACGCTGCCGCGCGCCGGGGTTTCCAGCCCCAGCATTTGCCGCAGAAGCACGGTCTTGCCGCTGCCCGAACCGCCCACGATGGACAACAACTCGCCCTGCGCGATTTGCAGGTCCAGGTCCTGGTGGATGACCGTGGGCACACCCTCGGTGCGGAACACCGACCACAACTTGTTGATCTCGACCACCCGCGGCGCGCTCACAGGCCGACTCCCTTGAACAGCACGGCAAACAGGGCGTCCACCAGAATCACCACCGTGATGGAGGTGACCACCGAGGCGGTGGTGCCCTCGCCCAGGCTCTGGGTGTTGGGCTTGACGCGCAGGCCGTAGTGGCAGGCAATCAGGGCGATCAGCACCCCGAATACCGCGCTTTTGGCCAGCGCCAGCCAGAGGTTGGCAATCTGCACCGTCTTGGGCAGCGCCGTGATGAAGTACGCAGGGGTGAGCCCCATGGCGAGATCGGCCGCCAGCATGCCGCCCAAGAGCGCAGCCAGTGTGGTCCAGACCGACAGCAGCGGCATGGCCACGGCCATGGCGACAGTGCGCGGCATCACCAGGCGAAAGCCCTTGGCAATGCCCAACACGCGCATGGCGTCCAGCTCCTCGGTCACGCGCATCACGCCAATTTGGGCCGTAATGGCCGAACCCGAGCGCCCGGCAATCAGGATGGCGGCCAATACCGGCCCCAACTCCCGGATCAGCGACAGGCCCAGGATGTTGACGATGAACGCATCGGCGCCAAACTGGCGCAGCTGCTGCGACATCAGGTACGCCAACACCACCCCGATCAAGAACCCCACCAGGGCGGTGATGGGCATGGCCGTGGCACCAATGCGGTAGAGGTGACCCGAGATGTCGCGCCACGGCGCATGCAGCGGGTGGCGCAGCAGGCGCAGCAAGTCCAGCAGCAATTGGCCCAATAGGCGAACAGCCGCACCCAGGTGGTTGACCACCCCCATGACCCGCCTGCCCAGGCCCAGGTACACCGCATGCCAAGAGTAAGGAACGGGGACCGGCGCGGGCGCGGTGAACTGCGCGACCCGCTCCAGCATCGTGCGTTGTTCGGGCAAAAGTTGCAGCTGCGCGGGCCACTGCCGCCCCCAGGCATTCCACAGCAGCTGGGCTCCCGTGTGGTCCAGGCGCTGCAGGCTGCACAGGTCCCATCCATGGCCATCCTTCAACGCCCGTTGCAGCCGCACTGGCAAGCCCTGCCACACCGAGGGTACGGCCAGTTCGTCAGCCGTCCAACGCCCGTGCAAAAGCATCACGGAGGCGGAGGACTCAGTGCGAATTTCGAGACGAGGTTCGGTGTCCACCAAAAGGGGCATTCGGCGAGTGGTTAAGGTGCGCATCGTACCCGCAAGGAAATGCAAGCAAAATAGGACCACAGGAGACGCCATGCCCATCCAGAGACGCCCACAAAAACAAACGCCCGGTGGCCTCCCTGCGGGCACCTGAACCATGGGCACCGAATTGATCCACAGCGACCTGATGCACCAAATCGCTGCCGTGCTTTTTGGCGCGGCACTCTTGCACACCTTTGGCGCCAAGTTCTTCGAGGGGCTGGCGCACCGACACCCGAAGCACGCAGGCCTGTTCCATTTGCTGGGCGAGGTAGAGGTGGTGTTTGGCTTTTGGGCCTTTGTGCTGATTGCCTGCATGGCCCTGGTGGCGGGCAGCGGCCCGGCGATTGCGTATGCCGAGTCGCGCCAGTTCACCGAGCCGCTGTTTGTGTGTGTGGTGATGGTGGTGGCGGCCTCACGCCCGGTGCTGGACGTGGTGGCCCGCAGCATGAACCTGCTGGCCCGCCTGCTGCCACTCCCCCGGCCGTTGGCACTGGCCTGGCTCGGCCTGGCCGTGGTGCCCCTGCTGGGCTCGCTAGTGACCGAGCCGGCCGCCATGACGCTGGCCGCGCTGATGCTGGCCCCCCTGCTTTTCACCCCGGCCATGCCCGAGCGTCTGAAATACGCCGCGCTGGGTGTGCTGTTCGTCAACATCTCCATCGGTGGCACGCTCACGGCCTATGCCGCCCCCCCGGTGCTGATGGTCGCCGCCACCTGGCAGTGGGACACGGCGTTCATGGCCAGCACGTTTGGGTGGAAGGCCGCGCTGGCGGTGCTGCTCAACGCCACGGTGATGGTGCTGCTACTGCGCAAGCCCCTGCGCGCAGCGCTACCCGCGCCCCGCACCGCGGAGGTGTCCATTCCCTGGGTGGTCAGCGCGGTGCACCTGGCCTTTCTGGCGGGCGTGGTGGTGCTGGCCCACCATCCGGTGCTGTTTCTGGGACTGTTCCTGTTTTTTCTGGGCTACACCCAAGCCTATGCCCATTTCCAAAACCCGCTGATCCTGAAAGAGGGGCTGCTGGTCGGCTTCTTTCTGGCCGGGCTGGTGGTGCTGGGCGGCATGCAGCAGTGGTGGCTGCAACCGATTGTGGAGAGCCTGGCACCGACCGCCTTGTTTTTTGGCGCCCTGGGCCTTACCGCGGTGACCGACAACGCAGCGCTGACCTACCTAGGCTCGCTGATCGTCGGTATCTCGGACCCGGCCAAGTACATGCTGGTGGCCGGTGCTGTGGCGGGCGGTGGCCTGACCGTGATTGCCAATGCCCCCAACCCGGCCGGCGTGGCGCTGTTGCGCGCGGGCTTTCAAGACCAGTCCATCGGTGCCGGCGGCTTGCTGCTGGGCGCCCTGCTTCCTACCGCGGTGACTGCCGCCTTTTTCCTGCTGCTATGACCAACGACACCACCTTCGACTACATCATCATCGGCGCGGGCACAGCCGGCTGCCTGCTGGCCAACCGCCTGAGCGCCAACGCCTCCAAACGCGTGCTGTTGATCGAGGCCGGCCGCAAGGACGATTACCACTGGATCCACATCCCCGTCGGTTACCTCTACTGCATTGGCAATCCGCGCACCGACTGGTTGTTCAACACCGAGGCCGAGGCAGGCCTGAACGGCCGCAGCCTGCGTTACCCGCGCGGCAAGACGCTGGGCGGCTGCTCCAGCATCAACGGCATGATTTACATGCGCGGCCAGGCCCGCGACTACGACCAATGGGCCCAACTGACCGGCGACGCCAACTGGACCTGGGAGAACAGCCTGCCCTACTTCAAGCTGCACGAAGACCACCACAAGGGTGCCGATGCCCTGCACGGGGCCAAGGGCACCCCCTCCGCGCTGCTGCACGACAGCGGCACCGACTACCGCCGCGTGCTGCGCCACCACCAGGCCGGTGGCGAATGGCGGGTCGAGAAACAGCGCCTGCGCTGGGATGTGCTGGACGCGTTCGCCCAAGCCGCCACCCAAGCCGGCATTCCTGCCACCGACGATTTCAACCGCGGCAGCAACGAGGGCGTGGGTTACTTTGAAGTGAACCAGAAGGCCGGCTGGCGCTGGAACACGGCCAAGGCCTTTTTGCGCCCCATGTGTTACGCGCGCCCCAACTTCGAGCTGTGGACCAGTGCCCAGGTGGCCAAGCTGGTGGTGGAACCGCAAGCCGAAGGCGCGGGCCTGCGTTGCACCGGTGTGCAGGTGTGGGATGGTCGCGAGATGGTCACCGCCACGGCCCGCGCCGAGGTGCTGCTGTGCGCAGGTGCCGTGGCCAGCCCGCAAATCCTGCAACTCTCGGGTCTGGGCCCGGCCGACCTGCTGCAGGCACGGGGCGTGAGCGTGGTGCAAGACACGCCCGGTGTGGGCGCCAACCTGCAAGACCATTTGCAGATCCGCGCGGTCTTCAGGGTGAAGAACACCCCCACGCTCAACACCCAGGCCCACAGCCTGTGGGGCAAAGCCAAAATCGGCTTGGAGTACGCCCTCAAGCGCAGTGGCCCCATGAGCATGGCGCCCAGCCAGCTCGGCGCCTTCACACGCAGCGACGCCAACCAAGCCCACCCCAACCTCGAGTACCACGTGCAACCGCTGAGCCTGGACGCATTTGGCCAACCGCTGCACACCTTCAACGCCTTCACTGCGAGTGTGTGCAACCTCAACCCCACCAGCCGTGGCACCGTGCAGATCAAGACGGCTGACTTCAAAGACGCCCCGGCGATTGCGCCCAACTACCTGAGCACCGAGGCTGACCGCAAGATTGCCGCCGACTCGCTGCGCGTGACGCGCACGATCGTGGCGCAGCCCGCACTGGCCAAGTACCAGCCCGAGGAGTACAAGCCCGGCGTGCAGTTCCAGAGCGACACGGAATTGGCCCAGCTGGCCGGGGACATTGCCACCACCATTTTTCACCCCGTGGGCACCACCAAGATGGGCCGTGAAGACGATCCGATGGCGGTAGTGGACAGCCGCCTCAAGGTACGGGGTGTAGCGGGCCTGCGCGTGGTGGATGCGGGTGTCATGCCCCTCATCACCAGCGGCAACACCAACTCCCCCACGCTGATGATTGCGGAGAAGGCCGCGCAATGGATTGCGGAGGATGCGACGCGCTGAAACAGTAGAGGGTTTGTCCCGATGCCGCGGCCCCCACAGGGCGGCTACATTGCATGTCAACGCAGACCTGACAGCAACTGCGAGGTCTACCCAGACCAAGCTTGAAACGACGCCGAGGAGACGGCTAAAACCAACAACAAACCCTGCACACCACGATGCAGATTTACAAAAGCACCGGCAACCCCGGTGCTTTTTTTATGCCATTTTGGCCTGCAGCTCGCATGGAATATGCGCAACCAGCTCCCTATTTGATAGCAGAATCCGCAACCAAACCGGATGCGACAATCTCTCCATGGAATTGATTGTTGTGACGCTGGCCTCGCTGCTGGCCGGTTTTGTCGATGCAATTGTGGGCGGCGGTGGCCTGATTCTGACCCCCGCCCTGTTTGCCACCTTCCCCAACGCCCACCCCGCCACGCTGTTTGGCACCAACAAGGGCGCCTCGGTCTGGGGCACGGCCTTTGCCACGGTGCAGTACCAACGCCGGGTGCAGATGCAGTGGCATGCCATCGCCCCGGCAGCGGCCGTGTGTTTTCTGGCCTCGCTGGGGGGGGCCTGGCTGGTCACCGTGGTGTCACCCGAGCACCTGCGCAAGGCCCTGCCCCTGGTGCTGGTGCTGGTGCTGGCCTACACCCTGGTCAAAAAAGACCTGGGACGCCACCACACCCCCCGATTTGCCGGGCAACACGAGGCGCTGGTGGCCTGCGCGATTGGCGCCGTCATTGGTTTCTACGACGGATTTTTTGGTCCCGGCACGGGCAGTTTTTTTGTGTTCCTGTTGGTCCGTGTGCTGGGGTATGACTTCTTGAACGCGTCAGCCAGCGCCAAACTGCTCAACACCGCATCCAACCTCGCCGCCCTCATTCTGTTCACGCTCAAGGGCCATGTGTGGTGGCACTTTGTGGTGGTGATGGCCGTCGCCAATGTGCTGGGCAGCCTGGCCGGCACCCATCTGGCGCTCAAACACGGCACGGGTTTTGTGCGCAGCATGTTCATCGTGGTGGTGTCGGCACTGATCCTCAAAACCGGCTACGACGCATTTCTGCGTAGCCTCTAGGCTCGCGACTTAACGGGCGGGTGGCCAGGGCAAGTCGGCCGCCACGCGGGGCTTGCCTAGCGGGGCGCCAGCCTGCCCTTTGCTCACCGCCACCAGGTCTTCTTCGCTGGGGTACTGGCCCAACAGCCAGTAGTCGAAGGCGCGGCGTGCAATGGGCGCGGCCGAGGCAGAGCCAAAGCCTGCGTTCTCCACAATCACCGCCAACGCAATCTTGGGGTCTGCTGCCGGGGCAAAGGCCACATACAGCGAGTGGTCGCGCTGGTGCTCCTCCATCGCTGACGCGTTGTACTTCTGGTTTTTCCCCAGGCTCACGGCTTGCGCTGTACCGGTTTTTCCACCACTCACATACCCGGCGCCCGCAAACACGCGGGTGCCGGTTCCGCCCTGCGTGACCCCCACCATGGCATCGCGGATCACCGCCACGTTCTCGGGCTTGTAGCCCAGGTCCACCGGCGGTTCAGGGGGCACTGGCACCCGCACACGGGTGCTGGCATCCTGGGTGGCGATCACCAACTGGGGTTTGTGTTTCACCCCGTTGTTGGCCACGATGGCCACGGCCTGCGCCAGTTGCAACATGGTGAAGCTGTTGTAGCCCTGCCCGATGCCCAATGAGATGGTTTCTCCGGCATACCACTTTTGCTGCTCGGGGCGCTTGTAGTACTTGCGCTTCCATTCCTGGCTGGGCAAGACGCCGCGCACTTCACCGTGGATGTCGATGCCCGTGTGCTGGCCAAAGCCCAAGGGCTTCATGAAGTCATGCATGGTGTCCACGCCAAGCTCATTGGCCAAGGAATAGAAGTAGACGTTGCTGGACTCCACAATGGCGCGGCGCATGTCCATGATGCCGCCCTTCTCGTTCTCGGGGCTACCAAAGCGGTTGCCGCCAAACATGTAGAAGCCGGGGTCATTGACCAGGGTTTGCGGCGTGCGTGTGCCGGTCTCCAGCGCGGCCAGGGCCATGAAAGGCTTGTACGTGGAGCCCGGTGGGTAGGTGCCGCGCAGTGCGCGGTTGAGCAGTGGCTTGTCGATGGACTCGTTGAGCATCTGCCAGTTTTCCTGGTCAATGCCTTCGACGAACAGGTTGGAGTCAAACGTCGGTTTGCTGACAAAAGCCAACACTTCACCGGTCTTGGGGTCCAGCGCCACCAACGCCCCCCGGCGACTGCCAAACATGTCCTCAATCAGTTTCTGCAGCTTGATGTCAATGGACAGCACCACCACATTGCCGGGGGTGGACGGGTTGCTGGCCAGTTTGCGCACGGCGCGCCCGCCGGCCGAGGTTTCAATCCGCTCCACCCCGGTCAGGCCGTGCAGCGTGGACTCGAAACTCTGCTCCACCCCCAGTTTGCCGATGTATTCGGTCCCGCGGTAGTTGGCCTGGTCGTCACTGTCCTCGATCTTCTCTTTTTCGGACTGGTTGATACGCCCGATATACCCAATCACGTGGCTGGCCAGCTCGCCGTAGGGGTAGCTGCGGAACAAGCGGGCCTTGATCTCGACACCGGGGAAGCGAAAGCGTTGCGCCGCAAAACGGGCGACCTCGGCATCGGTCAGGCGGGTGCGAATCGGCAGGGACTCGAAGTTCTTGGATTCCTCCATGAGCTTCTTGAAACGGCGCCGGTCGCGCGGCGTGATGTCGATCACGCTGGCCAGTTCGTCGATGGTTTTTTCCACGCCACCGGTCTTGGAGGGCGTGACCTCCAGCGTGTAGGCCGAGTAGTTGGTCGCCAGCACCACCCCATTGCGGTCTTCAATCAGGCCACGGTTGGGCACGATGGGCACGATGGACGTGCGGTTGCTCTCCGCCTGCGCCCGCAAGTCGTCGTGACGCACCACCTGCAAATACGCCACACGCAGGGCCAGCAAGAAAAAGCAACACAGCACCACCACACTGACCACGAAGACACGGGTGCGAAAGCGGGCCAGGTCGGCCTGGACGTTGCGCAACTCGGTCATGGTTTAGCCGCGATGGTCAAACCGGTTCGCCGCTGGGCCGCCCCAAGGCGAACCAGCCCCCTCGGGGGGCAGCGCAGCACACGCAGTGGCAAGCGTGGGGGCCACATCACAACGGACGGTTGGCATCGGGATCCGGCGCACGGCGTTGTGGAGCCAGCAGCAGCACGCTGGCCACGGGCCACAACGCCGCCTCCAATACTGGCGCCAAAAGCAGCCACCAGCCCGGAAATGTGCCCCCCCCCATCAGGCGCAGCATCAGCTCCAGGGCATGGGCCGCCAAGAACAAAGGGAACACTTGGGCCGCTTGCGAAGGCACGGTAAACCACAACAAGCGGCGATGCACCGTGATGGCCAAGAAACTCAGCACGGTATAGGCCATGGCATGCTGGCCCAGCAGGCCGCCTTGGTGCACATCCATCAGCAGGCCGAACACAAAGGCGGCGCCGATGCTAACGCGCAGCGGCTGGTGCACAGTCCAGAACACCAACACCACGGCCAACAAATCGGGCGCCCAGGCCACACGCCCCCACAGGCCCATGTTGTTGACCATATTGAGAAGCAGCGCGCCCACCACGCTGCCCCAAATAAACAGGGGGTTGGCAGGCAGCAAGAGCTGCTGACCCGGACGCATGATCATCGCAAGCCTGCTCCTTTGGGCGACGCCGCCAACGCATCCGCAACGGGGCGGGCGGGCAACTGGTCTGACAGCGGGTCCAACACCAGCACATGGGTGGTACCAGACACCATGGCCAGCGGCACGCAGTAAATGCGGGCAAACACGGCGTCCACCTGGCGCTCGACCTTTTCCACGCGCGCCACCGGCAGGCCCGGCGGGTACACGCCGTCCACCCCGCTGGTGGTCAGGAGGTCGCCCACGGCCACGTCCGCGTTGGCCGCCATGTAGCGCAACTCCAGCGCATCCGCGTGGGTGGAGGTGTCACCAAATGCCACCCCACGTGCACCGGTGCGCGCGTTGAGCACCGGAATCGCATGGTCCCGGTCGGTGATCAGGGTGACTTCGCTCATGGCCGGGTACACACGCGTGACCTGCCCGATGACGCCCATCTCGTCCAGCACCGGCGAGCCCAAGGTCAACTGGTGCATCAGCCCCTTGTTGATCACCACTTTGCGTGTGAAGGGATCCGCCGCGTCGTACAGCACCTGGGCGGCTTTGGCCGGTGCACTCAGGCGCGGCGACAGGTCCAGCAACTTGCGCAAGCGCTGGTTTTCCAGCTCCAGCTGCTCTACCTGGTTGGCCCGCAGGGACTGCAGGCTGAGTTTTCTGCGGGCCTCTTCCTGGGCCGACTCGGCAGACGCCACGGTGGTGAAGTAGGTCGCCGCAGACTGCACCAGCACCACGGGTTGCAGGGCCAGCCACTGCACCGGGTAGAGCGCGGTGGCCAGCACCACGCGCAGGGGCTGCATCACTTTGAAGCGCGCATCAGCCACCATGAGAAACAGCGCCAAGGCGCTGCAGACGGCCAACTTGGACAGGGCCGAAGGGCCCTGTCGGAAGAAGGGAGGAGGATCTCTGTCCAGCGTACCGAGCGGCATCGCTGTGTCCGGCCGTTATTCGCTCGTGAAAATGGAACCCAGGCGCTCCATCTGCTCCAGCGCAATGCCGCAACCGCGCACCACACAGGTCAGAGGATCTTCAGCCACCAGCACCGGCAAACCGGTTTCTTCGGCCAGCAGGCGGTCCAGGTCACGCAACAGGGCACCACCGCCGGTGAGCATCATGCCGCGGTCGGCAATATCGGCCCCCAGCTCAGGCGGGGTTTGCTCCAAGGCATTTTTGACGGCCGACACGATGTTGTTCAACGGGTCCGTCAGCGCTTCCAGGATTTCGTTGGACGAGATGGTGAAGCTGCGGGGCACGCCCTCGGACAGGTTGCGTCCGCGCACTTCCATTTCCTTGACTTCGGAACCGGGGAAGGCCGAGCCGATTTGTTTCTTGATGGCTTCTGCGGTGGGCTCACCAATCAGCATGCCGTAGTTGCGGCGGATGTAGTTGATGATGGCTTCATCGAACTTGTCGCCACCGACACGCACCGAGCCCTTGTAGACCATGCCACCCAGCGAGATGACACCGACTTCGGTGGTACCGCCACCAATGTCCACCACCATGGAGCCGGACGCTTCAGATACCGGCAGGCCGGCACCGATGGCGGCAGCCATGGGCTCTTCAATCAGGTACACATCGCTGGCACCGGCGCCCAAAGCGGACTCACGGATGGCGCGGCGCTCGACTTGGGTGGAGCCACAGGGCACACAAATGATGATGCGGGGGCTCGGCTTCAAGACACCACGAGGCAGCACCATCTTGATGAACTGCTTGAGCATCTGCTCAGTGACGGTGAAGTCGGCGATCACGCCGTCTTTCATGGGGCGGATGGCTTCGATGTTGCCGGGCACCTTGCCCAGCATGGCCTTGGCTTCCTTGCCCACCGCCTGGATGGTTTTTTTGCCCTGGGGACCGCCCTCGTGGCGAATCGCAACCACTGACGGTTCGTTCAAAACGATACCCTGTCCACGCGCCACAATCAGCGTATTGGCGGTACCCAAGTCAATCGCCAGGTCGGTAGAAAAGTACCGACGAAAAGCTCCAAGCATTACGGTTCCTCTCAGGCACGGAGGGCACTTCGGCCGTCCATCGCCATGTTTTTTGCGGTTTAAATGTGTAAGTTTGGCGTCAAAGTCCGCGTATCCGCGGCACTTTTACCAAAGGCAGGATAATACCCCATCGCCTGTGAATAACTCGTGCAAAAGCCGCTGGCCTGACACGATTTACCCTTGGTTTCAACTCTTCTACACCCATGTCCCTGACATCTTCCGACATCGCCCGCATTGCCAATTTGGCACGCCTGGAACTGGCCCCGGCCGAAACCGCGCGCCTGCAGACCCAAATGAACGACTTTTTCAGCATTGTGGAAACCATGCGCGCTGTGGACACCACCGGACTGGAGCCCCTGTCCCACCCCGTGGCCGCCATCCAGGACATCGTGCTGCGCCTGCGCGAGGACGCCGTGAGCGAGCCCAACCAACGGGAAGCCAATCAGAAAAGCGCTCCCGCGGTAGAGCGCGGCCTGTTCTTGGTTCCCAAAGTCATCGAATAAGCAGATCCCCGTATGTCGACTTCATTTTCCCAAACCGCCTTGCACGACCTGAGCGTGCGTTCGCTGGCCCAGGCCCTGCGCGACAAGCAACTCAGCGCAGTCGAAGCTGCCGAATATTTTCTGCAGCGCGGCACCGCCCATGCAGAACTTGGCGCCTTTGTAGCCACCGACACGGCCGCCACGCTGGCCCAAGCCCGTTCGGCCGACGCCCGCATTGCCACAGGCACGGCAGGCGCACTCGAAGGTGTGCCGATCGCACACAAGGATATTTTTGTGACGCGCGACTTCGCCACCACGGCAGGTTCGCGCATGCTCAAGGGTTACCGCTCGCCATTTGACGCCACCGTGGTCGACAAGCTGGCCCAGGCCGGTGCAGTGACCTTGGGCAAGCTCAACTGCGACGAGTTCGCCATGGGCTCCAGCAATGAAAACTCTGCCATCGCCCCAGTGGGCAGCGACACCGTGCAGCCGGTGCGCAACCCCTGGAACACCGCACGCATTCCCGGCGGCTCCTCGGGTGGCAGTGCGGCCGCCGTGGCCGCGCGCCTGGCCCCCGCCGCCACCGGCACTGACACGGGCGGCTCCATCCGCCAGCCCGCCGCGTTTTGCGGCATCACCGGCATCAAGCCCACGTATGGCCGCGCTTCGCGCTACGGCATGGTGGCGTTTGCCTCCAGCCTGGACCAGGCCGGCCCAATGGCCCGCAGCGCCGAAGACTGCGCGCTGCTGCTCTCGGCCATGTGCGGCCCGGACCCCGATCGCGACTCCACCTCACTGGACGTGCCGGGCGAAGACTTTGCACGCCAGCTCAACGACTCGATTGAAGGCCTGCGCATTGGTATCCCGCAAGAGTTTTTTGGCGATGGCCTGAGCGCCGATGTGCGTGCCAGCGTGGACGCCGCACTCAAGCAATACGAAGCCCTGGGCGCCAAGCTGGTGCCCATCACGCTGCCGCGTACCGAGCTGTCGATTCCGGTGTACTACATCATTGCGCCAGCCGAAGCGTCGAGCAACCTGAGCCGCTTTGATGGTGTCAAGTTCGGCCACCGCGCGAAGGACCATGGTGACCTGGCCGACATGTACAAGAAGACCCGCGCCCAAGGTTTTGGCGACGAGGTGAAGCGCCGCATCATGATCGGCACCTATGTGCTGTCCCACGGCTACTACGACGCCTACTACCTGCAGGCGCAAAAGATCCGCCGCATGATTGCCGACGACTTCCAGAACGCCTTCAAGGACTGCGATGTGATTGCCGGCCCCGTCGCCCCCACGGTGGCGTGGAAAATTGGCGAAAAATCCGACGACCCCGTGGCCAACTACCTCGCCGACATCTTCACCCTGTCGGGCTCGCTCGCTGGCTTGCCGGGCATGAGCATCCCCGTGGGTTTTGCCGAGGCCGAGGCCGACAAGGGCATGCCGATTGGCATGCAGCTGCTGGGTAACTACTGCCAGGAAGCACGCCTGCTCAACGCCGCCCACCGCTTCCAGCAAGCCACCGATTACCACCTGGCCAAGCCCGCAGGATTCTGACCATGAGCGAGACCGTGAACACATTTGAAGCACAACAACAGGGCCGCCCGACTGGCCCGCTGGTGCATGGCTACGAAGTCATCATCGGCTTTGAAACCCACGCCCAGCTCTCCACCGCATCGAAGATTTTTTCGCGCGCCAGCACCGCCTTTGGCGCCGAACCCAACACCCAGGCCTGCGCGGTGGACCTGGCCCTGCCCGGCACACTGCCCGTGATGAACAAGGGCGCGGTTGAACGCGCCATCCAGTTCGGTCTGGCAATTGGCGCGCACATTGCACCGCGCAGCATCTTTGCGCGCAAGAACTACTTCTACCCCGACCTGCCCAAGGGCTACCAGATCAGCCAGTTCGAGATCCCGGTGGTGCAAGGGGGAGCGGTCGATTTTTTCCTCGGCGATGAGAAGAAGTCGGTGCGCCTGGTGCGTGCCCACCTGGAAGAAGACGCGGGCAAATCGTTGCACGAAGACTTCATTGGCCAAAGCGGCATTGACCTGAACCGTGCCGGTACGCCGCTGCTGGAGATCGTGACCGAACCCGACATGCGATCGAGTGCCGAGGCCGTGGCCTACGCCAAGGAGCTGCACAAGATCGTGACCTGGATCGGCATCTGCGACGGCAACATGCAGGAAGGCTCGTTCCGCTGCGATGCCAACGTGTCGGTGCGCAAGCCCGGCAGCCCCCTGGGCACGCGCCGCGAGATCAAGAACCTCAACAGCTTCAAGTTCATGCAGCAGGCCATCGACTACGAGGTGCGCTGGCAGATCGAGCAGATTGAAGACGGCCACGCGATCCAGCAGGCCACCGTGCTGTTCAACCCCGACACCGGCGAAACCCGTGCCATGCGCACCAAGGAAGACGCGGCCGATTACCGTTATTTCCCTGACCCAGACTTGCCACCGCTCTGTATTTCGGAGCAGTGGGTGCAGGAAGTACGCGGCAAAATGGCCGAATTGCCACGCAATATGGCGGCGCGCTTCCAGGCCAGCTATGGTTTGAGCGAGTACGATGCGACCCAGCTCACGCAAAGCTTGGCGCTCGCCGGCTACTTTGAAGCTGCCGCCAAAGCCAGCGGCCAGGCCAAGCTGGCCAGCAACTGGGTCACAGGCGAGTTGGCACGCCGCCTCAATGCCCAAGACCTGTCCATTGAACAGTCCCCCGTATCCGCTCAGACGCTGGGCCAACTGATCACGCGCATCAGCGACAGCACCATCTCCAACAGTGCCGCCAAACAGGTGTTCGACGCACTGTGGGACGGTGCAACCGAGGTGGATGCCGTCATCGAGTCCAAGGGACTGAAGCAGATGAACGATACCGGCGCGCTGGAAGCCATCGTGTTGCAGGTGATCGACAAGAACGCCAAAAACGTGGCCGAGTTCAAGGCCGGCAACGACAAGGCGCTGAATGCGCTGGTCGGTCAGATCATGAAGGCCAGCCAGGGCAAGGCCAACCCCCAGCAGGTCAACGAGCTGCTGCGCAGCAAGCTGGCGTAAACCGCACCACCCACAAAAAAGGCCTCTTGCGAGGCCTTTTTTACTTGCTGGCGGGTGCCGTCAGCGCCCAGAGCTGGCGCAATCGCACCAGCTCGTCATCAAACCGTGCATTCAGGCGGCGAGCCTCTGCATCCTGTTCGGCAATAAACCGTTTTTGTACGCTCTGGCTCTGGGCGTTTTCTTCCTGTTGGCGGCGCACATAGGCAGGCGCTTTGTTCGGGTCCTTTTTGTAGAACTCCATTTCTTCGTCAATCGCCACCCGCTGGCGCACGAGTTCGTTCAGGCGCGTGGTGGCGGCTTTGGCAACTGCCTCGATCTGGGCCAGCGCCTCTGTACGCTCCTGGTCATGCACCCCCTTGCTCGGATAGCGGGTCAGCAGCGCACGGTCGCGGCGTTTTTCTTCGGCGAGCCGGCCACGCTCCTCCGCCTCGCGTTTTTCCTTTTGCTCCAGGTCCAGCTTCTCCTGGGCTGTGAGCGAAGGGCCCACTTTGGCGCGCACCGTGCCACTGGGATTCAAGACCTTCTGTTCGCGGTCTATGCAATCCACAATCGGGCGGTCCGCCGTGAGCTTGCGGCCTTTGGCATCGACGCAGGTGTACACCCCCCCTGGCAAAGGCTGGGCCTGGGCCCACACCATCCCGCTGGCAGCGACGGTGATGGCCCCAAGGGCCAAACGGCAATAAATCCTCATGCGTCTCCTTCATCCACACCGTATCGCTGGCGGTAAGCCAACACGCGTTGGTGGTCGGCATCCGAACCGGATGCCTGGCGCGCCGCCAGATACTGCATCAAATCGCCCAGCTTCGCAATTGCACAGACCTGCAACCCCAACTGGTTACGTACGTATTGCACGGCGCTGTAAGGCACATCCTGGCCGTTCTCGGTGGCTTTTTCCTGGCGGTCCAGGGCAATACACACCGCATGCGGCGTGGCGCCTGCAGCCTGGATGATGGCAATCGACTCACGCGCCGCCGTGCCGGCCGACATCACATCGTCAATCACCAGCACCCGGCCTTTCAGGGGCGCCCCCACCAGGGTGCCACCTTCGCCATGGTCTTTGGCCTCCTTGCGGTTGTAGGCAAAAGGCACGTTGCGTCCCCGGCGCGCCAGCTCAATGGCCACCGCCGCCCCCAAGGGAATGCCCTTGTAGGCGGGACCAAACACCATGTCGAATTCGATGCCGCTGGCCAGCAGGCGCTGGGCATAGAATTCGGCCAAACGCCCCAGCTTGGCCCCGTCGTCAAACAGGCCCGCGTTGAAAAAGTAGGGGCTCATGCGCCCGGCTTTGGTTTTGAACTCGCCAAAGCGCAGCACCCCACACTCCACAGCAAATTGCACGAATTCCAGGGCCAATGGGTCACGGTCCGACATGGGGGTTTCCTTGTTCAAATTAAGCAGTCTCAATCTCAACGGCATTCGCTCCGCGACCAGCAAAGGGCTGGAGGCCTGGCTTGCCACAACGCGGCCCGATTGTATTTGTGTACAAGAAGTCAAGGCCCAGGCGGCCGATGTAGCGGGCAAATTCGAGCAACTCAGTGGCCTGCAGGGGCACTTCCACTTTGCCGAGAAAAAGGGCTACTCGGGCGTAGCGGTCTACACCCGTCATGCCCCCAGCGATGTGCGTATCGGCTACGGCTCCCCCGAATTTGATGCCGAGGGCCGCTATGTGGAACTGCGCTTTGACACCCCCCAGCGCAAGTTCTCGCTCATCAGTGCCTACTTCCCCAGCGGGTCTTCCGGCGAAGACCGGCAGCAGGCCAAGTTCCGTTTCTTGGCCGAGTTTTACCCCCACCTGCAGGCCCTGCGCCAGGAGCGCGAATTCATCCTCTGCGGCGACATCAACATCGCGCACCAGGAGATCGATCTGAAGAACTGGAAAGGCAACAAAAAGAACTCCGGCTTCCTGCCGGAAGAGCGGGCCTGGATGAGCACCCTGCTCACCGACGGCGGCCTGGTGGACGTGTACCGCCAGTTGGAGCCTACCGCCACCGACGATTGCTACACCTGGTGGAGCAACCGAGGCCAGGCCTATGCCAAGAACGTGGGCTGGCGCCTGGACTACCACCTGGCGACGCCCGCGCTGGCCGCGTTGGCCCGGGGCCACCAGATCTACAAGGCCGAGAAGTTTTCGGACCACGCGCCCATCACCCTGGACTACGACCTCACGCTGTAAAACGGGGCCAGGGCCGCGCTGGCGTTTAGGGCTTGGCCTTGCGGGTCCGCACGTACAACGGCATCACCTGGGGCAAATTGGCCTCAATCTGCGCAATGCGGGCATTGCCCGATGGATGGGTGGACAACCATTCGGGCGGTGCGCCCTTGTTGGCGGTGCCCATTTTTTGCCACAGGCTGACCGCTGCGCGTGGGTTGTAACCCGCACGGGCGGCCAGCTCCATGCCGACCAGATCGGCCTCGGACTCGTCCTCCCGGCCAAACTTCAGGGTCAATAGCTGGGCACCGTACTGGGTCACTGTCTGGCCAATATCGCCCAGGCCGAGCACCTGGCTCAAGAGGTTGGCGCCAAGGCCGGTCGCGGCGTTTTTGCCCATGCGCTCACGCGCATGCTCACGCAAGGCGTGGGCAATTTCGTGCCCCATGACCATGGCCACCTCGTCGTCCGTGAGCTTGAGGGTGTCGAGGATGCCGGTATAAAACGCAATTTTTCCGCCGGGCATGCAGAAGGCATTGATCTGGTTGGCACCCATCAGGTTGACCTCCCACTTCCAGCTCTTGGCGCGGTCATTCCAGTCGTTGGCAAACGGAATGATCTTGTGGGCTATCGCGCGCAGGCGCCGTACCTGCGGGTCATTCGGCCCCGCCAGGGCGTTCTGGTCCTGTGCCTTGGCCAGCATCTGCCCGTACTGCTGGGCGGCGGCTTGTTCCACCTGTTCGGCAGGTACCAGTTTGCTGAAGGCTGAATTGCCACCCACATTCACACCTTCGCGCGTCTGTGCCCCCGCGGTACAGAGGACGCCCAATGACAGGACCAGGCCCAGCACAGGCCCGGAGAGATGGTGAGAAATGCGCAAGGTCATGGCCGCTATTATTCCCCGCATGACAGCGCCCCACTCCTCCCCACCTCCCCCCGCACCGATGGGCTGGCTTGCCACGCTCAAGGTCTATGCCGAACCCGCCTCGCTGCGCATGCTGGCGCTGGGCTTCTCGGCGGGGCTGCCGCTGCTGCTGGTATTTGGCACACTGAGCTTCTGGCTGCGCGAGGCCGGGGTGGACCGCACCACCATCGGGTTTCTGAGCTGGGTGGGCCTGGCCTATGGTTTCAAATGGGTCTGGTCGCCGCTGGTGGACCGCCTGCCAATCCCCGTGCTCACCCGCTTGCTGGGCCGGCGGCGCAGCTGGCTGCTGCTGTCGCAAGCGGTGATCATGGCCGCGCTGGTGATGATGGCGCTGACCGACCCCACGCTGGCGCTTGCACCCATGGTCTGGTGCGCAGTAGCGGTGGCCTTTGGTTCTGCCACGCAAGACATTGCACTGGACGCCTTCCGCATCGAGTCCGCTGACACCGAACACCAGGCCGCATTGGCCGCCACCTACCAGGCGGGCTACCGCCTGGCCATGATCTGGGCCGGAGCTGGGGCCTTGTGGATTGCCGCACGCGCCGAAGTGCCCAACGCAGCCTTGTACCAATATGGCGCCTGGCGCACCGCCTACCTGGTGATGGCCGCCAGCATGCTGCCCGGCGTACTGACCGTGCTGCTCTCGCGGGAACCCGCACGCCAGGCGCTGCCCCCGGCCCGCAATGCCGCCGAATGGCTGCACGGTGCGCTCATTGCGCCTTTTGCCGACTTCGTGGGCCGCTACCGCTGGCACGCAGCGCTCATCCTGGGGCTGATTGCCACTTACCGCATCAGCGACGTGGTGATGGGCATCATGGCCAATCCCTTCTATGTGGACATGGGCTTTAGCAAGGACGAAGTCGCCGCCATCAGCAAGGGGTTTGGGGTGGCAATGACACTGCTGGGCGCCTTCGTGGGCGGCGTGCTGGCCCTGCGACTGGGGGTGATGCGGGTGCTGATGCTGGGTGCCGTGCTCAGTGCGGCCAGCAACCTGCTGTTTGCTTGGCTGGGCACACGCGGCCACGACCTGAGCGCGCTGGTGCTGGTCATTTCGGCCGACAACCTCTCCAGCGGCATTGCCAGCGCGGCCTTCATCGCCTACCTGTCGTCACTCACCAATGTCCAGTACTCGGCCACCCAGTACGCGCTGTTCAGCTCGATGATGCTCTTGCTGCCCAAGTTTCTGGCGGGCTTCTCGGGGCAGTTTGTCGACTCCTTCGGCTACCCCAGCTTCTTCACGGCCACTGCGTGCCTGGGTGCACCGGTCTTGCTGTTGGTATGGTTGGCTTCACGCATCAAAACACCTCCTAGCCCCCATTGATAGTACGCGGATAGCTATCAATTTGATAGCGTCATTTACCTAACTTTACCCACCCGACAAACCGCCGGTATACGGCAAGGGGGGCCTGGCGATAGACTGCGGCCATGCGCCAACACCTGCTCATGATCGAAGACGACGCCCGCCTCGCCACCATGGTGGCCGAGTACCTGGAGCAATCGGGATTTGCTGTCAGCCACTGCGGCGACGGCCTCAGCGGCCTGGGCCACCTGACCCAGCCCCCCGCCGGGGCGGTGCCGGAGCTGGTCATCCTGGACCTGATGCTGCCCGACATCGACGGCCTGGAGGTGTGCCGCCGCATCCGCGCGCTGCCTGCCCCGGCCTCCAGCGTGCCGGTCCTCATGCTCACGGCCAAAGGCGACGCGATGGACCGCATCATCGGCCTGGAGCTGGGCGCTGACGACTACCTGCCCAAACCCTTTGAGCCGCGCGAACTGCTTGCCCGCATCCGGGCCATCCTGCGCCGCAAGACAGAAACCACCGCCCCCAGCGGCAAGTCGCTGCGCTTTGGTAGCCTGGAAATTGACCGCGACGCACGCACCGTGACCGTCTCGGGCGCACCATGCGAGCTCACGTCCTACCAGTTTGACCTGCTGGTGGCACTGGCCGAGCGCGCCGGGCGCGTGCTCACGCGCGACCAGATCATGGAAGCCGTGCGCGGCCGCGAACTCGAAGCCTTTGACCGCTCCATCGACGTGCACATGGGCCGCATCCGTGCCGCCATCGAAGCCGACGCCAAAGACCCCAAACGTATCCTCACGGTGCGTGGCGTGGGTTATGTGTTTGCGCGGCAGCAAGACTAAGCTTGGTTTTCCCTTCCATGTTTTTCAAGCAACTGTATGTGCGTATCTGGCTGGCCGTGGTACTGGCCGTGGCCGTGCTCACCCTGCTGGTGGGTTGGGCCTGGCGCCTGACGACCGAGCCGCCATTGCGCGAAGTGGTGGTGCGCAACGAAGCCGGCGAGGTGATTGGCAGCGGCCACGCACGCCTGCGCCGCCCCCTGCAACGCGGTGAGCCACTGGACAAGGAAGCCCTTGGCAGCGCGGGGGGCCCACCGCCACCACCGCCCGAGCTGGACGCACCGCCTGATGACGACCTGCCCGGCCGCTTCGGCCGCGGCCCCGAATTCCTGGTGCGCATGCAGGATGGCCAAACCGTCCACATGCACCTGCCACGCCCCCCGGCATCCAGCCTGCGAGCCCCGTTTGGCTTCTTCTGGACGCTGGGCTTGGTGGGGATTGCCGTGGCGCTGGGCACGTACCCGATTGTTCGCCGCCTGACACGGCGACTGGAAACCCTGCGCCAAGGCGTGGAGCGCTGGGGTGACGGCGACCTGAGCGCCCGCGTTCCGTTGGGGGGTGATGACGAGGTTGGCTTCTTGGCCACCCGCTTCAACCATGCAGCCCAACAGGTGCAAAGCCTGGTGCAGTCGCACGAGGCCTTGCTGGCATCCCAAAAGTCCCTGCTGGCCAACGCCTCACACGAGCTGCGTTCGCCATTGGCGCGCATCCGCATGGGCATGGAGCTGATGGGCAGCAACCCCAGCCCCACATTCAAGGCCGAGATCGCACGCAACATCAGCGAGCTGGACCAGTTGATTGAAGAGATTTTGTTGGCCAGCCGGCTGGACGCCAAAGAGGCAGACATGGGCACCATCGAATCGGTGGACCTGGTCGGCCTGGCAGCCGAGGAGTGTGCACGCACGCAGGCGCTGCTGGACACCGCCACCGCCACCCTGGCGGTGCCTGGCATCACCAAGCTGCTGCGCCGCGCCGTGCGCAACCTGCTGGAAAACGCACGCCGTTATGGCGCGGGCGATGTCACGCTGGTGCTGGCCCAAGACAGCACCCACGCCACCCTGCAAGTGTGTGACCGCGGCCCCGGCGTGCCCGAGGCTTTGCAAGACCGGATTTTTGAACCGTTTTACCGCCTGCCCGGTGCCTCCGAGCGTGAGGGCGGCGTGGGCTTGGGCCTGGCGCTGGTCAAGTCCATCACCCAGCGCCATGGCGGCACGGTCACCTGCCGCAACCGGCCCGATGGTGGTGCTTGTTTTGAGATTCGTCTGCCGCTGCAGGCAGCTACCGGCGACCGCTAATCGCAGCGACTCAGGACGCGGCTTTCAGGAACAGGTCGCGATCCGGGGCAAAGTTCTCGTGCAGCGGCAACAGGGCGCCGCCCAAAGCCCGTGCGTCCGAGCCCATGCTGCCCGCGATCACGGTGGCAGGCCACAGGCCTTCCCAGTTGTAGCGGCGCAGGGCCTGGCCGGTTTCCTCGATCAGGCGTTGCAGCATGCTGCGCGAAAACGAGCCGTCGATCACCACCGCATCAATGTCCAGAAATGCGGTGCCACTCACCACACACTGGGCCAAGCCCAAGGCAGCACTGCGAATCCAGGCATCGGTGTGAACCACAAAGGGCGCGAACATGGCGCGGTCGTCATAGGCTGCACTGGGATCCAGGCCCGCGGCCTGGTAATGCTGCTCCAGCTCCCACAGCGAGGCATGGGCAATCAGCTGTTCGGGCATGCTGCCGGGCGTGGCCACCTGCAGCGGCAGCGAGGCCACGGCGCCCGCGTTGCCATGGATCCCGCCATGCAAGTGGGAGTTGAGTACCAGCCCCCCGCCCACAAAGGTGTCCACAAACAAATACAAAAAACTCTTGAGATCGCGCCCGCGGCCCGCCACCAGTTCGGCCACACAGGCAGCCGACGTGTCCTTGGCAAAACTCACGGGGGCCTCTGTCATGGCCTGCACCTGTGCGCACAAGTCGATATGGTTCCATTGGTCCGACACCGCCTCGGACAGGCCCAGCATCTTGTGCCAGCCGCCCAGATTAAACGGTGCCGCAACACCGACTCCCACCAAACGCGGGGCCAGAGCACCCAGGCCGTCCTGGATGGCGCGCATGCGGCTTTGCACCACCGGCAACAAGGTCTCGGCATCGGGAAAGTCATAGGCCAGGGTTTCACGCACCCGCACCGCCCCCGTAAAGTCCACCAGCAACCAGTCCGCGCTGCGCCGGCCAATCTTGATGCCCAGGGCAAAGGCCCCATCCGGGTTCAGCGCCATGGGCACCGAGGGCTGGCCAATCCGGCCGCGCACGCGCTCCTGCTTGATCAGCAGGCCATCGTCTTCCAGGCGCGTGGTGATCAGGCCGATGGTCTGGGCGGTCAGGCCGGTGAGGCGCGCCAAGTCGGCCTTGGGCAGGCTGCCATTGAGGCGGATGGCGTGCAAGACCACCCGCTCGTTGAACTGGCGCATGCCCACATGGTTGGAACCGCGGGGCCGCAAGACCGGTGGCGAGGCGGCCCCCGCCGTGTCGGGGCGTGAGACAGGTGCATTGTCAGCAAAGTTCATGGTGAGGCGATTTTGACCCATGAAGCGCCCCACCCGCCAAAACTTTTTGGCGCGCCGCGCCGGCTCAGGCCAGTGCCGATGCCGGCAGGTCTTCCACCGCTTTGGCCCCTGTCATCACCGCCACGGTGTCGCTCATGCTGATCGCCTTGGGGTTGACCACGCAGGCCCGCTTGCCCAGACGCTGGATGTGGATGCGGTCCGCAATCTCAAACACATGCGGCATGTTGTGGCTGATGAGGATCACCGGCAGGCCCTTGTCGCGCACGCGGCGGATCAGTTCCAGCACCATATTGCCTTCCTTCACGCCCAGCGCAGCGGTGGGTTCATCCATGATGACCACGTGTTGCGCAAAGGCGGCCGCCCGCGCCACCGCCACACACTGGCGCTGGCCGCCCGACAGCGTCTCCACCGCCTGCGTCATGGAACGGATGCCGACCTTGAGGTCGTTCATGCGCGAGATGGCTTCATCCAGCATGCGTTTTTTGTCGAGCGAACGGAACACGCTGCCCAGAAGACCCGAGCGTCGCAGCTCGCGACCCAGAAACAGGTTCTCGGCAATCGACATGGCGGGCGCCACGGCCAGGTCCTGGTACACGGTTTCGATGCCGTGGCGGCGGGCATCGATCGGCGAACGGAAGTGCACCGTCTGACCATCCAGCTCCATCGTGCCTTCGTCGGGCACCACGGCACCCGACAGGGCCTTGATCAGGCTGGACTTGCCAGCACCGTTGTCGCCAATCACCGCCAGGATTTCACCGGCGCGCAATTCGAAATCGACACCATCCAGAGCGGTCACACCGCCATAACGTTTGACCAGGCCCGAGGCCTTGAGAACAATTGGGGGCGTAGACATCAGCGGGCTCCCTTGCGCGAGAGTTGGTCTGCGGCCACCGCCAGGATGACCAGAATGCCAGTGATCAGGGTCTGGTAGACCGAGGCCACATCCATCAGCGTGAGGCCGTTGCGGAACACCCCCACAATGACCGCGCCGACCAGCGAACCCAGAATGATGCCGCGCCCGCCGAACAGCGAGGTGCCGCCCAACACCACCGCCGTGATGGCGTCCAGGTTTTCGGTTTGCCCGGCCTGGGGGTCGCCCACACCCGTGCGCGCCACCGACAACAAGGCAGCGATGCCGTAGAGCACCCCGGCCAGCACATACACGCCCAAGAGCACACGCTCGACCGAAATGCCACTCAGGCGCACGGCTTCAGGGTTGTTGCCCACGGCGTAGACATGGCGCCCGGCTGCGGTGTCACGCAGCAGATGCCAGGCCAGCAGGTACATGCCCAGCATGACCACGGTACCCCAGGCCACCGAGGTGCCGCCCAGGGAGAAGGTGTTGCCCAGCACCGTCATGCTGTCGGGCAAGTTGCCCACCGTTTGGGCTTCGGAGTAAATCTGGGTGATTGCAAACGCAATGTTCATGGTGCCCAGCGTCACGATGAAAGATGGCAGCTTGACGCGTGTGACCAGCAGGCCGTTGAGCAGTCCGAAGGCCGCCGTCACACCAATACCGCACAACACCGCCAGGGCGGGATGCATGCCAAGGTCCATGGTGAACTTGGTCATCACGATGCCGCCCAGCGCCATCACCATGCCACACGACAGGTCGATACCGGCGGTCAGGATGATCAGGGTCTGGCCGATGGCCAGCAGGCCCACCACCATGACCTGCTGCAGCACCAGCGAGAGGTTTTCGCCCGTCAGAAAGCGGTCGGATTGCGTGGCGAAAAACACGCAGGCCGCCAGCAGGGCCAGCCAGGGCCCCAGCAGGGCCCAAGGAATGGGTTTGGAAGAATTCGTTGCCATAGGGGCTTACCAGTTGGCGCGCATCGGCGCAATGAAGAGAGGGAACAAGGGCCCGGCACTGTGGGGAACAGCCGCCGAGCCCTGGGCACTCACAGGGCGCGAGCCCGTGTCAGCTTACTTCTTGCCCCAGCACAGGTCGGTGCCGGTCTTGACGTCTTTGCTGTCGACACCCGCAACGGCTTTGCCGGCAATCAGGGTCACACCCGTGTCCACGTAGCCCGACGCTTTTTTGCCGCCCTTGGCGTAGTCCACACCAGCGGCCACGCCCATGGCGGCCATCTTCAGGGGGTATTGCTGGGACGTGGCGGCAATCACGCCCTTGCCCACGTCGGCCACACCGGCGCAGCCGCCGTCCACGGACACGATCAGCACGCCCTTCTCTTTACCGGCTTTCTTGAGGGCGTTGTACGCACCGGCCGCTGCGGGTTCGTTGATGGTGTAGACCACATTGATGGCGGGGTCCTTCTGCAGGCAGTTTTCCATGGCGGTCTGGCCCTTGGCCTGGTTGCCATCGGTGTCGGCCGCACAGACGGTCTCGGCGGTCTTGGACAGTTCGTTGGACTTGGCGTCATTGGCCTGCAGGCCGAAACCCTTCATGAAACCGTTGTGGCGTTGCGCGCCCACAGGGTGGCCGGGAAACAGGTCCAGCATGGCGATCTTGGCGGGCTTGCCACCCAGGGCGGACTTGGCGTACTGGCCAATCAACTCACCGGCCTTGTAGTTGTCGGTGGCAAACAGCGCGTCAGCACCTTCAAACGGGCTGTCCAGCGCAATCACTTGCACGCCTTTTTCCTGCGCCTTCTTCACGGCGGGCAGGATCGCGTCGCCAGACGAGGTGATCAGGATGGTCTTCGCACCGCGGGCGGTCATGTTTTCAATCGCGGCGATTTGGGAGGCGGTGTCGCCATCCTTCTTGCCCGAGGCGCTCATCAGCTTGGCGCCCAGTTTCTTGGCTTCGGCTTCGGCGCCTTCCTTCATCTTCACGAAGAAGGGGTTGGTTTCGGTTTTGGTGATCAGGCCGATCACAGGCTCACCGGCAGCGAATGCGCTGGAAGCGGCCAAGGCCAGTGCGGACAGGATCAGGGGGGTGGACTTCTTCATCAGGGATCTCCTCGGTCTGTGCGACCTTTTTTTGGCGGATGGTCAGGGGAACAGGCCCCCGGGAATTACGCTCTCTCACGGCGTGGCTGGACTATAGTTCCATTCATTTATTTAAATCAAGTTACTTTAATTATGGAAAACCCTAAGCCATCGGTACTTTTTTTATCCCCCTCCGATACGCAGCAGCGCATAGCCGCCCTGCTCGCCACTGGGCAGCGCAAGGTGCTGGGGATCGTGGCGCCGCCGGGGGCCGGCAAGTCCACCTTGGCCCAGGCGCTGCAGGCGCAGTACGCTGGCCAGAGCCAGTACCTGCCCATGGACGGTTTTCATCTGGCCCAGGCCGAGCTGGAACGCCTGGGCCGTGCCCAGCGCAAAGGGGCGCCCGACACCTTTGACAGCGCGGGCTTCATCGCCCTCTTGCAGCGTATTCGTCAACAAACGGCCGGTGAAACGGTGTACGCGCCCGACTTCAACCGCGCCCTGGAAGAGCCGATTGCGGGCGCCATTCCCATTGCGCACGACGCTCCCCTGGTCATTACCGAGGGCAACTACCTGCTGCTCGAGGACGATGGCTGGGCTGGCGTGCGTGCGCTGCTGGATGAGGTGTGGTACCTGGACATAGACCCGCTTGTGCGCCAAGAACGCCTGCTGGCGCGCCACATGCAGTTTGGCCGTACGCGCGAACAGGCGCTGCAGTGGATGGCCCAGACCGATGAACCCAATGCACGGCGCATTGAAGCCAGCCGGCACCGGGCGGACGGGACTATCAGGGGGTGACAGGACCGACGGCGGTGACTTGGTGGCCCAAAACCGTCGGCACAGGTCAAAAACTGCGATTTTTTTGCAAAAAAGACTGCAAATTCACCCGAATGGGGGATACCGCTTTTGCCGGGCAAGGCAGAAAATTCATCCCAGCTGCTGTCACAGTTCACAAGGATCGAAGCGAAACCAGCCAATAGGTTTCCTTCAACAGGTTCCAACGACGTCCCTTCGGGGACTTTACAAAGCCACCTTCGGGTGGCTTTTTTTTCTGCCCAATTTATAAATCAAATTGGCATCTAGCGCCCGTAAATATTGCGCAAATAGCTACAAAACCGATAGCACTCTGGCCGGTGCAATGTCGTTCAGGCAGCGCGTGTGGCCCAGCGGGCACACACGGGCGAAGCAGGGGGCGCAGTCCAGCGGCGGCTGGTAGCTCGGGTCGTTCTTGAGCCAGAGCACCGTGGCCCGATCACTCAGCGGCGGTGTGTGCAGCGGGCTGGACGAGCCAAACACCGCCACCTGCGGCACGCCAAAGGCGGCGGCCACATGCATGAGCCCGGAATCGTTGCTGACCATGGCCTTGGCCGAGGCGATCAGCGCAATCGCCTGGTCCAGCGAGGTTTTGCCGGCCAGGTCCACGCAGTGGCCGGGCTGATTGGCGTTCACCGCACTGGCAATCTCGGCGCACACCGCGGCGTCTTTGCCCGACCCCAAGAGCAACACCGGCAGCGCCAGTTGGCGGGCGAGTGCGGCAAAGTGGGCCGCCGGCCAGCGTTTGGCCGGGCCGTACTCGGCGCCGGGCGCCAGCACATAAAAGCCTTGGGCAGGCAGCCCCTGTGCGGCCAGCGCGTGCTCGGCGGCGCCAGCGGCCAGTTGCAACTGGGGCCGGTCGGTATCCAGCCCGCTTTCACCGCTGAGTGCGGAGTAAAACGCCACCATGGGCGGGCGCTCGCCCTCGGGCGGGTTGGGCAGGCGCTGGTTCAGCAGGCCCCAGCGGCTCTCACCCACATACCCCACGCGTGTGGCAATGCCGGCCCACCAGGGAACCAAGGCACTTTTGAGGGAGTTGGGGCAGACATAGGCGGTATCGAAGCGCCCGCGCAGCGTCTTGGCCATGGCACGGCGCGCCGCCCATTGCAGGCCGCCATGCGCAAACGGAAAGTCAACCACCTCGGCCACCTGGGGCATGGCGCGGTACACCGGCGCCACCCAGGGCAAGGCCCCGACCGTCAAGCGCTCCCCCCGCGCCGCCAAGCGGCGCATCAGCGGCTCGGTCATCACCGCGTCCCCAATCCATTGGGGCGCAATAACCAGGGACTTAATGTCCACCCGCGAAGTGCTCGCCGTCTTTCAGTTTGTAGACGGTGCCGCAATAGGGGCACTTGGCTTCACCGGTGCGGCCCACATCCAGGTACACCTTGGGGTGGGTGTTCCAGGTTTGCATGCCCGCCACCGGGCTGGGGCAAAACACGCCGCCTTGGTGGTTCAGGTCTTTTGCCAGGAGTTCGATCGTAGTCATGGTTTTCCTATCTAGTTGGGGTCAGCGCACACCGCAGGCGCGGGTGGTCTGACCCGCAAAGTCTCAGACTTTCGTGAGCCAGTGGGCGTATTTCGGGTTGCGGCCATTGACGATGTCAAAGAACGCGGATTGGATTTTTTCGGTGATCGGGCCACGCGAGCCTACATAGTCCGCCTTGCCCAGTTCAATGCGATCGAGTTCGCGGATGGGGGTCACTTCGGCCGCCGTGCCGGTGAAGAAGGCTTCATCGGCGATGTAGACCTCGTCACGCGTGATGCGCTTTTGCACAATCTCCAGGCCCAGGTCCTTGGCAATGTGGAACACGGTGTTGCGGGTGATGCCGTTCAGGGCACCCGCCGACAGGTCGGGCGTGTAGATCACGCCGTTCTTGACCACAAAGATGTTCTCGCCCGCACCTTCGGAGACAAAACCGGAGCTGTCCAGCAGCAGGGCTTCGTCGTAGCCGTCGTCGGTGGCTTCCATATTGGCGAGGATGGAGTTGGTGTAGTTGCTCACCGCCTTGGCCTGCGTCATGGTGATGTTGACGTGGTGGCGGGTGTAGCTGCTGGTCTTGACGCGGATGCCGCGCTTCATGCCTTCTTCGCCCAGATATGCGCCCCAGGGCCATGCAGCCACCATCAGGTGGATGGTGTTGCCCTTGGGCGAGACGCCCAGCTTCTTGTCACCGATCCAGGTCAGCGGGCGCAGGTAGCCCGACTCCAACTTGTTTTCGCGGATCACGGCGCACTGGGCGTCGTTGACCTGCTCCTGCGTGAAGGGGATCTTCATGCGCAGGATCTTGGCGCTGTTGAACAGGCGTTCGGTGTGCTCCTGCAGGCGGAAGATGGCGGGGCCGTTGACGGTGTTGTAGGCGCGCACGCCTTCAAAGGCGCCGCAGCCGTAGTGCAGCGTGTGGCTCAGCACATGGATCTTGGCGTCGCGCCAGTCCACCATCTGGCCATCCATCCAGATTTTTCCGTCGCGGTCAGACATGGAGGGAGGAAGTACGCTCATCAGGGTGTCCTTGTAAGGGGTGGCTGCAAAGAATGCGAAACACTGATTTTACGGGGCTGGCGCCGGGCCGTCGGCCTGCGCAGCGGTGGCTTCAGGGGCTGGTCGCGTCAGCTCCCAGCTCTGCAGCTTGCCACCCAGAAACACACACAACACGCTGGACTGCGACGCGTCGGTCCAGCGAAAACGCTCGGGCTGGGTGTCCTTGGGCGACTCCAGCAAACCCAGCGAACGCGTCAGCGCCACCACGTGCAGCAGCGGCTGGCCCGCAGCCAGCTTGGCGTGCAGCATGACCGCACTGTCCACATGGCCGATCGGGCGGTTGGCCGCGCGCTTGAGGATTTGCAACATGCGCGTGAAGTGCAGCAGCTGCCACATCACCAAACCACCCGCCACCAAGGCCAGACCCGCCCAACCATACGCCCGGTAACCGGCTACCGCGACCACCAATGCCGCAACGGGCACCACGATTTTTTGTAATTGCATCCGCCTATTTTCGCAGGCCGGGCCATGCCACCTGGACGAGCAGCCCACCCAGCAGCGCCGAGGACTGCACCGTCACCTGTGCCCCGGTGACGTCCGCAATCCGCCGCACGATGGACCAGCCCAGGCCGCTGCCAGACTGCGTGTGCCCCAGCACCCGGAAAAACCGCTCGCCCAGGCGCTGCAGGTCGGCGCTGGCCATGCCGGGGCCGCTGTCATGCACCTCCAGCACCACCTGCCCCTCGGAAGTGCCGGCCACGCGCAGCAGCACGCGCGCACCATCCGGGCTGTAGCGCAGGGCGTTGTCGACCAAATTGCGCAGCAGCATGGTCAGCCAGGCCGCCGGGGCGCAGACACTGGCCTCCGCTCCCTGCGCCTCGAGCTCCAGGTCCTGCCCCCGGGCCAAGGCCGCAGGGGCCAGGTCTGCGGCCACCCGCTGGGCCAAGGCGCCCAAATCACAAGATTCTTGGGTCGGTGCCGTCGCGCCAGCCTCCAGCCGGGCCAGCGCGAGCAGCTGGTCCACCAAATGCGCGGCCCGGTCACACCCCGCTAGGGTGGTCTGCAGGGCCTGGTCGCGCTGGGCCACATCGTCCCCGGCACCCAAGGCCACCTGGGCCTGGGCCCGGATAGCGGCAATGGGGGTGCGCAGCTCGTGCGCGGCGTCGGCAGTAAAGCGCCGTTCGCTTTGCACCATGCGCTCAATGCGGGCCAGCAGGCCATTGAGTTCGGCCACCAGCGGTTGCATCTCAGAAGGCACATCGGGCACCACCACCGGGTTGAGGGCATCGGGCGCACGCTGGCCCAAGGTGTGGCCCAGCGTGCGCAGCGGCACCAGCGCCCGGTACACCGCCCCCCACAACAAGGCCGCCAGCACGGGCAAGGCCAGCGCCATGGGCAGCAGCATGCCGCGCAGCATGGCCCAGCCAATGTCGTTGCGCGAGTCCACTTGCTCGCCCACGTAGACCTGCACATCACCCTCGGTGCCACGCGTGGCAAACACACGCCACTTTTCACCGCCGTAGCGCACGGTGTCGAAACCGTGGCGTTCATCGCTCAGGGGCTCGGCCCCCACATTGGCCGAGCGCATGACCAAGCTGCCTTCGTGGAAGACCTGAAATGCCACGCGCGCGCTGTACTTGTGCAAGGCCGGGACATCGGCCACGGCGTCGTCCTCCAGGTCCAGCGGCTGCACCGCCAAGAGGGCGGCAGCCTGGACCAGGTGGCTGTCCATGAGCTCGTCCACCTCGTGGCGGGCGTCCACCCAGGTCCACACGGCCACGGCCAACCACACCAGCGTCAGGGAAACCGACAACAGCACCAGCAGGCGCAGTTGCAAGGAGCGGCCGGCACCCATGGTCAGGCGCCCGGCTGCGGATTCACGCGGTAGCCCACGCCCCGCACGGTCTGAATGGCATCGGCCTGCAGCTTGCGCCGCAGGTGGTGGATGTGCACCTCAATGGCATTGCTCTCCACCTCGTGGCCCCAGCTGTACATCTGCTGCTCCAGCTGCTCGCGCGAGAGCACCCGCCCGGCACTGCGCATGAGGGCATGCAAGAGGTCAAACTCGCGGGTGGACAGGCTCACCTCGGCACCTTGCCAGAGCACCCGGCGGGTGCCGGGCTCCAGTGCCAGGGCACCCATCTGCAACACCTCTTGCGCGGCACCGTGGGAGCGCCGCACCAGCGAGCGCAGGCGCGCCGCCAGTTCATGCAAATCCACCGGCTTGAGCACATAGTCATCGGCCCCCAGGTCCAGCCCGCGGATGCGGTCGGGCACGGCATCACGTGCCGTGAGCACCAGCACCGGGGTGGCCACACCAGCGCCGCGCAACGCCTGCAGCACATCCAGACCGTCCTTGCCCGGCAACCCCAGGTCCAGCACGGCGGCGGTGTATTCACCGCCCGACAACTCACGCTCGGCCGCCAGGCCATCGCGCACCCAGTCCACCTGAAAACCCAGCTGGCGCAGGCCGGCCCGCAGGCCGTCGCCCAGCATGGCATCGTCTTCGGCAAGCAACACGCGCATTCAATGGACTCCGTGGGTACTGGTCAGACTATTGTGCAGCGACTGCTCAGTCGTCCTCGTCATCCCCTTGCCCACTCAGCACGGCACTGATGGCCTGCGCCGAGATCAATCCTTGGGGCGACTGCTGCCACTCCCAGGTCCAGTAGGCCAACACGGCACACAGCAGCAAGGCCGCCAAACCGCCGTGGTTGCGCTTGGCCAGGTCCGGGCCCGGTCCATCGGCACGGCCGGTCACCATCTGTGCCGCGAGATTTTTGCGGCGCAACACACTCAGGCCCACGATGGCCGCGATATGCGCCAGCACCACGGCCAGCACGGTGTTGCCAAAGAACTCATGGACTTCTTCGATCCAGTCGCCGCCCAAGAAGTCGCCCCACTCGTGGTAGGTGGCGTAACCCGACAGCGTGAGCGGCAGCACCAGCAGCAGCAAGGCCACGATGGCCAGTGCCATGAACAGGTTTTGCCCCTGGCGCCAGTTCACCGCCGGGCTTGCGTCCATTTCCGCAGTGGTGTTCACGGCGGCCTTGAGCGATTGCGCCCAGGGCCAGAGCCCGCCGAGTTTGCGCCACAGCAAGGCCAGGCCCGCTTGGCGTGGCCCCAGCAGGCCGTAGAGCACGCGAAAGACCAGCAGGCCCGCCATGGTGTAGCCCAGCGTGACGTGCAGCAGGCGAAAGCGCTCGCCGTCGGCGGTGAGGTAAGCGCCCAGAAAGCTCAGGGCAAACAGCCAGTGAAAGACGCGGGTGGGCGCGTCCACCACACGGCGACGCGCAGGTTTTGCGGGTGCGGCGGTGGAGGGGAAGGTCGTGGTGGTCATGGTGGGCCTCGTCAAACAGGGCAAGGGGGTGGAAGGTCAGTCAGACCAGTTGCGGCGAAAGCGCGCATCCAGGCCTTTGGGGAAGGTGATTTCGCGTTCACTGAAGCTGCCTTTGTCAGCCCGCGTGTGGCAGGCGATGCAGTTGGCCGCGCTCTTGACCGCGGCCTGTTTCCAGATGGCGGGGTCCAGCTCGTCGTGCTTGCGCACAAACCAGGCCGAGGTGCTGATGCGGTCCTGCGGCGGCTCTTCGCGCACCCGCTTGTAGGTACCGGCATTCACCTGCAGCCACTGGCTGATCTCGCGCACGCTGGCTTCGTCCAGCGACGCGTCGGTGCCGTAGTGTGTGTCCAGCGAACCCATGACCCGTTTCCAGGATGCAGCAGGCAGCATGCCCGCCGGGTAGGCGATGTGGCAGGCCGCACATTCGGCCTGGTACTTGGGCAGGGGCGGCACCATGGGGCCTTTGGAGTCGGCCCACGCGCAGCCCACCGACAGGCCTGCCAAGGCCAAAATTGCTATCCATTTAGGAGCTGTTCGCGCATATTGCACGGGGGCTAGAGGCCTGTTTTGCATAAATTTCCTTTGGATTGGCATGCCGTGGGCCATCAGCGCTTGAGGCTGACCAGCCAGGCCAGCACATCGGCCTTCTCGGCGGCAGTGCACTCGCGGGCCAGCACGTCTTTGCAGTTGCGACGGAACCACTTCTCGCTCTTGGCGGGGTCGGTAAACCGCTCGGGGTTGAACGCCGGCGCCAGCGCCGTGATGGCTTTGCCCGTACTGGCGTGTTTGCCGTCGCCGGTGGGCAAGGCGTTGTGGCAGGACGCGCAGCTCCACTCGCGGCCGTGGGTGGCGTTGAAAAACTGTTGGCCTTGGGCCGGGTTGGGACTGCGCCCCGCCTGGGCGGCCAGGGCGTTCAATTGTTCAGCAGGGGTGCCGGCCCACAGCGCGGTGGAGCACAAGGCGGCTGCCCAGACGGGCAGCAAGGTACGGCGAAAACGGTGCATCAAAACCTCCATGCCTTGCATGATAGGAAGCACACATTAACGGGGTCTTAAGGCAACGCAGGGGCGCCAACAGGCGAAACGGGATACGCAGCAGTGGACCGCCGCAGTCAGACTTCAGCGTCAGCGCGGGGCTGGTCGCTGTGGCTCACCGCCAGACCATCGGCCACATAGGCGGGGCCTTTCATCAGCATGACCACCACACAGCCAATGGCGATGGTGAGGATGGCCGTCCAGTGGAACACCACCAGCCCCACCACCACATAGTCCGCCAGCAACACGGCACGCTCGGCCGCGGGGGTGGAGGTATCGGCCAGCCAGTGGTAAGCGCCCAGCGCCCCCAGTGGCAGAACGGTGCCGACCGCCCAGATGGCGGGCAGCTTGCGCCACAAGGCCCACTCCAGCCCGCTGGCAGAGCGGATGGACCCAGGAAGTTTGGTGAGCCAGCGCATGCCCGCAGTGTAGGTCGCGCGGTTGATGCGGTGTTTGCGCTAACCCAAACCGCGCACGACGTTCATGGCTTCTTCCACCCGGTCCACGGCATGGATGGTCATGCCGTCGATGGGCTTTTTGGGCGCATTGGCCTTGGGCACCACGGCCATGGTGAAGCCCAGCTTGGCGGCTTCCTTCAGTCGCTCCTGCCCGCGTGGTGCGGGGCGCACCTCACCGGCCAAGCCCACTTCACCAAACGCGATGAAGCCCTTGGGCAGCGGCTTGCCGCGCAAGGACGAGGTGATGGAGAGCATCACCGCCAGGTCAGCCGCCGGTTCGCCAATACGCACACCGCCCACGGCGTTGATGAACACATCCTGGTCCATGCACGCCACGCCGGCGTGGCGGTGCAACACGGCCAGCAACATGGCCAGGCGATCTTTGTCCAGGCCCACGCTGAGGCGGCGCGGCGACGGCCCTCCGCTGTCCACCAGCGCCTGAATTTCGACCAGCAGCGGGCGCGTGCCTTCCAGCGTCACCATCACGCAACTGCCGGGCACGGGCTCGGCGTGCTGGCTCAAAAAGATGGCGCTGGGGTTGCTCACGCCCTTGAGGCCTTTTTCGGTCATGGCGAAGACGCCAATCTCGTTGACCGCGCCAAAGCGGTTCTTGATGGCGCGCACCAAGCGGAATTGGCTGTGCGTGTCGCCTTCGAAGTACAGCACCGTGTCCACCATGTGCTCCAGCACACGCGGCCCGGCCAAGGCGCCCTCTTTGGTGACGTGGCCGACCAGCACAATGGCCGTGCCGCTGGCCTTGGCCGCGCGGGTCAGGTGGGCCGCGCATTCGCGCACCTGGGCCACCGAGCCCGGCGCGCTGGTGAGCTGTTCGGAATACACCGTCTGGATGGAGTCGATCACCGCCACGTCCGGGCGGTTGGCCTCCAGGGTGGCGAGGATTTTTTCCAGCTGGATTTCGGCCAGCACCTTCACCTGGCTGTGGTCCAGCCCCAAGCGGCGCGAGCGCAAAGCCACTTGCGCCCCACTCTCTTCACCGGTCACGTAGAGCGTGTTTTTGCCCGAGCGCTGCAACGAATCCAGCGCCTGCAGCAACAGCGTGGATTTGCCAATACCAGGGTCGCCGCCAATCAGCACCACACCGCCCTCCACCATGCCGCCGCCCAACACGCGGTCCAGCTCCTCGTGGCCGGTGGGCGTGCGCTCCACATCCGAGGCTTCAATGTCGGACAGCACCGCCACCTCGGCGGTCTTGGCCAGCGAGGCAAAGCGGTTTTTGGCCGGGCCGTCGCTGCTGGCCACGGATTCGATCAGCGTGTTCCAGGCCTGGCAGTGCGGGCATTTGCCCAGCCATTTGGGGCTGGTGCCGCCGCATTCGTTGCAGGTGTAAACGGTTTTGTCTTTGGCCATGGCCGAATAATACTGTACGTATTTACAGATACCAAGCCACCGCACCCAGTGGCCGGGCGACTTTTCACCCGGTTTGCGCCACATCAGGTGCCGCCCCCGCGGCAGACCGTACGCTGGCGCACCCACGGCCACGGCCGGTGGGCGCACCATCCACCGCGGGCCGTGCAGTTGCCTCCCAGCGCTCAATTTGCTATGGTTTCAGGAGCTGCTTGCGCATACTCCATAAGGGCCAGATGCCAATTTCACCCCAAACCCCGACGACGGGCCTGCGCCAGGCCGAGGCGGCGCAGCGCCTGCAGGCCGATGGCCCCAACGTGCTGCCCGGTGAGCAGCCACGCCGGCTGGCGGCCATCGTGCAGGACACACTGAAGGAGCCCATGTTCATGCTGCTGCTGGCCGCCGCCGTGTTGTACGGCGTGTTGGGCGACTGGCAGGAGGGCGGCATTTTGATGGGGCTGGTGACCGTCGTGTTGGGGCTCACGCTGTACCAGGAGGGCAAGACCGAACGCGCCATGCAGGCCCTGCGCCAACTCTCCAGCCCGCGCGCGCTGGTGCTGCGCGACGGCCAGCCGCGGCGCATAGCCGGGCAGGACGTGGTGGTGGGCGACATCCTGGTGGTGGCCGAGGGCGACCGCATTGCCGCCGACGCCGTGCTGCTGGACGGCAGCGAGCTGATGGCCGATGAATCCCTGCTGACCGGGGAATCCACCCCGGTGGACAAAGTAGCCGCCCCGACTGACAGCGATGCGCTCACCGAACTGCCGCCCCAGGCTGGCGGCAACCAGACGCCGTTTTTGTACTGCGGCACGCTGGTGGTCAAAGGGCATGGCATGGCGCGTGTGCTGGCCACCGGCGAGCGCACCGCCATGGGCCGCATTGGCAGCGCCTTGCAAGGCCTGCAGGCCGAGGCCTCGCCGCTGCGCGCGCAGACGGCGCGGCTGGTGCGCACACTGGCCGTGGTGGCGCTCACCGCCAGCGTGTGCCTGGTGCTGGCCTACGGCCTGATGCGCGGCGACTGGATGGGTGCCGTGCTGGCCGGCATTGCCCTGGCCATGGCGCTGCTGCCGCAAGAGTTCACCGTGGTGCTGACCGTGCTGCCAGCCTTGGGCGCGTGGCGCCTGTCCCAACTGCAGGTGCTGACCCGGCGCATCGCCGCCATCGAGACGCTGGGCGCGACCTCGGTGCTGTGTGTGGACAAAACTGGCACATTGACCGAAAACCGCATGACCGTGGCCCAGCTCTACGCCTATGGCGGCGCGCAGGCCGATGCCACGCTGGTGGTGGACTACAGCGCGCAATCCGACCTGCCAGAGGCCTTCCACACCGTGGCCGAATTCGCCATTCTGGCCAGCGTGCAAGACCCGTACGACCCGATGGAGCTGGCCTTTCACCGGCTGGGCGCACACTTTTTGCAGGGCACCGAACACCTGCACCGCGACTGGACGCTGGTGCGCGAGTACGGCCTGACGCCACAGCTGCGCGCCATGTCCCATGTGTGGACGACGCTCACCCAGGACCACACCCGCATCGTGGCGGCCAAAGGCGCGCCCGAAGCCGTGGTGGACCTGTGCCATCTGCCCGAGGCCGAACGCCTGCGCATTGCCGCCGCCGTGGATGCCATGGCCGGACAGGGCCTGCGCGTGCTGGGCGTGGCGCAAGGCCAGTTTGAGGGCACCAACTGGCCGGCGCAGGAACACGACTTCACCTTCCAGTTTGTCGGGCTGCTGGGTTTGCAAGATCCGCTGCGCCCCGGCATTCCCGAGGCGGTGGCCCAGTGCCGCACGGCCGGCATTCGGGTGGTGATGATCACCGGCGACTACCCCGCCACCGCCCACGCCATTGCCCGCACCGCCGGGCTGGCCCAGAGCGATACGGCCGGGGTGCTGAGCGGTGACGAGATTGCCACGCTGGACGATGCCGCGCTGCGCAGCCGCATGCGCGAGGTGGCCGTGTGTGCCCGCGTGGCCCCGGCGCAAAAGCTGCGCATCGTGCAAGCTCTGCAGGCCGATGGCCAGGTGGTGGCCATGACGGGTGACGGCGTGAACGACGCTCCGGCGCTGAAAGCAGCCCACGTGGGCATTGCCATGGGCGGGCGCGGCACCGATGTGGCGCGCGAGTCCGCCGCGCTGGTGCTGCTGGACGACAACTTTGCCTCCATCGTGGGGGCCATCCGGCTGGGGCGGCGCATTTTTGACAATGTGCGCAAGTCCATGTCGTACATCCTGGCGGTGCATGTGCCGATTGCCGGCATGGCCCTGCTGCCGGTGCTGCTGGGTTGGCCCACGGTGCTGTTTCCGCTGCACATTGCGTTTCTGGAGCTGGTGATCGACCCGGCCTGCTCCATGGTGTTTGAAAACGAGCCGGCCGAGGCCGATGGCATGCGCCAGCCCCCGCGCGATGTGCAAGCACCCTTGCTGGGCCGGCGCACCCTGGGCATGGCCCTGCTGCAGGGCGCGGGTGCACTGGCGGTGGTGATGGCGGCGCAGGGGTGGGCCATGGGCCAATGGGGAGAAGACGGCGGGAGGGCCTTGGCATTCGTCACGCTGGTGCTGGGCAATCTGGGCCTGATTTTTTGCAACCGCAGCCACCTGCCGCTGTGGCGCTCGGTGGGCACCCCCAACCGCACGCTGTGGGTGGTGTGCGGCCTGGCGCTGCTGCTCACCCTGGCAGCGGTGTACCTGCCTTGGTTGCAGCGCTTGTTTGCGTTTGCGCCGTTGCCTGGCGCCGGGCTGGCGCTCGCGGGGGGCCTGGGCCTGCTGTGTGTGCTGTGGTTTGAGGCGCTCAAGGCCTGGCAGCGCCGCCCCTTGGCGGCCTGAGGCTCAGGGCTTGGGGATGCGGTCGCGGGCGCGGCGCACCCGCTCCCCACTGATGGCAATTTTGACGGTTTCAAAATTCACCGGCGCCACGATGGTGGCCTCTGTGCCTGCGGCTTCTATCGGCTGGTAGCGGGTGATGGGCATGCTGTTTTTGTCCATCACACCGACCACCCACGGCGTCGTCGCCTTGGCACCGCGCTGCACCGCCACTGCGGTGTCGCCGTTGGCCAACAACAGGTAGGTGCCGGGCGGGTAAAAGCCCACCGCGGTGGCCATGGCGGCACCCACGGCAGCCGCGTCGCCTTCAGCGCCTACATAGATGGACTTGGCCGCGCCCAGCGGAGAGAGCGGCGAGCGGGTCTTGCGCGCCGCCATCTTGGCCACAAAGGCGTCAGCGGTGCTCAGGATCTTGCGCGAACGCAGATTGCGCGGCAAGGCCCCGGTGGTGTCGGGCGCATGGTGCCAGCGCACCAGGTCCAGGGTGTCTGGGTCGTCCATCCCAAAGGCCTGCAGGATGGCGGCGCTGCGCTCCGGGTGTTCGCGGATCAGGGTGCGCTGCCATTCGGTCAGGGGTTCCGTTTGGCGCGCCAGGCTGTCCTGGTCACGCGCCATGGCAATGTTCATGGTCAGGGCGGCGTCCACCAGGCAGCGCCGGGCATGCGGGTCCAGCCCCAATTTTTGTGCGGTGAGCGCACTGACCACCCCACACAACAAGGCGTGGGTGGCGCAGTAGCCCAGGCTGTCATCGGCCAGCGCCTGGAACAGGCAAAACAGGCTGTCGTCGGCATCCTCCTCCAGCAGCTTGAGCAACTTGCGCGCAATGCCGTCGAGTCGGCCCAGGGGGTTGATGGCCAAGCCGCCCTGGTACAGGATGCCGCGCAAGACCTCTTGCAGGTCCAGCCAGCCGCCACTGAGCTGGGCGCCCACCACGTAATCGGCCATCCGGATTTCGCTGGGCATGCCGGCCTGGGCGATCGTCATCAGGTCCACGCCGTCGCGCAGCATCTCGTGCACCATGCGTTCATAGGCGCGCTGCCAGGCCAGCGCATCGTCGGGCGTGGCCGAGGCGTTGAAGGCGTGGAGCTTGTCGCGGTGCTGCTCGGATAGCACCGGCTGGCCCTTGCGCAGCAACAGCTGGCCCGCTTCGCTCCAGATATTGACCGGGATGGGCCGCCCCACTGCGAGCAGGGCCACCGGAATGGGCACGTACCTCAAGGCCGGCGCTTCAGTCGGCCACGACCACGGGCACGCGCAGGGCCAGCGCACACATCAGCTCGTAGCCCACGGTGCCGGCGCTGGCGGCCACCTCGTCAATGGGCAACACCGCACCATTGGCAGCCCGGCCCCACAGCGTCACTTCGCTGCCCATGGCGGCCTGGGGCACCGGCTCCAGGTCCACGGTCACCATGTCCATGCTCACGCGGCCCACGGTGCGCGTGCGCACGCCGTCCACCAGCACCGGGGTGCCGGTGGGGCACAGGCGCGGGTAGCCGTCGGCATACCCACAGGCCACCACACCAATGCGCATTGGCCGGTCGGCCACAAATGTAGAGCCATAACCGACTGTATCGCCCGTGGATAGTTCGCGGACAGCTATGATTTTTGCAGCAAGCGTCATGGTCGGCTGCAGCCCCCAGTGGGCGGCGGTGTGTTCGGGGTAGTCGGGCGCGCTGCCATACACGGCAATGCCTGGGCGCACCCAGTCCGACACCAGGCCGGGACCCGAATGGCGCAACGTGGCCGCGCTGTTGCTGACCGTGCGTTCACCGGGCAGGTCGTCGGTGGCGGCCTTGAAGGCGGCCATTTGCGCGTCAATGCCCTTGGCACCATCGGCGTCGCTGAAGTGGGTCATCAGCGAAATCTCGTCCACCTGCGGCAACGCGTTGAGCCGCGTCCAGGCCGAGCGCACCTGCTCCGGCTGGAAGCCCAGGCGGTTCATGCCGGAGTTGACCTTGAGGAAAACGCGGTGCGGCTCGTTGGTTTTGTGGATGGCCAGCATATTGATCTGCTCTTCGCAGTGCACCGTGTGCCACAGGCCCAAGCGCGAACACAACTCCAGATCGCGCTGCTCGAACACGCCCTCCAACAGGAGGATGGGGCCACGCCAGCCCAGGCTACGCACGCGCTGGGCCTCGTCCAGGTCCAGCAGGGCAATGCCGTCAGCGCCGCGCAGGCCGTCAAACGCGCGCTCGATACCGTGGCCGTAGGCGTTGGCCTTGACGACCGCCCAGACCCGCGCATCGGGTGCCGCGCGACGCGCCACCTCCAGGTTGTGGCGCAGGGCTTGGGGGTGGATGGTGGCTTGGATGGGACGGGGCATGGGGTCGAATGGGGCGTGGTTCTACAAAGATTTTGACATTCAGCGGCATGCTATAACCGCAGCACGTTTGGAGACCTACAACAATACCTAGCGCATTAGTCACGCTAATGTGCCTTATCCCCCACCCATGAAACGCGGTTTTTACACCATCATGTCAGCGCAGTTTTTCAGCTCGCTGGCCGACAATGCCTTGTTTGTGGGCGCCGTGCAGTTGCTGCGGAGCAGCGGTGCCCCCGAATGGCAACAAGCTGCGCTAGTACCCATGTTTGCGCTGTTTTATGTGGTGTTGGCCCCGTTTGTAGGCGCTTTTGCCGACGCCATGCCCAAGGGCCGGGTCATGCTGATCAGCAATGGCATCAAGATCGTGGGCTGCCTGCTGATGCTGTTTGGCACCCATCCCTTGATGTCGTATGCCATTGTGGGCCTGGGTGCGGCGGCCTACTCGCCGGCCAAATACGGCATCCTGACCGAGCTGCTGCCGGCCAGCCAGTTGGTCAAGGCCAATGGCTGGATCGAGGGCTTGACGATTGCCTCCATCATCCTGGGCGTGCTGCTGGGCGGCCAGTTGGTCAGCCCCATGATCTCGCAGGCCCTGCTGGCGTTTGACTTTCCCTTGATCACCACCAGCATCGACACGGCCCCCGAAGCCGCGATTGGCATCCTGATCTTTGTCTACCTGGCGGCGGCCTGGTTCAACACCCGCATACCGGACACCGGCGTCTCCATGCGCGCCATGCCCAAAAACCTGCTGAGTTTGCTGCCCGACTTCTGGAACTGCAACACCAAGCTGTGGAAAGACCGCCTGGGCCAGATTTCCCTGAGCACCACCACCCTGTTTTGGGGCGTGAGCGGCAACCTGCGCTACATCGTGCTGGCCTGGGCCTCGGCGGCGCTGGGCTACAGCGTGACGCAAGCCTCGGCCCTAGTGGGGGTGGTGGCCATTGGTACAGCGGTGGGCGCGGTGGCGGCCTCGCTGCGCATGCGGCTGGAGCACGCGGTCAACGTCATCCCGCTGGGCATTGCCATGGGCCTGCTGGTGATCTTGCTGAACTTCATCACCAATGTCTGGGTAGCGGCACCCTTCCTGATTTTGCTGGGTGGCCTGGGCGGCTTTTTGGTGGTGCCCATGAATGCGCTGCTGCAGCACCGGGGCCACAACCTGATGGGTGCAGGGCGCTCCATTGCCGTGCAGAACTTCAACGAACAGGCCTGCATCCTGGGTCTGGGCGCGTTCTACAGCCTGTCCACCGGCATGGGCCTGTCTGCCTTTGGCGCCATCAGCGTGTTTGGCGTGGTGGTGGCGGGCTGCATGTGGCTGATCAAACGCTGGCATGCGCGCAACTGCCGCGAACATGCAGCCGTGGTCCAGCACCTGCTGGACATCGCCCGCAACGACAACCTGCACGGTTAAACGGGCGGCGCTGCCAGCTCCGAGGGCTCGGGCGCCGCGTATTGCACCCGGTCACGCCCCAACTGCTTGGCCACATACAGCGCCCGGTCCGCCGCGGCATAGATGCTCTCAACCACCGCTTTTTGCCCCCGCCCGGTGCCACTCACACCAAAGCTGGCCGTGACCGGCAGCTCCACCCCCAGGTAGACCAGCGGGGAGGAGCGCACCAGCAGGCGCAGTTTTTCGGCCACGTCATTGGCCCCCTGGCGGTCGGTATCGGGCAACAAAACGATGAACTCCTCGCCTCCCAACCGCGCCACCATGTCGGTGCTGCGCACGCCGCGCCGCAACACGGCCGCCACATGCTGCAGCATGGCATCGCCCACCGGGTGGCCGTGCACATCATTGACCTTCTTGAAGTAGTCCAGGTCCACCATCACGCAATGCGTGGGCACGCCTGCACGCACCGCCCGGTTGAGCGCCTGCTGTGCCTGGCGCATGAATTCCCGTCGGTTGAACAAACCGGTCAGGGTGTCATGGTCGGCCAGAAAGGCCAGCTCGCGCTGCTGGGCCACCAGGGCCTGGTTGCTGCGGCTGAGCTGGCGGCGCAGCATCACCGCCTTGGCAAACTGGTTCCAGACCATCAGCGAGGCCACCAGGGCCAACAGAGGACAGAAGAAGGCGACGATGCTCAGGCTGTTGTTGTACGCAGGCGCAATGGGTGCCTGGCGCAGCAGGTAGGCAAACACCAGGTAGGTCCCCAGAAACAAGGGCACCGAGATGGCGGGCCGCATCAGCGACAGCACGCCGAACATGATGCAAGTCAGCATGAAGCTGGACAGGCCCGCCCCCGCGTTGGCCACCAGATCGGCGATGCTGAGGTAAGCGCCCAGGTAGAAATAGCCAATGGCCACCAGGATTTGCAGCGAGATGGCGGCAGCCGACGCGCGCGCCTGGCGCAGAAAGTAGTGGGCGGCCACGCCCCCCAGTGTCACCAAGGCCGCCGCCACCCAGTGGGCCCGCTCCACAATGTCGGCCCAGTCCTGCAGCCCGGGGTGGTCGGTGGGCGCCTGGTACGCATCCAGCAAGAAGGCCATGGCAATGTGCAGCGGCACCATGAGGCAGGCCACCCAGCGAAAGCGGCGCAGCGACTCCATGGTGCCCTCGCCCTGCACCAGGTCGTATTTTTGTTTGGTCAGCCGCAACCAGTCCGCGTAGGGCTGGTACCAGGGGGCTTTGTTCACCGCATCTCCTTGATGCCCAGAATCTTCTCAGCAAAATCCAGCAGGGACAAGTGTTTTCACAAACTGCTATCGTGGATTATTCCCCACTCCAGAAAGCCCTGAATCATGTCCTCTGTGTACGATTTTGACGCCCTGCAGATCAACGGCCAGCCGGTGCCCTTGAAACAGTACCAGGGCAAGCCCCTCTTGATCGTCAACACCGCCAGCGCCTGTGGCTTCACGCCGCAGTTTGCGGGTTTGGAGGAACTGCACAAGGCCTATGGCGGCAAGGGCCTGGTGGTGCTGGGCTTCCCCTGCAACCAGTTTGGCGCCCAGGACAAGGGCAGCAACGACGAAATCTCCGAGTTCTGCCAGCTCAACTACGGTGTGAGCTTCCCCATGATGGCCAAGATCGATGTCAACGGCGCCGACGCCCACCCGCTCTACCACTGGCTGGTGAAAGAGGCGCCGGGTTTTCTGGGCACCAAGGCCATCAAGTGGAATTTCACCAAATTCCTGATTGGCAAGGACGGTCAGGTGCTCAAGCGCTACGCCCCGACCGACACGCCGGCCAGCCTGGCACAGGACATTGAGGCCGCGCTGGCCGCCTGAGCGGCGCAGTATCCAAGCGGCTTGGCTTGCTTTAGACTCGTGACCATCGTGGCTCTTGCGAGGGATGGCCAGCATGGCTTGTACATCGGCGTTGCATTGCGACACCCCTGCGATCTGGCGGTCTTCGTGCATGGCGCTGGTCCTGTGCCTGGGCACTTCGCTGCCCGCGCTGGCGGACGATAACAACGGCTTTGGCCTGCTGCTGGATGCCGGGCTCACGTTGGACGACAACGTCACGCGGGCCAAGGAAGGCAACGACCGCCTCAGCGACACCGCCTACAGCATCAACATCAGCAAAAGCAAAACGCAGCCACTTGGGACCCAGAGCCGGTTGGTGCTGGCCGGCGTGCTGGGGGGCGAGCGCTTCCAGACCTACCCCGGCCTGAGCCACCTCGATGCAGCGCTGGAAGCCGAACTGCAGTACCGCGAATCCTCCGAATTTTCCGCGCCCACACTGGGGGTGTTTGCCAAACTCAAGGTCGAAGACTACGAGTCGGATGTGCGTGACGGCTACCGCTACAGCCTGGGCTTGTCGTACACCCAGCCGATGACAGACCGCATCAGCCTGTTTGCCGCTCTGGCCAGCAACCAGCGTTACAGCTCCAGCAAAGTGTTCACGACCCTGGACACTTCCGCGCGCATGAGCCTGGACTACGCACTGAGCGCCCGCAAGGCCCTGTACCTGAGCACCGAATACCGCGTGGGGGACGTGGTGTCCACCGGCCGCGCCTCGCTGGAGAATGTCACCATCTCCAAGGTGTTCGTGCTGGACAACGCCTTCAGCGGCGGGCAGTTCTTCAGTTACAAGATCAATGGCAGCACCTGGCTGACCACCGTGGGCTACAACCACTCGCTGGGGTCTGGCGGTGCCATTGACATTGCCTGGCGGCGGGTGGAATCCACGCCAGAATTGCGGCCCACCTGGGCCACCTCACCGCGCAGCTACATCAGCAACCAGCTGCTGGCGAGTTACCTGTTCCGCTTCTGAGTGGAGGCGCACATGTTCACGCATGCAGGTATCTCTCGCGCCCTGTGCCTGATGCTGCCCTGGATGCTGGCGGCATGCGGAGGCACCGGCGGTGGGAACGACGTGGACCCCAACGCCCCGCGCACCACCAGCCCCACCAGTGGCCCAGACAGTTTTCTCCTGTTCCCGAATCCGCAAAAGCAGGACGATGGCACGCTGCAGGTGGCGTCGCTGGCCTACGCCACGGCCTATTACGAAGCCATAGACCCCAGCAACGAACGCGACACCCTGGCCAAGTTCAAAGCCAAAAATCTGTTTGGCACCGCGGCCGGTACGCTGGGCGAAGAAACCGTGATCGTGGGCGACCAGCGCGACCTGGGCTATGGCCGCAAGATGACGGCGCGCCAAAATCCTGACGGCACCCTGGCCTTTGTGGTGGAGAACTACATGGTGGGCGCCTATGGCGCCTACAGCTCACTGAATCTGGAGGCGGCCATCATGCCGGAGGCCAAATGGCATCTGGGCACCAATGCGATTGAGTTCAGTCCCGGTCCGGGCGGCACCATCAGCTTCGTCAAGTTCTATACCTACGACCCGATCACCGGTGCGCGCCTGATGATGGGCAATCTGGACGGTCGTGGTGCCAAGGCCATGCCCACGGTTTGCGCCTCCTGCCATGGCGGACGGGGCGACCCCTTGACACCGGCGGTAGCGGGCAAGCCCCTGTTCCCGCGGCTGATGAACGTGAAATCGGCGGTGGATGCAGTCGCCCCCAACCAGGGCGGTGTGCGGGGGGACATTGCAGCCCAGTTGCACCCGATGGAACCCGCCTCCTTCGACTTTTCCAGCCTGCCCGGCTTCACACGCCTGATGCAGGAGGCCAAGATCAAGACCATCAACAAGATGGTGCTGTGCTCCCTGCCTATTCCGGTTGCGGCCGGGGGTGAGGATGCCTGCCGCCGCACCGCCATTGGCAATGAGTACCAGGGCACCGTGGCCGAACATCTGAAAGACCTGTACGGCGGCGTCGGCCTGCCCCAGGCCAACACCGCGGCCACCGACACCTATGTGCCCGCTGGCTGGGCCGGGCAGTCGGCGCTGTACCTCAACACCCAGGCCCAGGCCTGCCGGGTCTGCCACCTCCTGCGGGGCAATGGCAACCAGTCGGATATCGACTTTGCCAGCTTCGCCAAGTTTGACGGCTACTCGGCGCGCATCAAGGCCCATGTGCTGGACCGTGGCAACATGCCACTGGCCAAGCTGATTTACGACAACTACTGGGCCAGCAGCAGCACCTACAGCCCCATGGGTACCTACCTGGCGGGCAAAGGCTACGCCAACACCACCACCCAAGCCGGTGCGCCGGTGGCCGATCCGGGGCCAGACCGGGTGGTCAAGGCCTTGAGCACCACCCTCTCGGCAGCCATGAGCCTGTACTCCGACAGCTACCAGTGGAGCATTTCGCCCAGCTCGCCCACCGTGGGTGCCAGCTTGTCCAACGCCAACACCGCCACCCCCACCTTCACCGCACTGGGCAACGGCACCTACTGGGTGATGTTGCGCACCAGCAAAGGAAGCACCCAAAGTGCCGAAGTCAAACTCGTGATCGTGGTGGATACCGGACTTGCCTATACGCCGTCTGCGCTGCGGTTCAGTGACATCAAAACCATTCTGCAGGGTGCTGGCACCTGCACCGGATGCCACACCACCAGTGCGGGAACCGCTGGAGTGCCACCCATTTGGTACAACGACTTTGACCGGGATGCCGATAACGACACCGACGCGACCGACAACCATTGGTTCTATACCGAGCTGCGCGGGCGCATCAACTTCACGGATATTGTGGCCAGCCCCCTGCTGCGCAAACCTTCAGGCAACCACCACAACGGCGGCCTGCTGACGGGCTTTGACACCAGTGCTGCGCCCGGCCACGTTAACCGCGTCCACTACGACACCTTCCTGAACTGGATTTTGAACGGCGCGCCTGAATAGGGCAGGCACCCTGCGTTTCAGTACCCGCGCCTGGGGCCGCTGTAGGCGTCGGTCGAAAACACAAACGGTGTCTTGCGTCCCACCAGGGTTTCAATCAGCGCCAGCTCCTGGTCGGTGTGATTCAAGAACGGGGCATTGCGGATGTTCTTGCCCTTGCCACCGTCCTTGACGATGTAGAGCGGCCGGTCGTGGTGGGAGGCCACCACCTGCTCCCGGCTGTCCGGGTCGTTATTGGCCTGCACCTCCGTGGCACCATAACAAGTGCAGAAGTAAGTCTGCTCGGGGTCGGACTCCACATAGAACCCCGTGCCCCGGATGCCGATGGTGGAGGTGGCCGTGGTGACGCGCATGGGCGAATTGCGTGACACCGACAAGAGCTTGCCGGTGACCATGCGCAGCCCGCCAATGAGGAGGCCGGTGATCGACATATCGGCCGGTGAGTTCGCGGGTGCTTCAATCACCAGCTTGCTGTCGCCCCGCAGAATCATGGAGTGGGTGTTGACCACAAAGATGACCTGGCTGTCCTTGGCGGTCTGCAGCGTGTCGCCAGGCTTGATGGGGGTATTGAGGGTGGCGGGCTGGTCGTTGACGCGCACATTGCCGCTCAGGCTGTAGATGGACTGGCCGGGCGGCAATTTGCTGGGGCGGTTGCCGAACAGGCTTTGCGCCTGCGCCAGGCCCATGGCCGGGCCAAACAGTCCGGCGGCCAGCGCCTGGACCAGCCACTGGCGGCGCGGGTCATCGATGTGGTCGGACGGGTTCATGGGGCCCCCTGGATCAAACATATGGAACCAGCGCCCTGCATGGACGGGCACCTGCCAAGATTATGCGGCGAACGCGGGCGGTGTGGCAGTCAAAGCCGTGTCCAGCACCTCCACCCAATGCCGCACCGGTGTTGCGGTGCCACTTTGCAAATGGGTGATGCACCCGATGTTGGCGCTGATGATGACTTCGTTCTCCACGGGCGCCAAGCCCCCCAGCTTGCGATCCCGCAACTGGTAAGAGATCTCCGGGTTCAACACGGAGTAGGTACCGGCCGAGCCACAGCACAGATGGGATTCGTTGCTGGCCAGGCGCACCACAAAGCCCAGCGCCGCCAGATGCGTCTCCACGCCGCCTTTGAGTTTTTGGCCGTGTTGCAGGGTACAGGGCGGGTGGAACACCAGCGCGGCTTGTCGATGGGTGCCCTCACCCAACCGGGCTTTCAAGGCGGGGAGCAATTCCGGCAACAACTCGCTGAGGTCACGCGTGAGTCCGCTGATGTGCGCCGCCTTGGCCGCGTACTGCGGGTCGTCGCGCAGGATGTGGCCGTATTCCTTCACAGTCACCCCGCAGCCCGAAGCGTTCATCACCAGCGCGTCGGCGCCCTGCTCGACATAGGGCCACCAGGCGTCGATGTTGGCGCGCATCTCCGCCTTGCCGCCCTCCTGGTCATTGAGGTGGAACTTGACGGCGCCACAACAGCCGGCCTTGCGGGCCACCTGGACCTGCACACCCGCAGCGTCCAGCACGCGGGCGGTGGCGCTGTTGATGTTGGGCGCCATGGCGGGCTGCACACAGCCTTCCAGCATCAGCACCTTGCGCGCATGCTGGCGCGTGGGCCAGGCACCGGCGTCCTGCGGGGCGGGCACCTTGTTTTGCAGACTTGGCGGCAGCAACGGGCGCACCCATTGCCCCAGCTTCATGGCCGGCGCAAACAGCGGCGAAGGCAAGCCTTCTTTCAGTGCCCAGCGCACGGCCCGCTCGCCCAGGGGGCGGGGCACCTTGGCGTCCACCAGCTTGCGGCCAATGTCCACCAGGTGGCCGTAGTCCACCCCGCTGGGGCAAGTGCTTTCGCAGTTACGGCAGGTCAGGCAGCGGTCCAGGTGCATCTGGGTGGCGCGGGTCGGCGTCTGGCCTTCCAGCACCTGTTTCATCAGGTAGATGCGGCCGCGCGGGCCGTCCAGCTCGTCGCCCAGCAGCTGGTAGGTAGGGCAGGTGGCGGTGCAGAAGCCGCAGTGCACGCACTTGCGCAGGATGGCCTCGGCGGCCTGGCCGTCGGCCGTGTTCTGGTATTCAGGGGCGAGTTGGGTTTGCATGGTCAGCGCTCAGAGGTCGGCGCACAGGCGCCCCGGGTTGAAGAGGCCCAAGGGGTCGAACGCCACTTTGAGCCGCTGGCTGATGGCATCCTTGGCTGCATTTTTGGCATCAAATTGGCATCCAGCCCTTATGGAATCTGCGCGAGCAGCTACAAAAACAGTAGCATTTCCGCCCGCAGCACGGGCGGCCGTCTGCAACTGCGCACCGGCTTGCTGAGGCGCCCAACACCAACGCAGGCCGCCTTGCCACTCCACCAGCTGCGGCCAGGGCAGGTCCAACGCCGGCGCGGTGGGCGCCACCGACAGGCGCCACAGCGCCAGTTCGGGCGCGCGTGCATCGGCAAAAAAGGGCAGGCGCTGGTCGCGGCATAGCGCCCAGTCCGGCCCCGCCTGGGCGTTGTCCATGCGCTCGCCGGGCAGTTCGGTCAGCATCTTGCGGCAGGCGGCTTCTACTGCCGCCACAGCACCGCGCAGGCGTACAAACAGCAGGTCGCGCCCGCCGCCAGGAGCCGTGTCGTCGTGCACCCAGCAGCTGGCGTTCAATGGCAGTGGTTCGCCCCCCCAGCGGTGCAGGTGCTCCAGCGCGGTGGCCTGGTCCAGGGCAAACACCAGCGTGGCTTCAGCCGGGGCCACGGGCAAGACCTTGAGTGACACCTGGGTGATGACGCCCAGCGTGCCCATGGCACCCGCCATGAGGCGCGAGACGTCATACCCGGCCACGTTTTTCATGACTTGGCCACCAAAGGTCAGGTGTTCCCCCTGGCCGTTGATCAATTCCAAGCCCAACACATAGTCGCGCACGCTACCCACCGTGGCCCGGGCCGGCCCCGCCAGACCGCTGGCGACCATGCCCCCGACCGTGGCAACCGAGGGTGCGCCCGCCCCGGCAGACCAGGCGAAATGGGGCGGCTCAAAGGGCAGGCACTGGCCCTTCTCTGCCAACGCGGCTTCCAACGCGGCCAGCGGCGTGCCCGCCGCCACGGTGACCACGAGTTCACTGGGCGCGTAGTCCAGAATGCCCGTATGGCTGCGTGTGTCGAGCAACTGCGCGGGTTGGATGGTGCCGACAAAATCCTTGCTGCCACCGCCGCGGATCTGCAGTGGGGTGCGTTCGGCTACGGCGGTGCGGACTTGGTCCAGCAGGCGTTGGAGAGGGGGGCTGGCATGCATGGCGCCGATGGTAAGGCGGCCACTGCCAGCGAGGCGTGAATTTTTTGGCGTCCGCGCCACCAAAAAATTGGCGGCGCGGAACCGGGGCGGGTGTGGACGTTCAGTCGATGAAGAAGTTCACCGGCAGTCCCGGCACGTCCACCCGCATGGAGAACACCGCGCCCGACAGCGGCATCTGCGCCAGCTCGGCCGCACTGCGGCCATGGCGGGCCGTGGTGACGTACAAAGTCTTGAGGTCTTCTCCCCCAAAGCAGGGCATGGTGGGGCACTGGGCCGGCACCGGGATCTCGGCCAGCAGTGTGCCGTCGGGGGCGAACTTGCAGATGCGCCGGCCTTCGAACATGGCGGCGTAGTAGTTGCCCTCCACGTCCACCGCCGCGCCATCGGGGCGACCGGCGTAACTGGTGGTCTCAAAGGTCCAGCCCGCGGGCTTGGGCGCGCACTGCTGGAAGCTGCGCTGTCCATCCAGGGTGTTGGTCTGCAGGTCGTAGTCCCAGGCGTGGACCACATGGTTGGGGGTGTCGGACCAATAGAGGGTGCGGTTGTCCGGGCTCCAGGCGAGGCCATTGCCGGTCAACGCGCCACCGGCATGCTGCAGCACCTCAGGGGTGCCTCGGCGGCAGTCGATGCTGAACAAGGCCGCCGCACGGTTGGCCTTGGGTTCGTCGATGGTGCCAACCCAGAAGCGGCCCAGGGCATCACACTTGCCATCGTTGGCGCGGACGGTGGCCGTGTCATACGGCAAGGTAGTGACGGGCTCCAGCGCCCCACCCCACGCGCGGGCGCGGAACACCCCATGGCGCAACGCCACCACCAGGCCACCCGACGCAGCGGGTGCGATGCAGCCGGGCTCGGTGGGCATGTCCCAGCGCTGCACCGTGCCCATGTAGACATTGGCACGCAACAGGGCTTTGCCCGGGATGTCCACCCAATACAGCTGCTGCTCTTGCGGGTGCCAGAACGGCGACTCGCCGAGTTCAAAAAGGTCTGGGCTCAGGGTTTGCCAGCTCATGCCACACGCTCCACCTCAATACGCATCTCGCAGGAGTACGTCTGTCCCGCCTGCAGGATGACCACGCCCAGGTCCTCGGCGCGTGCGCCGGTCTGTGCCATGAGGTTGAGTGCATTGTTCACATGGCTCACCGGCTCCACGGCGATGTTGTCGCGCTCCGGATGGGTATAGACCACCAGGCGGCTCAGTGCGGACGAGACGCGCACACGCATCACGGCATCCCGCAGGGTGAGCACGCCCCCCCAACCATCAAAACAATGGTCCACGGTGAGCGATTCCACGCTTTGGTTCAGCCCGGGATGCGCCACCCGGTGCGTGGGCAGTTTGTCAGTGCCCATCTCCCAGCGGCCGGTGGCTGTGAACTGCACCTCGGTGCCCGGGCGTTTGGGGAAGAAAGGGTGCCAACCCAAGCCCACCGGCGCGGCCACGGGCGACTGGTTGGTGATGGACAGCGACATCTCCAGCGCACCGGCCTCCAGCTTGAAGGCCTGCGAACAATCGAAGTCAAAGGGCCAGGACGCATCGGCCTTGTGCTCCAAGGCCAGCAGCGCAAACTGGTCACTGGACTCCAGCACCGCCCAAGGACGCTGCCAACCCACCCCGTGGATGGCGTGGGGTTCGGGGTCGAAGTTGCGGACCAGGGGATGGCTGGTACCCGCCCATTGCAGCTGGGCCTGGCCAATGCGGTTGGAAAACGGTACCAGCGGGTAGCTGCCGGACTGGCGCACCGTCTGCATCTGCGCGCCAGGCAGGGAGCTCAGCACCGGTTCGGTCCCCAGCCACAGACCGGCAATGCTGCCGCCCAATTCAGGTTTGAGGTCGCACAGCAAATCGCCGTTGCGCAAGGTGAGTGTGGAAGTCATGGCGGCATTGTGCACCGCAGCCCGGCGAAAAAAAGGCCCGGCAGGACCAAAGTCCGACCGGGCCGATGTCTCAAGAAGAATTGAAACTGGTTCGTAACCGAATCCTGGGGATTAGCGGTTGTAGGCTGTCTCGCCGTGGCTGGAAATGTCCAGACCTTCGCGTTCGTCTTCTTCGCTGACGCGCAGACCAATCACCAGGTCCACCAGCTTGAAGGCGATGAAGGACACCACAGCAGACCACACGATGGTGACCAGCACGCCTTGGGTCTGGATCCAGACTTGGGTGCCGATGGAATAACCCTCAGCCACTGCATTGGTCACGTAGTCGTACACGCCGGTGCCACCCAAAGAAGGGGAAGCGAACACGCCAGTCAAGATGGCACCCACGATACCGCCCACACCATGCACACCGAACACGTCCAGGGAGTCATCGGCACCCAGCAGGCGCTTCAGACCGTTCACACCCCACAGGCAAGCGAAGCCGCCAACCAGGCCGATGATGATGGCACCCATGGGGCCCACAAAACCGCAAGCGGGCGTGATGGCAACCAAACCAGCCACGGCGCCGGAGGCGGCACCCAGCATGGAGGCTTTGCCACGGGTCAGGGCTTCACCGGTAATCCAGGCCAGGGTGGCAGCAGCGGTGGCCAACAGGGTGTTGATGAAGGCCAGGGCGGTCAGGCCGTTGGCTTCCAGGTTGGAGCCGGCGTTGAAACCGAACCAGCCAAACCACAGCATGGCAGCACCGACCATGGTCAAAGTCAGGCTGTGAGGGGCCATGGCTTCCTTGCCGTAACCGATACGCTTGCCGACCACGTAGGCACCGACCAAGCCGGCAACCGCAGCGTTGATGTGCACCACGGTACCGCCAGCGAAGTCCAGTGCGCCCTTGGCCCACAGGTAACCGGCTGCACCCACCACTTTTTCCAGCGAAGCTGCGTCAGAGATGGCATCAGGGCCGGCCCAGTACCAGACCATGTGTGCCATGGGCAGGTAGCTGAAGGTGAACCACAACACGCTGAAAGCCAGCACGGCGGAGAACTTGATGCGCTCTGCGAATGCACCGACGATCAGGGCACAAGTGATGGCCGCAAACGTGGCCTGGAAGGCGACGAAGCTGAGCTCGGGGATCACAACACCCTTGCTGAAGGTCGCAGCCACCGATTCGGGCGTAATGCCTTTCAGGAACAGCTTGTCCAGGGTACCGATGAATGCACCGTCACCACCGAAGGCCAGTGTGTAGCCGTAGATGGCCCACAACACATAGATCAGGGCGCTGACAACAAACACCTGCATCAGCACGGACAGCATGTTCTTGCTGCGGACCAGGCCGCCGTAGAACAATGCCAAACCGGGCAGTGTCATGAAGATCACCAGGGCGGTGGCCGTGGTCATCCAGGCGGTGTCACCCTTGTTGGGAACGGGTGCGGCAGCAGCAGGTGCAGCTGGCGCTGCTTCGGCCGCGGCGGGTGCCGGGGCTGCGGCGGGTGCCGCTGCTTCAGCAGGCGCAGCCGTTGCGGGGGCGGCGGCGGCAGGAGCTTCGGCGGGTTTGGCGTCCTGGGCCAGGGCCAGGGTTCCGGCACCCAGCAGGCTCAGGCCCAAGGCCAGGGAGGCAAGCAGTTTTTTCATGTTCGAGCTCTCTTTCTGGTTACAGCGCTTCTTTGCCGGTTTCGCCGGTACGAATGCGCACAACCTGTTCCAGGTTGTAGACAAAAATCTTGCCGTCGCCGATCTTGCCGGTGCGGGCTGCACCTTCGATGGCTTCGATCACGCGGTCCACCAAAGCGTCGTCAATCGCCGCTTCAATCTTCACTTTGGGCAAAAAGTCCACCACGTACTCTGCACCGCGGTACAGCTCGGTGTGGCCTTTTTGACGACCAAAGCCTTTGACTTCGGTCACGGTAATGCCTTGCACACCAATGCCAGACAAGGCTTCTCGCACCTCATCGAGCTTGAACGGTTTGATGATGGCCGTTACGAGTTTCATGTGTTCACCTCAGCTTGATAACAGTTGAATACAGACACCGGGTCTGGCTGGTCTGCCTCTCCATGGGTCTGGAGATACACCCCATAAAGCAGAAGGCATGCCAAGTTTAAAAACCCTCTATTTCGCGAGGCCACGGCCCAAGCAGCACCAACAGGAGTAACATGCCTGTATATAAATACAGCATGCACGCCATTGGTGCAACCGCTGGGCATGCACTGCGATGCAGCGCACCATTTTGGGAGTACGGGTCCATGAGCTTGTCTTTGGTGCAGGGACGCGCCCTGCTGGGGCTGGAAGCGGTACAAGTCACGGTCGAGGTGCATCTGGCCAATGGCCTTCCCAGCTTTGGCTTGGTCGGTCTGGCCGACGTGGAAGTGAAAGAAGCCCGTGAGCGCGTGCGCTGCGCCATCCAGAACAGCGGCCTCGAATTCCCCCACAACAAGCGCATCACCGTCAATTTGGCGCCAGCCGACCTGCCCAAAGACTCGGGCCGCCTGGACCTGCCCATCGCACTGGGTATTCTGGCGGCCAGCGGCCAGATTGATGGCGCCGCGCTGGCCCAGTACGAGTTTGCCGGTGAGTTGTCGCTGTCGGGCGCGCTGCGGCCGGTGCGCGGCGCCCTGGCCATGGCGCTGGCCTTGCGCACCGCCCAGGTCAGCACCCGTTTGGTGCTCCCCCCCGAGAGCGCCGAAGAAGCCGCCCTGGTGCCAGACTCCCATGTGGTGCGTGCCCGCCATCTGCTGGATGTGGTGCGCCACTTTGCGCCACCCCCTGCACAAGACGCACCGCCCACCCCGGAAGACCCCGATGGCTGGGTGCGCGTGCTGGGTGCGCCCCCTGGCCTGCAGCTACGCGGCCCCGACATGGCCGACGTCAAGGGCCAGGCTGGCGCCAAACGCGCACTGGAAATTGCCGCCGCAGGTGGGCATTCGCTGCTGCTCGTGGGTCCGCCAGGCTCCGGCAAGTCCATGCTGGCACACCGTTTTGCCGGACTGCTGCCCGACATGGACACCGACGAGGCCTTGCAAAGCGCCGCCATTGGCAGCCTGTGCGGCCGCTTCGCCATGGAGCGCTGGGGCCAGCGCCCCACCTGCAGCCCGCACCACACGGCCAGCGCCGTGGCTTTGGTGGGAGGCGGCTCACCGCCACGCCCTGGCGAAATCTCCTTGGCGCACCACGGCGTCCTTTTTCTGGACGAACTGCCCGAATACCCGAGGGCCGCCCTGGAGGCCCTGCGCGAGCCACTGGAGACCGGCAGCATCACCATCGCCCGGGCCGCACGGCGGGCAGAGTTCCCGGCGCGCTTCCAATTGATTGCTGCCATGAACCCCTGCCCCTGCGGCTACCAGGGCTCGCCCAGCCACAGCTGCCGCTGCACGCCCGACCAGGTACACCGCTACCAGGCCAAGCTGAGTGGACCGCTGATGGACCGCATTGACCTGCACATCGAGGTACCCGCCCTGCCCGCCCACGAGTTGCTGGGCAGCCCGGCAGGCGAGTCAACCGAGAGCATCCGCAACCGCTGCAGTGCGGCCCGCAGCCGCGCCCTGTCGCGCCAGGGCGTGCCCAACCAAGCCCTCAGTGGGCAGGCCATTGACACCCACACCCAACTCGATGCGGCGGCCGCCAAGTTTTTGCAAGCCGCCGCCGCCCAACTGGGCTGGTCGGCCCGCAGCACCCACCGCACGCTGAAAATCGCCCGCACCATTGCCGACTTGGCCAGCGCCGAGACCACCGCCCTCGCCCATGTGGCCGAGGCCATGCAGTACCGGCGGGTGCTGCGCACGGGCTCTTGATTTTTTGCTATTGTTTTTGTAGCTGCTTACGCAATATCTACGGGGCCTACAGCCTTATTTGGCTTGTATTTTGTGGCGCACCAGGATTTTGCCGTAGGTGCCGTTCTTCTGGATCCGGGCCAGGCCGGTGTTGAAGCGCTCTATCCACTGTTGCGCCTGTGGCAGCTGGCGCGAGATGATGAGGTAGAGCTCTACCGGATACTCCAGCCCCAGCGTCAAGGGCTTGAGGCGCAGGCCCTCGCGGCGCAGGTCACGCGTCACAAACTCCGCCACCATCTCGCTGCACCACACCGCCCGCACATGCCCGCGCTGCAGCATCTGGAAGCAATTGAGCATGTCCGGTGGGCGCTCCATGCGGGCCTGCTGGTTTTCGATAAATGGCGCCACCCGGGCAATGTTGTAGCCCTGGGGCACACAGACCGACTGGCCCGCCCAGCCCAAGGTCGGGTCGGCATCCGCAAGCACAAAGATGCGCACCACATCCGGGTACAGCGGCTGCGAAAACCAGAAATCGCGCTGACGCTCTTCGTTTTTGACGTAAGGAAAGGTACCCGTGTGCAGGCCGTTGCGGGTCTCCATATAACCGCGCTGCCAAGGCATGAAACGCACCTGGGTGCTCACCCCCTGATCCTGGAAGGCGGCGACCACCACCTCGGACAACACGCCCATGGCGGGCGCATCTTCACTGGAAAACGGCGGGTACTCGCCCGTGACCAGTTCAACACTGGCGGGCTGGGCCTGCGCCGACAGCGCCAAGCCCAAGACCAGGCTGCAAATCCCCCACACCCTGGCTCCGGCAGACAGGCAAACGTGCATCACAAACCTCACGGTCGGTCAGTCAACGGTACTCCCTGTTGGCGCAAGTATGCCAGTACCTCGCGACTGACCGGTCCCACGCTTCTGGCTTTTTCCGCCATCTCGGCCGCAGGTACGGTCTGGCCCAGCGCAGCCAGAGACACGGCGGCCCCCAGCAGCCAGCGCTGCTCGCTGGGGCGCGATTGCAGGGCGGTGGTGTACGCCTGCACACTGTCCTGGTGACGCCCCAGACGCTGTGCAGCGTTGGCGCGCAAGGCCCACAGCTCGGGCTGGTTGACCAACTGGGGCTCCAGGCGGGTCAGCAGTTCCCACACGACGGCAGGGCGGCCTTCGGCCAGTTCCATGCGGGCGAGTTCGCGCACCATCGGCACCAGGCTTGCGCTGACCGCTCCCGGCGGGCTGCGTTCTGCCGTGGCCACGGCCTCTTGCAGGGTGCTGATGGCGGTGTCCCGCGCCCCGCTGGCCCATAAGGCCTGGGCTTGGGCCAGCGCTTCCCGCCCGGCTTGTTGAGGGCGCCCGGCCGGTGCGGTGTCCACAGCCGCTGGCTGGGGCTTGGCAGGCGTCTGGGTCGCAGGGGTCGGTGCGGCCTGAGGCGCACTGGCAGCGGCACGTACAGCCTTGGCCGGCGCCGCCAGCGCCTCCACTGCAGGCGGTGGCGGGGCCACCAAGCTGGACAAGGTTGCATCCATGCGCAAACCCAAGCGGACCGGCCCAGAAGACGCAATCCCCACCGGGGCGGGCAGTGGCGTCGCCACCACCGCGGGCGCCGACGTGGGCTGGGTATCCGCCACCGGCGCCGGGTCGGAAGCTACGGCCACAGCCTCCGGCACAACAGGAGCTGCCACGGATGGCACCTGTGGCACTGGCGACGGCGGAGCAGGGACAAGCGGCGCTTGCTGCAAACTCCACCAAACAAAGCCCCCCGCCACCAGCGCGGCAAGGGGCAGAAGCCCTGTGGCCCAGCGCAAGGCGGGTGAAGGGCGCCGCGCAGGCACCGCCGCCACGCTGGCGGTGTGGCGGCGCAGCGGGTCTGCGGCCCCTGCAGCGGGTGATTGGCGCTGGTCCAGGTCGCGCAGCATTTTGTTGATGACGCTCATTCCCACTCTCCTTGGGTACTGCGCAGGTGCCGCGCGCCCGACACCGGCCACAGTCGGCGCCACCACGGGGGGTGCCGCGCCACCCCCGGCGTGTCCCGTGCGGCCATGCGCACATGGGCGGCGGTGACCCGGTGCCGGTCTTCCCCGTAGGCCAGCATGAGGCATTTGTGGGCCAGGATATTGATCAGGCGGGGCACACCACCACTGGCTTGCGCAATGGCGCGTGCGGCGGCCGGGGTGAACACATCGGTATCGGTAGCCTCCCCCTGTGCCGCACGTTGCAAGCGATGCACCAGGTAGCCCTGCACACGCGCAGCGTGCATGGGGCCCAGGTATTCGCTGAAGGTGATGCGCTGCAAGAGCTGGCGAATTTCTGGCCGCGCAAGTTTGTCATCCAGGTCTGGCTGCCCCAGCAGCACCAGTTGCAGCAGCTTGCGTTTTTCGGTTTCCAGGTTCGAAAGCAGGCGCAAGCTCTCGACCGTCCGCACCGGAATGGCTTGCGCCTCGTCGATACACACCACCACCCGGTGGCCTTGCTCGGCATGCGCCAGCAGGCACTGGGCCAACGTAGCCATCAGTTGGTGGCGCAACACGGGCAATTGGACAGGCTGCCCCAACTCTCGGCACAAGGCCACCAGCAAATCGTCCGGTCCCATGTCGGGATTGGGGATGTAGGCAGTGACACACTCGCCCTGCAAGGTCTTGAGCAGTTGGCGGCACAACACGGTCTTGCCACAGCCCAGCTCACCCACCACCTTGAGAAAACCCTCGCCACTGCGCAAGGCCACCAGCAGCATGTTCAACGAGGCCTGGGCGCCTTCGTGGGCGAAGAAGAAATCCGTATCCGGCGTGATGGAAAACGGGGCCTCCCGCAGCGAAAAGTGCCCCAGGTACATCACTTGACTTGGTTGCCGTCGATCTGGATCACGCGCGCACGCGCGGCATCCATGTCGTCCAGCGCGGCGCGTGTGCGGCGGCCCTGGGCTTCCCAATCCGCGGCAGAGCGGATGATGGTCGGCTTGATCAGCACGATCACTTCTTTCTTGCGGCCTTGCGTGGCGCGATTGCCAAACAAGGCCCCCAGCCCCGGCATGCCGGTAGTGCCCGGAATGCCCGAGGCGTTGCGGCTGGACTCCAGCTGCATCAGCCCGCCAATCGCCACAATATTGCCGTCCTGGATACGCACCAGCGTGTCGGTTTCATTCACGCTGCTGGACGCCAGTGGCAAGCGGTAGTTGCCCACACTGCCCAAGTCCACCTGTTTGGTCTTCTCGGTCACGGTGGTGAGCGAGGGGTGTACATGCAAGGTGACATTCACGCCATCGTCAATCTGCGGCGTCACGTCCAGCGAGATGCCCGAGAAAAACGGTGTCAGGGTCACGGTAGGCATCGTGGTGTTGCTGCTGGTCGTGGTGGAGCTGCTGGTGGAGGTACCACCGGTCACGCCCGTCACGTAAAACTCGTCAGAGCCCACCTTCAGCACCGCTTTCTGGTTGTTCAGCGTGGCCAGGCGCGGGCTGGACAAGGTCTGCACATCGCCCTGGGTTTCCAGAAACCCCAGCACAGCACCAAACTGGCTGGTGGCCAGCGCCAAGCCAAACAGGCCACCGCCGCTGGCCACCGCCGGGAAGGCTACCGCGCCGTTGATGGTGGTGGTGCCTTGCACGAAGGCATTGGTGCTGGTCACGCCACTGCCAATCACGCCCACTGCGGCCTGCCCATTCACATCGCTCCCCATGGCGCCCCAGTTGACGCCGCTTTGGTAACCATCGCGCAGCTCCACCTCCACCACTTTGGCTTCCAGCATGACCTGGCGCTCCACCGAGGCCTGGGTGGCTTTCAAAAACTTGTCGACTTGTCGCAATTCTTCGGGCATGGCACGCACGGCCAAAATGCCGGCTTGCGGACTGGACACCACATTGCGTCCCTCGCCCGTGCCCACCAGGCTGCGCACCGATGCGGCCAACTCACCCCAGAAGTCGGAACGCGAGGTGGTGGAGACGCGGCTGTTTTCCGGCTGCTGGGTGGTCGTTGCGGTGCTATTGGCAGACGTCGAGGACGTGCCTGCGGTGGTGCTTTGCAGACCCGCCCCGGAGGACACTCGCAACTCGCTGCTGCCCGAGCGCAGCGAGGTGGGGTAGTTGACCGTGAACACACGGGTCTGCAAGGTTGGTGCGTAGACAGTGATGCGGCGGCCATCGATCTTGAAGTCGTAGCCATACACGTCGCGGATGGCTTCCAGTGCCTCCGCCACGGTCACGCCCCGCAGGGTGACGGACAAGGTGCCCGCGACATCGGGATGCATCAGCATGCTGTAGCGCGTATCTGCCACGATGGCCAGAAACACCTCGCGCGCCTGTGCATTGTTGACCAGCAGGTCCAGCCGAGGCTCGGGGGGCAAGGCAACGGGGGGCGGGGCCGGTTCAGCCAGCGCATCGGACACCTTGGCGGGCACCACCGCGCTGGGCGCCGCCGCGGGCAACTCCGCGCGCACAGCAGCACTCACATCGGGGGTGCGCAATGGGCGGTCCAGCGCAGCGCAGCCGCTGAGCACCCCAACACCCAGCAAGGACCAGACAGCCAGCGCCGGTCGGCGTGGGGTGGAAGACAGGACGACAAATTCTTTCATGGGGCGGGACTTCACGGTTTCACTCCTGCGCAGGGAGCTGCGGGGGTCACGACAGATTGGGATCGGCTACGGGCTTTGGCGACCGGCGCCGCACAAGGTACAGCAGGCTTGGACACACTGCGCTGGATGCCTCCAAAGCGGGGCACCTTGGTCAATTGTTTGCCATCCCGCAGCCACACCTCGGTTTCGGTGATGCGTTCCAGTTTGGCGTTTCCCACCTTGTGGCCCACAGCCACCAGGCGTGTGCCCACCACCAGGTGGGGCTTGCCGTCCCGCACCACCACCGCCATCCCGGGCGCAGGCGCAGCACCCGCAGCGCCTCCGGGCAGGGTGCTGGCCTCAGGCGGCGGCGTGGTCGGGTCTCTGAACTCTTGCGCATGGGCCGCCATGGCAAGCAGCCCCCCCAATGTGCCCACGGCCACCGCACGTGCAAGGCAACGCATGTACGTCATGGTTGCACCTCCAGCACAAACACCTGCAGGGTCAATTCGGGCGGCTGTTTTTCACTGCGCAGTTGCATGGGCCCCCATCGCAAATTCGGCAGGGCCTGCTCCAGGCTTTTGACGTATTTGAGCAATTCTCCGTAGGGGCCAGAGACTTTGAGTTCGACCCCGCGGCGGGTGATGCCAGGCACCGCGCTGTCCTTGCCTGCGGCAGCGCCAGCGGCCAGCGTGGCCGTGGACAACAAGGTCAGGCCCTCGCGGCGGCGCAAAAACTCCGCCAACACCGGCTCCAGGGCCGGGCTGCCGCTGTCAGCGTCGGCCGCAATGCGACCCTGCAACTCCGCCAGCTTTTGCTGCAAGGCGGCCACCTCGGTGCGCAGCGGCAAGTTCACATCCACGGGCTTGGGCGCCTTCTGCAATTCGGTGCGCAGGCGCTGCAACTCGGCATTCTGGGCAGCGTATTGCTGGGTTTGCAACTGGTGAGCGCCCGCTGCGGGAGACAACCACAACACATCGGCCAGAGCCAGGCAGCAGGCAATCACCGACACAAACACAAACGCCCGCTCCCGCAGGCTCAGGGCATCAATACGTGCACTTTGCTGGAGCCACCAATGTTTCATGGGGTGCCTCCTGCCGCGGACACCACCGGCGCCGGTGGTTGGGCACTCACCAGCGTGAATGACCAGGCCTCGCGCCCGGTGGGGGCTGCCGTGGCCTCGGCCGTCGCCTTGGCCAAGCGTGCGCTCTGTACTTTGACCGTGGCCAGGCGCAGGCCCTGCATCAGCGGGCTGAAGGCGAGCCGATTTACCCATTCATTCAAGGCCGAAGGCTCCAGGGTGTAGCCCGTCACTTCCAAGCGTGTTGCATCAGCATCCACCCCGGTCAGCCACACCGGCCCGGGGATGCTGCGTGACACCAAGGCCAACCGGTCTGAGTGCGCTGCGCCAGGCACCATACGCCCCTCTTGCAAGGCCAGCAGCACTTTCTCTTGGGCTTGCACCTGGCTGCGCAGGCTTTGCACCTGGGCTTGCAAGTCCGGGCTCAGCGGAGCCGCACTGGCGGCATTGGCCAGCAGGGCCGATTGCAGGCTCGCCAGCTCCGTGGCCTGGCTCGCCTTGAGCTGCGCCATCTCTGCGGCGCTGCGGCCCAGGTTCCAGACCCAAGCCGCACACAGACCGCCGCCCAACACCACGAAGACGGCCAGCGCCTGCGCCATGGTCTGCGCAGAAAAATAGCGCTTGGGCGCCAACAACAGGGGAGTACAAAGGTTGATTTGCTGCGGCATGGTCGGTCCTACAGATTGCGGACTTCGGTGCGCAACAGCACACCGACCAAGGGCAGACAGTACGCGGCATCTTCCGTGTCCATGGGCGGCAAACCCGTCCACTGCGTGGCAATGTCCAGCACGCCCACGGTTTGCCCGATTTCGCGCCCCAGCCAATCGGCCAATTCTTGGGAGCGGGCGCCTGCAAACACACGGACCCCAGCCAGGTGCAACTGGGTCCAGGAGCGCTCCCACAAGTCCAGCGAACGCTGCACTTCCACCACCAGGCGCTGGGCCCGTTCATGGTCGGCCTGGGCCGCGTTACCAACCCCCAAACCGGGAGCCGAGCTACGTGCATCGGAATAGTCGTTGCCATAGGCGACACCGCCCACGCTGTAGTCGGGCACGTATTCGCTCACCGGGGTGTAACTCTCCGGGGCCGCAGCCACACCGCCCTGCCCCCAGGCCATGGCCATGAAACCGTCGGGCAGCTCCAGGCGCCGGGTGTAATACAGCTCTTCATTGGCGCTGATGGTGAGCAGGGCCTGCTTGCCATCGGTCAGCACCAGCGCCGCAGTGGCCCGCTCCGTGCTGCCGTCACCCTGCGCCACCAAGCTTTGCAGGTTGCGCTGTGCGGTCTCCTGGACGTCAATCACACTCACGTCCCACTGCATGGCATCGGCCAGCGCCATGGCGTCGCGCACCACGGTGTTTTGGGTGGCCACCACAAACAGGTGCGCCTGACCTTTTTCCTGGCCATCGCCTAACCGCATCACGTCCAGGGTGATGTCGTCCAGATGGGAGTTCACCAAGTCCCGCACCTGGTAGCGGGCGGCAGCGCGCAGCTCTTCGGGTGGCACGGCGGGAGCGTCGATCTGCAAAAACTGGTACTGCTCGGGGCGCAGCATGATGTGGGCTTGCAGGCCCTTCAGGCCCAAGGCCTGCAAGCGCTGCAGCAAGTCCTCGCGGCCGGCGCCCCCTTGGCGCTCCACACCCATGCCAGTGACTTCATAGCCACGGCCGACCGGGCGCGCCCGCACATAGGCCAAGGTCTGGTCGGACCATGAAACGACCAGCAGGTCCGCCGAAGACTTGCGTTGCCAGGGCCAGCGCATGGTCAGCGGGCCTTCCGGGCGGAAACACACAGGGTGCAATGGAGCGTTGCTTCGATCATGTTGGGTGACGGGGCGGAGCGGCTTGCTCTCATTTTAATAGCTGGTTGCGCAATCATGACAGCCTTTAGAGGCAGTATTTCACAGGAGTGGAGGTTTTCTCGTTGGTACCTAATAGTTCTCCCGCAGATAGATCAGCGGACTGCGGTAAATGCCGAAAGTGGCACGGCCGCCCAGATTGGGGCCAAACCAGGGCCGGTTGGCAGCCGTGGCTGCGCTGGGCGTGGACCCCACGCAGGTATTGCCTGCAGCGGTCGCCGTGACATTGATGGCCAGGTCGACGCTACCGGAGTTGCTGACTCCTGCGTTATCTCTGCCCGGACGGGTCAATACCAGCCCTCCGGGTATGCGTCCGTTGACAAGCGTCTGCGTCCCTGTGGGTGTAATTTGCGTCTCACAGGCCTGCAGATTGCCCGTGAAATTTGACATCACGATGCTGCCCATGGGCAGGGTGGTGCAGCTGTCATCGGCATTGACCACATAAAAGTTGCCATTCCAGTACTGCGCCTCCAGCGGCACCGGCAACGCCAATAGCTCCGACCCATACGCGTTCTGCATGCGCAGGCGGCCATAGCGCAGGCGGACATTGGTGCCTACCGCCGTGGCGGCACTGGCGGACACCTCGCCATCGCTGGGGGCGGCATTCACCGTCAGCAGCGTGTCTGCTGCAGGGCTGGTCGGGCGGCTGACCTGGTGCCGCGCCACGATGGCGGCTACGCCGTCAGTCCATGTGCCGGTGGGTGCGGCGGCACTGCTCTGCAGGGCCGACCCGGCGGGCAAGGTGGAGCCTGTAAACCCGTAATTGCCGTACCCCGTGGTCACAAACTTGGCAAACACGCCCCGGTAGTTCTGGGTGGTGCCATTGCCCACGTTTTGGGCCGTCATGGTGAAGTTGGTGCCAAAGCCATCCTGGCCAAAGTAGGTGAATGTGGTGGCCGTGGCAGAACAGAACGGTGCCACAACGGGTGCGGAGATGGTGAAGTGGTCCGGGTAAAAGCGCCCCAGCGATACCGCTGCAGTGTTGCCCACGGCACACCCGTACTTGCCACCATCCAGGGAGTCCGAGAGGTTCTTGCCATTGGTGGTGTCCGTCACACAATCACCCTGCGCGGCGTCCACTGCCGTCAAAGCATCATCACGGTAAGCCCCGGCAGCCAGATAGACATACCCCACTTCGGAATACGTGGCGCTGCCCGCCGTCACATTGGCCGGCACAGTGCTGGCCGACAAGGTACCCACCACACCACCACTGGCCTGGGTGCTGGCCTGGGTCGTGGTTTGGGCGCTGAGCTTTCCGGTGTCCAGCACCAGGTTTCCGGTGTAAGTCGCCGGTGTTGTCGTTGCCGCCAAGGTGAAGTTCGCACCCGCGCGGATGGCGGGAGTTGCCGTGGTGGAGGGCGCTGCGGCGGTGGCAGAGGTGACCAAGGTGACCGCACTGGGACGCACTGAAAATTGGTCCGAAGAACAGGCAGGCGCCACCGCGGTGAAACTGCCGCAGCTACTGTCGGTGCACTCGCGCACACGGCAGCGCAGCTTGGAATAGGTGGCAGCCAGGTTGAAGTTGCCGGACAACGCGCGTCCAGCCGACCCCGAGTAAGTGCCCGACGCGAACGACACCGTCTGGCTGGCCACCGGAGCGCTGTACGCCGAACACGCGGGCGCAGGGCTCGCAGCATCGTTGAACAACTCAACACGCACGTACTTGGTGTTGCCGCCTGCGGCCACGTAATTGCTCTCCAGGGTTCCGTCGGCCTTGAGGGCAGCAATGTCCATGCTGAAGTTCTCTCCGGCCCGCTTCGTATAGAGCGGCTTGCGGACGGTCGGGCTCCAGGTGGCGTTGGCTCCTGTCTCCAGGCAGTCAAAGGCACTGGCATCCGAAGATCCCCCCGGGTCGTTCATATAGGTGGCACAAATGCTGATGTTGGCCAACTCGTGAACATTGGTGGAGCCACCCGTTCCCCCGGTGAATGACACCAACCAGTTGGCCGGTACTGCGGCTTGCAGACTGTTGGCGCCACGCGCATCGAAGGTGGGAATGACGGTGGTGTAACTACCGCCGGTCCCCGTGGTATCCCGCTGCACCGTTACATAGGCATTGACGTTGTTGGTGTTGTCAATCGTGATGCGGTACTTCTGCAGCGATGCCGAGTTGTTGGAGTTGGTCCAAATTTCGGGCGCCAAGGCGCCACTGTTGGCCAGCAAGCGATACCCGGTAGTACCCGAGCCACTGCCTCGCACGGCGACGCTGTCTGGATAAAACCCTGCGGCGACTGCGGCACCCGCCGGGGGCGTCCAACCGGCGGGGTAGCCAAGACGGCCTTCTGTGGGGTTGGGGAAGTTGCCGTACTCGTCAATCCCTACGCCCAGCCAGCCACCCGCATATCCACTGGACACATTTTTCTGTGCGTACCCCAAGGACCCGCCATCGCCGCCCGGCGCAGGCGCCACGCTGGCATCCGAGAAGACCACTCCCACGCCATCGGCTCCGTTACCGCCATAGGCATAGTGGTCAAACTGCACGACGATTTTGTTGCCTGCGCCCGGAAACCACTTTTTGAGCTGCACAAGCGTGGCCTGGTTGGTTCCCGCCGTGGTCAGGCGCAGGCGCTTTTGCCCGGACACGTCCACCACCTGCGGCAAAAAGTTGCCGCCAATGGTCACCGGATTCCAGAGGCTGCCGTTGAGGGTCCCGCTGGCAAAATCGTCCACGATGCAAGTTTGCGATGCGGTGCAGGTGCGCACCTGGGTCAGCCGGGTTTCAATCTGGCTTTGGGTCTGCACACCCGTAAAAAATGCCACTTCATCCACATTGCCCCTGAAGTGGAAGGCTGCGGTCTGCCCTTCACTGGATGCTGCCGTTTCGCCCCCGATGGCTGCCATGCCCGTGCCATCAGACCAGGTGCCCGAATACAGGGAGCTGGCCTTGGCCAGCTGGGCCCCCGTATTGCTGTAGACGTACACCGTGATGGTCTTGCTCACGGTATTCACAGTGGCCGCCACAAAATACCAGGTGTTGGCATTGATGACGGCAGGCGTGTCGATGGCGAAGGCGCCTGCACTGGGGTTGGTACCACCGGTCACGGCGCCTGCGTTGGCTGTGCTGCGGTTGAAAAAGCGCAACTTGCCCGCCCCACCGTCGCCCAGGCTGATCGCCCAGCCATTCTGGTTATCGTCACGCACAAAAATGCGCTGGCCACTGGCGGTCACATCGGTGGAGCGTATCCAGGCCGTCACACTGAACCCATTGGTCAGCACCGGCATGGAGGGCAGCTCCACATAGGTGTAGGTTCGCACCGTTCCTGCCGTGGTGTCGAACTCACCATAGCGACAGGTGGACTGGCTGGCGTTGATGTAGGCCGGACTCCCCCCCACGGTGCTGGCCACCGGTGTAGCACCATTGGAAATCTTGGCGGTGCCATGGGCACCGTTGCCGCTGCTGTCTTTGACCTCACCAGCAGTCCCGTTCCAGGAGGCTTCGTCCATCCGGTATTCCGCGATGATCTGGGAGGTGCAGGCCGGCGGCATGGCAAAGCTGCTGTTGTTGGTGACACAGCTGTTGCCACAGGTGGCACCACAGCACACACTGTTGACATTGGCTTGGAAATTGAGCGTGATGGAGGCGGAACCCGATGACTTCACGCAGGCACCGGCTACGGTCTGGTTGTCCATCGTGATGCTGCCCGATGTGCTCACCACCGACCCCGTCACGGCTGCCTTGAATTGCACGTTGATGGCGCCCGCGCCCCCCACCACCGAGCCCCCCACCGTGGTCTCGTTTTCCAAGGTAACCGTGCCATTGGTCGACACCGACCCCGTGACCGCCGAGCGGTATTTCACCACCACCGCACCACTGGTGCTGGCCACCGAGCCACCAATTTGCGCTTCGTTGCCCATGGTGATGGAGCCGCTACCTGAAGTGACTGTGCCTGCCACCGTGGTCTTGAAACCAAGCAGGATGTTGCCCGCGTTGGCAGTCACGTCGCCGCCAAACTTCACTTCCCCGCCGCTGTCGTTGACCACCCCTGCCGTGACATTGGCGTTCACTTCCGCACGGTATCCGGTCGTGAGGGTTCCATTGACCACGATGCTCAGGTTACCGGTCGATCCGGCAGCATTGATCTTGGCGTTGTTGGTGGAAAAATTGCCGTTGATGGTGATGGTTGCTGGGCGGGGCGTGTTGATGGTGATGGTGTCGTTGTTGCCCAGCGTCAAGGCACTGCAGCTGTACGTAGGGCCAGAACCGCTGCACCCTGCGGGCAGGGTGCCCGGGAACACATAGTTGGCCGCATGCAGCTGGGGAGCGGCCGCCAACAGCCCCACCACCAGAGCTCGCGCAATTGAATACATCATGTTCATGGTGAAAACTCCACAGACGCCGACACACTGCGCTCTACTGCGGCAACACCATTACCCAGGCTGGCACGCGAGACCAGGCGGTAGATAAGCACGTTGTTCACACCCGCATCCGAGTACACAGAGAGCGTGCAATTGACCTCGACGGCAAAGCCATCGAGCACAAAACTCCTCGGATTGGGCGATGGACAAGCAGCAGTGTTGACCGTCAGGCTGGAAAGCCCCCACCCCAGCCCTGCACGCGCCGCCCAGTAGGCACGGGAACCCTGCACATCTTGTGCCGAGGTGAGCTGCTGGGCATTGGAAAACGACAGCATAAAAGCGCCCAAAGCCGCCAACCCGACCACCAAAAACACGGCGGCCACAGCGGCAAACCCTTGTTGGAATGTACGAAGGCGTGTCATGGCGAGTTGTTCACATGCACCTCGTGGTACAGACGCACGGGTTCGTTGTTGGAGTTGAGGTCGAGCTGGATCTGCACGAGTCCATTGCGCTGCAAATCACTGCCGTTGTACACAAACGTGCAGCTCCCCACATTGGCAGCCAACACAGGCCCTGATACTGGACAGGTACTGTTGAAGCTGCCAGTGGTTACCGTGCGGTGCAGGTTGCCGCCCGTGCACACATAGGCCACCACCTGTTCTTCCACAGGAATCACATGGAAGCGCCGGGCACCCGACTCCAGGGGAAACTGCCTGGCAGCAATACCAATGGTGGTCTCCGCTCCATCAGTAACGCTGCTTACAGCAGCCGTGTTGTTACCCAAATAGGCGCTGGCCCCTGGAATGCCCAGGTTGTAGACGGCAATGGTGTCCCCGATCTGAATTTGCTGGTCTGCGGGGGACAGGCTGTTTTGGCCCAACATATTGAACGTGGTGTCGGCTACCGCAAAGTTGAGGCTGGTGTTGTCACCGGCCACCGTTTCGGCGGTTCGGTAGCGCCCGCCAGTGCGGGTGGGAATAAATTCCAGGCACTGGGGATTGGGGGTGCGCACACTGTTGGGCAAGGCTTTGCGCACATCCCGCGAGATGCGGCGCACCGCCGTGTCGGCCGTGTCCGTCAGCGCCGCTCGGCGGTTGCTGTCCAAATAGGCATCAATCGGGCTGCGCATGAACACGGCCACCACCGCGCCGATCACACCCATGATCACAATCACCATAACCAACTCCACCAGCGTGAAGCCACGCTGGCGCAGGGGTGTTGTACGGGAAGGGTGGCGCATGGTCAGAGAATCGCCCGGTAGCCCGTCAAGACCACACTCTCGCCCTTGGCCGTGATGGTGACAGTCACCACCACCCGCCGCGCCGCAACGCCCAAAGCGGCGGTGCCGTCACTGACGGCCACCGTCAGTGTGTAGCCGGCAAGGCTGGCGGGGAGCGCAAAGGCCGCCTGGGTCGCCCCGTTGAAGTCGTCCACATTGTCCCAATCGGTACGACCCGTCTCACCCACATTGGTACCGTCTGGATCGGCAAAGGCCTTTTGCAGCACCTCTTCCAACACCGAGTCGGCCAGGGCGGCCGCCTGTTTGGTGAGCATGGGGTCGGCGCTGTTGCGCACCACCTGGTTCATGACCGACAAAATGCCGGCCACGCCTGCACCGACCACCACAATAAAGATGATCAACTCGATCAGGGTAAAGCCCCGCTGGCGGGGCCTAGTCATGCACATAGCCGGTCACCTCTTCCACCGTGATGGTGCGCCCCGCGTTCACCACCGTGATGGTGCGCGCGGCGGGAGGCACGCTGGCCGGGCGCGACTGGCCCAGTCCGTCGAACGAAAACCCGGTGGGCACCACTGTGAACGCCACATTCGCGGGCGCAGTCAGTACCAGCTCTCCAAGCGGCCCTGGCACTGGCACCGGAGGCGCGGTGTCACACGCAGCGCTGGCTTCTGCAGAAGCGCGCGTCAGGGTCACCGTGGTGGCCGCGAACGCCACACAGACGGTACGGCGCTGGGCAATGGCCGTTTTCTGCGCAAAGCGCAAGGTAGACAAAACTTGGTCGTGGAAGCCCCGTGCCTCAAAGTCATTGCGATTGAACACGCGTGGCGCCGCGAACACCGCCAGCACCCCCAGCATCACCATCACCATGACCAGCTCGATCAGGGTGAAGCCCTTCTGGCGCGGGCCGCTCGCCCCCCCCGCCAACGCGGTGGGCAATGGATGAAGCAGAGGCTGAAATCTCATTTTTTTGCTATGTTTTTACTAGCTGCTCGCGCAATATCCACGCCGCAAAGGGCCCTATTTAATCACTTTTTTGGCGGACAATGCACGCTCCAACGCAGCCACCGCACAGCTTAACCAATCCATGACCTTCGTGCCGAATTCTTCCTTGCCCATGCCAACGGCTTCCGGTAAGACCCAGACCGTTGCAGCGGGTTCCCACACGGTGAGCTGGGTGCTGGCCATCATGCTGGCACTGGTACCCGCAGCGGGCATGCCCACAGAGCTGGTGCTGCAAGACACGCTGAAATCCGCCATCGTCAGCACCGGCACGCTGGCGGGTATGTGGGTGTGGTGGTGGGCGCAGCGCAAACAGGCCTGCCTGACGGTTCAGTGGCACGGTATTTTGCTGCTGCCACTGGCCCTGATGGCCCATGCCTTGGGCAGCATGGCGTGGTCACATACCTACCTGGCGGGCGTGGAGGCTGCGCGCTGGGCCGTGTTGGGCTTGCTGATGTGGCTGGTAGTGCAAGCCGCGCACCCCGACCACTGGATGCGCCTGGTCTGGGGCATCCACTGGGGAGCGGTGGGTGCGAGCGCCTGGGCAGCCGCGCAGTTTTGGGGCCATCTGGAGTGGTTTCCCCAGGCGGCAGCCCCCGCATCCACCTTCGCCAACCGGAACTTCTTCGCCGAGTACGCGGTATGCGCGCTTCCATTCTCCGTGTTGGCGCTGGCGCAAACCTCCAAGCCCACTTGGCGCCAACCCATGGCCCTGCTCGTGGCATTCAATGCGGTCGCCCTGATGGCCACAGGCACCCGATCCGCGCTCCTTGCCTTGTTGTGCATCACGCCGGCACTCGTGTGGGTGCTGTGGCGCTACCGCAACCAGCTCGCATGGGGGCAATGGAGCAGAAGATCATTGGCCGCAGCGCTGATCATGGGAATGATTGGCGTGCTGGCCCTGGGCAGCCTTCGCTCCCAGCACCCGGAGAGCCTGGGGCAAACCGCCCTGACCCGCAGCTGGTTGCGCGCAGCCAGCATGGCCGAAAAGACGGTGTATGCCGAGGGGTCTTTTTCCTACCGCAGCATGATGTGGAACGGCACCGCCCGCATGCTCATGGGTGAACCCTGGCTGGGCGTGGGAGCTGGCGCATGGGAGGTCTACATCCCGCTCTACCAAGGGCCGTCTGCAAACGAGGAGCCTGATTACTACGCCCACAACGAATACCTGCAACTGCTGGCCGAGTACGGCTTGCCGGTGGGTGGTGGCGTCCTCGCCGTGCTGTTGGCCTATCTGTTGCTGGCAGCGCGCAACACCTGGCGCCTGCCCCTGAGCACACCGGACGCCTCTTTGCGTGCCATTGCGCTCACCAGCTTGCTGGCGCTCGCTGTTGTAAGCCTGGCAGGGTTTCCATGGCGACTGGCAAGCACTGGGGCTCTGTTAACCGTCTGCCTGGGATTGCTGGCATGCACCGACAGGCGGCTGGTGTTGTCCGACACGCTGGGCGGCGGCACACACCGCTTGGCATTGGGCGCACGCACCTGGGTGGGCGTGGGCCTGGTCGGAGCCAGCCTGCTGGGCCTTGGCATTGCGGTACAGGCCATGCGCGCGGAAACACTGATCATGCGTAGCATTTATGCCCTCAATCAGGCGGAGCGCCACATGACCAGCGACCCCGTCACATCCGAACGCTGGCACACACAAGGCGTCGCCCTGTTGCAGCCCGGCCTGGCCATCAACAGCGACTACCGCAAACTGGCATCCATCCCCGCAGAGCAGTTGGCCAGCCTGGGAGATTGGCGAATGACTGCGGCGGTTTTGGAAAGCATTGCTCACTCGCGGCCCCATATTGCCAATGTGTGGAGCAATCTGGTGCGGGCGCACGCGGAGCTTGGGCAGGCGGAGCCCGCTTTGGCTGCATGGCGGGAACTGCAAAGACTGCAGCCCAACACCCCGCGTACGCGGGCCATGGAATTGGTGGCACTGAGCCGCACGGGGCACGAAGACGAAGCTGTCACCAAGTTGGTCGCGTATCTGGACCGAGGGGTGGTGGAACCCGACTTGGTATTGCTGGCCTACAGCCTGGGGCTGCGGCAGCGCCAATGGGCGCTGGTCGAGCGGGGCCTCACCTTGCGTGCAGACACCTGGCCTGAGACGGCGGCTGACAGCTACTTCCGGCTTGGGAAAGTGTTTGCAGACGCTGGCAAAGGGTTCGAGGATCGCGCGCTGGTGGCGTTTCAACGCGGTCTGCAGGCGGTGCCCCAGGATGAGGTGTCCAACTACCGAGGACAGGTCCCTTCACCCTACCGCGAACAGCTATAAAAAAACCGCCCCGAGGGGCGGTTTTTTTTGAGGCCATTCAAAACAATCAGTTGATACCGATTGCCGAGAACGACGCTGTGACGGCGGGACTCACAGAGGTGTTTTGCAGCTCGCAATTGACGGTGGAACCAGCAGTAACTGCAGCGGCAGTGATTTGATAACCAGTCGGCAAAGCACCCTGCAGTGCGCTTGGAACTTGGTTGCAATTGAGAATTGCAACGCCGGTAGCAGTTCCTTTCGCACTACGCGCTGCATAGTTCACTGCAGATGCCGAAGAGAGTCCTCCAGCAACGCCCTGCGTGGATGCAATGACAGCATCACTCTTCAAATCCACAAACTTCGGAATCGCCACCGCGGCCAGCACGCCCAAAATCACAATGACCATCACCAACTCAATCAGCGTAAAGCCGCGTTGTACTTGTTTCATGTCGTCCGCCTTTCGTTTGAAAAATCTTCCAGCCCAAGCGAATTGCCGGGCTCCCAACGTCATCTCGATCGTTGCATGACAAATTAATTCTATTGCAATGAACTGTTGTCGTGCATGAAGTTTGTCGCCTAAGTATGTGAGTTAACTCACCATTTCACCGCTTTTATTGCATTTGCAGCCCCGTTTGCGCGCTCAGTCCACGGCCTGCCCCATCCATACATACGGCTGATGGGCGTTGATCTGCAGGGGGCCACTGGTAGCGCCCACGCGAAACCACATTGACACCGCCCCCACGGGGGACTGCAGCCAGGCGGGTTCGGTAGGGCGGTAGCCGATGCAGCTGCAAACGGGGTCAAACACCCAGCTGCCACCGGGCAGCGCTGCAAGCGCTTCGGGCCCGGCCAACCCGGCATAACCAGGCGGCAACTGTTGCAGCGCGGCGAAAGGATTGTGTTGCACGCCCACCGCAGGCTGGCGCCCTGCCCGGCTGCCCGCCACCGCGGCGTCCAGGTGCGCCACCACCAGCGCGGTACGCAAAACCCCGAGGGTGCTTTTGATTTGCGCCAATTCGGCTTGCCCACGCACCTCGCGTGCGTGGTGGGCCAACACGGCCCCCAAGACAAGCACCAGCGCAGCCACAAGCCCCCACTCGGTGAGGTGCGCATTCCACACCGGCGACGGCTGGGCTGCAGGGCGCAGCGCTGCCATGGCTTAGCCGCCGCCCCGGCCCATGGCGGCCTGGCCCATATTCCACAAGGGCAGGAACACCCCCAATGCCAACAAGAGCACCAGCACGCCGATGACAGCGAGCAGGATGGGCTCGATCGAGGCCGACAGGCCCTTGATGCTGTAGTCGGTGTCGCGCTCGTACATGGCGGCAATCTCGAACAAAAGGTTGTCCAGCTCGCCGGTTTCTTCGCCCACATTGATCATCTGCAACACCACGGGCGTGAACACGCCGGTGGCCGCCGCGCAACGGGAGATGCTTTCGCCACGCTCGATGCCGTCACGCATCTGCTCAATACGGCTGCCAATAAATGCGTTGTCTACCGTCTGCGCCACCACGGTGAGGGCCTGCACCAGCGGCACACCACTCTGGCTGGACAGCGCAAAGCTGCGGGCAAACCGCGCCAGTGTGGCCTTGAGGATGATGTCGCCCACGATGGGCAGCTTGAGTTTGCGGGAGTCCCAGCGGTAGCGCCCCTCAGGGGTGCGCAAGTAGGCACGCACGCCCACCACAGCACCCGCTGCCAGCGCCAGCAGCAGGGGCCACCAGGTAATCATCCAGCTGGAAAACGCGAGCAAACCGCGGGTGATCAAGGGCAACTGGGTGTTGAAACCGGCAAACACCTTGGCAAACACCGGGATCACAAAAATGTTCAGGATCACGATGGCAATCGCCATGGCAATCATCACAAACATGGGGTAACGCATGGCCTGCTTGATGCGCTCGCGCACGTCGCGCTCAAACTCCATGTGTTCGGTCAGGCGCAGAAACACCTCGGTCAAGCGGCCTGTCATCTCGCCCACGCGGATCATGGAAATGTAAAAGCCGCCAAACAGCGCGCTGTGCCGCGCCAGCGATGCCGACAGCTCACGCCCCTGGTCCAGGCTGGCGCGGATGTCCTTGAGCATGTCCACCATGGCGGGTTTGGTGGCCGAGGCCTCCAGCCCGGCAAAAGCGCGCAGGATGGGCACGCCGGCTTTGTTGAGCGTGTACATCTGGCGCGAGAAGATCAGCAGGTCTTCCACCACCACAGGTTTGCGGTTGAGCCAGGCCAGCACAGAGCCGGTGGACTTTGCTTCCTTGGCCTCGGCCAGGGCAATGTGGACCGGCGACACCCCGATGGACAGCAGTTGATCGGCCACGCCCCCCTCGGTCAGGGCTTCGAGTTGGCCGTTCACGGCCTCGCCCCGGTTGTTGCGGCCTCGCCAAGCGTAAAGGGCCATGCTCAGCTACCCGGAGTGGCTTCGTCGTCGTCCGCATCGAAACCGATACGCAGCGCTTCGGCCAGGGAGGTGCGCCCCTGGCGCACCAGCTCCAGCGCGTGGTGGGCCATGGTGTGGCCTTTCATGCGCTCGCGGGCCGTGCGCATGAAGCTGGCAGGGTCGGAGTGCGAGGCCGCGTGGGTCAGTACCGCATCCATTTCCAACAGCTCGTAGACGCCTTGGCGACCGGCATAGCCCGTGCCATTGCACGCGGAACACCCCAAGCCGCGCTTGGGGGTGAGTGAAGCGCCGGACTCCAGCGTGGCGTCCAGCCACGACTGCTCTTGCGGCGTGGGGGTGTGGGGCGCAGAGCACTCGGGGCAGTTCACGCGCACCAAACGCTGGGCAATGACGGCCTGCAGGCTGGTGGCCACCATGAATGGCGGCACGCCCATATCCAACAGACGAAACGGCGTGCTGATGGCATCGCGCGTGTGCAGGGTCGAGAGCACCAGATGCCCGGTGATGGCCGCACGTAGGCCGATTTCGGCGGTCTCTGCATCGCGCATTTCACCCACCAGAATCACGTCCGGGTCCTGGCGCAGACAGGCGCGCAGCACGCGCGCAAAGGTCAGCTCAATCTTGTCATTCACCTGCACCTGGGTGATGGCGGGCAGGCGGTATTCCACCGGATCCTCCACGGTAATGACCTTGAGCTCTGCCGCGTTGATCTCCGCCAAGGCTGCGTACAGCGTGGTGGTTTTGCCCGAGCCGGTGGGCCCGGTGACCAGCACCATGCCCGAGGTGCGGGCCAGCACTTCGCGAAAACGCTTGAGCATGCCGGACGGCATGCCGATGCTGTCGAGCCGCCGCATACCGGCACCCTGGTTCAGCAAACGCATCACGGCCGACTCGCCATAGGTGGTGGGCAAGGTGGAAAGACGCACATCGATGGTGTTGTCTTTGAGGCGCACACTGAAACGGCCGTCCTGCGGCAGGCGCTTCTCGGAAATGTCCAGCCCGGCCATGAGCTTGAGGCGCTGCGCCAGCGCACCACCGATACGTTTGTCAGCCTGCGTCTGGGTCTGCAGCACACCATCCACACGCACGCGAATCTGCAGAAACCCTTCTTGCGGCTCGATGTGCACGTCCGACGCGCCGACCTGCATGGCGTCTTCAAACAGCGACTGCAGCAAGCGCACCACGGGCGCGCCTTCGGTACCTACCGTCGCCGTCAGCTCGCCAAAGTCCACAGCGTCGCCCAGGTCTTTCTCCAGGGCACGGGCCAGGCCACTGATTTCCTCGGTGCGGCGGTACAGCCGGTCAAACGCGAGCGCCAGCTGGCTCTCGGGCACGGCAGCAATGCCGATGTTGCGCTTGAGCAGGCGGGCCAGTTCGTCATAGGCAAACAGGTCCAGCGGGTCCGCCAGCGCCACCAAGAGCACGTCGCCCTTGTCTTCCAGCACCAGCGCACGGAAACGCCGTGCCGCAGACTCAGGCAGCAGCTTGACCACATCGGCCCGGAAGGGAAAGGTCTTGAGGTTGACGAAGGGGATGCGGAGCTGGCGCGCCAGGCCGTTGGCCAGCAGCTCTTCGGTGATGACACCCGTCTCAATCAGCAAACGCCCCACCTTTTTGCCGGTGGTGCGCTGCAGCTCCAGGGTTTGCTGGAGCTGCTCTTGGGAAATCAGGCGTTGCTGGACCAGCACATCGCCTAGCCGCAGCTTTTCAGGCCGGCCCGAGGGAGGGCGCGGGCCCTCGGTCGCACCGGTCGTTGCCGTTGCCATATTCATGCGCTATTCCTTTTGCGGTTTGCAAAAATAATAGCACGCGAGGCACATCAGATGGTGCTGCGCACTCCTGACGAGCTGCTTGGTGCAGCGCTGGGGGCCGGGCTCAGGGTATTGCCGTCCACCGTAACCCGGGCGCCCACCGCTGCCGGGCTGTTTTGTTCGATGCGGCGCAAGGTGCCATCCTCCATGCGCACAGCCACTTCGTAGGCGGTCTCCTTTTTCATGTTCTTTTCCACCGCATTGCCGGCAATGCCGCCGCCAAAAATGCCGACGATGGTGGCCAGGGTTTTGCCGCTGCCGCCGCCCACCTGGTTGCCCAGCACGCCTCCCAGGACCGCACCCACCGCCGCACCAGCACCGCTGGGTGCAGCGTCACGTTGAATGGGGGTGACGGTTTCCACCGTGCCGCAGCTGGCGCACACCAGCTTGGGGGCCGGTTGGGGCACTGCTGCCACGGGCTCCCAGGACTGGTCGCGCCCGGGCAGGCTGTCGGCCACCCCCGTTTCAGCCGCGGCGGGCACTGTTTTTGCTACTGTTTTAGGAGCTGCTTGCGCATATTTCACGGGGGCTTTGGCCACTTTTTGCACTTTTTCTGGCACTGGGGTAGCCACCTTGGCAGGCACCGCCTGCACCACCGGTAACTCCGGTGTGGGCGCCGCCACCGCAGTGACTGCGGGCAGCTGCGACGTGGCGGGCACCAGTGCATCCGCGCTGCGGTGGTTCATCTGCACCAGCATGGCTCCCAGGGCCAGCGTGGTCGCACCCAGGGCGCCAACGGCGACCCACAGGAAACGGTTGGCGGGCGCGACGGCCAGGACGGCGCCGGGAACGGACATGGCACTGTTCATACATCTCTCCTTTGGCAAGGGGCGGAATCGCCCTTTCAACCCTGGGTCGCCCTACAACGACCGAGGCCTGCCAAAGGTACACAGCGCAGGGCTCGCCACCGTGTCTGAGTTGTAACGCTGGGTAAAGCAGACCCCGCCCAAGGCGGCACACCCGCCACAGACTTACAAATTGGGCGCCAGCAGGCGCTCCAGTTCGGCTCGGTTCAGTTGGCGGCGCTCGGCCAGGTCCTGCACCTGGTCGTCGCTGATCTTGCCAACGTTGAAGTAGGTGGCGTCCGGGTGCCCGATGTAGAAGCCGCTGACGCTGGCCGCCGGTGTCATGGCCAGGCTCTCGGTCACGGTCATGCCAATTTCCTCGCACTGCAGCAGCGCAAACATGTCTTTCTTGACGCTGTGGTCCGGGCAGGCCGGGTAGCCGGGCGCGGGGCGGATGCCCTGGTACTTTTCGGCAATCAGGTCCTCGTTACTCAGCGCCTCGTCGGCCGCGTAGCCCCACAGGTCGGTGCGCACGCGGTGGTGCAGGGCTTCGGCAAAAGCCTCGGCCAGGCGGTCGGCAATCGACTTGAGCATGATGGCCGAGTAGTCATCCAGGTCGTCCAGGAAGTACTTCTCCTTCTTGTCCACCCCAATGCCGGCGGTCACTGCGAACAGGCCGGCATAGTCCGCCTTCACGCCCTTGGGTGCCACAAAGTCGGCCAGGCAGCGGCTGGGGCGCATCACGCCGTCAATCTCCTGCTTTTCGGTCTGCTGGCGCAGGCCGTACCAGGTCATGGCAACCTCAGAGCGGCTCTCATCGGTATAGAACTCGATGTCGTCGTCGTTCACCGTGTTGGCCGGGTACAGCGCCACCACCGCGTTGGCGGTGAGCCAGCGGCCTTCGATCAGACGCTTGAGCATGCGCTGGCCGTCGGCGTACACGCGCACGGCCTCCGTGCCGACCACCTCGTCCTTGAGGATGGCCGGGAAAGGGCCAGCCAGGTCCCAGGTCTGGAAGAAGGGGCCCCAGTCGATGTACTTGGCCAGTTCGCCCAGGTCAAAGTTCTTGAAGACGCGGCGGCCAATGAACTTCGGCACCGTAGGCTGGTGGGCTGCCCAGGCTATGGGCGTCTTGTTGGCGCGCGCCTTGGCCAGGGGCCACATCGGCGTCTGCTTTTTGTTGGCGTGCTGCTGGCGCACCTTGTCGTAGTCGGCGTTCAGCTCGGCGATGTACTGCGCAGCACTGTCACTCAGCAGCCCTTGCGCCACACTCACGCTGCGCGAGGCATCCGGCACGTAGACCACCGGGCCTTCGTAGTTGGGGGCAATCTTGACTGCGGTGTGCACGCGGCTGCAGGTGGCACCGCCAATCAGCAGGGGGATGTTGCGGCTGCGGAAGTACGCGTCCTTCTGCATCTCACCCGCCACGTACTGCATCTCTTCCAGGCTGGGCGTGATCAGGCCGGAGAGCCCGATGATGTCCGCGCCTTCCGCCTTGGCCTTGGCCAGAATCTCGTGGCAGGGCACCATCACGCCCATGTTCACCACGTCGAAGTTGTTGCACTGCAAGACCACCGTGACGATGTTCTTGCCAATGTCATGCACGTCACCCTTCACGGTGGCGATCACGATCTTGCCTTTGGCCTTGGCTTCGCCACCGGCCTCCACCATGGCCAGCTTCTCGGCCTCGATGTAGGGCAGCAGGTGCGCCACGGCGCTCTTCATCACGCGGGCGCTTTTGACCACCTGGGGCAGGAACATCTTGCCCTGACCAAACAGATCACCGACCACGTTCATGCCGTCCATCAGCGGGCCTTCGATCACGTGCAGCGGGCGTCCGCCCTTGGCCAGCACGTCCTGGTAGGCCTCTTCCGTGTCTTGGGTGATGAAGTCGGTGATGCCGTGCACCAAGGCATGGGAGAGCCGCGCGCCGACCGAGGCTGGTGCCTCGGCGGTGCCGCGCCATTCGAGCTTTTTGCTCTCATCCTTGGCGCCGCTCTTGGCGGTCTCGGCAATCTCCACCAGGCGCTCACCGGCATCGTCGCGGCGGTTCAGCACCACGTCTTCCACGCGCTCGCGCAAGGTGGGTTCCAGGTCGTCATACACACCGACCATGCCCGCGTTCACGATGCCCATGTCCATGCCGGCTTTGATGGCGTGGTACAGGAACACGGTGTGGATGGCCTCGCGCACCGGGTCGTTGCCACGGAAGCTGAAGGACACGTTGGACACGCCGCCGCTCACCTTGGCGCCGGGCAGGTTCTGCTTGATCCAGCGCGTGGCCTCGATAAAGTCCACCGCGTAGTTGTTGTGCTCTTCGATGCCGGTGGCAATGGCGAAGATGTTGGGGTCGAAGATGATGTCTTCGGCTGGAAAGTCCACCTCGTCCACCAGGATGCGGTAGGCGCGTTCGCAGATCGCGATCTTGCGCGCATACGTATCTGCCTGGCCCTGCTCGTCAAACGCCATGACCACGGCAGCCGCGCCATAGCGGCGCAACAGCTTGGCCTGGTGCTTGAAGGCGTCCACACCTTCTTTCATGCTGATGGAGTTCACCACCGCCTTGCCCTGCACGCAGCGCAGGCCGGCCTCGATCACGCTCCACTTGGAGCTGTCGATCATGATGGGCACGCGGGAAATATCGGGCTCGGACGCTATCAGGTTCAGGAAACGCACCATGGCCGCCTGGCTGTCCAGCATGGCCTCGTCCATGTTGATGTCGATGATCTGCGCACCGTTTTCCACCTGCTGGCGGGCCACGGCCAGCGCTTCCTCGAACTGGCCGTTCAGGATCATGCGGGCAAAGGCTTTGGAGCCGGTGACATTGGTGCGCTCGCCCACGTTGACGAACAGGCTGTTGCTGTCGATGGTGATGGGTTCCAGACCGGAGAGCAGCATGGGCGCTACGGTATTGATAGCTGCTTGCGCAGCATTCACGGAGGTTTGGGGCATAAAAGACTCAAATTTCTGGCAAGGCGGCTTACACCGCAACCCAGGCGCCGGTGCGCTGGGAGGCAAACAGCGCGTCGATGATGCGCATGTTCTGGATGGCGTCTTCCACGCCGTAGTGCAGTGGCTGCTCGCCGCGGATGGCCAGCGAAAAAGCATCACCCTCCAGGCTGTACTGGTCGCAGGCGGCGAAGGTTTCGGTGAGGGCGGAGGCACCACCCGGCACCTTGCCATCGTCCACAAAAATGCGTGTCTCCTGGCCCTGGGGCGCGTTGAAGGGGATTTCGATCTCCACCCGCTTCTCGGTGCCAATGGCGTGCACCCGCTGGTAGGGCGTGGTTTGCATGGACACGGTGAAATCCAGACGGCGGCCACCCCCAAAGTCCAGCAAGGCACTGAAAGTGCGGTCCACACCGAACTCCGGATCCATGTCCGCCAGCGCCATCACCCGCACCGGCTCGGCACCAAACAAGAACCGCCCCGCCACAATGGGGTAGCAGCCGATATCCATCAGCGCGCCGCCACCTTTGCTGGCGTCGTTGCGGATGTTGGTGGCATTGCGGTTGAAGTACGAGAACCACACCTGCACGGTGCGCAAATCGCCCAACGCACCGCTTTGCACCAGCTCGCGGGTGCGCAGCCACTGCGGGTGGAAGCGCACCATGAAAGCTTCCATGATGTGCACCTTGTCGGCCACCTCGCGCAGCTGTGCGGCCTCGTTGGCGTTCAGCGCAATGGGCTTCTCGCACAGCACATGTTTGCCCGCGCGCGCTGCCGCCAGCGTCATGGGCACATGCTGGTCGTTGGGCAAAGGGTTGTAAATTGCTTCGATGGCCGGGTCGGCCAGCAACGCCTCGTAGGAGCCGTAGGCTTTGGGAATGCCCAGCTTGCCAGCGGCGGCCTGGGCGCTGTCCAGCGAACGCGAGGCAATCGCCTGCACATCACACCACTGGCTGCGCATGAGCGCGGGGGTAACTTTCTCCATGCCGATTTTGGCGGTGCTCAGCACGCCCCAGGTGACTTTGTTCATGGCAATGTCTCGGCTCAAGCCGCCTCTTTGTAAAAGTAGTTGCGCTGCACACTACGCGTGGCAATCGGGTTCACCGCTTGGGCAATGGCGCCAATGTGGTCGGGTGTGGTGCCGCAGCAGCCGCCCACAATGTTGACCAACCCCTCTTCGGCGAATTCGCGCACCAGGCGGCTGGTCACATCGGGGGTCTCGTCAAAGCCGGTGTCGCTCATGGGGTTGGGCAGGCCGGCGTTGGGGTAGCAGCTGATAAACGTGTCCGGCGCCACCTTGTTCAGCTCCTGGATGTAAGGGCGCATCAGCGCCGCACCCAAGGCACAGTTCAGGCCGATGGCCAGCGGCTGGGCATGGCGCACGCTGTGCCAGAAGGCCGTCACCGTTTGGCCACTCAGGATGCGGCCGGACGCATCGGTCACGGTGCCGCTGATCAGAATGGGCAGGCGCTCGCCGCTGGCCTCGAAATACTCGTCCACCGCAAACAGCGCGGCCTTGGCGTTGAGCGTGTCAAAAATGGTTTCCACCAGGATCACGTCTGCGCCACCTTCCACCAGGGCCTTGGTCTGGTCGTAGTAGGCGGCGCGCAGCTCTTCAAAGGTCACGTTGCGCGCACCGGGGTCGTTCACATCGGGGCTGATGCTGGCGGTTTTGGGCGTGGGGCCCAGGGCGCCGCAGACAAAGCGGGGCTTGTCGGGCGTGCTGTATTTGTCGCAGGCGGCGCGGGCCAGCTTGGCAGACACGTAGTTCATCTCGACGGCCAGATCGGCCATGTCGTAGTCGGCCTGGGCCACGGTGGTGGCACCAAAGGTGTTGGTCTCGATCATGTCGGCACCGGCGGCCAGGTAGCGCTCATGGATGTCGCTGATGACATCGGGCCGCGTCAGGCTCAGCAGCTCGTTGTTGCCTTTCACATCCTTGGGAAAGTCCTTGAAGCGGTCCCCCTGACTGCCGGGGCCGGTGTAGCCCTCGCCACGGTACTGGGCTTCACCCAGCTTGAAACGCTGGATCATGGTGCCCATGGCGCCGTCGAGAATGGCGATGCGGTTTTCCAGAATGCCGGGAAGGGCTTGTGCGCGGGTGTAGGTGATGGGCTTCATTCGGCGGCTCACTGTGTGGTTTTAAACAAGTGAGCGCAGTTGGGAGTCCCAAGCCTGACCGGAGGCCTGCCTGTCTGAGGGCAGGCGCCAGCTGCAGCGCCCCTTGGGAAGGGCCGATTTTAGTTCACAAAGTGCTGGCCGTGCCGTGAGCCGGCAAAAGCAAGACCTGGTCCAGCGGCATCGGGTAGCCGACTGCATAGCCCTGTGCGTAGTGCACGCCAAAGCCGCGCAACAGGTCCAGGATGGCCAGGTTTTCGACAAACTCGGCCACGGTCGCCTTGCCCATGAGGCAGCCAATCTCGTGGATGGACTTGACCATGGCCAGGCTGACCGCGTCGGTGGCAATGTCACGCACAAACTGGCCGTCGATCTTGAGCACGTCCACCGGCAGGTTGCGCAGGTACGCAAACGAAGACAGCCCGCTGCCGAAGTCGTCCAGCGAGAGCCGGCAGCCCAGTCGGCGCAGGGTGGCAATGAAGTCCTGGGCCGCGTGCAGGTTGCCGATGGCGGCGGTTTCGGTGATCTCGAAGCACAGCTTGTGGCAGGGCATGGGCGTGGCGGCCAGGGTCTCCAGCACAAAAGCCATGAACTGGGGGTCCCCCAGCGACTGCCCCGAGAGATTGACCGAGCACTGCTCAATCTGGTCCTGGTGCGCCACCATCCATGCCAGCGCATGGCGCACCACCCAGCGGTCCACCCGGGTCGCCAGGTGGTAGCGCTCAACCGCCGGCATGAATTCGCCCGGCAGCACCAACCGCCCATTGACGTCGCGCATGCGCAGCAAAAACTCGCAGTGCAGGCCACGCACGCCCCCCCCGCCAATCGGCACGATGGGCTGGGCATAGAGCACAAAACGGTCGTTGCGCAGGGCGTTCTCAATGCGGCTCACCCACTCCATGACGCCGTAGCGCTGGGCCAGCGCCGGGTCGTCGGTGGCATAGACGTGGATGCGGCCCCGCCCCGCATCCTTGGCCACATAGCAGGCACTGTCGGCCGCCTGCAGCAGCGCGCCTACGCTTTCGCTCTGCGCATCCAGCTGCACCATGCCAATGCTCACCCCCACGCCAAAGCTTTGGTCCTGCCAGACAAAGCGGTAGCTGGCCAGGCGCTGCTGCATCTGCTCGGCCAGGCGCAGGGCCTGGGGCAGCGTCTGCTCGGTCAGCACCACGCCGAATTCGTCGCCGCCCAGGCGGCACAGGTGGTCCTGCGGACCCAGCACCTCCAAAAACAGCTGGGCCACTTGGCGCAGCAGCGCGTCGCCCGCGCCGTGGCCACAGGTGTCGTTCACCACCTTGAACTCGTCCAGGTCCAGGTAACACAACACGTGGGTCTGGGCCTGCTCACGGGTGCGGGCAAAACACTGGGCCAGCGTGGCTTCAAAGGCGCGGCGGTTGCCCAGCCCGGTCAGCTCGTCGTGCGTGGCCTGAAAGGCCATTTCGCGGCTCAGACGGCGTTGCTCGGTCACATCCCGAAAGACCAGCACCGCCCCTTGCACCACTCCTTCCGCATCGCGGATGGGGGACACCGCCGCCTCAACCAACACGCGGCCCCGCGCATGGGCCAGGCCCAGCTGCGGGTACCGCTGGGTTTGCCCCGCTGCCATGGCGCTGGCCACCACATCCAGGTCGGGCGCCAGCTCGCTACCGTCCAGCGGAAATACGGCCTGGTAGGGCCGCCCGATGGACGCCACCAGCGTGGCCCCCGTCAGGGCTTCGGCCACCGGGTTGATATAGAGCAGCAGACCCTGGGCGTTGGTGGTGATGACGGCATCGCTGATGGCATGCAGGGTGACCTGCAAGCGCTCTTTCTCTTGGTACAGCGCATCTTCGGCACGTTTCTGGCGCTCCAGAAAGCGCACCCGGTCCAGCGCTACCGCCACGTGGCCCGCCAGCGCCTGCATGAAATCGAGCTGCCAGTCCTGCGGCGGGCGCACGCCCTCGACATCGCCAAAGGTGCCCATGCCCACCACCCCCAGCCGCTCTCCGGCCAGCAGCAGGGGCACATTCACGATGGTGCGGTTGTCCAGCTGCGCCACCACCGCCTTGTTGGTACGCGGGTCGGTGCGGGCGTCATCCACCACCACCACGTGGTCTGCCGCCAGAATTTCCTCCAGCATGCGGTCCCCTGCAATCGGGATGTCCATGGTCTGGGCCATCTGGTGGCGATCCCGGTAGTCGGGGTCCGAGGTCAGCTGGCTGATGATGGACACAAAGCCGGGCCGCTCCCCCAACAGGGCCAGCCAGGCATGGGCATAGCCCAGCACCTCGTCCACCACGGGAGCCACCGCGCCCAGAATGTCTGGCAGAGTCCGGGCACGCTCCAGACGCTTGCACAGCTGCAGCAGGGCTTTGGTGGGGTGTTGCGCATCCGGGGCGCTCTGGGGGTCCGTCATGAGCGTTGAGTGTAGCCATGGGCATGCCCGACAATAAGCGCCCGGGCCGCGAAAAACCGCCACACTGCCCAACTGTTCACATTATTGATGTTTTAGGCCTCTAGCCCCCGTAGACATTGCGCGACAAGCTCCTGTTTTGATAGCAAACCCCCTCCCCTCCAGCACCACCCTGGATGCCTGCAACGGCATTTTGCGCACCGTGTTCGGTTACGACGCCTTCCGCGGACCCCAGCAGTCCATCGTGGAGCACGTGGCACAAGGCGGCGACGCGCTGGTGCTCATGCCCACCGGCGGCGGCAAGAGCCTGTGTTACCAGATCCCCGCCATCGCCCGCCAACAGGCCGGACTGGGCGCCACGCTGGTCATATCACCGCTGATCGCGCTGATGCACGACCAGGTGGGCGCGCTGCATGAGGCGGGTGTCAGCGCCGCCTTCCTCAACTCCACGCTGAGTGGCGACGAGGCCTACCAGATCGAGCAGCAACTGCTGCGCGGCGAGATCACCCTGCTCTACGCCGCGCCCGAGCGGGTCAGCAATGCGCGCTTCCTGGCCTTGCTGGATTCACTCTTCGAGCGCGGCAAACTCAGCCTATTTGCCATTGATGAGGCGCATTGTGTGAGCCAGTGGGGCCACGACTTCCGCCCCGACTACCGCAACCTGACGGTGCTGCACGAGCGCTACCCCGGCATTCCCCGCATTGCGCTGACCGCCACCGCCGACGACCTGACGCGGGCCGACATCCTGGAGCGGCTGCAGCTCGAAGACGCGCGTGCGTTCGTCAGCAGCTTCGACCGCCCCAACATCCGCTACACCATCGTCGAAAAAAAGGACTCCACCACCCAGCTGCTGCGCTTTATCGAGCGCGAGCACGAGGGCGAGGCTGGCATCGTCTACTGCCAGAGCCGCAAGAAGGTGGAAGACATGGCCCAGACCCTGGTGGACGCTGGCATCAAGGCCCTGCCCTACCACGCCGGGCTAGACCAGAAGGTGCGCCAGACGAACCAAGACCGTTTTTTGCGCGAAGAGGGCATCGTGATGGTGGCCACCATCGCCTTTGGCATGGGTATCGACAAGCCCGATGTGCGCTTTGTGGCCCACCGCGACATGCCCAAAAACATCGAAGGCTACTACCAGGAGACGGGCCGCGCCGGCCGCGACGGCCTGGCCGCCGACGCCTGGATGGCCTATGGCCTGCAGGACGTGGTGAACCAGCGCCGCATGATCGACGAGAGCCCGGCCAGCGAAGAATTCAAGCAGGTGATGCGCGGCAAGCTCGACGCCCTGCTGGGCCTGGCCGAGGCCACCGACTGCCGCCGCGTACGCCTGCTGGGTTACTTTGGCGAAGCCAGCCAGCCCTGCGGCAATTGCGACAACTGCCTGAACCCGCCCGCGGTCTGGGACGGCACCGACGCCGCGCGCAAACTGTTGTCCACCATTTACCGCATCCAGCAGATGAGCGGCGTGAGCTTTGGCGCCGGGCATTTAATGGACATCGTGCGTGGCAAGGCCACCGAAAAGGTGACCCAGTACAGCCACACGAGCCTCAGTACCTTTGGCTTGGGATCAGATTTTTCAGAACTGCAGTTGCGCGGCGTGTTGCGCCAGCTGATTGCCATGGGCGCGGTGGCGGTGCAAGGGGGTGAGTTCAGCACGCTGCAACTCACCGCCGAATCACGCGCCGTGCTCAAGGGTGAAGTGCCGGTGATGTTGCGGGAGTCGGTATCCGCGCCGGCCGACCGCAAGAGTCGGCGCAACCCACGCCTGGGTGCGGTGGTCAAGGCGCCGATCAACCTGGACAGCGAAGGCCTGCTGCGTTATTCGGCCCTCAAGGCCTGGCGGGCCGAGGTGGCCAAGGAGCACAACCTGCCCGCCTATGTGATTTTTCACGACGCCACGCTGGCGGCCATTGCGCAGCGGGCGCCACAGAGTCTGGACGACCTGCAAGGCATCAGCGGCATAGGCGCCAAAAAGCTGGAAGCCTATGCCAGCGACGTGCTGCGGGTGGTGGCGCTGGAGTAGATCGCAGCGCCGGGGCAGGCGCTCAGTGGCGGTGGAAACCGCTCTCGTAGGCCATGGCGGCGCCCGACATGGTGTTTTGCAAGCGCTGGATAGCGCGCATGTGACGCGCAGCGCACGCGGCGTCGGCCGCTTTGGCCCGGTGGTGTTGCACCAAGGCCTGGAATTTGGCGCGGCAGGCCTCCAGGGCACCGGCGAAGTTCAGGGCGATGTAGGCCGAATGGTCTGCATGGGTTTGGCGGAATTCGCCAGACCAGTAGTCAAACAGCTGCCACTTGTAGGTGCCTTTTTCAGGCACTTGGATCGTGTCTCGGTGCATAGTTGCCGCGCTAAGAGAAGGAAATAGACGCCAGTGCGGCCCCAGGAGTCCAACGTGGGCTGCGGTTTGGCGTCCGCATGAGCCTTTCACGCACCAAGGGGGGGATCGGTTGACAGCCGGTTCAAATAATTACAAAAGGGTTACCAGAACGGTGCATCTTCAGTGCACAAAGCCCATGGACCGGCGCTCGCGCACCTCGGGTTTGAGCCGGTGTTCGGCTTCCAGTTGCTCCAGAAACTCGTCTGGCTCCAGCACGGTGCCCAGAATGTCCGCCTGGCGGCGCACCGCGGCGACATCGCCCAGGCAAAGCTGGTCCAAGGCCGCCAGGCGGCTGGCCAGCGTCGCGGGCAAAGCCTCCAGTCCCGGACAGGCCTCGGCCAGAAACACCGCCTCGCGCTGCGCCGGGCTCAAGGGCAGGAACTCAATCTTGAAGGTAAAGCGGCGCAAGGCCGCCGGGTCCAGCCGGTCCATCAGGTTGGTGGTGCAAATGAACACGCCGCGGTAACGCTCCATGCCCTGCAGCATCTCGTTCACCTCGGTGACCTCGTAGTTGCGCTGGGCGCTGCGCCGGTCTTGCAAAAAACTGTCGGCTTCGTCCAGCAACAGCACCGCCCCCTCGGACTCGGCCTCGCGGAACATGGCGGCCATGGCCTGCTCCGTTTCGCCAATGTATTTGCTCAGCAGGTGGCTGGCCTGGCGCACCAGCAGGGGGCGGCCCAGCGCCATGGCCATGTGTTCGGCCAGCGCCGTTTTGCCGCTGCCGGGCGGTCCATAGAAACACAGCGTGCCATGGCCACGGGTTTTCAGCGCCTGCACCACGCGCCCGATGTCGTAGCGGCTTTGCAGGTGCAGCAGCTCCAGGCGGTAGGCACTCAGCGCCGTGGGTGTGGTCACGGCCTGCGCCGCGTTGCCCAGCGCCAGATCCGCGTTTTTCAGCTGGCGCTCAATCAGGGCCTCCAGAGCCTCCCCTGCCAGGGCGGCATCGACGGGGTCACGGGCCAGCGTGGCGAAGCGGGCCGCGGTGCGTATTTGGGCGGGCGTCAGGCCTTTGCGGCTGCTCAGGCGTGCCACAAACCCCTCCGACACCGGCACTTCGGCCAGGGTTTTGCGGACCAGCGCCTCGCGGGCACCCGGTGGTGGCGATTTGAGCTCCAGGTGGTAGGCAAAGCGGCGGCGAAATGCCGGGTCAATCTGCTCAATGCGGTTGGTGACCCACAGCGTGGGCACGGCGTTCGACTCCAACACCTGATTGACCCAGGCCTTGCCACTCACGCTGCCGCTGGCCGGTGCGGCCGAAGCGTCCGCCCGGGCAATCAGGTGTGCGGCCTCGCTGGAGAGCGGCGGAAACACGTCCTCTACCTCGTCAAACAAGAGCGCGGCCTGGGCGCTCCCCTTGAGGAACACCTGGGCGATTTGCAGCGAGCGGTAACGGTCGCGCCCACTCAGGGAATTGCCATCACGGTCGGCGTATTCCACCTCGAACAACTCCAGCCCCGCCTGCTGGGCCACCACCTTGGCCAACTCGGTCTTGCCGGTCCCCGGGGGGCCATACAGCAGCACATTGATGCCCGCCTCCTTGCGCGCCACAGCGTTGGCCAGCAGGCTGCACAACACGGCCGCGTCTTCGGCCACAAAGCTGAAGTCCTGCAAACCCAGTTGGCTTTTGGTGGACAGGCGGGTGAACACGGCCATCAGCTCCGCCTGGTCGCGGTACCGGCGCATCAACACAGGGGGCAGCTTTTCGCTGACCTTCATGAGGTCGGCCAGGTCGGTGATGTTGTGTTCGGAGATCAGGTTTTCCACCAGCCCAATGCGCTCCAGGCGCGAGCCCGCACGCAGCGCCTCGCCCAACTCCTGGGCACTCACGCCCGCCACGTCGGCAATGGCGGCGTAGGCTTCGGGCGCGTTATTGACCTTGAACTCCACCAGAATGCTGCGCATGTCGCGCTGGTAACGCGCCAACGTACCGTACAACAAGAGCGCCCGCTCCGCCTTGTTCAGTTGCAAGAGCCCGGCCAGGGCGTCGATGTTTTTCTCCACCAAAGTGGGCTGCTTTTTCAACGCATGGCGCAGCCACTCCCCGGTGACCGAGAGCACGCTAATCAGGTCTTTGGGCTGGTCCTTGGCGTATTCGTCCAGAAAGAAGAACAGGGTGGCTTCGTCATAGGGACCACACCATTGGCCATAACGCGCCAGGAACTCCGAGGCATCCAGCGTCTCGTGGCCGCGCCACAGCTCGTTGCCCTGGCATCGCCGAGCCAGAAACTCACGCAAGCGGCCCAACACCGACACCGGCCAGACCAGGTGCCGCCCGGCCAGGCCCACTACGCCATTGAAATCGCGCCGCACATTGAAGTTGGCCCCTTGGCGCGCCGCCAGGGTGAGCACAAAGTGGGAACACATCAGATCCAGCACCGGCGCCTCTTGCAGGCCCGGTGAGGGAATGAGATGTCCACCCTGGGAGGGGAACAGCGTACGCTTGACCATCCAAACGCCTCCAGCACAGTGAGGTGCTGAAATGACGATAGCGCAGTCTGGGCCAAGATGGAAGCCACGGACCCCAGATTTCCACAAAGCGGGCAGAAGTCACCCGCGCAGGCAGCAACACCGGATGGGTGTGGGTAAAATTCCGGCTTTCCAATCGAAGAACCCAAGGATCCACCATGTCCGCACCTGACAACCACGCCAACAACCATGCCACCGACCCCGTGGACGAAGTGGTGCCTTTGATGCCCATCGTGTTGCCTATCGTGGGCGGCGTATTGATGTTCCTGTTGGCGTTCATCGCCGTGTCGATGGCCTGAACCTGACTCAATTGCCCGCACTGCGCCCCCCGTAGGCGCTGGTCGCGGGTCGCCGGGTTGGAGGCACACTGCGCTGCCTCGCCCTGCGGGCCCCTGCACCAAGGCAGGCCGCCCCCACACTCCTCCCGCCCCAGACATTCCGCATTCAGGCCCCGCGCCACGACGTGGTCAACCACGTTCGTGCAACATTCGGCACACCGCAAATTTTCACAATACAGAAGTGGCTAGCCTCATAAGCATTTGTCGATGCAATTAATGCATAGTTATTCGATGTAATCGCTTCGTAACTTCGGTACCAGTTCTTAGAATTCACGAGAAGCGCTTGGTTGCAGGGTCCATCAGTCCCGGCCGAGCCGTCTTCTCAAAGTTGCAGGCAGCCGGCCTTGTGGCCCCCGATTTTGAAAAGACGTTTTTCAAACTTAGGAGCTTTTCATGAACGCACCCGTGATGCAGGGCCTGACCCTCAACACCCCCAGCTATGTCAAAAACCCCCGTCTGATTGCCTGGGTGGCCGACATGGTGGCCCTGTGCAAACCCAAAGATGTAGTTTGGTGCGATGGTTCCGAAGAGGAATACCAGCGCCTGTGCCAGCAACTGGTGGATCTCGGCACCTTCAAGAAGTTGAACCCCGCCAAGCGCCCCAACAGCTTTCTGGCCTGCTCGGACCCCAGCGATGTGGCCCGCGTGGAAGACCGCACCTTCATCTGCTCCGAGAAAAAGGAAAACGCCGGCCCTACCAACAACTGGATGGCCCCCGCCGACATGCGCACCCTGCTGCAAACCGGCACGGCAAGCGAAAAAGCCCTCTTCGACGGCTGCATGCAAGGTCGCACCATGTATGTGGTGCCCTTCTCCATGGGCCCGCTGGGTTCGCACATCGCCCACATTGGCATTGAACTGACCGACAGCCCCTACGTGGCGGTGAACCAGCGCATCATGACCCGCATGGGCAAAGCCGTGTTCGATGTGATTGGTGTGGACGGCGCCTTTGTGCCCTGCGTGCACACGGTGGGCGCACCGCTGCAGCCGGGCCAGACCGACGTGAAGTGGCCATGCAACAAGACCAAGTACATCGTGCACTACCCCGAGACGCGCGAGATCTGGAGCTACGGCTCAGGCTACGGTGGCAATGCCTTGCTGGGCAAGAAGTGTTTTGCGCTGCGCATTGCCTCCAACATGGGCCGCGACCAAGGTTGGCTGGCGGAGCACATGCTGATCCTGGGCGTGACCAATCCCGAGGGCAAGAAGTACCACGTAGCGGCCGCCTTCCCCAGCGCCTGCGGCAAGACCAACTTCTCCATGCTGGTGCCACCTGCCGGCTTTGACGGCTGGAAGGTCACCACCATCGGTGACGACATCGCCTGGATCAAACCCAGTGCCGACGGCAAGCTCTACGCGATCAACCCCGAGGCGGGTTACTTTGGTGTGGCACCCGGCACCAACTTCCACACCAACCCCAACTGCATGGCCAGCCTGGACAAAAACGTGATCTTCACGAACGTTGCGCTGACCGATGACGGCGATGTGTGGTGGGAAGGCATGGAAAAAGACACCGGCGGCCTGCCAGACCACCTGATCGACTGGCAGGGCAAGGACTGGACGCCCGCAATTGCCAAGGAAACGGGCGCCAAGGCTGCCCACCCGAATGCCCGCTTCACCGTGGCCGCTGGCAACAACCCTGCACTGGATAGCCAGTGGGACGATGCCAACGGCGTGGCGATTGACGCTTTCATCTTCGGTGGCCGCCGCTCCACCACCGTGCCGCTGGTGACCGAAGCGCGCAACTGGACCGAAGGTGTGTACATGGCTGCGACCATGGGCTCCGAGACCACCGCCGCCGCCGTGGGCCAAATGGGCGTGGTGCGCCGAGACCCCTTTGCCATGTTGCCCTTCATGGGCTACAACATGAGCGACTACTTCCAGCACTGGCTCACCATCGGTGCCAAGCTGGCCAACGCTGGCGCCAAGCAACCCAAGATTTTCACCACCAACTGGTTCCGCAAGGGCGATGACGGCAAGTTCGTCTGGCCCGGCTATGGCGACAACATGCGCGTGCTGAAGTGGATGATCGACCGCATCGAAGGCAAGGCCAGCGGCACCGAGACCGGATTTGGCGTGGCGCCTCAATATTCCGAAATCAACTGGACCGGCCTGGACTTCAGCCAGGCCCAGTTTGACTCCGTGACCAGCCTGAACAAAGACGACTGGAAGGCTGAAATCGCCTTGCACACCGAGCTGTTCACCCAACTGGCCTACCACTTGCCGAAGGAACTCGAAGAGACCAAAACCCAACTGGCACAGCGCCTCGCTGCCTGAGGGTTATCCAAGATCTGGCCCGGCGCATCCCGCCGAGGCTGGGCGTTGGCCTGCAAAACACCCGTTTGCGGCCGCACCATGCAAAAAGCCACCGAACCGGTGGCTTTTTTCTGCCCGCCTGCTGGCGGGCCCACGAGGGAAGCGACTTAGGCTTCGTTGCGGCTGCGCATCACGGCGTGTTGCAGTTCGGCCATGATGCGGGGGTCGCGGTGGGCGTATTCCCACATTTTTTCTTCCATGCGGCGCTCTTGGGCCGCGCGGACCCAGCCCATGATCACAGCAGAAGCGGCAGCCGACATCTTGCGCAGGGGAGGAGCCAACAGGGCCAAGGCGGCAAAAGCCACGGTCCACAGAGCCACCCAGCCCACCAACAAATGTCCATCCACCCAGGTGTCGATCACTTGGTCGGCCACCACCAGCAGGGCGGACAACACAGCGGCCAGCAACATGCCAGCCAAGGTACGGGAGCCTTCTGCCTTTGGGGCGGAAAGTACGGCGGGGGCCGAAGCAAAATACGAGGAAGAGAGTACGGTGGTCATGGTCAACTCCTTGAAAAGGTTGAAGCTCACTGGGATAAATCTTTGAAGTGAGTGAATCATAGGGTTAACCCTCATGCGACTCAACTTTTGCTTAGTGATGCTTGGTATTCACCAAAGTTATGATTCGCCATGGCCACCCCACCACTCAACCTGCGCACCTTTGACCTGAACCTGCTCAAGGTGTTTGACACGGTGATGGCCGAGCGCAGCTTGACCAAGGCCGCCGAACAGCTGGCGCTGACCCAGCCCGCGGTCAGCAACGCCCTGCGCCGCCTGCGCGATGCCCTGGGTGACGAGCTGCTGGTGCGCAAGGGCCGCAGCCTGGAGCCCACGCCGCGCGGCCAGGAACTCTGGCCGGCCGTGCGCGAAACCTTGCAAAAGCTGCAGGCCTCACTGGCACCCAGCGTGTTTGACCCCGCCACCGCCGCCACGACCTTTGTGCTGACCATGGCCGATGCCACGGCTGCGGAGCTCATGCCGCCGCTGGTGGAGGTGCTGGCGCGGGATGCCCCCGGTGTGTCACTGCGCGTGGTGCCACTGACCACACGCGACCCGCGCCGCGTGCTGGACGAAGGCGGCGCCGACCTGGCCATCGGCCACTTTCCGGCAGTGCTGACCGACCTGACCGCACGTGCGCAGGCTGGCGCCGCCGAGTCCTTCCGCCACCACCGGCTGTTTGTCGGTGACTATGTGTGTGTGATGCGCAAGGACCACCCGATGACCCAGGGCAAGTTCACGCTGGACCGTTTTTGCGAGGCCAGCCACATGCTGGTGAGCTTCTCGGGCCGGGCCTTTGGGTTTATTGACGAATCCCTGGTCAGCCTCAAGCGCACGCGGCGCGTGGTGCTGACCGTCAACCAGTTCTTCACCGCCGGGCGCGTGGTGGTGCACTCCGACCTGCTCACCGTGTTGCCACGCCACTTTGTCAACGTCACCGGCTACGCCGACCAGTTGGTGATCCGCGAGCTGCCCTTCAAGGTGCCCCCCATCCAGGTGGACGCGCTGTGGCACCAGCGCCTGGATGCTGCCCCCCCGCACGCCTGGCTGCGCCAACAAATTGCACTCCTGGGCGACCGCCTGTTTTCCGCATGAAACTCCAACTGCTCTCGGACCTGCACCTCGAAGGCAACCCCCACTGGCAGGCCCGCCCCCTGCCCGGTGCCGATCTGCTGGTGTTGGCGGGTGATGTGGGTTCGTACCAGACCGGTTCGCAGCTGGCGGACGCAGACTTCGGCCTGGCGCGCTTTTCGCCACGGCAGGGCTGGCCTACCCCGGTCGTGTTTGTCCCCGGCAACCACGAGTACGACACCTTTGACTTTGACGAAGCCCACGCCCGCCTGCGCGCGACCTGCGAGCGCCTGGGGATTCTCTGGCTGGAGCGCGAAACCCTGGTGATGCACGGCGTGCGCCTCGTCGGCACCACACTGTGGACCGACTTTGATGCACTGGCCGTGAACGCCCCGGAAGCCCAGCGATTGAAGGCGCGCGACAAGGCCTACCGCGCCGCCAACTACTACCTGAAGAAAACGCTGACCACCCGCCATGGCGAACCCTGGCTGGCCGAAGGGCTGCGGGCCCAGGCGCTGGAGTGCCAGGACTGGCTGCGTACGGCGCTGACAGCGCCCTTTGACGGCCCCACGGTGGTCATCACCCACTTTGCGCCCAGCCTGCACAGCGCCGATCCGCGCTACGGCCTGGTACCGGGCACAGCGGGTTTTTGCAATGCGCTGGATGAACTGCTGCCCTACGCCCAGCTCTGGCTGCACGGCCATCTGCACGCCCCCAGCGACTACCGGGTGGGCGGCTGCCGCGTGGTGGCCAACCCGCTGGGCTACGCGCGCAAAAACGAGCAACTGGGCTACCGGCCCGATTTCTTGATTGAAATAGGCATCTAGGCCGCGCAGATACTGCGCCAAAAGCTATTAATTCAATAGCAAATGCAGCACCTCGCGACTCACAGGCCAGGCTCCGGCGCCAAGCGCACAAAGCTGGCGAAGCGCGGCACGCCCTGTGCGGTGTGCCCGCGGTAGCGGTAGGTGACCCAGCTGCCCACGGGTGGCGGTGCGGCGCGCTCGGCATCGCTAAAACCCGTGCCGAGCTTGAAGCGCTGCGCGGGCCGCCCCTCCTGTGCCGCCAGCTCCACCCACAAGGCCCCCATGTGCCCGGCGTGTTTGCCCTGCCCTGGCACATGGGCCAGCACACGGGCTTCGGCGTCGGCATGGGGTTTCAGTTTGCGCAGGCCATCCGTGCGTTGCGGGGTGTAGCGGGTGTTCCCCTGGTGCAGCATCAGGCCCTCGCCACCGGCACGCACCGTGGCGTCCAACTGGCGCTGCAAGGCATTGGCATCGGTGGCCGGGGTGTGCACGACCGCCTGCACCCAAGGCTGGGCAATCTGCAGCACGGTGGCCTGCAGGGCGGGCAGGCGTTCATCAAACACGCCACCGTGGGCTGGCAGGTCAAACACCATGTAGCGCAGCGCACGCCAGGCAGCCTCATCAGGGCGCTGGTCACGCACGGTGGCCACGGCCTGGGCAAACTGCCCGCGCCCGGCCCACAGCTCACCGTCCAGCGGCTGGGCGGGCCACCCGGCCGTGAACCAGGCCGGCGCTGCCAGGGCGTGGCCGCCGCGCGTACGCAACTGCTGCCCATCCCAGTAGCCCCGCACACCGTCGTACTTCTCGCTGACCCACACACCGGCCAGCGGGTGGCGGCTGGTGTGCACCTGGGCCAGCATCAGGGCGGGCGGCTGGGCCGGGCTGGCGGCATGGACGGACACGGTGGCCCCTATCCAGCCCAGGGCGCTACCTTGCAGCAGGGTACGGCGCGTCAGGTTCTTGTGGTGTGGCATGGTTCTCCCCTTGTTGGACAAGAGAGTTTGATGTGACGCACGGACTTCTGCAATAGCGCCACTACACTGGCGTTTTTACTGAGGAGCGTTCCATGAAGATTCTGTTGGCCGTTGACGGCAGCGCGTACAGCAAAAAAATGCTGGCCTACCTGAGCACCCACGAAGCCCTGCTCTCGCCCGCCCACGAGTACACGGTGTTCACCGCCCAGCCCGATTTGCCACCACGCGCCAAAGCCGCCGTGGGCAAAGAAGTGGTGAAGAGCTACCAGTCCGAAGAGGCTGAAAAAGTGCTGGCCCCTGTGAGCAAGTTCCTGCTGCGCCACGGTATCAACGCCAAGACGGACTGGAAAGTCGGCCCCGCCGGCGCCGCCATTGCCAAGCTGGCCGACAGCGGCAAGTTTGACCTGCTGGTGATGGGCAGCCATGGCCACAGCGCGCTGGCCAATCTGGTGATGGGCTCGGTCACCACGCAAGTGCTGGCGCACTGCGAGGTGCCGGTATTGCTGGTACGTTAAGAGCACGCCAAGCCCGCGCCCCCGGCGCTGGGCTTACCAGCGCTGGTGCACCAGCGGTTTGGCGTAACGCGCGTACACCTCAGCCAGCGCCTGCATGCTGGCGTCGCTCAATGGCGGCAAGTCCGCAGCGGCCACGTTGTCGGCCACCTGCGCGGGGTTCTTGCCACCGGGGATGGTGCAGGTCACGGCCGGGTGCATCTGGATCCAGCGCAGCGCCATTTGCGCCATGCTCATCCCCGCGGGCACCAGCGGACGCATGGCTTCCACGGCCTGCAGGCCCACCGCAAAGTCCAGCCCCGAAAACGTCTCACCCTTGTCAAAGGCCGCACCCTCGCGGTTGAAACCGCGGTGGTCGTCTTCGGCAAAGGTGCTTTGCGCGGTCATCTTGCCGCTCAGCAGGCCGCTGGACAGCGGCAGGCGCGCCAGGATGCCCACGCCGCGTTTTTGGGTTTGTTCAAACAGCAGCTCGGCCGGACGCTGGCGGAACAGGTTGTAGATGATCTGCACGCTTTGCACGCCGGGGTACTCGATGGCCTTGAGCGCTTCCTCCACCTTCTCCACACTCACCCCGTAGTGGCGCAGCTTGCCTGCCGCCACCAGGTCATCCAGCACACCAAACACTTCGGGCATGTAGAACACCTCGGTGGGCGGGCAGTGCAGTTGCAGCAGGTCGATGGCTTCGGTGTTCAGGTTCTGCAGGCTGCGCTCCACAAACGCCGTGAGGTTGGCGCGTGTGAAGCCGGCGGCTACATGGGGTGTGAGGCGGCGACCGGCCTTGCTGGCCACATAAAACGGCTCGCTGCGCTCCTTGCGCAGGCGTGCCAGCAGGCGCTCACTGCGGCCGTCGCCATACACATCGGCGGTGTCGAAGAAGTTGACGCCCAGGTCCAGCGCGCGGTGCAGGGCGGCCATGGAGTCGGCATCGTCCACTGCGCCCCAGGTGCCACCAATGGCCCAGGCGCCGAAGCTCACGGTTGAAATGTTCCAGCCGGTACGGCCCAGGGGACGGTATTGCATGTTTTGTCTCAGTTCAAAATGCTATGGTTTCAGGAGCTGCTCGCGCAATGATTACGGGGGCTAGAGGCCTATTTGACCTCAAACCCTAAGACCCTGGCTTGCGCCCGGCTTCAAACACCCGCTGCAGCACGCAGAACACAAACAGCAGCGCGCCGATGACGATGCGTGTCCACCACGAGCTCAAGCTGCCGTCGAACATGATGAGCGTCTGGATCACGCCCAGGGTAAGTACCCCAAACAGCGTGCCCGCCACATAACCCACGCCGCCACTGAGCAGGGTGCCTCCGATCACCACGGCGGCAATCGCGTCCAGCTCCAGCCCCACCGCATGCAGGCCGTAACCCGACAGCATGTAGAAGGTGAACACCACGCCGCCCAGCGCCGCACAAAAGCCACTGAGCGCGTACACCGCCACATTGGTGCGTGCCACGGGCAAGCCCATGAGTACGGCCGAATGTTCGGAGCCGCCAATGGCGTACACGGTGCGACCAAACTGCGTGCAATGCGCGACAAACACCGCGCCCGCCAGCACCAACAGCGCCAGCACGGCACTGATGGACACCATGGGGCCTTCGGGCCAGAGGTGGATGCGGGTTTGTGCCAGCACGGTGTAGGCCTCGTCGGTGATGCTGATGGAGTCGATGCTGATGAGGTAACACAGGCCCCGCGCCAGGAACATGCCCGCCAGCGTGACGATGAAGGGCTGCAATCGGAAGCGCTGGATCAACCAGCCCATGAAGGCGCCGAACAGCGTGCCCATGCACAGCACCAGCGGAATGGCGACCATCAGGTCCCAGTGCAGGTGCTGCACCAGCTTGGCCAGCACAATGGTGCTGAGCGCCACCACCGAGCCCACCGACAGGTCGATGCCACCCGACAGGATGACGAAGGTCATGCCCACCGCCACGATGACCAGAAAGGCATTGTCAATCAGCAGGTTCAGAAACACCTGGGCCGAGAAGAACCCGGTGTAGGACACCGCACCAAAGACCGACATGGCGGCAAACAGCGACACGGTGGCCGCCAGCGGAATGTATTTGCTCTGCAGCTTCATGCCTGGCTCCCTGCGTGGGGGCGCACCACCCAGCCGCGCACGGCGCGGCGGAACTCGGCGGACTGCATCAACATCACCACAAACACCACGGCGGCCTTCACCACCAGGTTGATCTCCGGCGGCACACCGATCGAGTAGATGGTGGAGGTCAGCGTCTGGATGATGAGCGCGCCAATCATGCTGCCGGCGAGGCTGAAGCGCCCGCCGGTCAGGAGCGTGCCGCCCAGGGTGACGGCCAGAATGGCGTCCAGCTCCAGCAGGTTGCCGGCGTTGTTGCCGTCCGCACTCTTGACGTTGGAGCTGATGATCAGCCCCGCAATCCCGGCCGTGAGGCCGCAAAACGCATAGACACAGATGCTGATCAGCCGCTCCCGCACACCGGCCACACGGGCCGCGGCGGGGTTGATGCCGATGGCCTGGATAAACAGGCCCAGCGCGGTGCGCGTGACGGCCAGGTGCATCACCAGGTAGACAAAGGCTGCGATGAACAGCGCAAACGGCAGGCCCCACAGGTAGCCGCTGCCAATATAGAAATAGGGCGGGTAATACACCGTGACAATTTGCCCGTCGGTGAGCAACTGCGCCACACCACGCCCCGCCACCATCAGGATCAGCGTGGCGATGATGGGCTGCAGGCCGATTTTGGCCACCAGCACGCCATTCCACAGCCCACAGGCCAGGGCGGTGAGCAGCGCACACACAATCGCCAGCCACATGGGGAAACGGCTGATGTGCTGGGCCACCCCATCGGTGATGACCAGCTTGCCGCCCACCATCAGGGCGGCCACCGCCGCACTGATGGCCACCGTGGCACCCACGGAAATATCAATGCCGCGGGTGGCAATCACCAGCGTCATGCCCAGCGACACCAGCATCAGCGGCGCCGCGCGGTTCAGGATATCAATGACGCTGCCGTACAGGTGGCCGTCGCGCCACTGCAGCATCCAGAAGCCGGGGTTCAGGCTGGCGTTGACCATCAGGATCAGCACCAGCGTGACCACCGGCCACAGCAAAGGGTGCGTCTGCACCCGCGCCAGCAAAGAAGGCGTGTTGGGTGTGCTCATGCCTGCCCCGCAATCATGGCGTAGACCGCGTGGTCATTCGTGCCGCCCGGCAGTTCGCCCACCTTGGCACGGTCACGCAGCACCACGATGCGGTCGGAGACGCGCACCACTTCTTCCATCTCGGAGGAGATGAACAGCACGGCCATCCCCTGTTTGGCCAGGGCCAGTATCTCGTTCATGATTTCCTGCTTGGCGGCAATGTCGATGCCGCGGGTGGGTTCGTCCAATATCAAGAGGCTGGGCTGGGTGGCCAGCCAGCGCGCCAGCACGGCCTTCTGCTGGTTGCCGCCCGAGAGCTGGCCGATGGGGGTGTCCACATCGGCGGTCTTGATGCCCAAGGCCTTCACATAGCCCTCGGCCAGCGTGGTTTGCTGCACCCGGCCAATGGCCGGCCACAGGCCCTGGCGGGCCTGCAAGGCCAGCACAATGTTCTCGCGCACCGAGAGCTCGGCGATGATGCCCTCGGCCTTGCGGTCCTCGGGGCACAGGGCCAGCCCCATCTGGATCGCCGTGGCCGGTGAATCCATGCGCACGGGCTTGCCGCCCAGCAGAATCTCGCCACCATCACTGCGGTCCAGGCCAAACAGCAGGCGCGCCAGCTCGGTCCGCCCCGAGCCCAGCAAGCCGCCCAAGCCCACCACCTCGCCGCGGCGTATGCCGAGGTCTATGGCTTTCACGTGGCCGCGGCGGTTCAGGGCCTGGGTTTGCAGCCACTCGGGCTCGGCCGCTCGGGCCGCGCCATCGGCATGCTGGGCGCCGTGCGCGGCCGCCAGTTCGCGCCCCACCATGGCCGCAATCAGCGCGTTGTGGCCCAGCTCGGCGGCCGGGTATTCGCCCACCAGCTCGCCATTGCGCAGCACGGTGATGCGGTCACACAGGGCGTAGACCTGGTCCAGAAAGTGGGTGACGAACAGAATCGCCATGCCCTGGTCACGCAGCTGGCGCAGCACGCCATACAGACGCTCCACCTCTTCGTCGTCCAGGCTCGAAGTGGGTTCATCCAATATCAGGACCTGGGCCGAGATGCTCAGGCCACGCGCAATCGCCACCATCTGCTGCACGGCCACCGAGTAGCTGCTGAGCGTTTGGGAGACGTCAATGTCCAGGTTCAGGCGCGCCAGCAGTTCGCGCGCTTCGCGGTGCATGCGCTGCCAGTCGATGGACCACAAACCCGCTGCGCCCTTGCGCGGGTAACGTCCCGCAAAAATGTTCTCGGCCACCGACAGATTGGGGCAGAGGTTGACCTCTTGGTAAACCGTGCTGATGCCCAGGCGCTGCGCATCCAGCGTGGACGTGGCGCGGATGGACTGGCCGTTCAGGCGCATGTCGCCCTGGTCCGCCGGGTACACGCCGGTCAGGACCTTGATGAGGGTGGACTTGCCCGCGCCGTTCTGGCCCATGAGGGCGTGCACTTCGCCAGGAAACAGGCGCAGGTTCACGCCCGAAAGTGCCCGCACGGGACCAAACTGCTTGGCCACGCCGGATAGCTCCAGCACGGGCGCAACAGCAGGAGCCGCTGGTGGTATGTGTGTCATGGTGTGTTGTAAAAAAGGCCTGCAGCGCAAGCCGCAGGCCAAGACCTGGTGACCAAATGGAGAAGCCGTCGCGATCAGTACTGGCGGCTGGGGAACTCTTTGGCCGCAGTTTCCATGGGGTACACACCATCTTTGCCGATGATGCGACGTGCCACGGTCTTGCCTGCCACGATGTCCTTGGCAGTAGCCATGACCAGCGGTCCCAACAAGGGGCTGCATTCCACGCTGACGTTCAGTTTGCCGGCGATCATGGCTTCAAAAGCACCCTTCACACCGTCTACCGAGATAACCAAGATGTCCTTGGCGGGCTTGAGACCGGCTTCTTCGATAGCCTGGATCGCGCCAATCGCCATGTCGTCGTTGTGTGCGTAGAGCACATTGATCTTCTTGCCTTCGGCCTTCAGGAAGGCTTCCATGACTTCCTTGCCCTTGGCACGGGTGAAGTCACCGGTTTGCGAACGGATGATCTTGATGTTGGGGTTGCCCTTGATGGCCGTCTCAAAACCCTTCTTGCGGTCAATGGCGGGCGCAGAACCCACGGTGCCTTGCAGCTCAACCACGTTGATGTCGCCCTTCATGGTCTTGGCCTTCTCCACCAGCCACTGGCCAGCCATCTCGCCTTGCTTCACAAAGTCAAAGCCGATGTGGGTGGCGTACAGGGAGGTGTCCTTGGAATCCACCGAACGGTCCATCAGGATCAAGGGAATCTTGGCATCCTTGATTTCCTTCAGCACGGTGTCCCAACCCGATTCCACCACGGGAGTCAGCGCGATCACGTCCACCTTTTGGGCGATGAAAGAACGCAGGGCCTTGATCTGGTTTTCCTGCTTTTGCTGGGCATCCGAGAACTTCAGCTCGATGCCGGCCGCCGCTGCGGCGGACTTCATGGAGTTGGTGTTGGCGGTGCGCCATTCGCTTTCGGCGCCGATCTGGCTGAAGCCGACCACGATCTTCTTTTGCGCCATGGCGCTCAGGGGCAAAGCCAGGGCCAGGGAAGCGGCGGCCGCAGTGGCCAGCAGGGTACGTCGGTTGTTTTTCATGTCTGTGTCTCCTCGTTTTGTAAGTGGATGCGGGCCCACGGTGTGCCAGAAGGGCCACCCGCGTCCGGCCTGCTTCTGTGCCTCTTGTGCCTCACCAGAAATCCCTGAAATCGGTACCAAGAAGTGCTCGGATAGTACGCAGCGAATTGATATAGATCTAATAGAGATTTGCATATCTCACATATAGAACTTTGGATTCAGGTTTACCCTAGGTCCTTGAATTAGAAGGACTATTTAATTCTTATGCCTGATTTAGTCCGATATTCGTCGTAAGAACCCATTGCAAAAAAGATAAGTCACAGGCTGAACTTTCTATTTCCCAAGGAAGCGTGGCGCCCGTAGCATGCAAGACCCGCAGGCCCTGCGCCCCGTCCAACTTCACCCGTTTCCCCGTATGACATCTACTGCCACCCACACCATCCATTGGCTGCACCACGCGGGCCAACGCCTGGGCCTGCTGCCCACCTTGGGCGGAAGCGTCGCCCACTGGCAGCGCGACACGGCGCCGGGCGCGCTGGACCTGTGGCGTCCCTGGGCTGGTGTGGCCGATCTCTACACCACGGCCTCGTTCCCGCTGGTGCCTTGGTCCAACCGCATTGGCCAGAGCGGTTTCACCCACCAAGGCACGACCCACCCCATGCGACCCAACCGCGCGGGTGAGCCCTACCCCATCCATGGCGATGGCTGGCTGCAGCCCTGGGCCATCCGCCAACCGCGGCTGGACACGCTGGAGATGGCACTCGAATCAAACGGCTTTGACGGCAACCCCTACCACTACCGCGCGCTACAGCGCTTCGTGCTGCGCGAGGACGGCATGGACCAGTTGCTGGAAGTGACCCATCTGGGGCCAGACAGCCTGCCCTATGGCCTGGGCCAGCACCCGGCGTTTTTGCGCACGCCGCAGGCGCGCTTGCAGGCGGCGGTGCAAGGCGTGTGGCTCAGCGGAGCCGACCCCATGCCCACCGTGCACACCACCGACTTCCCGCCCAGTTGGGACCCACGTGCCGGTATGGCGGTGAGTGGCAGCCTGATCGACAACGCCTACACCGGCTGGAGCGGCGAGTCCCACATCGACTGGCCCGAGCACGGCCTGCGCCTGCACATGCGCGAGCCGGCCGTGGTGGCGCGCGGAAAAAGCGACGGTTTTTGTCTGCTGTACCGCCCGCCGCAAGGCCAGCACTTTTGTTTTGAACCGGTGACGCACCCGATCGACGCCTTCCATGCCGAAGGCCAGCCCGGCTTGCAGGTGCTGCAGACGGGCCAGACGCTGAGCCAGCGGGTGGAATGGCGCTTTGAAACGCTGGCCTAAAACACTATCAATTCAGGAGCTGCTTGCGCAATAAGGACGAGGGCTAGCGCGCATTTAGACCATCAAAACATGTGGACAGCACCAGCTCGATGATTTCCTCGTCCGTGTGCAATTCACCCATCTTGAGAAACTCCAGCACCGGGTCACACGCGCGGGCGTACAAGGTGTAGAGCACGGCAATGGCCGGTAGCTTGGGGTTGATCAGGCCCTGCGCCTGCGCCGCCACAATCCAGGCGCCCAAGCGGTCGCTGACGTCCATCAGGCCATCCATGTACCCCTTGTGGCCCATGAGGGTGGCACGCAGCGTGGAGTTCTGGCTGGGCAAAGAGGGCATTTCTCCGCCCAGCTTCAGTCCCATGGTCCAGCGCACGACAGCGCGCAGCTTGTCCAGCGGCGCCTGGTCCTCCGGCAGGGTGTCCAGAAAGGCCTGGGCCTGGGTCATCAGGTGCGCCATGGCGGCGGCCCCGAGGTCTTCCTTGCTGGGAAAGTGCTTGTACAGACTGGCCTTGGCAATGCCCACATTGGCAGCCACCTCGTCCACCGTCATCGCCTCGAAGCCCTTCTCGGCCAGCAGCAGGTTCACGGCGCGGATGATGGCGTCTTCCCGCGCCTGCAGCATCTGCTGTTTGAAAGAGATCTTGGCGGGAGCGGCGGTGGTCATGGCGCCATTCTATTCGGGGGCGTCAAATTGTGGAGGCATCGTCCAATTTGTGACTAGGTAGTTTTCCCGCCCAATATGCGGCCTGCCGCCTGTGACAGCGCCGCCGTGAGGCGGTCAATCACGTCGGAATTCAGGTTCCAGCAGTGCCAGTACAGGTTCACCGGCAGCGTCACCGTAGGCACCAGGTTCACCAGCTGCCCGTCGTCGATCAGGCCGCGCACCAGCAGCTCGGGCACCACGCTGGCGCCCCAACCGGCCAGCACGGCGCGCACCATGCCCTCGGAGCTGGGCACAAAGCGCTGGCTCACCGACACGCGACGCAAGTTCAGCGCGCGGCCCACAAATTCGGACGGCAAATCGTCCTTGCGGTTGAAGGCCACAAACGGAATGTTGCGGAAGTTGTGCGGCGTGAGGCCCTGCGGGCAGTGCACCTGCGCATAGTCCTTGCTCACCACCGCCACGTAGTGCATGGCACCCAAGGGCAGCACCTTGCAGCCGCGCAGGGCCTGCTTGAGCGTGGTCACACAGCCCAGCACCTGGCCTTCGCGCAACCATTCGTGGGTGAAGTCCTGGTCGTCGGTGATGATTTCCAGCGGCAGTCCGGCATGCACCAGCGGGTCCAGTGCCGAGAGCGCCCAGGTGGCAATGCTGTCGGCGTTGATCGCAATCGAGATGCGTTCGTCCTCGCGTGAGGCGCCGGTACTGGGCGCCAGCTCCAACAGGTCGCTCTCCAGGTCGGCGCGCAGCAGGCGCATCTGCATGGCGTGTTTGATCAGCAATCGCCCGGCTGTGGTGGCCTTGACCGGGCGGCTGCGCACCAGCAGCACGGTGCCCACCTGCGCCTCCAGCGCACGCAGGCGCTGGGACACGGCAGACTGGGTGATCGACAGGCGCACAGCAGCGCGCTCAAAGCCGCCCTCTTCCACAATGGCGGCCAGACATTCCAGGGCATCGGTATCAAACGTTCGCATGCCCATATTATTAGCGCTGCTAATGTTTTCGCAAACGCTTTCATTTCTCTTTTACTGGCGCAAGGCTTGCCTGACACTGCCAGCATGAAAATTATTGTTCTCGGCGCCGGCACCATCGGCATTTGTACCGCTTGGCATTTGCTGGAGCTGGGCCACGACGTGACCGTGGTCGAACGCCAGCCCGACGCGGCCATGGAAACCAGCTTTGCCAACGGCGCGCAAATCTCGGTCAGCTACTGCGAGCCGTGGGCCAACAAGGAAGCTCCGCTCAAGGCGCTGAAATGGATGCTGAGCAAAGAGGCGCCCTTGCTGTTCCGCCCCCAGAACCCCTTCGGCGCCGGTCTGCACCAATACGCCTGGGGCCTGAAGTTCCTGGCCAACTGCAACGACACCGCCTTCGAGCGCAATGTGCAGCAACTCGTGGCCCTGGGCGCCTACAGCCATGCGGCACTCAAAGACATGGTGGCCACAACCGGCATCGAATACAACCGCCTGGAACGCGGCATTGCCCACTACTACTGCGACCAGAAGTCGTTCGACACCGCAGGCGAGGCCGCCGCGCTGATGCGCAAATACGGCGTCAACCGCCAGGTCATCAGCAAAGAAGAACTGCTCAAGATTGAGCCGGCGTTTAAACAGTTTGCCCACCAGATCGTGGGCGGCACCATCACCCCCAGCGACGAGTCGGGTGATTGCCGCGTCTTTACCCAGGAACTGGCCAAGCGCTGCATCGCGCGCGGCGCCGAGTTTTTGTACGAACACAGCGTGGATGGGCTGAATGTGAGCCTGGGCGCTATTAAATCAGTAGCTGTTCGCGCACTGTCCACGGGCCCGAATGGCAAAAATGTTCCCGGTTCGCTGCGCACCCTCCAGGCCGACCACATCGTGGTGGCGGCGGGTTCCTACACCGCACCGCTGTTGCGCACCGTGGGTGTGGACCTGCCCATCTACCCCGGCAAGGGCTACAGCGCCACCTTCAAGATCCTGAAGCCCGAACTGGCGCCCTTCGTCTCCACCATCGACGACGCCAAAAAAATCGCCATCAGCCGCCTGGGCGACCAGCTGCGTGTGGCCGGCACCATCGAGGTGGGCGGCTTCGACCTCACGCTGGACACCCCCGTGGCCCAGGCCCGCTGCAACATGCTGGCCCGCCGTATCGAGGAAGTGCTGCCAGGCGTGTGCGACACCCGCAGCGAAGCCGACGGCGGCCAACCCAATTACTGGACCGGCCTGCGCCCCGCCACCCCCACCAACATCCCCTACATCGGCCAAAGCCCGGTGCGCGGCTTGTGGGTCAACGCGGGCCACGGCACGCTGGGGTGGACGCATGGTGCAGGGTCGGGCAAGGCGATCGCCCAGTTGATCCACGGCGAGAAGCCGGAGATGAACTTCAGGTTTTACGGGATGTAAACCACGTTGGGGCCAAGCTGGCCCCAACGCTTAGGCGAGACCGAGCAGGCGCACCGCATTGCCTTTGAGGATGCCAGGCATCACTTCAGGCTTGAAACCGGCTTCCTCAAAGTCCTTCATCCAGCGCTCGGGTGTGATCAACGGATAGTCGGAGCCAAACAACACACGGTCTTTCAGCAGCGTATTGGCGTACTGCACCAGTTGCTTGGGAAAGTACTTGGGGCTCCAACCCGAGAGGTCGATCCAGACATTGGGCTTGTGGGTGGCCACACTCAGCGCCTCATCCTGCCAGGGGAAACTCGGGTGCGCCATGACGATCTGCATGTCGGGGAAGGCAATCGCCACGTCGTCCAAGTGCATGGGGTTGCTGTACTCCAGGCGCAAGCCACCGCCGCAGCGCATGCCACTGCCAATACCGCTGTGGCCGGTGTGGAAGATGGCGGGCAGCTTGTGGGCATTGATCACCTCATAGATCGGCCAAGCCATCTTGTCGTAGGGGTGGTAGCCCTGCACAGTCGGGTGGAACTTGAAACCCTTGACGCCGTGCTCCTTGATCAGGCGCTCGGCCTCACGCGCGCCCATCTTGCCCTTGTGCGGGTCGATGCTGGCGAAGCACATCATCATGTCGCTGTTCTTTTGCGCGGCCTCGGCAATCTCCTCGTTCGGAATGCGCCGACGCCCCAGCTGCGACTCGCTATCCACCGTGAACATCACCAGTCCAATCTTGCGCTCGCGGTAATAGTCGATCGTCTCCTGAATGGTTGGGCGGCGGCTGTTGCGAAAGTACTTGTCAGCCGCGCGGTCGTACTCCTCACCGTAGTTGTCGAACGGATTCCAGCAACTGACTTCGGCGTGGGTGTGGATGTCGATAGCGATGAGGTTTGCATGGTCCATGACTGTCTCCAAATTGCGGATGCCGGCTCGAACGCCCTAGGGTAAACACCGACCCAAAGCCCGTCGCGCCTACTTGAATTGGTTATAAGTCATAACCATAATTGTTTTCCAAAGGAAGCGCAACATGCAGAACCCCAACCTCCATTTCGAACGCCATGGCGAGCAGCAAGAAGTGGCAGTCATCCGCCTCACCCGTCCGGCCAAGCGCAACGCACTCAACGACAGCCTCATTCTTGCCCTGCGTGATTTGTTCGACAACATGCCAGAAGGGGTGCGCGCCGCCGTCATAGACGGCGATGGCGACCATTTCTGCGCCGGCCTGGACTTGAGTGAACTTCAGGAGCGCGACGCAGGCCAAGGCCTGTACCACTCGCGCATGTGGCATGCCGCGCTGGAACGGGTGCAGTACGGCCCGGTCCCTGTCATCGCCGCGCTGCATGGCGCAGTGGTCGGCGGTGGGCTGGAGCTGGCTAGCGCCTGCCACATCCGCGTGGCCGATGCATCCACCTTCTATGCGTTGCCGGAGGGCTCACGCGGCATTTTTGTGGGTGGTGGCGGTGCGGTGCGCATCCCGCGCCTGATCGGTGCTGCACGCATGAGCGACATGATGCTGACCGGTCGGGTCTACGACGCGGCGGACGGCGAGAAGGTCGGCTTCGCGCAGTACCTCGTCCCGCAGGGCTCGGCTTTTGACAAAGCCATGGAGCTGGCCGTGCGCGTGGCGCAAAACGCGCCACTGACCAACTACGCGTTGATCCACGCCTTGCCACGCATCGCGGAACAACCGGCGGACCAGGGCTTCCTCACCGAAGCCATGATGGCCGCCATCGCCCAGAGTGCGCCCGAAGCCAAACAGCGCATGCGCGCCTTTCTGGATGGCAAGGCCGCCAAGGTTCGCAAAGGCTGACTCCCTGCAAACGCAAACAAAAAGAAAACCCATGAGCGAGACTTCCACCACCCCGCGCTACCGACCGGTGCCCTTTGGGGTCACCCGCGTTTCGGTGCGCGAAGGCGCGCCCGGCACGCACTACGTGCAGGCCGATTTGCCCCTGGGCGCCTATGCCCGGCGCCTGAGTGACTTTTTGGTGCACTGGGCAGAAGCCGAACCCGAGCGCACCTTCATCGCCCGGCGCGCGCCCATGGCCGATGGCAGCACGGGTGATTGGCAGCGCCTCAGCTACGCCCAGGCACTGGACGGTGCGCGCCGCATCGGTCAGGCTCTGCTGGACCGGCAGCTGAACGCCGAGCGCCCGGTGGTGATCCTGAGCGAGAACACGTTGGAACACGCACTGCTTGCACTGGGCTGCATCTATGCGGGCATCCCGTATTGCCCGGTGTCACCCGCATATGCCACCGTAAGCCAGGACTACGACAAGCTGCGCCATGTACTGGCCACGCTGACGCCGGGCCTGGTGTTCGCTGCTGACGGTACGCGCTACGGTCGCGCCATCCAGGCCACGGTCGGCAACGATGTGGAAGTGGTGCTGGCCCAGGGCAGCATCGAGGACCGCCAGACCACGGCTTTCGATCTGCTGCGCAACACAACCGCCGGCGTGGCCGTGGACGCTGCCATGCAGGCCGTGCGGCCCGACACCATTGCCAAGTTTCTGTTCACTTCGGGCTCAACCAAACTGCCCAAGCCGGTGATCAACACCCACCGGATGTGGTGCGCCAACTTGCAACAAATCACCCTGTCGTTGCCCGTTCTGACCGAGGCCCCCCCCATCTTTGTGGACTGGCTTCCCTGGAACCACACCTTTGGTGGTAACCACAATGTGGGTCTGACCCTGCAACATGGCGGCACGCTCTACATCGACGACGGCAAACCCACGGCTGCGCTAATCGGTGAAACCCTGCGCAACCTGCGCGAGATCGCGCCCACGCTGTACTTCAACGTGCCCACCGGCTTCGAGATGATTGCCCAGGCGATGCAGACCGACATCACCTTGCGCCGCAACCTGTTGTCGCGCGTGCGCATGTTTTTCTATTCGGGTGCGGGACTCGCGCAACCCGTCTGGGATAGCCTGCACCAGACCGCCGAGTCCGAGGTGGGGGAACGCATAGTCATGGCCACAGGCCTGGGCATGACCGAGTCCGCCCCCTCGGCCATGTTCATCAACAGTCCGAGTGTGAAGGCCGGTGACATCGGCGTACCGGTGCCGGGCATGACGCTCAAGCTCGTGCAGGTGGACAACAAAACCGAGGTCCGCTACAAGGGCCCCAATGTGACACCCGGCTATTGGCGCTCCGACCAAGCCACACGCGACGCGTTCGACGAGGAAGGGTATTTGTGCACCGGCGACGCCGTGCAATGGATAAACCCCGACGACCTGCACCGCGGTCTGAAGTTCGACGGCCGTATTGCCGAAGACTTCAAGCTGTCTACTGGCACCTTCGTCAGCGTAGGGCCCATGCGCGCCAAGGTCATCGTCACCGGCGCACCCTATGTGCAGGACGTGGTGCTCACGGGCCTGAACATGAAAGAGGTCGGTGCGCTGATTTTCCCTTCACCCGCTTGCCGCGCCGTCAGCGGCCTGCCCGTCGACGCGCCCTGGGATGCCGTGCTGGCCAGCGCCCCCGTGCGTGCTCGGCTTCAGGCTGTGCTGAATGAACTGGCCCGTCAAGCGACCGGCAGCGCCAACCGCATTGCCCGTGCGCTGCTGCTGACCGAGCCCCCCTCCATCGACAAGGGCGAGGTCACCGACAAGGGATCTATCAACCAGCGCGCCGTGCTCAAACACCGAGACGCCCTGGTGCAAGCCCTGCACGACGGCAGCGCACCCAACATCCTGCAGCCCCAGCCCTGAGGACATATTTATGAAGATCGAAGGACAAGCAGTATTGGTCACCGGCGGCGCCTCGGGCCTGGGCGAAGCCACGGCACGCGAACTGGCCCGCCTGGGCGCCAAAGTCGCCGTGCTCGACGTGAACGCCGCACTGGCCGCCCAAGTGGCTGCCGACATCGGTGGCGTCGCATGCGTCTGTGACATCACGAACACCGACAGTGTCACCGCCGCACTGGCGCAGGCCGCAGCCGCCCATGGCCCCGCGCGCATTCTGATGAACGTTGCCGGTATCGGCAGCGCCAAGCGCATCGTCGGCAAGGATGGCAATCCCGCGCCACTGGAAGATTTCGTGCGCGTGATCAACATCAACCTCATTGGCAGCTACAACGTCAGCCGCCTCTTCGCAGCACAGTGCGTGAAGCTGCCACCGCTGGAAGACGGCGCACGCGGCGTGATGATGTTCACCGCCTCTGTGGCCGCCTTCGATGGCCAGATCGGCCAACAAGCCTACAGTGCATCGAAGGGTGGCCTGGTCGGCATGACACTGCCCATGGCGCGTGACCTGGCGCAGCACGGCATCCGTGTCTGCACCGTTGCACCCGGGCTGTTCGCCACACCGCTCATGCAAGAGCTGCCCGAGGCCGTTCAACAGTCGCTGGCCGCGTCCATCCCCTTTCCGCCACGCCTGGGCCACCCGGAAGAGTTCGCCCAACTGGCCTGCCACATCGTCACCAACGGACATCTCAACGGCGAGGTCATCCGTCTTGATGGAGCGTTGCGCATGGCGCCGCGCTGACCCCGTTCCCGCCCCACGATCTATTACAAGGAGACAAATACCATGCAACGCCGTCAACTCATCCAAGCCGCCGCCAGTGCCACCGCCCTCGGTGCACTGGCCCCTTTTTCCGCCTTTTCCCAGGGGTTGGAACAGGTCAAGATCTTCTACGGTTTCCCGCCCGGCAGCGCCGGTGACAGCGTGGCGCGGCGGGTCGCCGAGAAGCTCGCGGGCACGCCGTACAGCCGACTCGCCGGTTTTGTGGAAAACAAGCCGGGAGCCGGCGGCCGCATCGCCATTGAGACGCTGAAAAACTCGCCCGCCGACGGCTCGGTCCTGGCCCTGGCACCGGTATCGGCCTTGGCCGTCTACCCCTACATCTACCCCAACCTGGCCTACAAACCGGAAGACGTGACCCAAGTGTCCATCGGCGCCATCATGTTTCACGGCCTGGCCGTCGGTCCAGCCGTACCCGCCGAAGTCAAGACGCTGAAAGACTTCCTCGCCTGGGCCAAGGCGAATCCCGCACAGGCCAGCTACGGCACACCGGGCGCCGGCTCCATGCCCCACCTGCTGGGCGCGCTGCTGGGCCTGCGTGCCGGTGTGGAACTCAAGCAAGTGCCCTACCGCGGCACGGTGCCCAGCATCACCGATCTGGTCGGCGGTCAGATCGCCGCAGCGATGAACCCGAGCGGCGACTACCTGCAGCACATCAAGACCGGCAAGGTGCGTGTACTGGCCACCTCGGGCCGCAAGCGCTCGCCCTACCTGCCCGAGGTTCCAACATTCATGGAACTCGGCTACCCGGACGTGACCTCGGAAGAGTGGTTCGGCTTCTACGCACCCGCCAAGACGCCGGCCGCCACCATTGCCACAGCCAACGCCGCGATCACGGCGGCCCTGAAGGACAAGGCAGTGATCGATGCGCTCGCCGTCGTCGGCCTGGTCGCCCGCGGCAGCACGCCGCAGGAAATGGCCGTAGACCAAAAGGCCGAGTACGAACGCTGGGGGCCTCTGGTGAAGCAGATCGGCTTCACCGCAGAATCCTGACGAGAGACCAGGGCCGCAGATTTGCGGCCCTTTATGATGGGCCATGGCCACCCGCAAGCCCTCTCCTGACCCCAGCGTCGATCAGGTCGACACCCGTTTTCTAGACAGCCTGGTCGGCTACAACGCCCGGCGCGCAACGCTGGTCATCGTCGACGCCTTTCTGCGCAACATGGCGGTGTACGGTCTTCGTCCGGTCGATTTTTCCGTGCTTTCGCTGATCGGGCACAACCCCGGCATCACGTCGCGCCAACTCTGTGCGACCCTGAACCTCCAGCCACCCAACCTGGTCGGCATGGTCAACCAGTTGCAGACCCGCGAGCTGATCCTGCGTCGCCCCCATCCGCACGATGGCCGCGCCATGGGCCTGCACCTGACGCCTGCCGGCAAGAAAATGATGAAACAGGCCGAAGTCACCGCGTTCGAGCTGGAAGAGGCGGCCACCGCCCGGCTCAGTGCGGCGGAGCGCAAGACGCTGATGCAGTTGCTGCGGAAGATTTATGTCTGACGTTCAGGCGCTTGCATGCGCCCGCACCAAACACTCCTGAAACGCCCGCGTCGCCCGGCTCGGCTGCGGTGACTTGCGTGTGATGGCGAAGAACTGGCAGGCGTAGTGCAGCAGGTCGGGCCGCACGGCCTGCATGAGGCCGCGGCGCACAAAGCTTTCCGCGTAGTGGTCAGGCAGGAAGCCCAGAAACTGGCCGGAGAGGATCAGCGTGGCGATGGACTCCTGATCAAAGCCTGTGGCACGGCGCGGCAGGCGCATGCGCTGGCTCAGTTCCATATTGGGCGAGTGGTAGCCCAGCCCCGCGAATTCGTGTTTGGCCAGCGTGTCCCAGTTCAGGGTGCGGTGGTTGGCATTCCACAGTGCGTGGCGCGTGCCGCAGTACAGCAGCATGTGTTCGTCAAACAGCGGCGTGTAGTCCAGCACGTCCGACGCCCGATGGCCGGGGATGATGCCCACGTGGAACTGCCCGTCCAGCACACCACGCTCGATGGCCGTGAGGGTGGCGACGTGCAGGTTCAGAGCGACATCTGGAGCTTCTTCATGAAAGTGAGCGATGGCTTCGGCAATGTGGCTGGCCGGGTTGCTGGCAGTTTTGTCGAACACCGCCACCTGTAGCTGCCCGCCCATGCGCTGGTGGATTTCGTCCACGCTGCTGCGGAACGCGTCGGTAGCGGCCAGCAGTTGGCTGGTCTGGGCGTAGATCTTTTCACCCTCGGCCGTGAGCGCAAAACCGGCCCGGCCGCGCCGGCACAGGGTCAGGCCCAGCCGGGTTTCCAGATCTTTGATGTGGCGGCTGACGGTGGATGTGCCTATATTGAGTTCCAGTTCGGCCGCGGCCATGCCCCCGCAATCGACCACGGCCTTGAACACGCGCAGCAGGCGCAGGTCCATGTCGCTGATCTGGCCGAGGACCGCTTTGTTTTTTACTTTCATAACTTGCGAAGTAAATAGTGATATTTGTGACTTTATAAGAGTAACAGAGCTACCCACAATGCACCATCGCCCGAGAAGGCTTACCCACCCCACCCACTGGAGTTCCCCATGAAGCTCAACGACACCAGCAGCCCCGCCACTGGCGAAGCCGTCACCAGCGCATCCACCTTCCCCATGTCCCGCGAATGGATGGAGTCGCACTGGATGGCCTTTACCGGCAACCGCGATTTCAAGGCCAATCCCCGCATGATGGTGAGTGCGCAAGGCGCCTACTTCACCGACTCCAATGGCAAGAAGATTTTTGACGGCCTCTCTGGCCTGTGGTGCGCGGGCCTGGGCCATGGCCGCCGCGAGATCACCGAGGCGGTGAGCAAGCAAATGGCGACCATGGACTACTCGCCCGCCTTCCAGTTTGGCCACCCGCTGTCATTTGAGCTGGCCAACAAGATTGTGGAACTGACCCCCGAGGGCCTGGACTATGTGTTCTACACCGGCTCCGGCTCTGAGTCCGCAGACACCGCGCTCAAGATGGCCCGCGCTTACTGGCGCGCCAAGGGCATGGGTAGCAAGACCCGCCTGATTGGCCGCGAAAAGGGTTACCACGGCGTGAACTTCGGCGGCATCTCGGTGGGCGGCCTGCCGGCCAACCGCAAGACCTTCGGCCAGGGCATTGAGGCCGACCACCTGGCCCACACCCAGCTGGCATCCAACGCGTTCAGCAGGGGCCTGCCCGAAAAAGGCGGCGACATGGCCGACGAGCTGCTGCGCCTGATCGCGCTGCATGACGCGTCCAACATTGCCGCGGTCATCGTGGAGCCCATGTCCGGCTCGGCCGGCATTGTGGTGCCACCCGTGGGCTACCTGCAGCGCCTGCGCGAAATCTGCACGCAGAACAACATCCTGCTGATTTTTGATGAAGTGATCACCGGCTTTGGCCGACTGGGTGCCTACACCGGCGCGGCCTACTTTGGCGTGGTGCCCGACATCCTGAACGCGGCCAAGCAAATCACCAACGGCGCCCAGCCCCTGGGCGTGACGGTGGCCAAGAAAGAGATTTACGACACATTCATGGCGCAGGGCGGCCCGGACTACATGCTGGAATTCCCCCACGGCTACACCTACTCCGCCCACCCGGTGGCCTGCGCGGCCGGCATTGCGGCGCTGGACCTGCTGGTCAAGGAAAACATGATTGAACGCGTGAACGCATTGACGCCCTACTTTGAGAAAGCCGTGCACAGCCTGCGCGGCACCAAGCACATCACCGACATCCGCAACCTGGGCCTGTCCGCCGGCTTCACGCTGGCTGCGGTGCCCGGCGAGCCTGCCAAGCGCCCCTACGAGGTGGCCATGCGCTGCCTGGACAAGGGCTTTTACGTGCGCTACGCCGGTGACTGCATTGCGCTGGCGCCACCGTTCATCACCACCGAGGCGGAGATCGACAGCCTGGTCAACGCGCTGGGCGAGGCCATCAACGAGACGGCGTAAGGCGGCTTTGCCGCACCATGTATTACTATTAATTTCATAGCTGCTAGCGCATATTTCATGCGGGCTAGCGCCCTATTTTCTTTATAAAACACCGTATGTCCTCACTCCCCATCGTCGGCCACTTGATCGGCGGCAAACTCGTCACCAGCGGTGACCGCGCGCAAGACGTCTTCAACCCCGCCACCGGCAAAGCCGAGAAACGCGTGCTGCTGGCCCCCAAGGCCACCGTGGAAGAAGCAATTGCCAACGCACAAGCCGCCTTCCCCGCCTGGCGGAACACGCCGCCCCTCAAGCGCGCCCGCGTCATGGGCAACCTGAAGGTGCTGCTGGAAAAACACGCCGAGGAACTCTGCGCCCTCATCACCGCCGAACATGGCAAGGTGCTGAGCGACGCCCTGGGAGAGCTGCAGCGCGGCATTGAAAACGTGGAGTACGCCAGCTATGCGCCCGAGCTGCTCAAGGGCGAGCACAGCAAAAACGTCGGCCCGGCCATCGACAGCTGGAGCGAATTCCAGGCACTGGGCGTCACCGCCGGCATCACGCCGTTCAACTTCCCCGCCATGGTGCCGCTGTGGATGTGGCCGATGGCCGTGTCCTGCGGCAACACCTTTGTGCTCAAGCCTTCCGAGCGCGACCCCAGCTCCACGCTGCGCATCGCCGAACTGGCCCTCGAAGCGGGCCTGCCACCCGGCGTGCTCAACGTGGTCAACGGCGACAAGGAGGCCGTTGACACGCTGCTGACCGACCCGCGCGTGAAGGCCGTGAGCTTTGTTGGCTCCACCCCGATTGCCGAATACATCTACGCCACCGGCTGCGCCCACGGCAAACGCGTGCAAGCCTTGGGCGGCGCCAAGAACCACGCCGTGGTCATGCCCGATGCCGACATTGGCAATGCCGTGAGCGCGCTGATGGGTGCCGCCTACGGCTCCTGCGGCGAGCGCTGCATGGCCATCCCGCTGGTGGTCGCCGTGGGTGACGCCACCGCCGACGCCGTGATTGCCGGCCTCAAGACCGAGATTTCCAAGATGAAGGTCGGCCCCGGCACCGCCCCCGGCATGGACATGGGCCCGCTGGTCACCAAGCCGCACTTCGAGAAGGTGAAGGGCTATGTGGACCAGGGCGTGAAAGAAGGCGCCACGCTGGTGGTGGACGGCCGTGGCCTGACCATCGCCGGCCATGAGGACGGCTACTACCTCGGCCCCTGCCTGTTCGACCACGTCAAACCCGGCATGGTGATTTACCAGGAAGAAATCTTTGGCCCGGTGCTGGGTGTGGTGCGCGTCAAGACGCTGCAAGAGGCCATGGACCTGATCGACGCCCACGAATACGGCAACGGCACCTGCATCTTCACCCGCGACGGCGAGGCGGCCCGCTACTTCACCGACAACATTTTGGTCGGCATGGTGGGCGTGAACGTGCCCCTGCCCGTGCCGGTGGCCTACCACTCGTTTGGTGGCTGGAAGCGCAGCCTGTTTGGTGACCTGCACGCCTACGGCCCCGACGCTGTGCGCTTCTACACCAAGCGCAAGACCATCACGCAGCGCTGGCCCTCGGCTGGGGTGCGCGAAGGGGCGGTGTTCAGCTTCCCCAGCAGCCGCTAACCCTGCGTCGGCCTTCACCCCGCAAGGGCTTGCCAATTGGCAAGCCCTTTTTAATGTTCCGCGCAGGGGTCCGGCCGCCCCACAGCCACAGTTCCATCACACAAGCTGGCACAAGGTTTTAGGCTTCCCAAGACAATGGCCCCATGAATGCACTGAAAAACACCCGTTTGTCGCTATTGGACCTGGTGGCCGTCCGCGAGGGCGGCACGGTGGCCGAGGCGCTGCAGATTGCCCTGCGCACCGCCCGCCATGCCGAACACCTGGGCTTTAGCCGCTATTGGCTGGCCGAACACCACAACATGCCCGGTATCGCCAGCTCGGCCACAGCCGTGCTGGTCGGCCACATTGCGGGCGGCACCGAGCGCATCCGCGTCGGCTCGGGCGGCATCATGCTACCCAACCATGCACCGCTGGTGGTGGCCGAGGCCTTTGGCACGCTGGCCGAGCTCTACCCCGGTCGTATCGACCTGGGCCTGGGCCGCGCACCCGGCACCGACCCCGCCACCATGCGTGCCCTGCGCCGCGCCAAGGTGGAGAACGAAGAGGATTTCCCGCGCGATGTGGCCGAGCTACAGGCCCTGCTGGGCCCGCTGCAGCCCGGGCAGAAGATCATGGCCATGCCCGGTGCTGGCACCGAGGTACCGATCTGGTTGCTGGGCTCCAGCCTGTATTCGGCCCAGTTGGCCGCGCACATGGGCCTGCCCTACGCCTTTGCCTCGCACTTTGCGCCGCGTTTTCTGCACCAGGCCCTCGGCCTGTACCGCAGCCTGTTCAAACCCTCGGCCACGCTGGCCCAGCCCTATGTGATGGTGGGCGTGCCGCTGGTGGCGGCCACCACGGATGCCGAGGCCGAGTTGCTGGCCAGCAGCATCTACCAGCGGGTGCTGGGCATCCTGACCGGCAAGCGCGGCTCGCTGCCGCCGCCGGTGCCCCACTATTTGCCCCAGCTGCCCGCCGAAGCACGTGCTGCGATTGGTGACTTTTTGGGGGAAGCGGTGATTGGCGGGCCCACCACCGTGCGCGACGGCCTGGCCGCGATGGCCGAGGCCACCCAGGCCGACGAGCTGATGCTGGTCTGCGACATCTACGACCCCGCCTTGCGCCTGCGTGCGCTGGACATTGCAGCCCAGGCGGTGCGTGATGCACACGCCGACGCCGCTAAGGGCGCCGTGCCGGCAGCGGAATAAATTCAGTTTCGCCCGGCACGGTGGGAAAACGCTGGGCCTCCCAGTCATCCTGCGCTTGCAGGATGCGCGCCTTGCGGCTGGAGACAAAGTTCCACACGATGTGACGGTGGCCCAGCGGTGCACCGCCCAGCAGCATCACCCGCGTGCTCTCGCGGGCGCACAGCGTGGGCGTGCTGCCGGGCTCCAGCACCAGCATCTGACCGGGCTCCAGCAGTTCACCATCCACCTCCAGCGGCCCGTCCACACTGTAGATGCCGCGTTCCTGCGCTGCATCAGGGATGGTGAGCAAGGCGCCAGCGTCCAGTGCCAGCGCCAGGTAGAGCGTGGGCGACAAGGTGGCCACGGGCGAGGTGGCGCCAAACGCTGTGCCGATGAGTACACGCGCCGTGGCACCGGGCAACTGCACCTCGGGGATGGCGCTGGCTGGCGTGTGGGCAAACGACGGGGCATCTTCCTCATGCTCGGCCGGCAGTGCCGACCAGAGCTGGAAGCCATGGCTGCGCCGCGTGCTGCTACGCAAATCGTCGGGTGTGCGCTCGGAGTGCACGATGCCGCGGCCTGCAGTCATCCAGTTGATGGCACCGGGCTCGATGCGCTGAACCACGCCGGTGGAGTCACGGTGCATCATGGCCCCCTCCAGCAGATAGGTGACCGTGGCCAGTCCAATGTGCGGGTGCGGACGCACGTCATGGTTGTCGCCGGGTTGCGCAGTCACCGGGCCGAAGTGGTCAAAAAAAACAAAGGGGCCGATGGCCTGGCGTTGCACGGCGGGCAGCACGCGCCGCACAGTGAAGCCACCACCCAGATCGTGGGCGCGGGGGGTGATGCGTTCCGGCATAAGAGTCCTTGGCGTATGCAGCGGGGTGCTGCTTGCGCATCGTAGCAACTCTGCTCTGCTAAAGTCATCGGCTGCCTTATGAACCGTCCCCACACCCCTGACCTGCGCCTGCTGCTAGAGCGCTGGCGCGCCGAGCATGTCCTTGTGGAAGATGAGGCCTCCGCCACCAACCTGCAACGCCTGCGTTGGCTGGGCCCCTTGGTGGTGGTGCTCAATGCGCTGCATGTGCTGGTATTTCTGGTGCTGCTGCTCGGCTCCCCCGCGGGCGATGCCGCCTACCGCTGGAAGCTGGGCCTGCTGCTGGTGCACACCACCATGGGCCTGGGTGCGCTGGCCTGCACCTGGGGCGCGCAGCAGTTGCGCCACCGCCACCGAGGCCTGCCGGGGCGCTGGTTGGGCTGGGTGGCAGCCGCCTGGATACTGGCCTGTGCCGTTGCCATCGTGTCGCTGGACCAATGGGTAACTCCCAATATTTCCCCTTTTCTGATCGCCTGCCTGGGTGTGGGCCTGGCGATGTACCTGCGCCCGCTACCAGCCGCCGGCCTGTACGTGGCAGCCTATCTCGTGTTTTACCCCGTCATCGGCTGGACGCAACATACACCCGAGCTGTTGTTATCCAACCGGCTCAACGGCATCACCGCCTGCGTGATGGGCTGGGCGCTGTCGGTGTTGCTGTGGCGCAAGTTCACCACCATTGCGCTGCAACGGAGGCAGCTGGAAAAAGCCCACACCGAGCTGCAACACAAGCAAAAAGAGCTGGAGCGCCTGACCCGCCAGGACGGGCTGACCGGCCTGTTTAACCGCAACACCTTTGTGGAGCTGAGCCGCAGCGAGCTCAAACGCGCACAGCGCCAGGGCAGCGCCACCACCATCCTGCTGCTGGACCTGGACCATTTCAAACGCATCAACGACACCTGGGGCCACCCTGCAGGCGACGCCGTGCTGCGCCACGTGGCCACCCTGGCCAGCACCACCGTGCGCAGCACCGATCTGGTGGGCCGCCTGGGGGGCGAAGAGTTCATTGTGCTGCTGCCCAACACCTCCGTCGAAGCCGGCCGCAAGCTTGCCGAGAAGCTGCGCCTGCGACTGGAAGGTTCTCCGGTCCCTTGGGAGGCCACCCGCATCGGGGTTACCGCAAGCTTCGGTCTGGCCAGCACCACCCCTGAAGAGAAGCGCGACTTTGACACGCTCTACACCGAGGCGGACAAGGCGCTCTACCTGGCCAAGCAGCGCGGACGCAATCGGGTGGTGTAAGCCCCCACGCGCCACCGCTGTGCGGGTCGCGGCCTCTCCGAGGGGGCAACTCGCCTTGGGGCGGCCCGGCGGCGAGTTGCCCCTCTTGCCGCGCGAAATCGCCTAACTGGGATAATCGGGAGCTAACCCGGATCCTTATGGCACTTATTACCCTCCTCGACGCCCAGCTGGCATTTGGGCATGTCCCCCTGCTCGACCACGCTGACTTCTCCCTCGAAACGCAGGAGCGTGTGGGCCTGATTGGCCGCAACGGCGCCGGCAAATCCTCCATGCTCAAAATTCTGGGCGGCATGGAGCGCCCCGACGACGGCACACTGCAGGTGCAAACCGGAACGCGTATTTCCTACGTAGCGCAAGAACCGCAACTCGACGCGGATGCTACCGTTTTTATAGCTGTTCGCGCAGGTCTGGAGCGCGTGATCGGCCTGATTGAAGAGTATTGCCAGGGTCATGGCGACCTGGACGCGATGCAAAGCGAGATCGAAACCCTGGACGGCTGGAACTGGGAGCAGCGGGTGAATGAAACCTTGCAACGCCTGCACCTGAACCCCGACGCGGTGGTGAGCACCCTGTCTGGCGGTACCAAAAAGCGTGTGGCGCTGGCGCAGGCCCTGGTGGCCCAGCCCGACGTGCTGCTGCTCGACGAGCCAACCAACCACCTGGACCTGGATTCCATCGAATGGCTGGAAGGCCTGCTGGTGGACTTCAAGGGCTCCATCATCACCATCACCCACGACCGCTCCTTCCTGGACAACGTGGCCACCCGCATCGTGGAGCTGGACCGCGGCAAGCTGATGAGCTACCCCGGCAACTTTGCGGCCTACCTGCTGCAAAAGGAAGAACAGCTGGCCCAAGAAGCCATCATCAACGCCAAGGCCGACAAGCTGCTGGCGCAGGAAGAGGTGTGGATCCGCAAGGGCGTGGAAGCGCGCCGCACCCGCGCGACCGCCCGCATCAACCGCCTGCAGGAGCTGCGTGCCAACCGCGAATCGCGCCGCGATGTGGTGGGCAGTGTCAACATGGACGTGAACAGCGGCGACAAGAGCGGCAAGCTGGTCTCCGAGATGGTGCATGTCAGCAAGACCTTTGGCGACCGCAAGATCGTGGACAACTTCACCGCGACCATTTTGCGCGGCGACAAGATCGGCCTGTTGGGCCCGAACGGCGCGGGCAAGACCACGCTGCTCAAACTCATTCTGGGCGAGCACAAGCCCGACCCGGCACCGGCCAACGCGCCCAAGCCCGAACCCGGCCACAGCCCCTGGGGTACGGTGCGCCTGGGTGCCAACGTCACCGTGGCCTACTTCGACCAGATGCGCAACGCACTGGACCTGGACGCGACGCTGGAAGACTTCATCAGCCCCGGCTCCGAGTGGATCGAGATTGGCAACCAGAAGAAGCACCGCAAGAGCTACCTGGGCGACTTCCTGTTCTCGCCGGCCCGCGCCACCTCCCCCGTGCGCTCGCTCTCCGGTGGTGAACGCAACCGCTTGCTGCTAGCGCGCCTGTTCGCCCGCCCGGCCAACGTGCTGGTGCTGGACGAGCCGACCAACGACTTGGACATCGACACACTGGAACTGCTGGAAGACCTGCTGCAAAGCTACGACGGCACGGTGTTCCTGGTCAGCCATGACCGCACCTTCCTGGACAACGTGGTCACTAGCACGATTGCCTATGAAGGCGACGCCAAGTGGCGCGAGTACGAAGGCGGCGTGAGCGACTGGCTGATCCAGACCAAACGCGCCAACGCCATCAACGCCGCTGCAGGCAAAACCACCGCCAAGCCGTTTAACTACGAGCGTGAGCAGCTCCAAAAACAGGAGGAAGCCAGCGCCAAGGTCAGCGCCAGCACTCCGGTAGCCCCGGCCCCCGCCAAGGCCAAGAAGCTCAGCTTCAAGGACCAGCGCGAACTGGACGGACTGCCCGACCGGATTGCCGCACTGGAAGCGGAGCAGGCCGACATCACCGAGGCCCTGGCCGACGGCAGCCTCTACGCCAGCGACAACGCACGGGCCATCGCCCTGTCGGAGCGCAATGCCCAGATCGACGAAGAACTGATGGCGGCGCTGGAGCGCTGGGAGGCGTTGGGCGGGGCCTAAGCCGGCTTCGGCCCCGGGAGGCTACACCACCTGCGCTGCGCGCAGCGCGGCAATGGCCGCAGCGTCCAGCCCCAGCTCTGCCAGCACCGCTTCGGTGTGCTCGCCCAGGGCGGGTGGTGCGTGGCGCAGTTGCACCGGCGCGTCCGCCAGGCGCAGCGGGCTGGCCACGGTTGCTATGTTTTCAATAGCTGTTTGCGCAGTAGCCACGGGGGCTAGCACCTGTTTTTGCACCAAACCCCGGGCCTGCACCTGGGCGTCGGCGAAAGCCTCGTCCAGCGTATTGATAGGACCGCAGGGCACCGCACGATGCTCCAGCAGGGCAATCCACTCGGCCGTCGTGCGCTCTTGGGTCACCTCTGACATCAGGGGTATCAGGGTGCTGCGGTGGGCCACGCGTTCGCTGTTGGTGCCAAAACGCGGGTCCTGCGCCCATTCGGGATGGCCGGCCGCGGCGCTGAAACGGGCGAACTGGCCGTCGTTGCCCACGGCCAACAGCATGGCGCCGTCGGCGGTCGGAAAGTCCTGGTAAGGCACCAGGCTGGGGTGGGCATTGCCCATGCGCTGCGGCACCTGTCCGGTGTTTAAAAACCCCGCCGCCTGGTTGGCCAATATCGCCATGCCCACGTCCAGCAGCGCCATGTCGATGTGCTGGCCCTGGCCGGTGCGGTGGCGCATTTCCACCGCGGCCAGGATGGCGCTGGTGGCGTAGATGCCGGTGAACACATCGGTGATGGCCACACCCGCGCGCTGCGGGCCGCCGCCGGGCTCGCCATCGGCCCGACCGGTGATGCTCATCATGCCGCTCATGGCCTGCACCATGAGGTCGTAGCCCGCACGCTCGGCGTAGGGCCCGGTTTGGCCGAAACCAGTGATGGAGCAGTAGATCAGGCGCGGGTTCAGCGCTTTCAGACTCGCGTAGTCCAGCCCGTAGTGCGCCAGGCCCCCGACCTTGAAGTTCTCCACCAGGATGTCGCTTTGCAGCGCCATCTGGCGAATCAGCGCCTGGCCTTCGGGCTTGGCGATGTCGATGGTGATGGAGCGCTTGTTGCGGTTGCAGGCCGTGAAATAGCTGGCGTGCGCCGTGTCGTGGCCCCGCGCATCCTGCAGGAAGGGCGGCCCCCAATGGCGGGTGTCGTCGCCCACACCGGGGCGCTCCACTTTCACCACATCAGCCCCCAGGTCGGCCAGCATTTGCGTGCACCAGGGGCCCGCCAGCACGCGGGACAGGTCCAGCACCTTGAGGTGGCTCAGGGCACCGGTGGGCACGGGGTTTGGGGGGGAAGTGGCTTGCATGGGGAAGGGCTCGCGAAAGGCGGAAAAGCCCATGTTACCCGCCTGAAACGCTCGGTGTTTTCCCTGAGTTTGGCCACCGGAAGCGATTTTGGCGTTGACAGGTAACTGCATAAATTCTCTAATTTCTATCTTGAAAACGTTTTCAAGCGTTCTTTTTGCCGATTGGCAACGATTTCATGCGGTTCTGTGTTTTCGTACCTAACAACTTTTCAGGAGACAGCGATGCGCACTTTCAAACACACCACTCTGGCCGCTCTGGCTGCCAGCCTGGGCCTGGCCGGTAGCGCCATGGCCCAAACCGCCGAAGTGATCCACTGGTGGACCTCGGGCGGCGAATCCGCCGCCGTGCAGGAACTGGCCGCTGCCTACAAGGCCGCAGGCGGCACCTGGGTGGACACCGCCATTGCCGGTGGCGACAACGCCCGCAACACCACGCTGAACCGCATTGCCGGTGGAAAGCCGCCTACAGTGGCCCAGTTCAACACCTCCAAGCAGTACCACGAGGTGGTGGCCGAAGGCCTGTTGAACGACATTGACGCCGTGGCCGTGAAAGAAGGCTGGGACAAGCTCTTCCCCGAGCCGCTCAAGAAGTTCGTCAAGATCAACGGCAAGTACTTCGCCATGCCCGTGAACATCCACAACCCCTCGTGGTTCTGGTACTCCAAGGCCGTGCTGGCCAAGGCCGGTGTGACCGCCGAGCCGCAGAGCATGGACCAGTTTTTTGCCGCGCTGGACAAGATCAAGGCCTCGGGTGCCATTCCCCTGGCTCTGGGCGGCCAAGCCTGGCAAGAAGGCATTTTGTTCAATGCCGTCCTGCACACCGCCGGCGGCGCCGACCTGTACCGCAAGTTCTACGCGAGCACTGACGGTGCGGTGGCCACTTCGGCCGAATTCAAAAAGGTGCTCAGCGATGTGAAGCGCCTCAAGGGTTATGTGGATGCAGGCTCTCCCAACCGCGACTGGAACGTGGCCACCAACATGGTGATCTCCAACAAGGCCGGTTTCCAGATCATGGGCGACTGGGCCAAGGGCGAGTTCGCCGTGGCCAAACAAACGGCCGGCAAGGACTTCGGTTGCTTCCCCGGCTGGGGTGCCAAGGCACCGTACATGATCGAGGGTGACGTGTTTGTGTTCCCCAAGACCAAGGACGCCAACGCCATCAAGGCACAGCAACTGTTCGCCACGGTCGCCAGCTCGCCAGCCGTGCAGGTCGCCTTCAACGCCAAGAAGGGCTCCATCCCGATCCGCACCGATGTGGACATGGGCAAGCTCGACATCTGCAGCCAACAAGGTGTGGCCGCACTGAAGGACCCTGCACGCCACCTCGCGTCGCCCAACCAATTGGTGGCGCCTGAGAAGAAGGGCCAGATTGACGACGCCATCACCAAGTTCTGGAACACCGACCAGTCCGTGGACGATGCCGCCAAGACCTTCGCCGCCATCCTGAAGGGCTAAGCCTTTCACCTTCACCCCGGTGCGCAGCCCTGGCTGCGCACCGGGGTGTGTTTCGACTTTGACTCTGTAGGTTCTCTGTATGCACAAGCTCAAGCGGGGGCGACCACCCAACTGGTGGCTCATGGTGGCCCTGCTGCCCATGGCCGTGACGGCCCTGGTTGGCTACCTGACCACCGTGCTGTGGTCCATCGGCATTTCGTTCTCCAGCTCCCGGATGTTTCCCAAGGCCGAATTTGTCGGTCTGCTGCAGTACCAAAAACTGTTTGCCAACGAGCGCTGGCTGATGTCGGTCAACAACCTGCTGCTCTACGGCGTACTGGCCATCAGCCTGTGCATGGTGCTGGGCTTTTTGATGGCGGTGTTCATCGACCAGAAGATCCGGGCCGAGAGCCTGTTTCGCAGCATCTTTCTCTACCCCTACGCCATGTCCTTTGTGGTGACCGGCCTGGTCTGGCAATGGATGCTGAACCCCACCATGGGCCTGCAATCCGCGTTGCGTGGCATGGGCTTTGCCGATGTCACCGTGGACTGGATCGTGAGCCAGGACAAGGTGATGTACTGCATCATCATCGCCGCCGTGTGGCAGGCCTCTGGTCTGGTCATGGCTATCTTGCTGGCCGGCCTGCGCGGGGTGGATGCCGAGATCTGGAAGGCCAGCCGCCTGGACGGCATCCCGACCTGGCGTGTCTACGTGAGCATCGTGCTGCCCATGATCCGCGGCGCTGTGGCCACGGCCTTCATCCTGCAGTCCATCGCCGCCATCAAGGTCTATGACACCGTCAACTCCATGACCGGCGGTGGCCCCGGTCTGGCCAGCGAGGTGCCGGCCAAATTCATTCTGGACCACCTGTTCCAACGCGGTGCCATTGGGCTGGCCTCGGCCGCCTCCGTGGTGATGCTGGCCACCGTGCTGGCACTGCTGGTGCCCTACTACTTTGTGCGCAAGCACCAGGCCCAAGGAGGCCGTGCATGATCACTACAAAAACCATAGCACGTCGCGCACGCTCCAACTGGACGCCAGCCCGAATTGGCACTTACGCGTTCTTGCTGAGCGCGGCTGCCTTTTTCCTGTTGCCGTTGTATGTGATGCTGGTCACGTCCTTCAAGACGCTGCCCGAGATCCGCGAAAGCTCCATCTTCGCCCTGCCCCTGGCACCCACACTGGAGGCCTGGTTCACCGCCTGGTCCAGCGCCTGTACCGGGCTGGAATGCAAGGGCTTGCAAGTCGGCTTCTGGAATTCGGTGCAGATCGTGGTGCCCAGCACCATCGTCTCCATCCTGCTGGGCGCCATCAACGGCTATGCGCTTTCATTCTGGAAATCGCGCTATGCCAATGCCCTGTTCGCCATCCTGCTGATCGCGGTCTTTGTGCCTTACCAGGTCATCCTGTACCCGCTGGTGCGCATGCTGTCGGCGGTAGGCCTGTTTGGCTCCTTGCCCGCCATCGTGGTTATCCACACCATCTTTGGCATGCCGGTCATGACCCTGCTGTTCCGCAACTATTACAGCGCCATCCCGGACGAGTTGTTCAAGGCCGCACGCATTGACGGCGGTGGCTTCTGGCGCATCTTCCTGGAGCTGATGCTGCCCATGTCGGCCCCCATTGCCATCGTGGCCACCATCATGCAGGTCACCAACATCTGGAACGACTACCTGCTGGGCCTGACCTTCGGCGGCACCGAGTTCTCGCCCATGACGGTGCAGCTCAACAACATCGTCAACAGCACGTTCGGCGAGCGTGCCTACAACGTCAACATGGCCGCCACCATCCTGACCTCGGCGGTTCCTCTCCTCATCTACCTCGTCTCCGGGCGCTGGTTTGTTCGCGGCATTGCCTCCGGCGCCGTCAAAGGTTGATCTCTCCATGGCTTCCATTTCCATCCAATCCCTCGACATCACGCTGGGCAACAACCCGGTCATCAGCCAGCTCAACCTGGAGGTGCAGGAGGGCGAATTCCTGGTGCTGCTGGGCCCTTCGGGCTGCGGCAAGTCCACCCTGTTGCACAGCATTGCAGGCCTGATCGACGTGACTGATGGCAGCATTGCCATTGGCGGCCAGGACGTGACCTGGGCCGACCCCAAGGACCGCGGCATCGGCATGGTGTTCCAGAGCTACGCGCTGTACCCCACCATGACGGTGGAGAAGAACATGGCCTTCGGCCCCCGCATCAGCGGCGTGCCCAAGGCCGAGATTGCCAAACGTGTGGAACGCGCTGCGAGCATGCTGCACCTCACGGAGCTGCTGCAGCGCAAGCCGGCCAACCTGTCGGGCGGCCAGCGCCAGCGCGTGGCCATTGGCCGGGCCCTGGTGCGCGAGGCCGCAGTGTTTTTGTTTGACGAACCACTCTCCAACCTGGACGCCAAGCTGCGCTCCGAGCTGCGCCGCGAACTGAAGGAACTGCACGCCAGCCTGGGTGCCACCATGGTCTACGTGACCCACGACCAGGTGGAAGCCATGACACTGGCCAGTCGCATTGCGGTGATGCGCGGCGGCAAGATTCAGCAAATCGACGCCCCTGCGGTGGTCTATGGCAAACCCGCCAATATGTATGTCGCCGGCTTCCTGGGCTCACCCAGCATGAACTTCATCGAAGGCCGCCTGCACACCGCAGGTCAGGGCGTGCGCTTTGTCACCGATACGGTGGACCTGGACGTCTCGGCCTACGCCTTTGCCCAAGCCCCCCTGGACGGCCAAGCCGTGGTGCTGGGCATCCGCCCCGAAGACCTGACTGCGGCGCTCCAGCCCGGCCACCACCACCTGCAAGCCCGCGTGCGCCTGGTCGAGCCCATGGGCCCCAACCAGGTGCTATGGCTGCAGGCCGGACCACAACAGCTGGGCCTGACCACCGACAGTGCGCTGGCCGCACCGGCTGGCACCGAGGTGTATGTAACGCTGGCCGCCCACCGCGTCTCGCTGTTCAACCCCAGCACCCAGGACCGCCTGTGATGCCAACACACATCCTTCCCAACCCGCAGGCCTTCCCGAAAGACTTTGTCTTCGGTGCGGCCACCAGCGCCTACCAGATCGAGGGGGCTGTGCATGCCGATGGCCGTGGCCTGAGCATGTGGGACAGCTTTGCCCACAACAGCGGCCGCATTGCCGATGGCAGTACCGGCGACGTGGCCTGCGACCACTACCACCGCATGGAAAGCGATGTGGCACTCATCCAGTCGCTGGGCCACACCGCCTACCGCTTCTCGGTGGCCTGGCCGCGCGTGCTGCCCACGGGGCGCGGCGCCGTCAACACCCGGGGCCTGGATTTCTACGACCGCCTGGTGGACCAACTACTGGCCCGTGGCATCACGCCCTACGCCACGCTTTACCACTGGGACCTGCCCCTCACGCTGCACGAACAGGGCGGCTGGCTGCACCGCGACACCTGCCGCGCCTTTGCCGACTTTGCCGAGGTGGTGGCACGCCGACTGGGTGACCGGGTACACAGCTACGCCACGCTCAACGAACCCCGCTGCAGCGCCACCGTGGGCTACCTGGAAGGTCGCCACGCCCCCGGTCTGCAAGACCGCGGCATGGCGCTGCAGGCCGCCCACCACCTGCTGCTGGCACATGGCCTGGCGGTGCCCGCCCTGCGCGCGCACACCCGCAGCGCCCAGGTGGGCGTGGTGCTGGACGTGAAGCCCTATTACGCCGCAGACAGCGGCGCGGACACCGCCCACACCGTGCAAATGGCCGACGGGGTGTTCAACCGCTGGTTTCTGGACCCGCTGTTCAAGGGCCATTACCCACAAGACGTATGGGTGGCAGAACAAGGCCACCAGCCCCTGGTGCAGGACGGCGACCTGGCCACGATCTGCCAGCCGCTGGATGCCCTGGGCTTGAACTACTACACGCGCGGCCACGTGGTGCACGACGCCACACTGCCCTTCCCCCACGCACGGGAACTGCCGGTGACCGGTGCCAGCTACACCACCATGGGCTGGGAGGTGTTTGCCGAAGGCCTGTGCCAGATGCTGGTGCGCATCCACCAGGAATACGCCCCCCAGCGCTTGTATGTGGCAGAAAACGGCGCAGCACTGGACGACAGTGTGGTGGCCGGCCGCGTGCACGACCCGCTGCGTGTGCGCTACCTGCAGGAACACCTGCAGGCGTGTGCCCAGGCCCTGGCCCAGGGTGTGCCGCTGCAGGCCTGGCTAGGCTGGAGCCTGATGGATAACTACGAATGGGGCAAGGGCTACACCCAGCGCTTTGGCCTGTGCCATGTGGACTACGCCACCCAAACCCGAACCCCCAAAGACAGTGCCCTGTGGCTGCGCGACTTCATTGCGCAGCACGCCGGGGCCCGCTGATTTTTCACCTCACCGCACAATACCGACCTTATGAGCACCTTGAACTTTCCCTCCACCTTCCACTGGGGCGTAGCCACCAGTTCCTACCAGATCGAAGGCGCCGCCCACGAAGGCGGCCGTGGCCCGTCCATCTGGGACACCTTCTCACACACCCCCGGCAAGGTACTCAATGGCGACACCGGCGATGTGGCCTGCGACCACTACCACCGCCTGGAAGAAGACCTGGACCTGATCCAGAGCCTGGGGGTGGACAGCTACCGCTTCTCCATTGCCTGGCCACGCGTGCAGCCACTGGGCTATGGCGCCTGGAACCCCGAAGGCCTGGCCTTTTACGACCGCCTGGTCGACGGCCTGCTGGCGCGCGGCATTGCACCCCACATCACGCTCTACCACTGGGACCTGCCCCAGGGTCTGCAAGACCGCGGCGGTTGGGAGTCGCGCGAGACCGCGTTGCACTTTGCCGAATACGCCCGTGTGATGGCCGAGCGCCTGGGTGACCGCGCCGCCAGCATCTGCACCCACAACGAGCCTTGGTGCACCGCCGTACTGGGTAACGAACTGGGCCGCTTCGCGCCCGGCATCCAGGACCAAAAAGTCATGCTGCGCGTGGCCCACCACCTGCTGCTCTCGCACGGCCTGGCCTTGCAGGCCATGCGCGCTGCGGGCGTGAAAACACCGCTGGGCATTGTGCTGAACCAGTCGCCCGCCACCCCGGCCACCAACAGCGCAGCCGACGTGGCCCTGGCCGCCAAGGAATACGCCATGTTTGTGCGCTGGTACATGGACCCGCTGTTCAAAAAGGCCTACCCCGAAGGCGCCAACCTGCCGGTGTGCGACGTGGTGCAGGCCGGCGACATGGACACCATCGCCCAGCCCATGGACTTCCTGGGCATCAATTACTACACCCGCATCTGGAGCTCGGCTGCCACACCGCCGATGCCCGCCCCCAACGCCGATGGTGTGTCTGACATGGGCTGGGAGAACTACGCCCAGGGCCTGACCGATTTGCTGGTGGGCATCCACAGCAACTACACCCTGCCCCCCATCTTCATCACCGAAAACGGCTTTGCATCGCCTGACGCGGTGGTGGACGGCAAGGTGGTTGACCCACGCCGCATTGACTACATGCGCACCCACCTTCAAGCCCTGTTGGCGGCCATGGCTGCAGGCGTGAACGTACAAGGCTTCTTCTACTGGAGCCTGATGGACAACTTTGAGTGGGATTCGGGCTACGACAAACGTTTTGGCCTGTTCCATGTGGACTACGCCACCCAGGTGCGTACCGCCAAAGACAGCGCCCACTGGTACCGCGCACTCATCGCGCAACACCGCGCCACATAAGGGTTTCAGCGCAGAGCCACCCCCGAACGTGGGGGCCTAGGTGGTGGGCAGGGCCCGTGTGGTCTGGCGCACCACCAGCTCCAGCGGCGGCACCTGCACCGCCTCGCTGGGGTAGCCCATCATCTCCAGCAAGGTGTGGGCCGCGTACAGGCCCACCTCGTACACCGGCTGGCGCACGCTGGTCAGTGGTGGTGTCATGTAGTTGCACATGGGCAGGTCATCAAAGCCCACCAACGACACGTCTTCGGGCACCCGGATGCCACGCTGGTACAGCGCCAGCCGCGCCCCCAGGGCCGACTCATCGTTGGCGCAAAAAATGGCGGTGAACGACTCGCCGCTGTCCAGCAGCTTTTGGGCGGCCAGGTAGCCCCCCTTGTCGGTGAAGTTACCGCGCACCACGCAGCGCGGGTTGGGCGTCACACCCGCCTCCTCGTGCGCCTGCAGGTAGCCCAGGTAGCGCTGGTGCGCATCGGGCCGGTTGTCCACCCCTGCCAGGTGCGCAATGCGGGTGTGGCCCAGCGCCAGCAGGTGCTTGGTGGCCAGGTAGCCCCCGTATTTTTGGTCCAGATCGATGGAGCGCACATTCGGCCCCTCCAGCTTGCGCTCGGTGATCACCACCGGCTGCTGCTGCGCCACGGCCAGCACCTCGCTGTCGGCAATGTTGCCGGTCAAGATGATCACGCCGTCCACGCGGCGCGAAGTCAGAAGCTTCAGGCTGGCCGCATCGGCCTCGGCGTTCCAGTGGCCACTCACGATGATGGACGAATGACCGCTCTCGGTCAGCCCCATCTCGATGCCCTTGAGCGCGCGCGAGTAAAACTGGCTCTCGATGGCCTGCGTGAGCACACCCACCGTCATGGTGATGCCGGTTTTCAGGCTGCGCGCAAACAAATTGGGTTTGAAGTTGAGGCGACGGATGGCCGCTTCCACCGCCTCGCGCTTTTCAGGCGCCACCTTGGCGGTGCCGTTCAGGATGCGCGATACCGTACTGGCTGACACCCCTGCCGCACGGGCCACATCGATCAGGGTGACTGGCTCGGACGCGACGAGGGGGAGATCGGAAGGGGAAGGCATATACCCCACCGAGTTTATGCGAAGCGCCTGCGCCAAGGCAGGCCCGCCTCAGTTGGCAAAGGCAGCAATACCGGTTTGCGCCCGGCCCAAAATCAGCGCGTGGATGTCGTGCGTGCCCTCGTAGGTGTTCACCACCTCCAGGTTCACCAAATGGCGGGCCACACCAAACTCGTCGCTGATGCCGTTGCCGCCCATCATGTCGCGCGCCAGGCGGGCAATGTCCAGCGCCTTGCCGCAGCTGTTGCGCTTGAGGATGGAGGTGATCTCCACCGACGCCGTGCCTTCGTCTTTCATGCGCCCCAGGCGCAGACAGCCCTGCAGGCCCAGTGCAATTTCGGCTTGCATGTCGGCCAGCTTTTTCTGGATGAGCTGGTTGGCGGCCAGCGGGCGACCAAACTGTTTGCGGTCCAGCGTGTACTGGCGCGAGCGCAGCCAGCAGTCCTCGGCCGCGCCCAGCGCACCCCAGGCGATGCCGTAACGGGCGCTGTTCAAACAGGTAAACGGGCCTTTGAGGCCTTGTACTTCGGGGAAGGCGTTGTCTTCAGGGCAGAACACGCCGTCCATGACGATCTCGCCGGTAATGCTCGCGCGCAAGCCCACCTTGCCGTGGATGGCGGGGGCTGAGAGGCCAGGCATGCCCTTCTCCAGCACAAAGCCGCGGATGGGGCCGACCTTGCCACCTTCGCTCACTTCCTTGGCCCAGACCACAAACACATCGGCGATGGGGCTGTTGCTGATCCACATCTTGCTGCCGCTGAGTTTGTAGCCACCCGCCACCTTGTGGGCGCGTGTGGCCATGCTGCCAGGGTCGGAGCCATGGTCGGGTTCGGTCAGGCCAAAACAGCCAATGAATTCACCGGTAGCCAGCTTGGGCAGGTACTTTTGTTTTTGTGCCTCGGTCCCAAATTCAAAAATGGGCACCATCACCAGGCTGCTCTGCACACTCATCATGCTGCGGTAGCCGCTGTCTACGCGCTCCACTTCGCGCGCAATCAGGCCGTAGGCCACGTAGTTCAGGCCCGGGCCACCGTACTGCTCGGGAATCGTCGGGCCCAGCAAACCCAAGGCGCCCATCTCGCGAAAGATCGCGGGATCCGTGCTGCCGTCGCGGAAGGCCTGGGTCACGCGCGGCAGCAGCTTGTCCTGGCAGTAGGCCGCCGCAGCGTCCCGCACCATGCGTTCGTCGTCGCTGAGCTGGCTGTCCAGCAGAAAAGGGTCTTGCCAGTTGAAGGCGGCGTGCGGCATGCGGGGGCTCCAGGCGGTGATCGAGGACGCTATGGTAGCCCGCAGGCCGGGTTCGCACAATCAAGGTTTTTGCACCCATATATGCGTTTTACGCACTTTTAATCCGTAACATGCACAACAGTCGTTGGCATGCATCTGGTTAATCTTGCGATTCACGCATGCCTATGCCATAGTGTGTTTTTGTTTGGGGGCTTCTTGCCATGGGCAACACCACATCCACCACCGCGTCCGCCGTGCGTCCGCCGGTGACCATTTTCGGGCCCGACTTTCCCTTCGCGTTTGACGACTGGATTGCCCACCCTGCAGGCCTGGGCACCTTGCCCGCCCATCGCCTGGGCGAAGAGGTGGCCATTGTGGGCGCTGGCATGGCGGGCATGGTGGCGGCCTATGAGCTCATGAAACTGGGCCTCAAGCCCGTCATTTACGAGGCCTCCAAAATGGGCGGCCGCCTGCGCTCGCAAGTGTTTGAAGGCACCCAAGCCACCGTGGCCGAGCTGGGCGGCATGCGCTTCCCCGTGTCGGGCACGGCGTTTTACCACTACGTGAATCAACTGGGCCTGCAAACGCGCCCTTTCCCCAACCCGCTGACGCCCGCCTCGGGCAGCACGGTGATTGATTTGGAGGGCGAGACGCACTACGCGCAGTCGCTGGCCGACCTGCCCGCCGTGTTCCGCGAGGTGGCCGAGGCCTGGGCCCAGGCGCTGGAAGACGAAGCGCGCTTTACCGACATGCAAGACGCCATTCGCACGCGCGATGTGCCCACGCTCAAACGCCTGTGGAACACGCTGGTGCCGCTGTGGGACGACCGCACGTTTTACGACTTCATTGCCAGCTCCCAGGCGTTCTCCAAGCTGTCGTTCCGCCACCGCGAGATCTTTGGCCAGGTGGGCTTTGGCACGGGGGGTTGGGACTCGGACTTTCCCAACTCCATGCTCGAAATCTTGCGCGTGGTGTTGACAAACTGCGATGACGAACAGCGCCTCATTGTCGGCGGGGCCGACCAGGTGCCACACGGGCTGTGGCGCCACGCACCTGCGCAGCCCGTGCATTGGCCCCAGGGCACCACGCTGCAAAGCCTGCACGCTGGCGCCACACGCGCCGGTGTAGCGTCCATCGCGCGCGCCGCCGATGGACGCCTGGCCGTGACCGACTGCTGGGGCGACACGCGCCCCTACAGCGCGGTGCTGACCACCTGCCAGAGCTGGCTGCTGACCACACAAATTGCGGTCGAAGAATCGCTGTTCTCGCAAAAGATGTGGATGGCGCTGGACCGCACGCGCTACATGCAGTCCAGCAAAACCTTTGTGATGGTGGACCGCCCGTTCTGGAAAGACAAAGACCCCGAGACTGGCCGCGATGTGATGAGCATGACGCTGACCGACCGGCTGACGCGCGGCACCTACCTGTTTGACAACGGGCCGGACCAGCCAGCGGTGATCTGCCTGTCCTATGCCTGGATGGGTGATGCACTCAAGATGCTGCCGCAGTCGCCCGAAAAGCGCGTGAAGCTCGCCTTACAGGCGCTCAAGAAGATCTATCCCAAGGTGGACATTGCGAGCCACATCATTGGCGACCCCATTTGTGTGTCGTGGGAGGCCGACCCCTACTTTCTGGGTGCCTTCAAGGGTGCCCTTCCCGGCCACTACCGCTACAACCAGCGCATGTATGCGCACTTTATGCAGGACACGTTTCCCGCCGAACACAAAGGCCTGTTCATTGCGGGCGACGACGTGTCGTGGACACCCGCCTGGGCAGAGGGTGCAGTGCAGACCTCGCTCAACGCCGTGTGGGGCATCGTCCACCACCTGGGTGGCCACACCCCTGCCAGTAACCCCGGCCCCGGCGATGTGTTTGCCACGCTAGGCCCCATGGCCCTGCCCGACTGAACCCCATGCGCAGCCCCTTGACCCTGGCCCTGCTGCAATGCGCGCCCGCACCGCTGGATGTGGCGGGCAACCTGCAACGGCTAGAACAAGCCGCGCAGCAGGCCGCGGCAGCCGGCGCACAGGTGCTGGTGTGCCCGGAGATGTTTGTCAGCGGCTACGCCATTGGTGCGGCAGCCGTGCAACAACTGGCCCAACCCGCCGACGGCGCCTGGGCCCAGGCTGTGGTTGCCATCGCGCAGCGCCATGGCGTGGCGGTTGTCTACGGCTACCCGGAGCGGGATGCCAGCGGCACGGTGTTCAACGCCGCACAGTGGATCAGCGCGCAAGGCCAGCGCTGCCTGAACTACCGCAAGACCTATCTGTTTGGTGACCTGGACCGCCAGCAGTTTGCAGCGGGCGCGCCCAGTGCCGCCACCTTCACACTGCAGGGCTGGACCATTGGCCTGCTGATTTGTTACGACGTGGAGTTTCCCGAGGCGACGCGCCGCTTGGCGCTGGCCGGGGCCGACCTGATCGTGGTGCCCACGGCCAATATGCCGGCGTACGACTTTGTGGCCCAGGCTCTGGTGCCTGTACGTGCCTACGAGAACCAACTGTATGTGGCCTACGCCAATTACGTGGGCGCCGAGGGCGATGTGCACTACGGCGGCCTGAGCCTGCTGGCCGCCCCTGATGGCCAGACCTTGGCGCAGGCGGACCGACGGGCCACGCTGCTGATGGCCACCCTGGACGACGCGCGCCTGAACGCCGCCCGCGCAGCTAACCACCACGTGCGAGACATGGCCGCTGTGCCACCCCACACCCCCTGACATTCCCATGCGCCGCAAAATCCCCGCCACCCAGGCCCTGCTGTGTTTCGACGCCGCAGCCCGCCACGAAAGTTTCACCCGCGCTGCACACGAGCTGGCGCTCACCCAAAGCGCCGTCTCCCGCCAGATCACCGCACTCGAAGACCTGGTGGGCACACCACTGTTTCGCCGCACGCGCCATGGCGTGGCGCTCACTACCGCCGGCGCACGCTACGCCCAACAGGTAGCGCTGCGCCTGCGCGGACTGGAGCAGGACACGCTGGACCTGATGTCCACCCAGGGACGCGGCGGCACGGTGCAATTGGCCAGCGTGCCCACCTTTGCCACACGCTGGCTCATCCCGCGCCTGCAGGCCTTCAACGCCCGGCACCCGGACACCACCGTGCACATCGAGACCCGCACCCGCCCCTTCCTGTTTGCCGACACGCCGTTTGACGCCGCCATCTTTGCCGGCACCGAAGCCCAGGTGCAGCACTGGGCCGGCACCCACGCCGTGCCGCTGATGGCCGAGGAAGTGGTCGCCGTTTGCAGCCCCACGCTGCTGCCCGGCCGCGAGGGCCTGAGCGCCCGCGCACTGGCCGACCTGCCGCTGCTGCAGCAAAGCACCCGGCCGGACAGCTGGCAGGCCTGGTTTGCCGCGCAAGGGGTGGAGGCACCGCTGGCCCTGTCGGGCCCACGTTACGAGCAGTTCTCCATGACCACGGCCGCCGCCACCCAGGGCATGGGTGTGGCGCTGGTGCCGCGCCTGCTGATCGAGGCGGAGCTGGCACGGGGCGAACTGGTGCTGGCCCACCCAGCACCGCTGGCGGGCGCACGCCACTACTACCTGGTACTGCCTGAAGGTGCCGACGACAAGCCCGTCGTGCAGAACTTCAGTACCTGGCTGCAACAGGCGAGCCAAGACTAGTCAGGGCATTTTCCATCGGGCGATTTGCAATTTCGCACGATTGTGCTAAATTTGCGCCATGGATGCCAAAACCCATAAAAGTGAACTGACCCGTGCTGCCATCGTGGATGCGGCGCTGCACCTGGCTGCCGACGAAGGCCTGGAGGCCATCAATCTGCAAGTGGTGGCGGACCGTGCCGGCCTGTCCAAGAGCGGCGTGTTCTCCCGCGTGGGTTCGCGTGAGGCGCTGCAAAAGGCCGTGATCGAAGAATACGGCCGCCGCTTTTTGGCCGATGTGTTTGTGCCCGCCATGCAGGCCCCCAAGGGCCTGCCGCGGTTGGACGGCATCGTGCAGCGCTGGATTGTGCGCATGCGCGATGTGGAAGTGCACACCGGCTGCCTGTATACGGCAGGCGCCTTTGAGCTGGACGACCGCGAAGGTGAGCTGCGCGACCTGCTGTTCCAGGAAGTGACCCGCTGGCGCGCCGCACTGCGCCGCACGGTGCTGCAGGCCATGGACGCCGGCCACCTGCGCCCCGACACCGACCCCGGCCAACTGGTGGCCGAGCTCAACGGCATGGCCATGGCCCTGCTGCACGATGCGCGCTTTCTGCGTGACACCCATGCCGCCCAGCACGCCCAGGCCACCTGGCAGCGCATGCTGGCCAGCTACCGCACCTGAAGGTTTCGCCATGTCCTCCTGTTTTATAGGCTCGAGTAAATTTCGCACGACTGTGCGAAGAAAGGAAACGCCATGCTGATCTTTGCCCTGTTGATTGCGGTTCCGGCTGCTGTGCTGTATCTGGGCCTGCGCCTGTGTCGGCTATGGGACGGATTGCCCCGCAGCAATGCGGACTGGATTCACTACTGACACCGAATGGAGCCCACCATGACCACGACCGCCCTGCAAGCCACCTCTGACTTTTATGCCAGCAACCCCGCCACCCGCGTGTTGCGCCTGACGCTGGGCGCCACCCAGCGACTCTGGCCAGCACTGGGCTTGCGCCTGGCCTACCGCCTGTTTGGCACGCCACTGCCCCCGCGCTGGCTGCGCCGCGATCGCCCCTGGCCCAGCCACTGGACCCAGGAGCGGTGGGCGTTTGAGGATGCCAGTCTGACCCTCCACCACCCGTTACGCCACCCGGCCGCACCGGAGAAGAGCGCACCAGCCGAGGGCGCCTGCGTGCTGTTGGTGCATGGCTGGGGCGGCCACGCGGGCCAGATGCTGCCGCTGGCCCAGGCGCTGATCGTCCAGGGCCTGCGCCCGGTGCTGCTGGATTTGCCCGCCCACGGCAAGAACGCGGGCCGGGTCAGCAACCTGCCGCAATTTGCCCGCGCCATTGAATACACACTGGCCCGGCTGACCCAGCAAGGCCACACCGTACAGGGCGTGGTGGCGCATTCGCTGGCGGCCAACGGCCTGGCTTTTGCAGCGGCCCGAGGCCTGCCCACACAGCGTCTGGTGCTGTTGGCGCCGCCTGCCTCACCACGCGAATACACGCGCCTGTTTGCCCAGGTGTTTGGCCTGCACGAGCCCATGCGGGCCGCCCTGCAGCGCCGCATTGAGGCGCGCGAGGGCATCGTCATGGCCCAGTTTGAACCCCACGCCAGCGGCCCGCGCATCACCCAGCCCACGCTGGTGGTGCATGACCGGGGCGACCGCATCAACCCCTTTGCCGACGGCACCGCGTTTGCCGACACCATTCCGGGTGCCCGGCTGCTGGCCACCGATGGCCTGGGCCACACCCGCCTGCTGCGTGATGCGCTGGTGGCGCACGCCGTGGTTGACTTTCTGGGCTGAACCGCCTGCGACCCGCAAGCCCAGGTGCCAGGGCTTGCGGGCAAACCCCTAGTTACAGCGTGGCACGTGGATTGCTAGCATGCAACTCATGACTTGACCAAACGGTCAGTTTTTAAAGGAGTTGCCAGCGTGTCTACCCCCTCATCCTCTCCCGCCGACGTTCGTGCAGGCCGCCTCGCCAGCGAGGAATACGCCAAACGGTTTGCCGACGCCACCCCGCGCTTCACCGAATCGCAAGCCCTGCTGGAGGCCGAGCGCTGCCTCTACTGTTATGACGCGCCCTGCGCCACGGCCTGCCCCACAAGCATTGACGTGCCGTCCTTCATCAAGCGCATTGCCGATGGCAACCTGCGCGGCTCGGCCAAGGCCATTCTGGAGAGCAACCCGCTAGGCGGCATGTGCGCCCGTGTCTGCCCCACCGAAAACCTGTGCGAAGCCGTCTGCGTGCGCAACACCCAGGAAGACCGCCCGGTCGCCATTGGCCGCCTGCAGCGCCACGCGGTGGACGCCCTGATGGAAAGCGACAAGCCGCAAATCTTTACCCGCGCCCCCGCCACCGGCAAAAAAGTAGCCGTGGTGGGCGCTGGCCCCGCCGGTTTGGCCTGTGCCTACACGCTGGCCCGCGAAGGCCACGATGTGGTGGTGTTTGACGCCAAACCCAAGGCTGGCGGCCTGAACGAATACGGCTTGGCCAGCTACAAAACCCCCGGCGACTTTGCCCAGCGCGAAGTGCAATGGCTGCTGGACATTGGCGGCATCACCATCCAGAACAACTGGAAGCTGGAAACCGTGGCCCAACTGGAGACGCTGCGCAAAGACTACGCCGCCGTCTTTTTGGGCATGGGCCTGGCCACCACCCAGCAACTGGGTGTGGTGGGCGAAACCCTGCAAGGCATGCAAGACGCGGTGGAATTTATTGCCACCCTGCGCCAGACCGAAGACCTGTCCACCCTGCCCGTGGGCCGCCGCGTGGTGGTGATTGGTGGCGGCATGACGGCGGTGGACGCCGCCGTACAAAGCAAGCTACTGGGCGCAGAAGAAGTGCACATGGTCTACCGCCGCGGGCCCGAGAGCCTGTCAGCATCGACCGCCGAGCAGGAATGGGCGCAAACCAACGGCGTGACCATCCACCACTGGCTGGCGCCCGTGGAGGTGCTGGGCCACAGCGGCCATGTGAGTGGCATCACCTTTGCACACCAGGCGATGGTGGACGGCAAGCTCGCCCCCACTGGTGAAACCACCACCCTGGCGGCCGACACCGTGCTCAAGGCCATTGGCCAGAAGCTGGGCAACCCCGTGTTGGCCGAGGCAGGCCTGACGCTCTCGGGCGGAAAAATTGCCACCGATGCCGAGGGCAGCACCAACCTCAAGGGCGTGTGGGCGGGCGGCGACTGCCGTGCTGGTGGGCTGGACCTGACCGTGGAGGCCGTGGAACACGGCAAGCTGGCTGCCAAAGCCATCCACGCGTACCTCAAGGCCTGATCGGCCCCTCCGTCACGAGACATCACGACCTCACAACCTCAAGAACACCGGAGTCACACCATGGCCAATCTCGCAACCAATTTCGTCGGCATCAAAAGCCCCAACCCCTTCTGGCTTGCCTCTGCCCCGCCCACCGACAAGGCCTACAACGTCAACCGCGCGTTTGAAGCCGGCTGGGGCGGCGTGGTCTGGAAAACGCTGGGCGAAGCCGGCCCCCCCGTGGTCAACGTCAACGGCCCGCGCTACGGCGCGCTGCTGTCGCCCGACCGCCGCCTCATGGGCTTCAACAACATCGAGCTCATCACCGACCGCGACCTGGAACTCAACCTGAAAGAGATCACCGAGGTCAAGCGCAACTGGCAAGACCGCGCCATGATCGTTTCGCTGATGGTGCCCTGCGAAGAGAAAAGCTGGAAAGCCATCCTGCCGCGTGTGGAAGACACCGGTGCGGACGGCATCGAGCTGAATTTTGGCTGCCCCCACGGCATGAGCGAGCGCGGCATGGGCGCCGCCGTAGGCCAGGTGCCCGAGTACATCCAGATGGTGACCGAGTGGTGCAAGCAGTACAGCAAGCTGCCCGTGATCGTGAAACTCACGCCCAACATCACCGACATCCGCAAGCCCGCCCAGGCCGCCAAAAAGGGCGGCGCCGATGCGGTGTCGCTCATCAACACCATCAACTCCATCATGGGTGTGGACCCCTACACGCTGACCATGTCGCCCAGCACGGGCGGCAAGGGCAGCCACGGTGGCTACTGCGGCCCGGCCGTCAAGCCGATTGCGCTGAACATGGTGGCCGAGATTGCCCGTGACCCCGCCACCGCCGGCCTGCCCATCAGCGGCATTGGCGGCATCGGCAACTGGCGCGACGCGCTGGACTTCATCGCGCTGGGCTCGGGCACCGTGCAGGTGTGCACCGCCGCCATGGTCTACGGCTTCAAGATCGTGCAGGAAATGGAAAGCGGTTTGTCCACCTACATGGACGAAATGGGATTCACCAGCGTGGACCAGATCGTGGGCAAGGCCGTGCCGACTGTGAGCGACTGGCGCTACCTGAACCTCAACCACGTGAGCAAGGCCGTCATCAACCAGGACAGCTGCATCCAGTGCGGCCGCTGCCACATTGCCTGCGAAGACACCAGCCACCAGGCCATCACCTTCATGAAAGACGGCAAGCGCCACTTTGAGGTGAAGGAAGACGAATGCGTGGGCTGCAACCTGTGCGTGACCGTGTGCCCCGTGCCCAACACCATCAGCATGCGCGATGTGCCCGTGGGCGAAGTGGACCAGCGCACCGGCAAACCCGTGAGCCCGGTGCACGCCGACTGGACCACCCACCCCAACAACCCCATGCGGGCCAGTGCCTGAACGGACTTGATAGGGCGGCATTTAGGCATCAAAATGGCCTCTAGCCCCCTGTTTCATTGCGCGAACAGCTATTAATTTAGGAGCAAATATGAGCACTCTGTTTATCCGTGGCGGTACGGTGGTCAACGCCGACCGCGCCTTCAAGGCCGACGTGATTACCCAGGACGGCAAGATCGTGGCCGTGGGCGAGAACCTCACGGCCCCGGCTGGTGCCACCACGGTGGACGCGGGCGGCCAGTATGTGATGCCCGGCGGCATTGACCCGCACACCCACATGCAGCTGCCCTTCATGGGCACCGTCACCATGGACGACTTCTACACCGGCACCGCAGCCGGCCTGGCCGGTGGCAACACCACCATCATCGACTTCGTCATCCCCGACCCCAAAGAGAACATCCTGGACGCCTACAAAAAATGGCGCGGCTGGGCCGAGAAGTCGGCGTCGGATTACTCCTTCCACGTGGCCATTACGTGGTGGGACGAGACCGTGAAGCGCGACATGGGCACGCTGGTGCAGCAAGAAGGCGTGAACAGCTTCAAGCACTTCATGGCCTACAAAAACGCCATCATGTGCGACGACGAAACCCTGGTGAACAGCTTCAAGCGTTCGCTGGAACTGGGCGCCATGCCCACCGTGCACGCCGAGAACGGCGAGCTGGTCTACCTGCTGCAAAAAACCGTGGCCGAGATGGGCATCAAAGGACCCGAGGGCCACCCGCTCTCGCGCCCGCCCATGGTGGAAGCCGAAGCCGCCAACCGCGCCATCGCCATTGCCGATGTGCTGAACGTGCCCATCTACGTGGTGCACGTGAGCTGCGTGGAAGCGGCTGAAGCCATTGCCCGCGCACGCGCACGCGGCCAGCGTGTGTACGGCGAAGTGCTGGCCGGCCACCTGGTGCTGGACGACAGCGTTTACCGCCACCCGGACTTTGCCACCGCCGCGGCCCACGTGATGAGCCCGCCCTTCCGCCCCAAGGGCAACAGCGAATTCTTGTGGCGCGGCCTGCAAAGCGGCAACCTGCACACCACCGCCACCGACCACTGCACCTTCTGCGCCGCGCAAAAGGCCGCGGGCAAAGACGACTTCAGCAAGATCCCCAACGGCTGCGGCGGCGTGGAAGAGCGCCTGGCCGTGATCTGGGACGAAGGTGTGAACACCGGCCGCCTGACGCCCAGCGAGTTTGTGGCCGTCACCTCGGCCAACACCGCCAAACTGTTCAACATCTACCCACAAAAGGGCAGCGTGTCCGTGGGCGCCGATGCCGACCTGGTGGTGTGGGATCCCGCAGCTACCAAGACGATTTCGGTCAAAACCCAGTTCAGCAAGGGTGACTTCAACATCTTTGAAGGCCGCACCGTCAAAGGCATCCCCAGCCACACCGTGAGCCAGGGCGAGCTGGTCTATGTGCAGGGCGACCTGCGCGCCGTGCAAGGCAAGGGCCGCTACATCAAGCGCCCCGCCTTCAGCGACAACTTTGCCGCCAACAAGCTGCGTGCCGACACGCTGGCTCCCACGGCCGTCAAACGCTGACCATTTGTACCTGCGGGTATGCGGAATGCCGGGCGGCTCATACTGCCAAACGCGCAGAAATCGCCGCCCGACACTCCGCATACCCGCGACATGTAGCGCTATTTGTTTTGGAAGGAATTCAGCATGACTACCGCAACCGCTATCGACATTGACAAGGTCCGCATCAACGGCGATCGCCTCTGGGCTTCGCTCATGGAGCTGGCGCAGATTGGCGCCACGCCCAAGGGTGGTGTGTGCCGCTTGACACTGACCGACCTGGACAAGCAGGGCCGCGACCTGGTGCTGGGCTGGGCCAAGGACGCGGGCATGACCATCACCATCGACAAGATCGGCAACGGCTTCATGCGCCGCGCCGGCCGCAACAACAGCCTGCCGCCCATCATGACCGGCAGCCACATCGACACCCAACCCACCGGCGGCAAGTTCGACGGCAACTACGGCGTGCTGGCCGGCATTGAAGTGGTGCGCACGTTGAATGACTTGGGGATCGAGACCGAAGCCCCCATCGAAGTGGCCTTCTGGACCAACGAAGAAGGCTCGCGTTTTGTGCCCGTGATGATGGGCTCGGGCGTGTTCGCCAAGGCCTTCACGCTGGAGCATGCGTATGCGGCAACGGATACCGAAGGCAAGAGCGTCAAGGGCGAGCTCGAACGCATCGGCTACATCGGCACGCAAGAGCCCGGCGACCACCCGATTGGCGCGTACTTTGAAACGCATATCGAACAAGGCCCGGTGCTGGAAGACAACGACGTGACCATCGGCGTGGTCAGCGGCGTGCTGGGCATCCGCTGGTTTGACTGCACCGTGACCGGCATGGAAGCCCACGCCGGCCCCACGCCCATGGCGCTGCGCAAGGACGCGATGCTGGCCGCCACCCGCATCATGCAAGACGTGGTGGCTGCCGCCCACCGCCACCCGCCGCATGGCCGCGGCACCGTGGGCATGGTGCAAGTGTTCCCCAACAGCCGCAACGTGATCCCCGGCCGGGTGAAGTTCAGCATCGACCTGCGCAACAGCACCGATGCGCTGGTGGACCAAATGGCCGACGAGGTGAAAGCCTTCGCCGCCAAGGTGGGCCAGGAGCACGGCGTGGACGTGAAGATCGAAATGGTGTCCAGCTACAACGCGATTGCGTTCCACGAGAACTGCGTGGACGCCGTGGGCCGCGCCGCCAAGAAACTGGGCTACTCCAACATGCCCGCCGTCTCAGGCGCTGGCCACGACGCCGTCTACATGGCCAAGCTGGCCCCCGCCGGCATGATCTTCATCCCCTGCAAGGACGGTATCAGCCACAACGAGATTGAAGACGCGAAGCCGGAGCACATCACCGCGGGGTGCAATGTGTTGTTGCATGCGATGTTGGAGCGGGCTGGCACCTAAGACTGCCACAGAGCGGCCCTATGGCCACCTTCTTGAACCCATCAGGCTTGGAAACCTGCATGGGTTTTTTTATCGCAGATACGCCATAAAGGGCTTGGGCACTTGGGAAGTCCGTGTATCGTTTGGAGACTCTTTGCCCTAGATTTCCAAGAAGGATTCCCCATGAAACTCAAGACCCGAATCCTCTGGCTGTGTGCGGCCACACTGCTGGGATTGGTTGTACTTTCGGCCGTGGCGCTGACCACGCTTCACCGCTCGATGATGAACGAGCGGACCGCGCAGCTGTCCAACCTGGTGTTGCTGGCCCACGCTGCTGCGCAAAAGGCCCATGAGCAGGAAAAGAGCGGTGCACTTTCGCGCGAAGACGCACAGAAGGAAGCCAAACGCAATATCGGCAGCTTTGTCGACAAGGACAAATACTTCTTCGTGCGCGGCTTCACCGACGATGTGAACTACGTGCACCCCAACCCCAAACGCATCGGCATCGTCGATGAAAAGGGCGGCAAGGAAGCCGGCGTGCGCTACCGCGCTGCGCTGGCGGGCAAGACCATAGGCACCGTCACGGCGCCCGGCACCCGCCCCGGCGCCAAGGAGCCTGTGGACAAGCTCTACGCCGTCATCAAGTTCGAACCCTGGGACTGGATCATCGGCTTTGGTGACTACGTGGACGATATTGAGCAGGCCTTCTTGCGCAATACAGTCATTCTGCTGTCCATCGGCGCGGTGCTGATGCTCATCATGGCCGTGATGGCCTGGCACATGCTGCGCACGCTGGTGAAGCAGCTGGGCGGCGAACCACAGTACGCGGCAGAGGTAGTGACCCAGATCGCCGAAGGCAACCTGGCCGTGGACGTGCACACGCTGCCTGGCGATACCACGAGCATCCTGCACGCCATCCGCGCCATGCGCGACAACCTGGCGCACCTGGTGACGCAAGTGCGTGACAGCACCGACTCCATCAACACCGCCTCGGCCGAGATTGCGGCCGGCAATAGCAACCTCTCGTCCCGCACGGAGTCGCAGGCCAGTGCGCTGGAAGAAACCGCAGCATCGATGGAAGAACTCACCTCCACCGTGCAACAGAACGCGGCGAACGCACGCCAGGCCGACGAGCTGGCGCGAACCGCATCAGAAATGGCCATGCGGGGCGGCGATGTGGTGCAACAGGTGGTGGGCACCATGGGCTCCATCGACGAGTCTTCCCGCAAGATTGTGGACATCATCAGCGTCATCGATGGCATTGCCTTCCAGACCAACATCCTGGCGCTCAATGCCGCGGTGGAAGCCGCGCGTGCCGGTGAGCAGGGCCGCGGATTTGCCGTGGTCGCCAGCGAAGTGCGCAGCCTGGCCGGGCGCAGCGCAGCCGCTGCCAAGGAGATCAAGGGACTGATCGACGACTCCGTGGCCAAAGTCGGCGTGGGCACCCAGCTGGTAGAGCAAGCGGGTTCCACCATGCGCGAAGTGGTCGACGGCGTGAAGAACGTCACCACCATGGTGGCCGAGATCAGCGCTGCCAGCGCCGAGCAAAGCGCCGGTATCGCCCAGGTGAACCAGGCCATCTCGCAGATGGACCAGGGCACGCAGCAGAACGCAGCACTGGTGGAGGAAGCTCTGGCCGCAGCAGAGTCACTCAGCCAACAGGCCGTTGCGTTGGCGAAGACAGTGGGGCAGTTCCGGGTGGCCTGACCTTCATCACCTGCAAAGGCGGCATCCGCCACAACGGGATTGAGGATGCGAAGCCGGCGCACATCACCGCGGGGTGCAATGTGCTGTTGCATGCGATGTTGGAGCGGGCTGGGGTGGCGTGGCGTGACCGCCCAGCAGCACTAAAGCCAGACACGCGGGCGCCATGAGTGAAATCGACCTCTAGCGCCCGTATTCATTGCGCAAGCAGCTATTGAATTAGTAGTAAATCTCTCGCCACGTCACTCAACTCTCTGTACTTTGGGATGCCTCAGTCTCAAGCGGAATTCGTCGCATCTCTGAGACTGCATCGCCAAATCCACAACAGTCGCGGAGATTTCGTAGGCGTCATGCCTGCCTTCCTTGAAGCAGCTATTGCTGTCCAGAGCGGGCCGTACCGAACTGGTCATTCCCCCCCGCGGAAAGGCACAGCGCCGCAACGTTGAAGCGGCGCAGTAAAAGCCATGTACTTGCTGAACACCAACTTCGTCGGCGTTGCGCTGCTGAACCCCTTTGCCAACGCAGCTAAATAGGACTGACAGACGCGGTGCGCTACTTTTTGACCGCCGCCAGGCAGTACGCCACCACCGCATTGGCGTGGCCGTGGCCCATGCCGTGCTCGGCCTTCAGCCAGGCCACGATCTCCATGTGCTTCTTGCCCTGCTGTTGCTTCACCAAGTCAAACCAATGCTCCATAGGCTGGCCATAGGTCTTTTCGATGGAGGGGAAGTAGGACGCGGGGCCTTTGACTTTCTCGGGTGCTGCCATGGGGGTCTCCCTGCAATGCTGGCGGTAGTGCGGCCCCCATTGTTGTCTGCCCGCTGGCGCTACGCCACCCCCATGGCGGCAGGGTTTGGCACATGTGCTGGTGCAGGCAAACAGCCCATCCCCACCAACGCGGCTTCCACCGCCTCGTCCAGCGGCGTGTGTGGCTCGTGGCCCAGCGTGGCCAGCAGCTTAGTGTTGTCCATGGTCAGCCGTGTCTTCCATAGGTAACGCATCTCGCGGAGTTCGCGAATGGTGGGCACAAACGGTGCGATCAGGGCCATCAGCCACCAGGGGAAGGCGCTGACTTTGGGCTGGGCACCACCACGCTTGACGACCACGCGGCTTATGGCAGCGGCCATTTGCGTGCCATCGGCGTCCCAATGGCCTTGCATGTGAAAGACGGCAAAGGGCTCTAGCACTTCGCGGCGATGCACCAGCGCCACCATGGTGCGGGCCACATCGGGCAGATAGGACCACTGGTGGCCCACGCCGGGCGCGCCAGGCAGGCTGATGACTTTGACGGGCAAGCCCGGTTTGATGAGCCCTTGCGAGAACCAGCTGTTGCCGGGCTTGGGGCCAAAGAAATCGCCCGCGCGCACCACGATGACCTGGCAGCCCTGGCGGCTGGCCGCTTGCAGGCGCTGCTCCATCTGCACGCGGATAGCGCCCTTGCGGGTGAGCGGCTCCTGCGGGGAGTCTTCGCGCAACGTGGGGAAGGCGTTGGGGCCGAAGTTGTAGACCGTGCCGGGTAGCACGATGGTGGCGCCAACGGCCTGCGCGGCGGCAATGGTGTTGTCCACCATGGGCAGCACCAGCTCGGCCCAGCGGCGGTAGCCCGGTGGGTTGACGGCGTGCACGATGACGGCGCAGCCCTGTGCGGCGGTCAGCACGTCGGCACGGTTCATGGCGTCGCCCTGCACCCATTCGATGCCGCCTTGCTTGCCAGTGGCTTGCACTGCGCCACGGCGCAGGGCGCGCACGGCCCAGCCCGCGGCCACCAGTTGCCGGGCGACCTCGCCCCCAATGCCGCCCGTGGCGCCCAGTACCAATGCCGTGTTTGCCGATGCTGTGCTGTTGCTCATCTCACTACTCCTTCAAAACGTGTTGCGATGGGATGCAGTTTGGAAGGGCGGTGGCTATTAAGCAATTGACCAACATGTGCCAGCCGCCATACATTTCTGTATGACTACCGACAACCACACCGAGATTGGCTGGGAGCTGTACCGCTCGTATTTGGGCGTGCTGGAAGAGGGCTCGCTCTCGGGCGCCGCCCGCGCCATGGGCATTGCCCAGCCCACCGTGGGCCGGCACATTGACGCGCTGGAGAAGGCCCTGGGCGTGGCGCTGTTCACCCGCTCCCAAACCGGCTTGCTGCCCACCGACGCCGCGCGTGCGCTGCACCCCTTTGCCCAGGCCATGTACAGCTCGGCCGCCGCCCTCAAGCGTGCGGCCGAGAGCCAGGGCTCGGGCATCAAGGGCACGGTGCGCATCACCGCCAGCGAGGTAATGGGCGTGGAAGTGCTGCCGCCCATCTTGGCGCAGCTGCAAACCAGCTACCCCGAGCTGAAGGTGGAGCTGGTGCTGAGCAACCGCGTGCAAGACCTGCTGCAACGCGAAGCCGACATTGCCGTGCGCATGACGCAGCCCAAACAGGAGCAGCTGATTGCGCGGCGTGTGGGCCAGGTGGACCTGGGTTTTCATGCGCACCGCACTTACCTGGAGCGGCGTGGCACACCCCAGTCGCTGGACGCACTGGCGCAGCACGCGCTGATTGGCTTTGACGAAGAGACCGCGTTTGTGCGCGCAGCGCGCAAGGGGTTTACGCAGTGGCAGCGCGATAGCTTTGCGCTGCGCACCGACAGCGATGTGGGCCAGCTGGCGCTGATTCGCGCGGGCTGCGGCATTGGCATTTGCCAAAACGCGCTGGCCGCACGCGACCCGCAGCTGGTGCACCTGCTGCCCGACAGCTTTACGCTGGGCCTGGAGACCTGGCTCACCATGCACGAAGACCTGCGCAACACGCCGCGCTGCAAGGTTACGTTTGATGCCCTGCTGCAAGGGCTGCAGGCCTATATGGGCGCGTGATGTCGCGCGCCGTCTGCGCGGGCTGCTTGCGCCCGCAAGCTACCTGTATCTGCCGCTTCGTCACCCCCACCGCCACTGCCTGCGAGGTGCTGATCCTGCAGCACCCGCTGGAAGCGCACCACGCCAAGAACAGCGCGCGCCTGCTGCACCTGAGCCTGCCTGGTAGCCGCCTGGTGGTGGGCGAGGCGTTTGACGAAGCCACGCTGCAGGCGCTGATGCCGGATGACAAGACCACCGTGTTGCTGTACCCGCCCACTGCGTTTGAAGGGCACGCCGCGCCCGCAACGCTGGACACTGCACAGCTTGGCAATCTGCAGCGGCTGCGGCTGGTGGTGCTGGACGCCACCTGGCGCAAAAGCCGCAAGATGCTGCACCAAAGCCCCGCGCTGCAGCGCCTGCCACGCCTGGCGTTGGACGAGGTGCCAGATAGTCGCTACGCCATCCGCAAGGCGCACGCGCCGGGGCAGTTGTCTACGCTGGAGGCCACCTGCGCGGCGCTGGCGCAGCTAGAGGGCAACACCGCCCGCTGGCAGCCGCTGCTGGCGGCCTTTGACGGCTTTGTGGCGCAGCAGCGTGTTTTTATGCCAAATTAGCCTCTAACGCCCGTGGATATTGCGCGAGCAGCTCCTGTTTTAGGCGCAATAAGCCTTGCACCTAGGCCTTGCGCATGAACTTGAAGATAAGAATCCAGAAGCTCAGGATCAGGCTGGCCACGGGAAACTGCAGCGCGGTGGGCATGAAGTAAATGACCAGCACGCCCGGACCCCACACGCACCACACGGCAATGATCACCGGCAGGTAGCGCCGGCTCCAAAAGTCACCCGACGCAAAGTAACGCAGGGTGCTGGTGCGAAAGCCCTCGTCCTTCCAGAGGAAGATGGCCACCATAAGAAAGTTGGACACCGGCGAGTAAACAAACTGGTCGAACAGCATTTTCTTGACGATGGTGGCCGCATCGTTGCCGCTGCCAAACAAGGCCACCTGCACCGAATACAGCACATCCACCGAAATGCCAATGAGCCCAAACACCACCGCGGCAAAGGCCATGTCGCGCACGATCGTGGGCGGCACCGGCTGGCGCAGCACGGCCCAGGCCAGCAGCTCGGGCACCAACACTGCGAAGGCAGCGTAGGTGATGAAAGAGCCGGGGTAGCCCCAGGCCTGCTTGAACGCACCCCACTGCGTGAGCCCGCTTTGCACGGCGGGGCTCCAGAGGTAGGCCACCAGCAGCAGCACCAGGCCGCTCCACAGCACCAGCCCCGGCCGCATATTGGCCAACACTGCCGCGCGGACCTGGTGCAGAGCGGTAGGTTTGGGGGGCGCCCCCATCAGGCGGCAACCGCCGTGCGGGCGGCCAGCGCCAGCTCGGCCATCTTCACCGCACCCTCAAAGCTGCGCGCGCCGCCGATGAAGAGGTTCAGGTGGCAAAACACGCTGTCCGCCACACCGTTCACCGCCGCCAACTCACCATCGCGCAGGCCGGCCCAGGCATCGGGCAGGTCCATGCGGGCCGTGAAGGAGCCAGACTCCACCGGCACGGTCTTGATCTGGTACTGGTTGCCATCAGAGTCGGGGTAGATGACAAACATCACCTCGGGCATTTCGTTCACCACCACATGCGTCCAGGGCATGCCGCCCTCTTGCAAGTGCAGCACGCGCCCACCCAGCAGGCGCGGCGCATTGCGCACGGTATCCATGGCGCGCAGCTGCGCCACCTTTTTGCTGATGGCGTGGTCCAGAAACTTGCGGGTGATGGCAATGGCTTCGCGAAAGCGGGTTTCCAGCAGTGCGGCCTTGGCGGTGTGGTCCAGACCCTGTTCTTCCAGCCAATGGGTGTTGAGCTGGGCGATGAGGCTGGAGAGGCCAAAGATGCCGGGCGACACATCGCCCTGACCGGTGTCCACGATGTCGAGGTACTGCACCAGCGAGTGGTCGATGGAACGCACGATTTCGGCCACGGCCGCGTCGTCCAGGCTGTGGCCGGCAACGCTGGCCCAGGCCTTCACATAGGCCGTGCCAAAGGCGGACCACACCAAGCCCGCGCTGGCGTAGCCCACGCCGGGCACGGTGGCGCCATCGACCTCGTGCGCGGGGCGCGCGCCGTCGAAGCCGCGCTGGTGGTGGTCAAAGCGGCCGGTGGCCGCGTCCCAGGTGCCGCCCACGTCGACCACGTAGTCAGCGGCTTCAATCAGCTCTTGCTTGCGGGTACGAATCAGGGTGTGCGATGGGAACACACCCATCAGGATGCCCACGCCAAAGACGTCGTCGGCGTGAAAGGTGCCACTGTGCGTGGCGATGGTGGGGGTTTGGGTCATGGCAGGATTTTATGGACTTGTGCCCCCTGCCGCGGCTATGCTCGTTAAACCCAGGCCATCGGGGAGCACATCGCAGGCTGGCTTGGTTTTTTCTGGCACCACGCGTCTGCGCATATTGCCCGCCTTGTTGCCACAAGCACCAAGGATTGGCATACAAAATGCTTGGGGTTTGCAGGTCAAACTGACTCCCAAGCTGCGCAGAATTTGCGCGAGCAGCTCCTAATTTCATAGCGTTCTTTACCTGGAGAAATTATGTCGATGCACCTCACCTCCCGCCGCCGCGCGTTGGCTCTTGCCGCCGCACTCGCCACCCTGGCCCCCGGTCTGGCACTGGCCCAGGCCAAACTCAAAGTCGCCGGCATCTACACCGTGCCCTTCGAGCAGCAATGGGCCGGCCGCCTGCACCAGGCGCTCAAGGCCGCGGAGGCGCGTGGCGAGATCGAATACAAGGCCAGTGAGAACGTGAGCAATGCCGACTACGAGCGTGTGATGCGCGAATACGCCACCGGCGGCAGCCAGCTCGTCGTGGGTGAGGCCTTTGCCGTGGAAGCCGCCGCACGCAAGGTGGCCAAGGACTTCCCCAAGACCGCCTTCCTGATGGGCTCCAGCGGCAAGCCTGCAGCGCCCAACTTCAGCGTGCTCGACAACTACATCCAGGAGCCGGCCTACCTGTCGGGCATGGTGGCTGGCGGCATGACCAAGAGCAACAAGATTGGCATGGTGGGTGGCTTCCCCATCCCCGAGGTGAACCGCCTGATGAACGCCTTCATGGCGGGCGCCAAAGAGGTCAACCCCAAGGTGGAGTTCAGCGTGAGCTTCATCAACAGCTGGTTTGACCCCCCCAAGGCCAAAGAAGCCGCCTTTGCCATGATCGACAAGGGTGCCGACGTGATGTACGCGGAGCGTTTTGGCGTGAGCGACGCTGCCAAGGAAAAAGGCAAGCTGGCCATTGGCAACGTGATCAACACCCAGGCCCAGTACCCCGACACCGTGGTGGCCTCTGCCCTGTGGCACTTTGAGCCCTCGGCCGACCGCGCCATCAAGTTGATCAAGGACGGCAAGTTCACCGCCGAAGACTACGGCCCGTACTCGATGATGAAGTACAAGGGCTCGTCGCTGGCGCCGCTGGGCACATTTGAGAAAAAGGTGCCTGCCGAGGTGGTGGCCAAAATGAAGGCAAAAGAGAAAGCCATTGTGGATGGCAGCTTCACCGTCAAGGTGGATGACAACCAGCCCAAGTCTTCGAAGTAGCGTGAGCCCCCACGCTTGTCACTGCGTGTACTGCGCTGCCCCCCGAGGGGGCGCGTTTTCCCTTGGGGCGGCCCGGCGGAAAATCATCTCGGTTAGTTCTGCGTGAGCGACCCCGTTCTCGTTCTCTCTGGCATCACCAAGCGCTTTGGGGCGCTGGTGGCCAACGACGCCATCTCGCTGCACCTGGGTGCGGGCGAGGTGCTGGCGCTGCTGGGTGAGAACGGTGCGGGCAAGTCCACGCTGGTGTCGATTTTGTTTGGGCATTACGTGGCCGACAGCGGTCACATCACCGCCTTTGGCCAGCCCCTGCCTGCCGGTGACCCCAAGGCTGCGCTGGCAGCCGGCATTGGCATGGTGCACCAGCACTTCACACTGGCCGACAACCTGAGCGTGCTGGACAACGTGATGATGGGCTCCGAGCCCTGGTGGCAGCCCTTCACCCGCCGCAGCGCCGCGCGCCAGCGCCTGGGCGAGGTAGCGCAGCGTTTTGGCCTGGCGGTGGATGCCGATGCCCTGGTGGGCAGCCTGTCGGTAGGCGCGCGCCAGCGGGTAGAAATCTTGAAGGCGCTGTACCGCGGCGCCCGCATTCTGATTCTGGATGAACCCACCGCGGTGCTGACGCCGCAGGAAAGCGAAGCCCTGTTTGACGTGCTTGCGCAGATGGTGGCGCAGGGTTTGTCCATCATTTTTATCAGCCACAAGCTGGGCGAGGTGCTGCGTGTGTCGCACCGCGTGGCGGTGCTGCGCGGCGGCAAGCTGGTGGCCGAGGCTCCGGCCCAAGGCACCACGCAGAGTCAGCTGGCCCAGTGGATGGTGGGCCACGCCATTGACGCACCGGTGCGCCAACCCAGCCCCAGTGTGGGCGAGGTGGTGTGCAGCCTGGACGGCGTGAGCACCGGCAGCGGCCGCGAAAAGCTGCATGGCGTGAACCTGCAGCTGCGCCGGGGTGAGCTGGTGGCGATTGCCGGTGTGTCTGGCAACGGGCAGGTGGCGCTGGCAGAACTGCTGTGCGGCACACGCCAGGCCACAGCGGGCCAGGCAATGCTGCAGGGCCAGCCCCTGCCTGCCAGCCCCGCCGAGCTGGTAAAACGCGGCGTCGCCCGCATCCCCGAAGACCGGCATGCCGTGGGGGTGGTGGGGGATTTGCCGCTGTGGGAAAACGCCATGTCCGAGCGCCTGCGCACAGCCGCCTTCTCCGCCTGGGGATGGGTGCGCCGCGCAGCAGCCAAGGCCTACGCCCAACGCGTGATCGCCGCGTTTGACGTGCGGGGCGGTGGCGCCAACAGTGCGGCGCGGGCGCTGTCGGGCGGCAATATGCAAAAGCTGATTTTGGGCCGCGCCCTGCTGCACCCCGACGCCGCAGACAGCCAGGCGCAAAGCCACACCCCCACCCTCATCGTGGCGCACCAGCCCACCTGGGGGTTGGACATTGGCGCGGTGCGCTACGTGCAAAGCCAGCTGCTGGCCGCACGTGATGCAGGCGCGGCCGTGCTGCTCATCTCGGACGACCTCGACGAGGTGCTGACCCTGGGCGACCGTGTGGCCGTAATGCACGCGGGCCAACTCAGCGTTGCGCGCAATGCCGACGACTGGACGCGCGAAGCGATTGGCTTGGCCATGGCCGGTGCAGAACATTAAAGCGGCCATGCAACTCCTCAAACGCAACACCGCCTCTCCCGCCGCACTGGTGCTGGCGCCGGTTGGCGCGGTGTTGTTCACGCTCTTGATCAGCGCGCTGCTGGTGCTGTGGGCCGGGGCACCGGTGGGGCAGACCTATGGCCTGCTGTTGCAGGGCGGCTTTGGTTCGGTGTTTGCGATGAGTGAAACCCTCACCCGCGCGGTGCCGCTGATGCTGACCGGGCTGGCCGCGGCCGTGGCCTTCAGGGCACGGCTGTTCAACATAGGCGCCGAGGGGCAGTTGTATGTGGGTGCGCTGGCGGCCGTTGCTGTGGGCGGCCTGCATGGCGGCACCGGGTTTGACCTGCCGCCAGCGCTGCTGTTTGTGCTGATGCTGCTGGCCGCGGCGCTGGCAGGCGCGCTGCTCTTGCTGGGCCCGGCGCTGATGAAAGCGCGGCTGGGGGTGGACGAGGTAGTGACCACGCTGCTGCTGAATTTCATCGTGCTGCTGCTGGTGTCGTTGATGCTGGACGGCCCCATGAAAGACCCCACCGCCATGGGCTGGCCGCAGAGCGTGGCGCTGATGACGGATCTGGAACTGGGCAAGCTGATTGCACAAACGCGCCTGCACAACGGCCTGCTGGGCGCCTGCGCACTGGCAGTGCTGGTGTGGGTGCTGCTCAAGTACACGGTGCTGGGGTTTGATATTCGTGCGGTGGGCGCCAACCCGCGCGCAGCGGCCTTTGCCGGGGTGCCGGTCACACGTACGGTGGTGCTGGTGGCCATGCTCTCGGGCGCGCTGGCCGGGCTGGCGGGTGCCATCGAGGTGGCAGGACGCACCAGCTACCTGACGCTGGACATGTCACCGGGCTACGGCTACAGCGGCATCGTGATTGCCATGCTGGCCGGCCTGCACCCGCTGGGCGTGGTGGCGGCCAGTGTGTTTGTGGCGGGTGTGCTGGTGGGCGCCGACAGCATGAGCCGCGCCGTGGGGGTGCCCACCTACATTGCCGATGTGATCGTGGCGACGTCGCTGATCTCGGTGCTGGTGGCGACGCTGCTGACGCAATACAAGGTGAAGTTCAAATGACGGAGCTACTGGACATCTTGTCCAACCTCTCGTTCTGGGTGGCCGTGCTGCGCATTGCCACGCCGCTGATCCTGGGCACACTGGGCGTGCTGCTGTGCGAGCGGGCCGGGGTCTTGAACCTGGGCATCGAGGGCATCATGGTGGCGGGCGCCTTTACCGGCTGGCTCACGGTGTACGCGGGTGCGCCGCTATGGACCGGGGTTGCCGTCGCGGCGGGTACTGGCGCCGCGTTGGGTTTGCTGCATGCCTGGCTCACCGTGGGCTTGGCCCTGTCACAGCATGTGTCGGGCCTGGGCATCACGCTGCTGGCCACCTCGCTCAGCTATTACGGCTACCGTGTGAGTTTCTCCAAGGTGAGCACGCCGCCCACCATCACCCCGTTTGCCGAGATGGACTGGCTGGGCCTGCCCGTGCTGGCGCAGCAAACACCGCTCACGCTGCTGGCCCTGCTGCTGGTGCCGCTGCTGGCCTATGTGTTGTACCGCACGCCGCTGGGCCTGTCGGTGCGCATGGTGGGCGAGAACCCGCAGGCGGCCGAAGGCCAAGGCGTCTCGGTGGCGCGGGTGCGCACGGGTGCCATCGTGGCCGGATCGGCGTTGATGGGGGTTGCGGGTTCCTTCCTCACGCTGTCGGCGTTCAATGCCTTTTTCTTCAACATGGTCAACGGCCGTGGCTGGATTTGTGTGGCGCTGGTGGTGTTTGCCTCGTGGCGGCCCGGCAAGGCACTGCTGGGCGCGCTACTGTTTGCCTTTTTCGACGCTATCCAGCTGCGCCTGCAGCAAAGCGGTGGTTCGGTACTGCCCTACCAGCTGTACCTGATGCTGCCCTATGTGCTGTCCATCCTGGCGCTGGTGCTGGTGGCGCGCAAGGCCAGCTACCCGCAGGCGCTGATGAAGCCCTATCGCAAGGGCGAACGCTGAGCTTCAGGCGAAGTCTTCGCCAAACATCAGCCGCCACGCGGTGCCAAAGGCCACTTGCTGGCGCACCTCGGCGGGCAAGCAGCTCAGGAAGTAGCGATGCTTCTGGTCGTACTCCCCGATGCGTTCCAAGCGGTCACCCCCCAGGTCCAATGCCGACATGAAGCGGTTGGCACGTGCAGCGATCAGCTCCCGCCACGCGGGCTGGAGCTTTCCGTCGTCCGCCCAAACACGGGAATGCCGTTGGCGGCTCAGGGGGTAGACCGAGCGTGCATCGCCAAAGGCGGTGTCCAGGTAGAGGTTGGGGCAGCGGCTGAGCAAGCTGTCCAAGTACACCGGGCTGTAGCGCGTGGAGCGCTCCTGGTAGCGGATTTGCCCCACATGGCACCAGACCACGCGGGCCTTGGGGTACTGCAGCAGCATCTTTTCCAGCGCGGGCAGCAGGGTGTCTTCAATCTCGTAATGCAGCTGAAAACACAGCCCGGTGGCCTCGCTGATGGCAAACAGGCGGTGACCGACCGGGCCGTCGAGGGGGATGTCCACGTCGCGGTCGTCACCCCCACGTTTGACCTGGCGCGGAGACGGGTAGTGGCGGAATTCGTACTCGCCCAACAAGGCCCATTCACCCGCGCGGGCGGCCTCTTCTTGCGCCTGCAAAAACGATTCGGCCACCTCGGTGGTGAAGGGCGGCTGGCCGCCGTTGCCCACGGGGATGAAATGTTCGGGAAACTGCGCCGTAGTCTGGCGGGAAAAATTGTCGCGCCGCAGCCCCCGCTCGAACTGGTTGCTGCCCATGTCGGACGACAGCGCCATGGCACCGATGTGGAGCCGGTCCAACTCGGCCGCCAAGGCCGCCATATCCACTTTGGCGGGGTTGCACGAGCTTTCCACATCGATGTAGGGCAGCTGCCCGGCCGCCAACAGGCGCTTGATGCGGCGCGCATAGCCAGCCTTGAGCACGGCCAGGTTGGCGGGCGCCTCTTGGGCGCGCACACCGCCCAGCCAGAGTGCTGCAAACCCTCCTGCGGCCAAGCATTGCCTGCGTTTCATGGCATGAACCTCCGTATGCGTTGGGCCATGATACTGGGGGCCGACCAACGGCCACCGCACCAGTTGGCACGCCACAAGCCCCCGTGGTTCAAGGGGTTGAGCCAGCGAAAATTTCACGAAAAGTGGCCTGCGGCCCTACCATCCGCCGCCCAACGAATGAAAAAGGACCGCGCCATGAAGTGCCCCCAATGCACCGATGTGACCCTGGTGATGAGCGAGCGCCAGGGGGTAGAGATTGACTACTGCCCCAGCTGCCGTGGCGTCTGGCTGGACCGCGGGGAGCTCGACAAGCTGATTGAACGTAGCGCCAGCGCACCGCCGGTGGTACAACCCATCCAGCAGCCGCCCCCACGCCGCCCCGACTTTGCCGACTCCGACTACCGCCACCAAAGTGCTTACGGCAAACGCAAGTCCAAGTCGTGGCTCAGCGAGATTTTTGACTAAACCACCGAACCGGGAACCTGACCATGGATTTTTTACTCGACCCCAATGTGTGGATCGCCTTCGGCATGCTGACCGCGCTGGAGATTGTGCTGGGCATTGACAACATCATCTTCATCTCCATCCTGGTGGGCCGGCTGCCCCCCGAACTGCGCGACAAGGCGCGCCGCCTGGGCCTGGGTTTTGCCATGGTCTCGCGCCTCCTGCTGCTGTTCTCGCTGAGCTGGGTGATGGGCCTGACCAACGACCTGTTCACCGTGGCCAACCACGGCTTCAGCGGCCGCGACATGGTGCTGCTGCTGGGTGGCCTGTTCCTGCTCTACAAGGCCTCGCACGAGATTTTTGTGGAAGTGGAGGCGCGTGAACAAGATGCGCCGCCCGCCACCGACAGCGTGGCCATCAAAGCCGCAGGCACCAAGCTGTTCTGGGCCATCATCGGCCAGATCGCCATCATCGACATCGTGTTCTCGCTGGACTCGGTCATCACCGCCGTGGGCATGGTGGACCAGATCAGCGTGATGGTGGCCGCCGTGGTGGCCTCGGTGGGCGTAATGCTGGTGGCCGCCAAGCCGATTGGCGAGTTTGTCGACCGCCACCCCTCGGTCAAGGTGCTGGCACTGGCCTTCCTGGTGATGGTGGGCATGGCGCTGACGGCCGAAGCCTTTGACCAGGAAATCCCCAAGGGCTACATCTACGCCGCCATGGCCTTCTCGCTGGGGGTGGAAGCCCTCAACATCCGCGCCCGCAGCAAACGCCAGGCACTCAAGAAATAAGCATCAAACAGGCACCTGGTGCCCGTGGATACTGCGCAAACAGCTCCTGATTTCATAGCGAATCAGGAGCTGTTTTTTTGGCCCGTGGCGCCAGCCACTGGCCCAGCCAGCCGCCCCCGCTGACCAACACGATGCCAAGCAGCACGGGCACCGCACCCAGCACAAAACTCAGCTCAATGGGTTCGTCCAGCAGCCAGGCGCCCAGCACGATGCCGAACAGCGGCGTCATGAACGAGAACACCCCCAAACGCGACGCGAGGTAGTGGCGCAGCAGCCAGAACCAGACCAGAAAGCTGGCAAACGACACCACCAGGGTGTGAAACGCCAAGGCACCCCAGACCCGGGGCCCCGGCACAAAGTGGGCCTGGCCCGTGGCCAACGAAGCCACCAGCAGCAAGACAAACGCGCACACCAGCTGGTACAACAGCGTTTGGGTGGCCGGTGCACGGGACAGGCGCGAGCAGCGCACCACCATCGTGGTGGCGCCCCAGGCCATGCCGGCCAGCAGACCCAGGAAGTCGCCCCACAACATATCGCCGGGCACCGCTGCGCTGGGCTGGCTGCGGCCAAAGAAGGCGATGGAAATGCCACCAAACGCCAGCGCAATGCCCAGCCATTGCACCGGCCCCAAGCGTTCGGCGGGCAAACGCCAGTGCAAGCCCAGCGCGGCAAAAATGGGTGCGGTGTACAAAAACACCACCATGTGCGAGGCACTGGTATGGCGCAGGCCCTCGCCCACCAGCAAAAACTCCAGCCCAAACAGGCCGCCCACCACCAGGCCGGCACGCCAGTGGCCATCGCGCAGGCCCCAGCTCTCCCCACGCGCCAGCATCAAGAGCGCCACCAGCAGCGCAGCTGCGCCGGAGCGCAAGGCAATCAGGAAGATGGGGGCAATGTCGGCGGCCGTGGCTTTGAGTGCGACTTGCTGCAGGGCCCACAGCACACACAGCACCAACATGCAGCCGATGGCTTGGGAATCGAGAGGTTTTCGGGTGTCCATGCGCTGATTATTGAAGTGACGGCTTTCATTGATATAGTGAAAACTAGACAAGCCATCCACCGAAGCCGCCAACCGTCACGCGCCCCCCCGCCATGCCCATCCTCAAACCCAAGCTGGAAGTGCCGCTCTCCAGCCCCAACCTGCCCGTGCCCATCATGTTCCGCAGCGCGGTGGCACCGGCCGAGGGCATCTACCCGCTGCACCAGCACGCCTGGGGCGAGTTTGTGTATTCCTTCAGCGGGGTGATGGAGGTGAAGGTGGCCGACCACCACTACCTGGCGCCGCCCCAGTACGGCGTGTGGCTGCCGCCCAAACTCCAGCACGTGGGGCTGAACCGCTACGAGGCGCACCACTGCTCGCTGTATGTGGGCCCACAGCTGTGCCGTGCGATGCCCGCAACCCCTTGCGCCGTGACCGTGAGCCCCCTGGTGCGCGCCCTGCTGGAGCACCTGCGCCAGCAGCCGCCCGGCCAGGATGCAACGCTGCAGCACACACGGCTGCTGCAGGTGCTGCTGGACCAACTGGTGGCCGCGCCCCGCGCAGGCAGCTACCTGCCCACGTCGGAAGACCCGCTGCTGGGCACCGTGCTGCGCCTGCTGGAGGCCAACCCGGGCGACAACCGCTCGCTGCCCGAACTGGCCCATGCCGCCCACACCACCGAACGCACACTCACGCGACGCTGCCAGCGCGACCTGGGCATGTCACTGGCGGAATGGCGCCAGCGCCTGCGCGTGGTGCGTGCCATGCCGCTCCTGGAGGCAGGGCAGACAGTGGAGACGATTGCGCTGGACCTGGGTTATGGCAGCGCCTCGGCCTTCATCACCATGTTCAAGCGGCTGGTGGGCAGCACGCCCGATGAGTACCGCAAAGGGGCGCGCGCTCAGGCCACCTGAGCGGGCGCGCCGCCAAAGCGGCTGTCGGCCTGCTTGCGGAACTCCGAGGGCGTCATGCCCTTGAGCTCCAGAAAACGGCGGTTGAAGTTGGCCACGTTGTTGAAGCCGACGTCGTAACAAATGTTGGTCACATAGCGGTCCGAGCTCATCAGCAGCTGGCAGGCGCGGTTGATTCGCACGCGGTTCACAAAGTCGGTGTAGGTGTTGCCCGTGGCGCGGCGGAAGAAGCGCGAGAAGCGGCTTTCGCTCATGGCCAGTTCGGCTGCCACTTCGGCTGCGGTCTGCGAGTGCGAAGGGTTCTCGGTGATGCGGTTGACGATGGTGTTGATCTGGTCCAGCTCGGCGTCGTTTTCCACGCCGCGCATCTGCACGTTGGAGAGCAGACGGTAGTCGGTGCAGCGGGCCAGGTCGGTCATGAATTCACAAAACGCCGCCAGGCGCTTGAGACCGCGTGAGGTCTTGACCGCATGCCAGTGCGCCTCGGCCTGGGCCGACAGGCCAAAAAACTCGATGCCGTGGCGGGCCCGCTCCAGCAGAGGCAGCATCTCGGCCAGCTCGGGAATGCTCTGGCAAGCCTGCTCCAGCGGTTCGTGGCGGAACTGGATCACCAGATCACGCTTGTCCACGCCCTCTTCGGGCACATCGAGCGAAATCCAGTTGTGCGGCAAACGCGGGCCACACAGGATCAACTGGCCGGGCTCAAACGGCCCAATCCAGTCGCCCACAAACACCTTGCCCGAGGTGGCCGTGATGAGGTGCAGCTCGTACTCGTCATGGCAGTGCCAGCGCGCCAGCGGCGTGGGGTAGCCATGCCCCAGGCAGCGAATGAAGCCCACTTCATCCGTGGGCTCGTAACCCAGCGAGGGGTTGCGGTTGTAGTCCGCCTCCAGCTCGGGCGCACGGCGGCGACTGGCTGGGCTGCCCAGTGGTGCGGTAGATGGATGGGGTGCGGCCATGGCGACTTTCCTCAGAAAAACGTCAACACATCACATTACCAGCATTGGCCCATGCATTCAGCCCAGGTGGTTTTGCACAAACAGCTGCACCCGTGCATGGGCCACACGCAGGGCATCGACCAACTGCGGGCGCGAGGCCAGTGCGCCCCACAGCACCGGGTCGGCTGCAAACGCCGCCACCGGGTCGGCAGACTCGCAGATGGCGTGGGCGGCCGCGAGGTCCATGGCCTGGTCCTGGTAGGTATAGGCAATTTCGCCCCGGTGCCAGCGCTGCAGGTAAGCCAGAAACAGCGCGGGCAGCATGGCCACGCTGGCAATCGGCTCACCGCGTGCCAGGCGCTCGCGGATGGTGGGGGCGATGAAGCCGGGAATCTTGGAGTAACCGTCCATGGCCACGCGCTGGTTCGTATCCTGAATGGCGGGGTTGCCGAAGCGGTCCAGCACCACGTCGCGGTATTTGCGCAGGTCCAGCGGGCTGGGCTTCTCGGGCGTGTCCAGCACGGGGATGGTGTCGTCGGTCACGTAATCAAAAGCCATGCGGCGGATGGCGGCGTCGTGGGTGCCTTCGTGGATGTACTGGTAACCCACCAAGGTGCCGGCCCAGGCAATGCAGCTGTGGGTGGCGTTGAGCAGGCGAATCTTGGCCTCTTCGTACGCGTCCACCGAGTCCACCATCTCCACACCGACCTTTTCCCATTCGGGCCGGCCGGCGATGAAGTGGTCTTCGATCACCCACTGGATGAAGCTCTCGCCCATCAGGGCGGCACGGTCGTCCCAACCCGTGGCGGCTTTCACGCGCTCGGCCACGTCGGGCGTGGGGCGCGGGGTGATGCGGTCCACCATGGCGTTGGGGCTGCTGGTGTGGGCTTGGACCCAGGCCTTGAGTTCCGCATCGCCCAGGGCGTCGATGAACTGCAGCAGGCCCCCGCGCGCGCGGTCTCCGTTGTGGCGCAGGTTATCGCAGTTCATCAGCGTGACCGGGCCGGCACCGGCTTGCATGCGCGCACGCAGGATGCTGACCAGCCCGCCGTAAATGGTGCGCCCGGCCTGGCCCGCCTTCACCGCCTCCAGGTCGGCACGCAGATCGGCAAAGCTGGCCCAGTCGAGTTGGTGTTTGGCGTCCAGGTAGTAGCCGGCTTCGGTCACGGTGAACGAGATGATGCGCGTCGTGGGCTCGGCGCCTGCGGCGATCAGGGGTTTCAGATCGGGCTGGTAGGGAATGACGCGCTGGATGGACTCGATGCGTGTGTAGCTGCGCTCACCCTGGGGGGTGATGGTTTCCAGCGTGTAGGCGCCGCCCTGTGCCTGCAAGGCGGCCACGGTGTCGAGCATGTCGGGGCGCAGATTGCCCCCGGTGATGGACCAGCGGGTGTCTCCCGTCTGGCGCAGCTGGTGCACATACAAGGCCTGGTGCGCGCGGTGGAACGAGCCCAGTCCGAGGTGAAGAATCGTAGTCATGGTCAGTCGTGAGAAAAGAGAAAGGTCAGGGATCGCTCAAAGGTCGAACTGGGTGGGCATCATCACCACGTCGCGGATGGTCATGCCCCGCGGGCGGGTGAGCATGAACAGCACCACATCGGCCACTTCAGAGGCCTCCAGCAGGCTGCCCTTGGCTTTGGCCTCCTCCAGCTTTTCAGCAGGCCAGTCGGCCAGCAGCGAGGTGATGACGGGGCCCGGCGAGATGGAGCCCACGCGGATGCCGTGTTTGAACACCTGGCGGCGCACGGTCTGCACAAAGCAATTGATGGCCCACTTGGACGAGGCGTAGACCGGCTCCCAGGGCGTGGGAAAGTGCGCGGCCAGCGAGCTGGTGACGATGATGTCGCCCACGCCGCGCGCGATCATGTGGGGCAGCACGTTGTGCACGTTTTTCATCACCACATTCACGTTCAGGTTGAGCATGCGGTCGATGGCGTCGGGGTCGGCGTCCACCAGATCGCCCCCCACATAGAGGCCGGCGTTGGCATGGAACACATCAAGCTGGCCAGTCAGATCGAGCACCCGCTGCAGCAGCGTGGCGCATTGTTTGGCATCGAGCAGGTCCAGCACCAGTGGCAGCGCCTGCGGGCCCAGGTCGGCACAGGCCTTGGCCAACGCGGCCTCGTCGCGGTCGACCAGCACCACACGGGCACCCGCCTCCACCATGGCGCGCGCGCTGGCCAGGCCAATGCCGGAGGCGGCGCCGGTCACGGCGCCCACCTGGCCTTGCAGGGGAAGTGTCGGCGTGGGGCTCATGGTGCCACCACGACACGACCGTTGGCGTCAAACAGGTGGGCGGAATCACCGTCAATGTGCACCCCCACGGCAGAACCCACGTGCAGGTCGGTGCGGGTGTTCAGGCGCGCCACCAGCGGTGCCCCACTGTCGGTGCTGACATAAATCAGGGTCTCGGCGCCCAGCGCTTCGATCAGCTCCACCTTGGCCTGCACCTGGCCTTGGCCGGGTGCCACCAGGGCAATGCTTTCGGGCCGCAGGCCAATGGAGCCCAGGGCCGGCACGGCGACGCCCGCCACAGTGGTAATTTGGGGCAGCTTGGCGGCCTCCACCACGTTCATCTGCGGCGTGCCAATGAACTGCGCCACAAACTGGTTGGCCGGACGGTCGTACAGCTCCAGCGGTGTGCCCACTTGTTCGATGTTGCCGTCGCGCAGCACCACCACGCGGTCGGCCAGGGTCATGGCCTCCACCTGGTCGTGTGTCACATAAATGGTGGTGGCGCCCAGGTCGCGGTGCAGCTTGGCAATCTCGATGCGGGTCTGGCCGCGCAGCGCGGCGTCCAGGTTGGAGAGTGGCTCGTCAAACAAAAACACCTTGGGCGCGCGCACGATGGCGCGGCCAATGGCGACGCGCTGGCGCTGGCCGCCGGACAACTCTTTGGGCGTGCGTTCCAGGTAGCTGGTGAGGTTCAGGATCTTGGCGGCGCGGTCCACCTTGTCCTTGATGATGGCGGGGTCCACATTGGCGAGCTTGAGCGCAAAGCTCATATTCTCGAACACGCTCATGTGCGGGTAGAGCGCGTAGCTCTGGAACACCATGGCCAGGTCGCGCTTGCTCGAAGGCAGGTGGGTGATGTCGCGGCCGTCGAGCTGCAGGCTGCCGTTGTCGATGGCTTCCAGGCCGGCAATCAGGCGCAAGAGTGTGGACTTGCCGCAGCCCGAGGGCCCCACAAACACCACAAATTCGCCCTGCTTGATGGCCAGGTCAATGCCCTTGATGACGCGGTGTTCGCCGAACAGTTTTTCAACGCCGCTGAGTTGGAGGTAAGACATGAAGAAGGTCTCCGCTTAAATGGTTGTGTTACTTGACGGCGCCGAAGGTGAGGCCCTGAACGAGTTGTTTTTGGCTGAACCAGCCGAACACCACGATGGGGGCAATGGCCATGAAAGAGGCGGCCGACAACTTGGCCCAGAACAGGCCCTCGGGGCTGGAGTAGGAGGCGATCAGGGTGGCCAGCGTGCCGGCCTTGGCGGCGCTGAGGTTGAGCGACCAGAAGGCCTCGTTCCAGCTCAGCACCAAGGTCAGCAGGCCGGTGGACGCCAAGCCGCCCATGGTGAGCGGCAGCAGCACGTAGCGGAACTCTTGCCAGAGTCCGGCACCATCCATGCGCGAGGCTTCCAGAATTTCGGCCGGGATCTCCTTGAGGTAGGAGTACAGCATCCACACCATGATGGGCAGGTTGGACAGGGTGAACACAATCACCAGGCCGGTGCGGGTGTCCAGCAGGCCGCTGGTTTGCGCCATCACGTACACGGGCACCAGCGCGCCCACGGCGGGCATCATCTTGGTGGAGAGCATCCACATCAGGATGTCTTTGGTGTACTTGCCCTTGAAGAAGGCCATGGCATACGCCGCCGGGAAGGCCAAGGCCAGCCCCAGGAGCGTGGAGGCCACACTGGTGATCAGCGAGTTGGTGGCATAGAGCATGTAGTCGCTGCGTTCCTGCACGATCTCGAAGTTCTCCAGCGTGGGCGTGAAGAGCAGCAGCGGCGGCACCGAGATGGCTTGCAGTTCGGTTTTGAACGCCGTGAGCACCAGCCAGCCCAGCGGGAAAAACAGCAGAAAGGTGACGCCCCACGCGGTGAGCGTGCGCAACCAGAACAGCCAGGAGAAAGTTTTGCGTTGTGTCATGGGGATGTGCTCACTTGTCCAGGTTCTTGCCAACCATGCGGATCAAAAAGACCGCGGCAATATTGGCCAACACCACCGCAAACAGGGCACCGGCCGAGGCCACACCGGCGTCAAAGTTGAGCAGTGCCTGCTTGAAGATCAGGAAGGCGACGTTGGTGCTCGCGTCGCCCGGTCCGCCACCGGTGGTGGTGTAAATCTCGGCAAACACGCTGAGCAAGAAGATCATTTCGATCATCACGACGATGGCCACCGAGCGGGCCAGGTGCGGCAGGTAGAGGTAGCGCAGCTGCTGCAGGTAGTTGGCACCGTCCATGCGCGAGGCTTCGAGCTGCTCGCGGTTCATGCTTTGCAGCGAAGTAATGAAGATCAGCGTGGCAAACGGCAGCCACTGCCAGGACACGATGAGGATGACGCTGAACAGGGGAAAGTCGGTGAGCCAGTCCACCGGCGTGCCACCAAAGAAGATCCACACCTGCGCCAGCACGCCGTAGATGGGATTCATCATCATGTGCTTCCACAGCAGCGCATTGACCGTGGGCATGACGAAGAAGGGCGAGATCAGCAGGATGCGCACCAGACCACGGCCGGGAAAGGGCTCGTCGATCAGCAGCGCAATCAGCGTGCCAAACACCACGGTGATGAAGATCACGCTGCCCAGCAACAGCAGGGTGTTCATGACGGCCGTGCCAAAGGACGGATCGGTCATGAAGTACACGTAGTTCTCCAGCCCGATAAACCCCGACTGGTCCGGCTGCATCAGGTTGTAGCGGATGACCGAGAAATAAATGGTCATCACCAGGGGCACGATCATCCACAGGAACAGGGAGATGACGGCCGGTGCCATGAGGGCACGGGGTATGAAGCGGTTCATGGGGAGCCTCGCGGGCAAATTTGCGGAAAAGGGCGCGCAGGTTGCCCCGCGCGCCTAAAGTCGAGCTACCGGAGAGAGTTGCTTACTTGTAGTAGCCAGCCTTCTTCATTTCGCGGTCTGCCGCGACTTGGGAAGCCTTCAGGGCGTCGTCCACCGAGGTCTTGCCAGCCAGGGCAGCGCTCATTTGCTGACCCACGGTGGCGCCAATTGCCTGGAACTCGGGGATGGCAGCGAACTGCACGCCCACATACGGGCTCTTGGGCAAGGTGCTGTCGTTGGGGTTGGCAGAGTCGATCGCGGCTTTTTCAGCAGCGGCAAACTTGGCGGCCTTCTGGAACTCGGCGTTGGCGTAGGTGCTCTTGCGGGTACCGGTGGGCACGTGGGCCCAGCCATTGGTCTTGGCCACCAGCTCGATGTATTCCTTGGACGTTGCCCAGGTCACGAACTTGCTGGCTGCGTCCACCTTCTTGGAGCCCGATGGAATGGCCAGTGCCCATGCCCACAACCAGTTGGCACCCTTGGGGGTTACCGCGGTAGGAGCTTGCGCAAATGCCACCTTGTCAGCCACCTTGGACTGCTTGGGGTCGGTGATGAAGGACGCAGCGATGGTCGCGTCGATCCACATGCCGCACTTGCCTTCGTTGTACAGCGCCAGGATTTCGTTGAAACTGTTGGCGGAAGAGCCGGGAGGGCCGTAGTTCTTCAGCAGGTCCACGTAGAAGTTGATGGAGTCTTTCCAGGGCTTGCTTTCCAGCTGGGGTTTCCATTGCATGTCGAACCACTGGCCGCCGTTGGTGTTCACCAGCGTGGTCAGGAAGGCCATGTTGTCGCCCCAGCCCGGCTTGCCGCGCAGGCAGATGCCGTAGACGCCGTTCTTGGGATCGTGGATCTTGGCGGCCAGGGCCTTGATGTCGGTCCAGGTGGGCTTGTCTGCCACCTTGATGCCGGCCTTGTCAGCCAAGTCCTTGCGGTACATCAGCATGGAGGATTCGCCGTAGAAGGGCACCGCATACATCTTGCCGTCCACCGACAGGCCATTGCGCATGGCGGGCAGGATGTCGTCGGCGTCGTACTTGGCGTCCGTCTTCAGTTCCTGCAACCAGCCTTTTTTGCCCCAGATCGGGGTTTCGTACATGCCGATGGTCATCACGTCGAACTGGCCACCCTTGGTGGCGATGTCGGTGGTCACGCGCTGGCGCAGCACGCCCTCTTCCAGCGTCACCCACTTGAGCTTGATGTCGGGGTTGGCTTGTTCGAAGTTCTTGCTGAGCTTCTGCATTTCGATCATGTGGCCGTTGTTCACGGTGGCCACCACGAGTTCTGTCTGCGCAAAGGCGGCGCCAGCCACCAAACCAAAGGCCAAAGCGAGAGATGCTTTGAGTTTCATGAATCTGTCTCCTGTTGTTGAATGTCCGGGGTGTTCAGCCAATGCCAGCTTCGCATCGACAGGGCTGAATAGTAGAAGTCGCCCCCCTGCGGGGTTGATACTTTTGGCACGATTGCATGTATTTCCATGCGCCAACTAGCTAGGGTTTTCCCATATACACGCCAGAACGTATTGGTTTCGGGAAATTTTGGCGAAGCTAGGCTTTAGGGTTTTAGCCTGCGCTGTGGCCTGCAAACCCGCGCGCCCACCCCATCGCCCCAGGGCCCGGCACCAGCGAATTAAAGATGTTTTGGTAATTAAGAACTGAGAAAACAGTAGTTCCTGTTTTAACGACCCACTTCCAGAATCCATCCCATCGCACTGTTGCGTTGCTTTTTTGGAGTGTTGTCATGGCCCACCGCCGTCTTGTCTTGAACCTGGCCCTTGCCACCGGCCTGCTGGCCAGCGCCGCCAGCAGCTTTGCCCAAAAGTCTGTGGAATTGCTCAACGTGTCCTACGACCCGACCCGCGAGCTGTACGTGGAATTCAATGCCGCGTTTGCCAAACACTGGAAGGCCAAGACCGGCCAGGACGTGAGCATCAAACAAAGCCACGGCGGCTCGGGCAAACAGGCGCGTTCCATCATCGACGGCCTGGAAGCCGATGTGGCCACGCTGGCCCTGGCCGGTGACACCGATGCCGTGGCCAAGAACGGCGGCTGGATCGCCAAGGACTGGCAAAAACGCCTGCCCCACAACGCATCGCCCTACACCTCCACCATCGTGCTGGCCGTGCGCGAAGGCAACCCCAAGGGCATCAAGGACTGGGACGACCTGATTCGCCCCGACGTGAAAGTGATCACGCCCAACCCCAAGACCTCGGGCGGCGCCCGCTGGAACTACCTGGCGGCCTGGGAATTTGCCAAGCGCAAGTACGGCTCGGACGCCAAGGCCAAGGAATTTGTGGCCAAGCTGTTTGCCAACGTGCCCATCCTGGACACCGGCGCCCGTGGCTCCACCATCACCTTTGCCCAGCGCAACCAGGGCGATGTGCTGATTGCCTGGGAAAACGAGGCCTACCTGCTGGAAAAGGAATTTGGCGCCAAGTTTGACGTGGTCGCCCCCAGCCTTTCCATTCTGGCCGAGCCCGCTGTGGCCGTGGTCGACAAAAACGTGGACAAGAAGGGCACCCGTGCCGTCGCCACCGCCTACCTGGAGTACCTGTACACCGAAGAAGGCCAGGACATTGCCGGCAAGAACTTCTACCGCCCCGCCGTCTCGGCCAAGGCGCAGGCCAAGTACGCCAAGCAGTTTCCCAAGATCAACCTGTTCACCATCGACCAGGCCTTTGGCGGCTGGGACAAGGCGGACAAGGAACACTTTGCCGATGGCGGCAGTTTTGACCAGATCTACACCAAAAAGTAATCAAATTGGCCTCTAGCGCCCGTGGAATATGCGCGAACAGCTCCTATTTTCATAGCGCAGAGGCTGCAAGGAGTCTTCTATGTCGGTTCTTTTGATTGCAGGCAGCCCCTCGGAACGCTCGCGCACCGCCGCCCTGCTGGAGGCCGCCGGCCAACGGCTGGAGGCACGCGGTGTGCAGGTGGACCGGCTGCGGGTGCGGGACCTCTCGCCCCAGGCCCTGCTGCTGGCGGACTTTGGCCACCCCTCCATCAGCCAGGCCACGGGCCAGGTGGCACGGGCCGACGTGGTCATCGTCGCCACGCCGGTTTACAAGGCGGCCTACAGCGGCGTGCTCAAGGTGTTTCTGGACCTGCTGCCGCAGGACGGTTTCAAAAACAAGGTGGTACTGCCCCTGGCCACGGGTGGCAGCCCGCACCACATGCTGGCGCTGGACTACTCGCTGCGCCCGGTGCTGCAGGCGCTGGGGGCCAAACACATCCTGCCCGGCATCTACGCCACCGATGCACAAGTGACGGTGACCGAGAGCGGCAGCTACCAGGTCGGTCCGGACATCGGGCGCCGGCTGGACGATGCCGTACACACCCTGGTGACCGAAACCCTGCAGTCCGGCCTGGCCATTGCCGCGCGGTTCGCCCCCGTGGCGTTTTCGCAGGTGCGGTACAGCTCCTGATCGTTCACTCTCCCATTTATCTTTCTGGAAACCCCATGTCCATCCAAGCCATCAACGTCCGCAACCAGTTCAAAGGCAAAGTCCGCGAGATCATCCGCGGCGATGTCGTCTCCGAGATCGATGTCGAAACCCCCTGGGGCATCGTCACCTCGGTCATCACCACCCGCTCGGTGGACGACCTGCAGCTGCAGATCGGCTCCGACGTCGTGGCCCTGGTCAAGTCCACCGAGGTGTCCATCGCCAAGCTGTAACAGCTTCATGTCGACGGGCTGCCTTGAAAGGACGTCGCTTATCGTCACGCTCAACCCAAGCGTTCAACGCGTCGCGACACTTCCAGCAGCACCGCACTCATCAGCAGGGCAGCAGCAGCCCACAACACCGGGCGCGTGAAATCTGTCCCGCGATCGAGTACGGCGACCATCAGCGGTCCGGCAATCTGCCCCGAGCCATAGCACACCGTCAAGAGGCCGATGCGTCGAGAACTGGCCTGTGGGTCGGGTAGGCGCGCCAGCCATTGCGCGAGGCCGGCGATTCCCATGAAAGACCCACCCAGCAGTGCCGCTCCAACCAGCGCGGCAGGCACTCCGGGCAACAGTACGGGCAGTGCAACGCCCAGTGCTTGAAGCAAGGTACAGGCTATCAAGGCTGGGTAAATGCCGCTCCAAAGTGCCAGCCGAATCCAAAGGGCCGTGGCCGGCAAGGCGGCAATACCGACCACCAACCAGCCAGTCAAAGCCGCGGTGCTGGTACCGGAATTGCCACGCAACATAAGCGGCATGAACGTCATGTTGACGATATAGCCAAAACCGGCCAATCCGTAGGCAGCCGCCAACCAGCCCAATGGTGGAGATGCATCTGCCTGCTTTTGCAGAGCTGTTGTTTCATCGGCCGACAGCGCGCTACGGCCTGCGGGAACCAACCCTCCGGCTGCGCATACGGCGGCTGGCAGCGCAATGGTGCCAAGCCACCACCAACCCTCTGCTGCATGGCCATGCCCATTCAACATGGCTTGCGCCACGATAGCTGAAAGCGTGATGCCGCCACCAATTCCCATGTAATGGATGGCACTCCAGTTTGACGCACCTATCGCCATCAGACGGCGCAGCACGATGCCCGTCGCATAGACATAGACCACAGCACTGGCCATACCTGCTACAAAACGCACCGCACACCAGACGCCAAAGCCGAGGTCAAACCCCATGCAGAACGTGGTGAGTACGCTGGCTACAAGCCCTCCAATCAGTCGCGGAACCGGCTTTGCGTTGCGACTGAACGCCGTCCATAGCGCCCCAGCCAAGTAGCCCGCATAGTTGGCCCCCGCAAGCAGGGCGCCGCCCGCGTGAGTCAACAAGCCCTCTTCCAGCATCTGCGGCAAAAGCGCCGTGTAAGCAAAGCGCCCAATGCCCATGGACAGCATCAGTGCGAGCAACCCGGAGAAAGCAAAAATCGCCAGGGACAAACGACGTGTTGGAACTGCCCGCACGGAAGGTGTGGTTGCTAGGGAGGCAGATGCTTTCATACTGGATTCCTTGATCAAGGACGCAGCTTAAGAAGCTTTGAACAAAATGAAAAATGATTTAATACGATAAAAACAATCACTTTTAAAGATGAAGGTGCAGTCATGGATCTAGCAACTTTGCGCATCTTCCGGGCGGTTGCAGAAGACGGCAGCGTCACCCAAGCGGCCATTCGGCTCAACACGGTCCAGTCCAACGTAACGGCACGCATTCGCCAACTGGAAGACGAACTCGCCACTCCGCTCTTTGACCGCATCAACCGCCGACTGGTCATCACACCAGCTGGTCGATTGCTGGTGGACTACGCCGAGCGATTGCTCACGTTGGCCGAAGAGGCCCATGAAGCAGTGCGTGCACATGACAGTCCACAGGGCCTACTGCGTCTTGGTTCCATGGAGACGACAGCGGCCGTGCGCCTGCCGCCTGTGCTTGTGGCATTGCGCGCGCAGCATCCGAAGATCGAACTGCGCCTGACCACCGGGCCGACGGCACAACTCATTCAGGGTGTGCTGCAGCACCAGCTCGATGCAGCGTTGGTGACTGCGCCAGTAATACATCCGCAACTGGCCATGGAGACGATCTTGGAAGAAGAGCCTGCACTGTTTAGCGCGGCGGATTGGCCAACGCTAAAGAGTGCTGCTCAACTGGTAGGGCGTGGCCCGTTGGCCGTGTTCACATTTCGCGAGGGTTGCTCGTACCGTCAACGGCTGCTGGATTGGTTGCGCGGTGAGGGCGTTCAAATTGCACAGATCAACGAATACGGCTCTTTCGAGGCGATTATTGGTTGTGTTGCGGCAGGCATGGGCATCAGTCTGTTACCGCGGGCCGTACTGGAAATGCATCTTGCCGCAGGCACCGTGCGTACGCATCCAACACCTCGCGGGATTGGTAAAGCAAAAACACTACTAGTCTGGCACCGCGAACGCTCGCACCACATGGCACGCGAGGCCTTCAGTGTCCTGCTGCGCAACTCGCTAAGCTAGGCCGGTTTTCCACTACCGCGCCCGCCCAGCCTCGCTGCATGTCCAAGATCGGTTTTCTCATCATCGCCCTCACCGCGCTAGGGCTCATGGTGCTGTCGGTATGGCGCGACCGCAGGAGCGCCCGGTGGCGCAGCCTGGGCCTGTGCCACCAATGCGGTGCCCACCTGGGAGCAAACGCCAAGTCCGTACCCCTTCGCTTCAGAAACCCCGGAGCTGGCGTGGTGCGTATCTGCGGCGGCTGCGCCAAAGAGCGAACTATTCAGCGCTGGATGCTGGCCAGCTTCGCACTGGTGACGCTCATCGCGCTGACCGTCTGGTGGTTGCTGCAACGCAGCTGAGTGCGCAGTGTGGCGGTGCCTGCGTCGGCACCGGCCGGCCCGGCTACACCACCGACTGGGGGCGCTCGATCATGTGTTGGTAGACCATGCTCTGCAGCAGCATCTGGTCGTTAGGGTCCAGCGCTACGAATTGCAAGCCGAAGTGCGCCAGCGAGGTGCCACTTTGTTTGAGCGTCTCATCGTCAAAGACTGTGCGCACCACAGCGGCCACCGACAGTTCGGCCTCGATGTTGTGGAGCTTGAGCTTGAAACTGAGACGCAGGGTGTCTCCCGTGTCTGCCATGGTGCGCCGCCCGTCCAGCAAAGCGCCATTGGCGCTCAAATTGGAAATCACAGCCGTATGTTCGGTCGTGTCGCCCTGTTCGGCACAGACCTTCACAATAATTTTGGTTTTGACGCGGGAAGCCTTGCGGATCACGGTCCCCTGGATTTTCTTGGGGAAGGAGATGTGCAGGTAGCTGTAGGGCACCCTGCACACCCGCTGCACATCGCAGGCAAACCCAAACGCGTTCTGGCCCGAGAAGACCCGCATGATCAGCTGGTCGCCGGGCATCACTTGCATGGGCACACTGCCGCCCGTGGTGGGCGCAGTGATCAGCATGCTTTGGTCTTGCAGGTACCCAATCAGCTTGACCGGGCTGCGCTCCGCGGAGACGGTGGCGGGGGGCTGTACTTGCAGGCGGTCGCCCACCTTCAGGTTCATGGCCTCGAAAGGGAAGGTCTCCTGTGGCGTGCTGCCCGCGGCCTCTGCCGTAACCTGGCCCCCATCGCGGCTCTCAGACGGTGCGTCTGCCCCCCAATCGCGCGGCTCAACTTGCAAGCTATTCATCGTGTGTGGTGTGAAGTGGGTCTACCCAACCACTGTACGCGAGGAATAGCCCGGTGCTTACGCCGCCTTCTGCTTGCGCACCGTGAACTGGTTCACCGGCCGCTCCAGCCCCAGGTTCTCGCGCAGCGTGCTGCCTTCGTACTCGGTGCGGAACAGGCCGCGGCGCTGCAGCTCGGGGATCACCAACTCCACAAAGTCGTCCAGCGACTCGGGCAGCACGGGCGGCATGACGTTGAAGCCATCGGCCGCACCGTTCTCGAACCAGCACTGGATCTCGTCGGCAATCTTCTCGGGCGTGCCCACCACCACCCAGTGGCCGCGTGCGCCGGCCAGGTATTCGTAGAGCTGGCGCACGGTGAGCTTGTCGCGGCGTGCCAGTTCCAGCACCACGTGGGCGCGGCTGTTGCGGCCAATGGGGGCTTGGGGAATGTAGGGCGGCGGTGCGTCCAGGTCCCATTTCGATAGGTCTTCACCCGGCCAGAACGGCGCAATGGTGCTCAGGCCCACCGAGGGGTGGATGAGCTTTTGCAGCGCAGCCCACTTGGCATCGGCCTCTTCCTGCGTGCGGCCCACCACGGGCGAGATGCCGGGCAACACCAGCAGCTGCTCGGGGCGACGGCCGTATTTGGCCAGGCGGCCTTTCACATCGGCATAAAACGCCTGCGCCTCGGCCAGGCTGGTCCAGGCGGTGAAAATGGCCTCGGCCGTGGCGGCGGCCAGCTCCTTGCCGGGCTCGGACGAACCGGCCTGCACGATGACCGGGTAACCCTGGGGCGAGCGCTCGATGTTGAGCGGGCCTTTGACCTTGAGGTGTTTGCCCACGTGGTTGAGCGTGTGCAGCTTGGCGGGGTCGAAGTACACACCACTGACCGGGTCGCGGCTGAAGGCGTCGTCTTCAAAGCTGTCCCACAGGCCTTTCACCACGTCCACAAACTCGTGCGAGCGTTCGTAGCGGGTTTCGGGGTCGGGGTGTTTATCCAGACCGAAGTTGCCGTACACGTTCTCCGCGCTGGTGGTCACCACGTTCCAGGCCGCGCGGCCCTTGCTGATGTGGTCCAGCGAGGCAAACTTGCGCGCCAGCAAATACGGGTCTTCGTAAGTGGTGGAGGCGGTGGCGACAAAACCAATGTGCTTGGTGGCCGTGGCCAGCGCGGCCCACAGCGTGACCGGCTCGAAGTGCGACACCCGGCCCTGGCGGCTGAAGGCTTCGTCATCACCCTCGAACCACAGGCCGGGGCTGTCGGCCACAAACACCTGGTCGAACAGGCCGCGCTCGGCGGTTTTGGCGACCTCGATGTAGTGGTCGATATTGGTGCCGGAGTCAATTTGTGATCCGGGGTGGCGCCAAGCAGCGATGTGGTGGCCGGTGGCCATGATGAAAGCGCCCAGGCGCAGTTTGCGTTGAGACATGAGGGTTCCTTGTAACGAATGAAAAGAAGCAATGAAGGTCAGGGGTTGCCCGCGCCAGGCTTCCAGGCGGTAAGACGGCGCTCGGCCACTTGCAGCAGCGCGTTGAAGACCACACCAATCAGCGTGATGGCGATGATTCCGAAGTACATGTCGGCAATTAGAAAGCTGTACTGCGCGTAGATGATCAGGTAGCCCAGGCCCGACTTGGCGCCCACCATCTCGGCTGCCACCAACACCAAAATGGAGGTGGCGCTGGCCAGGCGGATACCCACAAAAATGGTGGGCACCGAGGCCGGCAAGATGACCTTGAGGAACAGCTGCCGCGCGCTCGCCCCCATGGTGCGGGCCGACTTGATGAGCAGCGGGTCCACCTGCTTGACGGCGGCAATGGTGTTGAGCAGCAGCGGCCAGGAGCAGGCATAGACCACCATGGCCACCTTGGACACCTCACCAATACCCAGCAACAAGATGAACACCGGCAACAAGGCCAGGGCCGCCGTGTTGCGCAGCAGCTCGATCAGCGGATTCAGGAAATGGCCCAGGCTGCGGTACCAGCCAATCGCCAGGCCCAGCGGCACGGCATACACCACGGCAATGGCAAACCCACCTGCAGCACGCCCCACACTGGCGGAGGTGTGCTGCCAGAGCTGGCCGTTCAAGGCCAGCGCCCAGCCTGCGGCCAGCACCTCGCTCAGCGGAGGAAAGAAGGCCGGATCGGTCAACTCCAGCCGCGGGGCCAGCTCCCACCACGCGGCCAGCGCAATGATCAAGGCAGAGCGCCACCCCAGGTTCAGCACCTGGCGCAGCACGCGCAACCAGGGGGCGGGTGGGGCCGGTAGCAGCGGGGCGCTGCCCGCGGTCAACAAAACATCAGACATGGAAACTCTCCTTGCGGGCGGGTAGGGTTGCAATACGGGCACGGCGCTGCTGGCGCGCAGCGGCCACCTCGTCGTGCAATAGCGACCAGATTTGGTGGCGCAGCTCACCAAACAGGGGCAGCGAGCGCACGTCCGGTGTGTCGGCGCGCAGCGTGTCGGGGATGTCCACAATCTCTTTGATACGCCCCGGGCGCGAGGTCATCACCGCCACGCGCTGGCCCAGCACCACGGCTTCGTCAATGCCGTGGGTGATGAACACAATCGTCTTGCCGGTGCGGTGCCAGATGTCCACCAGCTCCTCTTGCAAGGTCTCGCGGGTTTGCGCATCCAGCGCGGCAAAGGGTTCGTCCATCAGCAGCACCTCGGGCTCGTAGGCCAGGCTGCGCGCAATGGCCACGCGCTGCTTCATGCCGCCCGACATTTCGTGCGGGTAGTGGCGGGCAAAGGCACTCAGGCCCACCAGGTCCAGATAAGCCGCCGCCTTGGCACGGCGCTCGCTGCGGCCCAGGCCCGCGATCTCCAGGCCAAAGGCCACGTTGTCCAAAGCCGTGAGCCACGGAAACAGCGCGTACTGCTGGAACACCACGCCACGGTCTCGCGCCGGGCCGGTGATGGGTTTGCCATCGATCAGCACACGGCCGCTGGTGGGCAGGGTCAGCCCGGCCAGCAGGTCCAGCAGCGTGGACTTGCCGCAACCGCTGGGCCCCACCAGTACCAGGAACTCGCCCGCGCGCACGTCCAGGCTCACGTTGTCCAGTGCCACAAACCGCTGGGCCGCCCCGCCCTCTTCGGCGCGCACCGTGAACTCCTTGTGCACCTGCTCAAACCGGATCTTGGCGGCGCTCATTTGGCAGCCACCTTGGCGCCGTTGGCGTAGGGGTTGAAGGCGTTGGTGTACAGGTCGGCCGGCTTGATTTGGCCGGGCTTGACGATCTGCTCTTTCACCAACCAGTCGATCCAGACCTGCAGGTCCTTGTCCAGCACCACGCCGCCCACCGAGGGCACGCCGGTGCTCTTCCAGTACTGGATGGCGTCGGCACTCTCGGCACGGCCGCGTGCCTTGATGATTCCCTCAAACGTGCTGCGCACCTGCGCAGGTGGTGTGACACGCGCCCATTCAATGGCACGGGCAATCGCACTCACCAGATGTTTGGAGGCCTTGGGGTTTTGTTCGATGAACTTGGTACGCAACACGTACGAGCCGGCGGTGAAGTTGCCAAACAGGTCGCGGTCGGTGAACAGCGGGCGGATGCCGCCACGCTCCAGCGCCTTGTCGCGCAGGATGCCACCCAGCGTGGTGACCTCCACCTGGTTCTGGCGCAGGGCCTGCTCCCCGGTGACCGGTGGGGTGATGACAAAGGTGACCTGCTTGGCCTCTTCGTCCGTCACCTTGTTGCGCTCCAGGTACTCGCGCACGATGAAGTCGTGGTGCGCGCCCAGCGTGTTCATGGCCACCTTTTTTCCCAGCAGGTCACGCGCGGTTTTGATGGGGCTGTCGGCCTTGACGTAGTAGCCACTCCAGGTGTTGTCGTCCACACCGTAATAGCCAATCACTGCTTTCACGGGCGCGCGCTTGGCAATCAGCTTGACCAGCGCGCCGTTGAAGGCGCCACCAATGTCAATGTCGTTGGTCACTACGGCCTGCACATCCTGCGGGCCGCTGATGGTGTTGCCCACCCACTTGGGCTTGAGGGGGGCCAGGTAACCCAGGTGGTCGGCCAGCTCGATCCACACCACGGTGCCCACGCTGCCCTGGTAGCGGATCTCCGAGACCTCCAGGTTCTCCTGGGCCCGTGCATTGGCCGTGAGGCTGAGTGCCACGGCGGTAGCGGTCAAAAGTTTGAAAAATGGTCGCATGCAAAGTCCTTGTCGGTTGGTGATGGGAATGCAGCGTAAAGACGGCGCCCCCAAACAACAACGAAGAAAAACACGCTTGCATATGCGGACTTGCGCAGCGCATATCGACATGCGAATTGGGCGCTTCGCAAGGGCACACAGGCTTCCTACGATGGCAGCGCCTTCTCGCTTTTTGTGTCTTTCAACGCTGTCTCACCAAGGAGTTTTTATGTCTGCTGTGCTTAACCATCCCCATACCGAAACTGCTACCACCATCGAAGTGCGGCCCCTGGCTGGCCGCATTGGCGCCGTCATCCACGGCGTGCGCCTGTCGGGCCAGCTGGCCCCCGCCACCTTTGCCGCCATTCACCAGGCGCTGCTCAAACACAAGGTCATCTTTTTCCACGGCCAGCAGCACCTGGACGATGCCGCGCAGCAGGCCTTTGCCAGCCTGTGGGGCGATGTGGTGGCCCACCCCACCGTGCCCTCACGCAACGGCACGCAGATCCTGGAGCTGGACTCGAACCACGGCGGGCGCGCCAACTCCTGGCACACCGACGTGACCTTTGATGCGGACTACCCCAAGGTCTCGGTGCTGCGCGGGGTCACCATTCCCGAATCCGGCGGCGACACGGTCTGGGCCAACACCGCCACCGCCTACGACGAGCTGCCCGAGGAACTGAAGGCCCTGGCCGACAAATTGTGGGCGGTGCACAGCAATGACTACGACTACGCCGCCACCCGCGTGGACCCCGATGACGCCGGTGCCAAGCACTACCGCGAGGTGTTCCGCGCGCGCCTGATCGAAGCGCAACACCCGCTGGTGCGCGTGCACCCCGAGACGGGCGAGCGCACGCTCATTGCGGGCCACTTCATCAAGCGCCTGGTGGGCTACAACACGCACGACTCGGACCGCCTGTTCGAAGTCTTCCAGCACCACATCACGCGACTGGAGAACACCGTGCGCTGGCAATGGACCACGGGCGACGTGGCGATCTGGGACAACCGCGCCACCCAACACTACGCCATCAACGACTATGGCCACCAGCACCGCGTGGTGCGCCGCGTGACCGTGCGCGGCGAGGTGCCGGTGTCGGTGGATGGCCGGCGCAGCTTTACGGTGGGCAGCAGCACACAGCCTGCGCAGACCGCCTGATGCGCGGGTTTCTGCAGCGCAACGCTTTCCTGCTGCGCTTTGCGCTGCTGTCCCTGTTCATGGGCATCAGCGTGGGCCTGGCCAAGTTCACCACCACGCTGTATGCGCTGGAGCTGGGTGCCCAGGGCTGGCTGCTGGCCGCCATGGCCGGTGCCCAGTCGGTGGGCATTGTGTTCACCAGCCTGCCGGTGGGCTTTTGGGTGGAGCGGTTTGGCCCGGCGCGCCTGTTTGTGGCGGGCAGTTGGGCCATGGGTGTGTTGTATGTGCTGATTCCGGCCGTGCCACACGCGCTCTACCTGTTGGTGCTCACAGCGCTCATCAGCTTCTTGATGCCGCTGCGCTTTGTCTCGCTCAACACCGTGTTCATGCTGGCGCTGGAGCGCCTGGGCCAAGGGCGTGCGGGCTGGCAGCGTGGGGCGCATATGTCGGGCATGTTTTTGCTGGGGCCGGTGTTGGCCGCGGCGGCCATTCCGGCGCTGGGGCACGCGGGCAGCTACTGGCTCATTGGCGCCATGTTTTTTGCCACCGCCCTCTTGGCGGCCCCGGTGCTGAACCACCATCCGCAAGCAAGCACTGGCAACGCAGCGCGGGTGCCCATGCTGCAGTCGGTGCGCGCCCTGTGGCAGCTGCCCGAGGTGCGGGCGCTGGCCGCGCAGGAGTGTGCGGTGCAGGCCGCGCATATGTATTACGCCTTCTACATCGTCGTCATCGCGGTGCAACAGCTGGGGCTGCCAGCGCTGGGTGCGGGCAGCCTGGTGGCCGTGCAAGGGGCCAGCTTTATTGCCGCACTGTTGCTGCTGGGCCCCGCAGTCAGCCGATTCGGGCCGCGGGCCACGGTGCTGGGCGGGGGCGCACTGGCGGTGCTGGCCCTGCTGCTGTTGGCGCTGGCGCAGCACATGGCCTGGCTGTGGGTGGGCGGCGCGCTGCTGGGTGTGGGCCTGGGGCTGCTGCAGATCCACACCCTCACGCAGTTTGCCCAGGTGGGTGCGCGCTTGGGGCGCGGCCGGGTGTCGGGCCTGAGTGCGCTGGCCGGGCCCAGCGGCGGCCTGGTGGGTGGGCTGCTGGGCGGCACCTTGGGCGCGGTGGTGGGGCTGCAGACCGTGTTCTTGCTGTTGGTGCCGGTGTTTGCGGGCGTGGCCTGGGTTGCCTACCGGCAGCCCGTGCGGGCTCAGATGATTTCGGCGTAAGGAACCAATTTCTTGTTCTTTTGAGTTTTGGCCTCATCACTTTAGAGTCGGGCTTTCCCCATGAGGGGCTAGTGCATTTTTATACAAAAATAGGCCCTAGCCCCCGTGGAATATGCGCAAGCAGCTTCTGTTTTTATAGCAAAGCCAACACCCTAGGAGAGGCACCATGTCCGAGAACTGGAAATTCGAAACCCAATCTGTCCACGCTGGCTACAGCCCCGACCCCACCACCAAGGCGGTGGCCGTGCCCATTTACCAAACGGCGGCTTACGCGTTTGACAGTGCCCAGCATGGCGCTGATTTGTTTGACCTGAAGGTGCCGGGCAACATCTACACGCGCATCATGAACCCCACGCAAGACGTGCTGGAAAAGCGCGTGGCGGCCCTGGAGGGTGGCATTGCAGCGCTGGCCCTGGCGTCTGGCCAAGCGGCAGTAACGTATGCCATCCAGACCATTGCCGAAGCCGGTGACAACATCATCAGCAGCACCGCGCTGTATGGCGGCACCTACAACCTGTTGGCCCACACGCTGCCGCAGTTCGGCATCACCACCCGGTTTGCCGACCACAACAACCCCGACAGCTTTGCGCCGCTGATTGACGCGCGCACCAAGGCCATCTTTGTCGAATCGCTGGGCAATCCGCAGGGTAATGTGACCGACATCCGCCGCATTGCCGACATTGCGCATGCGCACGGTGTTCCGCTCATCGTGGACAACACCGTGGCCAGCCCCTACCTGCTGCGCCCCATCGAACACGGTGCGGACATCGTGGTGCATTCGCTCACCAAATACTTGGGCGGCCACGGCACCACCATTGGTGGCGCCATTGTGGACAGCGGCAAGTTCCCATGGGCCGAGCACAAAGCCAAGTTCAAACGCCTGAACGAGCCCGACCCCAGCTACCACGGCGTGGTCTACACCGAAGCCCTGGGCGCAGCCGCCTACATTGGCCGCGCCCGCGTGGTGCCACTGCGCAACACCGGTGCGGCCATCTCGCCGTTCAACGCGTTCCTGATTCTGCAAGGCATTGAGACGCTGGCGCTGCGCATGGAGCGCATCACCGATAACGCGCTCAAGGTGGCGCAGCACCTGCAGGCCCACGCCAAGGTGGCGTGGGTGAACTTTGCCGCCCTGCCCGGCCACCCGGACCACGCACTGGCGCAAAAGTACCTGGGCGGCAAGGCATCGGGCCTGTTGACCTTTGGCGTGAAGGCCCCTGAAGGCCAGGGCCGTGAAGCCGGTGCGCGCTTTCTGGACGCCCTGCAGCTCTTCACCCGCCTGGTGAACATTGGCGATGCCAAATCGCTGGCCACGCACCCTGCCTCCACCACGCACCGCCAACTGTCGCCCGAAGAACTGGCCAAGGCCGGTGTGCCGGTGGATGCGGTGCGCCTGTCGGTCGGCATTGAACACATTGACGACCTGCTGGCCGACCTGGACCAAGCGCTGGCAGCGGTGTAAGACGGCATGAACTTCCAGCAACTCAGATCGGTGCGCGAAGCCGTGCGCTGCGGCTACAACCTGACCGAAGTCGCCAACATGCTGCACACCTCGCAACCCGGCGTAAGCCGGCAGATCCGCGAGCTGGAAGAAGAGCTGGGCGTAGAGATCTTTGGCCGCGCAGGCAAGCGCCTCACCGGACTCACGCCACCGGGCAAAGACCTGCTGCCTATCGTGGAGCGCCTGCTGCTGGACGCCGAGAACCTCAAACGTGCGGGGCAGGATTACAGCGCGCAGCTGGAGGGGCAACTGTCGGTGGCGGCCACCCACTCGCAAGCGCGCTACGCGCTGCCGCATGTGGTGAAGGATTTTCGGGACCAGTTTCCCAAGGTCACGCTACACCTGCACCAGGGCTCGCCCAAGCAGGTGGCGGCCATGCTGCTCTCGGGCGAGGCCGACATTGGCGTAGCCACCGAGGCACTGGCCGACTACCCACAACTCGTCACCCTGCCCTGCTACCGCTGGACGCACAGCATCGTGGTGCCACCGGGGCACCCGCTGCTGGCGCAGGACGGGCCGGTGACGCTGGCGCAGCTGGCGCGCTACCCCATCATCACCTACGAGCTGGGCTACACCGGCCGCGCCCACATCGACAACGCCTTCGCCACCGTCGGCCTGCGGCCCGAGGTGGTGCTGACGGCGATGGACGCCGACGTCATCAAGACCTATGTGGAACTCGGTATGGGCGTGGGCATCGTCGCATCGGTGGCGGTGGACGAAGAACGCGACGCCCACCTGCGCATCCTCGATGCAGGCCACCTGTTCCAAGTGAACGTGACCCGGTTGGGGCTGCGCCGTGGGGCTTGGCTGCGGGGGTATGCCTATGGGTTTATTGAAACCTTTGTGCCGACCTTGTCGCGGGGGGTGGTGGCGAAAGCGTTGGCCAACGAGGTGCCGCTGGAAGTGTGAGAGAGTTTGACTGCTTGGCACCACTGGATGTCTTCGCTCAGTTCAGCCGCTTCTCACCCGACGCGAATGACACCTTTTGGATATGGCCGTTTGCCACTTCATAGATGCAAAGCATTTCCAGAGTCCCGACACCTTCAGGGAAATTCTGGGTAATCAATTCGAGGTCTACGACAACGTTGCCCATGACCGTCCGGGACAGCAGGCGCGCGTGCAAGTCGGGCTCTGCGAACCTTGCAAGAAACCTCGACAGAAAAACTTTCACAAAAACTGGTCGCGTTGAACTTTAAACGTCCTAGCGCTTGGGTTCCCGCGTGATATGTGACCCCATGAATTGACGATCGGCAAAGGCATTAGTAATGCATTTCGGTTTCTATCAATATTCACCCGATTGGGGGATGTTCACTTCAGGATCGGGCCTTCACAATACTGCGATGTTTTAGTCAAACAAGGAAAGCAGTCAGTGTTTACAACCATTTCCATTCAGAGGCTTAGCACCGGCACCATTTACAAGCTTTGGTTGATCGGCTTGACAGTTTCAATGACTCCTCTTGGACTCTTGCTCGGCATTTTTGCAATGCTGGGATTCAAAACAGTCACATGGAATGGGCAACCCTTATACGGAGTTGCTGGCCTTCTTGCAGGCCCACTTTTGGGCGTCCTTCTCGCATTCTTTTTTACTGCTTTCTTAGGCTCTGCCTCTGCAATTGGTCTATGGGTGTATTCAAAGTTTCGCCCATTGGACATTCAGGCCCGGAACATTACCTAGCCGTTCACTCACATCGATTTGCTCTGGCAATCAACACTGGCGGATTTGCCTTGACGTGAAGTTGTCAATTTCGACCTGATAGCTTCATAAGTCTGAATCAGACTGAAAGCGGACCGCCTAAGCCGGCTCCACATTGAGGAAAAGTAAGTGTTACTCGCGTAAGAAGTATTCACGGAACTTCCAGCGGGAGACAAGCACCCAAAGCCGCCCACTATCGCAGTGGAATTCATTCTCTTGGACCACGCCAAGAGTTGTGCTACGTAGTACAGCGGTCGATTCCGTAGCCGATACAACATCGATTGGCACGAAGACGACATCATCTCTCCCTTGGTCGGGATCAAGATAGCCACCCCAAAATGACTTGCTAAACACGATAACAAGCCTGCCAAAGAATTGGCGCTCGAAGAGCTCCTTAGCCAGCGGGGATACTTCGGGATGCTGACGCATATCGGCAAGGGTTAGCTCCTCATTTGAGCGCCAACGACCGAGAAAACATTCCGGGAGCGAGGCGGCAAGGGCAAGCCCTTGCGACCCGAGAATGACAACAAAGATAAGTGATCGAAAGGTCATGAGCTAAGAGTGATCGAAGCAGAAAAACCAGCGGAATATTCTGGCCGCAGCTCTAATTTGGAGGCTGGCATTCCCTACATCTCAGCAATTTTCATGTCGCTTTGGGAGCTTGCCAATCCCCCATTTGGGTGATTCTTTGAACGTCCGCTTCCGCCGGCGGATTCAACCGGTCGATGCAACACATTCGCTGAACATCTCAGCGGGTGTTTGGAAGCCGAGCGTT
>NZ_JBYTDI010000005.1:0-287372 GCF_058791215.1 Rhodoferax sp. EU05-FHT12H12 | reverse complement strand
TTGCTGGCGGCGGCCGTGCTGCTGTTGGTCGTGGTCCTCATGCCTTCTATCAAGGCCAAGCGTGAAGAGGCGTTTGTGGAGGATTGATCCTCTTAGGTATCTGGACCCAGCGTTGAACTCTTTACCCGCACAACACGCCCAGCGCCTGTCGCTGCACAACGAGGTCCATGCCCGCCCGCCAGAACCCATGGGCTTGCCCATGGCGCTGTCGCATGTGGTGATGGTGTGCAACGCGCAGCAGCGTGATGCCAGCCGGGCCCACATGGCCACACTGGCGCGCGACCACCACCTGCCAGCGCCCGATGCTGCGTCCATCCATATCCGCATGGACTTCGGGCTGTACCGCGTGCGCTGGGAGTTGCACACCGAGTTCGTCACCTGGACGTTTATGCGCCCGATTGCAGGGCAGGCCGGCGCCGAGCGTGAGCCCGAACTGGCGCTGGATGCGGTGCCGCAGCAGTGGTTTTCGGCCTTGCCCGGTGAGTGCCTGGCCAGCCTGCACCTGTGGGTGTTGCCCACGCAAGACGTGGATACGGGGCCGTGGATTCGCCAGGTGCTGCACGAAGAAACCCTGGTGGCTTCTACCGTAGCCGATGGTTTTGGCGAGGTCTACACCGACTTTGCGGTGCATGCCGATGGCTTCTCGCGCATCGTGCTGCTGGCCGGTGGCATGACGCCGCGCCGCCTGGGCCGCCTGGTGCAAGGTCTGCTGGAGATTGAGACCTACCGCATGGCGGCGCTGTTGGGGCTACCGGCAGCGCGTGAGGCGTCTGCGGTGCTGGCCAGTGCCGAGCGCGAACTGGCCGAACTGGCCGAAGCCATTCGCAGTGCCACGCGTGACGATGAGCCCCAATTGCTGGACCGGCTGACCCGCTTGGCGGGCCAGGTGGAAAGCCAGCACGCGGCCACCCATTCGCGTTTTTCGGCCAGCGCAGCCTACTTTGAGCTGGTGGACAAACGCATTGAAGACATTGCCGAGTCGCGCCTGGCCGGCATGCAAACCATCCGCGAGTTCATGGACCGCCGCCTCACGCCTGCACGCAGTACCTGTGCGTGGTCCAGCCGGCGGCAAGATGCGCTGTCGCAACGCGTCTCGCGCATCAGCAACCTGCTGCGCACGCGGGTGGAGATTGAGCAGCAACAAAGCAGCCAGGCCCTGTTGGCCACCATGAACAGCCGCCAGGGCATGCAGCTCAAGCTGCAGTCCACGGTGGAAGGCCTGTCGGTGGCGGCTATCACGTACTACATCGTGGGCTTGGCCAGTTACCTGGCCAAGGGTGCCCAGCACTGGGGTTGGCCCTGGAGTTCCGAGATGACGGCGGCGGCGGCCATTCCGGTGGTGGCGGTCAGCGTCTGGTGGTCTTTGCGCCGCCTGCACCACCGGGTGTTTCGGTCGTCATAGGCAAAGTCAATGTGGTTGATTGGATCAATCAACCCAAAACATGGCGCAATCGCTCTAAGATTCACCCCGTTCACTCATCGAACGGCTATTTTTAGAGGAAACCCACATGTCTTTGATCAACACGCAAGTTCAGGCTTTCAAGAACGAAGCCTTCCACAACGGCAAATTCATCACCGTTTCCAACGAAACCATCAAGGGCAAGTGGAACGTGTTCATTTTCATGCCCGCAGCGTTCACCTTCAACTGCCCCACCGAAGTGGAAGACGCAGCTGACAACTACGCTGAATTCCAAAAAGCGGGTGCCGAGGTTTACATCGTCACTACCGACACCCACTTCGCACACAAGGTGTGGCACGAAACGTCCCCCGCAGTGGGCAAGGCCAAGTTCCCCCTGATCGGCGACCCCACCCACGCCCTGACACGCGCTTTTGACGTGCATATCGACGAAGAAGGCCTGGCACTGCGCGGCACCTTCATCATCAACCCCGAAGGCCAGATCAAGACCATGGAAGTGCACTCCAACGAGATCGCACGTGACGTCAAGGAAACCCTGCGCAAGCTGAAGGCTGCCCAGTACACCGCCGCCCACCCCGGCCAAGTGTGCCCTGCCAAGTGGAACGAAGGCGCCAAGACCATCACCCCTTCTTTGGATCTGGTCGGCAAGATCTAAGCTAGCGGCTCACAAGGTGGAGCGCCCAGTGCGCTCCCCGGCCGGACAGCGTCCTTGCGCATGTGTGCAAGGCCGTCCGGCTTTTTTATACCCAAAATATGGCTGTAGCCCGCTTGGAATATGCGCGAGCAGCTATCAAATCAGTAGTAAATGCTGAACTAATTTAAGGAATCACCATGCTCGACGACACCCTCAAATCCCAACTCGGCGCCTACCTGGAGCGCGTGACGCTGCCGATCGAGATCGTGGCGTCCCTCGGTGAGGACGACAACTCGGTGGAAATGCGCGACCTGCTGCAAACCATCCAAAGCCTGCGCAGCGACAAGATCACCGTGGCCTATGACGGCACGGATGCCCGCAAACCCTCCTTTGCCCTCAAGCGTGCTGGCACTGACACCAGCCTGCGCTTCGCCGGCCTGCCCCTGGGCCACGAATTCACATCCCTGGTGCTGGCCCTGCTGTGGAGCGGTGGCCACCCACCCAAGGTGGAGCAGGACGTGATCGACCAGATCAAGGGCCTGGACGGTGACTTCAACTTCGAGGTCTACATGAGCCTCACCTGCCACAACTGCCCGGACGTGGTGCAGGCCCTGAGCCTCATGGCCATCCTGAACCCCAAGGTCAAAACCACCGTCATCGAAGGCGGTGCCTTCCAGAACGAGATCAACGACCGCGAAATCATGGCCGTGCCCAGCGTCTACCTGAACGGCGCGCTGTTCGGCAACGGCCGCATGTTGGTCGAAGAAATTGTCGCCAAACTCGACACCGGCGCTGCCGACAAAGACGCCGCCAAGTTGTCTGCCAAAGATGCGTTTGACGTGCTGATCGTCGGCGGTGGCCCCGCGGGTGCTGCAGCGGCGGTGTACGCCGCACGCAAAGGCATCCGCGTCGGTGTGGCGGCCGAGCGTTTTGGCGGCCAGGTGAACGACACCATGGCCATCGAGAACTACATCTCGGTGCAAGAGACCGACGGACCCAAGTTCGCCGCCGCCCTCGAAGCCCAGACCCGTTCCTACGGCGTAGACATCATGAACCTGCAGCGTGCCGACAAAATCGTGCCCGCGGCAGACGCAGGAGGCTTGACCGAAGTGGTGCTGGCCAACGGCGGCACGCTCAAGGCCAAGACGGTCATCCTGTCCACCGGCGCCCGCTGGCGCAATGTGAACGTGCCCGGCGAGCAGGAGTACAAGAACAAAGGCGTGGCCTACTGCCCGCACTGCGACGGCCCCCTGTTCAAGGGCAAAGACGTGGCCGTGATTGGTGGTGGCAACTCTGGCATCGAAGCCGCTATCGATCTGGCGGGCGTGGTGAAGTACGTGACCGTCATCGAGTTTGCCGACCAACTGAAGGCCGATGCCGTGCTGGTGAAGAAGCTCAACAGCCTGCCCAACGTGACCGTGCACACCAATGCCCAGACCACCGAAATCACCGGTGCGGATGGCAAGGTCAACGGCCTGAAATACAAGGACCGCGCGACCGGCGTGGAACACCACGTGGTGCTGGATGGTGTGTTCGTGCAAATCGGCCTGGTGCCCAACACCGAGTTCCTGAAGGGCGTGGTGGACCTGAGCAAGTTCGGCGAAATCGTGGTGGATGCCAAAGGCCACACCAACGTGCCCGGCGTGTTTGCCGCAGGCGACTGCACTACCGTGCCGTACAAACAAATCGTCATCGCCGCAGGGGCGGGTGCTACGGCGGCACTGAGTGCGTTTGACCACTTGATCCGGCACTGACCGTGGCGAAACGGGTGTGGACGAAGACTTTGCTGCGCGTGGCTTTCAGAGCGTAGGCGCTTGGATACTGGGGCGGGATAATCTCGCCTGTCCTCACCACCTCCATATCCAGCCATGCATGTCGCGCCACTCCAACCTTCTGACGCGACCCGCTACCGGGCGCTGATGCTGGAGGCTTACGCGCTGGCGGCCGATGCCTTCACCTCCACACCGCAGGAGCGGGCGGCGGAGCCAGACGCCTGGTGGGTCAAACGCATCACCCACGCACACAGCGTGGTGCTGGGCGCCTTTGAGGGCCAAGAACTGATCGGCACCGTGGCCTTGGAGTTTTCGGCCAAACCCAAAACGCGACACAAGGCGCATGTGCTGGGCATGTATGTGACGCCGGCATTTCGCGCGACGGGTGCGGGCAGGGCGCTGTTGGATGGGCTCATAACGCTGGCTGGCCAGCGGCCCGGAATCCAGGTGCTGAACCTGACCGTGACCGAGGGCAACGACGCTGCGGTTAACCTCTACCGCTCGGCCGGCTTTGAGCCCTTTGGCACCGAACCCATGGCCATACGGACCCCCAGTGGCTTCAAGAACAAGGTGTACATGTGGCGCCAGTTGCCTGCTACCCCTTGACCCTGCAAGATCCCCAAACTGTGCCCGTACGTATCTACCTCGCCCCCATGGAGGGGCTTCTCGATTTTGTGTTGCGCGACATCCTGACCCGTGTGGGCGGGGTGGAGAAGTGCGTGTCGGAGTTCATCCGCATCACGCACACACTGATGTCCGAGAAGGCCATGTTGCGCACCGTGCCCGAGCTGGCTTTCGGGGCGCGCACCTATGCCGGTGTGCCGGTGTGGCCGCAATTGCTGGGGTCGGATGCGCCCTGCATGGCCGAGAACGCCGCCCGCCTGGCCGAGATGGGCTCGCCCGGCATTGACCTCAATTTCGGCTGCCCGGCCAAGGTGGTCAACCGCCACGGCGGTGGCGCCACGCTCTTGCAAGACCCCGAGATTCTTCACGCCATCGTGGCCGCCGTGCGCGCGGCGGTGCCGGCCCATATTCCCGTCACGGCCAAGATGCGCCTGGGCTACAACGATGACAGCCTGGCCCTGGATTGCGCCCGTGCGCTGGAGGCCGGCGGTGCCGCCGAAATCGTGGTGCACGCCCGCACCAAGGCCCAGGGCTACCGCCCGCCCGCTTACTGGGACCGCGTGGCCGATGTGCGGGGTGCGGTGCAGGTGCCGGTGGTGGTGAATGGCGAAATCTGGAACGTGCAAGACGCGCAAGCGGCGGTGGCGCAGAGCGGTTGCAACGCGCTGATGCTGGGCCGCGGCATTGTGGCCCGCCCGGCGCTGGCCCGCAGCATCCTGGCCGCCATGGGGCCAGCCGGGGGCAACCTGGGCCAGCCCGGTGAGGACTGGAGCTGGCAAGACCTGGCCCCGCTCATGCACGCCTTCTGGCAAGTGGCGAGCACGCGTCTGGAGAAAAAGCAGCAGGCCGGCCGTGTGAAGCAGTGGCTCAACCTGCTGCGCCGCCACTACCCCGAAGCCCAGACCGCGTTTGACGAGATGCGCACGCTGGTGAAGCCCAGCGATGTGGATGCCTGGATTCACCGGTCTATCCCTGTTTAAGCATCAAACAGGTCTCTAGCCACCGTGGATATTGCGCGAATAGCTCCTAAATCAATAGCATGCTGGGTCGGTCTTCAGGCCCACAAACTCTCCAGCCCGTCGACGGGCACAAAGCGTTTGTTGCGCACCACCATGCGGGTGGGGCCGGGCAGGGCGCGCGCGGGCACCGAGTGGCGCGGGTCGCCGGGGTAGCTGAGGATGACGCTGCCGTCCTCCTCAAAATTTTCGGGGCAGATGCAGGGTGGCAATTGGGCGCGGGCTGCTGCCAGCACCTCTGCCGCCGTGGTGTAGCGGGCCAGGTGGCCCAGGCTCATGATCTGGGGCGGCGCCATTTCAATCTCGCCGCGGTGGTAGCGCTGCAGGGCCTCGACCGGTGGCAGCCAGATGCTGGCGGTGGTCTCGTAGTTGTCGTGGCTGGCGATTTGGTCACTGGGTGCCAGCGCGAGGAAGAAGCGCGTGTCAAACCGCTTTTTGCTTAAAGCGGCCATGCGTGGTGTGATCCAGCGGCTCCAGGGCACCAGTGCGCTGGCCGCCAGCTGGGCGGCAGAGGCATCCACCCAAGCCTGCCAGTCGGCAGGTGCGACACCGGCTGGGCGGCTGCTGGCAGCACTGAGCAACACGCCGGCTTCTTCGTACAGCTCGCGCAAGGCCGCCACATACAGGCCGGCGGCCAGCTCGGGGCTTTGTGCAGGCTCGCCCAGGCGCTGCGCCAATGCGGAGGCAGGCTCGTCCAGCGCGGCCAGGGCGGCGGGGCTGCTGTCGTGCGCGTCCAGCTTGCCGCCGGGGAACACATAGGCCTCGCCAAAGGTGTCCGACAGACCGCTGCGCTTCATCAAAAACACTTCCAGTCCGTGGCGGGCATCGCGCAGCAGCACGACAGTGGAGGCATCGCGCGGCGTGCCGCTGGCGGGGCTGAGGGTGTCTTGCATGGGACTGTTATTTCTGTTTTGTTTTTTGGTGAGCAACTGCTTGAATTAAAGTACCTGCAGCTGACTGTGGGCCTACGGACTTGCCCTTGGTCTGATCCAACAACCCGAGGAGACGAGTCATGAATCTGGATTTCAAAGGCCGCGTGGCCATCGTAACGGGCGCAGGCGGCGGCTTGGGTCGCCAACATGCGCTGGCATTGGCTGCACGCGGCGCCAAAGTGGTGGTGAATGATCTGGGCGGTGCGCGCGATGGCTCCGGCGGTTCGCTCTCCGCAGCAGAGTCGGTGGTGGCCGAGATCCGCGCGGCGGGCGGCGAGGCGATGGCCAACGGTGCGTCCGTCACCGACTTTGAGGCCGTGCAGGCCATGGTGCAGCAGGCCATAGACGCCTGGGGCCGAGTGGATATTCTGGTGAACAACGCTGGCATCCTGCGTGACAAGAGTTTTGCCAAGATGGAGATTGCCGACTTCCGCACCGTGGTGGATGTGCACCTCATGGGCGCGGTGCATTGCTGCAAGGCGGTGTGGCCCCACATGAACGAACAGAAGTACGGCCGCATTCTGATGACCACCTCCAGCTCCGGCCTGTATGGCAACTTCGGCCAGAGCAATTACGGCGCGGCCAAGCTGGCGCTGGTGGGCCTGATGCAGACCCTGGCCCTGGAAGGTGCCAAAAACAATATCCATGTCAACAGCCTGGCCCCCACGGCGGCCACCCGCATGACCGAGGGCCTGATGCCGCCCCAGGTGCTCGAAGCCCTCAAGCCCGAAGCCGTGGTGCCTGCCATGCTGGTGCTGGTGTCCGAAGGCGCGCCTACGCGCACCACGCTGTGTGCCGGTGCTGGCAGTGTGGAGGCGGCGCACATCACGCTCACACAAGGCGCATGGATAGGGCTGGAAGCCCAAGCCCCCGAAACACTGGCGGCCAACTTGCAACAAGTGCTGGCGCGTGCGGGCGATACGGTGCCGGAGAGTGGTGCTGCACAGGGCGGCCAGGAAGTGGCACGTGCCATGGCCCAACTGGGTGGGCGCTGAGCCCGGGGTTCAAAAAACGGTAGCTGCCGCGGGCGGTGCGCTGCCCGCGTTTTCCCATGACCGTCGCTCGGCCTCGTCCACCACCGCCACCGGATCGGCACTGGCCGCATGCACCGTGACCACGCCCATGCCGTAGCGCGGCATGAAGGTGTGGAAGGCTTCGTCCAGGCCCACCACATTCAGCGGTTTGGACAGCACCATGCGCAGGCGCAGCACAGTGCGCTCGACCAATTCCTCGTGTTTGATGCCCGAAATCACCACCACAAAGCAGCGCGGGTGGTACAGGCCCACCACACACCGGAAGCCCACCGCACGGCGGATGCGCGCGGTGATGGAGGTCAGGATTTGCTGGTCCACCCGGTGGCCGGCGGATTCGCCCAGCTCGTAGAGGTTGTGCAGGTGCAGGCACACCACGGTGCACTGCCCGTGCATGCGGGCGCCACGCCAAAAAGCATCGTCCACCTTGGACAGCAGGACCGAGCCCGTGGGCAAGCCGGTGGCCGGGTCCGCCCCCTGGGCCAGGCCCGCCAGGCGCAACAACTTGCGGTGCTGCCGGTTGCGCCGCACGGCCAAGGCGGTGGCCAGCAGAAAGTAGGCCACGGTGCAAAAGGCGGTAAGCGCCATGCCCTGCCAGCCAAACCAGGCCGGGTGCAGGGTGTAGGTGTAGAGCCCCAGACTCATGCCCGCCAGGAAAACACAGGCCACCACCATCCAGCGGGCCAACTCGTCCCCCAGCACATGGGCGCGCACAGAGACACCCAGCGCCAGCAGCACGGCTGCGCCGCTGAAACCGGCCGCCACTTTGATCACGTCCTCGGGGCTTTGGCCTTCGTAGTTCAGCGCCCAAAACGCCAGCAACACCGAGGTGCCGATCAACACCGTGGCACCCCAGGCCAGGCAGTAGTAGACGACGCGGTCTTCCGCGGCGGTGCCCAGCCACAGGCCCAGATAAATCAGCGACAAGGCGCCGCACAGCGGCCCTAGGCTGGCCTTCAGGGTGAGCCAGATGGTGGGCGAGAGCTCGGGAAACCACAAGGCGGGCAGGCTGGTCATCAGCATGGCGCAGCTGCCCAGCATCAGCACGAAAATCAGCCCGCGCCACGATGCGACGCTGCGGTTCATGAGTACGTCGGCCAGCGCCACGGCTGCCATGGTTAACAGGCCACCGAGCATGCAGGACCAAACCATCAGTTCGGATGTTTCCACCAAGCCATTATTCACCAGCCGCTGGGCCTCTCCCTTGAAATCTGCCCGCCCAACCCCAGTTGCCTGAAACCTGCAAACTCAACCCGGCGCCTGCAGCAAATGCCCGCCTGTGGTAACTTTGCGCCCCGAAGAAAAATGGAAGGGCCCTTAGGCATGGACAGTAGAGAAGCGGCCCTGAGTGCCCTGACAGCAGACCGCCTGCGCGGCATCCGCCGGGGTGTGGAAAAAGAAAGCCTGCGCGCGCTGCCCAGCGGCATGCTGGCGATGACCTCGCACCCCCAGGCGCTGGGCTCGGCCCTCACCCACCCCCACATCACCACCGATTTCAGCGAATCGCAGGTCGAGCTGATCACCGGTGTGCATGCAGATCCCGAGGCATGCTTGCAGGAATTGGCCGATGTGCAGCAGTTCACCCTGGGCACCATGGGCGATGAGCGCCTGTGGGTCTCCAGCATGCCCTGTTGCTTGCCGGATGACGACACGATTCCGCTGGGCCAATACGGTTCATCGAATGTGGCGCAGTCCAAGACCGTGTACCGCCGTGGCCTGGGCCACCGCTACGGTCGGCGCATGCAAACCATCTCGGGCATTCACTACAACTGGTCGCTGCCCGATGTCAGCAGCGAGCAGTACTTTGGGCTGATTCGCAACTTCCGTCGCCATGCATTTTTGCTGTTGTATTTGTTTGGCGCCTCGCCCGCGGTGTGTGCGTCTTTTGTGGCGGGCCGCCAGCACCAGCTCCAGCCGCTGAGCGAAGGCACCATGTACCTGCCCTATGCCACCTCGTTGCGCATGGGCCGTCTGGGCTACCAGAGCGATGCCCAGGCCTCGCTGGCCGTGAGCTACAACAGCCTGGAGGGCTATGCCCACTCGCTGCACGGCGCGCTGACCCAACCCTATGCACCCTATGAGACGGTGGGTGTGCGCGGGGAAGACGGCGTCTACAAGCAGTTGGCGACCACGCTGCTGCAGATTGAAAACGAGTTCTACGGCACCATCCGCCCCAAGCGCGTCACCTTTGCTGGCGAGCGTCCGCTGCACGCCCTGCGCGAGCGCGGTGTGGAGTACGTGGAAGTGCGCCTGATGGACCTGGACCCGTTTGAGGTTGTGGGCATCAACAGCCAGACCATGCGCTTTCTGGACGTGTTTTTGCTGCACTGTCTGTCTGTCGCCAGCCCTGACGACACGCCGCAAGAGATTGCCGCCGTGGGCCGCAACCAGCATGCGGTGGCCGAGCGCGGCCGCGAGCCCGGCCTGTTGCTACAGCGTGGTGACACCCAAGTCACACTGACCAGCTGGGGCCAAGAGCTTCTCGACGGCATGGTGGGCATTGCACAGGCGCTGGATGCAGCCCATGGCACTGACGCCTACAGCCGCGCCGTGCAAGCGGCCCAGCATGCCTTGCAGCACCCCGACACCTTGCCCTCGGCCCGTGTGCTGCGCGCCATTACCGAGCAGCACGACGGCTCCTTTGTGGCCTTTGCCCGCGCACAGTCGGAGCAAACCCGTGCTGCCATGTTGCAGACCCCCCCGGCGCCGGCGGTGGCTGCACGCTTTGCGGCAGAGTCGCAAGCGTCTTGGGACGCGCAACGCGCCATCGAGGCGGCGGACACCATGCCGTTTGATGTGTACCTGAAGGAATACCTGGCACCGCACCGCTTGCAGGCGCGGGCGGTCAAGGTGGGCTGACGGCGCGGCTTTTCTTTCTCTGGTGGGACTGGTTTTTTTAACACCCACTCCCCCAGCCCCTCGCCCCGTCGGCGAGGGGAGCCTTTAACTGCCGATTTGGAGGCAGTCTCCGGTTACGGAGCTACACAAGAGCCGTCACCGACGGATAGGTACGCCACGGCCAGCACCAACGGTTGTGGTGAATGCACACATGTTGGTGCGGAGCCACTGGCGAGCGCAGCCGCCAGCGTTGGCAAACACACTCCTCTGAAGTTCCACAACCGTTGGCACAGGCCGTGGTGTGAAGTAGCAGCGGCAACATCACCCCAGTCGCCACGCAGTCGGCGCGCAACCACCAAATATGGCTGTTGAAAGGCTCCCCTCGCCGACGGGGCGAGGGGCTGGGGGAGTGGGTGTTCAAAAAGCAAAACCCCAAAAACAAAAAAGCCGGCATCCAATGCCGGCTTAGTGGAGACGAGCAGAAAGCTTAGGCCGCCTTGCGAACCCGAGCCACTTTCTTGGCAACAGCGCGCTTGGCAGTCGCCGCCTTGGCCTTCACTTTGGAGCCTGCAATCTTGCTCACCAGCACACCGCTCTGGGCTTCCAGCTTGGCGGCCACATTGCCAACCGCCACCGCGGCGGGCACAGCAGCCACCGCAATCGTGTTCAGCGTGGACAGGCCGGTGCTCTTCTCAAAGCGGCTGGCGTTGGCCGCCACTTGCTCCAGGCCCTTGCCGGCCAGTTCCATGGCCTTGTTGACGGCGCTGTCGGCACCGTCGGTGGTCAGCGTCACGCCCTGGGTGTAGAGGGAGGTGACTTTCTTTTGGGCGGCCACGGCGTTGGTACGCACTTCGGCGCTGATGCGGTTGCCAGCCTTCTTGACCGCAGCGGCCCAGGACTGGTCGACATAACCCACGGCACGGGCATTGCCCACGCGGTAGGCATTGATCACGTTCTTGGCAGTGTTGCCATAAGACGCGATCAGTTCGGTGGTCACGGTGGACAGTTTCTTGTTGGCCATGGAAAACTCCTGCAAAGTGGATGAATGAAAAACCAGTGCCTTGCATTCTCCAAAGCCCCCCTAGTGAAGGCACCTTAAATCCCGCCTCTTTCCTAGAGGCGCCTGCCTAAGCAGGGCAGGGGCGGCACATGCCGGACAATGCAGGGTTTAGCGCACAGGCAGAAAGACGACACGGCATGGCAATTCAGTGGTTCCCGGGGCATATGCACCTGACGCGCAAGGCGATCCAGGACCGCATCAAGGCGATTGATGTGGTCATTGAGTTGCTGGACGCGCGCCTGCCCGGATCGAGTGCCAACCCCATGCTGGCCGAGATGACCGCAGGCAAACCGGCGCTCAAAGTGCTGAACAAGCAAGACCTGGCCGATCCCGCGCGCACCGCACTCTGGCTGGCGCACTACAACGCCATGCCCGGCGTGCGCGCACTCCCGCTGGATGCCAGCATGACCACGCCCGCGCGTGCGCTGGTGGCCGCCTGCCACGAGCTGGCCCCCAACCGCGGCGGCATGGCCAAGCCCATGCGCGTGCTGATCTGCGGCATTCCCAACGTGGGCAAGTCCACCCTCATCAACACCCTGAAGGGCAAGCGCGCCGCCAAGACCGGCGACGAGGCCGGTGTCACCAAGCTGGAGCAGCGCATCACCATTGCGGACGACTTCTACCTCTACGACACACCCGGCGTGCTGTGGCCGCGCATCATTGTGGCCAAGAGCGGCTACAACCTGGCCGCCAGCGGCGCCATTGGCAAGAACGCCTTTGACGAGGAAGAGGTGGCGCTGGAGCTGCTGGATTACCTGCGCCAGCACTACGCCAACGCGCTGGAGGCGCGTTACAAGCTGACCGGTGTGGCCGCGCAAACCGACGAACAGCTGCTGGACGCGATAGGCCGCAAGCGCGGTGCGCTGCAAAGCGGCGGCAAGATCAACCTGCAGAAGGCGGCCGAGATCGTGATCCACGACTTCCGGGCCTGCGCCATCGGCCGGATGACACTGGAGACCCCCGCCGAGTTTGCCGATTGGTTGGCCGTGGGTCAGAAGCTGGATGCCGAGCGCCAGCTCAAGAAAGACGCTATCGAGCTGGACCGCAAGATCCGCTTCAAGAAAGTGCCCCGCCCACCGCGCGTGGACGACGCCGGGACCGAGGAATAGAACCAAATAGGCATCTAGCCCTCGTGGATATTGCGCAAGCAGCTCCTGAATTCATAGCAAACTGAGTCGCTGCCATGTGCATCAACTTCCGGCCCGCAGCCAACCCGGCCTTTCTGGCCGAGCGCCTGGGCCCGCTGGAGCCGCCGCTGGGCCACTTGGAAGACATCTTTCCAGGCTACAGCGCGCCGGTGGCCCTGCGCCGCGGTGGTGCTGGCAACAGCCTGGCCGCGCTGCGGCCGGCACAGTTTGGCCTGGTGCCGCACTGGTGCCCGGATGCCGCGCAGGCGCGCGATATCAGCCGCAAGACCTACAACGCACGCAGCGAAACCGCTGCCAGCAAGCCCAGCTTTCGTACCGCCTGGGCCGCCCGCCAGTGGGTGCTGGTGCCGATGCAGTGTTTTTTTGAGCCCAGCTGGGAAGATGCCGCAGCCAACAGCGGCCGCCCCACGCGCTGGCGCATTGCGCGCGCCGATGGCCAACCCTTTGCCGTGGCCGGCCTGTGGGATCGCTGGACCGACCCCGCCACGGGCAGTGTGCAGGGCAGCTTCACGGTGCTCACGGTGAATGCCGATGGCCACGCGGTGATGGGCCGCATGCACCGGCCCGACGAGGAAAAACGCATGCCGGTGATCGTGCCGCCTGCGCACTATGCCGACTGGCTGCAGGCCAGCCCGCAGCAGGCGGGGGACTTCATGCGTGCGGCGCCAGCCGAAGACCTGGTGGCCGCTGCAGCCCCGCTGGACCGGGCTGTACCCGAGGCACCGAACCTCTCGCTGTTTTAGAACGCCTCAGCGCCCCAGGTGGCTGCGTGCCCAGCGCACGATATCCGCCGTGCCCATGGCGCCGGGCTGGCGTGCAATCTCCCGGCCCCCGGCAAACAGCGCCAGGGTGGGAATGCTGCGGATCTGAAAACGTGCGGCCAGATTCGGCACCGCTTCGGTGTCGACCTTGGCCAGGCGCAGCTGCGGCTCCAACTGTGCGGCGGCTTGCGCAAATGCCGGTGCCATCTGTCGGCAGGGCCCGCACCAGGGGGCCCAAAAGTCCACCAGCACCGGGATGTGGTTGCGCGCGATGTGTTTGTCAAAGGCCGCTTCGTCCAGCGCCACCGGCTGGGCTACAAACAGGGGTTTCTTGCAACTGCCGCAGTCGGGTGCGCTGCCCAGCTGGGCGTGTTGCACGCGGTTGGTGGTGTGGCAGTGGGGGCAAACAATGTGCAGGGCGTCGGTCATGCCCTTTAACTGGGGCGGTTGGCCGGGCTTTCAAGCCACTGGCGTACGGCGGTTTGCAGTGCCTCGGCCTGGTCCAGCATCACCCAGTGGCCGCTGCGAAAGCCCAACGCGACATTGGCCGGGTTGCGGGCCAGCGTTTCCAGCCAGCGTGGCGAATGGAACATGAAGGGCTTGTGTGTGCCGTAGGCGTAGAACAGCGGGCACTGGGGCCGCACCGGCAGCGTGTGGCGCAGGCCACCGGCTGCGCCCAGCCAGGCCATGGCGTAGGGCCGGTTCATGTGCCAGTGGATGGCCGCTGGCGCCAGCGGGCAGCGCAGTATGCGGGCCATGTAGCGGGTCATGCGATCGGCCAGGCCTTCGCTCCCCAACACGCCCAGGCCCCAGGCCCCCGCCAGCCAGAGCTGGTAGCCCAGGATTTGCAGCTTCTGTTTGGTACCCAGCGCGCGCCGGTAGGCGCCGCTGTTGTGGTCGCCAATGTCGATACCCACGATGCGCGCCACCCGGTCGGGGTGGCGCATGGCCAGTTCGTAGCCAAAAATGCAGCCCCAGTCGTGCAGCAGCAGCGTGACGGGCTGCTGCGGACTCACCGTGTCCACAATCGCCAGTAGCTGCGCGGTCATCTCTGCCAGCGAGCGGGCCTTGCCGTTGTGCGGAGTTTCAAAACCGGGCATGGTGAAGCGCACACAGCGGTACTGCGGTGCCAGGGCGGTCACCATGCCGTCCCACAGGCGGTAGGTGTCGGGCCAGCCGTGCAGCATCACCACCGTGTGGCTGCCCCGGCCTTCCAGGAAGACCTCGGTCTCGTTGACGTAAAAACTGTGTTGGCTCATGGGTTTGCTATTGAATGAGTAGCTGCTTGCGCTTGTGCTTATTGGGCTGCAGCCCGAAAGTAGGCAATCCGGTCCGCATCGGACGGGTGCGAGGCGAAGGCAATGCCGAGCCAGGAGGGGCTGTCTTCAGCCTCGGTTTTCCCATCGACGGAGTCTTTGGCTTTTTGCTGACGCTCGTGTTCCAGCGCCTCAAACAGCGTGACCATGTGCAGGGGGGACAGGCTCGCAGCCTGGAGCACCTGCACGGCATGGGCATCGGCCTCCCGTTCGGCTTCGCGCGAGTAATGGGCCTGGCCCAGCAGGGCGGGCACGGCTGCCAGCAGGGTGCTGAAGTCTCCCAGTACCACGGCGCCTAAGGCGCCCAACACGGTGGCCTGCACCAGCATGCGCAGGCCATGGCGTTGTTGCACATGGCCCAGCTCGTGGGCCAATACGGCGGTCAGCACCCGGGTGTCGGCATTCACCAGGGCCACCATCTCGTCGGTCATGATGATGGTGCCACCCGGCAGGGCCAGGGCGTTGGGGCCGATCTTGCTCTGGCGAAAGACCAGTCTCCAGGAACGCTGGCTGGCCGCGTCCTGGTGCGCCACCGCGTCCGTAAAGGCCTGGGTAATGCGCGCCTGCTCGGCCTGTGGCAGTTGGCTAGGCTGCATCAGGGCTTCATCGACGGCGGCCAAGGTGCTTTCGCCCAGGCTTTGCTCGATGCCGGGTGGCGTGGCGGCCACCACGGCACGCGCCACCAAGGGCAGGCCCCAGAGCTGCAGCGCCACCACCAGCGCAACCAGCACCGTCACACTGCCGGCTACCCAGCGCCAGCTCTGCTGCATCTTCACAACCAGTGATTCGCGCTGGCCCTGGCTCTGCGCCCAGGCGTCCCAGGCGGGGCCGTCGTCGCATTGCACATGGCCGCCACTGGCCAGGTGGGCCAGGCGCTGGCCGTGGCGCGTGCGCTCGGGCCATTGCACCTGGTGGGCGGGCACCCGCAGGTCCACGCCCTCGCCCTGGATGTGCAGGCTGCGCTGCCGGCCCTCGCCCAGCAGCTGCAGTGTCACAGGCTGGGCGCGGGCGCTGCGGCCGTCAAAGTAGGTGGCGGGCAGGGAGCTGCCGGCACTGTGCACGGCTCAGAGCCCCACATCCAGGCCAAAGAAGTCGCCGGCAGCGTCCCCCGCCGCATCGCCTTCACGGGGGTGCACCTGCGAAACCAGCAGATCCGGGTTGGCGCGCGACTTGACGCTCACGGCCTCCAGCCGCACACGCGCCAGCGCCACGGCGGCGAAAGGCCAGTACAGGCCCAGGGTGATGACGATCAGCAGCCAGTTCTTGAGGGTGACCCAAAGCAGGGAACGCACGCGTAGCGTGCTCACAAAACGCAGCTCGGTATTGCCGGTTTTGGTCCACACCAGGTTTTGCAGGCGGGCTACGGCGTAGGGCTTGATACCGACCAGCACGGCCAGCATGATCAGCAGGGCTGGCAGGAAGGCGGCAGCCATCATCCAGATGCCGGTTTGTCTGCGCATGCCCTCCAGCCCCTCCATGCCGGAAGCCAGGCCAAACAGAATGCCCACGGGCAGCACGATGGCCATCAACCACATGCCGATGATCTTGAGCGCCAGCAGATAAAAAGAACCCACCGAGGCTCGGAAGCTGGTTTGCAGGTGGCCCAGGCTGTAGTGGTTGTGCTGGTATTGCTTGAGGTTCCACATCAGCCAGGGGGTGATGGCCAGTGTGGTCAGCATGACCCCCAAGGCCAGGAAGCCGAACCAGGCAGGTGGTGCAGACTCATCGTTGACAAAAGCGAGTCCTCCGACCAGGACCAGGCCGGGAAGGAACAAGGGCAACACCGCCCGGTAGGCGCTGGGCAAATCGCCGGTGAACCGAAAACGCAAGCCGCGCCAGCTGGTGTTGGCCAGGCGGAACTGCATGGACGACTTGAACAGCGCAGGCCACAAGCCGGCGACCAGCACCAGGGCCACCAGACCGGCCATGCTGGAAAACTCGCCCGCGATTGAATACAGGATGAAAAGAACGCCGACCAGGGCATAACCCTTGAACATTTTTTTGGGATCGCCATGGAAACCCAGGGGCTGGCCACCGACCAGTGTGTTGCCCATGAAGTAGCGCAGGCGGCGTGCTTTGGCCCAGGGGAAGTAGAGGCCCAACGTAACCAACATCAGCAGCAGGTTGACGATCCAGATGCGGAAGTACTCGCTGCCGGAGCCGGTGAAGGCGATGGGGATCTGGTTGGTCGAGGTGGGCACTTGCACCTCGGTGTCGGGCGCGTCGAAGGGATGGGTTGCGCCGGACGTGGCAGTGTCTGCATGTTGCATGCGGGGAGTCCTCCTTGAAAGTGGTTGGGGCTTGTCGCCCTCTGTTGTAGCCACGATCATATAGCGATGCAGCCGCCTTTCTTGGCGCCTGTGGCGGGCCAAGCGTTCAGGGTCGGGCGCGCAGCTCGGGCTCCAGCGTGTCCCACAGTTCACGCTCGGCCAGTGGGGTTTCGGCGGGCAACAAGGGGTTGCTGATCTTGAAGACACGCCGCCCGCTGAGATGCAACTCGCTGAGGATGGATTTTTTGAAAATCTGGTATCGCTTCTCGAACTTGCCGCTTTTCATGAGCAGGCGCAAGCCTTCCTCGGCGCGTTGCGCCAGACGCTCACCTTCGGCCGTGCGCGGGAAGAAGAAGTAGCGCGGCAGCGGGTAATAGAGCAGCAGCTTGCGCTCGATGGCCAGTCCCGGGTAGACGCGGCTGCCGCTGGTCAGCTCATGGCTGATTTCGTTGACCCCGCGCGAGAACAGGTCAAAGCGTTTGGAATCCAGCATCGGCAGCAGCAAATCATAGGTGGGTGCGGTGACCACCGTGAATCCGTTGGCACGCAGGATTTCGGTGTCGACCCAGGTGGCCCCCTGGCCAATCGACAACAACTGCAACTGCTCCAGTGTGCGCACGGGGTCGGTCCATGCCTGCGTGTCCGCCTTGATGAGAAACAGGCGGTAGCCGGTCAGCCCCTTGTCCAGCGGGATGCGGATGGGGCGCAGTGCCTGTTCGCGTGCGACGCTGGTGGTGCGAGTCATGACGCTGATGTCGGTGGCCGTAGTCAGCAGCAACTCTGCCCGACCCGTATTCATGACTTTGGGGCTGGCTTGCAACACATAGGGGCCCCATTTGGGACTTGTCGCGTCCAGTGCGGCCTGCAGCAGCTCCCAGTAGTAGTTCAGGCGCACATCGGAGCCGCTTTCGGGGGGCGGGTAGGCATAACGCATGGTCTGTGCCTGCGCCCACAAGGGGCAGACCAACAAAAGCGTGGCAAGCAGATGTCTCAACGACGGGATCATGGGTGGCTCGTGTCCCTTGTTTTTCTCTTGATCCCAGTGTAGCCCGCTTGTGTGACAGCTCCCCAACGGGTGTAGGCCTTGCGTGAGCCGCCTTCAAACCGGGCGTCGTCGGCGGTCTGTTTGCCGTCTTCGTAGCAGCTGCGGTGCAGGCCGCTCCGCGGTTTCGTTCCCGTTGTTGGTGTTGATGGACTTGCCGCCCAGGGTCGGGCGCCAAGTGGGGGGTGTCATCGGTTTTTAGGTAAAATAGGGCTGTAGCCAGCGTGGAATATGCGCAAATAGCTACCAAAAATATAGCAATAGAGTGACAGACTTGCATCTGTGCGGCACCTGATCTATATCAATGACTGTAGCGCGGCCCGCGCGCAGCATGGAGCTTGGTTCATTTTTTGGAAGGCGAGGTGCGTATGTTCAAACACATTCTTTTGGCCACCGATGGCTCCACCGCTTCGGCCCACGCTGGCTCCCTGGCCGTGGGCCTGGCGCGTACCCATGGCGCCCAGCTCACCGCGGTGTACGTGTCTGACCCCTACCCCTACCTGGGTGTGGGTGAGGCCAATCCCATGGGCTACCAGGCCTATGCCGCCGCCGCGCAGGAACTGGCTGCCCAGGCCCATGCCCAGGCAGACGCCCTGTGCCGCGAAGGCGGCCCGGTGGTGGCCATGCAGGCCAAGCTGGTGGAGGGGGTGACCGCGGCCAGCGGCATTGTGCAGGCCGCGGCTGAAGTGGGGGCCGACCTGATTGTGCTGGGCTCCCACGGCCGAACCGGTATCGTTCGCCTGATGCTGGGCAGCGTGGCCACCAAGGTGGTGGCTGAGAGCCCGGTGCCGGTGCTGGTGACGCGATAAGGGCCTGAGCCCATGGCTTGAAAACGGCCACGCGGCCTCCAGCTACGGCGTTCCTGCAACGCTTTGGATCGGAGCCCTGTGGCCTTTGTTGTGTTTTGCCTGGCTGCTGCCGGGCTCCTGGCCTGGTTGCTGGGCTATCCCTGGTGGCAGCGCACCCGGCGCCGTGGGCTGCAGGCGCAGCCCTTTCCCAAACACTGGCGCACCTTGCTGCGCCGCCGTGTGCCGATGGTGGCCCGCCTGCCAGCCGACCTGCAGCTGCAGCTCAAGCAGCACATCCAGGTGTTTGTGGCCGAGAAAACCTTTATAGGCTGCGCCGGCCTGCAGGTGACCGAAGAGATGCGGGTGGTGGTGGCGGCCAATGCCTGTTTGCTGTTGCTCAACCGGCCCGACGCGGCGGCTTACTTTCCCAAGGTGCGGCAAATCCTCATGTACCCCGGTGCCTTTGTGGTGAACCGCCGCCATACCGATGCTGCCGGTGTGCAGCAGGAGCAGCGCGAGGCGCTGGCGGGTGAATCCTGGGGCGAGGGGCAGGTGATTCTGTCCTGGCAAGACACGCTGGATGGCGCGGCCACTGCGGATGACGGGCGCAACGTGGTGATCCACGAATTTGCCCACCAGCTGGACCAGGAGAACGGCCGTGCCGTAGGCGCACCGCTGCCAGTGCTGGGGGATGCGCGCTACAACGCCGCCCGCTGGCAGCGGGTGTTTGAAGACGCCTACGAGCATTTGCGCCAGCAGGTCTTCATGGGCGAGCAGGGCCTGCTGAACCACTACGGAGCGCAAGATCCGGCGGAGTTTTTTGCCGTGGTGAGCGAGGTGTTTTTTGAGCAGGGCCGCGCGCTGGCGGCCGAGTACCCGCAGGTGTACGCGGAGTTGCGCGGCTTTTTTAGGGTCGATCCGGCGAGTTGGTAAGGCCTGGGGCGTGGGGCACGGCACAATGTTTGCTCCATGCCCGATATGAACGCCCTCACCACCCCGGTACACACGCACACGCTGTTCGAAGACGCGCAGGCCATCTTCACCGGCACGCTGTTCGTCAGCCTGGCACTCATCCTGTTTGCGCAGGCGGGGCTGCTCACCGGCGGCACGGCGGGTGTGGCCTTTGTGCTGCACTACGCCACGGGGGTGAGCCTGGGCAAGCTGTTTTTCCTCATCAACCTGCCGTTTTACTGGTTTGCCTGGCGCCGCATGGGGCGCGAGTTCACGCTCAAGACTTTTGTGGCCATCACGTTTTTGTCGGCCATGGCCGAGTGGTCACCGCGCCTCTTTGCCATCGAGCGGCTGCACCCGGCCTATGCTGCAGTGCTGGGCGGGTTGCTGCTGGGCTCGGGCTGCCTGTTTCTGGCGCGGCACCGCGCCAGTTTGGGCGGCGCCACCATCGTCTCGCTGTACCTGCAGCAGTCGCGCGGCTGGCGCGCCGGCGTGGTGCAAATGGGCATGGACTGCACCATTGTGCTGCTGGCCCTGACTGTGGTGGACCCGGTGCGGGTGGCCTATTCGGTGCTGGCAGCCGTGGTGATGAATCTCTTCATCGCCATCAACCACCGGCCCGGGCGCTACGCAGTGCTTTAGCGTTCGTCGTCATGCAGGTGCCGACCAGGGCCACGCGGCGCAGGCGCTAGTCCATGCTGCGGGGCAGGGCGAAGAAAGGCACGCAAGCCCAGCGCCACCGCCCCGCTCAGGGTTTACACACCCAGGAACTCGGCCAGCGCCGCGGTCTCCATGGCGCCCGCGTTGGTCACCACGGTGCCGGTCTTGAGGTTCTTGGCCAGGATGTAGGGCACCGACTCCACCTTCAGGCTGTTGAACAACTCGGTGTTGGCCTTGATGGTGGCTTCGTGTTCAGGCGACATGCTGGCGGGCAGTGGGGCTCCGCCGGTGCCAGCGAGCAAAGAGGCTTCGTGTGCGGTCATGAACTCGGCTGGGTTGCCTGCCGCCAGAATGGCGGCACCCTGAGGCGCACTTTTGCCGTTGATGAAAGACACCGGGACCCAGACGAACTTGACCTTGCCCAGCAAGGGCTGGGAGGTGTTCCACAAGTGGCCGCAGTGGGGGCACTGGGGGTCAAACAGGACAAACACCGGGTTGGCGCTCATCAATGCGCCCACGGTGAAGCCCTTGCTGGTGGTGGCCACTTTTTCATAGGCCTGGGCGGGAGGCAGGGCGCTGGCGGGTGCGGCGGCCGGTGTTGTTTCTTCGGACTTGGAGCAGCCTGCGAGACCGGCCATGGCAGCCACCAGGGGCAGGGCCAGCAGGTGCAAGCGTTGGCGTTGGGCGCGGGGCGTTGGGGTAGCTTTCAGCATGGGTGTTCAGAAGAGTTGGGGGGCAGAACCGTGCAAGCAAGGTTCAACAAGGGTGGAGTGTGCCAGCAGCCAAAAGGTTCCCGGGTTGGTCATTTTGCAGGCACCCTTGGCAAAGCCCCTGTTGGCGCGGGTTTTGCCGCTTGTGAACATAGTTATCCACAAAGTCACGCACAGTTTACGGGTGCAACTTTGCGGGGTGAGAAAACGATTTCTGGATTTTCATTTTCGGTTCATTTTTGCTAGCACAGTTTTTCCCTCCATTGACAAAACTGCACCCTTTCACACCAGGCATGTCTTGGGCTGCTTAAAAAATAGGCGTCGTGTGGCAAGCCACGGCTGGCGCGGTTTTGGCGGCTTGTTCCGGTGGTTATCCACAACGTTGTCTCCATGAATTTGGGGTAAGTTTTTTTCGTTTTTTTTGAATTTGGCCTCGCCAGGGCCGTGGCGGCAATGCGTCCCACTATCATTTCTGCAGTAGCCAGCCCCGATGGATTGCGTGTGGCGCCGGCATCTGCCATAGTGTGCTCGGGTCAGGGAAACCAAGAGTCAGGCACCACTACATGCTGCTGTTCAAGCTGTCGGATCGACCTTACTCGTTGCGCAGCAACTTGAGGCTGCTGGTCTTTGTGTGTGTGCTGCCGGCCACACTGGTGAGTGCCCTGCTGACCTATTCCACCTACCAGTTGCGCCGCGAGCAGGTGGAGCAACAAACGGTGTTGTTGGGCCTGTCGGTTCTGGCTGACCTGGAGCGCGATCTGGCCTCCATCGAATCCGTCCTCAAGGTCATGGCCACGGCGCCGGAACTCGTCGATGGCGACCTGCGTGGCTTTTACCAGCGCGCCACCAACACCCTGGGCACGGGGCTGGCCTACAACTACATCCTGACCGATGTGCAAGGGCACCAGCTGCTCAACACCCTGCGCCCCTGGGGCGCCCCCCTGCCCACTACCGGGACTCCGCCGCAGCTCGCGCGCGCATTCACCGAACAAACCAGCGTGCTGACCGACCTGTTTATGGGGCCTGTGGCCCGCCGTCAGGCGGTGGCCATGGGGGTCCCGGTGAAGGTGGGGGACCGGGTTCCCTACGTGCTCAACATCGGTTTGGACCCCGCACGCATCCAGACGCTGCTGGGGCAGCAGCATTTGCCAACGGGCTGGCTGGTGGCGGTGCTCGACAGCAGTGGCCATATTGTGGGGCGTTCGCGTGATGCGGGGCGTTATCTTGGCCAGTCTGCTGTGCCCGAGCTGCTGGCGGCCATGGCGCTGCGTGACAGCGACACCCTGCTGTCAGAGACCAAGGACGGTGTGCCGGTGTTCACGGCCTACACCACCTCCAAGGCCTGGCGCTGGCGTGTGGTGGTGGGTGCCCCCCGCGCCGTGTTGATGCAAGATCTTCTCTCCCATCTGGGGTGGGTACTGGGCGGCATTCTGGCGGCGTATGGTTTGGGCCTGTGGTTGGCACGCGCCATTTCCCTGCGTGTGCTGGCCTCGGTACGTGAACTGAACGACGCTGCCCAAGCCCTGAGCCATGGCGAAGAAGTGGCCTTGCCCACCATGCGCCTCCAAGAGGCCGAGGCGGTGGGCGCCGCACTGGTGCAGGCTTCGCTGGCCATGAAGCAGGTCAAATTTTTTGCCCAACACGATGCGCTGACAGGGTTGCCCAACCGGTTGTTGTTTGACGAAGTGGCCGAACGGAGTCTGGCCTTTGCCCAGCGGCGAGGCCACACCCTTGCCGTGGTGGCGGTGGACCTGGACGGCTTCAAGACCGTGAACGACACCCAGGGCCATGCGACGGGGGATGAGGTGCTCAAAGCGGTCGCGCAGCGTATCCAGACCGCCATTCGCGCCTCGGACATTGTGGCGCGCATTGGCGGGGATGAATTCATTCTGCTGCTCAGCGAGGTGGACCAGGTCGCAGCGATGGACACGGCAGAGCGCATTGTTTCGGCGCTCTCGGAGCCTTACCCGCAAGTGCTGGCACCGGTGTCGGCTAGCGCGGGAGTGGCACTGTTTCCGCGCCACGGCTCCGACACCAAAACCCTGGCGCTGGCGGCTGACCAAGCCCTGTACCGCGCCAAGCAAGCGGGCAAGCGACGCGCAATGCTGGCCTGAGGCGTCGGTGCAGGCCCCAGCCTGTACCATGCCGCAACTCCTGAAAGCGCCCATGGCCACGCCCGCCACACTGTCCGCCCCCTTGCACCCCACACTGCTGCACACCCTGCAGATCGATCCGGCGCAGCACCCCCGCGGCATGGCCCACCTGAGCGCGGCCAGCGGCCTGGTGCGTGTGCGCCAGCGCCTGTATGTGGTGGCTGACGACGAGTTGCATCTGGGCCAGTTTGACGACTGCGGCAGCCCCACGCCTGCAGCCGCACCCGGCCGCTTGTTGCGCCTGCTGGACGGCGAACTGCCTCAGGGCAAAAAGCAGCGCAAGGCGGCCAAACCGGATTTGGAGAGTTTGGCCCTGTTGCCCCCTTTGCCGGGTTGTCCGGCGGGCGCACTGCTGGCCCTGGGCTCGGGCTCGCGGCCCAACCGAGAAACCGGTGTGCTGGTGGCGCTGGACGTGGCGGGCCAACCTAATGGCCGTATGGCTACGCTGGATCTGGGCGGACTCTATGCGCCGCTGCACAAGCGTTTTGCAGACCTCAATATCGAGGGCGCGCTGGTGGTCAGCGGTGAGCTGCTGCTCTTGCAGCGTGGCAACCTGGCGGACCCCCACAGCGCCTGCATCCGTTACGACTGGAACCAGATTGCGCCCTGGCTGGCAGGCCTGCAGCCCCAGCCACCCGCCGCCAAAAGCGTGCAACGGATGGACCTGGGGCATGTGGACGGTGTGCCGCTCACGCTGACCGACGGCACACCGTTGCACGGCGGTGCTTGGGCTTTTGCTGCCGTGGCCGAGAGCTCGGACGACAGCTATGCGGATGGTGCCTGTGTGGCCAGTGCGGTTGGTATCGTGTTGCCCGACGGCCAGGTGCGGCAGGTGCATCTCTTGCACGGTGCACCCAAGGTGGAAGGCCTTGCCGTGCTGTCCGATGGCAGCGATTGGGTGTTTACCATGGTGACCGACCCCGACGACCCCCAACAGGCCGCGCAGCTGTTGCAGCTGCGCCTGCCCCAGGACAAGGACACACAAGCATGACATTGCACCGCCGCCACGCCGCGTTTGCTGCCCTTTGGTTGCTCAACCTTCCGATCACGTTTGCCCAGCCGGTCCACCTGACCGGCAACAGCCCCGCCCTGGTGGACGCAGCGGCGCGTGGGCAGTGGGGCAAGGTGCTGGTGCTGCTGGACGGTGGGGCGCCAATTGAATCGCGCGCGGACACGGCGCGCAGCCGCAACGCCACGCCCGTGCTGGCCGCCACGCAGGGCAACCATGTGGATGTGGTGCGTCTGCTGGTCTCCCGCGGTGCCAATGTGAATGCGCAGGATGCGCAGCAAGACAGTGCCTTCCTGCTGGCCAGTGCCAGTGGTTACACCGACATCGTGCAGGCCACCTTGGCCGCAGGTGCCGATTTGGCCAGCACCAACCGCTACGGCGGCACCGCCCTGATTCCGGCCTGCCACTACGGCCATGTGGATACCGTGCGCCTGCTGCTCACCACCCGGATTGCGGTAGACCACGTCAACAATCTGGGCTGGACCGCGCTGCTGGAGGCCGTGATCCTGGGCGATGGCGGGCTGGCGCATGCCGAAATCGTGCGCATGCTGATTGCGGCCAAGGCCGATGTGAACCTGGCCGATGCCCAGGGCGTAACCCCCTTGCAGCACGCGCTGGCCCGCAAGCAGGTGCATGTGGCGGAGCTGCTGCGCGACGCCGGAGGCCGCTGATGGGGATGTACATCGGTGCACTGGCCGCCCAGAGCGGTGCCAGCGCTGGGAGCGCTTACTCTTCCAGAAAGTCGCCCGCGGTGGGCGCTTCGCTCGGGTCACGTGCCTTGCGCACGCCATGCTTGGCCAGAATTTCTACATAAAACTGCGTACCGCCACTCTGCACCACGGCGTCAATCAGCTTGGTGATTTCGGCCAGGTGGGCGCTCTGGGCGGCGTCTTCGGTGGGGCCAAAACGGCAGTCAAAGTCCCAAAAGTCCACGCCTTCGGGCAGGTCGCGGCGGCGCTCGCGTTTCACATATTTGCGGATTTCGTGCTTGGTGGCTTCGAGCAGGCGCTCAGGGTGTTTGCCTTCTACGGCAAGGGGAAATGTCTTTTTCATGGGGGTCCTGGGCCAACAAAGGCGGGTGGGCGATGATACGCCCCATGCAGGAACGCCACCCCACCCCCGACAAAGACACCATTGCCCTATTGCCGCCGTTCGAGCGCCTGGGGCTCGACCGCATCACTCTGGTGAGCACGGGCGCAGAGGCCAAAGAGGCCTATGCGGCCTTGACCGACACCCCCGCCTGGGGCTTTGACACCGAATCCAAACCCACCTTCAAGGTGGGCGATGTGTCCGACGGGCCGCACATCCTGCAGCTGGCCACGCCAGAGCGCGCCTGGGTGTTTCAGTTGATGGACCCCGCCTGCAGCGCTGTGGCGGCCGAGTTGCTGGCCCTGGGCGGCATTGCCAAGGCCGGCTTTGGCCTGGGCGATGACAAGAAACGCATTGTGAGCAAGCTGGGGGTGCAGCCCCAGGGCATTCTGGAGCTCAACACGGTGTTCCGCGAGCGCGGTTACCGCAAGGACATGGGCGTGAAGGGCGCAGTGGCCGTGCTGTTCAAGCAGCGCTTCATGAAGTCCAAAAAAGCCGCCACCAGCAACTGGGCCAATGCGCGGCTGAGTGAGTCGCAGCTGGTGTACGCCGCGAATGACGCGTATGCCGCCATCCGCGTGTTCCACGCGCTGGACCTGGCCTAAAGCTCTGGTCTGAGGCCAGGTCCGGTGGGTTGGTGGGGCTTAGTGCACCACGAATTCGTAGGCCACTTCCTCGCTCTCCACCATGTCCAGGATGTCGTTGAGCTCGTCTTCGCTCTCGGTGCTGGCCCAGGTTTCTTCGGGGTTGGTGGCAAACAGGGGTTCGATGGCTACGTCCAGAAACTGGCCGTTGGGCAACTTGAGCACGGGTGTGCCTTCCGAGGTTTCGACCAGCTCCCATTCGTCAGGTACGGACATTTCGAGTTTGATGGTGACGTGGAGTTTTTTCATAAGTTTCCTTGGTGGCTGAGGCGGCGAGGTTAACCCAGCCAGCCGTAAGATGGATGACACCCCCTCCCACCGAGCCTGCCATGCACATCACCGTTTACAGCACCCGCCCTTATGACCGGGCCGCCCTCAGCGCTGCCGCACAGGGCACGCCGCACCAGTGGACCTTTCTGGACGTGCGGCTGGACACCAGCACCGTAGCCACCGCAGCCGGGGCCGACGCGGTGTGTGTATTTGTGAACGACCAGCTACCGCGCGAAGTGCTGCAGGCCCTGCATGCGCTGGGCGTGCGCCTGGTGGTGCTGCGCTGCGCCGGCTTCAACCAGGTGGACCTGGCGGCTGCGGCCGAGCTGGGCATGGCCGTAGCCCGTGTGCCTGAATATTCGCCCTACGCCGTGGCCGAGCACACGCTGGCGCTGGTGCTCACGCTCAACCGGAAAATCCACCGCGCCTACGCCCGTGTGCGCGAGGGCAACTTTGCGCTGGATGGCCTGCTGGGTTTTGACCTGCATGGCCGCACCATCGGTGTGGTGGGTACGGGCCGCATTGGTGAAACCTTTTGCCGCCTGATGACCGGCTTTGGCTGCACGCTGCTGGCGGCAGACCCGCAGCCCAACCCGGCCTGTGTGGCCCTGGGCGTGTTGTACGTGCCGCTGCCCGAGCTGTTGGCGCGCAGCGATGTAGTGAGCCTGAACTGTCCACTCACGCCGCAGACCCATCACCTGATTGACGCGGCGGCTTTTGCCGGCATGAAGCGCGGCGCCATGCTGGTCAACACCAGCCGTGGCGCGGTGGTGGACACCCGCGCCGCCATTGAGGCATTGAAGAGCGGGCAACTGGGCGCCCTGGGGCTGGATGTGTACGAGGAGGAGGGCGACTTGTTCTTTCGTGACCTCTCGGGCGCAGCGATTCAGGACGATGTGTTTGCCCGTCTGCTTACCTTTCCCAATGTGGTGGTCACCGGGCACCAGGCGTTTTTTACCGAAGATGCGCTGGCTGCCATTGCCCGCACCACGCTGGACAACATCAGCAGCTTTGCAGCCACGGGCCAGCCGCGCCACCCGGTGTCGGTGGAGCGCGTCGTCTAAGTTGGACGCTCAGTGGGCCGGGGCACGGCCCCAGACGAGCAGCAGGTTGTTGGCCGGCAGCGCGTGGCGCGCCAGCAGTTGCAGACCGGCCAAGCCCGCCTGTTCCTGCACATCATCCAGCTGGCGAATGCCAAAACTCGCATCATGCGTGCGCAGACTCTGGTCGAAGTCCAGATTGCTTTGTGTGGGTACCACTCCGGCTTCGAAGTAGGGGCCGTAGGTGACCAGCTTGCCGCCCGGCGCCAAGTGCGTGGCGGCACCGCGCATCAGCGCGGTGCAGGCCTCCCAGGGCGCGATGTGCAGCATGTTGATGCACAGGATCAGGTCAAACGGCGTGTCTTCCAGTTGCCAGGGCGTCTTGCATACATCCAGCGGCAGCGCCACGTTCACATTGGCCAGGTCCGCCTCGGTGGCGCGCACCTCGATGTTGTAGAGCGCGCCGGGGTGCACCTCGGTCGGCTGCCAGGTCCACAGCGGCAGGTGCTGCGCCAGCCACACCACATGCTGGCCGGTGCCCGAGGCAATTTCCAGCGCCGTGCCCTGCGCGGGCAGAAAAGTCTGCAGCGCTTCCAGGATGGGCTGTTTGTTGCGTTCGGCAGAGGGGCTGAAGTCGGGTTGGGCCATGGGGCAATGATAGCGGGCCGGGTTTATGCGTCAAAAGAGCTGCTAGCCCCCGTAGAACAAGCGCCAGCAGCTCCTGAAACGATAGCGGTGCTAGTGTGGCATCGGTGCTTGCACCATGGCCTGCTGGCCGTAGCGCACTACCTTGCCACCGTGCTCGGCCGCGTAGGCCGCAGCCTCCGCGTGGGTGCTGAACCAGGCGTTGGGGTAGCCGTATTCGCGGCCCGTGGTGTAGTGCGCAAAGTCATGCGCAGCCTGCGCACGCAGTGTGGGCAGATACTCGGCCCAACTGGCGTGGCCCGCCTCCGCCGCCAGGGTGCGCAAGAAATGCTTGCGCTGCAGCAGGTGCCGCTGGCGGTACAGGTTGCTGAGTGATAACTCGGAAAACAGGCCCGCGTTGTGCGCACGCCGCAAGGCGGGGAGCGCCTGCGTGAGCGTGCCGGTCTGGGCGGCGCGGTGCAGCAGGCGGGCCTGGCGCAAGGCCAGGTCCAGCGCGCAGGGGCTGGTGTGTTGTGGAATGCTGGAAATGTGCATACCGACTCCTTGGAACAATTGGCCGTTCTCGCAGTGGGCCAGTGAGGAGGGGGTATGCAAGCGGGGTGCTTGCGATGCAGGTGCTTCGGCTTTTGCGAGGCGGGCGTCCTGCAAGCCCGCCGCTATTGTAGAGGCGCGGGCTGCAGGGCTACAGCCCGCAGCCCAGCCGCGCACTCACGGCCTGCGCGTCGGGCGTATCAAACACCATGTTGTGCTGCTCGGTCAGTGGGCCGCCGCCGGGCTCCACGCCACCGCGGGCGTCGTAGCCCACGGCCTTGAACTTCCACACCGTTCCGATGCGCTTGAGGTTGCCCACGTGGGCGCCGTCGGGCGTGTGCACGCTGTGCACATCGGCGTTCACGGGGATGAGGTGGAGTTCGGTCACGGGCGGTACCAAGGCTGGTTGATGAAGGGCTGGCCGAAGACAACGGGTTCGCCCACGCGGGGCAGCACGGTTTGCACGCCGGCCGTTTGGGCCGCGGCCAGGGTGCGCACGGCGGGCTCGGCCCAGTCATGGTAGGCCAGGTTGAAGGTGGCCCAGTGCACCGGCAGCAGGGTGGTGGCACCCAGGTCCCGCGCGGCTTGCACCGCAGACTCGGGGGCCATGTGAATGTCCATCCAGGTGTCGCCATAGGCGCCCACTTTGACCAGGGCCAGTTGCGGTGCGCCCAGCTTGTCGCGGATGGCTTTGAAGTGCCCGGCGTAGCCGGTGTCGCCGCTGTAGTACATCGAATGCGCGGGTCCTTTCACCATCCACGAAGCCCACAACGTGGAGTTGTCCATGCTGGTGCGGCCCGAGTAGTGGCGCGCTGGCGTGCAGTGGATGGTCACGCCCTTGATGCTGGCTTGCTCCCACCAGTCCATCTCGTGGATCTGCGCGGCAGGCACGCCCCAGCGCGCCAGGTGCGCGCCAATGCCCAGGCCCGCATAGATGTGGGTGCCACCTTGCGCCAGGTGGCGGATGGTGTCCCTGTCCAGGTGGTCAAAGTGGTCGTGGGAGATCACCACGGCGTCAATGTTCTTCCACTGTTCCAGTGGCAGCGGCGCCGGGTGCAGGCGCTTGGGGCCTATCCACTGGAAGGGCGAAGCCCGCAGCGACAGCACCGGGTCGGTCAGGATGCGCACACCGTCCAGTTCCACCAGCACACTGGCGTGGCCGAGCCACCAACTGCGCAGGCCAGGGGCTGCGGGGGCATCAAGCTGCTCGGCCCGCATCTTCACCACCGGCACTTCAAAGGTGGGCTCGCGCACTTGTTCGCCCAGGTAGTCGTGCAGCTCGCGGGCGAGCGACATATGGCTGACGTACGGTGGCGTGTTCTCAAAGCGGCCATGCTGGAACTGGGGCGACTGCTGCATGCGCTGCAGACGTGCGCCTTCGAAGGTGCCGCCAAAGGTGGGCAGCTGCAGCGTGCCCCAGGTGAGCAGTGCCAGCAGCACGGCAAACCCGGTCAGCCACTTCAAAAACTGGACGGTGCGGTGCATGGACAGACTCCCTGTGTGGTTTGCGCGCAGTGTATGCGGCTTGAGTTTAAGTGCCAAATTGGCCTCTAACCCTTATGGAATATGCGCAAGCAGCTACTGAAACAATAGCAATCCAGGCGGTGGCGCTTGCCCGTATGCTTCTGGCTTTCTGCTGTGGTGGGTGTGGTGATGAAAAAAATCGTACTGGTTTGGCTGTGGGCACTGTGCACCACCCTGGCATGGGCGCAGGCCCCCGTGCCGATGCTGTGGAAGGTGAGTGACGCTGACAACAGCATCTACCTGCTGGGTTCTTTTCACATGCTCAAGCCCAGCGACTACCCGCTGGCCCCCAGCGTGGGTGCCGCGCTGGCCGATGTACAGCAGGTTTATTTTGAAGTGGCGCCGCGCGAGATGGCTGACCCCGCCTTGCCCGCCCGGATGATGCAGGCCGCCACGCGCACCGATGGCAAGACCCTGCAGCAAGCCGTGTCGCCAGCCACCTGGCGGGCGCTGCAGCGCTACGCGGCCAAGAACCAGATGGACGTGGCCAGCCTGCAAGGCCTGAAACCCTGGTTTGTGGCCATGCTGCTGGCACTGACGGAAAGCCAGAAGCTGGGCCTGAACCCCGCGCTGGGGCTGGACCAGCACCTGATGGAGCGCGCCGCCCAAGCCGGCAAACCCACGCAGGGCCTGGAAACGGCCGAGGCCCAGATTGCCATGCTCGACAGCCTGGACGGCACGCTGCAAGACGCCTATCTGCAAGACACGCTGCGCGAGATTGGCGACTTCAAGGCGCTGTTTGAAGCGCTGCACACCGCTTGGCGCCAGGGCGACGCCAGCGCACTGGAGCGCGCGGCACTGGCCGAGATGCGTGACCAGTACCCCGTGCTCTACCAGCGTGTGAATGTGGACCGCAACAAGGTCTGGCTGCCGCAGCTCGAAGCCCTGCTGCGGGACAAGGCCCGCGACAACGTGCTGGTGGTGGTAGGCGCGCTGCATCTGGTGGGCAGCGACGGTGTGGTGCACCTGCTGGCCGGCAAGGGCTACCGGGTGGAGCGCCTGCCTTAGCCCGACTTAGGGCTGACTGTCTAACTAAAGCAACAGGAGCCTAGGGTAAACCCTTGATTGATGTATAGGGTTTACCCTATACTGCAGTGCAACATCAGTTGTTTTTACTTTCTAGGAGCCCACCATGGCCAGCACCACTCTGAACAGCCTCTCCCTGCCTTCCAGCGCCCAGCCCACCGTGGGTGCGTCCCTGCAAGCCCTGCTGGCAGCCGGTCAGGCCCTGGCAGTTGCCGTGTGGCAAGCGGCCCTGGGTGCCAAGCCCGCTGCAGCCAAGACCGCATACCAGGAAGCCGAAGAACTGCGCACCTACGCTGCGCAAATCCAGGGCGCGGACCCTGAATTTGCGAACGACCTGTTCGCCGCCGCCGACCGCCACGAAGGCCTGTAAGCCTTCGCGCAGGCCGACCGCCTGCTCCCCTTACATCGTGGGGTAATCGGTGTAGCCCTTGGCACCGGGCGAATAGTAGGTGCTGCTGTCTGGCGCATTGAGCGCCGCCCCGGCCTTGATGCGCTCTGGCAGGTCGGGGTTGGCGATGTAGGTATTGCCAAACGCGACCGCATCCAGCTTCCCTTCCTGAATGGCCAGCGCCGCTTCTTCTGCGCTGTAGCCCATATTGCCCATCAGCACGCCCTTGTATTTCTCGCGGGCCACCGTCATCACGTCGCCGGTTTGCACGCCAAAGAAGTCAGCCCGCATCAGGTGCAGGTAGGCCAGTTTGAAGTCGTTGAGCTTCTCGGCCAGGTAGGCAGTCAGGCCCACGGGGTCGCTGTCCTTCATGCTGTTGTAGCTGTTCAGTGGCGACAGGCGCAGGCCCACACGCTCCGAGCCAATCGCCGCACTCACGGCCGTCAACACCTCGAACAAAAAGCGCGCCCGGTTTTCCACAGAGCCGCCATACCCATCGGTGCGCTGGTTGCAGCCGTCGCGCAGGAACTGGTCAATCAGGTAGCCATTGGCGCCATGCACTTCCACCCCGTCAAAACCGGCTGCGATGGCGTTCTTCGCGCCCTGTGCAAAGGCCGCCACGATGGTGGCAATCTCGTCGGTGCTGAGCGCGTGGGGCACGGCGTGGGGCACCTTGCCAGCGGGCGTGTGGATCTCGCCCTCAATGGCGGTGGCGCTGCTGGAAACGGTGCGTTGGCCGCCGTTGATGCCGGGGTGCGCGGCGCGGCCCGCGTGCCAGATCTGCATGAAGATGCGCCCGCCCTTGGCGTGCACGGCGGCGGTGGTCTTCTTCCAGCCTTCAATCTGTTCTGCGGAGTAGATGCCGGGCTCGGCCACAAAGGCCGACGTGCCCTCCACCACCATGGTGCATTCGGTAATCAAGAGGCCGCCGCTGGCACGCTGTGCGTAGTACTCGGCCATCAGGTCGTTGGGCTGGTGCTCGGTGCCCGCGCGGGTGCGCGTCAGCGGGGCCAGCACAAAACGGTTGGGAAGGGTCAGCGCGCCAACTTGCAGGGGATTAAAAAGCATGGAAATTAAGTCCAGAGAGTGAGACAACAAGGGCCGAGAAGGTACCACCCGCCGAATACACCGAGGGCGGTGGGGTTACTGGAAAGTGGGGTAGTTCAGGGTACAAAGCCCAGTGCGGCCACGGGCGGCAGGTCCTGGCTCACGGTGTGCCAGTGTTCGCCCGCATCGGCGCTGACCCACAGGCCGCCGGTGGTGGACGCCATGGCCAGGGTCTGGCGGTCGGTGGCCAGTTCCAGGCAATGCCGGTACACCAGATGGTACGCATGCGCTTGCGGCAGGCCGGCGCCAAACGTCCTGAAGGTCTTGCCGCCGTCGTCGGTGCGGTTCACCACCATCCGGCCGTCCACCGGGTAGCGGTGCGTGTCCGCCTGCGCCGGCACCAGCCAGGCGCGCAGCGGGTCTTGCGGGTCGCAGGCCACGGCAAAACCAAAACCCGACGGTGCCGGCGCCGTGATGCGCTCCCACTGCTGCCCGCCGTTGGCGCTGCGGTAGATGCCGCAGTGGTGCTGCGCCCACAGCACTTCGGGCTGGGCTGCGCATTGCACCACGCGGTGCGGGTCTTGGGTGTTCTGGTCGTCGGCGTTGTCGGCAGGCAGGTAGTCGGCCGTCATGCCTGTCGCCGTGAGCGCCCAGCTGGCACCACCGTCCTGCGTTTGCCACACACCGCCGCAGGAGATGGCCACCGTGATGTGCTGCGGATCGCGCGGGTCCACCAGCACCGAGTGCATGCCCGGAAAGTCATTGCCACCACCAAACCAGCCCGGGCGGCGCGGGTCCTCCCACAGCGCGGTGCAAAGTTCCCAACTGGCGCCCCCGTCCTCCGACTTGAACAGCCCCGCCGGCATGCAGCCGGCCCACAGTGTGCCGGGCTGGTCGGCGCTGCCCGGGGTGAGCGCCCAGACCAGGTCCACATTCCAGGGCGTGGGGTCGTCGGCCAGCGGGCCGCTGGAGGGCTTGGGCGGGAAGGCGGGCGCCGCGATCTCGGTCCAGCTGGCGCCCTGGTCGGTGCTCTTGCGCAGCTTCACGCCAAAGTGGCCCATGCGCAGCGCGGCCCACCAGTGGCCGGTACGTGGGTCGGCCAGCACCTGGGTGACCGGGTCACCCGCAAAGTGGTGGCCCACCACCGCCCATTGCGCGCCCTGGCCGCGCACCACAAACAAGCCTTTGCGGCTGGCTACCAACAGTGTTTGCATAGCTTATGTCTCCGATGAACTGCTTTTACGGCCTGGCCGCCCCAAGGTGAAACGCGGTTCCTCTCCGGAGGGAGCGCAGTGCACAAAGAAGCAAGCGTGGGGCCATGTCCTAGCCGCCGGTCAGGGCCTGAATCACCAGCACGCTGTCGCCGCTGGCCAACGGCTGGCTGAGGGTTTGCCGGTCCATCACCATGGTCTTGTTGATGAACACCGCCACATGTTTACGGATATGGCCTTGGTCGTCCAACACATAGTGACGCAGGCCGGGTGCGGCAGCCAGCGCGGCATCCAATACAGCGCGCAGGCTGCCGGGCGCCACACGTTGCGGCGCGCATTCCACGTGGCGACGCAAGCTGGCTGCAAACTCCACCTTCACCATGGCTTCCCTTTGTTCAAGGGCTGCAGTATTGCCATCGCAGGGCCAGTTGGCAAGACCTGGTCGCTTCACTGCCTGGGCAGCATCAGGCTTGCACTGTGATGCGTTTTTGCTGCACGTATTCCTTGTACTGTGTCAGCGGAATCGCTGTCAGGCCCGCGTTGCCGTTTTCGTCGGTCCAGCTCAGTGTGGCGCTGTCTGCCGCCAGCTCCACCTGTATGGGCCCCAGTGGAATCTGCAGAGGGGCACCATCGCCTGGGCGGTAGGTCACGTGGTCCGTTACGGTGGCGTGTTGGGTCATGGGGGCTCCTAGGGTGAAAGACCCATTACGCGCCCGCCGCGCCGCGCGGTATGTCGGACAAAGCCGCGACCTGCTGTTTCCCCGGGGCGCTGCAGGCCGCAGAGGTATTGGGCTTTATGTATAAAAAATGCCTATAGAGCTTATGGATATTGCGCGAGTAGCTATAAATACAGGAGCAAATTGTGGCCCATGTACCATGCTGCTCCTATGCAAATCTCCCACTTTTACCCAATAGGCAGCCCCGGTCAGGCATGGGGCCCCGCAGAGCGCGCCCAGTGGCGCGCACGCCAGGTGCGCCAGCGCAGTTATGCCGACGATGTGCTGCGGGCGGTCGCGGATCTGCGCGACCGTTTTGACGTGGACACCTATGGCGAGGTGGTCTACGGGGACGAGCGTTTTGCGCTCATGGCCATCCGCAGCCGCCACTGGAATGCCGCGCTGCCCAGCGTGCTGGTGACCGGTGGCGTGCATGGCTACGAGACCAGCGGTGTGCACGGTGCGCTGCGTTTTGTGGACGCGCACGCCGCCACCTACGCAGACCGGGTGAACCTGCTGGTGGCACCGTGTGTGAGTCCCTGGGCGTATGAGCGCATCCAGCGCTGGAACCATGACGCGCTGGACCCCAACCGCAACTTCCGCGCGGACAGCCCCGCGCAAGAGAGCGCGGCACTCTTGCGCCTGGTGACACCGCTGTACGGCCAGTTTGCCGCCCACATCGACCTGCACGAAACCACCGACACCGACGAGACTGAATACCGCCCCGCCGTGGCCGCCCGTGACGGCAAACCGTTCGAGCCCGGCACCATCCCGGACGGCTTTTATCTGGTGGACGACAGCGCCAACCCCCAGCCCGTGTTCCAGCAGGCCATCATCGACGCGGTACAGCGCGTCACCCATATCGCTCCGGCAGACACGCAGGGCGGCATCATCGGCTCGCCGCTGGTGGCGCACGGTGTGATCCACTACGCCATGAAAGAACTGGGTCTGTGCGCCAGCATCAGCGGTGCGCGCTACACCAGTACCACCGAGGTCTACCCTGACAGCCCCTGCGCCACGCCCGAGCAGTGCGTTGCCGCGCAGGTGGCCGCCGTGTGTGCGGCGGTGGAGTTTGTGGGCTATAAAACGGCATGAGCGATACCCCCAACGAAGCCCGCACCCCGTTTGAATGGATAGGTGGTGAACCCGTGGTCCGCAGCCTGGTGGACCGTTTTTACGACCTGATGGATCTGGAGCCCGGCTACACCGAATTGCGGGCCGCGCATGGCAGCTCGCTGGACAAGGCACGAGACCACCTATTCTGGTTTTTGTGTGGCTGGCTCGGCGGTCCGGATTATTTTGTGGAGCGTTTTGGCCACCCGCGGCTGCGGGCGCGGCACATGCCTTTCAAGATCGGCATTCTGGAGCGCGACCAATGGCTGGCCTGCATGGACCAGGCCATGGGCGACACCGGTGTTCCTGTCGAACTGCGCGAGCGGCTCAAGACCTCGTTTTTTCAGACGGCAGACTGGATGCGCAATGTGGGGGCGTGAGCCGCACCGCAATACTTGAGCGCCATGGAAAACCTTGATGTGATGGTCTTGCGGGCCCTGTGCGGCTGGCGCCAAGCCGGACGGCGCGCGCTGCTGGCCACGGTGGTGCGCACCTGGGGCTCGTCGCCGCGGCCCGTGGGGTCCATCATGGCGCTGAGCGAGGATGGCGCGGTGATTGGTTCGGTGTCGGGCGGGTGTATTGAGGACGATTTGATTTTTCGTTTCACGCGGGCCTACGCGTCCGATGGGGCGGCGCCCAGCGATGGCGTGCAGCAGATTCCCAGCGGCCCGCCGCAGCGCGTGAAGTATGGCATCACCGCCGACGAGGCACACCGCTTTGGCCTGCCCTGTGGTGGCACGCTGGAGCTGCTGCTGGAGTTCGACCCTGACGCCACCTGCCTGGCAGAGCTGGTGGTGCGCCTGGAGCAAGGTCAGCTGGTGCGGCGCACGGTGCGACTGGCCGATGGCGTGGTGGGCTTGCAACCTGCCAGCACTCCGGCGGCACTGGCTGTCTCGGATGCAGAACTGGCCAACACCTTTGGGCCGGAATACCGCCTGCTCATCATCGGTGCCGGGCAGCTCAGCGAGTATGTGGCGACCATGGCGCAGTTCAGCGGTTTTGCCGTGACGGTGTGTGACCCGCGCGAGGAGTACCGCGGTGCCTGGGCCGTGCCCGGCGTGACGGTCAGCAGCGGCATGCCTGATGAGGTGGTGACGGCTTTCAAGCCCGACAGCCGCAGCTGTGTGATTGCGCTCACGCACGACCCCAAGCTGGACGATCTGGCGCTGTTGGAAGCGCTGCAGTCGGACGCCTTCTACATCGGTGCCATTGGCTCGCGCCGCAACCACGCGGCCCGCCGCCAACGCATGCTGGAACACCTGGCACAGACGCCCCAAACGCTGGCCCGTCTGCGCGGCCCCATTGGCATTTACATCGGCAGCAAGACACCGCCCGAGATTGCGGTTAGCGTGATGGCGGAAATACTGGCCGTCAAAAACGGGGTGACCTTGCCGCGCGACATGGCGGTGTCCCATGCCAAGGACGAATTGGCCATCGCCCACAACGACCCCGGCACTAGGGGCTGCGGCGTGCCGCAACCCTGACAGATCAGGCCAGCGTGCGGCCCAGGGCCGTAGCCGCCTCCAGCAGTTGGGGCACATGTTGCAAGGCTTGCTGCAGCGGCATGCGGGCGGCTGGCGCCTGCAGCGCCACGGCCGTGCGCACCGCGCGGCTGCCAGCTTGCAGCACGGGTACGGCCACACACACCAGACCGTCCACAAACTCTTCCGCATCCACGGCATAGCCTTGGCGCACGATCTGTGCGAGCTCGTCTTCCAGCGCCTGGCGCTGGGTCAGGGTGGTGGCGGTGTAGCGGGGCAGGGGCAGGCTGTCCAGCAGGGCCGCACGCGCCTGTTCGGTCATATACGCCAGAAACAGCTTGCCACTGGCCGAACAGTGGATGGGGACACGCGTGCCGGCCTTGAGTTCCATGCGCAGCGGAAAGGCCGACTCCACCCGGTCCAGGTACATCACGTCGGTGCCGCTCAGGGCTGTGAGGTTGCAGCTCTCGCCCACCACACTCACCAGCTGGCGCAGCACCGCGTGGCGCACGCCGCGGCGCGTGTCGGCACTCAGCACGTTCTCGGCCAGGCGCACCAGCCGGGCGGCGGGCGCATAGAGGCGGCCGCCGGGCTCGCGCGTGACCAGGCCCCCGGCTTCCAGCTGCGCCAGCATGCGGTGCACGCTGGGCTTGGGCCAACCGCTGCTGCGCACGGCGTCGGCCAGACTGAAGGGCTGGCCCGTGGCGCAGACCAGGTCCAGCAACTCAAACATGCGCAGGGCGGGCGTGGGTTTGTCCATGGCTTGGATGTTGGTTCCGGAATTCGAGACAAATAACTATAAATATCTGAGACAAAAAACTGCGCTGATTATGCTCGTGGCATTGTTGATACACCAGTCCCCGCATGCCACTTCCCTTCCAAAACACGGTTCTCACTGGCGCTTGCGGCGGCCTGGGCCAGGCGCTGGCGCGCCAGTTGCTGGCCCAGGGCTCGGTGGTGGCGCTGGTGGGGTTGAACCATCCTGCGCTGGAGGCGCTGGCCGCCACCGCCCCCTACCGCTGTGCCATTTACACGCCCGATGTGGCCGACCCGCAGGCCATGCAGGCCTGTGCACAGGACTGGGTCGGCCGCTTTGGCGTGCCCGACTTGTTGATTGCCAATGCCGGCGTAGCTGGGGGTTTTGACACCGCCCAGGCCGACGACCTGGCGGTGATGCGCCGCATGCTGGAGATCAATGTGCTGGGCGTGGCTACCACGTTTCAGCCATTTCTGGACGCCATGCGTGCCCAGGGCCGCGGCAGCCTGGTGGGCGTGGCCAGCCTGGCCGGTTGGCGCGGCATGCCGGGCAACGGCGCCTACTGCGCGAGCAAGGGTGCACTGATTCGCTACCTAGAGAGCCTGCGTGCCGAGTTGCGAGGCAGCGGCCTGCGCGTGCACACCGTGAGCCCGGGCTACCTGCGCACGCCACTGACCGCGGGCAACCAGTTTGTGATGCCCGGCCTCATGGAGGCCGATGACGCGGCACGTGCGCTGCTGGCCGCCGTGGCCCGTGGGCGCGAGCAGATTGTGCTGCCGCGCCACATGGGCTGGTTGTCGCGGGCGCTGAGCCTGCTGCCCACCGCCTGGCACGACCGCATCCTGCTGGGCCAGCCGCGCAAGCCACGCGTGGGCGAAGCGGGCGCCACGGCCATTCCGGGCCTGCCACCGCGCCCCTGATTTTTTTACGACAAGCACCCGAGAGAGACTTTGATGACCGAGACTTTGAAGCGTGCCGCGACACGCGACTGCATTGCCCTGATTGGCGCTGGCCCCAGTGGCCTGGCCGCCGCCCGCAACCTGCAAAAGCAGGGCCTGCCCTTCCAGGGCTTTGAGGCCCACACCGATGTGGGTGGCCTGTGGAACATCGACAACCCGCGCAGCACGGTTTACGAGTCGGCCCACCTGATCTCCAGCAAGACCACCACCGAGTTCAGCGAATTCCCCATGCGCCCCGAAGTGGCCGACTACCCCAGCCACAAGGAGATGCGCCAGTACTTCTTCGATTTCGCCGATCACTTTGGCCTGCGCGCACACTTTCATTTTGGTGCCAAGGTGTTGTCGGTCAAGCCCTTGGGCGATCACGTGGCGCCGCTATGGCGTGTGGAATGGCAGGACGCCGCTGGTGGTGTGCACAGTGCAGAGTTCAAGGGTGTGGTGATTGCCAATGGCACCTTGGCAGAGCCCAACATGCCCGCGTTTGACGGGCACTTTGACGGCGAACTGCTGCACACCGCGGCCTACAAGAGCGCGGAGATGTTTCGCGGCAAACGTGTGCTGGTGGTGGGGGCGGGCAACTCGGGCTGCGACATTGCCGTGGACGCGGTGCATGCCGCGCGGAGCGTGGACATCTCGGTGCGCCGGGGCTACTACTTTGTGCCCAAGTACGTGTTTGGCAAACCGGCCGATACCTTGGGTGGCAAGGTCAAGCTGCCAGCCTGGCTCAAGCAAAAGGTGGACAGCACGGTGCTGGGCTGGTTCACCGGCGACCCCAGCCGTTTTGGCTTCCCCAAGCCCGACTACAAGATGTACGAGTCGCACCCGGTGGTGAACTCGCTGGTGCTGCACCACCTGGGCCATGGCGACTTGCATGTGAAGGGTGACATTGCGCGTCTGGACGGGCACACCGTGCACTTCAAGGACGGCAGTGCCAAGGACTACGACCTGATTCTGTGCGCCACGGGTTACCGCCTGCACTACCCTTTTATGGATGTGAAGCTGTTGAACTGGCAGGGCATGTCGCCCCAGCTCTACCTCAACATCTTCTCGCCCCAATACGACAACCTGGCCGTGATGGGCATGATCGAAGCCAGTGGTATTGGCTGGCAGGGCCGCTACGAGCAGGGCGAGCTGGTGGCGCGCTACTTCAAGGCGCGTGATGCCGGCAGCGCAGCCGCAGCCGCGCTGTGCCGCGCCAAGGCCGGCCCACCACCCGACCTGAGTGGCGGCTACCGCTACCTCAAGCTCGAACGCATGGCCTATTACGTGCACAAAGACACCTACCGCGCTGCGGTGCGTGCCGCCAGTGCTGCACTGGTCTGAGCCTCACTCACCACAACCAGGAAACGCGCCATGCTGCCTGTCGACGAAATACGCCTGAACTTCAACCCCGCCTCGCTGGTGATTCTCAACATCGTGCTGGGCTTTCTGATGTTCGGCATTGCGCTGGACACACGCGTGGCCGACTTCAAACGCGTGCTGCGCATGCCCGTGGCCATGGCCGCGGGCATTGCGGCGCAGTTTGTGGTGTTGCCTGCGGTGACCTATGCGCTCACGCTGGCGCTGAACCCTGGCCCCAGCATTGCACTGGGCATGATTCTGGTGGCCTGCTGCCCGCCCGGCAATGTAAGCAACATCCTCACGCACCGGGCGCAAGGCAATGTCGCGCTGTCGGTGTCCATGACGGCGATTTCCAACGCGCTGGCGATTGTGCTGATGCCCCTGAACTTTGCGTTCTGGGCCGGCATGCACCCCACGGCCTCAACCCTGTTTCGCAGCATCGCGCTGGACCCGCTGGAAATGGCGGGCCACATCGTGGTCATCATCGGTGTGCCCTTTGTGCTGGGCATCGCCTGCGCCGAGAAGCTGCCACGCTTGACCGAGAAGGTGCGCAAGCCAGCCCGCATCCTGAGCTTTCTGTGCCTCATTGGTTTCATCGTTGGTGCGGTAGCTGGCAACTGGCGCTACTTTCTGGACTATGTGGGCCTGGTGCTGCTGGCCGTGGCCATCCACGATGCGCTGGCCTTTGGCACGGGCTATCTGTGCGCGCGTGCCACGGGCCTCTCGGACTACGACCGCCGTGCCGTGTCGATTGAGGTGGGCATCCGCAACGCGGGCCTGGGCTTGGTGCTGATCTTCAGCTTCTTTGGTGGCCTGGGCGGCATGGCCGTGGTGGCCGGGGTGTGGGGCTTTTGGGACATCATCGCCGGCTTGGCTTTGGCCAGCTGGTGGGGCCGAAAACCACCCGTCAAACCGGCTGGGAGCGAAGCATGAGCGTGGCGGCAACAGGCGCCGCGCGCCGCGTTTTCATCACCGGGGCCGATGGCTTTCTGGGTCGCAGCCTGGTGGCTGCCATGTTGCACAGCGGGCAGTTTGAAGCCATTGTGGCGGCCGATGTGCGCACCGTACCCCCAGAGCGTCGTCTGCCGGGCGTGACCTACCTGGAGCAGGATGTACGCGACGCTGCACTGGGTGCCTTGCTGGGCGCCCATGCCATCGACACCGTGGTGCACCTGGCCTCCATCGTCACGCCGGGCAAGCAGTCCAACCGTGAGTTTGAGTATTCGGTGGATGTGCTGGGTACGCGCAATGTGCTGGATGCCTGTGTGGCCCAGGGCGTGCAGCACCTGGTGGTGAGCTCCAGTGGCGCGGCGTATGGCTACCACGCGGACAACCCGGCCTGGCTCGTGGAGCGTGACGCGCTGCGCGGCAACGAGGCCTTTGCCTACGCCCACCACAAACGTCTGGTGGAGGAGATGCTGGCGCAGTACCGCTCGCATGCGCCGCAGCTGCTGCAAACCGTGTTCCGCATCGGCACCATTTTGGGGGAGGCGGTGGACAACCAGATCACCGCACTGTTCGAGAAGCCGCGCCTGTTGGCCATACGCGGCAGCGACAGCCCCTTTGTGTTCATCTGGGATACGGATGTCACCGGCGCCATGCTGCATGCGCTGCAGCGCCGCCACGCAGGGTGTTTCAACCTGGCGGGGGATGGGGCCTTGCCCTTGCAGGCCATTGCCAAACGCCTGGGCAAACCGCTGCTGACCTTGCCGGCCTGGCTGCTCAAGAGCGCACTGGCCATGGGGCAGGCGCTGGGTGTGAGTCGTTATGGTCCCGAGCAGCTCGACTTCTTGCGTTACCGCCCGGTGCTGTTGAACACCGCGCTCAAGACCGAACTGGGCTATGTGCCCGGCAAAACCAGCAGCCAGGCGCTGGACGCCTTTATTGCCGCCCGCGCAGCCCAAGGCCGTCCGGTGACAGGCACGCGGGCCGCTGCATGAGCGGCGCACAGGTGTTGCGCCCCTGGAGCCGGGGCGACAGCCTGCGTGCACTGGCCGTGGTGGTGCTGTGGGGGCTCAACTTTGTGGTCATGAAGGTGGGCTTGCAGGGCCTGAGCCCCATGCTGCTGGGCGCCTTGCGTTTTGCTGCAGCATCGTTGCCGTTTTTGTGGTGGGTAGGGCGCCCGCCGCTGCCTTGGCGTTATGTACTGGCCTATGGGCTGGCGCAGGGGCTGGGACAGTTCGGCTTTCTGTTCTGGGGCTTGCAACTGGGCATGACGGCGGGCATGGCCTCGGTGGTGATGCAGATGCAGGCCTTTTTTACGCTGCTGCTGGCGGCGCCCATCCTCGGTGAGCGCGCACGCGGCTGGCAGTGGGCTGGTTTGGTGCTGGCATTGGGCGGCCTGCTGGCCATTGCCTCGGCACATGGCGAAGGCCCGGGCCAGATGACGCTGGTGGGCCTGGTGCTCACGGCCAGCGCGGCATTGATGTGGGCGGTATCCAACATCGTGGTGCGGCTGGCGGCCCGCCATGGCAGTTACGAGCCTTTTCCCTTCATTGTGTGGACCAGTGTGGTGCCCATCCTGCCGTTTACTGGCCTGGCGCTGTGGACCGAGGGTTGGGACGCGGTGGTGTCGCAGCTGGCCGGGCTGCGCTGGCCGGCGGTGGCTTCGGTGCTGTATTTGGCGTGGCTGGCCACCCTGTTGGCCTACACGCTGTGGACGCGGCTGTTGCAGCGCCACACGGCGGGCAAGGTCACCCCGTTTTCGCTGCTGGTGCCGGTGGTGGGGCTGGCCGCTGCGGCGCTGGCGTTTGGGGAAGTGCCCAAGCTGCTGCAGTGGCTGGGTACGGGGGCGGTGTTGTTGGGGTTGCTGGTGAATCAGGCAGGGCAGTGGTGGGCGGCGCGCAAGCCACCTGGCTCGCACTGACTAGGCGCGATTCAGGGGCTGCAACAGCACCACCAGTGCGCCTGCGCCGCCTTGCGCGGGCTGGGCTTGGACAAAGGCGACGACCTCACTCTTCTGTACCAGCCATTTGTGCACTTTCTCTTTCAGCACGGGTGCCTTGCCGGGTGAGCCCAGGCCTTTGCCGTGCACCACGCGCACGCAGCGTATGCCCTGTTTGTGTGATTCGCGGATAAAGGCACCCAGCGCTTCGCGCGCCTCGTCGCTGCGGTAGCCGTGCAGGTCAATCTGTTTCTGGATGCTCCACTTGCCCTTGCGCAGCTTCTGCGTCACATCGGTACCCACGCCGGGGCGGCGAAAGCTGAGGTGCTCGTCGGTGTCCAGCAGGGTGGTCACGTCCACTTCGTCGCTCAGCGCTTCTTGCAGTGCGGCGGCGTCATCCAGCATCTGCTGCTTGGGGATGGGTTTGGGCGGTTCCGGCGCCAGCTTGGCGCGCTGCGGTGGCTCCAGTGGTTTGACTTTGCCGATGGCCGCCTGGAACAGGTTGCTGGCAGCCGCCTTGCGCTTGGCCTCTGCCGCCTTCTGTGCGGCCAGCGCCGCTTCGCGTGCGGCCTGGGCTTCGATTTCTTTTTTGACCAGCTTCAGGTCGGAAAGGGCGTTGATCTTCATGGCAGCCCTTTAGAGTAAACCGGCCTCGGCCATGGACAGTGCCTGGCCGGGGCCTACGATGATGTGGTCCAGCACCCGCACATCCACCAGTGCGAGCGCGGCTTTGAGTGTTTGGGTCAGTGCCTCGTCGGCACGGCTGGGCTGCACGCTGCCGCTGGGGTGGTTGTGCGCCAGCACCACGGCAGCCGCGCTGTGGTGCAGCGCGCGGATGACGACCTCGCGCGGGTACACACTGGTCTGCGTGAGCGTGCCGCGAAACAGCTCCTCCATGGCCAGCATCTTGTTCTGGCTGTCCAGGAAAAGTACCGCAAACACCTCGTGCCCTTTGGCGGCCAGGTGCAGCTGCAGGTAGTGCTTCACGGCCTGCGGGTCGGCAAACACCTCGCGCTCCTGCAGGCGCTGCGCCATGGCGCGGCGGGCCAGCTCCAGCACCGCCACAATCTCGGCCCGCTTGGCAGGCCCCAGGCCTTTGACGCGCTTGAGGTCGTCGGCGGTGGCGTGCAGCAAGCCGGCTATGCCTCCAAACCCGCCCTGGAGCCCGTCAGTATTGCGCGAGGCGCTATCATTTTTGAGTTGCAGCAGCTCCTCCGCCATCTGCAACACCCCTTTGCCCGCCATGCCGGTGCGCAACAAAATGGCCAGCAGCTCCGCATCGCTGAGCGCGCCGGGGCCACGGGCCAGCAGCTTTTCGCGCGGGCGGGCTTCCAGGGGCAGGTCTTTGAGGGGCATGGCGGGGAGGTGAAGCGGGTGCCGGAAGGCTGGTCGGGGCAAGCTTTCTACAATAGAGGCCAGTTTATCGGGACTTTTATGACCACCACGCTCCCCCGAGTCCAAGCGGGCTCTTTCCTCACCTTGCACTACCGCCTGGGCGGCCCGGCTGGGGACATCATCAACACCTTCACCGGCAAGCCGGCCACGCTCAGTCTGGGTACGGGCGAGCTGTCCCCCGCCGTGGAAGCCTGCTTGATGGACATGGAAGAGGGCGCCCGTGCCACGTTTGAGTTGCCGGCTGGCGCTGCCTTTGGCGAGCGCAATCCCGACATGCAGCAGTGGCTGGCGCGCAAGGTGCTGACCCAGATGGGTGACCCGCTGGAGACCTACAGCGTGGGTGACGTGGTGCAGTTCCCCACACCCGATGGCCAAGGCCAGTTTGCGGGCGTGGTGCTGCAGTTGCGTGGCGAGGGTGAGGAGCGCGCCGTGTTGTTTGACTTCAACCACCCGCTGGCTGGCCGGCCCGTCACGTTTGAAGTGCAGTTGATTGGCGTGTTATGAGCGCACCGGTGTTGCCCCAGGAAATTTTGTTGGCCGAGCCACGCGGCTTCTGCGCCGGTGTGGACCGGGCCATCGAGATTGTAGAAAAGGCCCTCGCCAAGTTCGGCCGGCCGATTTACGTGCGCCACGAGATCGTGCACAACACCTATGTGGTCAACGACCTCAAAGAGCGCGGCGCCATCTTCATTGAAGAGCTGGACGATGTGCCCCCGGGCGCGACGCTGGTGTTTTCGGCCCACGGCGTGAGCCAGGCCATCCAGCGCGAGGCGCAGCAGAGGGGCTTCCAGATTTTCGACGCCACCTGCCCGCTGGTGACCAAGGTGCACGTGGAAGTGGCCAAGCTGCACAAAGAAGGCTTTGAATTCATCATGATCGGCCACAAGGGCCACCCCGAGGTGGAGGGCACCATGGGGCAGTTGGAGAGCGGCATTCACCTGGTGGAAGACGTGGCCGATGTGGCCCGCATCCAGCCCGGCCAGACCGACAAGCTGGCCGTGGTGACCCAAACCACCCTCAGCGTGGACGATGCGGCGGACATTACGGCCGCGGTGGTCGCGCGCTTTCCGCTGATCAAGAAACCCAAGATGCAAGACATTTGCTACGCCACCCAGAACCGCCAGGACGCGGTCAAGGTGATGAGCCCGCAGGTGGACATCGTGATCGTGGTGGGCAGCCCCACCAGCTCCAACAGCAACCGCCTGCGCGAAGTGGCCAAAAAGCTGGGCACCGAGAGCTACATGGTGGACAACGCTGACGAGCTCAAGCCCGAGTGGTTTGAAGGCCGCTCCCGCGTGGGCCTGACCGCCGGTGCCAGCGCGCCCGAGGTGCTTGTGAAGGCCGTGATCGACCGCATCAAGGCGCTGGGCGCCGTGTCGGTGCGCAAGATGGACGGCATCGAGGAAACCGTGAAGTTTCCGCTGCCCAAGGGGCTGAAACTGGATGCCTGAGGCCGTTGCAAAGCGCTATGTTTTTAGTAGCTGCTTGCGCAATAAAATAGAGGGCTAGAGCCCGATTTGATACTGATTTGACTTAGAAGTACGAGAACACCATGTTAGACATCACCCTGCTGCGCAAAGACCTGGATTCGGTGGTCGCCCGTTTGCAAACCCGCAAAAACCCGCAAGCCTTCCTGAACGTGGATGCCTTCAAGGCGCTGGAATCCGAGCGCAAGACCATCCAGATGCGTACCGAGGAAATGCAGGCCAAGCGCAACACGGTCAGCAAACAGATCGGCATGCTCAAAGGCAAGGGCCAGCACGCCGAGGCCGACGCTGCCATGGCTGAAGTGGGCAGCTTGAAGGCCGAACTGGACGCCTCCGCCACCCGCCTGGATGCCATCCAGGCCGAGATGCAAACCATGCTGGAGGCGGTGCCCAACCTGCCGCACGAGAGCGTGCCCGTGGGTGAAGACGAACACGGCAATGTGGTGGTGCGCAGCTGGAGTCCTGACGGTAAGGGACCCAAGACCTATGACTTTGAAGTCAAGGACCATGTGGACTTGGGCTCCCCTCTGGGCCTGGATTTTGAGATGGGCGTCAAGCTCACTGGCTCGCGCTTTACTGTGATGAAGGGCCCTATCGCCCGCCTGCACCGCGCACTCGCCCAGTTCATGCTGGACGTGCAGACCGAAGAACACGGCTACACCGAGTGCTACACGCCCTACATCGTCAACGGCGACAGCCTGCGCGGCACCGGCCAGTTGCCCAAGTTTGAGGAAGACCTGTTCGCCGCGAAAAAGGGTGGCCAGGACGGTGGTGACGACAACACCGCGCTGTACCTGATTCCCACCAGCGAAGTGCCGCTGACCAACTTTGTGCGTGACGTGGTGTCGGCCGAGTCCGACCTGCCCATCAAGCTGACCGCGCACACCCCCTGCTTCCGGTCCGAGGCCGGCAGCGCCGGGCGCGATACGCGTGGCCTGATCCGCCAGCACCAGTTCGACAAGGTGGAGATGGTGCAGATCGTGCACCCCGAGAAGAGCTATGAAGCGCTGGAGGCGATGACCGGCCACGCCGAAGCCATTTTGCAAAAGCTGGGCTTGCCCTACCGCGTGATGAGCCTGTGCACCGGTGACATGGGCTTTGGCGCCACCAAGACCTACGACCTGGAGGTCTGGCTGCCCGCGCAGAACACCTACCGCGAAATCAGCTCGGTCTCCAACTGCGAAGCCTTCCAGGCGCGCCGCCTGCAGGCCCGCTTCAAAAATGCCCAGGGCAAAAATGAACTGGTGCACACCTTGAACGGCTCCGGCCTGGCCGTGGGCCGCGCGCTGGTGGCGGTGCTGGAGAACCACCAGAACGCCGACGGCAGCATTACTGTGCCGGAAGTGCTGCGGCCCTACCTGGGCGGAAAAGCGGTGCTGAAGGCCTGATAGAATCTCGGATTCGTTTCGACCGACACGAATCAGGAGAAGTGGCAGAGTGGTCGAATGTACCTGACTCGAAATCAGGCGTGTCGCAAGGCACCGAGGGTTCGAATCCCTCCTTCTCCTCCACATACAAAAGCCTGCATCGCACAACGATGCAGGCTTTTTTGTTGGGGCGCCACGCCCCGGTGGGCGCTGTCATGTGGCTGCAATCTGTTTGTCGCATAGTGGCGGGCTGTCTCCAGTGTTTAAGGTGTTTTTCATGGTGAAGATTCACACAATGTCCCGTCGCGCAGCGGCTGCGGCCCTACTGACAAGCATTTTTTGGGGCCCGGCAGCGTGGGCGCAAAACGGCAGCACCGGCTTCCCCGACAAGCCGGTCCGGATCGTGGTGCCTTTTGCACCCGGTGCCGGTACCGACGCCATGGGCCGCCTGATGGCGCAAAAGCTGGGTGAGGTGATGGGTGGAAGCTTTGTGGTGGAGAACCGCACCGGCGCCTCCGGTGCCATTGGCACGCAGTACGTGGCGCAACAAGCGGCCGATGGCTACACCCTGCTGCTGGTGGCATCGCCCTTCACCACGGTCGCGGCGTCCTTGCCCAACGCGGGCTACGACCCGGTCAAGAGTTTTACGCCCGTGGGCATGATTGCCAGCGGTCCCCTGGTCTGGGCCACCAACCACCAGACCGGCATCAGCACCATGCAGGAGCTGGTGGCCTATGCCAAGCAAAAACCAGGTGTGCTGAACTACGGCTCGGCCGGTGCGGGGGGGGTGAACCACCTGGTGCTGGAGCTGCTCAAGGCCAAGACCGGCACCTTCATCACCCACATTCCCTACCGCGGCGTGGCACCTGCGGCCCTGGACATGGTCTCGGGCCAGGTGCAACTGGTGACCGGTACCATCCCGGCGCTGTTGCCTTTGGTGAAAGACGGGCGCATCAAGCCTCTGGCGGTGACCAGTGCCAAGCGCTCCAGCGCCATGCCCGATGTACCGAGCATGGCTGAAGCCGGCTTCAAGGGCTTTGACGTGCTGAACTACTTTGCGTTGGCCGCTCCCGCCGGTACACCGGCAGCGGTCATCGACAAGCTGAACACGGCCTTGAACAAGGTGGTGCAACTGCCGGAGGTACAGGCCCGCTTCAAGCTCGATGCGGTGGAAGCCACGCCGGGCACGCCTCTGGCGCAGGCGAAGTTCATCGAGGCCGACTACCGCGCCTGGCGCGACGTGGTCCAGACGCAGAACCTGAAGATCGAATAAGCCGTTATTTGCGGCCCCTGTTGCCCCCTTTGCCGGCTGGTCGGCCAGGGGCTTGCGTGGAACAATGGCCCCATGCGCACTTCCATTGCCTCGTTCCTGCTGCTGGTCTGCAGCGCTTGGGCGCCTTGGGCCCTAGCCCAGTTGCCTGCACGGGACCTGACCGTGGAGCTGCGCCAGATTGAAGAAGGCCGCGACGATGGCAGCAGCTACCGCGCGGGTGCCGCAAACAGCGCACAGTCGTTTCAGCCCCAAAAGGTGCAGGTGCGCAACGGCCAGAAGGCACAGCTGCGCATGCATCTCTCGGTCCCCATGCAGTGGGTGGAGGCCGTGCAGGCCGCATCGGCCAACAGCGGGGCTGGGGTCAAAAATGCGCTGCAGTGGTTTGAGGCCGGGCAAAGCATGGCGGTCACCCCACGCTGGCCGGGGGGCAACCGCGCTGCCACGGTGGAGCTGGAGGTGCAACAAGCCGCCCTGGTCACGCGCCACAACGCTGACATGCCCAGCCAAAGCCGCAGCCAGTTCAGCACTACGGTGACCGCGCCGCTGGCGCAGTGGGTCACCATTGCCGCGACGGGCCCTGCACCCACCCGCCAAGGCAGCTACAGCAGTGCGGGCGGCAGCGAGGTGCGACGCCTCTTGCAGATCCGAGTGCTGGTGCCCTAGCCGAATGCCGTGTTTTGAGGCAATTTTGGCCTCTAGCCCGCATGGAATATGCGCGAGCAGCTACTAATTTAATAGCGTTATTTGGCGTCTGCCACTTCGGCTAGCGCAGTCAGTGCCTGTACGGCGCGGGTCTGGGCCTCGCTGCCCAGCGTCTCCAGCTGGGCCTGCAGTGCCGCAATGCCTGCAGCGCCTTCGCGTTGCAGCTGCGCAATCGCCTGGCCCGCAACCTTGGGCGACTCAAAGCCTTTGCTTTGCAGCAGCACGGCGCCGGCCGTGTCCACCAGCTTGAAGTAGAACAGGCCGTCTTTCTCGCGGTATTGCTTGAAGGCGGCGAGGGTGGCCTTGCTGCTCTTGTCGCTTTTGGTTTGCACCGCACTGCCCAGGCCACGCAGGCCGACGGCGCTGCGCAGTTGGGCCATGAAAGGCGTCGCAATTGCGCGGGCTTTTTTGGCGCCGGCCAGCAGCAGGGCCTCCACCTTTTCGGGGTGGGCCATGTAGTCCTCGTAGGCGGCGCGCATGGGCGCGATTTCCTGGTCGATTCGCTCGAACAGAAGGGCCTTGGCATCGCCCCAGGCAATGCCATCGGCATAGGCCTGGCGCAGCGTGGCGGTCTCTTCTTCGGACGCAAAGGCCTGGTAAATCTGGAACAGGGCCGAGCCTTCGGTGTCCTTGGGCTCCCCAGGTGCGCGCGAATCGGTCTTGATGCCGGCAATCAGCTTCTTGAGCTGTTCACGGCTGCTGAACAGCGGAATCGTGTTGTCGTAGCTCTTGCTCATCTTGCGGCCGTCCAGGCCGGGCAGGGTGGCCACGGACTCTTCAATCTCGGCCTGCGGTGGCACAAAGTGCTCGCCATAGCGGTGGTTGAAGCTGGCCGCCATGTCGCGTGCCATTTCAATGTGCTGGATCTGGTCGCGCCCCACGGGCACCTTGTGCGCGTTGAACATCAGAATGTCCGCGCCCATGAGCACCGGGTACATGAAGAGGCCCGCCGTCACATCGGCATCCGGGTCCACACCGGCCGCAGTGTTCTTGTCCACCGAGGCCTTGTAGGCGTGCGCACGGTTGAGCACGCCCTTGCCGGTTACGCAGGTCAGAAACCAGGTGAGTTCGGGAATCTCGGGCACGTCGCTCTGGCGGTAGAAGGTCACATGCGACGGGTCCAGCCCTGCGGCCAGCCAGCTCGCCGCAATCTCCAGCGTGGAGCGCTGGATGCGCGCAGGCTCGTCGATCTTGATGAGCGCGTGGTAGTCCGCCAGAAAGTAAAAACTCTCCACGCCCGGCGTCAGGCTGGCGCGCACGGCGGGGCGGATGGAGCCCACGTAATTGCCCAGGTGGGGCGTGCCGGAGGTGGTGATGCCGGTGAGGAAGCGAACAGTGCTCATGGAAACAATCGGTCAGACAAAACAGTAAATAGTCAACGGGTCAGCATGGACAGTGGTGTGAGCACCAGGTCCAAAAAGCCAAAGGTGAGGGACATGACGGGTTGCATCCACACGGCGCTAAGCACACCGGCAATCACCAGCGCCATGACGATGAAGAAACCCCAGGGCTCAATGCGCGACACGGCCATGGCCTGCTTGAGAGGCAGCAGCCCCACCAGAATGCGGCCGCCATCCAGCGGGGGCAGCGGGAACAGGTTGAAGGCGAACATCACCACATTGACCAAAACACCGCCCTGGCACATTTTCAGGAAGAAGGGTTCGCTCACCCCCGCACCTTGCAGCAGGTACAAAGCCACGCCCCAAGCCAGAGCCATCAGCAGGTTGGCGCCCGGGCCCGCCAGGGCGACCCAGACCATGTCGCGCTTGGGATTGCGCAAGTTGCCAAAGCGCACCGGCACCGGTTTGGCATAGCCAAACAGAAAGGCGCCGGAAGTGGCGAAGTACAGCAGCAGCGGCATCAGGAGGGTGCCCACCGGGTCAATGTGTTTGGCCGGGTTGAGTGTGATGCGGCCCAGGGCCCAGGCGGTCTTATCGCCGAAATGCAGGGCCGCGTAGCCGTGGGCGGCCTCGTGCACCGTGATGGCAAACAGCACGGGCAGGGCATAAATGGCAACGGTTTGGATCAGGTGTGCAAAGTCCACAGGGCAATTGTCTCAGAGTGAAATGGGGGCAAAACGTGGGGAGCGCGGCTGGGCTAGAGCCCGATGGCGGCCAGCTCGCCGCCCCCTTGGCGGATCACCTCGGGCGTGTCACCCGTCAGGTCGATCACCGTGGTGGGTTCTGCTGCGCAGGCGCCCGCGTCGATCACGGCGGCGATCTGGTGCTCGTAGCGCTCGCGGATGTCCTGTGCTTCGTTGAGCGGTTCCACGTCCCCCTTCGCGATCAACGTAGTCGCCAGGAGTGCCGAGCCGTGGAGGGCCAGCAGCTCTTGCAGTGCCTTGTGCTCGGGTACGCGCAGGCCGATGGTCTTGCGCGAGGGGTGGCTCACGCGACGTGGCACTTCCTTGCTGGCTTCCAGGATGAAGGTGTAAGCGCCGGGTGTGGCGGCCTTGAGCAAGCGGTACTGCGCGTTGTCCACGCGCGCGTAGCTGGCCAGTTCGCTCAGGTCGCGGCACAGCAGGGTCAGGTGGTGTTTGTCGTCCACCCCGCGGATGCTGCGCAGCTTGTCGGCGGCGGCCTTGTCGTCCAGGTGGCAGACCAGGGCGTAGCTGGAGTCTGTTGGAACGGCCAGGATGCCGCCTTTTTCAAGCAGACCTACGGCCTGCTTGAGCAGGCGGGGTTGGGGGTTGTCGGGGTGAACTTCGAAATACTGCGCCATGGCATGGCAAACGCTTGCGCGCTTGTCCTCTTGTTTTTATTGAATACGGGAGCTCAACAACTCCCACACGGGGGTCAGGCCACTGGGCAGCGTGGGCAGGGTGCCCAGCTCCGTGTGGCTTTCATCAGGGCTGTGGAAATCGCTGCCGCGCGAGGCGGCCAGGCCAAATTCCCTGGCGGTTTCGGCGTAGATCTGGTACTCGGGCACCGAGTGGCTGCCGGTCACCACTTCCACACCCTGGCCGCCGTAGCCCTTGAATTCAGTGAACAGCGCGAACTCCTCGTTGGGTGTGAACTTGTAGCGCGCCGGGTGGGCAATGATGGACATACCGCCAGCCTGGGTGATCCAGGTGACCGCGTCCTTGAGCGTGGCCCAGCGGTGCGGCACAAAGCCGGGCTTGCCCTCGGTCAGGTACTTGCGGAACACCTCGTTGGTTTCCCGGCAGACGCCGCTTTCCACCAGAAAGCGCGCAAAGTGGGTGCGCGAAATCAGCTCGGGGTTGCCGACAAACTTCAGTGCACCTTCATAGGCACCCTGGATGCCCGCCTTGGCGAGCCCGTCCGACATTTCCATGGCGCGCTCTTTGCGGCCACCACGGGTTTGGCGCAAGCCCTGGCGCAGGGCCTCGTTGTCGGCGTCAAAACCCAGACCGACGATGTGTACGGTCTGGTTCAAAAAGGTGATGGAAATCTCCACGCCGGTGAGGTACTGCATGCCCTCGGCACGGGCCGCATCACGCGCGCGCTGCAGACCGCCCACTTCGTCGTGGTCGGTCAGCGCCCACAGTTCCACACCATTGCCTTTGGCGCGCGCGGCCAGGGCTTCGGGGGTCAGGGTGCCATCGGACACCACAGAGTGGCAATGGAGGTCGGCGTTGAGTTGGATAGTCACCGAACCATTTTAGGCCCAGGCATTAAAAGGCAGGCGCCGCGGTGTATTCGTGCACCGCGCCCGTCATCGGGTGCGGAAAACTCAGCAGGCCCGAGTGCAACAGCAACCGGTTGGCCTGGGCTTGCACCTCGGGCGGCGCATACAGGGTGTCGCCCACCATGGGGTGGCCGATGGCCTGCATGTGCACACGCAATTGGTGCGTGCGCCCGGTCACCGGCTCCAGTTCCACGCGGGAGGTGTGGGCCACGGTGTCCACCGCCGTGCAGCGCCAGCGGGTGAGCGCGCTTTGGCCTTCCGCGAAATTGATGGTGCGCTTGGGCCGGTTGGGCCAGTCCACCAGCATGGGCAGGTCAATCTCGTGCCACTGGCTGTCCACAGTCAGCAGGCCGCTTACCACCGCCGTGTAGCGCTTGTCCACGCGGCGCTGTTCAAATGCCAGGTTGAGCACGCGCTGGGCCGGCAGGCCGCGCGCCATCACCACCAGGCCTGAGGTGTCGCGGTCCAGCCGGTGCACGATGAGTGCGTCGGGGTAGTGCGCCTGCACACGTTTGCTCAGGCAGTCTGCCTTGTCCGGGCCGCGGCCTGGCACGGTCAGCAGGCCCGAGGGTTTGTTGAGTACCACGATGGCGTCGTCAGCAAACACCACGTCCAAGGGCAGGGTAGCGAAATCTTCAGTGGGGAGCATCGGGGGGGGCTATCAGGCGCTGTACGGTTTCACACAGCTCGTTCACATCATTGGGTTTGTAAATCAGCGCGTTGGCGCCTTCTTGCAGCGCGCGTTGCTCAATCTCCGGCGTGACATAGCCCGAGGCCAGGGCCACTGGCAGGTCGGCCCGCAGCGCTTTGGCCTCACGCAGCAGGTCCACACCGCTGAAGCCCGGCATGTTGTAGTCGGTGACCAGCAGGTCGTAGTGGGCCGCATTGGTCTTGAGTGCGGCCAGGGCTTCGTGCGGATCGGTAAAGGCGGTCACGGCAAAGCCTTTGCGCGTGAGCACGCGCGATACCAGGAATACCAGGGCCTGGTCATCGTCCACATACATCACACGGCGGCCGCTGCCCCTGACTTCCTGCACGGGTTCGGGCTCTGCGACGTCCAGCGGCATTTGCTCCGTGGCAGGAAAGTACAGGGTGAACACACTGCCATGCCCCAGTTCACTGTGCACGTCGATGGCGCCCAGATGGGTTTGCATGATGCCGTGCACCACCGACAAACCCAAGCCCGTGCCTTGGCCGACCTGGCGCGTGGTGAAGAAGGGCTCGAAGATGCGCTGCATTGTGGCCTCGGACATGCCGCCACCGGTGTCGCGCACCCGTACGGTCACGTAGTGCCCCTCGGGGAGGCCAAGGCGGTTGCTGAAGGGCAGTTCGATCTCGATCTGGCTGAGCTCAATGGTGACCGAGCCCTTGGCATTGCCAATGGCCAGAATGCCGTTGGTGCAGAGGTTGAGCAGGGCTTGCTCCACTTGCGTGACGTCGGCCAGCACCGATGGCAGGTTGTCCGGAAGCATGAGCTGCAATTCCACCGCCGGGGGCAGAGCCACCTTCACCAGACGCGCGGTTTCCTGTACCACCTCGGCCAGCTGCAGCGGGGTGCGCTTGGGGGGCTCGTTGCGGCTGAAGGTCAGGATTTGCCGCACCAGGTCGCGCGCGCGGCGACCGGCCTTGTCAATTTCCTGCAGGCTCACCAGGGAGGCCGCGTCGGGTGCGGTGTCTTGCTTGGCCAACTCCACATTGCCCAGGATCGCGCTCAGGATGTTGTTGAAGTCGTGCGCTATGCCACCCGCCATGGTGCCCATGGCCTGCATTTTTTGCGATTCGCGCAGCTGGGTTTCCAGGGCGGTGCGCTGGGCTTCTGCGAGTTTTTTTGCGGTCAGGTCGCGCGCAAAAATGGTGGTGATGGCGCCATGCGCGCTGTGTTGGCCTCGGTGTGCAGTGGGGTCACTGTCCAGCGAGCGCAGGGGCGCACGGGTGCGCAGGCGCCGTTCCAGCGAGACGCTGATTTCGACGTAAATCTTCCTGCCACTCAGCGTGGTGGCGGTGAACTCCCCCAGCATGGCCTGCGCGGGAACGCTGCCGTTTGCCAAGGCATATTCCACGTCAGGCAAAAAACGGCCCAGTCGGGCACCAAAAGCCTGGTCGGCCGGGCATTCAAACAGCGCCGTCGCAGCCGGGTTGAAGACCGTGATGCATTGTTTCTCGTCGATGCACAAGATCGCATCGAGCGAGGAGTTGATGATGGCCGCCATGCGGTTTTCGCTGAGCAGCAAGTCTTCGTTGCGCTGGCGCAGCACGGTCGCACTTTCCTGCAGGGCTTGGCGTTCTGCCAGCAAAGGGCCCTGGTCGATGATGGCGCAGATGAAGTGCGCCAGCTCGTCCAGCGGGTTCTCAATACGTGCAATGTGCAGGTCACCAGTGAACTTGCCGCGTGAGCCCGCCAGGAACTCCACCTCATGGACCTCGCTGGTACCGTCCTGCTTGGCGCTGGAAAAGGCCACCGCCACTTCGTCTGCATGGTCCGGCCCCACAAAGGGCAGCAAAAAATTCAGCGGTGCATCACTCTCCAGTGGCTGGAACAGGCGCAGTGCCATGGCATTGCTGGCCAGCACCAGGCCCTCTTCGTCCACCACCATCAGCGCCAGGGGGACATTGGAGAACAGGGTGGCAAAGCGCTCCGAGGCGCCTTCGGCCTCCTGCTGCGAGTAACGCAAGGCCTTGTTCTGGATTTCCAGTTCGGCCTGGTACTTGCGCAGGTCTTCAATCATCTGCGACGGGGCGTAGCCGTCGATGATCATGTGCTGCCCGGCACGCCCCTGGCGTGTGGGCACGGAGGCTTGGCGCGAGGAGGGTAGTTTGGCTTTGCGGCGTGAGAGTTGTGCCATTTACCGTCGCACGACGCTGTTGCCAGGCGCGTAGGCCTGGGACTTGAGGGGGCTGTTGGCCGCGATGTAGGCGCGCAGCACATCGGCATCCACAAAGCCGGTGTCCACATAGCCGGGGTGGGTGCTCAGCTTGGGGTAACCATCGCCACCTGCGGCCACAAAGTTGTTGATCGCCATGCGGTAGGTCTTGGTGGGGTCGATGGCATGGCCGGCCACCTGGGCGCTTTGCACCTTGCCGCCCTCAATCACCAGTTGTACCCCGGCAAACTGTGCAAAGGCGCCCGAGCCCGGGGTCATCTTGGCGGCGGCGTTCAGGTAGTCCAGCACTTCCTTGCCGGTCAGGGTCACCACCGCCACGGTGTTGCCAAAGGGGTGCACCGTCAGCACATCCTTGTAGGTGAGCTTGCCTGCGGGCAGCGAGTCGCGCACCCCGCCTGCATTGACGATGGCGAAGTCGGCCTTGGTCTTGTCCATCATGGACTGGCCAATCATCACGCCCAGTGCGGTGGGCTGGCTGCGCACCACGCTGCGGTCGCCTTCGAGTTTGCCATCGCTGCTGCCCACTTCCACCAGCAGCTTTTGCTGGCCAAAGTCCTGGAAGGGTTTGAGCAGCTGCAGCATCTCGGGTGACTCTGCAATCTCGGCGGTGTAAGGTTGCATCACCGTCTTGCCGTCCGTGGTCTTCACGGGCTTCTTGAGGTTGATGGGAATCAGGGAGTACTTCACCAGCTTGAATTCGCCGTTGCGGTAGCTGAAGTCGGCGCGGCCCACGTACTTGCCCCACTCGTGCGCCTGCACGATCCAGGTGCCGTTCTGGCGGTCGGGCTGGCAGGCGGCACCAGGCACGTAGGCACGGTCCGCCACGTTCTCGGCCTTCATGCACACCGGGTTCTGGGAGTGGCCGCCCACAATCATGTCCAGCCCTTTGACGGCCCGGGCCAACTCCACATCGCCAGGAGCCTGCACGCCGTGTTTGCCGTCTTCGTAGTGGCCCATGTGGGTGGCGGCAATCACCACGTCGGCTTTCTGGCGCAGTTCGGGCAGTACCTTGGCGGTCTCCGTTTGCACATTGGCAAAGGTGACGCCGCGCACATTGTCCGGGTGCACCATCTTCTGCGTGTCTTCGGTGGTCAGGCCCATCACGCCCACGCGCACGCCACCCAGGTTGAACACCTTGTAGGGCGCAAACAGGCGGTTGCCGTCTTTGTAGATGTTGGCCGACAGCATGGGAAAGGTCGCCAGGTCGCGTTGCATCTGCAACACCACAGGCGGCTTGTCGAATTCGTGGTTGCCCACGGCCATGGCGTCATAACCCAGCAGGTTCATGCCTCGGAAATCGGGTACAGCGTCCTGCAGGTCGGACTCGGGCACGCCGGTGTTCACGTCGCCGCCGTCCAGCAGCAGGCTGTAGCCACCCGCGGCCTTGACTTCCTGGCGGATCTGGTCGACCACGGTTTTGCGGGCGGCCATGCCGTACTCGCCATCGCGGTTCTTCCAGAAACGGCCGTGGTGGTCGTTGGTGTGCAGGATGGTGATGGCGTAGGTCTTGTCCTTGTCCGGGCCAGGGCCACCCCATTGTGCGCAGCCTGCGAGGGCCAGTACGGAGACACTGAGAAGAAGGTGAGAGGTACGCATGGTGGTGGTTCCGGGGGCTTTACGGGGCTTGGAGATTGCGAAACTTGTTTATATCAAACTCGCTCAGGGCCGGGGCCTGGTTGCCCCAGGCACTGCGGATGTAGCTGAGCACGGCGGCCAGCTCGGCGTCGTTGAGTACCAACTGAAACGGCGGCATGCCATGGGGCTGAGGGCGGCCCTGGGTGGACGGGCCGTAGCCACCCTGCAGCACACTGAGCACCAGGTTGTTGCTGGGTGTCATTTGCACCGCACGGTTGCCCGCCAAGGCGGGATAGGCATTTGCCTGGCCCTCACCCTGTTTGCCGTGGCATTGGGCGCACTGCGCCTCGTAGAGGCGTGCGCCCAGCGGCTGGTTGGCGGGCGTGACCGGGTCGGTGTGCACCTGGCGGGCGGGCGCAGCGGGCAGTTGGGCCAGATAGCGGGCCATGGCCTGGGCATCGGTCGCCTGCAGGTACTGTGTGCTGTGGTGCACCACCTCGGCCATGGGGCCGCTGGTGCTGGCGTGGCGGTTGGTGCCGGTGGTGAGCAGGGCCACGGTGTCCTCCAGCGTCCAGGCGGCGACGCTGCCCTGCTCAGCCGTGCGCAGCGAGGGGGCGTACCACAGGCTCTGCGGCAGCGTGGCGCCCGACAGCGTCTGCTGCAGGTCGGGCGCCCCCCACACATTGCGCCCGCCATGGCATTCATTGCAATGCCCCAGGCCATTGACCAGGTAAGCCCCGCGCAGCACAGCATCCCCACGCGCTGGGGCGGTGGCGACTGCCTGCGCAGGCGCGAAGTTCAGCACGCGCCACACCGCCAGTGCCCACTGGCTGCTGTAGGGCCAGCGAAGAGCGTGGGGCAGGTTGGGCTGGTCTGCCGCGGGCAGGGTGTGCAAAAAAGCCAGCAAGGCATCACTGTCGTCGCGCGCCAGTTGGGTAAAGCTGGTGTAGGGGAAGGCGGGGTAGAGCAGGTGGCCGTCACGTGAGCGGCCCAGGTGCATGGCCTGCCAGAAGTCGTCAGCCGACCAGCGGCCCAGGCCGTGTTCGGGGTGCGGGGTCAGGTTGCTGGTGTAGACCGTGCCAAATGGTGTGGGAATGCCTTTGCCACCCGCATAACTCGCACCGCCTGGTGCGCTGTGGCACAAGGCACAGTTGCCCACACGGGCCAGGTAGGCCCCGCGCTGCACCTGCTCCATGGACGGTGCGGCCGCGGCAGGGGTGGCTGCGTTGTGGCCTGGGGAGCGCAGTTCACGCAACACCAGTGCGGCCAGCAACAAGGCCGCTGCCAGTGGCAGGCCCAGCAAGACCCACCACAGGCGACGCCAAAGCGGAGTCCGTGCGCGCATATCAGGGGGCACTGCCGCAGGTGGGCAGCGTCAAGGCACCCGCCACGGCGCTGGGGCGCTGGGTGGCTGGCTTGGTGGAGCTGGGCAGGGCTTGGGACGAGAGCCACTGGCTGGCGGCATTCACATCGTCCGTACTGAGCTTGCGCGCTATGGCGGCCATGCAGTCGGGCGCATGGGCTTTGCGCTGGCCGGTTTGCCAGCCGCCCAGTTGGGCGTTGAGGTAGTCGCGTGGCAAGCCCAGCAGGCCTGGGGTGTGGGGCTGCACACCGGTCAGCGCGGTGCCGTGGCACGCCACACAGGCCGGGATTCCCAGCGCCTTGTCGCCATGCATCACCAGGGCTTTGCCACGCTCCAGCACGGCTGAGGGGGCGCTGCTGCGGGCAGGGGGCGGGTAGGGCAGGTCCAGCTCCGAAAAATAGGTGGCCATGTCGCGCAGGTAGCCAGGGCCCAGCGGCGCCAGCAAGCCCGCCATCAGCGTGTAGTGGCGGCGGCCTTCCTGGAAGTTGCGCAGTTGGTTGTAGAGGTAGCCCGCAGGCTTGCCGGCCAGGCGCGGGTAGTAGCCATCCGGCCCGGCTTTGCCTTGCGTGCCGTGGCAGGCGGTGCAGGCAGCGGTGCGCTCGGCCATAGGGTGAAGGGGCTCGGCTGCTTCGGCGCGTGCCGGGGCCAGCCACAGTGCCATGGCCGCCAGCCCGGCGGCACACTGGCCGCGACGTGACAAAAAGAATCTCCGAGCATGCATGCTGCGAGCTTACCGCAGCAGGTGTGAGCAGCCTTTAGCTGGCGTCGGCCCACACCACGGGCTGGCCCTGCGCCAGCCAGTGGCCAAAGCGCGGGGCATAGACCTCTTCCACCATGTTGCGTTTGACCTTGAGCGTGGGCGTGACAAAACCGTTCTCCGGCGTCCAGACGGTGGTCACGGCGACCAGGCAGTCCAGCTTTTCGTGTGGTTCCAATTTGGCGTTCACGGCCTGCAGGTGCAGTTGCAGCGAGGTGTTCAGGGTCTGGCGGTCCTCGCTGTTTTGGCTGCGCGCAATGGCATCTGGCGACAGCATCACCAGCGCCAGTGGTTGGGCCAGGTTGGCGCCTGTCACGGCGCAGGCCTCGATGTCGGGGTGCATCACCAGTCGGTCCTCAATCGGGGCGGGGGCCACGTACTTGCCCTTGCTGGTTTTGAACATGTCTTTTACGCGGCCGGTGATGCTCAAAAAGCCCTGCGCGTCGATTTGGCCCTTGTCTCCGGTGCGCAACCAGCCATCCGGTGTGAGGGCTGCAGCGGTCTGCGCCTCCTCGCGGTAGTAACCTTTCATGAGGGCCGTGCAGCGCATCTGGATCTCGCCGGTCTCTGCGTCCACACGGCTTTCCACGCCCGCGTAGGGCAGGCCCACCGAGCCCGTCTGGCGCGAGCCTGGCAGGGTGGAGTGGGACACACCGCTGTTCTCGGTCATGCCGTAGACCTCGATCAAATCCAGGCCCAGCTTGCGGTACCACTGCAGCACATCCGCCGGCATGGGCGCGGCACCGCCGGCGGCAATGCGGCACTGGTCCAGGCCCAAGCCCTTGAGAATCTTTTTCCGCACCAGGCTGCCAATCAGCGGCAGGCCCAACAGGCGCTGGAGTTTGGGTGCCGGAATCTTGCCGTGGATGCCTTGCTGGAACTTGACCCACAGGCGTGGCACCGAGAAAAAGATGGTGGGCCGCGCGCGTTGCAGGTCCTGCAAGAAGGTGTCCAGCGACTCGGCAAAAAAGATGCGCCCGCCGTAGCGCAACGAGGCCTGTTCCACCAGCATACGCTCGGCCACATGGGCCAGCGGCAGGTAGGAGATGTAGCGATCATTCACATCCATGCGCACGCGCTGCGTAGCGCTGGAGACTCCCCAGGCCATGGTGTTGAAGGTGTGGACGACCCCTTTGGGTTGTCCGGTGGTGCCCGAGGTGTAGATGATGGTGCTGATCTGGTCCCCGTCAGCCACCGGCTCGCCGCCCAGAGGGCTATGGGCCTTGACCACATCTGCCCACTGCAGCGCTGGCAGCGTGGGGGCCAGCGGCAAAGCCACCAGCGGCAGACCGGCGGGTACGCCGTTGTGGAGGTTGGTAATGTCGTCCATCTTGCCCACAAACAGGGCCTTGGCCTCGCTGTGCGCCAGGATGTAGGCCAGCGCTTCGGCATTGAAGGTGGGGTAGATCGGCACTGATACATGCCCCGCCATCACGATGGCCAGGTCCGCCAGGATCCAGTGCGCGCTGTTTTTGCCGATGATGGCCACGCGGCTGCCCTGTGGCCAGCCCTGGGATTGCAGCCAAGCCGCCATGCTGCGCACTTGCCGGGCGGCCTGGGCCCAGGTGATGTCCAGCACCACACCGCCACCGGTGGGCTGGGTCAGGTAGACCTGCGGGCCGCGCTCCTTTTCCCAGCGGTACAGGCATTGCAGAGGCAAATCGCCGGGCGAGACGGTGATGGTGGTCATGGACGCTTCCCTGTGGTTGGAGCGGCCATTCTTGGGGCCTGTATCTCCTGCGGCAATGGTGTTGACCCTAGGTGACGTGGCACGGCGAACTTGGCGTTTCTACGGTGTGGGCGCGGGCCAGGCCATGGGTTGGTCCACCACCAGGTCGCTGCGGGCCTGGGCCACGCAGGGCAGAAACCAGCCCTCGGCCTGCTCCTCCGTACTCACGCCCGGCCAGGCCATGGGGTAGGCCACCGTGCCCTGCACCAGCCGACAAAGACAGGTGCGACAGGTGCCGTTGCGGCACGAACTCTCCAGCTCCACGCCGGCCGCCAAGGCCGCCTGCAGCACGCTCTGCGCAGACGTCGCCGCAAACACCCAGCCGTCGGGCGCAATGCGCACCTGAAACGCGGTGAGTGGGGGTGTCGGATCGGCGGCAGATCTGGGGTTGGAATCGGGCATCAAAGTGGGGGCTAGGGAGGGTTTCTACGAATGCTGCGACAATCACGCTCTTTTTTTCAATTTTGCGTGAGTTTGCGTTTAGACATGTCCGATACGACCACCTACAAGGTTCGCCCCGCCACACTGCGCGATGCCAAAGCCATCGCTGAGCTCCACAACTCTACCGTGCGCGAAGCCTTCAAAAGCATGCTGGCCGACACCCCCATCCCCACCACACCCCTGGACAAGCGCCAGGCTTACTGGCGCGAAGCGATCGAATACGCCGAACCCCAGGTGCAAGTGGCGCTGGACGACGACAAGATCGTTGGGTTTGTTGGCTTTGACCGTTCGCGCGACAAAGGTACTCCCCCCACCATGGGCGAGATCTGGGCCATTTACGTGAGCCCCAGCCACTGGGACAAGGGCGTAGGCCTGGCCCTGTGGGACGCGGCTCGCGAAGGTCTGCAGGACGAAGGCTGCACCCACGTCAGCGTGTGGCTGCCGATTGCCAACGAGCGGGCCATGCGTTTCCATGAGCTGGCCGGCTTCAAGCGCGAAATGTCCAGCGCCAAGACGGTGCCTATCGGCACCGTCAAGATCGAGGAAATCCGCCTCAAGCGCCCACTGAATTAAGGCTCCCACGATCCACCGCTGCGCGGGTCGCTGCCCCCCAGGGGGGCTAATTCGCCTTGGGGCGGCCCGGCGGCAAATTGCCTTTCATCCTCCTGAGCCTCGGTCTGCTACTGCAGGCGTTTGACGACCACGCTGCCAATCGAATATCCCGCACCGAACGAGCAAATCACCCCCACTTCACCCGCCGCAATGTCGGCGTGGTGGCGGTGGAAGGCAATGATGGAGCCGGCGGATGCGGTATTGGCAAACTCGTCCAGAATGACCGGCGCGTCATCCAGCGTCGCCTCCCGGCCCAGCAGCTTTTTCGCAATCAACTGGTTCATGCCCAGGTTGGCCTGGTGTAGCCAGAAACGGCGCACGTTCTGCGGTGTCAGCTCCAGGCTCTTCAGGTGTTGTTCCATGTGCTCAGCCGCCATGGGGCATACCTCTTTGAACACCTTGCGGCCTTCCTGGCGGAACAGCTGGTCGCGGTCTTCGGGGTTGCGGTCTTCGGCGCGCCACATAAAACCGTGGTTGTTGCGGATGTTGTTGCTGAAGGTGCTCAGCAGTCTGGTGCCCAGCACCTCAAAGGCACCTGCTGGCGCCAGGTCCAGCCGTTCCACGAGGATGGCGGTGCACACATCGCCAAAGATGAAATGGCAGTCCCGGTCTATCCAGGCCTGGTGGGCCGAGGTGATTTCGGGGTTCACCACCAGCACGGCGCGGGCGCTGCCGCAGCGCACCGCGTTCACTGCTTGCTCCAGCGCAAAGGTGGCCGACGAGCAGGCCACATTCATGTCAAAACCATAGCCCTGCACGCCCAGCGCGGTTTGTATTTCCACCGCCATGGCGGGGTAGGGGCGCTGCATATTGGCGGCGGCGCAGATCACACCATCCACATCCGCCGCGGTCTTGCCAGCTGCTGTCAGCGCGTCCTGGCAGGCCTTCACGGCAATCTCGGCCATCAGCGAAATCTCGGTGTCGGGGCGTGGGGTGAAGTGGGGGCGCATGCGCGTGGGGTCCAACACACCGGTCTTTTCCATCACGTAGCGGCGCTGGATGCCGGAGGCCTTCTCAATGAATTCCACGCTGGAGTCGGTGAGCGCCGTGCGAGTGCCGGCTGCAATCGCGTCGGCGTGTTGGGCATTTTGCAGGGCGGCGTAGGCGTTGTAGCTGGCGACCAGCTCGGCATTGGTGATGACGTGGGGCGGGGTGAACAGGCCTGTACTGCTGATGGCGACACGGTGCATGGTGGTCTTCTCTGGCTGGATGGGGGCGGGCAGCTGCCCGGCGACGGGCGGATTATCGCTGCCCGCAGGGCAGTCCCGGGCGTTACAGCGGGCCTGTGCAGCACGGCCGCTTCGTTGTACCCTGCCGCCTGCATTTGCCATCCCGTCTGCAGGAGACCACCATGACCCCTTTCCGTGGCTGGGCCGCCCCCAGCAAGGCTGCCCCGCTGGAGCGCCTGAACTTTGACCCTGGCCCCCTCGACGCGGAGGACGTGGAGATAGCCGTGGAGTATTGCGGCGTCTGCCACTCCGACCTGGCCATGGTGGACAGCGAATGGTTCCCCACCACTTACCCCGTGGTGCCTGGTCATGAGGTGGTGGGCACCATCGTGGCCGTGGGTCCCAACGCCAAGGGCCGCAGCGTGGGCCAGCGTGTGGGGGTGGGTTGGCACAGCAGGAGCTGCCAGCACTGCCAGTTTTGCGTGGGGGGTGAACAACACCTCTGCGGCACCCGCCAGCCCACCATCATCGGCCGCCATGGCGGCTTTGCCGACAAGCTGCGTGCGCACTGGAGCTGGGCCTTGCCCATCCCGGCAGGGCTGGACCCGGCAGCAGCCGGCCCGCTGATGTGTGGCGGCGGCACGGCGTTTCTGCCCTTTGTGATCCACGACATCAAGCCGACCGACCGGGTGGGCGTGGTGGGCATTGGCGGCCTGGGCCACCTCGCCGTCAAGTTTGCCAAGGCCTGGGGTTGCGAGGTCACGGCATTCACCTCCAGCCCGTCCAAGCGCGAGGAGGCGCTGTTGCTGGGCGCGCACCGCACGGTGTCGAGTGTGGATGTGAAGGAACTCAAAGCCCATGCGGGCCAATTGGACTTTTTGCTGGTGACCGTGGGCGCCAGCCTGGAGTGGGACGCGCTGATGGGCACCTTGGCGCCCAAGGGCCGCCTGCACCTGGTGGGCGTGGTGACGGAGGCCATGAAGCTCCGCACCAATGGCCTGCTGTCCTGGCAACGCAGCATCTCTGCGTCACCCACACCATCGCCTGTCACGCTGATGAAGATGATGGAGTTCTGCGCCCGCCACGGCATCGCACCGCAGGTAGAGCACTTTCCCATGTCCCAAGTCAACGAGGCGCTGGAGCACCTGCGCAGCGGCAAGGCACGCTACCGCGTGGTGCTGGATGCCGACTTCGTGTGATTTTTGCTTGAAATAGGCCTTTGAGGCTTATGGATATTGCGCGAGCAGCTATGTATTTGATAGCAAAATAATGCACTCCAGCGGGAAGTGCAAGTGGCGCGAGCAGCTCAGGCTGCTCGGGTAGCCCGATCCATGGACAACCACATGTCACCGGCCGGCATGGGGCGTCCAAACAGGTAACCCTGTGCGTAGTCGCAGCCGTGTTCGCGCAGCCAGGCCGCTTGTTCCTGCGTCTCTACGCCCTCGGCCACCACGGGCAAGTCTAGGCTGTGGGCCATGGCGAGAATGGCACGCACCAGCGACTGGTCTTCGTTCTTGTCCACGACGCCGGCGATGAAACTCTTGTCGATCTTGAGTGCGCCCGCACGAAAGTGCTTGAGGTAGCTTAGTGAGGAGTAGCCCGTTCCAAAGTCATCAATCATCAGCTTGATGCCCAATGCGCGAATACCGTGCAGCCACTCCATCACGGCAGGTGATCGGTCGAACAGCACGGACTCGGTGATTTCAAGATTCAGCAGCGTTCCTGCCATGTTGTGCCTTGCCAGTGTGGCAGCGACACTTTCCACGGAGAGACCCCGCGGCACTTGGCGTCCCGATACGTTGATGGCAATTCCGATGGACGCGTCCAGCCCTTGGGCGTGCCAGGCTGCCAGCTGTCGGCAGCCTTCGTCCAGGACCCAAATCCCGATGTCGACGATGAGGCCTGTCTCCTCCGCCAAGGGAATAAAGGCGTCAGGGCTGATCAACCCACGCTCAGGATCGCGCCACCGCACGAGTGCCTCCATGTGCGACATGCGTTCTGTTTTCAAGTCCAAAATGGGCTGGTAGTGCAGCAGCAGCTGTTGTTGCACCAAGGCTTGGCGCAGATTGACTTCCAGGGAACGGTAGGCCTGAATGTGTTCGGCCATCGCCTGTTCATAAAACTGGTAGCTGTTGCGCCCCTCGTGTTTGGCTTTGTACATCGCCATCTCGGCGTGGCGGAGCAAATCGGCGGAAGTCTCACCATCGCCAGGATAGAAGGCAATGCCGAGACTGCCGCCCGCCCATACGGAATGGCCCAGGAGGTCGAAGCCGTGGCTGAGTTCTGCCAGCAGTGTCTTGGCCATCTGCTTGGCCGATTGCGTATCGCTGACATTCGGAAAAATCAGAACAAACTCGTCACCACCCAGCCGGGCCACGGTGTCCACCGTGCCCACGCACTTGCGCAATCGATCGTAGGCCTGCTGCAGGAGCAAGTCACCGGCTTCGTGGCCCATGGAGTCATTGACTTTTTTGAAACGGTCAATATCGATCAGCATCACCGCACCGGAGCGACCACTTTGTCGGGCGAGCGCGATTTCCTTGGACAAACGGTCGCTCAGCAGGTTGCGGTTGGGGGCCCCCGTGAGTGCGTCGAAGTTGGCGCGGTGGTGAATTTGATCCTCGATGGATTTGCGTTCGGTGATGTCCCGAAAAACGACCACCGCACCGTCGATCACGTGGTTGTGCCGGACCATCGTGATGGACAGCTCTGCGGGAAACATCCGGCCTGCGCTGTCGCACAACATTTCAGATGCACTGCTCCAGGACTCGCCGTTCGCGAGCGCGGACTGCAAGACATCGGCCGTTTGGGGCAAAAGCACCTGGTGCAAATCCAGGCCGAACAGCGCGGACTCCGGTTGCCGAAGAATTTGCATCGCGGCGGGGTTGACGAAAATGATGCGGCTCTGTCTGTCGATGCCGATGATGCCGTCATCCGCGGCGTCCAGGATGGAGCGGTTGCGCACGGCGAGCATTTGTCGCAGTCGTGACTCGGCCAGGATCTCGCGGGTGAGGCGCTGTGTACGCAAGGCCGCATAAACGACGGCGGCCAGCACCAGTAAAAAAAGTCCCCCCATCCAGGGAAGCACAGAAACCACCATCTTCCGCCCAGGGGTTGGGGATGGCCATGTCACCGCACCGGCGGGCTCACCATCTGCCAACTCCAGACGGACCGCCACCTGCTCTGGTGTGGAATCCTGCCCCAGTTGCAGATCACGCACCCCCATCACTTCTGCGGTGATCGGCAGCACGGAATCTGGCACGGACCGCCCGAACAGCAGCAAGGCCTCCGGGTCGGGGTTGCGTTTGGAGGCGGGTGTCTCCGTGCGGAAGCGAACTGCGGCAACCGAATAGACCTGTCCTTGAACGTTCACCAGCCCGGTTGCCGCAACCAACGCTGCGTTTCCCAACAATGGCCGATTGCGGGCCGAGCGAAGCAATGCCTGCAATGACGGGGCTGCCGTGATCTCGGGCACGGTCAGGGGCAGGTCTTTTGTCAGGGCGACAAAGGTTGCTTTGTCGCGGCCGTCGATCACCAGGCTGAAGGAGAGGCCAAACGTGGTCACTGCGTAGTCCCCCGCATTGGCTGCCCACCACTTGGTGTCTCTCTTTACCAGCAGAGCCTCGATCGCTTCATCCCAGTTGGAGTAGTCCAGGGCTTGCGTGGCGAGTTGCCGGGATTGCAGCTCCAGCAAACTGCTGAACTGCCGCTGTGCATCTGCAGCCGCCAACTCGTCATGGCTATCGCCCATGTGCAGCAGCAGGAGCAGCATGGCAGCGAGGCTGAGAAAGATCACCCCTCCCAGCGCCGCAGACACTTTCTTCAGAGTGGCAACCGCAACGGAATGGACACCTTCAAACGGGCCCACTGGTGCGCTGATTGCAACAACCGGAACACTTTGCGTGTCAGCGGGTTCGTGTGCCTTCATTCTTCCTTGTCCGATTCAGACATCCAAGTGCTTTTTTTGTTTGATATTGCACGTTATCACGTTGTGGGAGTGCCGAAAAGTGTTGCGCTGCCTTTTTTGGGGATGTGCTGTCTGCGCAAGTTGCGTGTCTCCACGTGTCAGCTGGAAGGCACTCCGGTGCATGGCGCCCATTGACCGGTGCTGCTGGGTCTACCAAAATGGCCTGTTTTGCGTAGTTTTCGATATGCCAGAGGTGTCTGCCGGTGCTGTTGGGATGGCTGAAGCGGTTTCAGAATTCATGGCGGTCCGAGCAGAAAACGAGTCTTCCCATGCCCCCCAACCCGATCCGTAGCGACAGAAGAACCACCCTGCTTGGACTGACCCTCCTGCTTGGTGGGGCATCTCCGTCTGCATTGTGGGCCGAGGAGAAGAAGTTGAGCGTGATCACAGAGGACTGGGCCCCGTACAACTATTTGGAAGATGGCGTTCTGAAGGGATTTTCAGTGGAGGTGGTGCAGCACATCATTGACCGACTGAATTTGAAAATATCGATCGAGGTCTATCCCAGCATGCGCACGACCCTGATGCTTGGCAGTGTGCCCGGGACCATGATGATCACCATGTTGAGGACACCTGAACGAGAGACGAAGTACAAGTGGATAGGGCCCTTGGGCGATGGCCACATTTACTTCTACAAGAAGGGCGATAGTCCACTGGAGATCGCCAGTTTGGACGATGCCAGAAAGGTCAAGCTGATCGGATGCCGACATGCCGGCCTGGTGCTGAATACCTTGAAATCAGCGGGGTTTACGAACCTTGACCCCACTTCCACTGACGGTGAATCTGTCTACAAGAAGCTGTTGCTGGGCCGGTGTGACTTGGCCATCAGTGACACGCCGTTGGGCGTGAAGCACATTCTGAAGAAGTTGAATATGCCGGCCAGCGCATTGGTTCAGACACCGGTCAAACTGGTGGGTGCCCCTTTGTACATCGCATGCAGCACAGACATTGCCGATCAAGACATTGCGCTGTGGCAAAAGACGCTGGACGGATTAAAGGCGTCTGGCGTATTTGCGGCCTTGCAAAAGAAGTACAGCGAATAAGCCAGCGCGCACGCTGCTGCCTCAATGCCCAATAAAAAGAGCCGCCAGCCCCCATCAACAGGGCGCCAGCAGCTCCTTATTCCATAGCGTATTTTTGTGCGCCGGTCTTACGCTTCTCCGCCAAAGCGCTGGGTCAGGTTCTCGATGTATTGCTCCACCATCTTCTCAAACTCGGCTTCGGCCACGGGGCCGGCCACCATCTTCATGAGGCCGGGCAGGGGCAGGGTCAGTTCGCCCTGAATTTCCAGTTCCAGCTTGGTGGACTTTTTGTTGTCGGTGATCTTCCAGCTGCCCGACACCAGTGCGTTGCCTTCGCCTTTCACGGGTGTCCAGACAATGGTGCCCTTGGATTTGTTGGACACGTACTTGGAGGCGTACACCGTTTGCAGGCTGATGGACGCGATGCCGATCTTTTCCATCTCCCAGCGGTAGGCGCCGCCGCCCAGGTCCACCAACTGGTCAACCTTGGGGAAGTGGCTGGCTGAGGTGGGCACGTCAGACAGGACTTCAAAAACCTCGGCCGCCTTGGCCTTGACTTCAAATTCGTAACCCAGGTTGATCTCTACGGTAACGGCCATGGTGTCTGTCTCCTTGTTGTGAATGCTGTGGGCGCATGTTACTGCGCGCAGTGGTGGCCGGGGCTGGAGCTGGCTGCCTAGAATGCGCCGAGCTCAGTGCGGCCCGCGCAGTCGCTGCAGCGTGAGCTGCAGCAGGCGCGCATCGGAGCTGGCACGGTGGCGCTGCGTGCCGCGTTCGCTGGAAATTTGCGCCTTCACGTCGTGCCACTGGTCGGCTTCTGCTTCGGTCAGCAGGCTGCGCAGGTTGTCCAGTTTGAAGCGGGGTGTCATCTCGGCCGCCTCAAACAGGGCCGACAGCCAAGTGTAGTCATTGGCCCAGCCGTCGGAGTACACGGTTTGGCCGGCCAGCTGTTCGTTTAGGCGGCGGGCTACGTCTTTGGCGGGCAGGCCGCGGGCTTGCAGCAGGTCGCGGGTGATGCGGTGCAGGGACGCGGCACCTTCGTCCCAGTGGGTCCAGTCGTCCTCGGGTTGCACCAGGGTGCAGTAGGCGTGGCCGTCGGGAAGTACGTAGCCCACTTCGATCGGGTAACTGCTGCGGCCCAGGCCGGAGGCTTCAATGTCGAGCACCGTGGGCATGGCGGGTGAGAGGGATGGCTTGGGGTGGGTCAAAGGGGAGGAATGCATGGGGAAGGCGGCGCCTGCTGTTTGCCATTCTCCAGCAAGGCCCGGGCCAGGCCTGTACGGGTAAGCACTAAGGCGCCTACGCCAAACGGGTGACAATGGGCGCCTCTTTCACTTCCGCCCCAACACGCCATGGCCAGCAGCCTTCTTGCCCTCCTCGACGACATTGCCACCATCCTGGACGACGTGGCCGTTCTCACCAAAGTGGCCGCCAAAAAAACAGCCGGTGTGCTGGGTGATGACCTGGCGCTGAATGCCCAGCAGGTGGCCGGTGTGCGCGCCGACCGCGAGCTGCCCGTGGTGTGGGCGGTGTGCAAGGGTTCTTTGGTCAACAAGATGATTCTGGTGCCCGCAGCGTTGGCTATCAGCGCCGTGGCGCCCTGGCTGGTGACGCCGCTGTTGATGGTGGGCGGTGCGTTTCTGTGTTTCGAAGGCTTTGAAAAGCTGGCGCACAAGTTCTTGCACCGCGCTGAAGACGACCAGGCCCACGAGGCCGAACTGATGCAGGCGCTGGCCAACCCCGAGGTGGACCTGCTGGCGCTGGAGAAAGACAAGGTCAAGGGCGCCATCCGCACCGACTTCATCCTCTCGGCCGAGATCATTGCCATCACCTTGGGTACGGTGCAAACCAGCCCGTTTGCCACCCAGTTCACCGTTTTGGCCGGGGTGGCTCTGATCATGACGATGGGCGTGTATGGCCTGGTGGCTGGCATCGTGAAAATCGACGACGCGGGCCTGTACCTGAGCCGACAATCCGGCAGTGGTTCGCAGGCGCTGGGGCGCGGCCTGTTGCGGGCAGCGCCCATCCTCATGAAAGTGCTGTCGGTAGCGGGCACGGCGGCCATGTTCCTGGTGGGCGGCGGCATTCTGGTGCACGGCCTGCCGTTGTTGCACCACCTGCTCGAAGGCTTGCCCCTCGGCTTTGTGTGGGATGGCCTGGTCGGCGTGGTGGCCGGTGGGCTGGTGCTGGCCGGTGTGACGGCTGTGCAGCGCGCACGCCGGGTGTTGCTGTAGAAATAACAATGAAAAGTGCCTCTAGCCCTCATGAATAGTGCGCAGATAGCTCCTAAATCAATAGCAACTGGTTTGTTTTTGGCGATCGCAGGCGCGATTGCCTTCAGTGGCAAGGCCATCATCGTCAAGCTGGCCTACCGCTATGGGGTAGACGCGGTCACCCTCATCATGCTGCGCATGCTGATGGCGCTGCCTTTCTTTCTGGTCATCGTGTGGTGGACCGGGCGCAAGGCGCGCCTCTCGGGTGTGGCCCTGCCGCGCCTGACTGCCCACGACAAGTGGGGCATTCTGGGCCTGGGCGTCACCGGCTATTACCTGGCCAGCTTTCTGGACTTTGCCGGGCTGGCCTACATCTCGGCCTCGCTGGAGCGGCTGATCCTGTATCTGAACCCCACGCTGGTGGTGCTGCTGGGTGTGGCGCTGTACGGCAGGCGTGTGACGGCGCCGCAGGCGCTGGGCATGGCGATCAGTTACGGCGGCGTGCTGCTGGTGTTTGGCCACGAGGTCACATTGGCTGGCGGTGATGTGGCGCTGGGCGCGCTTTTGGTGCTGGGCAGTGCCATCAGCTACGCGCTGTACCTGTCGTACAGCGGTGAGCTGGTCAAGCGCCTGGGCTCGCTGCGCCTGGTGGGTCTGGCCACCAGTGTGGCCTGCGTGCTGTGTATCGCGCAATTTGTGGTGCTGCGCCCGCTGAACACCGCTTTTGCCGTGGCGCCCGAGGTGCTGTGGCTGTCCCTGCTCAACGCCACCGCCTGCACCGTGGTGCCGGTGCTGATGGTCATGATGGCGATCGAGCGCATTGGCGCCGGCCTGGCCGCACAGGTGGGCATGGTGGGCCCCATGTCCACCATCGCCATGGGTGTGCTGCTGCTGGACGAGCCCATGAACGGCTGGGTGGTGGGCGGCACGGTGCTGGTGCTGTTGGGCGTGTACGTGGTGAGCCGCCAGCGCGCGGCGGCACCGGTGGCCGACTGAATTATTTTCTGGAGACAACACAATGGACTTGGGAATCAAGGGCAAATGGGCGCTGGTGTGCGGCGCCAGCAAGGGGCTGGGTCTGGGCTGTGCGCAGGCACTGGTGGCCGAGGGCGTGAACGTGCTGATGGTGGCGCGCGGGCACGAGGCGTTGCAGCAAAGTGCTATGAATTTGGAAGCTGCTTACGCAGTATCCACAGGCGCTGAGGTGCTGTTTTGTGCCCAAGACATCACCACCGAGGCCGGCCGCGCCGCGGTGTTCGCCATGCGCAGCCAGTTCGACATCGTGGTCACCAATGCGGGCGGTCCACCCACGGGCGACTTCCGCGACTGGGACCGCGAGGCCTGGATCAAAGCGGTGGACGCCAACATGCTCACGCCCATCGAGCTCATCAAGGCCACGGTGGACGGCATGGCCGCTCGCGGCTTTGGGCGCATCGTCAACATCACCTCCAGCTCGGTCAAATCACCCATCGACATCCTGGGCCTGTCCAACGGCGCACGCAGCGGCCTCACCGGTTTTGTCGCCGGCGTGGCACGCAGCAGCCTGGCCGCCAAGGGGGTGACGATCAACAACCTCTTGCCCGGCAAGTTCGACACCGACCGCATTGCCACGACGGTGAAGGCCGCGGCGGCCAAGACGGGCAAGAGTGTGGACGAGGTGCGCGCTGCGCAGCAGGCGCAGATTCCCATGGGGCGGTATGGCACGCCCCAGGAGTTTGGGCAGGTCTGTGCTTTCTTGTGCAGCCAGCAGGCTAGCTATATGACGGGACAAAACGTGTTGCTGGATGGCGGGGCTTATCCGGGGACCTACTAGTTTTCTTGGGGGAGATTTTTTGTTCGCCTAAACCGCTTTTTTTGGACACCCACTCCCCCAGCCCCTCGCCCCGTCGGCGAGGGGAGCCTTTGAACAGCCGATTTGGGGGCTGCGCTCCGGCTACGGTGCTACACAAGTACCACTGCCAATAGATGGGTACGCCACGGCCAGCGCCAACGGTTGTGGTGAATAGCAAAAAACTGGTGCGGAGCCACTGGCGGACGCAGCCGCCAGCGTTGGCAAACACATTCCTCCGAAGTCCCACAACCGCAGGCACAGGCCGTGGAGCAAACTGACGCTGGCAACTTCACCCCAGTAGTCACGCAGTCGGCGCGCAACCACCAAATATGGCTGTTCAAAGGCTCCCCTCGCCGACGGGGCGAGGGGCTGGGGGAGTGGGTGTCCAAAAAAGCGGTGCAGGCACACACAAAAAGCCGCCGCAGGAGACTCAAGACACCCCCGCCTGCGCCTGCGCCCGAAATACCTTGGGCGTCAGCCCAAACTGCTGCTTGAAACTGCGAATGAAATAACTCGCGCTGGCAAAACCGCAGCACCAGGCAATCTCTTTGATCGCCGAACCATCCTCCGCCAACAGCCGGGCCGCGCGCGCCAAACGCTGGCGCAGCACCACCTGCCATAGATGTTCCCCCGTGCTGCGGCTGTAGAGGTGCGACAGGTAGTCCGCGGTGCAGCCCAGTTCCTCGGCCAGACTGGTCACTGTCAGGTCCACTTCGCCCAAGCGGTTTTGCACCAGCACACGCAACTGGCCCAGCATAGCCGGTTCGCTGGCCACGGATTTTTGCGGTGCATCCAGCAAGCGTGCCACCGCCGTCAGTGCCGCCAGCACCAGCGCGCGCTGCTGCAGCCCCCACAGGTCCTGTGCGTCGTGTGCGGGCGGCTTGCTGGCGTCGCCCAGCCAGCCTTCAATGCGCGCGGCCTCCACATGCGGGTAGACCTCCAGGTACAGGTTGGCGGGGTGACCAGGGCGGTCTTCGTGCGCCAGATGGCACGACAGGGCCTGGTGGTCGGCATAGATCACCAGGTTGGAAAACGCCTGCGCACCGTTCCCGGCCACCCACTCGTCGTGCAGCAGCTTGGGGGGCATCAGCAGGGCCTCGCCGGCGCGCAGGGTCACTTCGCCCTCGGGGAAGCGGAACGTGGTGTGGCCCTGCACCTGCAAAAACAGCTCGGGGTTCAGGTGCAAGTGCCCCGCGCCGCGCGTGGTCCAGCCGCTTTGCGCCGGGGGCGACAGCACGCGCAGGCTGCCTTGGGCCGCGCGCGCAATGAAGTCGCCCAGCACCACACGCATCTGCCGTGCGTGGGCGGGCGCGGACGGATCGTCGGGCGAAATGGCGGCCACGCAGCTGCAATCGGGCAGTGCTGGTGTTTCAAAGAATTTTGCTACTTTTGACATGTTGCTGGTATGGATTGGCGTTGCCCGCGGTATGGCAAACCCGTACGCTAGCGCAGGAATGGTGGTTTTATTTTCCTGTGTTTCCAGAATCCCTGTTATTTCTTATGCCAACCAAGATTCCTCGTACTGATTCCCGGTTTTTTGCTAGCGCTTGCCAGCCCGGGAGTGCCGCATGAGCGCCGCTGCCGTGCACGGCACCCCAGCCCAAATCCGCCAGGCCACCTGGGCCACGCGCGCGTTGTTTGCCGCCTTGGGTGTGCTCAGCGCGGCCTGGGGGGTGCACATTCCTTCGGTCAAGGCGCATTACGGGCTGGGCGAGGGCGCGCTCTCCTTGGTGCTGGTGGCGGCGGCCAGTGGTGCCGTGCTGGCATTGTTTTTTGCGGGCCGCGTGATTGGCCGGCTGGGGGCGCGCAATGCGGCGGCGCTGTGTGCGTTGGTCATGGCGTTTTCTTTGGGCATGGCGCTGCAGTGGCCCAGCTTTGCGCTCCTGCTGCTGTCCATGGTGGTGTTCGGCTCCTCGCTCAGCGTGTACGACGTGGCCATCAACACCGAAGGTTCGGCGCTGGAGACTGCGGGGGGCAAGCCCATCATGGGTGGTTTGCACGGCATGTTCAGCGTGGGTGGCATGGCTGGGGCCGCGCTGGCGGCGGGGCTCTTGCGCGCGGGCGTGCCTGCGCCCTGGCAGCTGAGCGCGGTGGGGCTGGGCATGGCGGCCTGGGTGCTGGTGGGCTCGCGCTGGATGTTGCCCACCGCGCCAGACACCGAGGCCAGCGCCCAGAAGCCGCACTTTGCCTGGCCGCGCGGCCCGCTGCTGGTGATTGGACTGCTGATATTTGCCGGCATGAGCGCCGAAGGCGTGATGTACGACTGGTGTGTGCTCTACCTGCAGCAGGAGGTGGGCATGCCCCAGGCGCAGGCGGCCCTGGGTTATGCCGCGTTTTCCGGCGCCATGGCCACCATGCGTTTTGTGGCCGACAGCCTGCGCGCCCGGTTCAGCGAGCAGCGACTGCTGCGCGCCAGCGGCAGCACCACGGCACTGGCCATGGCGGTGCTGCTGCTGAGCGGCAACCCCTGGGTGTCCTTGCTGGGTTACGCCTTCATTGGTGCCGGCCTGGCCATGGTGGTGCCCATCTTGTATGGCGCAGCCAGCCGCGTCCCGGGCACCACCCCCGCCGCAGCCATTGCAGCGGTGTCGTCCATTGGGTACAGCGGCTTCATGATCGGGCCACCGCTGATTGGCGGCATTGCCCAGCACGCCTCACTCACGCTGGCCATGGGCGTGGTGGTGCTGGCTTCCACCATCCTGGCGCTCAGTTCCCGCCACGTACCCGAGAAGGCCTAGGCAGGCGCCTGGGGGGCTATTTGCGGGAAGACAGCACGATGCCCGAGACGATGAGCACAAACGCTACGCCGTGGTAGACGCGCGGTGGCTCCCCCAAAAACAGGGAGGAGAGCAGTGCCGTGAACAGGGGCGTGAGGTTGATGAAAAAGCCCGCTACCGCGGGCCCGGCGCGCGACACGCCTGCACCCCAGGACCCATAGGCAATCACCGCGGGGCCTACCGCAATAAAGGCCAAGGCAGCCACCAGCGGCCAGCTCCAGTCGATGTGCGCCGGTGTCAGTGCCCACTCGCCCGCGGTGAACAGCGCCGACCAGCCCAGGCCAAACACCATCTGCCCCAGCAGAAACTGCGCCCAGTCGGCCCGGATGTGGGCGGACTCGGGTGTGGGATGGGCGAGCAGCCAGCTGTAGAAGGCCCAGGCCATGGAGGCCAGCAGCACATACAGGTCGCCCGGTACCAGGCGCAGATGGGTGATGACTTCCCAGTCGCCCCGGCCCAGCACCAGCACCACACCGACCATGGACAAGGCCGCCCCCAGCAGCTGGCGGCGGGTTACCGCCATCTTGAAAAACAGCCGCCCAATCAGCAGCATCCACACCGGCGTGCTGGCGCCCACCAGGGTGACGTTGATGGCGGTGGAGGTGTTGAGGGCCAGGTAGAGCAGCGCGTTGTAGCCGCCGATGCTGAACAGGCTGAGCCAGGCAAAGCGCCGCCACTGGGGCCACAGGCCGCTGCCCGGGCGCAGCACGGCACCGGCCAGCGGCAGCAGCAACAAAAAGGCAATGCCCCAGCGCAGCAGGTTCAGCGTCATGGGGGAAACCATGGGTGCCACCAGTCGCCCCACCACGGCATTGCCCGACCACATGAGGGGCGGAATGACGAGCAACGCAATTGCGGTGGGAGTGAGGCCTTTGTGCATGCGGGCGACTGTAGCAAGCCGGGCATGACCTCGCTTGCGAGCGGCTGACACGGCTTTCTGGCACCATCAGCGCCCACAGTTCACCACTACTTTGGAGATCACCCCATGACTGCCATTCCCTCCCGTGCCATCCACATCGCCCAGCACGGCGGCCCCGAACAATTGCAGCTGGTGCACGTGACCGTGGGCGAGCCGGGCCCCGGCGAGGTGCGCATGCGCCACCACGCGGTGGGTCTGAACTTCATCGATGTGTACCAGCGCACCGGCCTGTACCCGCAGCAATTGCCCGTGCAGCTGGGCATGGAAGCCGCCGGTGTGGTGGAGGCGGTGGGTGCGGGCGTGACCCACCTGAAGGCGGGCGACCGCGCCGCTTACGCCAGCAACCCGCCCGGCGCCTACTGCGAGGTGCGGGTGCTGCCCGCCAAGTGCGTGTGCAAGCTGCCGGATGCCATCAGCTTCGAGACCGGTGCGGCCATGATGCTCAAGGGCCTGACCGCACAGTACCTGCTCAAGCGCACCTTGCCCCAGGGCGGACTGAACCCTGGCGACTTTGTGCTCTTCCACGCGGCGGCTGGCGGTGTGGGCCTGATTGCCTGCCAATGGGCCAAGGCCTTGGGTCTACGCCTCATCGGCACTGCGGGGTCTGATGCCAAATGTGCCCTGGCGCTTGCCAATGGTGCGGAGTTTGCTATCAATTACGCAGCAGATGACTTTGCGGCGAGGGTCAAAGAGATCACCGGTGGCAAGGGCGTGAAGGTGGTCTACGACTCGGTGGGCAAAGACACCTGGGACCAATCACTCGATTGCCTGGCCCCGTTTGGCCTGATGGCCAGCTTCGGCAATGCCTCGGGCCCGGTGGCGCCGTTTGCACCCGGCATGCTGGGGGCCAAGGGCTCCATCTACGTGACGCGCCAGACCTTGTTCACCCACATCGCCACGCGTGAGGCCACGCAGGCCATGGCGGACGACCTGTTTGCCGTGGTGCAAAGTGGTGCCGTGAAGATCCACATCGCCCAGCACTACACGCTGGAAAACGTGCAGCAGGCCCACAAAGACCTTGAGGCACGTCAAACAACCGGTTGCACCATCCTGACCCTGTAAGTCAGGGGGATAAAATCGCAAGATGACTTTGACTTCCTCCGCGCTCCTGCGCAAATCCCTTGTTTGCGCAGCGGGCCTGGTGGCTGCTGCTGCGTCCTACGCGCAGACCTCTTCGGTGGTGTTGGCCCAGGCCCAGCCTGCCGCCACACCAGCACCTGCCGCCGCCGTCGACAAGACCGCGGCCCAGATTGATGCGGAGAACAGCAGGCGTTGGTCGATCTACTGGGGCTGGAACCGTTCCACCTACTCCAACAGCACCATTCACTTCAAGGGCTCGGACCACGACTTCACCCTGCACGATGTCAAGGCCACCGACTTGCAGACCAACACCGGTCTGGCGGACATCTTCAAGTACTACCTGAACCCGGCCGAGATCACCATCCCGCAAACCAACCTGCGTGTGGCCTACCAGCTCGATGGCGACACCGCCATTGCCCTGAACCTGGACCACATGAAATATGTGGTGGTGCAGGACCAGTCCGTTGCCATTGACGGCCAGATCAAGGGTGTGACGCAAAGCGGCCAGCAGGTGATTGCCGACAATTGGCTCAACTTCGAGCACACCGATGGCCTGAACATCGTGAGCCTGGAATACGAAAAGCAAAAGAAGGTGGACTGGTTTGGCGGCGACCGCACCAAGGTGTTTGCGCTGGTGGGCCTGGGCATCGTGATTCCCAAGACCAACGCCACCATGCACATGGTGAACCAGACCCGCAACGACGAGTTCCATTTGGCCGGTTGGAGCGTGGGCGCCGGTGTGGGCATGGACGTGGACGTGACCAAGACCGTGTTTGTGCGCACGGCCTACAAGATGGGGTATGTGGACCTGCCCGATGTGCTGACCAGTGCGCGCGGCGACAAGGCCTCGCACCATTTCACCTACAACGAGTTGCTGGTGGCGGTGGGTTACCGCTTCTAAGCGCTTGGGTTTCCAAGCCAAAAGGCCGGTGCATGCGCCGGCCTTTTTTATTTGCCGCTGGACTCCACATGCATGCGCAGGCGGTTCGGCGCCAGTTCGCCCGCGGAGTCGAGGATGGGGTAGGCAATCGAGCAGATGTGCGAGTTGATGCGCTTCAAGTCGCTGATCAGGTCCAGGTGCAGAGAGCTGGTCTCGATGCTGGAGAGTGTGTTGTCTGACAGGCGCGCGATGTGGGTGGCGGCGTACTGGCGCTCCAGGTCGCGGAAGCGGGTTTTTTCTTCGAGCAGGCGGCGCGCATCGCGCACATTGCCATTCAAAAACACGCTCATGCCCAGGCGCAGGTTGTCCACCAGGCGGCTGTGCAGCTCGCAGATCTCGGCCATGCCCGCGTCGGAAAACTCGCGCCCCTTGTTGATCTTCTTGTCTTCCACATCCAGGATCACGCGCTCGATGATGTCACCGATCTGCTCCATGTTGATGGTGAAGCTGATGATGTCAGTCCAGCGCTTGGCCTCGTTCTCGCCCAGCGCCTCGCGCGAGATTTTGGTCAGGTAGTACTTGATGTCGCTGTAGAGCTCGTCCACCGTGTCGTCCATGGTGCGCAGCTGTTTGGCCAGGGCCTGGTCGTTGTCGCGCATCACCGCCAGGGTGCCCAGCAGCATGGACTCCACCACATCGGCCTGGTGCATGGCCTCGCGCACGGCACATGAAATCGCCAAGGAGGGCGTGGCCAGAGCCGAGGGGTCCAGGTGGCGCTGGCGGCCGGCCACGGTGGTCTTTTGGGGTTTGGGCAGCCAGTGTTCCACCCAGCGTGCCACCACCTGTGTGAAGCCGATCAGGGCAATGCCTACGCCCACGTTGAAAGCGAGGTGAAAACCCACCACCAGCGTGGCCTCGTCGGTGAGGTAGGGGCTGGCATATCGCATCCAGACGCCCGAAAACGGCAGCACCGCCGCCACCCCCAGTACCTTGAACACCAGGTTGCCCAGCGGCACCTGGCGCGTCTCCACATTGGCGTTCATGGTCGTCAGCACCGCCAGCGCACCGCTGCCCAGGTTGGCGCCCAGCACCAGACCCAATGCCACGTCCACCGGGATCACCCCCGAGGTGGCCAGCGTGGCGGTCAGGAGCACGATGGCCAGGCTGGAGTAGGACACCAGGGCCAGTGCGGCCCCCACCACAATCTCCAGCAGCAAGTCGCTGGTCAGCGTGCCCAGCAGGGCTTTGACCGCTGCTGACTGGGTTAGTACGGTGGCCGATTGCGTGACCAGGCGCAGCGCCAGCAGCATCAGGCCCAGCCCGATGAGTACGCGCCCCACGCGGCCAACGGTGGTGGAGGGGCGTGCAATGAAGAGCACCACGCCGATAAAAATGAACAGAGGCGAGAGCCAGGACAGATCCCGCGAAAACGCCACGGCCATCAGGCTGGTGCCAATGTCCGCGCCCAGCATCACGGCCAGGGCCGAGGGCAGACTCATGAGCCCCTGGCCCACAAAGGCCGAGACGATGAGTGCGGTGGCGGTGCTGGACTGCACCACGGCCGTGACACCAATGCCCGACACCACGGCGGCAAAGCGGTTGCCGGTGCTGTGCGCCAGGATGCTGCGCAGGTTGGCGCCAAATACGCGCAGGATACCGGTACGGACCAGGTGCGTGCCCCACACCAGCAGGGCAATCGCGGCAAACAGATTCAGCAAATGCGTCACAAACTCTTCCTTGTGTGCCGCGCGGTGTGCCGTCCCTGTTTAGCGGGTTTTGCGCACGCGCAGCAGTTCGTCCAGTATCAGGCAAACCGCGCCGATGGAAATCGCGCTGTCCGCCACATTAAAGGCGGGGAAATGCATGCCCCGCCAGTGGAAATCCAAAAAGTCCACCACGTAACCATGGGCCAGGCGGTCAATCACGTTGCCAATGGCGCCGCCCAGAATGCAGGCCATGGCAAAACTGAACAGCTTTTGCCCCGGGTGGGACTTGAGCATCCAGATGATGACCCCGGCTGCCACCAGGCCCAACACCGTGAAGAACCAGCGTTGCCAGCCCGAGGCGCCCGCCAGAAACGAGAACGCAGCCCCCGTGTTGTGGACCCGCACCACATTGAAGAAGCTGGTCACGTAGGTGCTGTCGCCCAACTGGTAGTAGCCCAGGATCAGGATTTTGGTGAACTGGTCTGCCAGTAGCAAGATAAAGGCCAGACCCAGCCACTGCCACAGGCCGGTGTTGCCACCGGCTGCTTTGCCGCCGCGGGCCATCAGGCAAACACGCGGTTTTCACCGGCGCCATACAGGTTGCTGGTGCAGCGGCCGCATAGCGTGGGGTGGGCTGCATCTACGCCAATGTCTTGCCGATAGTGCCAGCAGCGCTCGCATTTTGTACCATTTGAGGCTGCAACGCTTATGGATTGTGCGTCACCAGCTACCAAATTGATAGCGGAAGTGATGAACACAAACTTCAGGTCATCGCCCAGGCTGCTCAAGAGTGCAAACTCTTCCGCGGGCACGGTCAGGGTCACTTCGGCCTGCAAGGACGCGCCCACCTGGCCGGCAGTCCGCAGGGTTTCGATGTCCTTGTTGACGGCTTCGCGCACGGCGCGGATACGGTCCCACTTGGCCAGCAAGGCCTCATCCGCCGCGGCCAGCGCCACATAGCCGTCCATGAAGATGGACAGCTTGGTGGCGGCAGGCGTCTTGCCTTCGGCACCCAGCACGGCCCACGCCTCTTCGGCGGTGAAGCTCAGGAACGGTGCCATCCAGCGCAGCATGGCCTGGGTGATCGTCCACAGCGCGGTTTGTGCAGAGCGGCGTGCCAGGCTGTTGGCGCCCGTGGTGTAGAGGCGGTCTTTCAGGATGTCGAGGTAGAACGCGCCCAGGTCTTCGCTGCAATAGACCTGCAGTTTCGACACAACAGGATGGAACTCGTACACCTTGTAGTGCGCCAGGATGTCCGCCTGCAGCTGCGCGGCGCGGCTCAGGGCGTAGCGGTCGATCTCCAGCAGCTGGTCTGCTGGCACGGCGTCCTTGGCCGGGTCAAAGTCGCTGACGTTGGCCAGCAAGAACTTGAGCGTGTTGCGCACGCGGCGGTAGGTGTCCACCACGCGGGCCAGGATCTTGTCGTCGATGTTCAGGTCACCCGAATAGTCGGTGCTGGCCACCCACAGGCGGGCAATTTCGGCGCCCAGCTTGCTGGTCACGGTTTGTGGGTCCACCGTGTTGCCCAGGCTCTTGCTCATCTTGCGGCCCTGGCCGTCGGTGGCAAAGCCGTGGGTCAGCAGACCACGGTAGGGGGCGCGGTCGTACAGCGCGCAGCCCAGCAGCAGCGAGCTGTGGAACCAGCCGCGGTGCTGGTCGTGGCCTTCGAGGTACAGGTCGGCCTCGGGCCCTTCGGTGTGGAAGGGCACGCGGTCGTAGGCGTCCTTGTGGCTGCCGCGCAGCACGTGCTGGAAGGTGGAGCCCGAGTCGAACCAGACTTCCAGAATGTCGGTGCTCTTGGTGTAGCTGGGGGCGTCAGCTGCGCCCAGGATGTCTTCCACCGACACACGGCTCCAGGCTTCGATGCCGCCCTTTTCGACGATGTCTGCGGCCTGGTCCAGGATCTCCATGGTGCGCGGGTGCAGCTCGCCGCTGTCCTTGTGCAAAAAGAAGGGCACGGGCACGCCCCAGCTGCGCTGGCGCGAGATGCACCAGTCGGGCCGATTGGCGATCATGTCGCGCAGGCGGGTCTTGCCGTTCTCGGGGTAGAACTGGGTGTCTTCGATCGCGTCCAGCGCCAGTTGGCGCAGGGTCTTGGGCGCCTTGTCCTGGGTGAACACGCCAACGCCTTCGTCCATGCGCACAAACCATTGGGCGGCGGCGCGGTAGATCACTGGTGTCTTGTGGCGCCAGCAGTGCGGGTAGCTGTGCGTGATACCCACGGTGGCCATCAGGCGGCCGTGTTCGCGCAGCGTGTTGATGACGTTGGCACAGGCCTTCCAGATGTGCTGGCCACCGAACAGGGGCAGCTCTTCGGCATACACACCATTGCCCAGCACGGGGTTCAAGATCTGGTCGTACTTGAGGCCGTTGGCGATGCAGCTGTTGAAGTCGTCCACGCCGTAAGCGGGCGAGGAGTGCACGATGCCGGTGCCGTCGCCGTCGCTCACATAGTCAGCCAGGTACAGCGGCGACAGGCGTTTGTAGCTGTATTCGTTACCGCTCTCAGGCAGGTCATACAGCGGGTGGCGGAACACCTGGCCGCGCAGGGCTTCGCCCTTGGCGGTCGCTAGCACCGTGCCAGTCAGGCCGAAGCGCTCCAGGCACTTCTCGACCAGATTGGCACCCAGCAGCAGCACGCCCTTGGGCGTATCCACCAGCGCGTACTCCAGCTCGGGGTGGGCATTGAGTGCCTGGTTGGCCGGGATGGTCCACGCGGTGGTGGTCCAGATCACGGCAAAGGCTGGCTTGCCCGCGGGCAGGGCGCTCAGGCCAAAGGCCTTGGCCAGACCTGTGGCATCGTTGGACTCGAAGGCCACATCCAGCGTGTCGCTCTTCTTGTCCGCGTATTCGATTTCAAACTCGGCCAGGGACGAGCCGCAGTCAAAACACCAGTACACGGGTTTCAAGCCACGGTAGACAAAGCCGCGCTCGATGACGCGCTTGAAGGCGCGGATTTCGCCCGCCTCGTTGGCCGGGTTCATGGTTTTGTAGGGGCGCTCCCAGTCGCCCAGCACACCCAGGCGCTTGAAGTCTTCGCGCTGCTGGTCGATCTGCTCGGTGGCAAATGCGCGGCTCTTGGCCTGCATGTCGTCGCGGCTCAGGTTGCGGCCGTGCAGTTTTTCGATCGCGTTTTCGATCGGCAGACCGTGGCAGTCCCAACCAGGGATGTACTGCGCGTCAAAGCCGGCGAGCTGCTTGCTCTTGACGATCATGTCCTTGAGCACCTTGTTCAGCGCGTGGCCGATGTGCAGCTTGCCGTTGGCATAGGGCGGGCCATCGTGCAGCACAAACAACGGGGCGCCATGGCGCGCATCGCGCAGCTTCTTGTACAGGCCTTCTTCGTTCCATTCTTTCACCCAGGCCGGTTCGCGCTTGGGCAGGTCGCCGCGCATGGGGAAGGGGCTGTCGGGCAGGTTCAAGGTGCTGCGGTAATCAACTTTGTCAGTCATGGCTAATCTCAAAGGGAGTTGGACGGCCTGCGGTGGTCGTCACGGCAAGCAATGGGGCAAGACGCGGGGCAAAGTGCGTCGGGGAGCCCCGTCAAATTCGGGTGCTGACGTTGGACTGGAGCCAGACACGCGCGTCGTCGCGGTCTTTTTGTATGCCCTGGGTGAGGGCATCCAGACCGTCGTATTTCAGTTCGTCGTGCAGTTTGTGTAGCAGTTCCACACGGATGATTTTACCGTAGGCCCCCTCGGGGCCCAGCTCGGCAGGCCAGTCCAGGCAATGGGTCTCCAGCAGCACACGCCCGCCGTTCACATCGTTGGGATCCAGCGAGGGGCGCACGCCCAGGTTGGCCACGCCTTGCAGCGGCTTGCTGGCCAGGCCATGCACCAGCACCACAAAGATGCCGCTGGCAGCCGGTTTCCAGTGCGCAAAGCGCAAATTCAGGGTCTTGAAGCCCAGCGTGCGGCCCAGCTTGCGTCCGTGCACCACGTGGCCACTGATGCAATAGGGGCGGCCCAGCAGGCGGGCGGCGGCTGCCATGTCGCCCCGGCCCAGCGCGTCGCGCACGGCGGAGCTGGAGACACGCAGGCCATGCACTTCGTACGAATTCATGCGGGCCACGTCAAAGCCCTGGGCCTCGCCTGCGGCGTCCAAGAGGGCGTAATCGCCCGCGCGGGCCTTGCCAAAGCGGAAATCGTCGCCCACCAGCACATAGCGGGCGCCCAGGCCTTGCAGCAGCACCTGGTCGATGAACGCCTGCGGGCTCTGGTTCGCCAGCCGGGCGTCAAAGGGCAGCACCACGGTCTGGTCCACGCCGGCTTGGGCCAGGTCTTCCAGTTTGTCGCGCAGGGTGCCCACGCGGGCCGGGGCCAGCTCGGGTTTCTTGTGCAGCTCGGCGAAGTAGTCGCGTGGGTGGGGCTCAAAGGTCAGCACCACGCTGGCCACGCCGCGCTGCTGGGCTTCGGCACGCAGCAGGGCCAGCATGGCCTGGTGCCCCCGGTGGACACCGTCAAAGTTGCCAATCGTGACCGCACTCGCGCTGGCAATGCCAGGGTGCTTGAAACCGCGGAAAACCTTCATGTTTTGTTATCTTTTTGATAGCAGGCCGCGCAAACGCTGCCGGGGCTGGACGCCAATTTGTCATGGAAACACGGTATATTGTGACTTAGCAGGGCCCGGACACACGTCTGGCGCGCACTTGCAGACATTTGGCAGTCCGTGTTGGTGGTAGGTTTTACCGTTGATGGAGGCGTTGCGTGAAAGTCTTGAAGTTGTCGGCCCAAGGGCTTCCCCAGTCCTGGATATCGCTGGAGCAAGCGGTGATCCATTACGCTGCGGGCGAGGTGCGCTGGGAGTCGGGGGGTGAGGTCGCCGTGTTCCACGGCGGGCACAACGCCATGACCGGCCAGCAGTCGATCATCAAGGTCAACAGCATCATTGGCACGCGCGGCGTACCCAGTATCAACCCCTTCAACCTGCGCCCTGGCCTGACCAACGCCAAGCTCTTTGTCCGCGACCGCAATGTGTGCGCCTACTGCGGCGGCCATTTCCACGAGAGCGAGCTCACGCGCGAGCACATCATCCCCTTTGCCCAGCACGGCATCGACACCTGGATGAACGTGGTCACCGCGTGCAAGCCCTGCAACCACCGCAAGAGCCACCGCACGCCCGAGCAGGCCCACATGCCCTTGCTCTACACGCCCTACGTGCCCAGCCTGTGGGAGGACTTCATCCTGCGCAACCGCCGCATCCTGGCGGACCAGATGGAGTTTTTGATGGCGCACGTGCCCAAGTCCTCGCGCCTGCTGGATTAGCATAGTGGGCATGTACAACGCCCCTGCCACCCCCACCCCGTCAGACCGCCCGCGCATCGCACTCATTGCGCACGATCGCAAGAAAGACACCATGGTCGCACTGGCCAAAGAGTTCGCGCCCTACCTGCAGCGCTGCACACTGATGGCCACCGGAACCACCGGCGGACGTCTGGTGGATGAAGCGGGCCTGGATGTGGAGCGCATGCTCAGCGGCCCCTGGGGCGGCGACTTGCAGATTGGCGCGCGGCTGGCGCAGGGCGAGGTGGACGCGGTGATCTTCTTGCGCGACCCCATGACCCCACAGCCGCACGAACCCGACATCAACGCCCTGGTGCGCGCCTGCGATGTGCACGACGTGCCCTGCGCCACCAACCTGTCCAGCGCGCGCCTGGTGTTGGCGCAAATGCTCCTGAAACTATAGCTTCTGGCGCAACGGCGGCGCGGGCTGGCGGTCTAAATCCTGCTTTAACTGGTTGTTAAATCAAAGGTCCCCAGCGCCTGCGCGCGGCCGTTGAGGATGGCGTCTACCCGGTGGTGGCCGGGGTAGTGTTTGCGGGTGGTCATGTCGGCCAGCGAGATTTTTTTGCCCACGCGTTGGGTCTCGTGCGCGGCCAGGTCCAGCGTCTTGAGCTTGAACACCTTGGCCCGCGCCTGGCCATTGGCCTTGACGTAGTGCACCGCAAAGTCCACCAGCACCTGCTGGGGCTGCGCCGTGGTGTTGGTCACGTCAAAGGCCACGTTCAGCGAGCCGCCCATCACTGCGCGCTGTGGTGTGATGGCAGGCTGGCCGACCACCACGTTGGCCGTTTCTCCAAAGCCCAGCGCCGCCAGCGCACCGGCCTCGCCGCGTTTCACCGCGCTGCGCAGCGCGTGCTGCACGATCCAGCGCCGCTCGGGCGTGGCGCCTTGCAGCCAGGCCTGGGCCGTGTGGGCCAGCAGGGCGGGGTGGTCTTTGCCAATGTCGTTGAGGTTGTTGGCCACCGAGCGGCGCACGTACAGCGCGGCGTCGTCCTTCAGGCGCTCCAGCAGCGCCAGCACCGGCGCCGGGTCGCGCTGGAAGGCGGGCAGGCGCGACGCCCAGGGCAGCCGCGGCCGTGTGCCCTCAGACACCAGGCGGCGTACATGTTCGCTTGCATCCTGCGTCCATTCCGCCAGCCGCTCCAGCGTGGCATCTTGGTGCTGCTGCAGAAAGGGGCGAATGCTGAACTCTGCCGTGAAGCGCTGCGTGAGCGCGTGCTGCGCCTGCATCGACAGATCAAAATGCCCCAGCCCAAACTCCGCCACAAACGCCGTGTGCGGCAGGTACAAGAACGACCCCAGCGACAAACCCGGGTCACGCCCATGCGGCTGCTCGGCCGACGCCAGCACGATGGGCAGCGCCTGGGCATAGTCTTGCGGCAAATGCCGCTGCAGCGCCCGCGCCATGTGTTTGCCACGCGGCATCAGCGCCAGCGCCTCAAAGCCGTTCAGCGCGTCGTGCAAAAAGGCATCGGTGTCAAACCGCCGGTGCACCGCGGCCACCATGCGCGCAATGGCGCGGGGTACATCGGGGCCGTATTGGGCAACCAGGGGCTCGGCCATGGCGTGGCTTTAGCTGCGTTCCAGGTCGCGGATCAGCGTCTTCACCTTGGTGGTGATGATGTCCACCGCCGGGTCATTGGCGCCGTGCGGCAGGATGACGTGCGCGTGCCGCTTGGTGGGCTCGATGAACTGCTTGTGCATGGGGCGCACGGTTTCCAGGTACTGGGCAATCACGCTCTCGGCGCTGCGCCCACGCTCGGAAATGTCACGCTGCAGGCGGCGGATAAAGCGCACGTCGGCCGCCGTATCCACAAAAATCTTCAGCGACATCATCTTGCGCAGCTCGGGGTCGAACAGCGCAAACAAGCCCTCCACCACAATCACCGGCGCCGGGTTCACCACCACCGTGGTGGGCGCGCGGTTGTGCTTCACAAAGTCGTAGGTCGGCATGTCGATGGCCTCGCCACGGCGCAAGGCTTGCACCTGCTTCACCATCAGCGGCCAGTCAAAGGCATCGGGGTGGTCGTAATTGGTCTTGACGCGCTCTTCAATCGAGAGGTGGGTCTGGTCCAGGTAATAGTCGTCTTGGTAGACCACCGAAGCCATCTCCGGCCCAATGGAGGCCAGCACCTCACGGGTGACCGTGGACTTGCCGCTGCCACTGCCGCCTGCGACACCGATCACGAAAGGTTTGTTGTTGGTTTTGGGCATGCTTGTTTCCGGTTCCGGGCGGGCAAAAGGGCGTGATCTTACAAGGCCGCGGGGCGGCACCGGGATACAGTTTACCGGCCCGCCCTATTTTGATGTCAAATAGGCCGCTAGACCCCATGGATATTGCGCAAGCAGCTATTAAAACCATAGCGGTTTTGCCGCGCGGTACGATGTGGCAAATCACAGGGGGAACGCCATGGCCACCAATACCAACCAGAAACTCGCCGTCCTCATTGACGCGGACAACGCGCAGGCCTCCGTCATCCAGGAGCTGCTGGCCGAGGTGTCGCGCTACGGCACCGCCACCATCAAGCGCGCCTATGGCGACTGGACGACCACCAACCTCAAGGGCTGGAAAGAGGTGTTGCACACCATGGCGATCCAGCCCATCCAGCAGTTTAGCTACACCAGCGGCAAAAACGCCACCGACTCAGCGTTGATCATCGACGCCATGGATGTGTTGCACACCGGTAGCGTGGACGGTTTTTGCCTGGTCAGCAGCGACAGCGACTTCACCCGCCTGGCCACCCGCATCCGCGAGGCAGGGCTGGTGGTCTACGGCTTCGGCGAACGTAAAACGCCCGAACCCTTTGTGGCCGCGTGCGACAAGTTCATCTACACCGAAATTTTGCGCACTCAGCCCGAAGAGGCCAAGCCCGGTGCCGAGCCCGTGGCCGAGCTGCCCAAGCTCAAACCCATCTTGCTCAACGCCCTGAACGCCACCGCCCGCGAAGACGGCTGGACCACACTGTCCGCGCTGGGCAGCCAGATCAACCGCAGCCACCCCTCGTTCGACCCGCGCAACTACGGCGTAGCCAAGCTGGGCGAACTCATCCGCCAGCAGGCAGCGTATCTGGACGTGAAAGAAGTGAAGAGCGGCGAGGGCGATGCGGTGCAGACGCATCTGCATGTGCGGCGCAAAGCCGCTGGTGGGGCCAAGACCTAACCGAGCTCGTCCAGCAGCGCTTGCACGGAGTCAAGCAGAGCGGGCAGCGCGCTCCGGGTGATGTTCCAGACCGTGCCCACGCTCACCGTGGCATATCCATGGATCAGCTGATTGCGGAACGCCACGATTTGCGGCAGGTCTGGAATACGTGCGGCAATCAAGGCATCCAGTTTCGATAGCTGGTTGAGTGCTTCGCCGATGATTTCAAACTTGCGCTCTACCGCAGCCTGGGCCATTGCGTTGCCCTCATACGCCGTCACATCCATGCCACTGGTAAACGACTGAATCGCCAAAGCCGACTCGCGTACGTCCCATAAAAAGGCGCGTGGGTCACGCTGTATAAATGGCTTCGCGGTTGCTATTGATGCTGGCCAGCACGTAGGGGTTACGGACTGCGCCAGGCTCTACCAAGTCCACCCCACGGCCCAGCAGGGCTTCCAGGTCTGCTTTGGCACCAAACAAGGCGTTGAGCCCAGGCTGGACGCCCGGCGCAAACTCCACCAGAAAGTCAGCGTCACTGTTGGCAGGGTCAAAGTCATCGGCCCGTGCCGCCGAGCCAAACACTTCCAGCCGCTGAATGCGGTAGCGCTGGCAGATGGCAGAAATGCCTGTGCGGTGTTGGGCGATGGCTGGGTGCATGACTTGGAGTTTACTGGAGCGCCCCGTTGATGTGTCAAATCGGCCTCTAGCCCACGTGGAGTATGCGCAAGCAGCTACCAAAACAATAGTGAATCCGCCCAGTCAGCCGTTCAGCGCAGTGGGCCCACGCAGGCGTATATTGGCTTGATGCGTACCAAGCCACCATCTCACCACCGCAGCGACCTGGTTCGCATTGCCATCCACGCCATGTCGGAGCGCGGGCTGGAGCCCGAGTTCTCGTCCGCGGTGGAGCGCCAGCTGGCTGGCATTACCGCCACGGGCACCAGTGCAGACCCTGCCATCCACGACCTCAGCACCTTGCTGTGGTGTTCCATCGACAACGACGACTCGATGGACCTGGACCAGCTCACTGTGTCTGAAGCCTTGCCCAACGGCAGCGTGCGCCTGTGGGTGGCCATTGCCGATGTGGACGCGCTGGTGCCGCGCGACACACCCATCGACCAGCACGCCAGCACCAACACCACCTCGGTCTACACGTCTGCACGCATCTTCCCCATGCTGCCCGAGCGTTTGTCCACCGACCTGACATCACTGAACCCCCACCAAGACCGCCTGGCCATGGTGACCGAGATGGTGTTCAACCCCGATGGCTCGTTGGCTGGCTCCACCGTGTACCGCGCCCGGGTGCGCAACCAGGCCAAGCTGGCGTATGACGCGGTGAGCGCCTGGCTGGACGGGCAGGACGACTTGCCCGCCGCTGCGGCCGCCGTGCCGGGCTTGGACGCACAGCTGCGCACACAAGACGCGCTGGCCCAGCAGCTGCGCGCACGCCGCCGCAGCGCGGGTGCGCTGGAGTTTGAGAGCTTTCAGCCGCGCGTCACGTTTGACGGCGAACGCGTGGCCGACATCGCGCTGCAAGAACACAACCGCGCCCGCCAGCTCATTGAAGAAGTGATGATCGCCACCAACACCTGCACCGCGCGCTACCTGGCCGCGCAGGGCGTGGCCTCGCTGCGCCGCGTGGTGCGCTCGCCCGAGCGCTGGCTGCGTATCGTGGCGGTGGCCAAGGAATATGGCGACGTGCTGCCGCCCGACCCGGATTCGAAAGCGCTGGAAGATTTTTTGGCCAAGCGCCGCCGGGTCGACCCGCTGCGCTTTGCCGATCTGTCGCTGGTCATCGTCAAACTCATGGGGCGAGGCGAATACGTGCTGGAGGCCCCCGGCGGCCCGCCCGTAGGCCACTTTGGCCTGGCCGTCACCGACTACACCCACTCCACCGCGCCCAACCGCCGCTTCCCCGACCTCATCACCGCGCGCCTGCTCAAGGCCACGCTGGCGAAGGAGCCGCCGCCCTATAGCAACGCCGAGCTGGCCGCACTGGCCACCCACTGCACCCGCCAGGAAGACGCGGCGCAAAAGGTGGAGCGCCAGATGCGCAAGTCCGAAGCCGCGCTGCTGCTCGAATCCCGCATCGGCGAACGCTTTGACGCCATCGTCACCGGCAACGCCGCCGATGGTCAGTGGGTGCGCCTGCTGAACCCGCCCGCCGAAGGCAAGCTGCTGCGCGGCGCCAGCGCGCTGAAGGTGGGGGACAAAGTGCGCGTGAGGCTGCTGTCCACCAATGTGGAGCGCGGGTTTATTGACTTTGAGGCGGGCTAGCGCGCGGATTGCAATACCTTCGTTATTGAAGGAACTGGACCCTAGCTCACGTGGAATATGCGCCAGCAGCTACTAAAAGCGTAGCAAAAAAGGCTGCTTCACTCACCTAGAATGAATTCATAAAGGGAGGGAGGCAAGATGCCCAAGTTCATCAAAAGGAAGGTCGTAGCTTCCAGAGAAATCAAATCGGTCTGGTCGTACAGGACACGCCGACTGTTTCAAACTTTGAACGAAGTACCGTGGCTCAGCCTGACTGCACTTGGCACCTTGCTCGGAGTTTCCGTCCTCTTCTGGTATTTCCGCACCATCGACTTCTTTCCATCCGACTTTTCTGCGCTTATTGGGCTTGGAGTTGGGGCGGCTGCGAGTGCAGTTGGTGTGCTGTGCATCAAGCTTGCATGCTTGTTTGCACCCGCAGGCTTCTATCGGTTCTATTTATTGGAGCCCGACGAAAACGCCACAGAAACCAAACGAAAGTTCACGGAGTGGGAGCTAATCGGCTTGCAGCTTGGTGGTATTGGCTGTGTATTTGGCTTGACTGCATACCCTGACTACCGGGACTGTGGAAATTGGTTGAACTTCTATGGCGTAGTTGCAATGGTTGCGCTATTTCTTTGCTTGATAGTGGTCATCAAGATAGTGCTTACAAAAGGAAAGAATGCATCCCTTTTAGGTACAAGCTCTGGTGCAGTTGGCATTGCGCTTGTGAGTATCTCAATCTCTCTTGCCGTGATACCACTGATGCCAGTTTTTAGGTCCGAGTATTTGTATGCCACTTCCATCTTTTTTACGCTCTGGGCATTTGCAATACTGATTAATGCGTTTGCAGCGACCAGTTTGCGGACTATTGAGATATCGATTGTTGGCTGGTTTGCAGTCGTCATTATCTTTGTCTTGATGCCCGTGGCTATAAATGAAAGAAACTTCTTTCCCGAGATGACCGCTAACTTCCTAGGAATCCGCGATGAGGGCACAGTCGATTTACGCGTTTCAGAGAAAACCTGCCAATTGATTCGCAGCGCAGTGCCCGAAGGCATGATCAACAAGGATGTCGTGTGCGCTGGAGAGAACTGGGGGAAAGCAAAGGTGCAAATTCTCTCCAAAGTCGGTGAGCAATGGCTGATCGAGTTCGAAGCAGAGAAGACGGAGGAACCCAAGGCGAGTACCAAGCTACGGCTAACTATTCCTCGCGAAGATATTCAAGTCGTCCGAGCAGTGGAAGACCGCCCATTTCTTGGTAAACCGGCAGCATGTAAGACAACAAGTGGCTAGATGCCCAGAGGTGGGTAGCCTTCTAATGAAATCGACCTCTAGCCCTCGTAGAATAAGCGCCAGCAGCTACTAAAAGCGTAGCAAATGCCAAGCAAAACCTAGAACGACGACCCTGGCTCGCGCAGAAATGCCAGCTCTTCCGTGCTGGAGCTGCGGCCCAGGATGGTGTTGCGGTGGGGGTAGCGGCTGAAGCGGTCGATTATTGTCTTGTGGCGCAGCTCGAAGTTCAGGTTGTCCTGAATGCCCAGCTGCGTAAACAGCGCTACCGCCTGCGTATGCACCAGCGCGGACTCGCTGTGCATGTAGGGCATGTAGGCAAACACGCGCTGCGCTTCAGGCAGGCTGCGGTCCTGCCCACTGGCCACCAGCTCTTGCGCCAGCACCAGGGCCAGCGCGTCCTGCGCAAAGGCGCGCGGCGTGTCGCGGTAGACGTTGCGCGAGAACTGGTCCAACACGATGATCTCCGCCAGCCGCCCCTCAGCCGTGGCGCGCCACGCAAACAACTCACACCGCGCCGCCGCTTCCAGCGTATCGCCAAACCGCGCACGAATGGTTTCGTCCAGCGCGGCGTCTTTGACGAAGTGCTGCTTGGGGGTTAGCTCTTCGAACCAGAAGTGGAGGATGGAATTAGGGGCCATGGAGCTTAAGGATACCAAGCGCTATTGCATTTTTTGGTCATATTGAATTGCCACAAATGCGACGATGGAAATTTTCCCGGAAAGCGCTGTAGACTGAAACAAAAATAGATTTAGGGAGGGGCCATATGCCAATTGATTCGGCACAGCTACGGTCAGATTTGAACGCTTGTATTCCAAGCGCCGTTATTGATGGTGTTGCCAAGGAGTCGGGGCAACGAGTCGTCTATTTCGCACACTTTGACGATAGCCTTATACCTGCGGAACTTCTAAATGACGAAGCTTCAAATTTTCTTCGAGGATGGCAATCGTGGGGGCGCGTCGTAATAAAAGTTGTTTCTGGCGCAGGGATCGTCGCACTTACTCGATTGCAAGCGGAAGCAAATTTGCTCAAGGAACTTCAATCTCCGCAGTTCCCCAAACTTCACTATTCAAACTACTTTACGGAAAACCCCATTACGGACAATCCGCTGATTGAGAGCCTCTATGTCAGCGTCGAAGAGTTTGTCGAATCTGAACCACTGTCTGACAAATTGGCAGATTACGTTGGAAAGTCCGATGAGGTATTTCATCTTGCTCGGAGCGTTGTGTCTGGTCTTCGCCCATTGTGGGAGCATCCACGAAAGTTGGTACATCGCGATGTGAAGCCAGACAATTTGTTGCTTACCCCGAAAAATGAAATTGTCATTATCGATTTTGGCATTGTTCGTGAAACTGGTTCGCAGGGGATAACCCAGGAAGGTTGGGGCAAAGCCCCAATCTCAATTGACTTTGCGGCACCCGAACATATTGCAAATGACAAGGACTTAGTGAGTTTTAAGACGGATGTCTTTTCGCTCGGCGTCGTTATGTACCTGTTAATTTCGGGCCAGCACCCATTTCGAACAAGATATGGAATGGATATGGTGGAGGTGGCTGAAGCAACCGAAAACCTAGTCCCACCAACTTTAGCTTCAATGGGGTGTTCGAATGAAAGGCAATCCCAAACCGTTGCGCGGATGATGGAGAAGAAGCCGTACCTTCGCCCGCGAACAATCGATGCGTTGCTACAAGAATTGACTTGATTTGGGAGAAGTAATGACTATTCGCGTGTATCACCAAAATGGGCACAACACCACTTGGAATGTGGATTCCTTTGAGAAGGAGCATTGTGGCGATGGGCTGATACTTAGCCCTGTTCATCAGGCCCCGTCAAGTATTGAGAAACTCTCCGATGCAACGCGAGGAGCTTCTATATTTGATCCGCAGTTCTATTTGCCGAGCTCTCAGAAACCAAAATTGCTGCAATACGAGTTCTTTCCAGAAAAGATTACAGAAGGCGGATTTGCAACAACTTCATTTGAAGCAAACGTGAAAAAGTCGGCTGAGCAATGCGTTAAATTTCAAAGGGAAATGAGCTTTCGGCGCATTACTGTGCCAACGCGCTTCTTGGACCAGATGTACAGCAACTATGTTGATCGTCAAAAGGCCTTTTGCGTAGATGCTTTTATGGAACAAATCTCCTCGAAGGAGCAAGTCTGTTTGAGCCTCGCAGTGACCGCACCGATGTTGGCAGACGAGGGATTCCGAACTAAGCTGCTTTCTTGGATTACGAGTTATTCGAACGTCCAGGAACTTTATCTAATTTACTCCGCACCACGTGACACAAAGCAAATACATGATTCAGAATTGCTTGTGGCTTGTCACAAACTTGGCTGTGAAATGCAGGGTATCGGTCTTGAGTTGACATGGGGACATCAGAATACAGAAGCTCTTTTGGCGACTGCGCAGGGTGATGTTGGGGTGACGATGGGGAGTTTCGAGAACACTCGAATTTTTTCAACTGACAAATTCGTAGTTACTGATGAAGATAGACGTGGGCCAAAAGCGCGCGTGTATCTCAAGGGGCTCTTGAATTGGGTCCAGTTTGAGCAGGCGAAGGAAATTCGAAAGAGCCTCCCCAAAGTATGGGAAGAAATCTATGACTCGACCGAACATTCAGAGCAGGCATTCGCTCTCGTGTTAGAGCCAACCTTTAATCAGCCACAACTTTACAAGCACTATTTTCAAAATTTCACAAACGAAGTCAAGTTGCTTTCGTCGATGGCTGTAGGGGACCGTAAGCTCTATTTGCGGGAGAGAATAGAGCGCGCTCAGGCATGGTATGCCCAAATTGGGAAAACAATGCAGCTAGAAAAGCACGGACAAGGAACGCATCTCGCTCCTTGGTTGAAAGCGGTGGATCAGTTTTAGCGTACACCGACTACGCGCGCCAACATTGCTTGTGTTCTCCACGCTAGGGCACCGCCCAGCCATGAGCGGTTTGCAGCTCTAACATGAATGTGCAGTTCGCCAGTGCTAGAGAAAGATGCAAGACCGACTCCGCAGGAGTGGAATACATTACTTTCTTTAATTGCACTTCCTGCGCTTGAGTGATCCAGAAGTACCCATGCCTCGGTGGAGAACTGGAGGTAACGATATGCTTGAACCACAGCTCGGCGCCAGTCCCTTAACTTCGCCTCAATTGCAACTACTTGTGAAAATGGTGGGCTATTGATCGAGGCAATTTCAAATGTCTGATGAGCTTCATCAACCATTGCTAATCGTTTGATTCCAGCCAATTCATTTGCAATTCTGCGAGCCCCAATAGGCGAAGTCCCTGATATTGTTGCGAGTGTTGAAAGTGATTGAACTAATCTTCCCGCCTCAACTGAAAGCAATGGGGCAAAACGCGGATTGAGATTCGCAAGTGAGTGAATATCTGCTTTGGCACTTTTGGGAGGAAAGTTGTAGAGAACCACATCGGGCCTACCAAAACCTCCTTCGAGTTCTCGCACGATTTGAAAGCTGCCGTTATTTGTTTTCTTTAAAAACTTGATAAATCCGGCAACCAGCTTTTCCTCTGAAGGGAAGCTTTTGAGTTTCTTTTTGATCACTTTGGCTATCGCTGTACTCGAGTTTTGTCAGTTCGCGAATTCACTTTCCCCAACTATCCTTCAACCCCACCGCCAAGTTAAACACCGGCTTGCTGCCTTGCACGTGGTCCACGCGATCCGCGACAAAGTACCCATGCCGTTCAAACTGAAACTTCTGGTCTGGCGCGGCGTTCGCCAATGAAGGCTCAACGATTGCAGTGACAACCTTCAGGCTATTGGGGTTCAGGCTCTCGATAAAGTCTTTGCCACCCGCGTCGGGCTGCGCGTCCACAAACAAGCGGTCGTACATGCGGACTTCGGCGTTGACGCCATTGGCCACGCCCACCCAGGTGATGGCGGCTTTCACCTTCACCAAGTCGCTGCCCGGCGTGCCGCTCTTGGTGTCGGGCACCACGGTGGCCAGCACTTCGGTGATGGTGCCATTGGCATCTTTGGTGCAGCCGGTGCACTCGATCACGTAGCCGCCCTTCAGGCGCACCTTGTTGCCGGGGAACAGGCGCTTGTAGCCCTTGGGGGGCACTTCTTCAAAGTCTTCGCGCTCGATCCACACCTCTTTGCCGATGGTGAATTGGCGTGTGGGCGATTCCACACCCTCGGGCGGGTGGGGCAGGGCGGGCTGGGTGCAGGGCTCCAGGTGGCCGGCGCCCATCACTTCATCCCAGTTGGTCAGCACCAGTTTCACGGGGTTGATGACGGCCATGCCGCGGTGGGCCTTGGCTTCCAGGTCTTCGCGCAGGCAGCCTTCCAGCGTGCTGTAGTCAATCCAGCTGTCGCTCTTGGTCACGCCAATACGTTCGGCAAACAGTTGGATGGCCTCGGGCGTGTAGCCGCGGCGGCGCAGGCCGACGATGGTGGGCATGCGTGGGTCGTCCCAGCCTTGCACCTTGTGGTCGTACACCAGTTGCGCCAGCTTGCGCTTGCTGGTGATGACATAGGTGAGGTTCAGGCGGGCAAATTCATATTGCTTGGGCGCGGGCGCTGCCAGCAGGCCGCCTTCGCTCAGGCGCTCCAGCAGCCAGTCGTAAAACGGGCGCTGGTCTTCAAACTCCAGCGTGCACAGGCTGTGGGTGATCTGCTCCAGCGCGTCTTCAATGGGGTGCGCGTAGGTGTACATCGGGTAGATGCACCAGGTGTCGCCGGTGTTGTGGTGCGTGGCGCGGCGGATGCGGTAGATGGCCGGGTCGCGCATGTTGATGTTGGGGCTGGCCATGTCGATCTTGGCGCGCAGCACCATCGATCCATCCTCATGTTTGCCGTCGCGCATTTCGCGAAAGCGGGCCAGGTTTTCAGCGGGCGTGCGGGCGCGGAAGGGGCTGTCCACACCGGGCTTGCCAAAGTCGCCACGGTTCATGCGCATTTGCTCTGCCGTTTGCTCGTCCACATAGGCGTAGCCGGCTTCAATCAAATATTCCGCCGCGCGGTACATAAAACCAAAGTAGTCGCTGGCCTGGTAGGCGGCAGCATCGGGCGCGCCGTTCCAGTCAAAGCCCAGCCATTTCACCGCGTCGATGATGGAGTTGACGTATTCGGTGTCTTCCTTCTCGGGGTTGGTGTCGTCAAAGCGCAGGTGGCACACGCCGCCGTAGTCGCGCGCCAGGCCGAAGTTGATGCAGATGCTCTTGGCGTGGCCCACGTGCAGGTAGCCATTGGGCTCGGGCGGAAAGCGGGTGCGGATTTTGGCGGGGTCGGGCTGGCCCGCGGCGTGGTGGGCGGCATCGCCGGGGGTGCCGGCCCAGCGGCGCTGGGCGTAAGTGCCTTTTTCCAGATCGGATTCGATGATCTGGCGCAGGAAGTTGCTGATCTTGGGTGTTTCGGGGGTGTTGGCGGCGTTAGCAGCGGAAGAAGGGGTGTTGGCGCTCATGCGTTGGATTTTAGACGCCGCTTGGAAATGCGAAGCACCCCCCGTACACTGGCGCGCAACAGTTTCGCCACTTTCTTTTCAAAAGCACCAGCCCATGGCCGCGCCCCCCGACGTGCCCAACGCCACCGCCCTTCACATGGCGCGCTTGTACGAGCAGTCGCCGCTGTTTGTGTCGCTGTTTGATGCCTCCGACACCATGCGGTATGCCAACCCGGCGTTTCGCAAAGCGTTTGACGTGTCCCCGGGTGCCGAGCCCACCTGGACCGACCTGATGCGCTGCAGCCACACCTCGGGCGTGGGGGCGGCCATCAAGACCGACAACTTTGAGGCCTGGCTCACGTCCACCCGCTCGCGCCGGGGCAAGCTGCCGTTTCGCACCTTTGAGGCGGACCTGACCGATGGCCGCTGGATCTACATGACTGAAACGGTGGATGCGCAGGGCTGGATGCTGTGTGTGGCGTTTGATATTTCGTCCATGCGGGTGGGGGAGCGCTCACTGCGCCTGGCACGCGACGGCGCGTTGCGTGCCGCGCAGGTAGATGGGCTTACCGGCATCAGCAACCGCGCGCATGTGATGCAGCAACTGGAGAAGCGCTTGGACCAACTGCGCGAGCGCCAGCAGCCCTGTGGCCTGGTGATGCTGGACCTGGACCACTTCAAGCGGGTGAACGACACCTATGGCCACCATGCGGGCGATGGGGTGCTGGTGCACTTTGCGCGGCTGGTAGAGGCCACGCTGCGCCGCGAAGACGGCTTTGGTCGCCTGGGAGGCGAGGAGTTCATGCTCCTGCTACCCAACATCAGCCACGCGGCGCTGGAGCAAACCGTGGGCCGAGTGCTGGAGAAGGTGCGCACTGCACGCCCCCTGCCCGAGGTGCCCGGCTTTGCCTACACCTGCTCGGCCGGGCTCACCATGCTGGACCCCAGCCAAGACGCGGCGCACAACATGCGCCGTGCCGACCACGCGCTGTATGTCGCCAAGGCGCAGGGGCGCGACTGCCTGGTGTGGGCCGAGGGCTGAACGCCCGGCCTACTTGGGCAGGGCGGCCAGGTCCAGCCACAGGGCCTTGCGCGACAAGGGTGTCGCAGCAGGCAGCAGCGGGTTGCTCAGCGCAATGGCGACACGCCCGCGCAAATTGGCACGTTTGATGATCCCGCCAAAGCGCTCGTAAAACAGGGCATCAAAGCTGCCATCGGCCATGGCCTGGTGAAGGCCGGTTTCGATGGCTTTGGCCAGCACTGTGTCTTTCTTGTTCACAAAAAAGTAGATGGCTGTGGGGTAGTGCAGCAGCACTTTTTCCTCCACCACCAGTTGCTGATTGCGGGCCTGTGCAGCCTCGTCCCATATCTCCAGAATGGAGCGCGGAAAGTAATCAAAACGCCCGGCCTGCAGCATGGCAAACAGGCCTTCATAGGTGGTGCTGGTGGTGACTCGCAGGCCGTTGCCCTGCAAGATGTCGGTGTCGGGCCAGTCGTGGCCCTGGCCGGCAGAAAAGGCGCGCAAGTCTTCCAGCCCTTTGACGCCGGAGATGATGCCCTTGTGTTGCTCGCGCACAAAGGCGATGCGGTAACCAAACAGGCCCTTGTCGATAGGAATGCGGATGGGGAGCAGCTGGTCTTCGCGGTCTTTGGAGGTCATGCTCCACACCACATTGATGCCGGTGCCACTGGCCAACCGGTTCAGGGCGGCGCCCTGGGGCATGGGGCGGGGGTAGGCCCGGATGTCATAGTCCAAGCGTGATTTCTTCAGGGCCAGCTCCAGCAGCCGGACCGGGTATTCGAGCCGGCTGTCTGCTTCGGGGATTTTCCGGGAATACACCACAGAAAACTTGGCGGCCTGCACGGACCCGGCGGTGAGTAGCAGCAGGCACGCCAGGCTGGTGTGCAATCTTTTGAGCCAAATGGGCATGATGCCCTTTCCAACAACGACTCCGGCCCCCTGTTTTTTTTATGGTGTGTGGTTCCAGGCTGTCAGTTGCACCAAGCGTTCCAGGGCAAAGGCGCCTAGCACCGAGTTGCCTTTGGCGTCCAGCTCGGGTGCCCACACGGCTATGGTACCCACGCCCGGCGCAATTGCAACAATGCCGCCGCCCACGCCCGTCTTGACTGGCAGGCCAATGCGGTAGGCAAAGTCGCCCGCGGCATCGTAGGCGCCGCAGGTGAGCATGAGGGCATTCACGCGACGCGCATCGTCGGCCGCCAAGAACTGTTCGTCCTGCTGGCCGTCGCGGCCCAGGTCGCGCCCGCCGTTGGCCAGAAACATGGTGGCCTGGGCGAGCTGGGTGCAGCTCATCTCGGTGGCGCACTGGCGGCAGTAGTTGTCCAGCACCAGTTCGGGCTCGTTCACAAAGTTGCCGTAACTCTTCATGAAATACGCCAGGGCCATATTGCGATGGGCGGTCTCGCGTTCTGACCGGGCAATGCGTGCGTTCCAGCTCAGGTCGGGGTCATCGGTCAGGCGGCGCAGGGCGCCCAAGAGCGCGTAGTCCAGATGGGCGTAGCGGGTGGTCAATATGTCGGTGATGACCAGCGCACCGGCGTTGATGAAGGGGTTGCGCGGAATGCCTTTTTCGGTTTCCAGCTGCACCATGGAGTTGAAGGCTGCGCCCGATGGCTCGCGGCCCACGCGCTGCCACAGGTTGTCGCCCACGGTCTTGAGCGCCAGCACAAAGGTAAACAGCTTGGTGATGCTTTGCAGCGAGAACGGGGTGTGCGCATGGCCCACGCTGTAGGTGCTGCCATCCACCAGCGCCACGGCCATACCGAATTGGCGCGGCGCCACTTCGGCCAGGGCCGGGATGTAGCTGGCCACGCGGCCCTGGCCAAACAGGGCTTGGGCTTCGGTGTGGATCTGCTCCAGGATGGTGGACAGGTCTGTGGCCTGGGCCGAGGGCGTAAGGGTTTGCATGGGCGAATTCTAGGAGCCCGCCTGTGGTACATATGCGGCAAAACCACAGCAGGTATGCACCATGCACATCAAAGACTTTACGGACACCGCCAATCTGGTGGTGGAGCTGCGCTTGCAGGATTTGAAGGATGCCGCGCGGGAGGGTTTGCTTACCGAGACGCAGGCGCAGACGCTGTGGCAGCGCTGGAGCCACAGCACCCCCGCGCACCCCCAGCCGCCGCTGCCCACTGCGCCCACCGCGGGGCCTTCGTTTGGCTTTGTGAATGTGCTGTATTACTTTGGCGGGTTGGTGGCCATTGGTGCCATGAGCCTCTTTATGACGCTGGGTTTTCAGTCGCTGGGTGCGGGCGCTTTGCTGGCCATTGCGCTGGCCTACATGGTGGCTTGCTTCAAGGTGGCGGACCACTTCAAGGTGCGTGGTCTGGCCGTGCCAGCCGGGCTGCTGGCCACGCTGGCGGTGTTCTTGGTGCCATTGGCCGTGTGGAGCGCACAGAGCCTGGCCGGAATGTGGCCGCCAGGCGGTTCCGACGCGTTCTCCAGCTACCACACGCGTATTGACTGGCGCTGGCTCACCCTTGAATTTGCCACGCTGGCCGCAGGTGTGGTGATGCTGTGGCGCTACCGCCTGCCGTTCATGGTGATGCCACTGGCGCTAACGCTCTGGTACATGAGTATGGATGTAGCCAATGCCCTGCTCGACGACCACAGTTGGGAGTGGGCGTTCATGCGCGATATGTCGCTGGTGTTTGGTATTGGCACGGTGGCCGTGGCCTTGTGGGTGGATGTGCGCAGCCGCCTGTCCAGGACCGCGGAGTGGCGACAGGACTTTGCGTTTTGGCTCTACATGTTTGGCACCGTGATGTTCTGGTGCGGCCTGAGCCTGCGCGACTCCGATTCGGAGCTGGGCAAGTTTGTCTACGCCTTGATCAACCTGGCCATGGTGCTGGCGGGCGCAGCCATTGGGCGGCGTGTGTTCACGGTGTTTGGCGCGCTGGGTGTGGCGCTGTACCTGGGCCATTTGTCGCACGAGGTGTTTCAGGACAGCCTGCTGTTTCCGCTCGCGCTCACGCTGCTGGGTCTGGGGGTGGTGGCGCTGGGTGTCTGGTGGCAGCGGCACGAAGTGGCCATTGCGGCGCGGCTGGCGCGCTATGTGCCGGTGGGGCTGCAGCCGCGTAGCTGACGCGGAACGCGAGCATAAAAAAAGCGCACTGCAAGCAGTGCGCTTTTTGCTGGCAGGGCCACGTGTGTGGCCCATGGACAGCTGTGTGACTTAGCGGATCACGGAAACTTTTTCCAGCTTGCCGCCCTTGACAGTCTTCAAGGTCAAAGCGCCGTTCAGGATGTCGCCCTTGTTGTCAAAGGAGATGTTGCCTGTCACGCCCTTGAAGTCCTTGGTAGCGGCCAGCACGGGCAGGTACTTGGCGGGGTCAGAAGAACCAGCCTTGACCATGGCAGCGACCATGACCTTCACGCCGTCGTAAACGTAGGGTGCGTACACTTGCACGTCAGCGTTGAACTTGGCCTTGAACTTCTTGTCGAAGTCAGCACGTGCTTTTTCGAACGGGCTACCAGCTTCGATACCACCGGCTTCTGCGCAAAACACTTGGTTGTCAGCCACTGCGTCACCAGCCAGCTTCACCAGTTCGGTGGAGCAGATGCCGTCGCCACCCAAGAACTTGGCGTTGATACCCAAGGACTTCATCTGGCGCAGCATGGGGCCGGCCACAGCGTCCATACCGCCGAAGAACACGACGTCAGCCTTCTTGCCCTTGATGGTGGTCAGGATGGCGTTGAAGTCAGTGGCCTTGTCGGTGGTGAATTCAGTAGCGACCACGTTGCCACCAGCGGCCTTGACAGCCTTGGTGAATTCTTGCGCCACACCTTGGCCGTACGCAGTACGGTCGTCGATCACGGCGATGGCCTTGCCCTTCAGGGTAGACACAGCGTATTTGCCCAGGGTGCCGCCCAATTGAGCGTCGTCAGCCACCAGACGGAAGGCGGTCTTGAAGCCTTGGCGTGTGTACTTGGGGTTGGTGGCGGAAGGAGAAACTTGGGGGATGCCGGCTTCGGAGTAGATGCTGGAAGCGGGGATGGTGGTGCCGGAGTTCAGGTGACCAATAACGCCAGCCACTTTGGCGTCAGCCAGCTTCTGGGCAACTGCAGTGCCTTGCTTGGGGTCTGCAGCGTCGTCTTCGGTCATCAGCTTCAGGGTGACCTTCTTGCCGCCGATGGTCACGCCAGCAGCGTTGAGTTCTTCCACGGCCAGGATAGCGCCGTTTTCGTTGTCTTTACCCAGGTGGGCGATCGCGCCGCTGGTGGGGCCAACGTGAGCGATGGTGACAACAGCGTTTTGCGCAAATGCCATGCCGGTAGACAGAGCGATAGCTGCTGCTGCGACGGTTTTCAACTTCATCAACATAAGAACTCCAGGTAAAAAAAATCGTGAATTAATTTCCACAACGCGGACGTTAGCGCAAGTCACAGGCACTGGACATGAGGCTTGTACTTAGGTCCTTGTTGTATTCAAAGATCTAATGATGCATGAATTTCATTACTCCCAAAACCGGGAATCGTAGGTGAAAACCCGTATTTATTTGGTGCTTGTGCGGGGAGCGCGCACCGCACCAGTGCATGGTTAGCCCAGCAGTGTTTTTGCAAAAGCGTTGATGGATTCCAGGTCGGGCTTGAGCGCGGTGTAGTGCAGGCCTTCGCGGACCAGTGTGGCGCGCAGGCCGCGGTCCACGCCGCGGGCCTGGTCTTCATCCTGAAAGCGGCCGGTGTGCACGTATTTCTTGTCGCCACGCTCCACAAACACATTGATGTTGTCGTGTTGCCGGTACCACTCCAGAATTTGCGCGCGGGTCTTGGCCACGTCGCAAATGTTCTCGGGGTAGTTTTCGTTGTAGTACAGCACCTGGGGCAGGGAGCACTCGGTGATGAGGAACTGCACCTGCCCGTCGAGCAGGTTGAGCATTTCATACTGTCGTTGGGCGATGAAGTACTGGTTTTTGAGCACTTCAAAGTTTTGCTGCCAGACCAGTGACTTGGCGTAGTCGGGGATGGTCTCTACCGTCTTGGTGTGCAGGTGCAGGTAAAGAATGATGGCCGAGGAGATGAGCGACTTGTCACACCCCGGCCCGCCGATGACGTTGATGACCTTGGTGGGGTACAGGCGCATCTTGGTTTCGGGCAAGGTGTTGGGCACTGTGGTGTAACGCAAGGTCATAGGCATCTCCTGCTGACGGGGGTGGGCTTACCAGTTGTCGGAGCGCATCTGCGATTCCCACAGACCGCCGTTGGCACTGTACACCCCAATCACGCCGTAGCGCTGTTCGCCCTTTTCGTCCCATTTCATGGAGCCGGTGACGGGTGCGTAGCCGTCGATCTTTTTGAGTGTGGTGGTGATGTCCTGGGGTTTGGCCGATTCGGCGCGGCGGATGGCTGCCGCCAGCACGTACATGGCGTCGTAGGTGTAGTGACCGGCGTAGGCGGGCTCGATCTTGTACTTGGCGCGGTACTTGTCCAGAAAGGCGCCACCGGCGGTGAATTCACGCGCCTCCAGGATGGGGGAGGTGGCAAACAGGCCGCTGGCCACACCGGCACCTTTCAGCATGAGCGTGGTCTTGATGGTGTCGCCGCCCAGCACTTTGATGTTGGTGTAGCTGATGGCCTTGAGCGCGTCGAGCAGGGCCACGATCTGGAAGTCGTTGAGGGTGGAAACCACCACTTCCACGCCGGTCTCCTTGATCTTGGCGGCCACTTCTTCAAATTTGGTGGTCTTGTCGTCGAACGACTGTTGCAGCACCACCTCTTTCTTGGCCGCCTTGAGCTGTGTGCCGGCTCCGGCAGCCAGGTCTTTGCCATAGGGGGTGCCATCGTCCAGCAGGGCGAACTTGGTGCCCGAGAACTGTGATGCCGAGTAGCTGCCAATGGCCTTGGCTTGCAGCTTGTCGTTGGCCACCAGGCGGAAGGTGGTGTCCAGACCCAGCTCGGTGTACTTGGGGTTGGTGGAGATGGCCAGCTGCGGGATGCCCTTGGCGGCGTAAATGGGGGCGGCGGCAATGCTCACGCCGGAGTTGAGGTGGCCAATGACAGCCACCACGCCGGCGTCCACCAGTTGCTGGGCCACCTCTTTGCCGGTTTCCGCGTTGGCGCGGTCATCCACCGCCACCACTTCAAAGGTCACGGTCTTGCCCTTGACCTTGTAGCCTTCCTTGTTGAGTTCTTCCACTGCCATGTTCACGCCATTGAGCAAGTCCTGGCCCAGGGCCGAGAGGTTGCCGGTGAGCGGCTGGGCCACGCCGATTTTGATGACCGAAGGGACGGAATCGCAACCCTGGAGCAGGGCGCTGGAGAGAACAGCGGACAGGGCCAACAGGCGCACAGCGCCGCGGCGCGAGAGATTCAGTTGCATCGTGGGGTTCCTGGTAGGAGAAGGGGCACATTGTAGGGAGGGAGCCCGTTCACGCAACCACCGTGCCACGCTGTCGGGCTTGTGGTTAACCCCTAGGAAACACTCAATCACACTGCGACCGGTACTCCTTGAGTGCCTGGGCCTGTACTTTCTTGATGGTGCCATCCGCGGCCATGCGCCGCAGCACCGCGGTGACCCGTGGAACCAGGGCCGCATGACGCATGTGCAGGAAGTGAAAGCCCGGCGCGGTTTCCAGGGAGGGGTGTAGCAGCTGCACCTTGCGCAGGCCCAGTGTCTTGATCAGGCAGCTGTTGAAGCGCGAGTCCACCACGACATCGGTGCGGCCCATCTCCAGCTTGCGAAACAGGCTTTCCACATTGGTCGCGGTATCGGTGCGCATGCCTTGCAGTCGGGTCTCCAGATACCCGATACCGGCAATGTGGCCGATCACATAAGGCTGTAGCGAGGCATAACCGTTGGGGACAATGTCGGTGCGGGTGGCGTAGACCGCGGCCTCTTCGTAGGACACCGGCACCTCGATGCGCACCTGCGTCAGGGCGATATCCAGCGTGACGCCCAGGCCGACACCGTCGATCTCGTCGGCCAGCGCGTAGCCGCGCCGCACCGGGAGCTTGGTGTATTGCACTTCGACGCCCAGTTCTTGGTAGGCCAGCGCCAGCACACGCTGGGCCATGGTCACACTCAAGCGGTCTTCGGGCGGGATGGCAAATACAAGCGGTGTTGCGGCCTGGCTCCCCAGAGCCGCACCGGCCAGCGTGACCAGCGCCCCGCACCGGCGCAGTGTGCGGCCGAGCACCTTGCGCAGCCCTGCTTGTTTGGGCCAGCTGCGGCTGGTGACTGCAAAGTTCGGCGTGCGGGCCTGGGGTTGGGCATGGGAGGTGGACATACCGCTCAGCGCGGCCCGCGCGCATACGCACATCCGTGCTCCACGGAGCAATGCCATGGGACTCCTCCTTTTGCGTCAGCGCCTACATCGCCTTGAAGCGATGGGCATACAGCCGACTGACCGGGAGTCTTTCACTTCTGTGGTGCAAGGTCAAGCAGAGGCGCCCGGCCTCGTCGCGGTTGACGCTGCGGATGGCCTGCACCCGCACCACGGTACCGCGGTGGATTTGCCAGAACAGCTGGGCGTCGAGCTGGGGCAGCAGTTCCTTGAGCGGGGTGCGCAGCAGGTACTCCTGGGTGGCGGTGAGCACGCGCAGGTATTTGTCGGCGGCCTCCAGGTACAGCACGTCGCCTACCGGAATGATGTGGATGCTGTTGCCGATGCTGGCTTGCAGCACCTGCAGCGGCGGGGCAGCACTGGCTGCAGGGGCCAGCAGGCTGCGCAGTTGGGCCAAGGTGGCCTCCAGCACGGTGTCATCTGCTCCTGTTTTAGGAGCTGCTTGCGCAGTATTGGCAAGGGTTAACTGCAGTTTTGATACTGTTTTCTGCAGCCGTGCCGCCTGCACCGGCTTGAGCAGGTAGTCCACCGCTTGGGCCTCAAAGGCCTGCACGGCATACTGGTCGTAGGCGGTCACAAACACCAGCGCGGGGAAGGGCTTCGCCCCCGGCCCGTCCAGGGGCCAGGTGTCTGCCAACTCGGCGGCAGCCTCCAGCCCGCTTTGGCCTGGCATGCGGATGTCAAAAAACAGCACATCGGGTTGTAGTGCCAGCGCGGCCTCTACGGCCGATACGCCGTCGCCCACCGTGCGCAGCACCTGCAGTGCGGGCCAGGCCTGGCCCAGTTCGGCCAGCAGGGCCTGGGCCAGCAGCGGTTCGTCTTCGGCAATCAGGGCGGTGGGAGGGTTCATGGTTTTAAGGGAAAAGTGATGCTAACCCGCGTACCACCTGCGCGAGAAGCTTCTATTTTGATAGCGCCCATGGCGCCGAACGTGGTGCGCAGCCGGTCTTGCACCTGCTGCAGGCCAAAGCCCGCGCGCCGGGTGTCGGGCGGCGGCATGCCCAGTCCGCTGTCCTCGACCTCCAGGCACAGCAGCTCGCCTTGGCGGGTGGCGCTGATGCGTACGCTGCCACCTTCCACCTTGGGCTCCAGCCCGTGCTGGATGCTGTTTTCTACCAAGGGCTGCAGCAGCAGGGGCGGCACGCAGCACTGGCGCAGGGCGTCAGGCAGCTCCAGCGTGAAGCGCAGGCGCGGCCCCATGCGGATGGCCATGAGCTCCAGGTAGTCCTCCAGGCGGGCAAATTCGCTGTCCAGTGTGTGCGGGCGGCTGGCGTCGGCGCGTGAGGCGTTGAGGGTGGCGCGCAGGTAGTCAATCATGTGGTCCAGCATGGTCTGGGCGCGCGCCGGGTCCAGGGCAATGAGGGCGCGCAGGTTGGCCAGCGTGTTGAACAGCATGTGGGGCTCCAGCTGCGTTTCGAGCAGACGCAACTGGGCTTCGCTGGCCTGGCGGCGTGCCGCTTCGGCTTTTTCGCGTTCGATCGCCAGCACCTCGCGGCTGACGAACTCGTGCGTGAGCACGGTGCCTGCCACCAGGCTCAAAAACAGCATGCCCCAGGCTTTGTGGGGCGAGGTCATCCAGTAGTGAAACGCGCTGCCGCCCAGAATCAGGTCGGCCACAAAATTGCCGAAGAAAAAACCCAGCACCACCCCGATGGGGACGATCACCAGCAGTCGGCGCATCTGGGTGGACCAGTCGTGCAGGAAAAAGAAACGTCCCACATCGATGACCGCACCAATGCTCAGGCCGATGCACTGGGAATAGACCAGGTTGTCCCACAGACCATGGTCGCCAAACAGGGTGATGCCAATGGCAATCACGGTGTTGAGCGTGAGGGTCTTCCACAGGCCCTGGCCCAGGGTGGTGAAGTGTCTGCGTGTCATGCTGGCAAGTATGCCGTCAGCCATTGGCTCCACGCCTGTTGGCCCAGGTCGTGCTGTTGCATGGGATGTCCTGCACCGGTCATGCTGGGGGGATGCGGTGCAGGCGGCGGATCAGCCATTCGGCCACCAGCAGGTTGGGTACCCAACTCAGCCAGGCAATGGCGCGGTACGCGTCCTCAAATGGGAGGCCGGCCATCAGGCTGGCGGGAATGTAGAGCCGCAGCGTGATGGCCGCCATGGTGAGCGCGTAGCTGCGCAGCATCCAGTCCCGGTGAGCCGTTCGATCACCCCGGCGCATGGCCAAGAAGCCCGCACCCGTACTGCACAGCCACAGCATGGCCGCCAGCCCGAAGCCCCACGCGGAGACCGGTCCGCCCTGGGCCTCCAGAGCCATGGACAAGCCGCTGGTGCCGCCCAGCACAACCGCCAGCACATACAGGCGCCCCAACCAGCGGTGCAACAGGAGGTGGCGGGTGCGAATGGCGCGGTTGACCTGCAGGGCACCGACCACCAGCGCCACCGGGCTGCACACCATGTGCAGCAGTGCGCCCACCGGGTGGCGGGCAAACAGGCTGGCGGCAAAGTCCGGTCGGGCGCTGGTCAATACCAGCCAGAAGGCATAGCCAGCCACGCCCAGTGCCAGCAGCATCAGGGTGGACCACCTAGCCCATTGCGCAAGGCCATAGGGTGCTGGAAAGAGAGAGTTTGTTGTCGACATGGTGTGGGCCTTCGTGGATCGGGGTCAGAAGGCGTATGTCAGTGCCAGCACCGCAGCATTGGCATTGCTGCTGCGTGCGACCGGGCTGTTTTTGGCAGCATCGCCCAGCACACTGCCCGACACGATGGTGGTGACAAAGGTGCGCGGGTTGAGGGCGTAGGTGAGGGATACGCCCAGCCGGGTGTCGCGCAGGCCTGCGTCGGGGGTGTAGAGGGCGTAGCCACTGCGGGCGGCTTGTGGGGCGTCGACCCCAAAGTAGCTTTGCATGTGCTGGCGGTCGGCCAGGGTCGCGCTGAGTTGGGTGCCCAGGCGCCACTGGGGTGCCAGCGCCACCGAGTAGCCCACGCCCAGGTTCACCACCGTGCCATTGCTGCTTGGGCCCGAGCCCCAGCGCACCGAGCCGGTGAGCGCCAGGCCTTCAGCCGGGGCGTAGGTGACAAAGCCACCGACTTCGGGCTTGGCATCCACATCGCCCATGCCGCGCAGGGCCGCGTTGTCGCCGCTCGGGCGGCCCAGGTCCGCTGTCAGGCGCAGGCCGTAGTGCAGGGCCGGGTTTTTGGAGAAGTTGTAGCCCACGCCATTGTCCAGCCCGGCGAACCAACCGTTGGCCCACTGGTAGCTCAAGGCGGGAAACCCCAGCGTCTTGCGCTGGTCACTGCCCAGGTATTCCGGGGTCGACACGATGGCCAAGCCTATCGTGCCGCCATCGGCGCCGGGTGCGGCGTTATGCAGTTGCACCGAATCAAAGGTTTGGGCAGCGGTTGGAAGCACCACACCCAGCAGGGCGGACCAGAGGGCGAGGCGCGTGGTGGAGGTGGAAGCTGGCATGGGGTGCTCCTCAGGCATTGACTCGGGACGTCGGCGTGTGGTGGTGCCATTGGGCATCCGTGTGTGCGGCCAGCTTCCAGAGCCGCAGGCTGCGGCCCAGCAGCACACCGCTGCACAGTCCATACATGCCAGCTATGGCCGTGGCGGCTAGGGGAGATTGCAGCAGGGCGGGGGCGAGCGCCTGGGTGGCACCCACGGCGTATTTGGTGAAGAAGATGCCCATCATCAGCGCCAGCGGAACGGCGCTGCCCGGTACGGTGAAGCGCTGGCGGGCCAGGTCGTAGTGGGCGTCGGCGGGCAGGGGCTGGCGCAGCACCAGGGCGGCAGCACTGAGGGCCACCACAGCCCACAGCAGCAGGGCGGTCGGGTAGGCAAGCGCTACGGTCAGCGTGCCGTAGAGCGAAAGCCCCACCAGCGCCAGCGGCAATGCAGTGACGCGCATCCAGCCCATCTGCTGGGTCAGGGTTTGGCGCAGGCCCAGTACCAGCAGGCCCAGCAACAGGGGCCACACCCAGACCGGGGTGTTGGAAACAAACATAGAGAACATGGCAAGACTCCCATGAGAAGGTTCAACAGTGATGGGCCGACTGTGCCGCCCGCATGCCACGGGCGCGAGGGGGCTGCGACGAAATGCCGCTTGGGCGCCGCGAAATGCCAAAAAGCGGGGGCTTTCGGGGGTTGCCACCGCACTGCCATGGGGGCTTTCTAGAATCGGTGCATGAACAGAACATGGATAGGTGGCGCCGCGGTGTTGGTCGCCGTGCTTGGCGGTGGTGCGTGGTGGTGGACGCAGGCGGGTGCCGGCGACAAGGTGGAGTACCGCACGGCGGCCATCGTCCGCGGCCATCTGCAGGCCACTGTGGCGGCCAGTGGTGCGGTCAGCCCGGTGGCCCAGGTGAGTGTGGGCACGCAGGTGAGCGGGCAGATCCGCGAGGTGCTGGTGGACTTCAACAGCGAGGTGAAGGCCGGCCAGCTGATTGCCCAGATTGACCCCGAGACCTTTGAATACCGCGTGCGCTCGGCCCAGGCCGATGTGGACGCTGCGCGCGCTGCCGTGTTGACCGCGCAGGCCAATGTGGCCGCTGTGCAGACCCAGGTCTCGCGTGCGCAGGTGGACCTGAACGAGGCGCAGCGCGACTTGGAGCGCAAACAAAGCCTGGTGGAAAAACAGTTCATTACCCAGAGCGAGGCCGACAAGGCGCGCGCACTGGTGAACACCAGCACCGAAGCCCTGAAGGCGGTGCAGGCCCAGGTGGGTGTGGCGCAGGCACAGGTGAAAACGGCGCAGGCCAATGTGGCGCAGCGTGAGGCCGCGCTGGCCCAGGCGCGGGTGGATTTGGCGCGCACACGCATCACCTCGCCGGTGAACGGCATTGTGATCAAGCGCACCATTGAGCGTGGCCAGACCGTGGCCAGCAGCCTGCAGTCGCCCGAGCTGTTTGTGATTGCGCAAAACCTCTCCGACATGCAGGTGGAGGCCGCCATTGACGAGAGTGACGTGGGCCGCCTGCAGCCGGGACAAAAAGCCAGCTTTAACGTGGACGCCTTCCCGGGCCAGACCTTTGAAGGTGAGATTCGCCAGGTGCGCAAAGCCGCCACCAATGTGGCGAATGTGGTGACCTATGTGGCCATCGTGCGTTTTGCCAATGTGCAGGGCAAGCTGCTGCCGGGCATGACGGCCAATGTGCGGGTGGTGACCGAGCAGCGCGAGAACGTGCTCAAGGTACCCAACGCGGCGCTGCGTTTACGCATCGAGGGTGTGGAACCCGTGGCACCTGCGTTGGCTGCGTCGGCACCCGGTGCACGTGCGCAGGGGCCCCGCCCCGAGGGCGGCGCGGCGCGTGGCGCAAACCGCAGCCGGGTGTATGTGATGGGCAGCGATGGAAAACCGTTGGCCTATGCCGTGCGGGTGGGGGTGTCGGATGGCAGCAGCACCGAGCTGATCTTGCCGCCGGACTCACCAGCAGCGACGGCATTGCGTGAGGGTGTGGAGGTGTTGGTAGGCACCACGCCGCAAGGCGGCGCCACTGCACCGCGCAGCAATGGCCCGCGGCCTCCGTTCTGAGGCGGGCACCGTGCCATCGACCACCCCGGCGCGCGCCCTGATCCAGGCGCGTGACCTGACCAAAACCTATGCCATGGGCGACCAGACGGTGCACGCGCTGCGCGGGGTGTCGCTGGAGATTGCCGAGGGCGAGATGGTGGCCATCATGGGCGCCTCGGGCTCGGGCAAGTCCACGCTCATGAACATACTGGGCTGCCTGGACCAGCCCAGCGCCGGCAGTTATGTGCTGGCCGGTGAGCCGGTACAAGACATGGCGCCGGATGCGCTGGCCAGCATTCGCAACCGGCGCATTGGTTTTGTGTTCCAGCAGTTCAACCTGCTGCCGCGCACCAGCGCGCTGGAGAACGTGGAGCTGCCCATGGTCTACGCCGGTGTGCCCGCCGCCCAGCGCCACCAGCGTGCACGCGCTGCCTTGGAGCGGGTGGGCCTGGGCCAGCGCACCGGCCATACACCGGCCGAGCTGTCGGGCGGGCAGCAGCAACGCGTGGCGATAGCGCGCGCACTGGTCAACCACCCCCAACTCATATTGGCCGATGAACCCACCGGCGCCCTTGATTCGCAGACCAGCGAAGACATCATGCAGCTGCTGACCGAGCTCAACCATCAGGGCATGACCGTGGTGCTGGTGACGCACGAGGCCGACATTGCCGCTTGGGCACGGCGCACGCTGGTGTTCAAGGACGGGCACATTGTGGAGGACACGCTGCGATGAATACTTTAGCGGCGTTGCGCAGCGCCTTGCGTTCGTTGGCGGCCAACACCTTGCGCAGCATCTTGACCATGCTGGGCATCATCATTGGCGTGGCCGCTGTCATCACCATGGTGGCGGTGGGGCAGGGCGCCACCAACCGCGTGCAAGAGCAAATGAAGGGGCTGGGCTCCAACATCATGTTGGTGCTGCCCGGTGGTGTGTCGCAGGCCGGTGTGCGCCTGGGCGCACAAACCCGCCAGCGCCTGACCGAAGAAGACGCCACCGCCATAGCGCTGGAGATTCCCGAGGTGCAGGTGGCGGCCCCCACGTCGCGCACCAGCGGGCAGCTGGTGTTTGGCAACACCAACTGGGGCAGCAGCATCATTGGCGTGAACAACGACTACCTGGAGGCGCGCGACTGGCCGCTGGCCAGTGGCCGTGTGTTTGACGCGGCCGAACTCTCGGGCTCGGCCAAGGTGGCCTGGATTGGCAGCACCGTGGCGCGCGAGCTGTTTGGCGAGCAGGACCCGGTGGACCAGGTGATCCGTGTGCGCAACATTCCCATCACGGTCATTGGTGTGCTCGCGCCCAAGGGGCAAAACTCCATGGGCCAGGACCAGGACGATGTGGTGATGATCCCGCTGGGCACGCTGCGCAACCGCATCTGGGGCGGTGACGCCACCAGCCGCTTGAAGCGTGTGGGCGCCATCAGCGTGAAGGTGCGTGACGGCCAGGACATGAAGGCGGTGGAGGCAAGCATCAAAGACCTGCTGCGCCAACGCTTCAAGGTGCAGGAGGGGGGCGATGATCCCTTTGTCGTGCGCAACCTGACTGAAATTTTGCAGGCGCAGGAAGAGTCCAGCCATGTGATGACCTTGCTGCTGGCCGCGGTGGCGGGCATCAGCCTGGTGATTGGCGGCATTGGCATCATGAACATCATGCTGGTGAGCGTGACCGAGCGCACGCGCGAGATTGGCCTGCGCATGGCGGTGGGCGCGCGCGGGCGTGACATCCTGGCGCAGTTCCTGATCGAGGCGGTGACGCTGAGTGTGCTGGGCGGCGCCATGGGCGTGGCGCTGGGCGCGCTGGCCACCTGGGGCGTGGGCCACTTTGCCGGGTGGCAGGTGTCCTTAAGTGTGGGGGCGGTGCTGCTGGCGGTGGGCTTTTCGGGTGTGGTGGGCGTGTTTTTTGGCTACTACCCGGCCCGGCGTGCTTCCAAACTGTTACCGATTCAAGCGATTCGCTATGAATAAGTGAGCTGCTCGCGCAGATAATACGGGCGTTCTGGCTATTTTTTGCTTACAAAAGGGAGTGTGTTTTGGACATGATATTGCTGATCAAGGCGGCCCTCATGGGCGTGGTGGAGGGGTTGACGGAGTTTCTGCCCATCTCCAGCACCGGCCATTTGATTCTGGCGGGCGCGCTGCTGGACTTTCTGGACCACGACAAGCGTCAGGTGTTTGAAATCGCCATCCAGACCGGCGCCATCTTTGCCGTCATCCTGGTTTACTGGCAAAAAATCCGCGACACGCTGGTGGCCTTGCCCACCGAGAAACAGGCGCAGCGTTTTGCCCTGAATGTCGCGATTGGCTTTGTGCCTGCGGTGGTGCTGGGCTTGTTGTTTGGCAAGTTCATCAAGGCCCACCTGTTCACCCCGACCATCGTCGCCACCACGTTCATCGTGGGTGGCTTCATCATCCTCTGGGCCGAACGCCGCCAGACCCACAACCCCAAGACCGTGCGTGTGGCCGAGGTGGATGACATGACGCCACTGGACGCGCTGAAGGTGGGCCTGGTGCAGTGCCTGGCCATGGTGCCCGGCACCAGCCGCAGCGGCGCCACCATCATCGGCGGCATGCTCTTGGGCCTGTCGCGCAAGGCCGCCACCGACTTCTCGTTCTTCCTGGCCATTCCTACCTTGATTGGGGCGGGGGTGTACAGCCTGTACAAAGAGCGGGCGCTGTTGTCGGTGGCGGATGTGCCGCTGTTTGGCGTGGGACTGGTGTTTTCGTTTGTCAGCGCGTGGTTGTGTGTGCGCTGGTTGTTGCGGTTTATTTCTACCCACAGCTTTGTGGGGTTTGCCTACTACCGCATCGTGTTTGGCATCGTGGTGTTGGTGACGGCTTGGACTGGGGTGGTGACTTGGGCGGCTTGATTTTGTTTTTGTAGCGACACTTTTTCTTTTAACTCCCACTCCCCCAGCCCCTCGCCCCGTCGGCGAGGGGAGCCTTTGAACAGCCGATTTGGGGGCTGCGCTCCGGCTACGGTGCTACACAAGTACCGCTGCCAACAGATGGGTGCGCCACGGCCAGTGCCAACGGTTGTGGTGAATAGCAAAAAACTGGTGCGGAGCCACTGGCGGGCGCAGCCGCCAGCGTTGGCACACAAATCCCTCCGAGGTCGCCACAACCGCAGGCACTGGCCGTGGTGACAACGCACGCTGGCAACTTCACACCAGTAGCCACGCAGTCGGCGTGCAAAAACAAAATACGGTTGTTAAGAGCTCCCCTCGCCGACGGGGCGAGGGGCTGGGGGAGTGGGTGTTAAAAAAAGCGGTGCAGGCGATGGAAAAAAATAGTCAGCCCCGATACCCCGCAAAACACAACACCGCCTCCTCCGCCGGAACCGGTTTGCTAAACAGATAGCCCTGAAACTCCTCACACTGCAGCTCGCGCAGAAATGCCAGCTGCTCGGTTGTCTCCACCCCTTCGGCCACCACCGTCAGACCAAAGCTGTGCGCCATCGCCACAATCGCCTTGGTGATCGCGGCATCCCCCGTGTCCTGCGTGATGTTGCGGGTGAAGGCCTGGTCGATCTTCAGCGCGTCCAGCGGGTACTGCTTGAGGTAGGCCAGGCTGGAATAGCCGGTGCCGAAGTCGTCCATGGCCAGCTTCACACCCAGCGCCTTGCACGCATGCAGTGTGGCCAGCGTGGAGGCCACACTTTGCAGGGCCATGCTCTCGGTCACTTCCAGCTCCAGCATGGACGGAGGCAGGCCGGTGCTCTGCAGTACCTGGGCGACCAGAGTCGGCAGCTCCTTGCCGACAAACTGGCGCACCGACAAATTCACCGCCATGCGGAAGTTGCTGTGGCCCTGGGCCAGCCAGGTCGCCGCTTGGGCGGCCGCGGTGTGCATGACCCACTGGCCCAGCTGCACGATGACGCCGCTTTGCTCGGCAATCGGGATGAACTCGGAGGGCGGAATCCAGCCCAGCGTGGCGTGGTGCCAGCGCAGCAGCGCCTCAAAGCCGACCACGGCACCGCTTTCGATGTTGACCTGCGGCTGGTAGTAAACCTGCAGGTCGCCCTGGGCCACGGCGCGGTGCAGCTCGTTGTGGATTTGCAGCGAACGGGCCACCTGGCGGTTCATGGCAGCGTCGAAGTACACATAGGTGCCGGGGCCGGTCGGCTTGGCGTGGTGCAGGGCCGACTCCGCATTGAGCAGCAGCGCGTGTGCGCTGTCCGCCTGCATGGGGTACAAGCTGGCACCCGCGCTGGCGGTGAGGAAGAGCGTGTGGCCGCTCACCTGGTAGGGCTGGGCCAGGCGGCGCAGCATTTCGGTGGCGCGCTCGTTCAGCTGCGTTTCAAGGCCCAGCCCGGCCATGCACACGGCAAACTGGTCGCCACCGATCCGGCCCACCACATCATGGGCGCTTGGTTGCTCCCATTGCGCGGAGTAGAGGTTCAGGCGCTTGCCGACTTCACGCAGCACCAGGTCACCCACGCCGGTGCCCAGCGATTCGTTGATCTTGGCAAAGCCGTCCAGGCCCAGGCAGAGCAGGGCGACACCTTGGTGGTGTGCCAGGGCCGATTCCAGCTGCTGCTCAAACAGGTCACGTCCCGGCAGGGCCGTGAGCGTGTCGATCTGCATGGCGTAGCGGGTTTCATTCTGTAGCCGTTGGGCTGCCTGGTCGAGGCTGCTGCTGCGCTGCAGGCGGGCCTGCACGGCTTCGAGCAGTTCGTCGCGGCGGCAAGGCTTGGTCAGGTAGTCGTCGGCACCCAGGTTCATGCCGGCGCGCACATCGGCCCGGTCGGCCTTGGCGGTCAGCATGATGATGGGCACCGTGGCGGTGCGGGCGTCCTCGCGCAGCTTGCGGATCAGGCCGTAGCCGTCCAGCACGGGCATCATCACATCGGTCAGCACCAGGTCGGGCCGCAGGGCCTGCGCCTGGGCGTAGGCGTCGGCACCGTCGCAGGCGACCATCACCTCGTAGCCCTCCAGTTCCAGCATCCACTGCAGGTTCTCGCGCAGCGAGGGTTCGTCTTCGGCAATCAGGATGCGCATGGCCTCAGTCCTCAGGTGTGCATTGGTGGGCGGGCAGGGTCACGGTGAAGGTGCTGCCCTTGCCTACGGTGCTCGTGACACGGATCTCGCCCTGGTGGCAGGTCACGGCCTCTTTCACGATCGACAGGCCCAGGCCGGTGCCGGCAATCGGGCCCACATTGCTGGCGCGATGGAAGCTCACAAACAGCTGGGCCTGGTCGGCCTCGGGAATGCCAATGCCCTGGTCGGACACGGTGAATACCAGGGCCTGGCCCTGGTCCTGCACCGCAAAGCGCACCAGCCCGCCCTGGGGCGAATACTTGATGGCGTTGGACAGCAGGTTGCCCACGATGTTGCGAATCAGGGTGTCGTCGAGCCAGAAGCGCTGCTCGGCCGGGGGGAGTTCCAGCTGGAGTTGCACGCCCACCAATTGGCGTGCCATGGCGCTACGCACCTCGTCCACCAGGCCGTTACAAAAGGTGGTGATGCTCAGGGCGCGGGGTTTGAACTCCAGCCGTCCGGCATCGGTGCGGCCAATCACCAGCACGTTCTCCAGCATGTGTGTCATGCGCTCCACGGCATCGTCAATCTTTTGCAGCGTCTGCTGTTTTTTGTCGGCCGGCATGCGGTCTTCGTAGTGCTGCAGCAGTTCCACTGAGCCGTGGATGGTGGCCAGTGGCGTGCGGAACTCGTGGGACGCCATGGTGATGAAGCGGGCCTTCATGTCGTTCAGCGCAATTTGCTGTTGCAGCGCCAGGCGTTGGCTCTCTTCGGCTTGCATGCGGGCGGTGGCGTCCACCACAAACAGCAGCGTTGCATTGCGTTGGCTCCACTCAATCAGCACGGCAGACACTTCCAGCGTGCGCACGTCGCCAGTGCCGGTGATCATGCGAAAACTGTACGACGGCTCCATCGCCTCGCCGCGCATGCGGCGCTGGTTGCGCTCCAGCAGGGCGGGCACATCGTCGGGGTGTGCGGTGGCGGTAAAGGGGTGGGACAGCAGGTACGCGTGCGAATGCCCGGCGATGCGCACCATGCTCGGGTTGGCAAACACCGTGCGCCCGTCCTGCACCACCATCACACCCACGCCCACGTTCTCGATGACCGAGCGGTAGCGTGCCTCAGAGTTGCGCATCTCCTCAATGGCCTGCTGCCGTTCCAGCGCGGCCCCCACATGGTTGGCGACAAAGCCCAGGATGTCGGCGTCGTCCTCGGAGTAGTGCACATTGGGTTCGTAGCCCTGCACCACCAGCACGCCGCGCACGCGGCCCTGGATCTGCATGGGCACGCCCAGCCAACTGGTGAAGGTCAGGTCCCCGGTGGCATGGGTGATCTCGCCGCTGTTCTGCAGGGCCTGAAAACGCTCGGCACTGATGAGTTGGGGTTGTGCGCTGCGCAGCACAAATTCGGTCATGCTAGGCAAGCGGGGCACGCCAAAGCGCTGCATGGTGTCGCCGTCTTTTTCGTCTTCGTAGTAGGGAAAGTCCACCGTGTTTTGGGATGGGTGGCTCAGGCACACATAGAAGTTTTTGGCATACAGCAACTCGCCCAGCAGCTGGTGCACGGTCTTCAGAAAGTCGTAGAGCGTGAGTCCGGCCGTGGCGCGCTCGGCTATCCGGTAGAAGACCCTTTGCAGGGCCTCCGCCTTCTTTTGCACCTGGGCTTTGGTGTGCAGCTCGCGGGTGCGCTGTTCCATCCACTGGCTGGCCAGGGTCTGCTGTTCGTCCAGGGCGGCTTGCAGTTGCCGGTTTTTGGACTGCAGGGCCTGAACCTGTTCTTGCAGTCGGTCCACTTGCGCTTGCAGGCCGGTGTCCATGGGGCGTCAGCGCTCCATGTTCCGTAGCGCTGCTTCCAGGGCTGCGGCGGTGGCCAACGGCTTTTCCATGGGGAAGAGGTGGCTGCCGTCCAGCATCATGATGCGGCCCTTGGTCACCTTCACGGTCATGGCCATGCCGACCTGTTTCATCTCTTCGGACTGGTCGCCGCCAATGAAGGTCACCGGGCATTTCACCGGGTGGCGCGCCAGCAGGCGGTCCAGGTTGTCGGGCAGGGTGTTGTAGAAGGCGGTTTCAATCGCGCGGTCAAAGGCCAGCACGCGTTTGTCCTCTTCGTCCGCGTCAAAGGCGTCTACGTAGTCTTGCAGTACCTGCGCATCCCACTTGGCAAACGCCTTCTTGTGCTGGAAATGCTCGAAGGCGGCTTGTGCACTGGGCCAGCTGTTGCGGCGCTGGCGGCTCACGGCGCCGGGCGAGATGGCGCCCACCAGCTGGGTCGTCTTGGCCAAGCCCACCATGCGCGAACGCCAGCCGCCCACCAGCGGGGAGTCCACCAGTACCACGCCCTTGGTCAGCTCGGGGTGCAGCGCAGCTGCCATCAGGCTCAGAAAACCGCCCAGCGAGTGGCCCACCAGCCAGACCGGCTCTTCTGCCTTTTCCACCACCTTGGTAGCGTAGTCCACCAGTTGCTGCACCACGTGGGGCCAGTTGTCGGTAACGGGGAAGCGCGGGTCGTGGCCGTATTTGTCAACCGCCTTGACGGCATAACCGCGGGCGCGCAGGCTTTTGAAGAGCACCTTGTAGGTACTGGCAGGAAAGCTGTTGGCGTGAGAAAAAACGATGGTCGACATCAGATGAACACCGCAGAGCCGCCCGCGGGCCGCAAGAACACAAACAGGGATGCGTGCATGCTTAGATGAGCTTCTCGTCGGGGGTGGTGATTTTCTTCAGCGGCAGGCTGCGTGCCGATGGCACCAGCAAGGGCACTGCGGTCTGACCGCCATTCCACATCGGGTCTTCAATGCTGTCAAACACCTCGCGCAGCTTCTGGCCCCAGCTGTTGTGCAGCATGGCGAAGTAGGGGTTGTTCTCGTCGATGCAGACCACCTTGTCGGTGGAAAAACTGTTGGCTTCATACACCACCATGTCCAGCGGCAGGCCCACCGACAGGTTGGACTTGAGGGTGGAGTCCATGGACACCAGCGCGCATTTGGCGGCCTCGTCCAGCGGGGTGTGGGGGGTGATCACGCGGTCCAGCACGGGTTTGCCGTACTTGGATTCGCCGACCTGGAAGTAGGGCGTCTCGGGTGTGGCTTCGATGAAGTTGCCAGCCGAATAGACCTGGAACAGGCGCATGCCTTCGCCCTGGATCTGGCCGCCAAAAATCAGCGACACGTTGAAATCCACGCCAGCATTCTTGAGCGCCGCGCCATCGCGCTCCTGCACCTTGCGGATGGCCGACCCCAGCACGCGGGCCGCATCAAACATGCTCTTGGCGTTCCAGATGGTGATGCCTTCATCGTCCTCATGGTCCTTCAGCCGTTCGATTTGCAAAATCTCGCGTACCGACTGCGAAATGCTGAGGTTGCCCGCCGAGAGCAGCACCATGAAACGATCGTTGGGCTTCTCGTACACGATCATCTTGCGGAACGTGCTGATCTGGTCGAGCCCGGCATTGGTGCGCGAGTCGGAGAGGAACACCAGTCCGGCGTTGAGTTTGATGGCGACGCAGTAGGTCATTTTGTTGTTCTGGAAGGCGTAAAGCTAGAGTGTATCGGGGGGAGGCCTAGGCCTTGGAGGCCAAGGCCTTCAACTGGTACAGCGCTTCCATCGCCTCCCGCGGGCTCAAGGCGTCGGGGTTGATGCCCGCCAGCGCCGTCTCTACGGCGCTGCCAGCTTCCATGTCTTTGGCAGGTGGTGCCGCAAACAGGTCCACCTGGGCCTGCGATGCCGTGGCTTGGGTCTCCAGCGCCTCCAGCGTGTGGCGCGCCTGGTTCACCACCGCAGCGGGCATGCCAGCCAGGCGGGCCACCTGAATCCCGTAGCTGCGGCTGGCCGGGCCGGGTTCGATGGCGTGCAGGAAGACGATGTCGCGCCCCGCCTCGGCCGCGCTCACGTGTACGTTCATGGCCGCGTGGTGCGTGGCCGGAAACTCGGTCAGCTCAAAGTAGTGGGTGGCAAACAGCGTGAAGGCCTGGGTCTTGTCGTGCAGCTGGGTGGCAATGGCACTGGCCAGCGCCAGGCCGTCAAAGGTGCTGGTGCCGCGGCCGATTTCGTCCATCAGCACCAGGCTGTGCGGCGTGGCGCTGTGCAATATTTGCGCGGCCTCGGTCATCTCCAGCATGAAGGTGGACTGGGCGTTGGCCAAATCATCGGCAGCGCCGATGCGGGTGTGGATGGCGTCAATCGGCCCCAGGCGGCAGGCGCGCGCGGGCACGTAGCTGCCCATGCTGGCCAGCAGCACGATGAGGGCGACCTGGCGCATGTAGGTGGACTTACCACCCATGTTGGGGCCGGTGATGATTTGCATGCGCTGGCGGGCGCCCAGGCGCGCGTCGTTGGCGATGAAGTTGCCGCTGGAGAGCTCTGCCAACCGAGCCTGCACCACCGGGTGGCGGCCGGCTTCGATGTCGATGCAGGGTTCGGCCACAAACTGCGGGGCGCTCCAGTCCAGCGTGAGTGCGCGCTCGGTCAGCGCACACAGCGCGTCCAGCGCGGCCAGGGCACGGGCCACACGGGTGAGTTGCGGAATATGGCCCTGCAACTGGTCCAGCACTTGCTCGAACAAATACTTTTCTCGCGCCAGCGCACGCTCCTGCGCACTCAGGGCCTTGTCTTCAAAGGCCTTGAGCTCGGGGGTGATGAATCGCTCAGCATTCTTCAGGGTCTGGCGGCGGCGGTAGTCATCGGGCACCTTGTCGACCTGGCCGGTGGTGACCTCGATGTAGAAGCCGTGCACCTTGTTGAACTGCACGCGCAGGTTGGCAATGCCGGTGCGGGCTTTCTCGCGTACTTCCAGGTCCAGCAAAAAGGCATCGCAGTTGGTCTGGATGGCGCGCAGCTCGTCCAGGTCGGCGTCAAAGCCGCCGGCAATCACACCACCATCGCGCACCAGGGCGGCGGGCTCGGGGTCTATGGCGCGGGCCAGCAGGGCGGTAGCCTCGCCAGGCGGCTGCAGTTGCTCTGAAATATGGGCCAAATAGCCCTCTAGCCCTCGTAGATGTTGCGCGAGTAGCTCTGTTTTTTGTAGCGTCACCACCAGCGCCACCAGCTCGCGCGGGCGCACCTGGCGCAGCGCTGTGCGCGCGGTGATGCGCTCCACGTCAGCACAGCCTTTGAGCTGGCCGCGCAGGGTTTGCCAGAGGTTGCTACGGAGCACGCCAATTGCCTGCAGGCGGTGCTGGGCCTCGGTGCGGTCGCGCTGGGGTTCCAGCAGCCAGCTTTTGAGCATGCGGCTGCCCATGCCGGTCATGCAGGTGTCCAGCAGGCTGAACAGTGTGGGGCTGTCCTCGCCGCGCAGGGTCTGCACCAGCTCCAGGTTGCGGCGTGTGGTGGCAGGCAGGTCGATCAGCGCGTCGTTGCGCTGCACCTGCACGCGGTGGATGTGGGTGAGCGCGCGGCCCTGCGTGTGCTCGGCATAGCCCAAGAGGGCAGCGCTGGCAGCATGGGCCAGTGGCAGGTCTTGCGCGTTCCAGCTGCTCAGGCTGGCGGCCTGCAGCGCATCCAGCAGCTTGGTGCTACCCAGCGCGCTGTCAAACTGCCATTCGGGCCGGGCTGTCAGGTACAGCGCCTGGCTGGTGGAGCGCAGGCGCTTGAGGCGGTCTTCAAACGTGGTGGTGCAAGCGGCGCTGTAGGCCAGCTCGCTGGGGGCCACGCGGGTGATCCAGCCGTTCACCTCGTCGGGCGCGCATTCGGCCAGAAACACCACGCCCTGCGTGACCGACAACCAGGCCAGGCCGCAGCGGTTGCGCGGGCCCTGGTGCACAGCCATCAGGATGGACTCGGATTTTTCGTTCAACAGCTCGGCATCGGTCAGCGTGCCGGGGGTGACCACACGCACCACCTTGCGTTCCACCGGGCCCTTGTTGGCGCCCACCTCACCGGTCTGCTCGCAGATGGCGACCGACTCGCCATGGCGGATCAGTTTGGCCAGGTAGCCCTCCATGGCGTGGAAGGGTACGCCGGCCATCACCACCGGTTGGCCGGCCGACTGGCCGCGCTGCGTCAGTGTGATGTCCAGCAGCCGCGCAGCCTTCTCGGCGTCGGCATAAAACATCTCGTAAAAATCCCCCATGCGGTAGAACAGCAGGGTGCCGGGGTACTGGGCCTTGAGGCCCAGGTACTGCTGCATCATGGGGGTGTGGGGAGGGGCCTGTTCTGTCATCCAAAGAAGTCTATCAACTTCGCCAGCACGAACGGCCTTCACTAGGGGTTCCCCAGCGTGGCGGGTACCCCTTTGAGGCTCTATGATGGGACTATTCACCACTCTGGCCAGCCCTCCTTTGCCCGTGTTGCCCCAACCCGAACAGCCCCAGCCGGCCCTGACCGGCGCGCAGCCTGCGGTACCCGTGGTGGCTTGGGGTGTGACCGGGGGCATGTTCAAGACCATTTTTGACCACAGCCCGGAGGCCATCGTCCTGACCCGGGTGCGCGATGAGGTGCTGGTGGAAGTCAACGCCGAATGGGTGCACCTCACCGGTTATTCCCGCGAGGAAGCCCTGGGCCGGACCGCCGTGGACATGGGCCACTGGCTGGACCCCGAGGAGCGCAAGCAGGTGTTCGCACCGCTCTACCAGGGCGGGCGCGTGGTAGATGCCGATGTCACCTTGGTCATGAAGGACGGCAACCCCCGGGTGGTGCGCATGAACGCAACACGGGTGCACGAGCAGGGTGAGGCCTACATCCTGCTGTACCTGCGCGATGTGACCGCCGATCGCCTGGCGCACGAGGCACTGCGGGCCGGCGAGCAGGCGCTGGAGCAGACCAATGACAAACTCAACCGCCAGATCAAGCTCTATGAGCTGACCGAGTCTCTGGCCAAGGTGGGGCACTGGGTGGCCTACCCGGATACGACCGATTTGATGATCTCGCGCGGGGCCGCCCGCATTGGTGGCATGGGAGAGCAGACCCGCTTGCCGCGTGGCCAGCTCATGGCGGATCTGGTGCCCGAGGACAGGCCCCAGGTGGAGCAGGCCCTGAAGCGCATGGACGGCGAAGTGGTGGAGTACCGCTGGCGTCGCTCCGACGGGCAGATGATCTGGGTGCGTGCCCGTTTTTACCGCCAAATAAAGGAGGGTGTGATCCAGGCCGAGATGGGTGTGATCCAGGAGTTCACCGACGAGTACCAGGTGCGACAAAGCCTGGAAAACCAGTTGGCCTTCATCCACAAGATCACCAGCCGCGCACCGGGGCTGGTGTACGAATACCAGATGTGGCCCGATGGAAAGTATGTGTTCCCGTTTGTCAGCGCCGGGGTGCAGCAGATTTACGGCGTTTCTCCGGAGCAGGCCTATGCCGACCCGGTCTCCGTGTTCCAGCGCATCCACCCCGACGACACGGGCCTGGTGATCAAGAGCACCTGGGCGGCCATGGGGGCGGTGCAGCCCTGGCGCTGTGAATTCCGCGTCGGCAGGCTCGGTGAGCCCGATCGCTGGATGCTGGGCAACTCCCTGCCGGAGCTGCAGCCCGACGGGTCGGTACTGTTCTGCGGTTCTATCACCGACATTACTGCCCAGAAAGAAGCGTTGGCCCGTCTGCAAGCCAGCGAGGAACGCTTCCGCAGCCTGTCAGCCCTGTCTTCCGACTGGTACTGGGAGCAGGATGCGGAGTTCCGCTTTGTGCGCATCGATGGCAACGGCCTGAGCAGTGCCAAGCTGGCCTCGGAGGCGGCCATCGGCAAGACGCGCTGGGAGTCCGGCGCCCTGGGCGTGGGGCCGGCGCAGTGGGCGGCGCACAAGGTGCAGCTGCTGGCGCACGAGACCTTCCATGACTTCGAGATGCAGCGCGTCCTCAAGGACGGTACCTATATGTGGGCCTCCATCAGCGGGGCTCCCATCTTTGATGCGGACGGGGTGTTTTGCGGCTACCGCGGCACCGGACGCGACATATCTGCACGCAAGCAGGCCGAGGCGGAGATCGAACGCCTGGCCTTTTTTGACTCGCTGACCGGCCTGCCCAACCGGCGCATGCTGATTGACCGGCTGGAGCACGCGGTGGCTGCCAGTGCGCGCCATGGTCACCATGGGGCCTTGTTGTTCATTGACCTGGACAACTTCAAGATATTGAACGACACCCTGGGCCACCACATGGGCGACCTGTTGCTCGAGCAGGTGGCCAGCCGCCTGCAGGCCTGTGTGCGCGATGTGGACACCGTGGCCCGGCTGGGCGGGGACGAGTTTGTGGTCATGCTCGAAGAACTGGGCGCGGTCGCCGCCGAGGCGGCCAGCCAGGCCGAAATGGTGTCCAAGAAAATCCTGCAAGCGCTTAACCAGCAGTTCACCTTGGGTAGCCACCAGCTGCACAGTTCGCCCAGCATCGGTGTCACGCTGTTCCACCAGCACACCCATTCGGTGGACGAGTTGCTCAAGCGCGCCGACCTGGCCATGTACCAGGCCAAGGCGGCCGGGCGCAACACGCTGCGATTTTTTGACCCCGAGATGCAGGCCGCGGCCTCGGCCCGCGCGGCCATGGAAGCCGATTTGCGCCAGGGCCTGCTGCGCAACGAGTTCATGCTGTATTACCAGCGTGTGGTGGACGACCAGGGCCACACCACCGGGGTGGAGGCCCTGCTGCGCTGGAGGCACCCCGAACGCGGCCTGGTGCCGCCGGGCGAATTCATCCCCGTGGCCGAGCAGACCGGGTTGATCCTCCCGCTGGGCCAGTGGGTGCTGGAGGCGGCCTGCGCCCAACTGGTGGCCTGGAGCGCCAAGCCCCACACGCAGAAGCTGACCATGGCCGTGAACGTGAGCGCGCGCCAGTTCAAACACCCGGATTTCTCCCACCACATCCTGAGCCTGCTGCGCCTCTCGGGGGCCAACCCCTACCGGCTCAAGCTGGAGCTGACCGAGAGCCTGCTGCTGTCCGACTTTGACGAGGTGATCGTCAAGATGAGCGAGCTGCGTTCCATCGGCGTGGGCTTCTCGCTGGACGACTTTGGCACCGGGTATTCGTCCTTGGCCTACCTCAAGCGCCTGCCGCTGGACCAGCTCAAGATCGACCAGTCCTTTGTGCGCGATGTGCTGACCGACCCCAACGATGCGGCCATCGCCCGTACCATCCTCAACCTGGCGCGCAGCCTGGACCTGGGCGTGGTGGCCGAGGGGGTGGAGACCGCGGGTCAGCGGGACTTCCTGCTGCACAACGGTTGCAAGGCCTTTCAGGGGTATTTCTTTGGCCGTCCGGTACCGGTGGAGCAGCTGGAGTTGCCAGCACCATGAGTGGCCGGGACTGGGCGCAACGCTCGCCCGCCGAGTGTGCGCAAGAGATTGCGCGGCTGGAGGGGGCGCTGGCTTCGGTAGAGTCCGGAGCCCGTCGGCAATACGACATGCTGGACGCCCTGTTTGTGCGCAGCCCAGCCGCCATTTCCCTCTCACGCTTCAGTGACGGTTGCTTCGTCGATGTGAACGCCCACTGGGAAACCGTGACTGGTTATCGCTGGGCTGACGCCGTGGGCAAGACCGCGCTGGAGTTGGGCTTCTGGCCCGATGTGGCCGCCCGGGACGCTGCCTTTGCCCGCGCGGCAGGGCAGGACGGGAACCACCAGACCGAGATTCCCTTCACCACACGCGATGGCCGCGAGGTGCTGTTCCGCATGGAAGGCACGCGCCTGGAATTGGCCGGGGAGCTGCATATGGTGGTGTACCTGCACGACATCACCCTGCAGCGCCAGGCCGAGGACGCGGTACAGGTGAGTGAGCAGGCCTTGCAGCAGGCGAACCAGGAGTTGCGCGCGCAGCTGGAGCTGTTTGAGCTGACCGAAGGTCTGGCCCGGGTTGGCCACTGGACAGTGCCGCAGGGGGCGGGGCGCTCGGTCTGGTCCAAAGGCCTGTATGCGTTGAGCGGGATGCCGTGGCAGCCCGATGTGAGTTTTGAGACCGCGCGTCAACACATCCACCCCGATGACCGGCGCGCCTTTTTGCAGGCCCGCGAGCGCATGGACGGCAGTGAGCTGGAGTACCGCTGGCTGGACCAAACCGGCCGTGTGCAGTGGTTGCGCACCCGCATGCGCCGCCAGCAGCGCGATGACGGCTCCTATGTGGACTACGGCGTGGTGCAGGATTTTTCGGAAGAGAAACGCGCCAAAGAGGCCTTGCAGGAGCGCCTGGAGATGATCCAGCGCCTGACCAGCCGCTTGCCTGAAATGGTGTTTCAGTTTGTGCGCCACAGCCCGACGCGGGGCGAATTCATTTTTGTGAGTGATGCCTGCGAGGCCCTGTTTGGTGTCAGTGCCCAGGCAGCCCGGACCGACCCCAACACGGTGTTCCGTTCTGTGCACCCCGACGATTTGGCCGCCATGGTGGCGTCCATGAATGACACGGCCGAGCATGGTTCCACATGGGCCCACGAGTTTCGCGTGCGCCGTGCGGATGGTGCGGTGCGCTCCCTGTTTGGCAAGGCCATCACCATCTGGGAGCCGTCGGGCCACCACATCGCCTACGGCTCGGTGACCGACATCACCGCCATCAAGGCCTCGCAGGCCACGCTGATGGAAAGCGAGGCGCGCTTTCGTGCGCTTACGGAGCTGTCCTCCGACTGGTATTGGGAACAGGATGCCGAGTTTCGTTTTGTCCGGTTTGCGGGAAATCTGGCTGGGAAATCGCAACTCCACCGCATGGGCAAAACACGCTGGGAGCTGGGCGCGCTGAACCTGCATGCCGCGGACTGGGAGGTGCATCGCCAGATGCTGCTGGCCCGCCAGGTTTTCCGCGAGTTGGAGCTGTGTGATACCGATGACCATGGGCAGCCCTACTGGGTGTCGGTCAGTGGCGCCCCTTTCTTTGACGCCCAAGGGGTGTTCTGCGGCTATCGCGGGGTCGGGCGCGACATCACGGCCCGTAAAACGGCCGAAGAAAAGATCGAGCGTCTTGCGTTTTACGACGTGCTGACGGGCCTGCCCAACCGGCGTTTGTTGATCGACCGGCTACAGCAGGTGCTGGCCCTGGCCGCACGCGACGGCCACTATGGAGCCCTGCTGTTCATTGACCTCGACAACTTCAAGGATCTCAACGACACGCGCGGCCACGACGTGGGCGACCTGCTGCTGCAGCAGGTCGCCCAGCGTCTGCTGGCCTGCGTGCGCGCTGCCGACACGGTGGCGCGCCTGGGAGGTGACGAGTTTGTGGTGATGTTGCACAGCCTGGATACCGATGCGGCCCAGGCCAGCGCTCATGTGGAGCTGGTGGGCAAGAAAGTGATCAGCAGTCTGAACCAGGCCTATCTGCTGGGTGCTGCGGAGCACCACAGCACGCCCAGCATCGGTGTCACCCTGTTTGCCCAGCAGCACCAGACGGTGGACGAACTGCTCAAACAGGCCGATCTGGCGCTGTACGAGGCCAAGGCGGCGGGGCGCAACACCATGCGTTTTTTTGACCCTGCCATGCAGGCCTTGGTGGCGCAGCGTACCGCGCTGGAGCTGGACCTGCGCCACGGGTTGCAGCGCCAGGAGTTGGTGGTGTACTACCAGCCCGTGGTGGACGCCGCGCGCCGTGTGGTGGGCGCCGAGGCCTTGGTGCGCTGGCAGCATCCGCAGCGCGGCCTGGTGTCGCCCATGGAGTTTATTCCGGTGGCAGAGCAGACCGGGCTCATCATTCCTCTGGGCGCCTGGGTGCTGGAAATGGCGTGCCGACAACTGGCCCAGTGGGCGCAGCAAGTGGAGACCGAGACGCTGACGGTGGCGGTGAATGTGAGTGCACGCCAGTTTCGCCACCCCGATTTTGCCCAGCAGGTGCTGGACTTGCTGCACAAAACCGGCGCCAACCCCTTGCGCCTGAAGCTGGAGCTGACCGAGAGTCTGCTGTTGAGCGACACCCAGGACGCGATCCTCAAGATGTCTGCCCTGCAGGCCGTGGGGGTGGGGTTTGCGCTGGACGATTTTGGCACCGGCTATTCGTCGCTGTCCTACCTCAAGCTGCTGCCGCTGCAGCAGCTCAAGATCGACCAGTCCTTTGTGCGTGATGTGCTGACCGATCCCAACGACGCCGCCATTGCCCGCACCGTGTTGGCGCTGGGCAAGAGCCTGGGATTCAGTGTGGTGGCCGAGGGGGTGGAGACGGAAGGGCAGCGCGATTTCCTGCTGGACAACGGCTGCAGCCTGTTTCAGGGCTATTTGTTCGGCCGTGCGGTGCCGGTGCAGCAGTTGCTGCTGGCGCCCGGGGTGGCGGCTCTGCCACCCCTCTGGGACATTTGATTACAGCAGGGCGTCGCCCACAGAGCCGCTGTCTTCCACTGCGGCATCGCTCTGGGCCGCCGCGGCCTGGCGCAAGGCGGCTTTTTCACCGGCAGGGGCGAACTTGCTGTACTTGCCCAGGATGTTGACCATCTGGCCGTACACGCGGGGGCTGCCGGCCAGGATTTCGTTTTGCTCCAGAAACTCGGCTTCGCCAGTGAAATTGCCCACCAGGCCACCAGCTTCGGTGACCAGCAGCGATCCTGCGGCCACATCCCAGGGCTGCAGGCCCAGCTCGAAAAAGCCTTCGGTGTAGCCAGCGGCCACATAGGCCAGGTCCAGCGCGGCAGAGCCGGGGCGGCGCAGGCCGGCGGTGCGTTGCATCACGTCACCCATCATCTGCAGGTACTGGTTGAAGTTGTCGCCTTGGCGGAAGGGGAAACCGGTGGAGATCAGGGCCTCGCTGAGCTGGGTGCGCTTGGAGACACGGATGCGTCGGTCGTTCAGGTAGGCGCCACGGCCCTTGGTGGCGGTGAACAGGTCGTTGCGGGTGGGGTCGTACACCACGGCTTGCTCGATCTTGCCTTTGACGGCCAGTGCGATGCTCACGCAGTACACGGGCAGGCCGTGGATGAAGTTGGTGGTGCCGTCCAGCGGATCGATGATCCAGACGAATTCGGAGTCTTTGGCGCCGTGTTCCTTGCCGGATTCCTCGGCCCAGATGCCGTGGCCAGGGTAGGCCGTCAGCAGGGTTTCAATGATCGCTTGCTCTGCAGCGTGGTCCACTTCGGTGACGAAGTCGTTGGCCTTCTTTTGCGAAACGCGGACGGATTCGATGTCCAGCGCGGCGCGGTTGATGATGTTTCCGGCAGTGCGGGCGGCCTTGATGGCCACATTGACCATGGGGTGCAGATTGAGCGTCATAGATTGTTGGGGGAAGAACTGGGAGGACCGGCTGGCGATGCAGGCGGCGACAATAGGCGTATTTTAACGGCTGGACCTTGGTTGCGCACCCTATTGGGGTCATATCGCAGTCAACCAACCCCTTTTGCCCCCATTTTCGTATGCAAACCCGCTTCATCCTGATCAACACCAGCCACGCTGGCAATGTGGGCGCCGCCGCCCGTGCCATGAAAACCATGGGATTTGACGACCTGGTGCTGGTGGCACCGCGCTGGGCCAATGTGCTGCGCCGTGAAGAAACCATCCAGCGCGCCAGCGGCGCTTTGGACGTGTTGAACAAATGCCGCATCGTGGACACGCTGGACGAAGCGCTGGATGGCCTCAGCCACCTGTGCGCCACGGCGATGACGCCACGCGACTTTGGCCCACCCACCACCACGCCGCGTGAACACTTTGCGGCGCTATCAAAAGGGGAGCTGCTCGCGCAGGAAATACGAGGGCTAGAGGGCGATTTGACATCCAAATCAGCCCAGTCTGGTGTGGGTTTTCTGTTTGGCTCCGAGCGTTTTGGCATGCGCAACGAAGATGTGTACCGCTGCCATGTGTGCCTCTCCATCCCCAGCAATCCGCAGTTTGGCTCGCTCAACATCGGTGCTGCCCTGCAGGTGATTGCCTATGAGTGGCGCCTGGCACTGGGAGGCTTTGGTGTGGACGTGACCAGCCCGCCCAGCACGCTGGCAGACGCCGCCCAGGTCAGCGGCATGCTGACGCATCTGGAGCAGTCGCTGGTGGCGCTGGGTTTTCTGGACCCGGCCGCGCCCAAGAAGCTCATGCCGCGACTGAATGCCTTGTTCAACCGCGCGCAGGTCACGCAGGAGGAAATCCACATCCTGCGTGGCATTGCCAAAGCCATACTGCAGCAGAGCGCCAGCGTGGCACGGCAAACACCTGCCGCGGTTGCGGGCATGGTGCCCCCAGACGGCAGCTCCACTTTGAACGGATAGACTCTTTCCCATGTTTTCACGCCTGCGCACTGACATCCAATGCATCCTGGACCGGGACCCTGCGGCCCGCACCACCTGGGAAGTCATCACCTGCTACCCCGGCCTGCATGCCGTGGTGCTGCACCGGGTGGCGCACTGGTGTTGGACACATGGCTTCAAATGGCTGGGGCGCTTTGTCTCGCATTTGGGCCGGTTTTTTACGGGCATTGAGATTCACCCAGGTGCCAAGCTGGGTGCGCGGGTGTTTTTCGACCATGCCATGGGGACGGTCGTGGGCGAGACCGCCGAAATTGGCGATGGCTGCACCATCTACCAGGGCGTGACCCTGGGCGGCACCAGCCTTTATAAGGGGGCCAAGCGCCACCCCACGCTGGGCAAAGACGTGGTGGTGAGTGCAGGCGCCAAGGTGCTGGGCGGTTTTGAAGTAGGCGATGGCGCCAAGATCGGTAGCAATGCCGTGGTCATCAAACCCGTGCCCGCGGGGGCCACGGCGGTGGGTATTCCGGCACGCATCATCCCCAGCAAAGAAGGCGTGAGCGCCGACGTGACGGGTACCGAGCGCAAATTCAGTGCCTATGGCATCACCCAGGACGATGACCCGGTGAGCCAGGCCCTGCGTGGCCTGGTAGACAGTGCTTCCGGCCAAGACCACCAGATTGCCATGCTGTGGAAAGCGGTGGAGCAACTTTCGGCCCGGTTGGCGGACAGCGATTGTGTGCCCAAGGATGCGGCGCGCAAGGAGTGCTTTGAAGCCGAGAAGCTTAACCAGCTGATCGGGAAATAAAGATCACCCCCGTGGCGGCTTTGCCGCATCCCCCTTGCAGGGGGCAACACCAGTGGCCCGGCGAAGCCGGTTCCACGGTGTTTCTGGGTTAAGGCACGCGCGCCGGCCGCACGGCGCTTTTGGGGCGGAAGGCCTTGTAGACCGTGTCCACGGTTTCCATGTAGGGCCCGCCGATCAGATCCACGCAGTAAGGCACGGCCGCAAAGATGCCCGGCACGATCTGCTTACCCTCAGCATCCTTCAGGCCTTCCAGCGTCTCGGCAATCGCCTTGGGTTGGCCGGGCAGGTTGATGATGAGCGTTTGTTTGCGGATGACCGCCACCTGGCGTGAGAGGATGGCCGTGGGCACAAAGTGCAGGCTGATGGCGCGCATCTGTTCGCCAAAACCCGGCATTTCCTTGTCTGCCACAGCCAGCGTGGCTTCGGGCGTCACATCGCGCAGCGCGGGGCCGGTACCGCCGGTGGTCAGCACCAGTGCACAGCCCGCGTCGGTCAGCGCGATCAGCGTGTCTTCAATGGTTTTCTGCTCGTCGGCAATCAGCCGCGCTTCGAACTGGATGGGGTTGTGCAGTGCACGGCCCAGCCAGTCCCGCAGGGCGGGCAAGCCTTTGTCTTCGTAGACGCCGCTGGAAGCACGGTCGCTGATGGAAACAATGCCAATCTTGACCGACTCAATCTGCGACACGTTCACGCCTCGTCACCGTCGTAGTCAGCTCCATCGTCGGCATCGTCAGAGCCGGGGCCATCCTGATGGGCCTGTAAGGCTTCGCGCACCAATTGGAAAATATCGCGGTAGGCGCGGCCGTGGCGCAGGGCTTCACCGGGCTTCTCGGGTTTGGCGTCCTTGCGGGCCTGGCGCACCAGGGCGCGCAGGTTCTGGCTGTCGGTGGCGGGGCTCAGCGTGATCCATTGACCCACGGCATCGTCATCGGCAATCAGGCGGTCGCGCCATTGCTCGGCTTGGTGCAGCACCAGGGTTTCTTTGGCCGATGGCATGTGCTGCTCTTCCAGGGCAGCACGGATCTCGTCCCATTTGGACGGCTCCAGCTTGCGCATCAGCTTGCCGATGAACTGCATCTGGCGGCGTTTGCCTTCGAAGTTGGTGATGCGCTTGGCTTCCGCCACGCCCTCCACCAGTTTGTCGGGCAGGTCCAACTTGGTCATGAGTTCGGCGCGCAGCGTCAGCAGGTCTTCACCCAGCTTTTGCAGCTCGGTGCTTTCCTTTTTGAGGTCGGTGCGGGTCGGCTCATCCGTGCCCTTGAGTTCGCGCTTGTACTCCAAGTCCAGTGCGCTGCCTTCGGCGACGAACTGACCCTTGACGTAATAGCCCTTTTTTAGTTTGCGTGACATAGCCAAGTATCATAGCCGTCGCCATGAAGAAACCCACCCCCGCCTCTGGGCACACCTCCCCATTACCCACTCCCAAGGCCAAACCGGCCGACAGCGGCTTTGCCTACACCCGTGATTTTTTCGAGTCGCGCGTGGACACTGCTTTGGCGCATGCCAAGAAATTGGGGGCTACGGATGCTGGCGCCGAGGTGTCCGAAGGCTGTGGACTCAGCGTGTCGGTGCGCAATGGCGAGCTTGAGAATGTGGAGCGCAACCGCGACAAATCGCTGGGAGTGACCGTCTACGTGGGCAACCGCCGCGGCAATGCCAGCACCTCCGATTTCTCGGATGCGGCCATCGCGCAAACCGTGCGTGCCGCTTTTGATATTGCCCGCTTTACCGCCGAAGACCCATTTGCCAGTCTGCCCGATGCCGACGATATCGTGCCCGCGGCGGAGGGCAGCCGCAACCTGGATCTGTTTCACCCCTGGGCCATCAGCAGCGAAGAGGCGGCCCGGTTGGCGCTGGAATGCGAGGCCGCAGCCTTGGGCGTGAGCAAGCGTATTACCAACAGTGAAGGCGCGGCCGTGTCGGCCCAGCAGTCGCACTTTTTCAGCGCCCACACGCGCGGTTTCCGTGGCGGTTACGCGTCTTCGCGCCACTCGCTCTCGGTGTCGCCTATTGCGGGCAAGGGCCGTGACATGCAGCGCGACGCCTGGTACAGCTCCATGCGTTCGGCCGACGAACTCGCGTCCCCCCAGGCCGTGGGCCGCTACGCCGCCGAGCGCGCGCTGAGCCGCCTGAAGGCCCGCAAGATCGCCACCGTGGAATGCCCGGTGCTGTTTGAATCGCCGTTGGCGGCGGGTTTGGTCGGCGCGTTTGTTCAGGCGGTGAGCGGCGGTGCCTTGTACCGCAAGAGCACGTTTTTGCTCGATTCGCTGGGCAAGCAGGTGCTGCCCAAGCACATCGATATCCAGGAAGACCCCTTTGTGCTGCGCGGCAAGGGCAGCTCACCGTTTGACGACGAAGGTGTGCGCGTGCAGGCCCGCAAGGTGGTGGACGCCGGCCGTGTGCAGGGCTATTTTCTGAGCAGCTATTCGGCCCGCAAATTGGGCATGCGCACCACTGGCAACTCGGGTGGCTCGCACAACCTGACCTTCACGTCACGCCTGACGAAAGCAGGCGACGACCTGGACGCCATGCTGCAAAAGCTTGGTACGGGCCTGCTGGTGACCGAGCTGATGGGGCAGGGAGTGAACTATGTCACGGGCGACTACTCGCGTGGCGCCAGCGGCTTCTGGGTCGAGAAGGGCCGCATTGCCTACCCGGTGCATGAGATCACCATCGCCGGCAACATGAAAGACATGCTCAAGGGTATTGAAGCCGTGGGCGCCGATACCTACAACTATGGTGCCAAGACAGTGGGCTCGGTACTGATCAACCGGATGAAGCTCGCTGGTAGCTGAAGGAGCGCGTATGCATCGGTGTGTCTACGGGGTCGCAGGCCTTGTGATGTGGTCTGCCAGTGCGCTGGTGCAAGCCCAAGCGCCGGCAGCTGCTGGGCGTGTGTTGCATCCCTGGCAGGCACCGACTCCGGCGGGTACTGCTGAGGCCTACTTCACCAACTTGAAGTCAGGCGAGAGCATCGAAACCCCATTTCTGCTGAAGTTTGGTCTGTCGGGCGGCTGGGGCCTGGCGCCCATTGCCAAGCCTTTGGGTGGCAAAAGTGGCCACCACCACCTGCTGGTCAACCGTGACTTGCCGCTGGACTTCAAGGCGGCGCTGCCCTTCAACGAGCAGTACATCCACTTCGGCAAAGGCCAGATGGAGACGGTGCTCACGCTGGCCCCCGGCACCTACACCTTGCGCATGCTGCTGGCGGATGGCCAGCATCTGCCGCATTTTGTGTACAGCAAGCCCTTGAAAATCAAGGTCAGCAAAAAGAACAGCACAGACCCCAAGGCCTTGGTGGGCAAGGGGATCGCGCTGATGGTGTCAGGGATGGAGCAAAAAACGCCGTTTCGGGTGCAATTCCACGCCTCGGGTCTGAACGTGGCCCATGCGGTGCAGCAGGAAAAAGACACCGGCCATTTCAAGCTCACGGTGAGCAGCAAAGGCGGTGCTGTGGCCGAAATGGACTTTGTGGAAGGCCAAACCGAAACCTGGCTGGCCCCACCCGCGGGGGACTACACACTCAAACTGGAGTTTGTAGACAACATTGATCCCAAGCAGGCCGTGGTGGGGGCCGTGACCACCACGGTGCGTGTGCAGCCTTAGCCAGCCAATGCGGCTTTCACTGCCGCAGACACGGTTCCCATCTCGGCTTTGCCAGCCAGTCGGGTCTTTACTACGCCCATCACCTTGCCCATGTCGCCCGGGCCTGCAGCACCCAGCTCGGCCACGATAGCCTTCACTTCCGCCAGCACCTCATCCGCACCCATACGCTGGGGCAGGTAGGCCTGCAGCACTTTCATCTCTGCGGCTTCCTTGTCGGCCAGTTCCTGGCGTTCGGCCTTGACAAAGGCTTCAATGGAGTCCTTGCGCTGCTTGATCAGTTTGTCCACGATGGCCACCACCATGGCATCGTCCAGCTCCACGCGCTCGTCGACTTCCTTTTGTTTCAGGGCCGCCAGCAGCAGGCGGATGGTGCCCAGGCGCTCGCTGTCCTTGGCGCGCATGGCGGTTTTCATGTCTTCGGTGATCTGGTCTTTGAGTGACATAGCGGTGTTTCCTGGAGGTGGAAAAAAGAGGGACTGCAGAATGAAAAAAGCCCGCCGGAGCGTCCCCAGGCGAGCTTTGGTGGGCAGGGAAACGCCATGCGTTTCCTGACCGTGAAGCCTTAGTACAGCTTCTTAGGGAGTTGCATGCTGCGGATGCGCTTGTAGTTGCGCTTGACGGCAGCAGCCTTCTTGCGCTTGCGCTCAGCAGTGGGCTTCTCGTAGAACTCGCGGGCGCGCAGGTCGGTCAGCAAACCCAATTTTTCGATGGTGCGCTTGAAGCGACGCAGGGCGACGTCAAAGGGCTCGTTTTCTTTTACACGGATCGTTGTCATTACGTAATGAATTCCAAAATGTGCTGTCGCCAGTCATGGGGGGAGATCGAGACCCACATGCCACGTTCAGCGGTATTTCCCCATCTATAACTAGTATTGGCCGATGGGGAGACTGCCAGAATAGCCCGCGATTATAACGCGTTAATGCGCGCTGCCAAGCCCTGCGCACAGGCATAGCCACTGGACCAGGCCCACTGGAAGTTGTAACCGCCCAGCCAGCCCGTCACATCAACCACTTCGCCAATGAAAAACAGGCCCGGTTGGCGGCTTTCCAGGGTTTGGCTGGACAACACTTTGGTGTCCACGCCGCCCGCTGTGACCTCGGCCTTGCGGTAGCCCTCGGTGCCGGTGGGCGTCAGTTCCCAGCGGGAAAGGTGCTCGGCCAGGGCGTTCAGGGCCTTGTCGCTGGCTTCGTTCACGGGGCGCTGCCAGTCATGTCCCCAGGTCTTCCCCTGGTCCACCCAGGTGTCGGCCAGGCGGCTGGGCACCAGGCCGGCCAGCTCGTTGGCAATGCGTTTGCGCGAGGTGGCTTTGGCCTCGGTCAGGTGCTTCGACAAGTCGGTGCCAGGCGCCAAATTCAGGCGAATCGGGGTGCCCTCGGCCCAGTAGCTCGAAATCTGCAGCACGCCAGGGCCGCTGAGGCCGCGGTGGGTGAACAGCAGGTCCTCACGGAACGCCATGCTGGTCTTTTTTGCCCCGGTGGCGATGTCCACGGGCAGCGACAGGCCCGAGAGTTGGGCAAACGGAGCCCAGGCGGCCTCGTCAAAGGTCAGCGGTACCAGCGCGGGACGGGGTGCGACCACAGGCAGATCGAACTGCTTGGCCACGCGGTAGCCAAAATCCGTAGCGCCTATCTTGGGGATGGACAAACCACCCGTGGCGATGACCACCGCGCCGCAATGGATGGTGCCGCGGTCGCTCTCAATTTCATAGCTGCTTGCGCAGGTCCTATGCGGGCTAGAGGCCAAAAACCTTATATTTTTAACGCTGCAGGGTTGCCAGCGTTCTACGCCGCCTGCAGCGCATTCGGCCAGCAGCATGGCGATCAGGTCTTCGGCCGAGCGGTCGCAAAACAGCTGGCCTTTGTGTTTTTCGTGGAAGGCGATGTTGTGCTTTTTCACCAAGCCGATGAAGTCGGCCGGGGTGTAGCGCGACAGGGCCGATTTGGCGAAGCGCGGGTTCTCGCTGAGGAAGTTGGCTGCGGTGACGTCCACGTTGGTGAAGTTGCTGCGCCCGCCGCCCGAAATGCGGATTTTCTCGGCCACCTTCTCGCCGTGGTCGATCACCAGCACCTTGAGGCCCAACTGGCCCGCCACCCCGGCGCAAAACAAACCGGCAGCTCCGGCACCCACGATCACCACGTCAAAACTGTGCATAGGGCGCAGTGTAGAGGAGCGGGTCTGCACACCACGTCGCAACGCGCCGGTGCCCGCAGTTCGACGCGATTTTGCGACCAGCAGGGTGCCATGAGCGCCGGGCTGCGGGCACCGGTGCGCTGCGACTTAGCCGGAGAAAAATCAGGCGCGCCGCGATTCTCCGGCGTCGCGATCCCGTCAGGCCTGCTGCCGGTTCCGGTCCGCCAAATCAATCGCCTTGCGGGACAGCCCGTCAATCTCGGTGCTGATGCCTGAGAGCACATTGGCCACCACGGCAAACTCGCGGCCCTGCTGGCCCGCGCGTGCGGCCATCACCTGGGCGTTGAAGCTCACCACCTTGGCCTCGCGGGCGATGGTGTGGATGTCGGAGACGATGCCTGTGAGCTCCTTGAACAAAAGGTCGGCACGGGCCTTGGTCACCGCGTCGAACACATTGGTGGCGGCGTTCAGCGCGTCAAGCACGGCGTCGGTGCTGTCGACGATGGCTTCGAGCACCGACTGCACGTGTGGCGACTGCCGGGCAATGTGGTCCAGCGCGCTGCGCATCAATTCCATGAAGGACTGGATGGTGGCGTTCACGCCCTGCGGGCCTTCGTAGACCGCGTGCAGGCGTGTGGCGCTGTGTGTGTCGTAGTGGGACATGGTGCCCAGCAACCGTGCGTGGCTGTCGCAAAACAGCTGGAAGGTGGTGCGTGCAGCGCTGAGCTGGCGCGCGTCACCGCCGGCGGCCAGCAGGGTTTGCATGACCATGCGCTGCGACAGCATGCGCTGGCGGGCAGCGAGGTTCAGGTCGGAAATGGGGGCCGTCACGGCCGCTACGGTGGGCCTGGCAAGCGGCTGCGTCTGCAGGGCCGTGCGAGGGGGAGAGGGGTTCTGGACGGGGGCGGGCATGAACATGGTGAACTCCTTTCGCGTTGGAGAACACCATGCAAAAACAATGCCGTTATGCCACCTTGGTATGCGGTGTTTGCACCGCAGCTTGCAAACCCAGCACCACATCGCCCACCACGATCACGCTGGGGCTGGCCAGGTGTTCGCGGCGGATGGTGGCTTGCAGTGCCTGCAGGGTGCAGGCCGCGTGGCGCTGTGTGGGCAGGCTGGCGTTCTGGATGATGGCCACTGGTGTGTCGGCGGGCAGGCCTTGCAGCAGACCGGCCTCAATGTCGGCCGCACCACTCACGCCCATGTAGATCACCAGCGTGAGCTTGGCCTGCTGGGCCGCAGCGGCCAGCGCAGGCCAGTCGGTGCCTTTGTCGCCGGGCTTGGCGTGACCGGTGACAAACACCACACCATGCGCATGCTCGCGGTGCGTCAGCGGCACATTGAGCGAGGTGACGGCGGCCAGGCCGGCGGTGATGCCGTTGATGACCGAGACGCGGATGCCGGCGGCCTGCAGGTGTTCTACCTCCTCGCCACCACGGCCGAAGATGAAGGGGTCGCCGCCTTTGAGGCGCACCACGGTTTCGCCCTCTTGGGCGGCAGTGATCATGAGCCGCTCGATGAAGGACTGCGGCGTGGACTTGCAGCCGCCGCGTTTGCCCACATGCACCACACGGGCGGTCGGGTTGGCATGCGCCACGATGGCGTCGTTCACCAAATCATCCACCAGCAGCACGGTGGCCTGCTGGATGGCCTTGAGGGCTTTGAGCGTGAGCAGTTCCGGGTCGCCAGGGCCGGCGCCGACCAGGGTGACGTGGCCGCTGGACGGGGTGCAGGAAAAGGGGTGTGTCATGGGCAGTGTCCGGTGCGTTAGAGGCTGCGGTGCAATTGCAAAATGTGCGCCAACTGCTGGGCAATCGGGGTGGGCAGGGGCTGCTTGCCGACCAGCACATCGCCAATATAGGCCGCGGTGCTGGCGGCATCAATGGCGGTGGGCAGATCGGGCAGATCGGTAAGGGCGCCGCTTTGGTAGGCCTGCAGGTCGGTCGCCTGGCCGCGTACAAAGGCTTGCATCTTGGGTGTGCGGCGCGGGTCGGCGACCGACTCGCCCTCGGTGCCGCGGATCAGCAAGGCGTTGGCCTGCACCAGTGCAAAGGTGTCGGCCATGGAGATGGCGTACTCAGGGTGGGTGTAGCTGCTCACGATGAGCGCGGGGCCGTCCACCGGGTTCATGAGCTTGACCAGGCTGTGTGCCGGGTTGCGCAGGTTGACCACCCGGCGCACGTCCAGCAAACGCTGCAGGCCGGGGCTGAGCAGGGCCGTGGGCACAAAGGCCACGCTGCCGGGCGCTACGGTTTTGATAGCTGCTTGCGCATGTATATCAAGGGTTTCGAGCACTTTTGATACAAAAACACGACGGTCTTCGGTAGCCGAGCCGTGGATCAGAACCGGCAGGCCCTCGCGCGCCAGCAGCAGCGCCAGCAGCGGTGTCAGCAGGGGCAGCTTGCGCGCACCGTTGTAGCTGGGGATGACCACCGTGGGCTGGCCGCTGGCGGGCAGCAGGGCCATGCGGCGGCGCGTGGCGTCCAGAAACCCGGCCATCTCTTCGGCGGTTTCCCCCTTGATACGCATGGCCAGGCAGAAGGCGCCCACCTCCAGATCGGTCACGCTGCCGTCCAGCACTTGGCCGAACAGATCGTCCGCTTGCTCACGGGTGAGCGCACGGGCGCCGTCTTTGCCGCGACCGATTTCCTTGATGTAGTTGCCAATAGCCATGGGGCGATTGTCTTTGATACCAGATAACTTTCGGCTATGTGCTTATGCACCCGCCGCAGCCGGTGCCATGCTGGCACGCACCATGCGCTGCAGCTGCGGCACGCAGGAGCCGCAGTTGGTACCGCACTTGAGAGTGGCTTGCAGCGTGCTCAGGCGGTCGGCGGCAAAGCCGGTGCACTCGGCCAGCGTGGCGTCGATGGCGGTGTCCGTCACGTTGAAGCAGGTACACACCGTTTTGCCGCGCGATTGCACGGGCACGGGTGGTGTGGCACCGGGTGCCAGCAGCGCGCGGCCGTAGCTCTGCGCGGGCTGTTCATCCTGCAGCAGCGTGGTCATCCAGCTTTGGGCGCGCGTGTCACCGGCCAGCAAAAAACCTTCCAGCGTGGCGTCCGTCGTGTTGCGCTGCAGGCGCACGGCGCGGCGCTGGCCGCGTTTCTTGTCGGCATAACGCACCACGTCGGCACCGTCCAGGTGCAGCAGGGCTTCGATCTCTTGCAGCAGCGTGTCGGGCGCGGCTTGCATGTCGGCCGCGCGGAACAACACGCCGCTGCGGCCGTGGCCGTCGGCGGTGGCGTTGCCAAACGGCACGCAACTGGCGTAGGCAAAACGCGCCATCAGTGCCTGCAGTTTGCCGCGCACGGCCAGCACCGTGTCATCGGGCAGCCAGGCAATCGCCAGCAGGGTCCAGGGCATGTCGGCCTTGAGCACCTTGACGGCGGAGTGTTTGAACTCGGGTTGTTTGGAGTCCGGGCAGTAGGCCGAGGTGGTGAGGGCGTTGACGCCGGCCAGGCGGGTGCCGGTGGCGCTGACGCCGCTGAGGAATTCTTCCCCCCAGTGCATGGCCATGAAGACCTGGCTCAGCCCTACCTCGGGGCTGGCCTGCACCGGCACCAGGATGGAGCCGCGTTTGCTGGTCACATGCACCAGGTCGTTCTCGGTGATCAGGCGGCGCGCCATGTCTTGCGGGTGCATTTGCAGCACGGGTTCACGCACATGGCCAAACAGGCGGCCCAGTGTGCCGGTGCGGCTCATGCCGTGCCACTGGTCGCGCAGGCGGCCGGTGGTCAGCGAGAAGGGGTAGCGCGCCTCGCGCGGTTCGGCCACGCCCTTGTAGGCCACGTTGGCAAACCGTGCGCGGCCGTCCGGGGTGGGGAACACGCCGTCTTCGTACAGGCGCACCTTGCCGGCGCTGGCGCCTTCGGGCATGGGCCATTGCAGGGGGGTGGCTTCCAGCTGGGCGTAGTCCATTCCGGTGATGTCGAGGTCGCGGCCGCGGGTGGATTCGCGGTGCTCGTTCCACACCGATTCGGCCGTGGGGTAGGGGAACAACGTGCCAGCGACGGCGCCACGGCCCAGCGCGCGCTCCAGGCGCTGCGCAAAGTCGGTGGCAATGGCCCAGTCGTGGCGCGGGGCGGTGTCGGGCGCGCCCGGTGGCACAACGGCAGCGCGCACGCGGCTGATGCGGCGTTCGCTGTTGGTGACGGTGCCTTCTTTTTCGCCCCAGGTGGTGGCGGGCAGCAGCAGGTCAGCGTAGCGGGCGGTGGCGGTGGTGCTGAAAGCCTCTTGCACCACCACAAACTCGGCGCGCTCCAGCGCACGGCGCACGGTGGCCTGGTCGGGCATGCTTTGCGCGGGGTTGGTGCAGGCAATCCACAGTGCCTTGATTTCTCCATCGGCGGCGGCCTGGAACATCTCCACGGCGGTTTTGCCGGGTGTCTCGGGCACGCTGGCCACGCCCCACAGCGCGGCCACTTCGGCACGGTGCGCGGGGTTGGCCAGGTCGCGGTGGGCGCTCAGCAGGTTGGCCAGGCCACCCACTTCGCGGCCGCCCATGGCGTTGGGCTGGCCGGTCAGCGAGAAGGGGCCGGCACCGGGCATGCCGATCTGGCCGGTGGCCAGGTGCAGGTTGATGAGGGCGGTGTTTTTGGCCGTGCCGCTGCTGGACTGGTTCAGGCCCTGGCAGTACAGGCTCAGCGTGGCTGGGCTCTGGGCAAACAGGCGCGCGGCTTCCAGCAGGTCTTCCTTGCGGATGCCGCAGGTTTGGGCCACGGCATCGGGCGTGTAGTCGCGCACCGTGGCCTTGAGGTCTTCAAAGCCACTGGTGTGCGCGGCGATGAAGGCGGGGTTGGTCCAGCCTTCCCACAGCATCAGGTGCAGCATGCCGTGGAACAGCATCACGTCGGTGCCGGGCTGGATCTGCAGGAACAGGTCGGCCAGTTCCACCGTGTCGGTGCGGCGCACGTCGGCCACCACGATTTTCATGCCGGGGTTCTTGCGCTTGGCGTCTTCGATGCGGCGAAACAGGATGGGGTGGGCGAATGCGGTGTTGGAGCCGACGATGAAGATCGTTTGCGCGTGGTTCACATCGTCATAGCAGGCGGGCGGGGCGTCGGCGCCCAGTGTCTTCTTGTAGCCGGCCACGGCGCTGCTCATACACAGGCGCGAGTTGGTGTCGATGTTGTTGGTGCCGATCAGGCCCTTGGACAGCTTGTTGAAGACGTAGTAGTCCTCGGTCAGCAACTGGCCGCTCACATAAAAGCCCACGGCGTCGGGGCCGTGGTCGCGGATGATGCGGGCGAACTGGTCGGTGGCCAACGTCAGTGCGCTGTCCCAGGACAGAGGCTGGGGCGCGGCGCCACGCTGCAGGCGCTGCAGCGGCTGCAGCAGACGTGTTTGCAGGGTGACGGGCGCGCTCGCCGTGTGGTGCAGCGTGGAGCCCTTGGAGCACAGGCGGCCAAAGTTGGCCGGGTGGTCCGGGTCGCCGCGCACCCCGGTGATCTGCGCACCCCGGGATTCGATGATGACGCCACAGCCCACACCGCAGTAGGGGCAGGTAGAGCGTGTTTCCTTCTGCATGCAAAGACTCCCTGGACGGTGGTTCTTCTTCAGGCGCTGGTGGTGCGGCGGGTGGGGCCGGCAATGGGGCGCACCAGGTCGGTGGCGTGGCCTTGCAGCTCGGTGGTCTTCAGGAACACCTGGCCGCCATCGAGCTTGACCTGAAACTTCGGTGTGCAGCCTTCGTCAGGGGCGGAGGCCTGGCCATCGCACAGTCCGATGGTCCAGTTGTGCAGCGGGCAGGCCACGCTGGTGCCAAACACAATGCCTTGCGAGAGCGGGCCGCCCTTGTGCGGGCAGCGGTCCAGCAGCGCAAACACTTCATCCTGTGTGTTGCGGAACACGGCCACGTCCAGGCCCTGGGCGCGCTCGACACGGCGCGAGCCGAGCACGGGGATGTCGTCAATCTTGCAGATGAGGGTCCATTCGGTCATGTCGTTCTTCCTAATGCTATTGTTTTAGTAGCTGCTCGCGCATATTCCGCGGGGGCTAGAGGCCTATTTGGCTTGTATTTATGCCTTGAGGGCCGAGTACAGGCCGGTCACCCGGTCCATCACGGTGAGCAGGTTTTCGCTGCTCACAAACACATCGGCCATGGGTTTGGGGCGCTGCGCACCTTCCTGCAGCTGCCGGAGTGCCATGTCAAAAAATACCCATTGCGCATCGCCCAGCAGCAGCTCGTCCTTGATGCGCAAGGTTGCTTCGGGCGCATTGCGCAGCAGCTCCATGGCCGCGGTGAATTCGCTGCGTGCCTTGCCGATTTCGGCGGCGGCCACGCTGGCGTCCACGGGCAGGGTGGCGGCCAGGTAGAACTTGGCCATGCGCTGCGTCAGCATGCGCTGGCGCCCGGCCACGTTGACCAGCTTGCCCACAGGTTTGGACAGCGCCGCTTCGTACTGCACCGTGCCTTGGTGGGCCAGGGCCAGCACCTTGGCGTCGAGCTGCAGCAGGGTTGCCGCACCGTCGCGGGAAGGGGCCTTGCCCACCAGCGCGCTTTTGTAGTCGGACCAGGCAGCGTCCAGCTTGCTGTAGGTGGCCTGCACATCGGGCGTGGGGGCGAACCCCTTGAGCTCGGTCAGCTGGCGGTCAAACAGCGCCATGGATTTGTCCAGCACCATCTGGGCGCTGGTCTTCTCCACGTTTTGCAGCAGGGCCAGCCAGGCCTTGCCCATGCGCTGGCTCAGCATGCGCTGGCGGCCGGCCTTGTTGATGGCGTCGCTCAAATCCGTCACCTGGGCGCGGGCTGGCAGGGCCAGGCCCAGGGTGCTGGCACCGGCCATTGACATCAGGGTTCTGCGTTGCATGGTGTGCCCCTCAGACCTTGACGGCTTCAAACTGGCGGGTGTCAACCTGTGCGTCCTTGAAGTCGAACCAGGGATCGGGTTCACCGTCCAGCGCAAATTGCAGGCGTTCCCACAGGGCCTTGCGGCCTTCGTGGTCTTCCAGAATGCGCTTTTTCACATAGTCCAGGCCCACACGGTTCACGTAATGCACGGTGCGCTCCAGGTACCAGCCTTCCTGGCGGTACAGCTCGCAAAACGCGCCGGTGTATTCCAGCACTTCGGCGGCAGTCTTCACCTTCACCAGAAAGTGCGCCACCTCGGTCTTGATGCCGCCGTTGCCGGCGATGTACATCTCCCAGCCCGAGTCCACACCGATCACGCCCACGTCCTTGATGCCTGCCTCGGCGCAGTTGCGCGGGCAGCCGGAGACGGCGAACTTGACCTTGTGCGGTGCGTACATGCGCCACATCGCGCGCTCCAGGTCCTTGCCCATCTGGGTGCTGTCCTGCGTGCCCATGCGGCACCATTCGCTGCCCACGCAGGTCTTGACCGTGCGCAGGGCCTTGGCGTAGGCGTGGCCGGAGGGCATGCCGATGTCTTTCCAGATACCGACCAGGTCTTCTTTCTTCACGCCCAGCAAGTCGATGCGCTGGCCGCCGGTGACCTTGATGGTGGGGACCTTGTACTTGTCGGCGGCGTCGGCGATGCGGCGCAGCTCGTCGGCCGTGGTTTCGCCACCCCACATGCGCGGGATGACGGAATAGGTGCCGTCCTTCTGGATGTTGGCGTGGCTGCGTTCGTTGATGAAGCGGCTTTGTGGGTCGTCCTTGGCTTCCTTGGGCCAGCTGCTGGTCACGTAGTAGTTCAGGGCGGGGCGGCAGCTGGAGCAGCCGTTGGGCGTTTTCCAGCCCAGGCCTGTTTGCACATCGGCAATGGTCAGGTACTTGTTGGCCACAATGGCCTCGCGTACCGCCTGGTGGCCAAGGTCGGTGCAGCTGCACATGGCCTTGGTCTTGGGGGTGGCGGAGTAGTCGCCTCCGGCGGTGAACATGATGATCTGTTCCACCAAGCCGGTGCAGGAGCCACACGATGCGCTGGCCTTGGTGTGTTTTTTCACCTCATCCAGCGTGAACAGGCCCTTGTCGCGGATCGCCTTGCAGATGGTGCCCTTGGTCACGCCGTTGCAGCCGCAGACCTCGTCGCTGTCGGCCATGGCCGCGGCCTTGTTCTGACCCTGGTGGCCCACGTCGCCGATGTTGGAGCCGCTTTCGCCAAACATCAGCTTGTCGCGGATGTCGGCAATGCTGCGGCCATCGCGCAACAGCTTGAAGTACCAGCTGCCGTCCACCGTGTCGCCGTACATGCAGGCGCCCACCAGCTTGTCGTTCTTGATGACCAGCTTTTTGTAAACGCCGCCAAAGGGGTCGCTCATCACGATTTCTTCGGTGCCTTCGCCGCCCTGGAACTCACCGGCACTGAACAAATCAATGCCGGTCACTTTCAGCTTGGTGGACGTCAGCGAGCCGGTGTAGCGGCCAATGCCGTACATGGCCAGGTGGTTGGCGGCCACTTTGGCCTGCTCAAACAAAGGGGCCACCAGGCCGTAGGCGATGCCACGGTGGGCCGCGCATTCCCCGACGCTGTAGATGCGCGCGTCGGTCACGGTTTGCATGGTGTCGGTCACCACAATGCCGCGGTCCACATGCAGGCGCATGCTGGTGGCCAGCTCGGTGTTGGGGCGAATGCCCACAGCCATCACCACCAGATCGGCCGCGACTTCGGTGCCGTCCTTGAACTTGATGGCCTTGACGCGGCCATCGTCACCACCCACCAGCTCCTGGGTTTGGGCGCCCATCAGGAAATTCAGACCCCGCTCTTGCAGCGACTTCTGCAACAGGCCGCCTGCCACGGTGTCCAGCTGGCGCTCCATCAGGGTAGGCTGTACGTGCACCACGCTCACGGTCATGCCACGCAGCATCAGACCGTTGGCGGCTTCCAGGCCCAAGAGGCCGCCGCCAATGACCACTGCGTGTTTGTATTTGGTGGCCGCCTCGATCATGGCGTTGGTGTCGGCAATGTCGCGGTAGGCAATCACGCCTTGCAGGTCCTTGCCGGGGATGGGCAGGATGAAGGGGTTGGAGCCGGTGCAGATCAGCAGGCGGTCGTATTCGGCCTCGGTGCCGTCAGACGCCTTGACGATGCGCTTGACGCGGTCCACTTCCACCACTTTCTTGCCGGCGTGCAGCGTGATGTGGTTGTCGGTGTACCACTCAAAGCTGTTCAGCACGATCTCGTCCAGCGTCTGCTCACCAGCCAGCACCGGGCTCAGCAAGATGCGGTTGTAGTTGGGGTGGGGCTCGGCGCCAAAGACGGTGATGTCGTACAGGTCCGGGGCCACCTTGAGCAATTCCTCAAGGGTGCGCACACCGGCCATGCCGTTGCCAATCATTACCAGTTTCGATTTTTTCATAGTGCCGACTCCAAAGGACGAGACAAACGCGGATGTGGCAGGGCCACATGCCAGAAATGAGGGGGTAGAGGAGATCCGCGCCTTCAGCAAAGGCGCACCAGCAAGCACTGGCCTTGGACAGCCCTGCGCTGCGCGACGTCGTTGTGCGCAGAACCAATACGGCTGTCATCTCGTTGGGGCGCGTCGTTGCGCCCGCAGGAGCTGATGCAAGAGCTGTGCCATATGATCGGCGCTGGGTTTCGTGCCTGCGCTTTGCCACCCCTTGGTGTGCGAATTGCATGGCCTGGCGGGGCCCAAAAGCCCTGTTTCCCCTAGCTACACCTGATGTTTATGACCTCTGCCTTGCTGTGTTCTGCCCGCCCCCAGACTGCCCCCACGCTGGCCGCTGATCTGCTGGCGGCGGGCATGGCGGTGTGCGCCACGGTGGAGGATTGCAGCAAGTTGGTGCAGGCCGTGGTGCTGCACGCACCAGATGTGGTGGTGTGTGACCTGGCCTTGCCCACGGCGGCCTGGTTCCAGGCGCTGCACATGGTGGGCCAGACGGTGCCATGCCCGCTGGTCGTCTTTACCCATGACGCGGATGCCAGCCATATGCAGCAGGCCGTCGACAGCGGCGTGCACGCCTATGTCGTGCACGGCTATGGCGCCAACCGCCTGCGCCCGCTGATCCATCTGGCGCAGGCCCGGTTTCAAAAGGAGCGACAGCAGCGCGAGGCCTTTGAGGGCATGGCCACCCGCTTTGAGGAGCGCAAGGCCGTGGACCGGGCCAAGGGCATCCTCATGCGGGCCCAGAGCCTGTCGGACGACGACGCCTTCCGCGCCCTGCGCTCGGCCGCCATGAGTTCCAACCAGCGCATGGGCCAGCTCTCGCAGCACATCATCCAGTCAGCCCACTTTGCCGAAGCGGTCAACCGCTCGGGCCAGCTGCGCATGCTGTCGCAGCGCCTGGTCAAGTTGCACCTGCTGCTGGCGGCGGGTGTGCAGCCGGTGCACCACGCTGCGCTGCTGCAGGACTCCTTGCAGTGGGTGGATGGCAACTTTGCGCTCTTGCGCAAAAACCTGTCCCAACCCACCTACGGCGACCTGCTGGAGCAGGTCGCCCAGACCTGGGAGCAGCTCAAGACCGCCCTGGCCCAGGGCAGCACCGACGCCGTGGAGCAGCAAGCCGAGGCCCTGCTGCTCGGGGCCGAGCGCCTGACCACCAGCCTGGAAAGCTCGGGCTCCGCCGCACCCCTGCATGTGCTGAACCTGGCCGGGCGCCAGCGCATGCTCTCGCAGCGTTTTGGCAAGTACGCGCTGTTGGCCCTGGTGGGTGAAGGCGCCGTGGTGGACCTGGCCCAGGCCAGCATGCATGCCGCCCAGCGTGAGTTTGAAGACGCACTCACTTACCTCAATGGCATTCCCCTGAGCACGCCCGACATCCACGGCGCGTTGGCAGCGGCAGGGGTGGCCTGGCTGCAGATGGTGGCAGCGGCACAGGCGGCACAGCGCCTGGCGCCTGCCAAACGGGGCGCGCGTCTGGAGGAGTTGGCTGCCGGCAGCGAGACCTTGCTGGGCCTGTTCGAGCAGCTCTCCACCCACTATGAACGCAGCATGCAGATGCTGTTGGGCCAGCCCTGACAAGGGTTAACCCGCACAGCTTTGGTGCGGCGCGGCAATATTCGGCACCAAAATTGCTTATCTTGGTGCATGGCTTTTGACATTGACATTGGTTTTGCCTCGCAAGCCGGGCGCAAGGCGCTGAACGAAGACTTTTGTGCGGCCATGCTGCCGGCGCAAGGGCAGGAGGACCACGGCTCCATCGTCGCCATTGCCGACGGCGTAAGTGCCGGGGGCATGGGCCGCGAGGCAGCGCAGACCACGGTTACCAGTCTGGTGCGCGACTACTTTGGCACGCCCGAGACCTGGGACACCACGGTGGCGCTGGACCGCATCATTGGTGCTCAAAACGCCTGGTTGTGCGGCATCAACCGGCGCCGCCAGCCCGCCATGGGGCTGACCACCCTCACCGCACTGGTGCTGCGTGGCCAGTCTTACACCCTGGCCCATGTGGGCGACACGCGCTGTTATCTGGTGCGCGAAGGTGTGGCCACCCAGCTCACGCAAGACCATGTGGTCAACCACCCGGACTTCAAGCACCAACTACTGCGTTCGGTGGGCGCGCAGGACCACCTGGTGGTGGACTACCAGCAGGGCGACCTGCAGGTGGGTGACGTGTTCATTCTGATGAGCGATGGCGTGCACGGCGAAGTGTCTGCCCGGCGCCTGCCAGAGGTCGCGGCCATGGCCGATGCACGTGAGGCCAGCGAGAAGCTGGTGGAGCAGGCCCTGGCCAAGGGCAGCAATGACAACGTGTCCGCCATCGTGGTGCGCGTGCGGGGCTTGCAAGAGGCCACGCTGACGGACGCCAACCGCCTGGCCCAGGCCTTGCCAATTCCGCCGCGCCTGAAGGTGGGGGACACGCTGGACGGGTTCACGGTGACCGCGCCCATTGCCGATAACGGCATCAATGTGCTCTACCAGGTGCGGGCGGGGAGTGCGGCCCCCACGCCCGGCACTGGCGTGTCTGCGCCGCCCCCCGGACGACTGTATGCCCTCAAAACGCTGAACACTGCCCGTGCCCATGACCAGGAAGAGCGTGCCATGCTGGCCCACGAGGCCTGGCTGGCGCAGCGCATGCAAAGCTCGCGGGCTGGCGACAACCTGGTGGCGGTGTACGAGACGCTGCCTACTGGCCATGAGCGCTCGGCCTTTTATGTGCTGTACGACTGGCATGGCGGCGAAACCCTGCAGCAACTGCTGGACAAACAGGGCCGCGTGGCGCCTGCCGTGGCGTTGGGGTATGCCATGCAGGCCCTGCGTGCGCTGGGGCGCTTGCACCGCCAGGGCGTGGTGCACCGTGACATCAAGCCCGCCAACCTGCACCTGGGCGAAGACGGCGTGCTGCGTGTGCTGGACCTGGGCGTGGCCCTGAGTGGGCGCGAGCCCGCTGTCATGCGCGCCCTGCACGCAGGCACGCCCAGTTATGTGAACCCCGAGCAGTGGGGCTTTCGTACCAAGTCGGTCAACGGCAAGGGCGAGGCCGAAGAAGGTGAAGCCCAACTGCCGAATGCGCAGAGTGATTTGTTTGCGTTGGGTGTCACGCTCTACCAACTGCTGACTGGCAAGCTGCCTTATGGTGATGTCTTGCCCTACCAGGTGGGCCGCTACTACCGGGACCCTACCCCTGCGAGCCGCCACAACCCCGAGGTGCCGATCTGGCTGGACCACGTGCTGCAAAAAGCCGTGGCGCGGGACCAGCGCCAGCGTTTTGAGACGGCCGAAGAGTTTTTGCTGGCCCTGGAGCGTGGCGCGTCGCGCCCGCTCACCGCCCCGCAGGGCACGCCGCTGATGCAGCGCGACCCCAGCTTCGTCTGGAAGCTGGCGACCTTTGTCCTCGGGTTGGTCAATCTGTTGCTGGTGTACTGGCTGCTCTTCCTGCCCAAATAGGCAGGAAGAGCGCGGTTTACGCCAGGTCGAAGCGGTCCAGGTTCATTACCTTGGTCCAGGCGGCCACAAAGTCCTGCACAAAGGCCGTCTGTGCATCGCTGGACGCATAGACCTCCGCCAGGGCCCGCAGCTGCGAGTTCGAGCCAAAGACCAGATCGGCCACCGTGCCTGTCCATGTGATGGCGCCGCTCTTGCGGTCACGGCCTTCCAGTACGCCCGCCGCAGTGGGAGACTTTTGCCACTGGGTACCCATGTCGAGCAGGTTCACAAAAAAATCATTGCTCAACACGCCGGGGCGTTTGGTGAACACACCGTGGGCTGCCTGCCCGACGTTCGCATTCAGGGCACGCAGGCCGCCGACCAGCACCGTCATCTCGGGCGCGCTCAAGGTGAGCAATTGGGCCTTGTCCACCAATAGTTCGGCAGCAGGGCCTTCTGCACCCTTGCGAACGTAGTTGCGGAACCCGTCAGCCAGTGGCTCCAGCACGGCGAACGACTCCACGTCGGTCTGCTCTTGCGAAGCATCCATGCGGCCTGGGGTGAACGGCACCGTCACGGCAGTGCCTGCCTGTTGCGCCGCAGCCTCAATGGCGGCACCGCCCGCCAGCACGATCAGATCGGCCAAGGAGATTTGTTTGCCCCCCGACTGTGTGCTGTTGAACGCCTTCTGGATGGTCTCCAGCGCTGATAGCACTTTGGCCAACTCTGCTGGCTGGTTGGCTTCCCAGTCTTTTTGCGGCGCCAGGCGGATGCGTGCGCCGTTGGCACCGCCGCGTTTGTCGCTGCCGCGAAAGGTGGATGCCGAAGCCCAGGCTGTGCTCACCAGTTGGGCGGTGGACAGGCCCGCTGCCAGTACCTTGGCTTTCAGGGCCTCTACGTCCTGTGCATTCACCAGGGCGTGATTGACGGCGGGAATCGGGTCTTGCCAGATCAGGGTTTCCTTGGGGACCAGCGGACCCAGGTAGCGGCTCACCGGCCCCATGTCGCGGTGGGTGAGCTTGAACCAGGCGCGTGCAAAAGCGTCGGCGAATTCGGCCGGGTTCTGGTGGAAACGGCGCGAAATTTTTTCGTAGGCCGGGTCAAAGCGCAGGGACAGATCGGCCGTGGTCATCATGGGCGCATGTTTCTTGGACGGGTCGTGTGCGTCCGGAATCATGTGTTCGGGTTTCACGTTTTTGGCCACCCACTGGTGGGCCCCTGCGGGGCTCTTGGTCAGCTCCCACTCGTAGCCCAACAGCATGTCGAAATAGCCGTTGTCCCAGGTGGTGGGGTTGGGTTTCCAGGCGCCTTCAATGCCGCTGGTGGTGGTGTGCACGCCCTTGCCAGAGCCGAGTTTGTTGATCCAGCCCAGGCCTTGTTCTTCGATGCCTGCGCCTTCAGGCTCGGGGCCTACCAGTGCCGGGTCACCCGCGCCGTGTGCCTTGCCAAAGGTGTGGCCACCGGCCACCAGGGCTACGGTTTCTTCGTCGTTCATGGCCATGCGGGCAAAGGTTTCGCGCACATCCCGTCCGCTCGCCACGGGGTCGGGTTTGCCGTCCGGGCCTTCCGGGTTCACGTAAATCAGCCCCATTTGCACGGCGGCCAACGGGTTGTCCAGCTTGCGGTCTCCGGAGTAGCGGCTGTCCGGTTTGTCGCTGGTGGCCAGCCAGGTTTTTTCGGCACCCCAGTAGATGTCTTCTTCGGGCTCCCAGATGTCGGGGCGGCCACCGGCAAAGCCGAATGTTTTGAAGCCCATGGACTCGAGGGCCACGTTGCCGGCCAGGATCATCAGGTCGGCCCACGAAATCTTGCGGCCGTACTTTTGTTTGATAGGCCAGAGCAGGCGGCGTGCCTTGTCCAGGTTGCCGTTGTCGGGCCAGCTGTTGAGCGGGGCAAAACGCTGGTTGCCGCTGCCTGCGCCGCCGCGGCCATCGCTGGTGCGGTAGGTGCCGGCGCTGTGCCAGGCCATGCGGATCATCAGGCCGCCGTAGTGGCCCCAGTCGGCAGGCCACCAGTCTTGTGAGTCTGTCATCAGGGCCTTCAGGTCCTCTACGACGGCATGCAGGTCCAGGGTTTTGAAGGCCTCGGCGTAGTCAAACGCTGCGCCCATGGGGTTGGATGCGGGCGTGTGCTGGTGCAAAACAGTGAGCTTGAGCTGGTTGGGCCACCAGCTGGTGTTGGAGGGGGCACCTGCCGTGGTGTTGGTGCGGGCGGCGTGGGGGAATGGGCACTTGGCTTCTGTCGACATGGGTATCTCCTCGGCTGTTGAAAATTGGTTTGCAGAGTCAGTGTAGGGTTTGCGTGCGATGCGCTCAAATAGGTTTTTCTAATGCGATTCATAGTGCTGCGTTTGCCGTTTTTTAGGGTAGGCGGGCGCGTGTGGAGACGGCCCCACAGTTTTTGGGCTTTACAAAAAAAGAGCGGCGTGCAGCCGCCGGGTGTCACACCAAGGCGCTACGATGGTTTCACCACTCGAAGGGACCGCCCATGCGAAAAATTCGGCAGCCTGGTAAAGCGTTGACACCTCCCATGCAGCAGCGCCAGCCGCGGCTGACGTCGTTCCAGCGTGAGTTGCAGCGGCACATGAAATGCAGTGCCCAGCACGCGGCGTGGTTCGATGCCCTGCTGAGCAGGGACAGTCCCTCCAAGCTGGACCACTGAGCGGATCAGGCTTTTCGCCACCCGGCTGGGGCTGGCGGGGTGGCATGCGCTAAAGTGCTCCAACGCACTTTGGAGTTCCGCATGCACCCTGACACCTTGAAACACAAAGCCAGCCTCTGGTTCGGCGAATTTGGCAGCTCTGTGCACATCACCGATGTGTACTGGGAAGGCGACATCAGCCAAGCGGAGTTGATGGCGGTGGCCGACCAGATTTCACCGGACTGGCAAACCATTGATCTGGAGCTGGACCCCCAGCACCCCTGCCATGGACAGACCTACCGTTTGACCAAGCCGTGGCCTCCGCGTGCAGACGAAGAAGAGGCGTTGCGTGCCCTGGAGATGGAGGACGCCCTGGAGGGCCATTACGTCTGGGTGCATTGCTGCCAGACCGTCATGGACCCCGAAGGCGATTTGCTTGACGAAGCGGGGCGCGCCTACCGCCAAGACTTCAGCACCGTGATGTTTTGCACCGAGTTCACGTCCTTCGACGACATTGCCCAACAGTGCGACGAGAACTTTGGCAAGGGTGAGTGGGACGAGTACGAGCTCTACCTGGATGACACCTTGCCGCCACCGGTGGCCTCCTTCGGCTGACTCCAGCCGCTGATGCTTGTGCGTGCACTTGCGCGTTTGGTGGTTGTGGGCCTGTGGGGCGGGTTGGTGTTCTGTGCCCAAGGCGTGCAGGCCCAACAGACCCCCAGCCGAAACTGGGCTACGGTGCCCCGGCACTCGTCGGGCCAGGCGCCAGACCCCCGGCAGCATGTGGACCAAGCCATCGTGCAGGTCTACGCGGCGCCCACCTATGGCTGGCGCGGCAATTTTGCGGTGCATCCCTGGATCATTTACAAGCGCGAAGGCCAGACGGCCTACACGCGTTACGACGTGGTGGGCTGGCGCGCGCCGCGGGTGGTGCAGCGCAACTACGCCATCCCTGACGGGCTCTGGTACGGCTCGCTCCCGGAGCTGTTGGTGGATCACCGGGGCGCCGGCGTGGAGACCATGATTGACCGCATCGAAGCCGCGGTGGCCAGCTACCCCTATGCGGACCAGTACCGCAGTTATCCGGGGCCCAACAGCAACACCTTTTTGGCGCACATTGGCCGCGAGGTGCGGGCGCTGCAACTGGATTTGCCATCCAACGCGATCGGCAAAGACTACCGGCCGCTGAGCAACCCCGTCGGGGTTTCTCCATCGGGCTCCGGTGTGCACGTGTCCCTGCTGGGGCTGCTGGGCGTGAGTGTGGGCTTGCAGGAGGGGCTGGAGCTGAATGTGCTGGGCCTGAACTTCGGCATTGATCTCAACGCCCCGGCATTGCGCCTGCCTTTTGTGGGGCGCGTGGGCATGAGAGACACGCCTGCGCCCAACGAGAGCGCCCGCACGGATGCGGGCGGCTGACCGCGAGGATCATGCGCTACGCGCACGACCTCCCTTTTCAGCCCAGGTGCGGGTCCAGCGGACTTGCATGGCGCGCATGACGACCAGCATCAGAAGGGAGAACACTGCCAACACCACAAATCCGGACATGAAGCTGCCGGTGTGCTGCTTGGACTGGCCCATCAAGGCCGGGATGGTGCCGCCACCCAAGGCGCCGATCTCGCCGATCATGGACCCCGCCACCGCCGTGGAGGTGGGCCAGCGCAGCGGCACCAACTGAAACAGTGCGCCATTGCCCGCACCCAGCGCGGCAAAACAAACGATCAGCAATAGCGTGGTCATGACCAGCGAGCCGGACGACATCCCTACGCCGATGAGTGCCAGCGAGACGATGACCAAGACCACCGTCAGCGTGTTCACGCCGCCCCAGTGGTCGGAGATCCAGCCACCGGCGACGCGCACCACCGCCCCCATCAGCGCGGCCAGCATGGTGAGCTGCCCGGCCTGCACCTTGCTCACACCAAACTGGTCGTAGTAGTAGGTGGGCAGGAAGGTCACGATGCCGATAAAGCCACCAAACGTGACCACGTAAATCAGGCTGAAGACCCAGCCGTCGCTTTCCATCAGGCAGGCCAGGTGCTGGCGCATGCTGGCGTGTTCGTCACGGTCCGGTGGCTCCTTGGCCATGAAGAGCACCACGGCCATGGGTACCAGCGAGGCCAGCGCGGCAAAGCCGTACACGGTTTGCCAGCCATAGGCCTGGGCCAGGGGCGGTGCCAGCAGTGCCGCCAGTGCGGTGCCTGCATTGCCCGCGCCCACCAAGCCCATGGCCAGACCCTTGTACTTGGGCGGGTACCAACCCGAGCCCAATGACATGGCCACCCCAAAGCTAGCACCGGCCACGCCCAGCAGCAGAGCCATCTTGAGCAGGTCGTCATAGGTGTGCACAAAGAAGTAGCCAAAGGACATGGTGAAGGTGATCAGCACAAGCTCCACCATCGTGGCCGTCTTGCGCCCCACATACTGCGCCAGCAGCCCCAGCGGGAAACGCATGATGGCCCCGGCCACGATGGGGATGGACAGCAGCAAACCTTTTTGCGATGCCGTCAGTTGGTACTGCTCACTGATGAAGGGGGCCATGGCGCCATTCATCACCCAGATGACGAACGAGAACATGAGGTAAAAAAACGCGGCAAACAGGGTGGGTGTGTGTCCGCTTTTCAGGAATTGACGAAATCCGGCCATGGGTGGGCTCCGTAGAGGTTCTGTGGGGAGAGAGGGGGGCGCGGAAGCGACGGGCGCCGTTTTCAGGCACCAGATACCGAATGTGCGCTACCAGAAGGGCAGGCGCTCAACCGCAAGATTGCTAGACCTTCGTTGGTCGTGCTGGACCAAGTGCAAGCATGATTTGTGCCTGATTTGGGTGCGGCGTGCGCACAAAAAAAGGGCGCCCCGCAGGGCGCCCTTGGTGGCACAGGGGGGGTGCGTGCTCAGGCCGCCTTTTCGACGTGGGCCTGGCGTGTGTACAAAAAGTCGATCACGGCCTTGCGGTACTGCAGGTACTGCGGGCTGTCGGCCAGGGCCACGCGGTTGCGCGGGCGGGGCAGGTCCACGCTGAGCACTTCACCAATGGTGGCGGCGGGGCCGTTGGTCATCATCACGATCTTGTCGGACAAGAGCACGGCCTCGTCCACATCGTGCGTGACCATGACCACGGTGCTTTGGGTGCGCGCCACGATCTCCAGCAACTCGTCCTGCAGCTTGGCGCGGGTCAGTGCGTCCAGCGCGCCAAAAGGCTCGTCCATCAGCAAGACCTTGGGCTCCATGGCCAGGGCCCGGGCGATGCCCACGCGCTGCTTCATGCCACCGCTGATTTCGCCAGGGCGTTTTTGTGCCGCGGCGGTGAGGCCCACCAACGCGAGTGCCGCATCGGTGCGGGCCATCAACTGGGCCTTGTTCTCGGACGCCGCACCGGTGCTCTTGGAGCCCGCACCAAATACGCGCTCCACGCCCAGGTAGACGTTCTCAAAGCAGGTGAGCCAGGGCAGGAGCGAATGGTTCTGGAACACCACGGCACGCTCCGGGCCGGGGCCTGCGATTTCGCGGTTGGCACACAGCAGGTTGCCTGCGGTGGGCGTGGTCAGGCCGGCAATCAGGTTGAGCAGCGTGGACTTGCCACAGCCGCTGTGCCCGATGAGCGCTACAAATTCGCCCTTGGCCACGGTGAGGTTGATGTCGCGCAGCGCGGGGAACAGGCCCTTCTTGGTCTTGAAGGTTTGTTCTACGCCCTGGATTTCGATGTACTTGCTGTTGCTCATGACTTCACCTCTTCGAATGTGAACGCTGTCGCCAGTTTGATCAGGGCGTACTCCAGCAGCAGGCCCACGATGCCGATCACGAAGATCGCGATGATGATGTTCTTGACGTTGAGGTTGTTCCACTCGTCCCACACCCAGAAACCAATGCCCACGCCACCGGTCAGCATCTCGGCCGCCACGATCACCAGCCAGGCCGTGCCGACCGCCAGGCGCACGCCGGTCAGCATGTAGGGCAGCACCGAGGGGAACAGGATCTTGGTGACGATCTTCCACTCGCTGAGATTGAGCACGCGGGCCACGTTCATGTAGTCCTGCGGCACGCGCTGCACGCCCACTGCGGTGTTGATGATCATGGGCCAGATCGAGCAGATGAAGATGGTCCAGATGGCGGCCGGGTTGGCACCCTTGAATACCAGCAAACCAATCGGCAACCAGGCCAGCGGCGACACGGGGCGCAGCAGGCTGATCAGCGGGTTGAACATGCGGCTCAAAAATTCAAAGCGGCCGATCATGAAACCTGCCGGAATGCCCACCGCAGCCGCCAGGCCAAATCCCAGCGCCACGCGCTCCAGCGAGAACAGCACGTTCCAGCCCACACCCTGGTCGTTGGGGCCCTTGCGGTAGAACGGGTCGCTGAACAACACGACGGCCTGCTTCCAGGTCTCCAGCGGGCTGGGGATGCTGGCCGACGTGCCCACGCTCACCAGCGCCCAGATACCGACCAGCAAGGCCAGGCCCAGCAACGGCGGCAGCACCTGCAGCAGCAGGCCGCGCCAGTCGAAGCCGGGTTTGGCTTGTGCGGGGGCGGTGGATACCACCGTTTGAGTGCTTTTTGGCATGCTAGCCCCCGTGGATACTGCGCTAGCAGCTTCTTTTTTTATAGCAGACCCCTCGGCTGCAGCAGCCAGGGGCGAGTGAAAAACGGCGCTCACCATGGTGACCTCCTTGTGGGTGGGGTGGAACTCAGGCCTTGACCTTGAAGCTGTCGGCGTACTTTTTGGGATCCTTGCCATCCCAGACCACGCCGTCCATCAGCTTGCTGCTGCGCATGTCGCTCTTGGGCAGCGGCGTCTTGCTGGCGGTGGCGGCCTGCTTGTAGATGTCGATCTGGTTGATCTGCTTGGCCACACCCAGGTAGTCGGGGTGGTCCTTGAGCAAGCCCCAGCGCTTGTGCTGGGTCAGGAACCACATGCCGTCGGAGAGGTAGGGGAAGTTGACCGCACCTTCGTTGTAGAACTTCATGTAGTTGGGGTCGTCCCAGGTCTTGCCCATGCCGTTCTGGTAGCGGCCCAGGATGCGCTGGTTGATCGCGTCTACGCTGGTGTTCACATAACTCTTGTCGGCAATCGTTTCAGCCATCTTGTTTTTGTTGGACAGGCTGGCATCGATCCAGCGGCCCGCTTCGAGAATGGCGGCGGTCACGGCGCGGGCGGTGTTGGGGTACTTCTTGACGAAGTCGCCCGTGGTGCCCAGCACCTTTTCGGGGTGGTCTTTCCAGATGTCCTGGGTGGTCATGGCGGTCACACCAATGCCATCAATGATGGCGCGGTGGTTCCAGGGCTCGCCCACGCAGTAGCCATCCATATTGCCCACGCGCATGTTGGCCACCATCTGTGGCGGCGGCACGGTGATGACCTTGGCGCCGCTCATGGGGTTGATGCCGTGGGCTGCCAGCCAGTAGTACAGCCACATGGCGTGGGTGCCGGTGGGGAAAGTCTGGGCAAAGGTGTACTCGCGCTTCTCGGCGGCCATCAGCTTGGCCAGGCCTGCGCCGTCCACGGCGCCCTTGTCGGCCAGTTTCTTGGACAGGGTGATGGCCTGGCCGTTGTTGTTGAGCGTGGCCAGCACGGCCATGTCTTTCTTGGGGCCGCCCACGCCCAGATGCACGCCGTAGACCAGGCCGTAGAGCACGTGGGCGAAGTCCAGTTCGCCGTTCACCAGCTTGTCGCGCACGCCGGCCCAGCTGGCTTCCTTGCTGGGGATGATGGTGACGCCGTACTTCTTGTCGATGCCCAGCACCGAAGCCATGACCACGCTGGCGCAGTCGGTCAGGGGGATGAAGCCGATCTTGACCTCGGTTTTCTCGGGAGCGTCCGAGCCTGCGGCGTACACTGCCGCGCGCAGTGCGGGGTCGATGCCAATGGCGCCCACAGCGGCGGTTTGCAGAACAGCACGGCGGCTGAGTTTGGCTTTCAGAAGGTCAGTCATACGCAAGCTCCAAAAGTAAAAACACAAAACGAAAAACAAAAAAGGCGTCCGCACTGGGTTCGCTGCGTGGTGCGCAAGTGAACCCGTGGGGACGCCTTTGTCCTGTTTGCCCTGAGCCCTACCCGCCGTTAGGTGGGGTGCAGTGCATGACCGTTGTCGGTCTCGCAGGGATTAACGCAATGTCTGTGCCAGCTTGTTCAAGCTGCAATATGCTATGAATTCAGGAGCTGCTTGCGCAGTATCTACGTTGGTCTCGGGCCTATTTTGCTTAAAAATTCGCGTGACGCACTGATTTTGTGCACTGCACCAAAGCGGGCGCAAGCGCCAGGGGGTGGTACTTTTGGGGCCTGCGCCCCGTGGGTATGCCGCGGCTTGGTGCGCTCTCTGGCCGGCCCATGCATTTGCGCAGGGGGGGGCTGGGGCGGCCGTGCTGGTTTTTTGAGTTGCTGTTGGGGTGTTGCCGTCGCGGCCTGTGGCCTCGGCAGAGTCGGCCCGCGGTGACTAGCTGCGTTGCTCTGCGCGGCGGTCTGCACGCTTGCGCTGTATCAGGATGTGGACCAGCAGGGCCGTGGCGGCGGAGGTGGCCACCACCGGGGACGCCATGACGACATTGGCCAACCCGTCCAGCACATGCAGGCTGACCTGCTGCGCATAGTGCGTCAGTGCCACCACATCCTGGGGCTCCACGTTCTTCACATCGTCGGGCAGCACCTGCACATCAGGCCAGCCATTGCGAAAGCGGATGTTGGCGAAGATGCCGTCGGCCACGGCCACCAGGGACAACACGCCCAGGGGTTTCATCAGGTGCAGGATGAGCTTGCTGCGCACCGTCACCGGCGCTGTTTCGTAGATTTTCCCCACCAGTTGCGACACCATGCGCTCCTGCACGGCCACGGGCGCGGCGTCATACACCTCGGCGGCCAGTTGTTCCATGGGTATTTCGTGTGACATGGTTCTCAGCATAGCCCGCAAAAGTTCCCAGGGTGTGAACGGCAGGTAAGCAGTTGTGTCCTTGTTTCAAGACAACAAGTCGGCCACATCCAGCATGCGCTGGGCCACGTCCACAATCTTGAGGTTCTTGTCCATGGCCGTTTTGCGCAGTTTGGCGTAGGCCGCCTCCTCGCTGAGTTGCTGGCGTTGCATCAGCAGCGCCTTGGCGCGATCGATCACTTTGCGGTCTTGCAGCGCGGCGGACAGCTCATGGAGTTCGGTGCGCGTGGCATCCAGTTCTTTGCGCAGGGCTTGTTCGTGCTGGAAGCGGGCCAGGGCCACGTCCAGAATCGGGCGGATGCGCTCCGTCTGCAGGCCCGCCACGATGTAGGCCGACACCCCGGCGGCCACTGCGGCACGTGCATTGCCACTGTCGTTGTCGTTGGTGAACATGACGATGGGGCGGCGCTCGTCGCGGGTCGCCATCACCACGTGTTCCAGCGCGTCGCGGGCGTCGCTTTCAGCGTCCACGATGATCATGTCCGGCTGCAGCTGGGCCAGGCGCTCCGTCAGGTAGACATCGGCCGGCAGCGAAGCGACCAGGTTGAAACCGTTTTCCAGCAGGCCAATGCGCAGGCTGCGCGAGCGTTCCGCCTGGTGCAGGGCGTGGGTGTCCTGCGGGTCATTGACCAGCAAGTCAGCGTTGATCACGACGATGCGTAGCGGCTCGGTCATACGCCGATCATTGCATGCAAAAGTCGCGCCAATCTTTGGCATGTCGCCAGCACTCAATCTGCGTTGGGGTGCCAGTAGTGGTAGCACCAGGCGGTTACAAAGCCTGCGCGCCGGTACAGGGCGAGGGCGGCGGTGTTTTCGGCTTCTACCTGCAAAAACGTTTCTGGGAGTCCGCGGTGCAGTGCCTCTTGGGCCAGGCAGGCCATCACATGCCGGGCCAGGCCCTGGCCGCGTGCGCTCATGGTGGTGCGTAGCCCGTGCAAGCTGGCCCAGCCCTGGCTGTAGACCGCGGTGCCCGCGCACAGGGGCTGGCCCTGCTGCACCACGGTGGCGTATACGCCGTGTTGGCCGCGGCTCAGGGCCTGCACGCGGTGCTGGCCATCCACCGGGTCAAAACCTGGTGCGGTGTATACGGCCGCCCACGGTGGGGTCGGTGTGGCCGACCAGGTGGCCGCGGCGGGGTCGGCCAGGGCCGCGACTGCCGTGGTGGGCGCTACCTGCACCAGCGTCGCTTGGGTGGGCGCAAAGCCCAGGCGGCGCAGTTCGGCCTGCACGTCGGCCAAGCCCGCCACATCGGCCAGCCGAAAAATCGGTTGCAGGCCACGCTGTGCGTAGCGCGCACAGATGTCGGGCAGGGCGGCGGGGTTCAGGCTGTGGTGGCGCAGCGGCACGGCGCTCTTGGCGCGGCCCACGGTGGAGGTGTCGAATGACAGCAGCCAGCCGTCCAGGGTCTCATGGGCTGGCGGGGCCACGGCGTCGCAGGTGGAGGTTTCCAGCCGGGCAATGGCGTCATCGGTCAAAGGCAGGTGCATGCGGTCATTGTGCCCGGGGCCGTGCGGGGCCCCATCCTCTAAACTCGGTGGCTCTGAAGGAAACAAGCATGCTGGTGTTGGGAATCGAGTCCTCGTGTGACGAAACAGGCGTGGCCATGGTGCAGTCGCAAGGCGTGGCCGTACCCACGCTGCTGGCCCATGCGCTGCATAGCCAGATCGAGATGCACCAAGCCTATGGCGGGGTCGTGCCCGAGCTGGCCAGCCGCGACCATATACGCCGCGTGCTGCCGCTCACCCAGCAGGTGCTGAATGAGAGTGGCCGCAGTCTGCAAGAGGTGGATGTGGTGGCCTACACGCGCGGGCCCGGTCTGGCCGGTGCCTTGTTGGTGGGGGCGGGCGTGGCCTGTGCGTTGGGTGCGGCGCTGGGCAAGCCGGTGCTGGGCGTGCACCACCTCGAAGGGCATTTGCTCTCCCCATTTTTGAGTGCCGACCCGCCCGAGTTCCCGTTTGTGGCGCTGCTGGTGTCGGGCGGCCACACGCAGCTGATGCGGGTGGACGGCGTGGGCCGCTACGCGTTGTTGGGCGAAACCATTGACGACGCCGCGGGCGAGGCCTTCGACAAATCGGCCAAGCTCATGGGCCTGGCCTATCCGGGTGGGCCGCTGTTGTCCAAACTGGCGGAGGAGGGCAGTCCCACGGCCTACCCGTTGCCACGGCCGCTGCTGCACAGTGGCAACCTGGACTTTTCATTTGCGGGCCTGAAGACCGCGGTGCTGGTGCAGAGCCAGCGCATGGTGGCGGCTGGTGCGGTGGCCACCTTCGACGCACTGCCGCGCCAGCAGCAGGCCGACTTGGCGGCGTCTACGCAGGCGGCGATTGTGGAAGTGCTGTTGAAGAAATCGATGGCTGCCATCAAGCAGACCGGCCTGAAGCGCCTGGTGGTGGCCGGTGGTGTGGGCGCCAACCGCAAGCTGCGCGAGCTGCTGAATGCCGAGTGCGCCAAGCGTGGTGTGCGTGTGCACTACCCCGAACTGCACCTGTGTACCGACAACGGCGCCATGATTGCCATGGCGGCGGCCATGCGGCTGCAAAGTGGCTTGCAGCAGGCCAGTGCGAATTACGCCTTCGACGTGAAACCGCGCTGGCCCCTACATTCACTATAAAAACTGCCACTAGCCCCCGTGGAATATGCGCAAGCAGCTATTAAAAACATAGCGTTCTGGTGCTGGCGCTGGAGCTTTACTGGATGGTCAGTTCGGTGGCGGTGTCCACGGGCACTTTTTTCACCAATTTCAGGGTCAACACCCCGTGTTCCAGCTTGGCTTCGCTCTGGGCACTGTCCACCTCTTGGGGCAGCTCGTAGGCGGCGCGGTAGCGGCGGGGGGCGTCTTCCTTGCTCTGGATGCGGACCACGGTACCGTCAATGGAAATGCTGAGCTGCTCTTTGGTGATGCCGGGCATGTCCAGTGTCAGGGTGAAGCTGGTCTCGTCCTGGGTGTAGGCGCTACCGCTTTGGCGTGCCGAAAACAAGGCGTCTTGCAAGAAACGGTCGACCGAGCGGCCCGTGGGTGCGTACACCGAACGGCGCACAGAGGGCTGGAACACGGAAGGTGCAGAGGCAAAAAACATGGTGTGGACTCCTAGTACACTGCGCGGCTCTCACCGTGAGCGCCGCATGTTCCCAAGCTGCGCGCTTTCCCTCACATTTCAAGAGAAATTCCCCATGTTTATTCTTCTTCCCAAGGCCTTGAAATTGGCGACCAAGACGCTATTTGCCAGCGCCCTGACGGTGGCCAGTGCCTTCGCCCAAACACCCGCGCCACTCAAGGTGGCCGTCATCGAAGGTTTTAGTGGCGCCAACGCCAGTGGCGGCGAAGCGGCCTTCCGCAACTTCGTCTGGGCTGTGGAGCGTGTGAATGCGCGCGGTGGTGTCAAGCTGCCCGCCAGCGCGGGTGGCAACCAGGCCTTGCTGCTGGAGCGTTTTGACAGCAAGGGTCAGACCGAAGAGGCGCTGTCGGCGCTGCGTTCCGCCATCGACGGTGGTGCGCGCGTGATCCTGCAGGGCAATTCCTCGGGTGTGGCGGCCTCGCTGATCGACGCCATCAACAAGCACAACGAGCGCGACCCGGCGCGCCGCGTGTTGTTCCTCAACTACGCCGCCGTGTTGCCCGAGTTGACCAACGAGAAGTGCAGCTTCTGGCATTTCCGCTTCGACGCCCATTCGGACATGCGCATGGCCGCGCTGATGGATGTGCTCAAGGACGACAAGGCCTTGAAGAGCGTCTACATCATTGGCCAGGACTACAGCTTCGGCCAAGCCGTGGGCCGCGAGGCCAAGCGCCAGTTGGGCGTGTTGCGCCCGGATGTGCAGGTGGTGGGCGACGAGCTGCACCCTTTGGGCCGCGTGAAAGACTTTTTGCCCTACGCCACCAAAATCAAGGCCAGCGGTGCGGGCGCCGTCATTACCGGCAACTTCGGCAACGATTTGAGCCTGCTCATCAAGGCCGCCAAGGATGTGGGCTTTGACGGCAAGTTCTACACCTTCTACGGCAACGCCCTGGGTGCCCCGGCAGCGATTGGTGACGCCGGCCTTGGCAAGGTGGTGGCGGTGGCCGATTGGCTGCCCAATGTGCAGACTGCCGCCAGCGAGGCGTTTTACAAATCCTTCCGCGTGCGTTACCCCAAGGCCGAGGACGACTATGTGCACATGCGCATGCAGCTGTTGATTGAAGCGTTGGCCCAGAGCGTGGAGGCGGCAGGCAAACAGGGCGCTGTGGCCGCCAATGGCGCTATGGATATGGTAGCTGTCGCCGCACAACTGGAGCGGGCTAGCGTCACTTTTAGTGGTCAAACAGGCACCATGCGTGCGGCCGACCACCAGTTCCAGCAGCCGCTGGTGGTGGGCATGATGGAGCGCCAGGGCACGCCGGGCGTCAAATTTGACGTGGAAGGCTCGGGTTATGGCTTTCGCGTGGTGAAAAGTGTGCCCGCCGCGGCAGCAGAGCAGGCCACCAGCTGCAAGATGGTGCGCCCCTGACCCGACCGGGTTATAATCGAGCGGCTTTGCATTCGGCAAGGCGCACGCCAACGGCAGTTCCAGCCCTTGGCGCAAGTTGTACAAACCGGGGCGGCGCCCAGCGCGCAGTCCCAAATTACCAGGAAAACACATGATTGCATCTAGCATCAAAGCCGCTGTTGTCAAAGACAACGCCCGTCAAGCTGGCGATACCGGCAGCCCCGAAGTCCAAGTGGCTTTGTTGACCGCCCGTATCAACGAACTGACCCCCCACTTCAAGACCCATGCCAAAGACCACCATGGTCGCCGCGGTCTGCTGCGCATGGTGAGCCGTCGCCGCAAGCTGCTGGACTACCTGAAGAGCAAAGATGCTGACCGTTACGTCGCATTGATCGCCAAGCTGGGTCTGCGCAAGTAAACGATTCAACGAATGAGAAGCGCCTGAGTTAGGTCACTAGCTCAGGCGTTTTTTACTTCGGAGACGGCAAAAACAGAGCGAAGCTGTGTCATTCCAAAGCAATTCCGGTCGCGTCGGAGTTTTTCTGGAATGGCATCGTGGACTGTGATGTTGACTCCGGGCTAGTGCGAGGTGGCCTGCACCTTCTACAACTCAACGGAGATAAACATGAGTATTTTCAACAAAGTTACCAAGACCTTCCAATGGGGCCAACACACGGTCACCATGGAAACCGGCGAAATCGCTCGCCAGTCCACCGGCGCCGTGCTGCTGGACATGGACGGTACTGTGGTGCTGGCTACTGTGGTTGCCAAGACTGAAGGCAAGCCCGGCCAGGACTTCTTCCCCCTGACCGTGGACTACCTGGAAAAGTCCTATGCCGCTGGCAAGATCCCCGGCAGCTTCTTCAAGCGCGAAGGCCGCCCCAGCGAATTTGAAACGCTGACCAGCCGCCTGATCGACCGCCCGATCCGCCCCCTGTTCCCCGAAGGTTTCTTCAACGAAGTGCACGTGGTGATCCACACCGTGTCCTTGAACCCTGAAGTCGACGCCGACATCGCCGCCATGATCGCCGTCAGCGCTGCGCTGTCCGTGTCTGGTGTTCCGTTCAACGGCCCCATCGGTGCAGCCCGCGTGGGCTACGTCAATGGCGAATACGTGTTGAACCCCGGCCAGACTGCCCGCAAAGACTCCATCATGGATCTGGTCGTTGCCGGTACTGAGTCTGCTGTGCTGATGGTCGAGTCCGAAGCCCAGCAACTGTCCGAAGAAATCATGTTGGGCGCCGTGGTGTTTGGCCACGAGCAGGGCGCGATTGCCATCAACGCGATCCATGAACTGGTGCGTGATGCTGGCAAACCCGTGTGGGACTGGAAGCCCGCCGCCAAGGACGAAGCGCTGGTTGCCAAGGTGGATGCACTGGCCAAGGACAAGCTGGTTGCCGCTTACCAAATCCGCAACAAGCAAGCCCGTACCCAAGCTTGCCGTGCCGCCTACGCTGAAGTCATGGCGGCTCTGAAGGCCGATGGCGCCGCGTTTGACAGCGTGGCCGTGGAAGGCCTGCTGTTCGAGATCGAGGCCAAGATCGTGCGCAGCCAGATTTTGGCCGGTGAGCCCCGTATCGACGGCCGCGACACCCGCACTGTGCGCGCCATCGAAATCCGCAACGGCGTGCTGCCCCGCACCCACGGTTCTGCCCTGTTTACACGTGGCGAAACCCAGGCCTTGGTGATTGCCACCCTGGGCACCGAGCGTGACGCGCAGCGTATTGACGCTCTGAGCGGCGACTTCGAAGACCGCTTCATGCTGCACTACAACATGCCTCCCTTTGCTACTGGCGAAACCGGCCGCGTGGGTACGCCCAAGCGTCGCGAAATCGGCCACGGCCGTCTGGCCAAGCGCGCACTCGTTGCCGTGCTGCCAACGAAAGAAGAGTTTCCCTACACCATGCGTGTGGTGTCGGAAATCACCGAATCCAACGGCTCTTCGTCGATGGCTTCCGTCTGCGGCGGCTGCCTGTCGCTGATGGACGCTGGCGTGCCTTTGAAGGCACACGTGGCCGGTATCGCCATGGGCCTGATCAAGGAAGACAACCGTTTTGCCGTGTTGACCGACATCCTGGGTGACGAAGACCACCTGGGTGACATGGACTTCAAGGTTGCCGGTACCACCAATGGTATTACCGCGCTGCAGATGGACATCAAGATCCAGGGCATCACCAAGGAAATCATGCAAGTCGCATTGGCCCAGGCCAAGGAAGCGCGCATGCACATCCTGGGTGAAATGCAAAACGCCATGGGCGAAGCCAAGACCGAAGTGTCCAGCTTCGCGCCCAAGCTGTACTCCATGAAGATCAACCCAGAGAAGATCCGTGACGTGATCGGCAAGGGCGGCGCCGTCATTCGCGCGCTGACCGAAGAAACCGGTTGCCAGATCAACATCGAGGAAGACGGCACCATCACCATCGCCGCAACCGACGCCGCCAAGGCCGACGAAGCCAAGCGCCGCATCGAACAGATCACTGCTGAAGTCGAAATCGGCAAGGTCTACGAAGGCCCGATCACCAAGATTCTGGACTTCGGTGCCTTGGTGAACCTGTTGCCCGGCAAGGACGGCCTGTTGCACATCAGCCAGATCGCCCACGAGCGCGTCGAGAAGGTCACGGACTACCTGTCCGAAGGCCAGATCGTCAAGGTCAAGGTCATGGAGACCGACGAAAAGGGCCGTATCAAGCTGTCCATGAAGGCGCTGCTGGACCGTCCCGCCCACAACGGCGAGCAAGGTTAATTAACCTTGCTATCAAATTGGTAGCTGCTCGCACAATAAGCACGGGCGCTACCGCTTGATTTGGCTATGAAAGCTGTCGAAATCTCGTCCTTCGGTCCACCCGACGTGTTGCGTCTGGTGGACCGTCCTGCGCCTGTTGCAGGTGTGGGTGAGGTGTGCATTCGTGTGGCAGCCAGCGGCATCAACCGGCCTGACGTGCTGCAGCGCGCCGGGCACTACCCGGCGCCTGCCGGCGCTTCCGACCTTCCGGGGCTGGAAGTGGCGGGCACCATTGTGTCGGGCGATGCCGAAGCCATGCAGGTGGCAGGCTTCACGCTGGGCGACCGTGTCTGTGCGCTGGTGGCCGGTGGTGGTTATGCCGAATTTTGCGTAGCGCCTGTGGGCCAGTGCCTGCCGGTGCCCGCAGGGTTGAGCGACGTGGAGGCCGCGAGCCTGCCCGAGACGCTGTTCACCGTGTGGAGCAATGTGTTCGACCGGGGCCGTCTGCAAGCCGGGGAAACCTTGCTGGTGCAGGGCGGTAGCAGCGGCATTGGCGTGACCGCCATCCAGCTGGCAAAGGCCATGGGTGCTACCGTGATTGCGACAGCGGGTAGCGACGAGAAATGCGCGGCTTGCCTGGCGCTGGGCGCCGACCATGCCATCAACTACAAAACCCAGGATTTCCAGGCCGAGGCCTTGCGCCTTACGCAGGGGCGCGGCGTGGACGTGGTGCTGGATATGGTGGCAGGCGCCTATGTGGCCAAGGAAGTGCAATGCCTGGCGGACGATGGCCGATTGGTCATCATCGCGGTGCAGGGGGGTGTGCAGAGTGAGGTCAACGCAGGACTGGTGCTGCGCAAGCGCTTGACCATCACCGGTTCTACCTTGCGTGCGCGGCCGTTGGTGTTCAAGGCTGCGATTGCGGCCGCGTGTTTGCGGGTGGTCTGGCCCTTGCTGTCTGCCGGTCGGATCAAGGCGGTGATTCACAGCGTGTTTGCGCCGGCCGATGCGGCGAAAGCCCATGCGCTGATGGAGAGCAACCAGCACGTTGGCAAAATTATTTTGAAGTGGGATGCAGCATGAAAAAGAAATTGATTGCGGGCAACTGGAAGATGAACGGCGCCACTGCGACCAATGCGGCACTGTTGCAGCAGCTGTTGGCTGGTGTGGGTCAGCCGGCCTGTGACATTGCCGTGTGCGTGCCTGCGCCGTATCTGGCGGAGGTGGGTGCCTTGGTGAAAGGCTCGGCGATTGCCGTGGGCGCGCAAGATGTGTCCGCGCACGATGCCGGTGCCTACACCGGTGAAGTGTCTGCCAGCATGTTGCGCGATCTGGCGGTTCGCTACGCCATCGTGGGCCACTCCGAGCGCCGCCAGTACCACGGTGAGACGGATGGTGTTGTGGCCAGCAAAGCCCAAAAGGCCTTGGCTGCGGGCATCACGCCCATCGTCTGTGTGGGCGAGACGCTGCAGGAACGCGAAGCTGGGTTGACGGAAGAAGTGGTGAAGCGCCAGCTGGCCGCTGTCATTCACACCAACGGCCATTGCATCAGCGAAATTGTGGTGGCGTATGAGCCGGTGTGGGCCATTGGTACCGGCAAGACTGCCAGTCCCGAACAAGCGCAGCAGGTGCATGCGGTGTTGCGCGCGCAGTTGCGTGCCGCCACGGAGCACTCGGATCGCGTGCAGATTCTTTACGGTGGCAGCATGAATGCTGCCAATGCCGCCCAATTGCTGGGTCAGGCAGATATTGACGGTGGCTTGGTGGGGGGCGCGTCTCTCAAAGCGCCGGACTTTTTGGCCATCATCGCCGCAGCCGCTTGAGGCTGCGCAGTTTTTCAAATTGAGGAGTAGTAGTTCATGAGTTTTATCGTCACCATCATTCTGACTGTGCAAATGTTGTCCGCGCTGGCCATGATCGGTCTGATTCTGGTTCAACACGGCAAAGGTGCCGACATGGGGGCTGCCTTTGGCAGCGGTGGCTCCGGTAGCCTGTTTGGCGCCAGCGGCAGTGCCAATTTCTTGTCGCGCACCACGGCCATTTTGGCCACGGTGTTTTTTGTGTGCACGCTGGCCCTGGCGTACTTCGGTAATTTGCGCCCTGCCAGCTCGGGCTCGGTGCTGGAAGGTGCTGCCGTGGTTGCGCCTGCTGCGGCTCCGGTGGCCGCTGAATCTGCTCCAGCAGCGCCCGCAACAGGTGCCGCCCAGATCCCGGCCAAGTGATCGGGTTTTAAATGCCTTGTCCCTGCCGATGGCAGGGTAAATTCAGGGTAAACTCTAGGGCTGGTGAATAAGCAAATGCCGCAAGGCTCCTCACGCAAATTCGCCAGCTGAGAGCCGCCGTCGTGGTGAAATTGGTAGACACGCTATCTTGAGGGGGTAGTGGCGAAAGCTGTGCGAGTTCGAGTCTCGCCGACGGCACCAGAAAAAACTCCGTTCAGCCAAGAGCCTGCTTGGCTGGGCTGTAACGGTGATCAGAATCTCAAGATGAACCTCGATCAATATCTCCCCGTACTCTTGTTCATCTTGGTCGGTATCGGTGTGGGCGTTGTCCCGCAGGTGCTCGGCTACATCCTGGGGCCCAATCGCCCCGATCCTGCAAAAAACTCCCCCTACGAATGCGGCTTCGAAGCTTTCGAAGACGCACGCATGAAGTTTGATGTGCGTTACTACTTGGTGGCCATCCTCTTCATTTTGTTCGACCTTGAAACAGCCTTTCTGTTTCCGTGGGCCGTGTCCTTGAAAGAAACCGGAATGCTGGGTTTCCTCATCGGGGCTGAGTTCGTGGTGGTGCTCACCATTGGCTTCGTCTACATGTGGAAAAAAGGCGCGCTGGACTGGGAGTGATCCAATGATTGAAGGTGTACTCAAAGAAGGGTTTGTCACCACGAGTTACGACTCGGTGATGAACTGGGCCAAGACTGGCTCCATCTGGCCGATGACCTTTGGTCTGGCTTGCTGTGCGGTGGAGATGATGCATGCGGCGGCGGCCCGTTATGACCTCTCCCGCTTTGGCTCGGAGGTGTTTCGTGCCAGCCCGCGTCAATCCGATCTGATGATTGTGGCTGGCACCTTGTGCAACAAGATGGCTCCGGCACTGCGCAAGGTCTATGACCAGATGTCTGAGCCACGCTGGGTGATCAGCATGGGATCCTGTGCCAACGGCGGCGGTTATTACCACTACAGCTATTCTGTGGTGCGCGGCTGCGACCGTATCGTGCCGGTGGATGTGTATGTGCCTGGCTGCCCTCCTACCGCTGAGGCGTTGGTGTACGGCATCCTGCAGTTGCAGCAAAAAATTCGCCGCACCGAAACCATTGCCCGGGCCTGAGGATTTCTATGACTGTTTATTCCATTCGGCCTGAAGCGACACTGGACGCCGTCCAGCGTGTGCTGGGTGACAAGGTCAAGCGTTTGACCGTGGCCTTGGGCGAAGTCGAGTTGGTGGTGTCTGCTGACGACCTGCTGGTGGTGGCCAAGACATTGCGTGATGCGCCTGGTTGCCAATTCGAGCAGTTGCTGGACTTGTGTGGTGTGGACTATTCTGACTACAAGGCGGGTGCCTACGAAGGTCCACGTTTTGCGGTGGTCATGCATTTGCTGTCGGTCAGTCTGAATCAGCGGTTGCGCCTCAAGATATTTACGCCTGACGATGACATGCCATCGGTGGCATCCGTGACCGAGATTTGGAACTCTGCCAACTGGTTTGAGCGCGAGGCCTTTGACCTGTTTGGTATTGTGTTCGAAGGCCACAATGATCTGCGCCGCATCCTGACCGACTATGGTTTTATCGGTCACCCCTTCCGCAAGGATTTCCCCACCACGGGGCATGTGGAAATGCGCTTTGACGCAGAGCAGGGCCGCGTGGTGTACCAGCCTGTCACCATCGAAACCCGCGAGATCACGCCCCGCATCATCCGCGAAGACAATTACGGAGGCCTGCAGTAAGCAGTTGAATGCATGGCTGAAATCAAGAACTACACCCTGAACTTTGGTCCGCAGCACCCGGCCGCACACGGCGTGTTGCGCCTGGTGCTGGAGCTCGATGGCGAGGTCATCCAGCGGGCTGATCCACACATCGGTCTGTTGCACCGCGCGACCGAAAAACTGGCCGAGAGCAAGACCTACATCCAGGCGCTACCTTATATGGACCGTCTGGACTATGTGTCCATGATGTGCAATGAGCACGCCTACTGTCTGGCCATCGAAAAGTTGCTGGGCATTGAAGTGCCTGAGCGCGCGCAGTACATCCGCGTGATGTTCTCCGAAATTACCCGCCTGCTGAACCACTTGATGTGGCTGGGGTCGCATGGCAACGATTGCGGTAGTTCCACCATTTTGATCTACACCTTCCGCGAGCGCGAAGACCTGTTTGACATGTACGAAGCGGCCAGTGGTGCGCGCATGCACGCAGCTTACTTCCGTCCGGGTGGTGTGTACCGCGATCTGCCCGACACCATGCCCCAGTTCAAGGCCAGCCGCGTGCGCAATGCCAAGGGTGTTGCTGAGCTGAACAAGAACCGCCAAGGTTCCCTGCTAGATTTCATCGAAGACTTCACACAGCGTTTCCCCGCGTGCCTGGAGGAATACCACACCCTGTTGACCGAGAACCGCATCTGGAAGCAGCGCACCGTGAACATCGGTGTCGTGACGCCCGAGCGTGCGCTGAACTTGGGCTTTACCGGCCCCATGCTGCGTGGCTCAGGTATCGCTTGGGACCTGCGCAAGAAGCAGCCCTACGATGCGTACGATAAAGTGGACTTTGACATTCCGGTAGGTAAGACGGGTGACGTGTACGACCGCTACTTGGTCCGTATGGAAGAGATGAAGCAGTCCAATCACATCATCAAACAATGTGTGGACTGGCTCAAGGCCAACCCTGGTCCGGTGATCACGGACAACCACAAGGTGGCGCCGCCTTCTCGCGAGTCCATGAAAACCAGCATGGAAGAGTTGATTCACCATTTCAAGCTGTTCACCGAGGGCTTCCACGTCCCCGAAGGCGAAGCCTATGCGTCGGTGGAGCACCCTAAGGGGGAGTTCGGCATTTACATCGTGAGCGATGGTGCCAATAAGCCTTACCGCCTGAAGATCCGTCCGCCGGGATTTGCCCATTTGGCGGGGCTCAACGAGATGGCTACCGGGCACATGATTGCCGATGCGGTGTCCATCATTGGCACCATGGACATTGTTTTTGGAGAGATTGACCGATGATCTCTGACGCTACCAAGGCGCGTTTTGACCGCGAAGTGGCCAAGTACCCCGCAGAGCAGAAGCAGTCTGCGGTGATGGCCTGCCTCTCCATCGTTCAGCAGGAGCTGGGCTTTGTCAGTGCCGAGAGTGAGAAGGTGATTGCCGAACATTTGGGCATGGCGCCCATGGCTGTGCACGAAGTGACCACCTTCTACAACATGTACAACCAGCGCCCAGTGGGCAAGTTCAAACTGAACGTCTGTACCAATCTGCCGTGTCAGTTGCGCGATGGCCAGAAGGCGTTGCACCATCTCGAACACAAACTGGGCATCCACATGGGCGAAACGACGGCGGATGGCCTGTTCACCTTGCAGCAGAGCGAGTGTCTGGGCGCATGCGCCGATTCTCCTGTGATGCTGGTCAATGACCGCGCCATGTGCAGCTTCATGACCAACGAAAAGCTGGACCAGTTGGTCGATGGCTTGCGTGCCTCGGAGGGCAAGTGATGACCGCTGAGAATGTTCTCTCCCAGTTTCGCGCCACCGGCGTGCAAACCTGCTTTCACGATCGCCACATCAACCCCCAGATTTATGCTGGGTTGAACGGCAGCAACTGGCGCCTCAAGGATTACGAAGCACGGGGCGGTTACCAGGCCCTGCGCAAGATTTTGGGCAAAGATGGCGGCGAAGGTCTGACGCAAGACCAGGTGATCGCTACAGTCAAAGAGTCTGCCTTGCGCGGACGCGGTGGTGCTGGTTTCCCTACGGGCCTGAAATGGAGTTTCATGCCCCGTCAGTTCCCGGGGCAAAAGTACTTGGTATGCAACTCTGACGAGGGAGAGCCCGGTACGTGCAAAGACCGCGATATTCTCCAGTTCAATCCTCACATCGTGATTGAAGGTATGGCGATTGCAGCCTACGCCATGGGCATTTCGGTGGGGTACAACTACATCCACGGCGAAATCTTCTCGGCTTACGAGCGTTTTGAAGAAGCCCTGGAGGAGGCCCGTGCCGCGGGCCTGTTGGGCAACAATATCCAGGGCAGCAATTTCAGTTTCCAGCTGCATGCAGCCCATGGTTTTGGCGCCTACATCTGCGGTGAAGAAACGGCTTTGCTCGAGTCGCTGGAAGGCAAAAAAGGCCAACCCCGTTTCAAACCACCGTTCCCCGCCAGCTTTGGCCTGTACGGCAAGCCAACCACGATCAACAACACCGAAACTTTCGCAGCGGTGCCTTGGATCATTCGCAACGGTGGTCAGGCTTATCTGGAATGCGGCAAACCCAACAATGGTGGTACCAAGATCTATTCCATCAGTGGGGATGTGGAACGTCCTGGCAACTACGAAATTCCCATGGGGACACCATTCACCAAGCTGCTGGAGCTTGCCGGTGGTGTGCGCGGTGGAAAGGCGCTGAAGGCAGTGATTCCCGGTGGATCATCTTCGCCAGTGCTACCCGCATCCATCATGATGGAATGCACCATGGACTATGACTCGATTGCCAAGGCAGGCTCCATGCTGGGCTCGGGCGCTGTCATCGTGATGGATGAAACTCGTTGCATGGTTACGGCCTTGCAGCGCCTCAGCTATTTCTACATGCACGAATCTTGCGGCCAGTGCACCCCCTGCCGTGAAGGCACGGGCTGGTTATCGCGGATGGTGGATCGTATCGTCGGCGGGCAAGGCCGCCCGAGCGATATGGACTTGTTGGATAACGTGGCTGAGAACATCCAGGGACGCACCATCTGCGCCTTGGGCGATGCGGCTGCGATGCCTGTGCGCGCCATGATCAAGCACTTCCGGCACGAATTTGAGTACCTCGTAGAGCACAAGACCAGCATGGTCGCGGCCCACGTTTGAGCGAGTCACAAGATGATTGAAATCGAACTCGACGGCAAGAAAGTAGAGATCGCCGAAGGCAGCATGGTGATGCATGCAGCCGACAAGGCGGGCACCTACATTCCCCACTTCTGTTACCACAAGAAGTTGAGCATTGCAGCCAATTGCCGCATGTGTCTGGTGGACGTGGAGAAAATGCCCAAGCCCATGCCTGCCTGTGCCACACCAGTGACCCAGGGCATGATTGTGCGCACCAAGAGCGACAAGGCCATCAAGGCCCAGAAGTCGGTCATGGAATTCCTGTTGATCAACCACCCGCTGGATTGCCCCATTTGCGATCAGGGCGGCGAATGCCAGCTCCAGGACTTGGCCGTGGGGTACGGTGGATCTTCCTCGCGCTACGAAGAAGAAAAGCGTGTGGTACCCGTCAAGGACGTGGGGCCACTGATTTCCATGCAGGAAATGAGCCGCTGCATCCATTGCACCCGTTGTGTCCGCTTTGGTCAGGAAGTCGCGGGCGTCATGGAATTGGGCATGTCGCACCGCGGTGAGCATGCCGAAATTGAAACCTTTATTGGTGACACGGTGGATTCCGAGTTGTCGGGCAACATGATCGACATTTGTCCCGTCGGTGCCTTGACCAGCAAGCCTTTTCGCTACAGTGCTCGCACGTGGGAGCTGTCACGTCGCAAGTCCGTCAGTCCGCATGACTCTACGGGGGCCAACCTGATTGTTCAGGTGAAAAACCACAAGGTGCTGCGGGTTGTGCCGCTTGAAAACGACGCGGTGAACGAGTGCTGGATTGCCGATCGTGACCGTTTCTCCTATGAGGCGCTGAACAGCGAAGAACGCCTGACTTCCCCCATGCTCAAACAGGGCGGCGAGTGGAAGAGCGTGGACTGGCAGACGGCACTGGAATATGTGGCCAATGGCTTCAAACAAATCAAGGCCAACCATGGTGCAGCCAGTATCGGTGCATTGGTTAGCCCCCACAGCACGCTCGAAGAGTTGCAGTTGGCGGGTGCCCTGATTCGTGGGCTGGGCAGTGACAATATCGACTACCGCTTGCGTAACAGCGAGTTCGTGCCTGCAGAGGGTGTGCGCTCTTTGGGCATATCCATCGCATCCCTGTCGCAATTGCAGCGGGTGTTGGTGGTCGGTTCCAATCTGCGCAAGGACCATCCCCTGTTTGCCCAGCGTATTCGCCAGGCCAGCAAGCTGGGTTGTGTGGTGAGTGCAGTCGCGTCGGAGTCTTCTGACTGGGCATTGCCAGTGGCTCACTGGGCCCTGGCCCCTGCGGCCACTTGGGTGCAAGCATTGGCAGATATTGCAACCGCCATTGCTGCTGAGAAGTCGGTGCCGGCACCTGCCGCGGGTACTGCGACGCCAGCGGCCCAGGCCATTGCCCGCTCGCTGCTTTCCGGCGAGCGCAAGGCGGTGCTGTTGGGCAATGCTGCCGCGCACCACGCCAAAGCTTCCAGTCTGTTGGCATTAGCCAACTGGATTGCAGCGCAAACGGGTGCTACGGCTGGCTATCTGACCGAGGCGGCCAACACCGTGGGCGCCCAGTTTGTTGGTGCCACACCTCAGACCACTGGCCTGAACGCTGCGCAGATGCTGTCTGGCGGGTTGAAGGCTGCCCTGTTGCTCAACACGGAACCGGAATTTGACAGTGCCTTGGGGCGTGATGCTCTGGTAGGCCTGTCCAAAGCAGAGATGGTTGTGACATTGAGCCCTTTCAAGGCCAATCTCGACATTAGCGATGTGATTCTGCCTGTTGCGCCGTTCACCGAGACTTCCGGTAGTTTTGCGAATGCAGAAGGCCGCGTGCAGAGCTTTCATGCGGTCGTCAAACCTGCAGGTGAAGCCCGTCCCGCTTGGAAAGTACTGCGTGTGATGGCCAATCTGCTGAATGTGCCGGGTGTGGACTGCGATTCTTCGCAAGAGGTTCTCAAAGCCCTGGCCCTGGAGCAACAGGGAGATGCTTGGTTTGTGCCAACTGCTCGCCTGAGCAATGCCTGCGCGCTTGCGATCGACTTGCAAGCTGCTGAGGTGGAGCCCGTTGCAGCATCCATCTACCAACTGGACGGTTTGGTGCGCCGTTCGACATCGCTCCAATTGACTGCAGATGCGAAGCGAGACGCCCAAGCGCGAGAAGAGGCTTTGTCATGATTGACATGATTTACAACACCGGATTGGGATTGCTCGCAGCATCGTGGTGGGCGAGCTTTCTGTGGCCTGTGATCTGGACTTTGCTGAAAATTGTGGTGGTGGTGTTGCCCCTGATGGGGGCCGTGGCCTACCTAACGCTGTGGGAGCGCAAGTTCCTGGGTTGGATGCAGGTTCGGGTCGGCCCTAACCGTGTCGGACCGTGGGGGCTGTTGCAGCCTATTGCAGATGCCTTGAAATTGCTCACTAAAGAGATTCTGGTCCCCACGCAGGCCAGCAAAGGTCTGTTCTTTATTGGCCCTATCTTGACCATCATGCCGGCCATGGCTGCTTGGGCTGTTATTCCCTTTGGTCCGGATGTCGCGCTGGCCAACATCAACGCGGGCCTGCTGTTCGTGATGGCTATCACCTCCATGGAAGTTTATGGCGTGGTGATTGCCGGTTGGGCGTCCAACTCCAAATACGCCTTCCTCGGTGCTCTGCGTGCCTCTGCACAGATGGTGAGCTACGAGATTGCGATGGGTTTTTGCCTGGTGATTGTTCTCATGATTTCTGGCAGCATGAATCTGTCGGAAATTGTGATGGGGCAGGGCAAAGGTGACTTTGCTGCCATGGGATTGGGCTTCTTGTCTTGGAACTGGCTTCCTTTGTTGCCTATTTTTGTGGTTTACATCATTTCCGGATTGGCGGAGACCAACCGTCATCCTTTTGACGTGGTCGAAGGCGAAGCGGAAATCGTGGCAGGTCACATGGTCGAATACTCCGGCATGTCCTACGCCATGTTTTACCTCGCGGAATACGCCAATATGTGGCTGATCTCCATCTTGGCATCCCTGATGTTCTTGGGTGGGTGGTTGTCCCCCGTGGCAGCGTTGGACTTCATTCCCGGCTGGATCTGGCTGGGTATCAAGACCTGTGCCGTAGTGAGTCTGTTTATCTGGGTGCGTGCCACATTCCCCCGTTTCCGTTATGACCAGATCATGCGTTTGGGGTGGAAAGTATTCATTCCCGTGACGCTGGTCTGGCTCTTGGTCATTGGTGGCTGGATGCAAACCTCCTTCAACATCTGGAAGTGAAGGAACTGTCCATGTCTTCTCCTTCTGTCGCCCGTATGCCCTCCGCTTTTTCTCTCAAGGATTTTCTCTACAGCTTTTTGCTGGTGGAGTTGTTCAAGGGCCTGGCCCTGACCGGTCGCTATTTGTTTCGCCGCAAAGTGACTGTGCAGTTTCCCGAGGAAAAAACGCCCTTGTCGCCACGTTTCCGCGGTCTGCATGCCTTGCGCCGTTATGAAAACGGAGAAGAGCGTTGCATTGCCTGCAAACTTTGTGAGGCAGTGTGCCCCGCGATGGCAATCACCATTGAATCCGACGTGCGTGACGATGGCTCGCGTCGCACCACCCGCTACGACATTGATCTGACCAAATGCATCTTCTGCGGCTTTTGCGAAGAAAGCTGTCCTGTTGACTCGATTGTGGAGACCCATATTCTGGAATACCACGGGGAGAAACGAGGGGATCTGTATTTCACCAAAGAGATGCTGCTGGCTGTGGGCGATCGGTACGAGCCTGAGATCGCTGCCAACAAGCAAGCAGACGCCAAATACCGCTGATCTGTCGCAAGAAAGTGTTTGAATCATGAGTGTTACGACTGGTCTTTTTTATGCCTTCTCGGCGGTGCTGTTGTTCGCAGCATTCCGGGTGATCACCGCACGCAATCCGGTGCATGCAGCCCTGTACCTGGTGCTGACCTTTTTCCAGGCGGCATTGATCTGGATGTTGTTGAAAGCGGAATTCCTGTCCATCGCCTTGGTGTTGGTCTATGTTGGTGCGGTGATGGTGTTGTTTTTGTTCGTCGTGATGATGATGGACGTGAACGTGGAAAATTTGCGCCTTGGTTTTTGGAAACACTTCCCGCTTGCTGCGCTGGTGGGTGTGGTGATTGCGTTGGAAATGGCCGCCGTGTTGATGGGGGGCTTCCGTATTGTGGAAGACCCTTCTTCGGCTGTGGCCGCTGCAGGTTCGTCTAACACCAAAGAGATTGGTGTGTTGCTCTTCACCCAGTACCTGCTTCCCTTGGAGGTTGCTGCCGCGATTTTGTTGGTCGCCATGATTGCAGCCATTGCACTGACTCTGCGTGCCCGCAAGGACAGCAAATATGTGAGCCCCGGTGACCAAGTGCGCGTGAAGTCGCGTGACCGGATGACCGTGGTGAAGATGGCCGCAACCCAGGCGGCCCCGGCCGTAGCCGTTGAGCCAGCAGATGCGGAGAAAAAACAATGACTTTGACTTTAGGACACTTTTTGTCTCTGGGCGCCATGCTGTTTGCCCTGTCGGTGGTGGGCATTTTTCTCAACCGCCGCAACCTGATTGTGCTGCTCATGGCCATCGAGTTGATGTTGCTCGCTGTCAACACCAATTTCGTGGCGTTCTCGCACTACCTGAATGATTTGCATGGCCAAATCTTTGTGTTGTTCATCATGACGGTGGCCGCCGCCGAGGCCGCTATCGGGCTGGCGATTTTGGTGCTCTTGTTCCGCAATAAGAACAGCATCAGCGTCGACGAACTCAATTCGCTCAAGGGTTAATCACAATGAGTCAAACCCTTTCTGCATCGACGTTGTTGGCCGTGCCCTTGGCCCCCTTGGTGGGGTCTGCGCTGGCCGGTATTTTTGGCACCCGCTTTGGTGGCAACTGGATCGGCCGCAAGCTGAGCCACACGCTAACCATCCTGGGTGTGCTGGTGGCTTTCGTTCTGTCCGCCGCGACACTCAAATCGGTTGCCTTGGATGGTGCCCGCTTTAACGAGACCCTCTACACCTGGATGGTGGTGGGTGGGCTCAAGATGGAAGTTGGTTTTCTGGTCGACGGCCTGACCGCCATGATGATGTGTGTGGTGACCTTCGTTTCGTTGATGGTGCACCTTTACACGGTCGGTTATATGGAAGAGGACGAAGGCTACAACCGCTTCTTCTCCTACATCTCCTTGTTTACGTTCTCCATGCTTATGCTGGTCATGAGCAACAACCTGCTGCAGCTGTTCTTCGGTTGGGAAGCGGTGGGTCTGGTGTCCTACTTGTTGATTGGTTTTTGGTTCAACAAACCTACGGCGATTTTTGCCAACATGAAAGCGTTCTTGGTCAACCGGGTCGGTGACTTTGGCTTCATTTTGGGTATCGGCCTGATCGTGGCCTATGCAGGAACCCTGAACTACGGCGAAGTGTTCGCCAAATCCGGTGAGCTGGCCCAGTTGGGCTTCCCAGGCACCGAGTGGATGCTGGTCACTGTGATTTGTATCTGCCTGTTTGTCGGTGCCATGGGCAAGTCGGCGCAGTTTCCCTTGCATGTCTGGTTGCCAGACTCTATGGAAGGTCCTACGCCAATCTCCGCCCTGATTCACGCGGCAACGATGGTGACTGCAGGCATCTTCATGGTGGCCCGTATGTCACCGTTGTTTGAGTTGAGCGACACGGCCCTGAACTTCATCCTGGTGATCGGTTCCATCACGGCCTTGTTCATGGGTTTTCTGGGGATCATCCAGAACGACATCAAACGTGTGGTCGCCTATTCCACCCTGTCGCAGTTGGGCTACATGACCGTCGCTCTGGGCGCATCCGCCTACTCGGTAGCGGTGTTTCACCTCATGACGCACGCGTTCTTCAAAGCCTTGCTGTTCCTTGGCGCCGGATCGGTGATCATGGGCGTGCACCACAACCAGGACATCCGCTGGATGGGTGGCTTGCGCAAGTACATGCCCATTACCTGGATTACTTCCTTGCTGGGCTCGTTGGCGCTAATCGGGACCCCTTTGTTTGCGGGTTTTTACTCCAAAGACAGCATCATTGAAGCCGTTCATTTCAGTCACTTGCCCGCGGCTGGCTTTGCCAACTTTGCTGTGCTGGCGGGTGTGTTTGTGACTGCGTTCTATTCTTTCCGCATGTACTTCCTGGTGTTCCATGGCAAGGAGCGTTTCGACCAGAATCCTGACGCACACCATCACGATGACCACGGTCACCATGGGCATGACCACCATCCGCATGAGTCGCCTTGGGTGGTGACCGTACCTTTGGTCCTGTTGGCCATTCCTTCGGTGTTGATCGGCTACTTGACGATCCAGCCCATGCTGTTCGGGGATTTCTTCAAGGACGTGATTTTCGTCAATGCTGAAAAGCATGGCGCGATGGCGGAGCTCGCCGGCATCTTCCATGGCCCTCTGCAGATGGCTATGCACGCGTTTTCCACTGCACCGTTCTGGTTGGCGCTCGCCGGTGTGGTGACGTCTTACCTGATGTACATGGTGTTCCCCGCTGTGCCTGCGACTATCAAGCGCAATGTGATGCCCGTGTTCAATCTGCTGGAAAACAAGTACTACCTGGACTGGATCAACGAGAATATTTTGGCCCGCGGTGCACGCGCTCTGGGTACCGGACTCTGGAAAGTGGGTGACCAGGCTGTGATTGATGGCACGGTTGTCAATGGCTCCTGGAAGCTGGTGGCTTGGGTGTCATCCGTGGTGCGCAAGGGTCAGTCCGGTTATCTCTACCACTATGCCTTGGTGATGATTCTCGGCGTGTTTGTGTTGATGACGTATTTCGTTTGGCTCAAGTAGGAGAAAAATAATATGGGTTTGTTGAGCCTCGCTATTTGGGTCCCTATCGCTTTCGGCGCGGTGCTGCTGGCGGTCGGTCGTGACGAGCATGCCAAGGTGGTTCGCTGGATCGCTTTGGTCGGTGCGGTGATCAGCTTCCTGCTGACCTTGCCCTTGTATGACCAGTTCGACACCACTACCGCTGCCATGCAGTTTGTGGAAAAGGCTGGCTGGATCAGCCGTTTCAATGTCAACTACCACCTCGGTGTGGATGGTATCTCGTTCTGGTTTGTCCCGCTCACAGCGTTCATCACCGTGGTGGTGGTCATTGCAGGCTGGGAGGCCATCACCCAGCGCGTTAACCAGTACATGGGCGCTTTCCTGATCTTGAGCGGGCTCATGATCGGTGTGTTCACCGCACTGGATGGTCTGTTGTTCTATGTGTTCTTCGAAGCTACCTTGATCCCGATGTACCTGATCATCGGCATCTGGGGCGGCCCGAACAAGATCTACGCGGCGTTCAAGTTCTTCCTCTACACCTTGCTCGGTTCTTTGCTGATGCTGGTGGCCCTGATCTACCTGTACACCAAGTCGGGCGGCAGTTTTGACCTGGCGACTTGGCATGCCTTGCCTTTGGGCGGTACCGCGCAGACGCTGCTGTTCTTCGCCTTCTTTGCTGCATTTGCCGTGAAGGTGCCTATGTGGCCTGTGCACACCTGGTTGCCTGATGTGCACGTGGAAGCGCCCACGGGTGGTTCTGCGGTGCTGGCCGCCATCATGCTGAAACTCGGTGCCTATGGTTTCCTGCGCTTCTCTATGCCGATCGCCCCTGATGCCGCACACGAATGGGGGGGCTTCATGGTGGCCTTGTCCTTGATCGCTGTGGTCTACGTGGGTTTGGTGGCGATGGTGCAGCAGGACATGAAGAAACTCGTGGCCTACTCCTCGGTTGCCCACATGGGTTTTGTGACACTGGGCTTCTTTATCTTCAATGACTTGGGTGTCTCCGGTGGTCTGGTACAGATGATTGCGCACGGCTTTGTGTCGGGCGCGATGTTCCTGTCGATTGGCGTGTTGTATGACCGTGTCCATTCGCGTGAGATCGCCAGCTATGGTGGGGTGGTCAACACCATGCCCAAGTTTGCAGCCTTTGCCTTGTTGTTCGCCATGGCCAATTGCGGCTTGCCGGGTACTGCCGGTTTTGTCGGTGAATGGATGGTGATCCTCGGCGCTGTGAAGTTTAATTTCTGGATCGGTTTTGCCGCCTCCAGTGCTTTGATCTTCGGGGCAGCCTACACCTTGTGGATGTTTAAACGCGTCTACTTGGGCCCGGTGACCAATGACGATGTCAAAGGCCTGTCCGATATCAATGCCCGTGAGTTTTTCATGCTGGCGCTTTTGGCAGTGGCGGTGCTCTGGATGGGGCTGTACCCCAAACCTTTCACCGATGTGATGGACGTTTCTGTGGCCGAGTTGCTCAAGCACGTGGCCGTGTCCAAGTTGAACTGATCTAACTGAATTGCGAGACGAACGATGATAGACAAACTCAGTTTGATCACGGTACTGCCAGAGCTCATTCTGCTGGTCATGGCGTGTGCCATTGCACTGATTGATTTGCGCGTGAAGTCCCCTTTGCGGGGCGTGACCCATGTGCTGACCTTGCTCACCTTGGGAGCCGTAGCCTTGTTGCAGGCCTCCTATGCCTCCACGGGCACGACGCAATATGCCTTCAGCAACATGGTGGTCAGCGACTCCATGGGCAATTGGCTCAAGTGTTTTGCGACCTTGGCGGTGATGGTGACGCTGGTGTACGGTCGCTCCTACGCCAGCCAGCGCGATATGTTGCGCGGTGGTGAACTGTTCACCCTGAGCATTTTTGCGCTGCTGGGCATGTTTGTCATGATCTCTGGCAACAACTTCTTGGTCATTTACATGGGCCTGGAGTTGCTGACCCTGTCCAGCTACGCACTGGTGGCCCTGCGCCGCGACCATGTGGCCGCCACCGAAGCCGCCATGAAGTACTTTGTGCTGGGAGCCATGGCTTCGGGCTTCTTGCTGTACGGCATGTCTATGCTGTATGGCGCGACCGGTTCTCTGGATGTGAACGAAGTGTTCAAGGCCATCGCCTCGGGTCAGATTCGCCACATGGTTCTGGTGTTTGGTCTGGTGTTTTTGGTGGCTGGCTTGGCGTTCAAGCTGGGTGTGGTGCCTTTCCACATGTGGATTCCCGACGTTTACCAAGGTGCACCTACGGCCGTGACCCTGATGATTGGTGGTGCGCCCAAATTGGCGGCCTTTGCCATCGTCATGCGCCTGTTGGTCGAAGGCATGTTGCCCCTGGCTGGTGACTGGCAGCAGATGCTGATGGTCTTGTCGATTGGCTCCCTGCTGATCGGCAACCTGGCCGCCATTGCGCAGACCAATATCAAGCGCATGCTTGCGTTTTCCACCATCTCGCAAATGGGTTTTGTGTTGCTTGGCTTGATGTCTGGCGTGGTCAACGGCAACACCGCCTCCGGTGCCAATGCCTACAGCTCTGCCATGTTCTATGTGGTGAGTTATGTTCTCACCACCTTGGCCAGCTTCGGTGTGATCTTGCTGCTGTCACGCGATGGCTTCGAGAGCGAAGAAATCGCAGACTTCGCCGGTTTGAACCAGCGCAGCCCGCTGTATGCCGCCATCATGGCTATCTGCCTGTTCTCTTTGGCCGGTATTCCCCCCATGGTGGGCTTCTACGCCAAGCTCTCGGTACTGCAGGCCCTGATTGCGTCGGGTGATAGTTTCTACTTGGCGCTTGCCGTGTTTGCAGTGTTGATGTCGCTCATCGGCGCCTTCTACTACCTGCGACTCATCAAGGTCATGTACTTTGACGAACCCATCACGGCCACCACCGTCACCGCCTCCGCCGACGTGCGTGTGGTGCTGTGCATCAACGGCGGGCTGGTGTTGCTGCTGGGTATCTTCCCCAGTGGTTTGATGGCTGTTTGCGCCAACTCTGTGCGCCAAATGCTGGGCAGCTGAGCGCGGCTGCGCTTGCTTCCGGCATGGCCTTGACGCCTTAACGATGATGAATTCTTTTGCGGCCGGACTGGTCGTCGTGTTGGCCTTGGTCTGTGCCAATCTCCCTTTTTTCACGGAGCGGCTGTTGGGCTTTTACCGCTTGGCAGCGGAGAAGTCGCTGGGGTGGCGCGTACTGGAATTGCTCTGCCTTTACGCTTTGACGGGTGCCGTTGGGATGGGGCTTGAGCATCGCGCAGGGCAGATCAGCCCGCAGGGTTGGGAGTTTTACGCCATCACCTTCGCCTTGTTCGTGACCTTTGCCTTCCCGGGCTTTGTCTACCGTTACCTGCTCAAGCGGGCAGGGTAAGCCAAGCATGGGCATGGAAGACGACACACACCTCGTTGAGCGCAAAACGTCTGGCGAGGAAATCCTCAAAGGACATTTTCTCCACGCCTTTCGCGACCAGGTGCTGTTACCCAATGGGCAGCAGGCGACGCGCGAGTACGTGGTGCACCCCGGCGCGGTCATGGTGATTCCGTTGTTGGACGATGGTAGCGGTGAGCTCAAGTTGGTGCTGGAGCGCCAGTACCGTTATCCCGTTGGGCGCGTGATGATCGAATTCCCGGCCGGCAAATTGGATGCGGGTGAAAGCGTGCAACGCTGCGCTGAGCGTGAGCTTCTGGAGGAGACTGGCTACTCTGCCGGCGCCTGGGCCCGAGCTGGGGTCATGCACCCTGTCATTTCCTACTCCACCGAATTCATCGACATCTGGTTCGCCCGCGATTTGCAGCTGGGGGAGCGCAAGCTCGACGAGGGTGAATTTCTCGATGTGTTCACGGCCACCCCTGCCGAGTTTTTGCAATGGTGTCAGCAAGGCTTGGTGACTGACGCCAAAACTTTGGCCGGTGCCCTCTGGGTGCAAAACGTCCTGCAAGGAACCTGGCCGCTGGAGTGGGCTGCACCGCTGCCGGCCTGAACGCTTTGCCGCCATGAAAGTCCTGAACCTCGCGTGCAGCCATCAGCACCTGTTTGAAGGTTGGTTTGCGTCGGAGGATGACTTTGTTTCGCAGTGTCGTCGCGGGCTGGTGCAATGTCCGGTTTGCGCGGACCCTGCTGTGGTCAAGAAGCTCAGCGCGCCGCGCCTGAACCTATCCGGTGCGCGTGAACCGCAAGCAGCCGGGCAGGATGCGGCATTGCCCGCCAGTCCGTCTGCACCGGTACGCATGGGCGAGGTGGAAACCGCCTTGGCTGCTGCTTGGATGGCCGTGGCCCGCCATGTGGTGGCCAATACCACCGATGTGGGGAGCGAATTTGCCGAGGAAGCCCGCAAGATGCACTACGGCGAAGCCGAGGTACGCAACATCCGCGGGCACACCACATCGGAGCAGGCCCGGGAGCTGGTGGAGGAGGGCATTGAAGTCATGCCACTCCTCCTGCCCGAAGCCCTGAAAGGGCCTCTGCAGTAGCGGTGGCGCTCCAAGCCCCACCGCTGTTTGGCTGGCTGGTCAGGGGTACAAACCGCGCAGCTCGCGCGCATGCAGGATGCGTTTGCAGGCCACGATGAACGTCGCGGTGCGCAGGCTCACCTTGTGGTCCTGCGCCACATTCCAGACGCCGGCGAAGGCCTCCTTCATGATGCGCACCAGGCGGGCATTGATCTCGTCCTCGCTCCAGAAGAAGCTGGAGAAATCCTGCACCCACTCGAAGTAGCTCACGGTCACACCGCCCGCGTTGGCAATCACATCGGGCAACACCAGCACATTGCGCTCTTGCAGAATGTCATCGGCCTCGGGCGTGGTTGGGCCGTTGGCGCCCTCGATCACCAGTCTGGCCTTGATGCGCCCCGCATTCGCCTTGGTGATCTGCTGCTCCAGCGCTGCCGGAATCAGGATGTCGCAATCCACATCCCAGAAGGCATCATTGGCAATCGACTCTGCGGGCGTGAATCCGGCTACCGAACCATGCGCTGCCACGTGGGCCAGTAAGGCCGGAACGTCCAGGCCGGATTCCTTGTAAATCGTGCCGCCATGGTCCTGTACCGCCACCACGCGGGCACCGGCTTGGGCAAACAGCTTGCCGGCGATACCGCCTACATTGCCAAAACCCTGTACCGCCACACGTGCCTGGGTCACATCCAGACCAATGTGCTGCGCTGCCTCCACTCCCACGGTGTAGACGCCACGCCCAGTGGCCTCGCGGCGGCCCAAGGAGCCGCCCAGGTCAATCGGCTTGCCGGTGACCACACCGGTGGCGGTGGCACCTTCGTTCATGGAGTAGGTGTCCATCATCCAGGCCATGATCTGTTCGTTGGTGTTGACGTCGGGTGCCGGAATGTCCTTGGTGGGGCCGATGATGATGCCGATCTCGCTGGTGTAGCGGCGCGTCAGGCGCTCCAGTTCGCCACGCGACAGGGTCTTGGGGTCGACTCGGATACCGCCCTTGGCGCCGCCGTAAGGCACATTCACCGCGGCATTCTTGATCGACATCCAGGCTGACAGGGCCATCACTTCCGACAGTGTCACGTCTTGGTGAAAACGCACGCCGCCCTTGCCGGGGCCGCGCGAGGTGTTGTGCTGCACGCGGTAGCCCTCAAAGTGGGCCACGGTGCCGTTGTCCAGTTGGATCGGTACGTCCACGATCAGCGCGCGCTTGGGACGCTTCAGGGTCTCGGCCCAACGCGCCAGGTGGCCCAGGTAGGGCGTGACACGGTCCACCTGTTGCAGGTAAATGCCCCAGGGGCCGAGGTGGTCGGCCTGCAGGTAGGAGGGCAGCGCATGGGTCGTGGCTGCTGGGTGTGCGGAAGACGCCGGTTTAGCGTGGTGTTGCGACATGAATGCTCCTTGTGGTTGTCGTCATGGCCCGCAATGTAGGCGCGCCATGACGACCTGTCCAAGGCCACTTCATTTGCAAACTATGCAAAAAATTAATAACGACGTCAGGCGCTGACGTTCAGGATGCGCCCGGTAGATTGTCCCTGGCTGTTCACCACGGGGGCTGCATCGCCGTCTTGCTTGAGAGGGTTGCCACTCGCAGCAAACTTGGGGTTGACCGCGGAGTACATGCGTTCCAGAAAATCTTGTGTGGCGGGCGGCACTTCGCTGCTGGGGCGACGCAGGGCGCTGGTGTAGGTGCTGTCCGCGCCTTGGCTGCGGGCACTGAGGCTACGGGCGGTCTGGTTGCGGTCTTGGGCCTCACGTTCTGCTTCATCGGCCTGCGCGCGCAGGTCGCTGGCCCGCGCTTCGGCCGAGTCGGCTTCACGCCGCGCTTGCTCGATGCGCGCCTTGCTCAGCGTCGCCTGCAAAGAAGGCGATGCCGAATTGGTGGCAGTGATGGCGACCATGGTCGCAGGTCCCGTGGCAGCTCAGGCGGTGACGTTGAGCAACCGGCCGGTGGTTTGGCCCTGGCTGTTGACCACTGGTTTGGGTTTGGGCTCTTCGGTTTTTTGGGGGGCGGTCGCTTTGGCTTGCGCTTCGCGCTGCTGTGTCTCCCGCACCTCCTGGGTGCGTTTGGCCGCTTGGGCCTGCTGCACCTGTTGTGGCTTGGCTTTGCTGACGTCCATACGAATCTCCCAAGGGTTGAATGCCTTGATTTTAGGCACTTCACCCCCGCATTTCAATGCTTTACATGGCCGCGTTTCTGCTAGCTCAGGCGTTGAATTGCAGCGCCGCCAGCCCGGCGTAGACACCGCCGCGTGCCACCAGCTCGGCGTGCGTGCCCTGTTCCACCAGCTTCCCGTGGTCCAGCACCACAATCAGGTCGGCCTTTTGCACCGTGGCCAGGCGGTGCGCAATGACCAGCGTGGTGCGGTCGCGCATGGCCGACTCCAACGCCGCCTGCACCATGCGTTCGCTCTCGGCGTCCAGTGCGCTGGTGGCTTCGTCCAGCAGAAGCAGGGGCGGGTTCTTCAGCATGGCGCGCGCAATCGCAATGCGCTGGCGCTGCCCGCCCGACAGGCGCACTCCACGTTCGCCCAAGAAGGTGTCGTAGCCCTGGGGCAGGGCGGTGATGAACTCGTGGGCAAATGCCGCTTGTGCGGCGGCCTTCACCTCAGCATCGGTAGCGTCGGGCTTGCCGTAGCGGATGTTTTCCAGCGCGCTGCTGGAGAAGATCACGGCGTCCTGCGGGACGATGCCTACGCGCTGGCGCAGCGCGTCCAGCGCCATGTCACGCGTGCCCACGCCGTCCAGCACAATGCCGCCGCTTTGCGGGTCGTAGTAGCGCAGCAGCAGCTGGAACACCGTGCTCTTGCCCGCCCCGCTGGGCCCGACGATGGCCACGGTCTGGCCGGGCAACACGTTCAGGCTGAAGTTTTGCAGCGCGGGCTGCAAGGGGCGCGAGGGGTAGTGGAAATCAATTGCTTCAAATTTAATAGCGCTTCCCGCAGTGGGCATGGGCGCTAAAGTCGGTTTTGATGGTGAAGTGATAGGCGACTGGGTGCCCAGCAGCTCCATCAGGCGTTCGGTGGCGCCCGCCGCGCGCAGCAGGTCGCCATAGACCTCACCCAGCACGGCAAACGCGCTGGCCAGGATGATCACGTAGACCACGGTCTGGCCCAAATGGCCGGCCGTGATGCGGCCCTCGGCCACGGCCTGTGTGCCCTGGTACAAGCCCCACAGCAGTGCTGCGCTGGTGGCAATGATGATGAAGGCCACCAGCATGGACCGCATCAGGCTGCGCTTGGTGGCAGTCTCGAAAGCATTGTCGGTGGAGGTGACAAAACGCGCGGTCTCACGTCCTTCGGCGGTGTAGCTTTGCACCACGGGAATCGCGTTCAGTACTTCGGCTGCGATGGCGCTGGAGTCGGCAATGCGGTCTTGCGACGCACGGGAGAGCTTGCGCACGCGTCGGCCAAACCACAGGCTGGGCACTACCACCAAAACCAGCACCACCAGCACCTGCAGCATCACCACCGGGTTGGTCCAGACCAGCACGCCCAGCGCGCCAATGCCCATCACCGCATTGCGCAGCCCCATGGAGAGCGACGAGCCCACCACGGTTTGCACCAGCGTGGTGTCGGCCGATAGGCGCGAGAGCACCTCGCCGGTTTGCGTAGTCTCAAAAAACTCGGGGCTCTGCTTGAGCACATGGCTGTAGACCGCATTGCGCAGGTCGGCGGTGACGCGCTCGCCCAGCCAGCTCACCATGTAAAAACGCGCTGCCGAAAACAGGCCCAGCGCCACGGCCACGGCGAACAGCGCCGCAAAATGCTCGCGCAGCGCCATCACCTGCGCGCCCTTGTCGGCCTGCACCAGCCCACCATCAATCAAGCTGCGCAGCGCCAGCGGGAAGGCCAGCGTGGCGCCCGCCGCCAGCACCAGAAACACCAGCGCCATGCCGATACGACCCCGGTAGGGCCGCAGAAACGGCAGCAGGCCGGAGAGGGATTTGGGATTGCTGGCTTTGGGGCGGTCGGAGGAGGTCATGGCAGCCTAGGTGGGGGCGAGGGCGGTGGAGGCAAGGTGGCCAGAGAAATATAAAGAAATATGCCTCTAGCCCTCTCCATTATTGCGCGAGCAGCTACTAAATTTGTAGCGGTTGTTTTTCGCTTTGTTGCGGTATGTTGCAGCCCGGCTAGAGTTTTAGCGCCGCCGCGTACCCGGTCATCTCCAGGTAACCGCGCCCTACCAGCTTGCCGTTGCTGTCCCACACCTCGCTCAGGCCTTCCCAGTAGATGGCGCCCGTGGAGCCGCGGCTGTCGAGTTCCTGGTTGTCGATGACGGCCTTCACCGTGTAGTAGTCGGCGGGGGTGCGCACCACCCACTCCACAGGGTAGCTGGCCTTGCTCAGAGGGCTGCGCCAGCTGCGCACAGGGCGGAACAATACCTCCCCGCGCGAGAACACATAACGCGTTCCGGCTGTGCTGCGGAACGAACCACCGTCCCACAAGACTCCACCCTGGCGGTCGCGCAGCTGAAACGCGGTGAGCGCGCTGCCGTCGAACAGGTTGATGCCGATCCAGTCCCAGCCCACCGCCTGCGGGTGCAGCACTTCCTGGCTCCATTCATGGTCCAGCCAGGCGGTGCTGCCGGCTTCCAACACACGTGTTTTCCCCTGCAGCGTGATGCTGCCGCGCACCTGCAGCTGCGGCTCGCTGTAGTAGTAGCTGGCCTGTCTTTCTTCCGGCCCCTTGCGCGAGAGGCCGTCTTTCCCTTGCAGCAGCACGGGCTGGGTTGTGTTGATGTTCAGAGCCAGTGTGAAGTCGCCTGCAGGAATCTGTGCCTGCAGGTCAGTGCCCTGTCGCTGCAAAGACCAATCGCGCAGCAGCACGCCCGTGTCCTGTGCGCTGGCCGATGCCGTATCCGCCGGGTTGCTGCCCGCGGCCTCGCCAGACCAGCGGGCAATGCGTTGGTCGTGCCACAGTTTCTTGCCCGCCACATCGGTCACGGCGGCGTGGGCAAACAGCAATTGCCTGGCGGCCAGGCGCGATGGCATGTCCTGCGTGGCCGCCACGCGGCTGCGGAAAAACGTGACCTGAAACCCCAGCGCCGCTGCCTGGCCCGCCACGTTGGCATAACCTGTGAGGTACCACCACTCGGTGGCAAAGTTGTTGTGGCTCCCCGCGTCACGCGGAAAAGTGAGCCGCTTGGCGGGCAGTGCCCATGCACGGGGCAGCAGGCTGCCCAGCAGTGGTGCGGCCAAGGCGGCACGCCGCGTGATCATGGCTGCAACAACCGCACTCAGCGGTTGCCCGCACGGGCCATGCGCTGTGCAACGCTGGGCGAAGGCTTGCCCGACAGTGCATCCAGGCGCTGGCCCATGGCAGCCTCCAACTGGTCCAGCCGCACTTGGGTGGCAGGGTGGGTGCTCAGCGCAAGGGTGAACACCGGGTTGTCCGGTTTCGCAGTGCGCAATTGCTGCAACACCGCCACCAGGCCATAGGGATCAAAACCCGCACGTGCGGCCAAGGCCACGCCGCTGCGGTCAGCATCAAACTCGTCGCCCTGGTCCAGGCCCTTGGAATACACCTCGCGCCCCAGCGCCAGCAGTTGGGCCGACAGCGCGCCTTGCGCGTTGTTGCCCAGTTGCGACGCAATGGCACGGGTCAGCAGGCCGGTTTGCGCCGACTTGCGCATGGCGGCCAAATGGTGTTTGGCCACCACGTGGTGGATCTCGTGCGCCAGGATGCCAGCCAGCTCGGACTCATCGGCCACCGAATCCACCAAACCCTTGGTCACAAACACATAGCCACCCGGTGCGGCAAAGGCGTTGTAGCCCGCGTCGTCCAACACGGCAAAGGTCCAGGGCAGGTTGGGCCGGTCGGACTGCAGGCTGATCCAGCGGCCCAGGCGGTTCACATAGCGCTGCAGGGCCACATCCCTGTGCAGGGGCTTGGCGCCCAGCAGCACCGCGGCGAGCTGGCGGCCCATCTCGATTTCCTTGGGCTCGTCGATCTGTTCCATCGATTGCGAGAGCAGGCCGACCAGGTCCGTGTTGTTGGCCGCAGCCGCAGGGGCGCTGTTGTTGCCGGCTGCATTGGGCTTGAGGATGTTTTGCAGCAGGCCGCCCAGCATCTTGCCGGGGTCTTGCGCCAGTGCAGCCTGGGGCAGGGTGGCGAAGCACAGCGCCCACCCCAGAGCGGCGAGGGTGTGTTTCATGGCGAGAATCCCGCGTTGGTGTTGTTGGCCGGGGCGGGAGGCGCAGGCACCGGCAGCGCGTCCACCGTGTGGGCGCTCAGGCCTGCCTCGGTGGCAAAACGTTTGGCTTGGGTGGCGTCCTGGCGCAGACCCTCCGCCTGCGCTAGGGCGGCGAGATTGGGTTGGGCGTTGGCAATGTCTTCGGCCCCCAGGCCGCGAATGCCCACCGTGGCGGTGGTTCCGCTGGTGTTCTGGTTTTGCGCGCTGCCGCGGCTGAACAGGTTTGAGAGACCGCGCAGGGCGCCGGTGGCTGCACTGGCGACGCTGCTCTGCTCGGTGGCAGGGCCCACGTCAAACAGGTGGATCCAGCCACTGGCACCTGCCGCCGTTTTGACCTGTACCCAAGCACCCTGGCGCGTGGGCTGGCGGGTCAGGGCGGTTTGGGCGGGCAGGGTGGCCAGGGCGGTCGCGCTCTCGGCCGGGCCCTCGCGCAGCGTGGTCTGGCGCTTGGTGAACAGTGCGTCCTGCGCCTGGGCCGACAGGCTGCCTAGCAGGGCCAGCACCAGCAGGGCTGGGGTAAGAGGGTTACGCATGCGTGCCATTGTCGGGGAAGGTCTGCAGCGCGGCAATGGCTCAGTCCGGATGGGCGTTGGTTTCCGGGTCGGGCACCTCGCCAATGGCGGTGCGGGTGATGGCAGCTTGCGCCATCAGCCATTGGCAAAACGCCTGGATTTCGGGGCGTGCGCCACTGCGTGGGCCCACAATTAAAAAATACACCAGCGGCGTGTCGATGCGGCCGTTGGGCAGCACCTCCACCAGGTCGCCACTGGCTAGGCTGTCGGCCACCAACGGCATGCGCGCCAGCGCCACGCCCTGGCCGGTGAGTGCGGCCTGCACGATCTGGTGCGCGTAGTTGAAGTACATCCAGCGCTTGGGCTCCAGCTTGGGCAAGTCGTTGCCGTCCAGCCAGCGCCGCCAGGTCAGCCATTCCAGGTTTTGGTGCCGGTGGCTGTCGCTGGCTTCCAGCAGGGCAAAGCGGTTCAGGTCGGCGGCCTTGCGCAGCGGTGGCCCGCTTTTCAGCAGCCAGGGGCTGGCCACAGGGGTGAGCTGTTCGCCAAACAGCCGTACGGCATCGGAGCCGACGTTACCCGGGCGGGTGTAACGGATGGCCAGGTCCACATCGCTGGTGTCCAGGTCCACCGGGTTGTCGGTGGCGTCCAGGCGGATGTCGATGTCGGGGTACTCGGCCTGGAAGGCTTCAAGCCGCGGGATCAACCACATCGACGCAAACGAAGCCCAGGTGGAAATGGCCACGCTTTTGCGCCCCGCCGTGCGGCGGATCAGGCGCACCGCGCTGTCCACCCGCTCCAGCGAAGGCACCACGGCGCGCAACAATTGGCTGCCCGCACTGGTCAGCTCCACGGCGCGGGTGTGGCGCAAAAACAGGGGCACACCGACTTCCTCTTCCAGCGCTTGCACCTGACGGCTCACCGCGCTCTGCGTCAGCGACAGCTCCTCAGCTGCCGCCCGGAAATTGAGGTGGCGGGCCACCGCCTCCAGGGCGCGCAAATGGCCCACGGCAATCGGCCGGGTGCGCAGACGGATCTCGGTGCTGGAGGGTGCGGCGTTGGACATGGCGAAATGGATTGATGCGGGAATGGAATGAATAGCATAGCCCGATTTCATTGGACGCTGCAGGCGCGCGGGCAGATCATTCATTGCCCAACCACCTTTTTCAGGAGCCCACCATGTCCGTCCAAAGCCCGTCCCCGCAACCGTCCCTGTCCTCATTTGTGTCCGATGCCTTGTCCGGCCCCCGCCTGTCAGCGCCCCAAGACCCCATGGCCGAGCTGAAGCTCGACGCGATGGCGATCACCGAGGAGGCACCCTGGGTCCTGCCCAAGGGCCGTGCCGTGACCGTGCGGCCGCGCACCGCTGGCGTGCTGCGTGTGGTGTCAGGCCGTGCCTGGGCCACGCTGGATGTGTCGCGCCACACCCCGCTGTTGGAAACCGGTGACCATTTCGTGGCGTTGGGCCATGACTTGCAATTGCGCGCCGGGCAGCGTGTGGTGGTGGAGGCGTGGCCGTACAAGGGACAAGAGGGCATTCAGCTGCAATGGGTGGCACAGCCGCAGACTTGCCTGGTGACGCGATTCCAGACCAATGTGGTGCAACCCCTGCGTGATGTGGGGCAAGGCCTGGGCCTGGTGGTCCGCGCCTTGGGCCGCCTGGTGGCGGGGCTGGCGAACTATGCCAACCTCCTGACCGCCGGCCGTGGTCGTGTGCTGCAAGGGCTGGAGTCCAACGCGCCGTAACTTTTCAGGCGCTGTCGCGAAGTTGCAGCGTGTAGCCCAGATTGATGCAAGGTGAGGCAACCGTCTCACCTTGCATCAGCGCCACCAGCATCTGCCCCGCGGCCTGGCCGATCTCGGCGCGCGGGGTGCGCACGGTGGTCAGCGGCGGTAGCATCTGGTCGCTGCCGGTCAGGTCGTTGAAGCCCGCAATCGCCACCCGCTGTGGCACCGAAATGCCCAGGCGCAGTGCAGCCAGCAAGGCACCCTGGGCCAGGTCGTCGTTGCAGAAAAAGATGGCGTCCACCGGCGGTTGCTGCCCCATGATTTGCTCAAACATGCGGGCTCCCAGTGACAGCGACGATGGCGCCGGGTTCAACCACTCCAGCGTTGCGTCGTAGCGGCCTGCCGCCTGCAAGGCCTGGCGCCAGCCCTCCAGGCGCTGCAGGGCGCGTGGGTCCAGCTGGGCGGCAGCAAAGGCAATGCGCCGATGGCCTTGGTCCAGCAGGTGCTGCGTCAGGTCGTGGCCCGCGTCGCGCTGCGAGAAGCCCACGCAGTAGGCCCCTTCGGGGGCTTCGGCGGTCATCAGGTGTACACAAGGCACCCCGCTTTGGGCGATCAGCCCGCGTGTGGCGTCGCTGCGTTCCAGCCCGGTGACGATGAGCCCGGCCGGTCGGTGCAACAGTTGTTCGCGCAGCAGGCTTTCTTCTTCACTCGCGTCGTAGTGGGTGATGCCAATCAGTGCCTGGTACCCCGCTTGGCGCAGGGTTTGCTGCAAAGTCTCCAGCACATCCACAAACAGCGCGTTCGACAGCATCGGGATCAGAACCGCCACGTGGCTGCTTTGGCCCGAGGCCAAGGCCCGTGCCGCGGGGTTGGGCACATAACCCAGTTTGTGGGCCGCTGCCTGCACCTTGGCCACCAGCTCGGGCGCTACGGCCCGTTCGCCGCGCAGTGCGCGTGACACGGTAATGGGGCTGACACCGGCCAGATGCGCCACGTCGGCGAGCGTGACGCGGCCAGTGGCGCGGGGGCGGATGGGGGCTGTCATGGCCTAGGGAAACTACTGAATGGCATGCAAATATCTTCGCATAGGATAGCGCTATCCTGCATGGGATGGGTCGCGGACAAACCCCTAAGCTGGGCGTTCACTCTGAAAAGTGGACCGAAATCCGCCATGCAGCATTTATTGGGTTATTTTTGGATAGCGCTATCCGATTTGCGAGGTTTATGCATTCCATCGTCATCATGGGCGTCTCCGGCTGCGGAAAATCCAGTCTGGGTGAGGCCGTGGCCCTGGCCACCGGCCTGCCGCTGGTGGAGGGCGACCACTACCACAGCACGGCCAATCGCGACAAGATGGCCCGCGGCATTGCGCTGACCGACGTTGACCGCGCGGACTGGCTGGCCACCCTGGGGGCTCAGTTGCAGGCCCGACCTGCCGGCGCGGTGGTGACTTGTTCGGCCCTCAAACGTGCCTACCGCAACCGTCTGCGCCAAGCCGCGCCGAATCTGCGCTTTGTGTTTCTGGAGATTGGCAAGGCCGAGGCGCTGGCCCGCGTCGGGGCACGTGCTGCGCATTTCTTTTCCACCAGCCTGGTGGACAACCAGTTCGCCACACTCGAATCGCCCGTCGGCGAGGCCGGTGTGTTGCGCCTGGATGCCACCCTTCCCCTGGCCCAACTGCAGACCATGGTCACCGAATGGTTGTCCGCAACGCAGGAGCCTGCATGACCGAACCCGTCCAAGACCCGGCCGCAGCGCCCGGCAAGTTTGTTCAGCTGACCCACGTGCTGTTGGCGCTTTGCCTGGGCGTGATGGCGGTGTCCGTATTCGTGAACGTGGTGTTGCGCTACGGCTTTGGTAGCGGCGTGGCTGGCAGTGAAGAGCTGTCGCGCCTGCTGTTTGTCTGGATGGTGTTCATCGGTGCCACAGCCGCCTACCCGGCTGGGGAGCACATGGCGTTCACCAGCCTGGTGGCGATGTTGCAGAAGAGACCGCTGGCACTGGCGCTGATGACGGCGGTGATCCGTGTGCTGGTGTTGCTGGCCTGTGTGCTGCTGGGCCGCGGGGCCTGGCAACAGGTCGTGGTGGGGATAGACAGCTACTCCGTGGTGATGGGTTACCCCACGGCGCTGTTGCCTCTGCCGGCCCTGCTGTGCGCCATCGCCATTGGCGCCATGGCCCTGTGGGAATTGCTACAACGCACGCCCCTGGACCTCGGTCACGGCGCGGAAGTGGAATAGATATGGATATGCACCCCCCCGTTCACATTCGTTCACTGCCCCTGCAGGGCGCCGCAGTCTTTCTTGAGGTGGCGCGCCGGAGGTTGCATGTCTAACGAAGGTCTCGCATTCATTGTGTTTTGCGTCGGCATGCTGGCGCTCATGGGCATTGGCATGAACATGGCCCTGTCGCTGGTGCTGACCGGGGCTGCCATGGCCTGGGTGCTGGACTTCTGGGACACGCAGCTGCTGGCACAAAACCTGGTGGCGGGGGTGGACAGTTTTGCGCTGCTGGCCGTGCCCTTCTTCATCCTGGCCGGCGAGCTGATGAACACCGGCGGTATCAGCCGGCGCATCATCACCATGGCGCAGGCCTGGGTGGGGCACATCCGGGGTGGCCTGGGCTTTGTGGCCATTGGCGCGGCGGTGCTGATGGCCAGCATGAGTGGTTCTGCCCTGGCCGACACGGCCGCACTGGCGACCATCCTCATGCCCATGATGCGCCAGCAGGGTTACCCCATGCACACCTCGGCGGGGCTGATTGCCTCGGGCGGCATCATCGCGCCCATCATTCCGCCCAGCATGCCGTTTGTGATCTACGGCGTGACCACCAACACCTCGATCTCGTCGCTGTTCCTCTCGGGCATCGTGCCCGGCCTCATCATGGGGGTGGGCCTGATCGTGGCCTGGAAGCTGGTGCTGCGCAAAATCGATTTGCCCGAAGGCCAGCCGCTGCCCATGCGTGAACGCCTGCAAGCCACGCGCAAGGCGTTCTGGGCACTGCTGATGCCGCTGATCATCATTGGCGGCATGAAGAGCGGTGTGTTCACACCCACCGAAGCCGCTGTGGTGGCCGCGTTCTATGCGCTGGTGGTCGCCCTGTTCATCCACCGCGAGATGAAAATTTCGGCGGTCTACGGCGTGCTGGTGCGCGCGGCCAAGACCACGGCCATCGTGATGTTCCTGTGTGCCGGTGCGCAAGTGGCCAGCTACATGATCACGCTGGCTGATTTGCCCAATGTGCTGACCGGCTGGCTGGGCCCGCTGGTGGAGAGCCCACGCCTCCTGATGGTGGTGATGATGCTGGTGCTCATTCTGGTGGGCACCGCGTTGGACCTCACGCCCACCATCCTGATCTTTGCGCCCGTGATGTTGCCGATTGCCGTGAAGGCCGGCATTGACCCGGTGTACTTCGGTCTAATGTTTGTGCTCAACGGCGCCATTGGTCTCATCACACCACCGGTGGGTACTGTGCTCAATGTGGTGGCCGGGGTGGGGCGGCTGCCGCTGCACCAGGTCATCAAGGGCGTGAACCCTTTCCTCATCACCTACACGCTGATCCTGTTCCTGTTCGTCCTGTTCCCGCAAATCGTGACCGCGCCGGTGGCGTGGATGCGTTGACTTCCGTTCCTTTGTTCCCGCTCTGTTCCCGTTTTCTTCCACAACAACACCCAGGAGACATTCCATGAAAGCTTCCACCACCCTGATCCGCCGCGCCGTGCTGGCCGTGGCCGGTGCCGCCGTGTTCAGCGCTGCCTTGCCCGCGTTGGCGCAAGACATCAAACCGCGCCTGATCCGTTTCGGCTATGGCCTCAACGAGCAAAGCAACCAAGGCCGTGCGTCCAAGGTGTTTGCCGAGGCGGTGGAAAAAGCTTCGGGCGGCAAGATGAAGGTGCGCACGATTGGTGCCTCCGCACTGGGCCCCGATGTGCAGATGCAGAACTCGCTGATTGGCGGCGCGCAAGAAATGATGGTCGGCTCCACCGCCACGCTGGTCGGCATCACCAAGGAAATGGCGCTGTGGGATACGCCCTTTTTGATCAGCAACGCCAAGGAAGCCGATGCGCTGCTGGACGGACCGATTGGTGACAAGATCCGCGCCAAGCTGCAGGAAAAAGGCCTGGTGGGCCTGGCCTATTGGGAGAACGGTTTTCGCAACCTGACCAACAGCAAGCGCGCCATCAACAAGGTGGAAGACCTGGACGGCATCAAGCTGCGGGTGATGCAAAACAATGTGTTCCTCAACAGCTTCAAGACCCTGGGTGCCAACGCCGTGCCCATGGCATTTTCTGAGCTGTTCAGCGCGCTGGAAACCAACACCGTGGACGGCCAGGAAAACCCCTTCAACACCATCCTGTCGAGCAAGTTCTACGAAGTGCAAAAGTACATGACGGTGACCAACCACGTGTACAGCCCCTGGATCGTGATGGTCAGCAAGAAATGGTGGGACCAGCTGTCCAAGGACGAACAAAAGATCCTCAGCGACGCCGCCAAGCTGAGCCGCGACTTTGAACGCAAGGACACCCGCGACGAAGCCTCCCGGGCCGTTGCCGACTTGAAGGCCAAGGGCATGCAGGTGAATGAGCTGTCGCCCGCCGAGTCCGCCCGCATGCGTGACAAGCTGACCCGCGTGTACGCCCAGATCGGTGCCGACATTGGCATGGACCTGTGGAACGAAGCGCAGGCCGAGCTGGTCAAGATCCGCGCCAAGAAATAAGCGCAGCCACGTGGTGGTGGGGCAGGGCTTACCAGTCCTCTTTCACCGCCATCACTGCATCGCGCCCCGCAGCGGCCTGGCCTGACAGCCAGGCCGTTGTTGTTCCGGCCACCACCACAGCGGCCGCCAGCGCCGCCAGCCGGCCCCAGGGCAGGGCCAGTTCCATGGTCCAGTGGAAGCTCTGCGGGTTCACCACATGCACCAGCACCACGGCCACCGCCAGGCCCAGCGCCACGCCGGCCAACGCACCCAGCGCAGTCCAGGCCGCGCCCTCCAGCGCCACCACGCGCAAGATTTGCCGCCGCGTGAGCCCCAGGTGCACCAACAGGCCAAACTCCTTGCGCCGCGCCAGCACCTGCGCACTGAAGCTGGCCGCTACGCCAAACAGGCCAATGCCAATGGCCACCGCCTGCAGCCAGTAGGTCACGGCAAAGCTGCGGTCAAAAATCTTCAGGCTGGTGGCGCGAATCTCGCGGGCGGAGCCAAACTCCAGCAAGTTGCCCGCCGCACCATCGGGTGTGTGGGCCAGTTGGTTGGCCAGCGCGCGCAATTGTTCTTGTACCTGCGGTACATCCGCCTCCGGGTGCAACCAGAAGGCGATGTCGTTGACCCGCGTGTCGCGGCTGTAGCGTGCAAAGTCGGCCGGGTCCATGGCCACGGTGCCAAACTGGCGGGCATAGTCGCGCCACACGCCTGCTACAAAAAAAATAGCTGTTTGCGCAGATTCCACGGGGGCTGGAGGCCTAAATGATGCTGAAAGTGCAGGCAAATCCCGTCCCAGCCGCGCCGCATACAGGTCCAGCATGGCCTCGCTCACGTACACACCCACGCGCCCGGCAGGCACTGGTACCGGGTTGCCCACCAAGGGCAGGTTCAGTGCGCCCGTTTGGGCGTCGCGCAGCGGGCGCACCAGCAACGCAATGGCGGGTTGGGCTGGGTCTAGCGTGAGGGACAGGGTGCGCTGCGTGCTCAAACGCTCCACACCCGGCACCTGCGCCGCACCCCGCACGAAAGCGGGGTCAAAGTAGGCTGCCTCGGTGGTACTGCCGCTGGTGCCGGTGCGCACATACAAGGCGGCGGGCAGCACCACATCCAGCCAGTCGGTCACCGAGGTGCGAAAGCTCGCCACCATCACGGTCAGTGCCACCGCCAGGCTCAGCGATGCCACCACACCACTCACCGCCACCGCCGCACTTTCGCGCACCCGGCGCGCACGCTCCACCGCCAGCAGCGGCAAGGCACGGCGCGCCACGAAGGGGGCCACCCCGTCCAGCACCCAGCCCACGGCGGCGGGCAGGGCGGTGATGCCACCCAGCAGCAAACACGCCACGCTCAGGTAGGCCGCCAGCGGGATCTCCCACACCGGGGGCAGCAGCGCCAGCAGGCCACCCGCCACCAGCAGCGCCGCGCCCAGCCAGGCCCGGTGGTGGCTCGCATCCGGCGCGCCCAGGCCCTTGAGCGTTTGCGCCGGGGGCAGCTGCTGCGCCAGCCGGGCCGGTGCCCAGGCGCCTACCAGCGCGGCGGCCACGCCCAGCAGGCCAAACACCAGCGCGGCTGCACCGCTCCATTGCAAGGTGGGGGCGCTGCCCGCAAAAAAACCACCCCCCAGGTCACCGCCCAGCAGGCGCAGCGCAAGTGCGGCCAACGCGCTGCCCAGCGCCAGGCCCAGCAAGCTGCCCACGCTGCCCAGCGCCGCGGCTTCCAGCAGCACCAGCTGCAACCGTTGCCGGCCGGTCAGGCCCAGCACGCCCAACAGCGCAAACTGCTGCGCCCGCCGCGCCACGCTGAGGGCCAGCACCGAGAACACCAGAAAGCCCCCGGTGAACAGTGCCACCAGCGCCAGCACGGTCAGGTTCACGCGGTAGGCGCGCGACAGGTTGCTGATGCGTTCCACCGCGTCGCCGGGCGCGCGCAGCGTGGCACCGGCTGGCCAGTCGGCGGCCTCTGTGACGTCGCGCACAAATTGGGCATGGTCCACGCCCGCACGCAGCCGCACATCCACACGGCTCAGGTCGCTGCGGCCAAACAGGCTTTGCACGGCGGCAATGTCCATCACCGCCAGCGGGGCACCCCCCGCGGCCACGCTGCCCGCTACCTGCAGGGTGTGCAGGCCCAGGCCGTGCTGCAACTGCACCGTGGCACCGGGCAAGGCCTGGCGCGCCAGCGGGTTCAGAAACACCGTGTCGGGGGCGAAGAAGGCCAGTCGGTCGGCATTGGCAGCGGGCAGGGGCAACAGGTCAGGCGCCACCGCGGCCACTTGCAGCGCGTCCACGCCCACCACACGCAGCAGGGTTTTTTGGCCCGCGTGGATGGCATAGGTGCTGAGCTCCAGTACCGGTGCCGCCACCGCCACGTCGGGGTGCTGCAGCAGCTGGCCCCACAGAGCCAGGTCCACACTGCTGGCGCTGCCAGCCGCGGTGCGCAGTTCCAGGTCGGGCTGGCCACCCACCGAACGCACGGCCTGCGAAAACTCGTCCAGCGCCGATGCGTTGATCAGGTGCACTGCAAACGCCAGGGCCACCCCCAGCATCACCGACACCACGGCCGCCGCATTGCGCCAGGGGTGCTGGCGCAGCTCCTGCCAGGAGAAAGTGGTGAGCAAAGGTAGCAGCATGGGCCTAGCCTAGCGCAAAGTGCCTTGGCCGGTGGTTACCATGCGCGCAGTGGCCGCCATCGGCTGCACTGGGGACTGCTGTATGACGCATGAAGACACTGACACCCTCGCCGCTGCGGACCCGGTGGCGGAACGCTGGGCCCAGCGTGCTGCGCTGGCCGGGGCGGCTGGCCTGCTGGCCGCCTGTTCTACACCCGGGGGGCGGTTGTTGCAGCGCCCGGGCCAGCAGTACAGCCGTGCCCACACGCCCGAAGACGCCGCGCGCTTTTTGTTGCAGGCGCAGTTTTCGGCGTCGGACGCCGAGATCGCCGCCGTGCAGCAACACAGCTATGCCGACTGGCTGGCCCAGCAGTTGGACGCGCCCCAGGGCCAGACCGGCTGGGACTGGCTCAATGAGCGCGGCTATGGCGCGATTGACAACACCACACGCTACTTCGACCATTTCTACCCCGGCGACTACATGGTCTGGAACCAGCTCATGACCGCACCCGACGCCGTGCGCAAGCGGCTGACGCTCGCACTGTCCGAGTTTTTTGTGGTCTCGCTCACGGGGCTGGACTTTGCCTGGCGCAGCCACGCCCTGGCGCACTACTGGGACACGCTGGCGCGCCACGCGCTGGGCAACTTCCGCACGCTGCTGGAAGAGGTGACGCTGAACCCCGCCATGGGCCACTACCTCAACACCAAGGGCAACCAGAAAGAGAACGCCGCCACCGGCCGCGTGCCCGATGAAAACTATGCGCGTGAAGTCATGCAGCTCTTCACCATCGGCCTGGTGCAGCTCAACGCCGATGGCAGTGAGAAGACCGGAACCAATGGACAGCGGCTGGAGACCTATAGCCAAAACGATGTAACGCAACTGGCACGTGTGTTCACCGGTTACGACTTCGACCAGCGGCACAACGTGACCGTAGTGCTGGACCCTGAGGGCAAGCGCAAGGTGGGCAATACCAACTTTGCCAAACAACGCATGGCGTTTGCCGCCAATCGCCATTCGGAGCAGGCCGTGCACTTTCTGGGCACCAGCATTGCGGCCAACACACCGGGTGCGGATGCACTCAAGAAGGCGCTCGACACCTTGTTTCTGCATCCCAATGTGGGCCCTTTCTTTGGCAAACAGATGATCCAGCGCCTGGTCACCAGCAACCCTAGCCCGGCCTACGTGGCGCGTGTAAGTGCTGCCTTTGCCGACAACGGCAGGGGCGTGCGGGGCGACTTGCGCGCGGTGTTCGCCGCCATCCTGCTCGACGACGAAGCGCGCAGTCCTGCCGGGCTGCGCGACCCGCAGTTTGGCCGCCTGCGCGAGCCCATGCTGCGCCTGGTGCAGTGGGGTCGCACCTTTGGCATCACCTCGGCCCAGGACAGCTGGAAGATCGGCGACCTCAGCAATCCGGCGACCCAACTGGGCCAGAGTCCGCTGCGCTCGCCTTCGGTGTTCAACTTCTTCCGCCCCGGTTATGTGCCACCCGCTACCCAGATGGCTGCGGCCGGCGCATCGGCACCCGAGTTCCAGATCGTCACCGAGAGCAGCGTGGCGGGTTACATCAACTACCTGCAAGGTGTGGTGCGCAATGGCATTTTTGTGAATGATCCCGACTTGCCCCACAACGTGAACAACTCCAAGAATCCCAAGCGTGGTTTCGACATCCAGGCCCGCTACACGCCTGAACTGGCACTGGCACCCGATGCGAAGGCGCTGGTGGCGCGGCTGAACCTGTTGTTGTGCGCGGGCCAGTTGCCAGTGGCCCTGCAGGCCCGCATGGTGACCGCCTTGAACGCCACACCGCTCAACGCGACCAGTCCGCCCGACAAGCGCCTGGACCGCGTGGCCGCCGCCGTGCTGCTGACCATGGCCGCGCCCCAGTACCTGGTGCAGAAATAGGAGCCCGCCATGCACTTGCTCCAACCGCACCTCCACACCCGACGTGCTTTCCTGCAACGTGCAGGCCAGCTCACTTTGGCAGGCACCGCCTTGCCCACGGCGCTCAACCTCGCTGCTCTGGGCGATGCGGCAGCTGCCACGGCCACCGACTACAAAGCCCTGGTCTGTGTTTTCCTCTACGGTGGTAACGATTACGCCAACACCGTGGTCACCTTCGACCCCGCCAGCTACGCCCAGTACGCCACCGTGCGTGGCGGAGTGGGCGAGGCCGGTGGCGGCATTGCGCTGGCGCGTGCTGACCTGCAACGCACGCTGCTGCAGCCCGGTACGCCGCTGGCAGAAGGACGGCAGTACGCGCTGCACCCCGCCATGACGGGATTGGCCGATCTGTTCAACGCGGGCCAGGCCGCGGTGCAGCTCAATGTCGGGCCGCTGGTGGTGCCGCTCACACGTGCGCAATTCAACAGCGCGGACCGCAAGACCTACCCGCTGCCCCCCAAGCTGTTTTCGCACAACGACCAGCAGTCCGTCTGGCAGTCGTCATCGCCCGAGGGCTCCACCGTGGGTTGGGGTGGGCATCTGGGGGATCTGGCGCTGCGCAGCAATGCCAAGTCCTTGTTTACCTGCATGTCGGTCACTGGCAATGCCGTGTTCCTGTCGGGTGACTCGGCGTTGCAGTACCAGGTCAGCACCGGTGGTGCGGTGCGTGTACGCGCGGCCACCGACAACGCGGTCTACGGCTCCAGAGCCGTGAAGAACCTGCTCTCCGAAATGATCTCCGAGCCCAGCGCCCATCCACTGGAAAACGAATACGTACGTGTCATGCAACGCTCGCGTGAGGCCGAGGTGCATGTGGCCGCCGCGCTGGCCGGCAGCCAGAGTGGGGGCGCTACGCCGCTGACGACCGAGTTCCCCACCAACAACCCGCTGGCCGACCAGTTGAAGATGGTGGCGCGCCTGATCCAGGGCCGCGATGTGTTGGGCGCCAAGCGCCAGGTGTTCATGGTGTCACTGGGTGGCTTTGACCTGCACGACAACCTGATTGCACAGCAGCCCGTGCTGATGGGGCGCGTGAGCGAGGCCATGGCGGCGTTTTACCGCGCCACCGTGGAGCTGGGTGTGGCGCAGAACGTGACAGCGTTTACGGCCTCCGACTTCGGCCGCACGCTCACCTCCAATGGCGACGGTTCCGACCACGGCTGGGGTGGCCACCATCTGGTGGTGGGCGGCGCCGTCAAAGGCCGCGCCTTCTATGGCGCACCGCCGCCCGTCAGCGTGGGCAACACCGGCGCACCACAAGACCAGTGGCACGTCGGCCAGGGGCGCCTGCTGCCCAGCACCTCGGTGGACCAGTACGCCGCCACGCTGGCGCGCTGGTTTGGTGTGGGGCCTCTGGAGCTGAACGGCATCTTGCCGAACCTGCGGCAGTTTGGCGCCGCCGCCGGGCGGGCCGACTATCCTGTGGATTTGGGATTTATGGGAATGCCTGCATGAGAGTGATGGTGTTGGGTGGGTATGGAAATTTTGGTGCACGCATTTGCCGCGCGCTGGCGGCTGACCGTTCGGTGGCCTTGCTGGTGGCCGGGCGTGATGCCGGTCGGGCGTCTGCGCTGGCTGCCGAACTCGACCAAGCCCATGGCACGGGTGCCAGCGCTGCGGTGGTGGATTGCCAGAGTCCAAATTTCTCGCAGACCTTGCGCAAGCACCAGGTGGAGCTGCTGATCCACGCCGCAGGCCCGTTTCAAGGCCAAGACTATGCGGTGGCCCGGGCGTGTGCAGAGGCCGGTGCGCACTACATCGACCTGGCCGATGGCCGCCGTTTTGTGAGTGACTTTGCCTCCGCCATGCAGGCCCCGTTTGTCGCGGCCAATCGGGTTGCGATCACGGGTGCCAGCACGGTGCCGGCCTTGTCGTCTGCCGTGGTGGATTCCCTGTGCGGTGGCTGGCAGCGCATCGACAGCATCGATATCTGCATCGCCCCGGCCCAAACCGCACCACGGGGAGTGGCTACGTTGGCGGCGGTACTGAGTTACTGTGGTGCTCCCATCCAGGTGTGGAACGGTGGCCAGTGGCAGGCGCAGATGGGTTGGAGCCGTCCGCAGCGCGTGGCGTTTCAGCGCTTGCAACCCCGGCTGGGTGCCGTGTGCGACATCCCGGATCTGGAGCTGTTCCCCGCGCACTACCGAGTGCAAGACCGCATGGTGTTCCGCGCCGCGCTGGAGGTGGGGCTGTCGCAGCGGGCCTTCGCGTTTCTGGCGTGGCTGCGGGAACATGGGCTGTTGAAGAATCCGTCCTCGTTGGCCGGGTTGCTCAATGCAGGCGCCAAACTGTTTGACCCGCTGGGCTCTGCGCTGGGGGGGATGGTGGTGCGCGTGGCGGGTGTGAACGCGGATGGTGTATCGGTCCGGCGTGCCTGGCACATCGCCGCCGACCGGGACCATGGCCCCGAGATCCCTTGCATGGCCGCCATTCTGCTGGCCCGCCGGCTTGCCGCAGGGGAGTCCATGCAAGCTGGTGCCCGCGCCTGCGTGGGCCTGCATGCGCTGCGCGAATTCACCCCCGAGTTCGCCAAGTGGGGCATGGTGATCGATGTGGTGGAAGAGGGCTGAGCCATGGGACACGCTGAGTCGCGTTGGCTGCGTTACAGCCTGATTTTTGTGTGGTTGACTACCGCAGTGGTCAGCGTGCAGGAGTTGCAGGGCCAAAGCCGCATGCTGCTGGCGGCCAGCGGTGTGACGGATGTGCGCCTGGCCAATCTCCTGGTGTGGGCGGGGGCTGCCGTGGATGCCGTGTTGGGACTGCTCTTGCTGGTGTGGCCGATACGGCGTGTCTACGGCCTGACCCTGCTGGTGATGCTGGGCATGACCGTGGTGGCCACTTTCATGCAGCCTGCGCTGTGGTTGCATCCGCTGGGGCCCTTGACCAAGAACGTGCCCATTGCCGTGGTGTTGTGGATATTGATGCGGAGGTCGCAGTGAGCCTGTATGTATTCCTGAAGTGGGTGCACATCCTGTCCAGTGTTGTGCTGGTGGGTACCGGGTTTGGCACCGCGTTTTTCTTCTTCTATGCCAATCGCAGCGGCGTGGTGGCCGCGCAGGCTGTCGTGTCGCGCCTGGTGGTGCGGGCCGACACCTGGTTCACTTCGCCCGCCGTGGTGATCCAGCCCATCACGGGGCTGTGGATGGCCTATTTGGTGGGTTACCCCTGGGCTACGCCGTGGCTGATCGCAGCGGTAGCGCTCTACCTGTTCACCGGCGCCTGCTGGACACCCGTGGTCGCCTTGCAGTTGCGCATGGCCCGGATGGCGAAGGTGGCGCACGAGACCGGAGAACCCTTGCCCGCGCTCTATTGGCAGTACGCGCGCCGCTGGGAGGCATTGGGCTATCCCGCTTTCATCGCCATGCTCGCGGTGTTCTACCTGATGGTGGCCAAGCCGGCTTTATGGGCGTAGGCACCGAGCTCGCTCACGCGGCATTCTGGGAAATTTCAAGACTCTTTTGATTCCCCTGTATCCGTATCGTTGCATTGGGTTTTGAGACAAGAATGCGCCCAGCGATGGGTGTATCGGCTTGACCCACCGAGACGCGGGATAAGAGCAAGTGGTTGTGGAAGCGCTGTGAACGAAAGCTCTACACCAGCTTACAAAAAGCCAATGGCACGGTTCACTTGGTTGTCTGGAGGGGGATGCTTTAGACACAGTCTGTTAATGCAGCCCAATTACAATCAATTCTTATTACTGTTTGCATTTAAAAACTTGACTATGGCTTTCTCACGCCACCGCATCTTGGGCCTGTTGCTCTGCGGGCTGGCACTCCAGGCGCTCCCCGCAGACAAAGCCACCAACGTCGGTAAAGCCGATTTCCTCCCAGCCCACGCCGCCCCGCGTAAGCTGGCCGCTGATCTGGGCAGCAGCGCGGCCGATGGCGTGTTTCCGCGCAGCGTGGCGCACTACCTGGGCAGCACGCGGTTGGCCCAGCCACCGGTGCGCGTGGCGGTGCTGTCCACCGGGCAGAACGACGGCCTGTTGACCTTGGGCTTGGTGCCGGTGGGCACCACCCGCGACGACCAGGGCCGCCTGTACGCCGACTACCTGGCCCAGGGCTTTGCTCCGCGTCAGGCCGAGATGCGCCGTACCGCCGACCTTGGCGTACGCAGCGCGCCCGACCTGGAGGTGCTGGCCGCCCTGCGCCCCGACCTGATCCTGGTCAACAAGGCCATGTTGACGCCACAGATGCACGCCTTGTACCAGCGCATTGCGCCCACCGTGGTCACGCGCGGCAACGGCGTGAACTGGAAGATCGACTTCCTGCTGCTGGCCGACGCCCTGGGCCGCAGCGAGCAGGCCCGCGCCTGGCTGAAGCAGTACCACGCCGATGCCAATGCCCTCGCCCAGCATTGGCAAGCCGATGCAGCCCCCAGCGTGTCCTTCGTGCAGGCCAATGCGGTGCGCAACCGCATCATGGGCGTGCGCTCGTTTGCCGGCAGCATCGCCGAAGACGCCGGCCTGCAGCGCCCGCCCAGCCAGCGCTTCGCGGGCAATTCGCAGGACATCAGCGGCGAGCTGCTCGACCAGGCCGATGCCGACTGGATCTTCTACGCCGCGCGCGATAAGTCCCTGCCCGGCCTGACCGGCTCGCCCCTGTGGCCGCGCCTGCGCGGTGCAGCCCAAGGCCATGCGGTGCGCGTGGGGCTCGACCCGTTTTATCTGAACGCCGGCCCGCTGGCCGCGCGCACCGTGCTGAGCACGCTGGCGCGTACCGCAGCCACTGCATTGCCCAATCCATGACCGTCTTTCCCTCCACCACCCCGGCCCGCCGCGCCGCCCGGGGCCTGGGCCTGATGCTGTTGCTGGCCGCCCTGTTGGGGCTTGTGCTGGCGAGCATTTCATTCGGCTCGCGCCCGATTCCGTTGGCCAGGCTCTGGCAGCTGATGTGGCAGCCGGACGGCAGCGTCGAGTCCGCCATCGTCTGGCAGATGCGCATGCCGCGCACCGCGCTCGGCCTGGCCGTGGGTGCAGCACTTGGAGTCGCCGGCGGTCTGATGCAGGCGCTGACGCGCAACCCGCTGGCCGACCCCGGCCTGCTCGGCATCAATGCCGGTGCGGCGCTGGCGGTGGTGCTGGCCATGTCGGTGCTGGGCATAGGCAGCTACATCGGCTATGTGGGCTTTGCATTGCTGGGCGCGATGCTGGCCGCCGTTGGCGTGTATGTGCTTAGCAGCGGCGCCGCGCCCAGTGCGCAACGCGTGCGCCTGCTGCTGGCGGGCATGGCCATCAGCGCCAGCCTGGGCTCGTGCACCGGCATCATCACCTTGTACGACAGCAACACCTTCGACGCCTACCGCTTCTGGGTGGTCGGCGCGCTCGATGGCCGCAATGCCGACGTGCTGTGGCCCATGCTGCCCCTGGTGCTGGTGGGCTGCGCGATTGCGCTGTGGCAGGCGCGTGCGCTCGACGCCATCGCCCTGGGCGACGAGTTCGGCCAGGCGCTGGGCCTGCGGCTCAAGCCCGTGCGCATCTGGAGCTTCGTCGCCATCGCCCTGCTGTGCGGCGCGGCCACGGCCGCCGCAGGGCCGATTGCGTTTGTGGGCCTGGTGATTCCGCATGCGGTGCGCCTGCTGGTCGGGCCGCACTGGCGCTGGATACTGCCCTACGGTCTGCTGGCCGGCCCCGTGCTGGTGCTGGGCAGCGACATCGTGGGCCGGCTGATCGCGGTGCCCAGCGAGATCGAGGTGGGCATCGTCACCGCCTTCATAGGCGCGCCGGTGCTGCTGGCCCTGGTGCAGCGCAGCCGGCGCGGGAGCGCGGTATGAACCTGAATCTGAACAGCGGCATCTGGGCCGAACTCGCACACCACCGCACCCGCATCGTACTTGGCGTGCTGTTGGCCGTCGGCCTGGTCGTGACGCTGCTCGGCCTGCGCCTGGGCAGCTACGACCTCCCTTGGGGCCGCTTCTTCGCCACCTTGTGGGACGGTGGCGAGGACATGGGCCGAATGGTGTTGATCGACCTGCGCCTACCGCGCGCCCTGGTGGCCCTGGGCGCGGGCGCGGCACTGGCCACGGCCGGCGCCATCTTCCAAAGCCTGTCGCGCAACCCGCTGGCCAGCCCGGACATCATCGGCCTGACAACAGGCTCGGCCACCGGCGCACTGGTGATGATTCTCTGGCTCGGCGACCAGGCACTCAACGTGCCGCTGGGCGCGCTGGTCGGCGGCCTGGCCACGGTGGCGCTGGTCTATCTGTTCAGCCTGCAGCGCGGCATGCAGGGGCAGCGCCTGGTACTGATCGGCCTGGCGGTTGCGGCCATGCTGGCCTCGGTCAACGACTTCCTGCTGACCCGCGCCGAGCTGGACCAGGCGCTGCAGGCCAAGATGTGGCTGCACGGTAGCCTGCAAGGCAGCGGCTGGCTGCAGGCCCAGCGCCTGGGCCTGGGCTGCGCCCTGTTGCTGCCGCTGGCCTGGCTGCTCAGCCCGCGGCTGCGCCTGCTGGAGATGGGCGACGAACTCGCCACCAGCCTGGGCCTGAATGTGGGTCGCAGCCACAGCTATCTGACCCTGGTGGCCGTAGGCCTGACCGCGCTGGCCATCGCCTGCGCCGGCCCTATCGGCTTCATCGCCCTGGCCGCGCCACAACTCGCGCGTCGCCTGTGCCGCGCGCCGGGCATCGGCCTGTGGGCCGCCGCGCTGATGGGCGCGGTGCTGTGCGCTAGCGCCGACCTGCTGGCAAGGCTGGTGCTGGCGCCTTTCCAAATCCCCGTAGGCCTGGTCACCAGCGCGCTGGGTGGGGCGTACCTGACTTACTTACTAGCCCGCGAATGGCGAAGCCACGACCTCTGAACCCATGTACATACCCACCGTCTCCCGCCTCCGTGGCGAAAACCTGACCCTGGCCTACGGCGACACCCGCGTGGCCGAGCACCTGAGTGTGGCGATTCCCGACGGCGCCTTCACCGTCATCGTCGGCCCGAACGCCTGCGGCAAATCCACCCTGCTCAAAGCCCTGGCGCGGCTACGCACACCGCAAGCCGGCCAGGTCTTTCTGGACGGCGCGCTGATCGGCAGCTACCCCACGCGCGAAGTCGCCCGCCGCTTGGGTCTGCTGCCGCAAACCGCCATCGCCCCCGAAGGCATACGCGTGGCGGAGCTGGTGGCGCGCGGCCGGCATCCACACCAAAGCCTGTTCGGCGGCTGGACGGCCGAGGACGACCGCATCGTCGCCCAGGCCTTGCGCGCCACCGCTATCGAAGACTTAGCCGACCGGCTGGTGGACGAACTCTCCGGCGGCCAGCGCCAGCGCGTCTGGGTGGCCATGGTGCTGGCGCAAGACACGCAGTTGCTGCTGCTCGACGAGCCCACCACCTACCTGGACCTGGCGCACCAGATCGACCTGCTGGAACTCTTCCGCGACTTGAACCGCCACCAGGGCCGCACCCTGGTCGCCGTGCTGCACGACCTGAACCACGCCTGCCGGTATGCGGATCATTTGGTCGTGCTGCGCCAGGGCCAGTTGGTGGCCCAGGGCGCGCCGAAGGAGATCATCACGGCGGCGCTGGTGGAGCAGGTGTTTGACTTGCCGTGCCGGATCATCGAAGACCCGGTGTCCGGGACGCCGCTGGTGATCCCTGAGGGGCGAATACGCGTTCCCAGTGCTATATAAAAGATAGCTTCTATCGTCCATTCTGTATGGGCGATAGGCTAGTTTTTTATAAATCTACCTTCAGTGTGAGTTTGGCGGTACGTGGCGCACCTGCTGCCAAGCGCGTGCCGCCAGCGGCCCAGTATTGCTTGTCGGCTACGTTGTCCATATTGAGCTGGAGGCTGGCTTTGTAGCCGGCCACGCGGGTCGCATAGCGGGCGCCCATGCTGTAGATGGTTACGCTGTCCAGCCAGGCTTGGTTCAGGTCGTTGACTGGACGTGGACCTGTGTAGTAGGCGCCACCGTTCACAGACAGACCGGGTACGCTGGCTAGGTCATATGACAAGAAAGCGCTGGCGGTGTGCCTTGCTGTGTTTTCCGGGGCTTTGCCGTTGTAGGTGGCATTGATGTTGCGGAACTCTGCATCCAGCCACTGGGCGGAAGTCTGCCATGCCAGTTGCTTGGTGAGTTGGCCTTGTGTGGCCAACTCTAAGCCGGAGTAGTGCTGCTCGCCATCTGCCGTGTAGATGTTGCTTGCATTGGTGTAGTAGCCTGGGCGGCTGATGTCGAAGAGCGCGGCCGACACCAATGTGTTCTCTGTGGTGCGCCAACGCATGCCCAGCTCTTTTTGCTGGCTCACGCCGGGGGGCAGGCGTTCACCCACGTTGGCTGTGCCGGTGGGTGCGGTGTCGCCTTGCTCCAAGCCGTTAGCGTACGAGGCGTAAACGGACAGGTCAGGTGTGAATTTGTGGACCAGTGCGGCCATGGGGGTGCTTTTGTTGTCGTCGTAATGTGCGGTGCCCTGGTTGCTTTGGTAGCGGCTGTGGCGCAGGCCTAACATCAATTGCCATTGTTGGTTGAGTTGGATCTGGTCGAGTGCGTACACGCCGGTGTCTCGCGTGTCCAGCGCAGCGGTAGTGGGTGAAGTGGGGATCGCACCATAAACCACGCTGGTGATCGGTACTGGGTTGTAAAGATTTTGTGAGGCGATGGTGTAGATCTGCTGGTAGATCGGGTCCTGGCGGTAGTCGGTCTGGCTGGCCCCTAGCGTCAGGTTGTGCTGCATACCCAGCGTGGAGAAGGTTCCAAAAACCTCGGCACGAAGCATGTCTGCTTTCGCCTGCAAGGTCTGGATGTTGCCGCGGATACTGCCTGCACCGGTGGCGACGGCTGCATTGTTGGTGAAGCTGAAAATGGCCAAATTGCGATCGCGCGTTACTTGCGATTGCCCCGCCTCCATGGTCAGTGCCCAGTTGTCGTTCAGGGAGTAGTCGGCCCGTACCTGCGCGTTGCGGGTGTTGGTCTCAAATGTGGATATGTCCGGGCCCACCAGTTTTTTTGCGTCGATCGGGTCGGGCAAAGGGATCACGCCGTTCACAGCTGTTCGCAGTGCCACACCGACTTGCTCGGTTGTTTTGCGCTTGTCGCTTTCCAGATCCACGCCAAGCTTCAAGCGGCTGTTGACACGCCAGTCGAGTGCGGCAGAGGTAAAGCTGCGTTTGCCGTCGCTTACACCGTCCATGTAGGAGCCCAGTGCACCACCCGCTGCATTGACGCGCAGGCCGAACTGCTGCTCGTCGCCGAGTTGGCGGCCGATGTCTACGGTCGATAGGGCGGTACCGTGTTGGTCCAACACGAGGCCAAGGGACGTGACTGGATCCACACTGGCGCGTTTGGTCACTAGGTTGACGACGCCCGCTGGCGATGTAAAGCCGTAGTACAGAGCCGAAGCGCCTTTGAGTACTTCCACGCGCTCTTTGTTTTCCATGGAGACCTGGCCGAAGTTCAGCAGTGGCATGGAGCCGTTGAGGCGGTAGTTGCTGCGGTTTTCGACGCCGATACCGCGTACCACCAGTTGATCCCAGGTTTCGCCACCGTTTTGCTGGCGTGTTACGCCTGCGGTGTTGCGCAATGCGTCGTACAGGCCGGCGGCTCCTTGGAGTTCCAGCACCTCGCGGGTGACGACGTTGACCGTGGAGGGCACATCCATGATGTCTGCGCCACGAAAACTGCCTGCCTCCACTGTTATTGGGGCAAAGCCTTCGGCAGTCGCTGCCTGCACCGTGACCGCGCTGAGCGATTTCACTGGCGAGGGTTCTGCATCTTGGGCCCAAGCGCTATGGGTGCTGAACAAGGCGGACAGGAGAAGAGGAAGTGGGCGGAGTCGATGGGGACGGGGCATGGTAAGCAGCAATAAGGGGGGTAAATAAATTCGTTTGACGATTTGCATTTTATGTAAACACGAATGCAAATTATTTGTATTTATGTAAAGTTGCAATGCTGCGGACCATCAGACTCACGGCACCTACAGCGTCTATCGCTTGCACCCTACAATCCACACTTCCACCGGGGGTGTCCGTCACAGGACTGAGAAATACCCCATGTACCTGATCTGGGTTATGCCAGCGTAGGAAGTGTGAGAAGCCTGTCCCGTCTTGCGGGTGCCGGTTTTTGATGCGACCTGTGGCTGGCGCATTGAAAGCGAGCACACCATGCAACACGGGATTTTTTCGTTTCTGAAGACCACGCTGGGCACAGCCCTGCTGACCGCCGGCCTGGCAGCGGCACACGCGGCCGATCTGCGCGTGCTGACCCACAGCTCTTTTATCGTGCCCAAGCCGCTGCTGGCGCAGTTTGAAAAAGACAACGGCGTGAAGCTGCGCATCACCAAGGGCGGTGACGCGGGCGAGATGCTCAACAAGCTCATCCTGACCAAGGCCAACCCGATTGCTGATGTGGTCTACGGCATTGACAATGCGCTGGCGCCCAAGGCCCTGGCCGCCGACGTGCTGGACAGCTACACGGGTGCGGCGGCCAGCCGCAAGCCCGCCGCTGAACTGCCCGCACCGCTGGTGCCTGTGGACTACGGCTATGTGACGCTGAACTACGACAAGGCCTGGTTCGCCAAGAATGGCGTGGCCGTGCCCAAGGCGCTGGAAGACCTGGCCCAGCCCGCCTATGCCAAGTTGCTGGTGGTGCAAAACCCCGCCACCAGCAGCCCCGGTTACGCATTTCTTTTGGCCACCATCGGCGCCATGGGCGAAGACAAGGCCTTTGATTTCTGGGCCAAGCTGCGCGCCAACGGCCTGAAGGTGGCCAAGGGCTGGAGCGAGGCCTACTACACCGAGTTCAGCCAGAACGGTGGCAAGCACCCCATCGTGGTGAGCTACGCCACCAGCCCGGCGGCAGAGCTGTTCTATAGCAAGACCAAACTGGCCGAGCCGCCCACCGCATCCCTGAGCCTACCCGGCGCCGTGTTCCGCCAGGTGGAGGGCGTGGCGTTGGTGAAGGGCGGCAAGGAGCGCGCCGCGGCCGAAAAATTTGTCGAGTTCATGCGTTCTGTGCCCGTGCAGCAGGGCATGCAAACCGAAATGTGGATGTACCCCGCCGAAGCGGGCGTGGCCAAGTCGGACGCCTTCAAGTTTGCGCCGGAGCCCACCGCCTTCCACGCGCCCAGTGATGCCGACATTGCCGCCAAGGGCGCGGACTGGGTGGCACGCTGGACCAAGGTGGTGCTGAAGTAATTCACCGCCCCTGACCATGCGCCACCGCGACCCGGCGCAGCCCCGGGCGGGCTGGGCCTTGGCCTTGTTGCCACTGGTGTTTTTGCTGGTGGTGCTGGTAGCGCCTGCGCTGCGCTTGCTGGTGGAAGGCGGGCGTGGTGATGCGGGCGTTGCTGCCTTGTTCGCGCCGTGGCTGGACCCGTATTTGCGCGGACGCATGGCCTGGTCGTTCTGGCAGGCCGCCATCACCTGCATCGCCTCGCTCCTCCTCGGCCTGCCCATGGCCTGGGTGCTGGCACGCTTTGAGTTTGCGGGCCGCACGCTGATCCTGCGTGGGCTGATGCTGCCTTTTGTGGTGCCCACGCTGGTGGCGGCCATGGGTGTGCTGGCGCTCTTGGGGCCGCAGGGCCTGCTGGAGCGCCTGGGCGGGCCGGATTTGCAGGGCACGCCCTGGTTGTTGCTCTACGGCAATCTGTTTTTTAACCTCTGTGTGGTGGTGCGTGCGGGGGCGGACGCGCTGGGGCAGGTGAGTGCCTCGCGCGTGGCCGCGGCGCGTACGCTGGGCGCCACGCCCTGGCGCGCCTTCTGGCGCGTGGAGTGGCCGGCCATTGCGCCCTGGTTGGCCTCGGCGCTGTGCCTGGTCTTCCTCTATTGCTTTGCGGGTTTTGGTCTGGCGCTGGTGCTGGGCGGGCAAGACTACGCCACCGCCGAGGTGGAGATTTACACCCTGGTGGCGCACGAGCTGCAACTGCAGCAGGCCGGCGTGCTGGCGGTGTGGATGCTGCTGCTGACCGCACTGGTGGCGCTGGCCTATGCCGCCATCGAACGGCACCTGGCCACACCCGGCCGTGCGGACCGTGTACCGCGTGTGCCGCCGCAGGGGGTGGCGCAGTGGGCTGCGGTGCTGGTGGTGGTGGCCATTTACATGCTTATTTGTGCTCTACCGCTCATGGCTATTGCGCAAGCAGCTATCAATTCAGGAGCGGAGGCCTGGGCCGTGCTGCTGGAAGAAGACACCTTGGCGGCGCTGTGGAACACCGCGCGCTTCACCGCACTCTCCTTGCTGTTGGCAACCGTGCTGGGCCTGGCGCATGCGCTGGCGGCGCGACGTGTGCTGTGGCTACGGACGCTGGTGTTTCTGCCCTTTATCGTGTCACCAGTGATGGTGGCGTTTGGCTTGCTGCTGCTGTACCCGGCCTGGACCGGCAGCTTCAGCCTGCTGGTGGCGGCCTATGCCTTGTTGGCCTACCCGTTTGTGGCCAAGTCCATCGCGTCTGCCCTGGACAGCCTGCCCGAGCACTACCTGGACGCCGCGCGCAGCCTGGGCGCCAGCCCATGGCGTGCGTTTGTGCGTGTGACGCTGCCGCTGCTGGCGCCCGCACTGCGCCGCGGCATGGCGTTTGCTGCGGCCACCGCCGTGGGCGAGTTTGCGGTGACGCTGTTTTTGTCGCGCCCCGAATGGGCCACACTCACCACCCTGATCTACCAACACCTGGGCCGCCCTGGTGCAGCCAACCGCAGCGCTGCGCTGGTGCTGGCCTGTGTGCTCATGGGGCTAGCGCTGCTAGCCTTTGTGCTGATTGAAACCAAGCCCTCTGAGGACCGCGACCATGCTTGAGCTGCAGGCCATCTGCAAACACTGGCAGCCCGCCCATGCACCGCGTGGTGCGGCACCACGCGTGCTGCTGCAAGACCTGCAACTGCAGGTGCGCCCGGGCGAGACGGCGGCGCTTTTGGGGCCCTCGGGCAGCGGCAAAAGCACGTTGCTCAAGATCGTGGCCGGGCTGGAGCCGCCCGAGAGCGGGCACGTGCTGTTTGCGGGGCAGGACATTACCGACACCCCGCCCGAGCGGCGCGGCTTTGCGCTCATGTTCCAGGACTTTGCGCTGTTCCCTCACCTGAACGTGCAGGACAACGTGGCCTTTGGCCTGGTGGAGCAGGGCCAGCGCAAAGCCGCGGCACGCGAGCAGGCATGCGCCATGCTGCAGCGCTTTGGCCTGCAGGCCTATGCCAAATCCAAGGTGTGGCAGCTGTCAGGCGGTGAGCAGCAGCGCGTGGCGCTGGCGCGTGCGCTGATCACCCAGCCGCGCGTGCTGCTGCTGGACGAGCCGTTCTCCGCGCTGGACGCCGAGCTGCGCCTGCAGCTGCGCCAGGAGTTTGTGCAACGTATTGCCGAGTTCCAGATGGCCACCATCTTGGTAACCCACGACGAGACCGAGGCGCGTGCCATGGGCACACGTGGTTACCGGCTGGTGGACGGGGCGCTGGCGCCGCAGTGGTGAGGCCGCGCGCAGCGCTACTTGCTGTCGCGCGGCCGGATGCTCTCTTTGAGCAGGTTGGCGGGGTAGTAGGTTTGAAAACTCTTCCACAGCGTGTTGGCGACGGTCGGGCGATTCAGCAGGGCCAGCAATGTGGCGCTGTCTTCTTTGCTGAGGGAGTTTTTGGAGATGTAGAGGCCGTTGTCGCCCCACGGCAGCTCGGCAACCGGGTCGAAGCGCAGTTTGTCCGCCAGGTCACTGACCCGTGCATCGTCCTGGATGGCTCCGGCAAAAATCACCGGCGCCATGATGGTGACATCGCCGGGGTTGGCCTTGAGCACACGGGCCACCGCCAGAGGGTCTGACTCCAGCACCAGCCGGTTGTGCCGCTGCAGGGCCTCTACCAGCTCCTGGTAGGGTTGGCCGTAGTCAAAGCCGCGTACCAGCACCACGCGCACGTCTTTGCGCTCGAGCAGGTCATACATGCTTTTGAAGGGCGCGCGCCGCGCGTCAAGCGAAATGATGGTGGCCCGGCTGCGGGTGAGGGGTACAAAGATGCCGTGTTCATCGCGCCGCGGGGTCTTGACGGCAGGAACCAGCAGGTCCGCCTTGCCGGTTTCAAACAGCAGCTCTTGGCGCGCCCGTGGCATCGGGCTCAGCACAAATTCGCAGCCGTCTTTTCCGCCCAGCGAGCGCAGCAGTTCGGGGTAAATGCCGCTGATCGTGCCCTCGCTGATGATCACGCTCTGCCCGGTGGCTGATACGGGCACTTGCATAGGGCGGCTGCAATCGGCCTGTGCGGCCAAGCTGCACAGGGCGCAAAACGTGGTGGTCAGCAGGGTGCGAAGGCTGGTGTGGGCACGGCGTTGTGTATCCATGAAAACCAGTCTAGCGCAAGCACGCTTGCTTGTGTTGCCAGGGGTCTCGCCGAGGGGCTTGCCGCTCAGGACGGTGGCACCATGCCATCGGCCCGCAGGTGCAACACGCGGTCGGCCTGGGCGGTGGCGGCCAGCGAATGGGTGACCAGCACCAGCGCCGTGCCATGCTGGCGGGTTTGCGCGACCAGGGCGTCCATCACCTTGGCGGCGGTGGTGGGGTCCAGGTTGCCGGTGGGCTCATCGGCCAGCAGCAGGGCGGGCTGGTGCACCAGGGCGCGTGCTATGGCCACCCGCTGCAACTGCCCACCGCTGAGCTGCTGGGGCAGGCGCGCACCCAGTCCGCCCAGGCCCACCGCTTCCAGCAGCGCCTCCACCCGCGCCGGGTCGGGCCGGTTCAGCAGCAGCAGGGGCAGCGCCACGTTTTGCGCCACGTCCAGGTGCGGCAGCACATGGAAGGCCTGGAACACAAAACCCACGGCCTCGCGGCGCAGCAGGGCGCGTGCGTCATCGTTCAGGCTGCCCAGGTCGTGCCCGGCCAGCTGCACGCTGCCGCTGTCCCAGTGGTCCAGCCCGGCCATGCAGTTGAGCAGGGTGGACTTGCCCACGCCGGATTCGCCCACGATGGCGACAAACTCGCCGGGCGCGACGTTGAGTGAGACGTTGGCAAACACCGGCGTACTGCCGTAGTGCTTGCTGAGGTGCTGGACGCGCAGGGTCATGGGGCGGCGCGTTGGGCGAGTGTGTTGTCTACCAGTGCGAGCACTTGCGCCAGCGCATCGGGTGCATCGGCGGGCACCACCCGGCGCTGCGGCATGGAGCGCAGCCAGGTGATCTGTCGCTTGGCGAGCTGGCGCGTCGCGAAGATGCCCTTGTCGCGCAGTTCGGCCAGGGGCCACAGGCCGTCCAAGGCCTCCCAGGCCTGGCGGTAGCCCACACAGCGCACGCTGGGCAGGTCCAGGTGCAGGTCGCCACGTGCGCGCAGGGTCTGCACCTCGTCCAGAAAACCCTGCGCCAGCATGGCGTCAAAGCGCTGGGCAATGCGGGCGTGCAACCAGGCGCGGTCTGCCGGTTCCAAGGAAATAAGGGCTCTAGCCCTCGTGGAGTCTGCGTGAGCAGCTTCTGTTTTGATAGCAGCGTTGGCCGCATGGAAGTGCGAGAGCGGCAGGCCAGAGATGCGGTACACCTCCAGCGCACGCTGGATGCGCTGGCTATCGGCCGGGGCCAGGCGCGCGGCGGTGATCGGGTCCACCTCAGCGAGCTGGGCATGCATGGCGGGCCAGCCTTTCTCGGCCGCTTCGGCATCCAGCGCGGCGCGCACCTCGGGGTTGGCGGCGGGCATGTCGTCCAGCCCGTCAAACAACGCCTTGAAGTACAGCATGGTGCCACCCACCAGCAGTGGCAGCTTGCCGCGCCCGGCGATGTCGCAGATGAGCGTCTGCGCGTCGCGTACAAACTCGGCGGCGCTGTAGGCGTTGAGCGGGTCGCGGATGTCAATGAGGTGGTGCTGCACGGTGGCCAGCTCGGCGGCGCTGGGCTTGGCCGTGCCAATGTCCATGCCGCGGAAGACCAGCGCGGAGTCCACGCTGATGATCTCGCAGGGGTGGCGTGCTGCAATCGCCAGTGCGGCGGCCGTTTTGCCACTGGCGGTGGGACCGGCCAGGCAGATGTGGAAGGGCAGGGCGGTGTTCATATGCTGCGGGCTTGCCCAGGCAGGTGGTCCAGCGCCACCTTGCGCAACAGCAGCACCAGGCCCACGGCGGCTACCGTGAGGCCCACCACCAGTGCGATCCAGAAGCCCTGGGCGCCCATGGCCTGGGCCGGGTGCCAGGGCAACCACTGCGGCGCCAGGCCCAACACGCAGCCCAGTGGCAGCGAGAAACCCCAGAACGCGGTGAGGTGGATCACCATGGGGCTGCGCGTGACCTTGTAGCCACGGATGGCGCAGCTGACCACCACCTGGGTCGAGTCCGACAGCTGGAACGCCGCGGCCAGCAAGAGCAGATTGGCGGCCAGCGCCGCCACGGCCGCATCATTGGTGTAGGCCCAGGCAATCTGGTGCGCACACAGGGCCATGGTGATGGCTGATACCACGCCAAAACCCAGGCCGGCGTTCACCCCCACCCAGGCCCGAAAGCGTGCCGCCACCGGGTCGCCCGCGCCCAGCGACTGGCCCACGCGCGTGAGCAGGGCAATGCCCAGGCTCAGCGGCACCATGAAGACCAGGGAGGTGAAGTTCAGCGCGATCTGGTGGGCGGCCACCTCGCGGCTGCCAAACTCGGCAATCAGCAGGGCGATAAGGCCGAAGGCACTGGTTTCGGCAAAGTAGGTCACGCCAATCGGAAAGCCCAGTTTCCACAGCGCCGTCAGTTTTTCCGGGTGCGGCCATTCCCAGCGGGCAAACGGCCAGGTGCTGCGGTAGGCCGGTGCAAACCGCATCCACACCAGCAAACCCAGAAAGTTGAGCCACACACACAGCAGCGTGGCCCAGGCGCAGCCCAGCCCGCCCAGGCGCGGGAAAGGCCCCACGCCAAACACCAGCAGCCAGTTCACCAGTACGTTCAGTGCCAATGCGGCGAGCGACATCACCATGATGGGTTTGGTCTGGTTCAGGCTGGCGCTGTAGCCGTAGAGCACGCGGTAGCAGGTGAAAGCCGGCAGGCCAAAGCTGATGATGAAGACAAAGCCGCTGGCCACCTCGCGCACATGGGGTTCGATGTCCATGTGGTCAAACACCCGCGCGGCCACGTTGACCAGCACCATGGCACACAACCCCACGCCCAGCGCCTTCCACAGGCCCTGGCGCACCAGGTGCGGCACCTTGTCAAATTCCTGGGCGCCCACGTGGTGGGCCACCAGGGGGGCGACCGACATCATCAGCCCCATGAGGGTGATGATGGTGATGTTCCAGATGGAGACGCCCAGCGAGATGCCGGCCAGGTCGTGCGCCGAGGCGTGGCCGGCCATGGCCACATCCACCACCGACATGCCCACATTGGCCAGCTGTCCGATCAGGATGGGCCAGGCCAGGTGCCACAAGGCTGCCAGTTCGGTGCCTGTGCGCCGCAGGCGAGAGGGGGAAGACGGGGGAAGAATGGCAGACATGGGCCTGCCATTCTAGGGGCGCGGGCTTGGCCCTTGGGCGTCGTGTTTACTTGCCGTCGCGTGCCGACACCGCGGTGTCTGGGAAGTCGCTGAACAGGCCGTCCACCCCCAGCGCGAAGAAACGTTTGTACTCGGCTTTGGGGTCGCCCTTGTAGTCGGACAGCAGGCCGGGGGCCTCGCTGCGGAAGGTGTAGGGGTGCACAAACAGGCCTGCGGCGTGGGCATTTTTCACCACATCGGTGGGGGGCAGGGCTACGCGGTCAGCGTCGCTGATCTTGCCATCGCCGTTCAGGTCACGCGGCTTGCCGTCAGTGCCCAGCACTTGGGCGGCGCTGGCCAGGTAGGGCTTCCAGGGGCCAATGCCGTCGGCATAGGTTTTGACTTCGGCCAGGCCTTTGGGGGTCAGCAGGTCGGGGAAGGTCCGGCCGTCTTTGGCCACGGCAAAGTCATAGGGCTTGTCGAAAGGGGCCACCAGGGTCACGTTGCCCTTGGCGTCCACATCGTCGGCGTCCACCAGTTGCACCAGGCGCACCTGGGTCTGCTTGCGCAAGGCCTTGAGGTTGGACACCTCGAAGGACTGAATGATGACGGGCGAGTCTTTGCGGGTGTAGCCGTACTCGGCCAGCAGGGCCAGCAGGCGTGGCTCGATGGGCAGGCCGGCGTCCACGTGGTAGGTGGGGTGTTTGGTTTCAGGGTAGACGCCGATGGTGCGGCCTGTGCGGGTGGTTTCGCTCTTGGCGAGCTCCAGAATTTCACGGAAGGTGGGGATCTGGAATTGGCCGTCAAAGGACTTGTCGCGGGCGGCATTGGCTTGCTTGGCGCGCAGGGTGCGCAGCTCGGCCAGGGTGAAGTCGGTGGCAAACCAGCCGGTCTCGTTGACGCCGTCCACCTTGCGGGTGGTCTTGCGGCTGGCGAACTCGGGGCGGGCGGACACATCGGTGGTGGCGGTGATGTTGGGTTCGTGGCGGGCCACCAGTTCACCGTCTTTGGTGACGACCAGATCGGGTTCGATGAAGTCGGCGCCCAGTTCCACGGCCTTTTTGTACGAGGCCAGGGTGTGCTCGGGCAGGTAGCCGCTGGCACCGCGGTGGCCGATCACCAAGGGCTTGGCGCCGTTCAGCGTGGGGTAGGCGGGGGTCTGCAGGCCGGTGTTGGCGCAAGCCGCCAGCAAGGCAGCGGCAGACAAAGCCACTGCGGTGGCGGTGAAACGAATGCGTGTCATGGAATGTCCCTGGGAGTTGAAATGACCAGCGGCGGATGATGGTGCCGCCGTGTGACCAAGCCATGACAGTGCGGTTTCAGGGTTTGGCGTCGATCAAATCCAGCCAGCGCTGCAGGGGGTTGAAACCGGTGATCAGGGCGCTGGCCAGCAGCACCAATGCGCCGCCGATCAGCAGGCCGCTGCCCAGTGCCTCGCCCAGAAACAGGCGCCCCCACAGCACCCCAAACACCGGCACCATGAAGATGGGGCTCATGGCAGCCACGGGGGTGACATGGCGCAGGATACGCAGGTGGGCCCAGTAGGCCAGTCCCGAGGTGACGATGCCCATGACGGCAACGGCCATCAGCGCCTGGAGCGTGAACTGCGCCTGCGGCAGGCTGTAGGCGGCACCAGGCAGCAGCATGAGCAGCGACAGCGCGTGGATGCCAGCCGCAATTTGCAGCGGCTGCAGGCGGCCCACTGCCTGTTTGGTGATGGGGGCAGAAAAGCCGTAACAGGCGGAAGCCAGCACACATGCACCCACGGCCAGCACCACGCTGGCCGAGAGTTGCACCGGCCCCAGGCTCACGATGAAGGCCACACCTGCAAAGCCGCACACGCAGCCCAAAACCTTGCGCATGGTGATGGTGTCTTCCCCCATGCGGGCCGAGGCAAACATGCCAAAGATCACGGCCGTGGAATTGAGCAGCGCGCTGTAGCCCGCGGGCAGCTGCAACCCAGCCCAGGCAAACAGCAAAAAGGGTGCGGCCACCGAAAGTGCACCAATGATGGCCAGCGTGCGCCAGTGCTGCCAGGCCCAGGGTTGGCGCATGGCCCGCATCAGCAGGGCCAGGGTGGCGGTGGCCATGCCCACACGCAACAGGGCTAACACATTGGGGCCAAACACCGGGCTGGCCATGCGGATGAACAGAAAAGACGCGCCCCACAGGGCGGACAGCGCAACCAGTTGCGCGAAATATTTGGTTTTCATGCGTGGAACATTGTCAGCCCATGCACGGCATTCCCTGGCGTGGAATTCACAAATAAAAAAGGGAGCCTAGGCTCCCTTGGTGTCGTGTGCCGGGTTCAACCTTGCCGGGCTTTGCGTCGCTGTGCGATAGTGGCCAACAGCCCCAATCCTGCCAGCATCAGGGCGTAGGTTTCGGGTTCTGGCACTGCGGTCACAGGAAGGGTTTGGGACAGCAAATCACCCGTGCTCTTGGTTTGCGTCAGTGTCTTGTAAAAGTCCACTTTGAGGTGTGGAGCGGAAAAATCCAGGGTCTTGCCAATGGCTGCCGTGAAGTTGATGGTCCAGCTCATGGAGCTGGTCAATGCAGCCAAAGGCGAAAACGTGAAACAGGCACCGCCAGACGCACCACCTGCGCATCCGTTGGCGTTCAATTCTTGGTTGCCCTCCACCACAGAGGAAAACGAAGGGCCACTCACCACAGATGCCGCAGTGAAATCACCAATGTCCTTCAGTGCGAAGGCCTTCAGATACTGCACGCCAGTCCAGTTGCCGGTAGCCGCATTGGCATTGTCTATCGTCAATTGCAACGTGTCGCTGTCCACGGCGTAGGTGCTGAAGGTGACACCTTGGAAGGTCAGGCTATTGCCGGCCATGGACGACACAGACGATGCCAAGCCGATGACAGCGACGCCCAATATCTTTTGGTAGTTCATGGTGACTCTTTGCACAGTACAGGTTGATCTGTAAACAAATGTAATTCACCTGACTCCGGGCTCCAATAGTCCGTTTGGACCTATTTAGGCCTGTGTCGGGTCATCCGGTCTGGATAACCCCGGGTGCCGCCCCACGCCTCAGCCAGGGACAAGCGCCGGAAGTTGTGCGGACCTGTCGGGCAACTCTGCGCCAGCTGCGCCCATTTCTGCCACATAACGCGCCACAAACGCGCCCACAGCCTTTTCCGGCAAGTCCACCCACACCGTGTGCCCGCTGCCGGGGGCCACGTCCATGAACGCGCCCTCTGTGTTTTCCATGCGTTGCAAAGTCACATCGAAGTTGCCTGCGGGGTGGATGATCTCCAGCCGGTCGCCCACGGAAAATTTGTTGCGCACATTCACTTGCGCCAGTCCGCGCTCCGCATCAAAGGCCAGCACATCGCCCACATACAAACTGCGGCCGCTCTCGGAGTAGCCGCGCAAATAGTTCTGCGTAGCTTCGGGCGTGTGGCGCAGGAAGAAGCCACTGGTGTAACCCCGGTTGGCCAGACCTTCGAGCTGGCCCAGCAGCTCGGGGTTGAGCGACCGGCCGGCCACAGCGTCGTCAATGGCGGCGCGGTAGGCCTGCGCGGTGCGGGCCACGTAATACGGGCTCTTGGTGCGGCCCTCGATCTTGAGCGAGTCCACCCCGATTTCCACCAGGCGCTGCACGTGCTCGATGGCGCGCAGGTCTTTGGAGTTCATGACGTAGGTGCCGTGCTCGTCTTCCTCGATGGGCATGTACTGGCCGGGGCGTTGGCTTTCTTCCAGCAGGTAGGCAATGCTCTGCTGGGCTTCGGCAGGCACACTGCTGCCCTGTCCGCAGGCGTGGCCGGCGGGAGGCGGCGAGAGCACATCACCACTGGCGTCCACTTGCGCGGTGTGGGTTTTGTAGTCCCAGCGGCAGGAGTTGGTGCAACTGCCCTGGTTGGCATCGCGGTGGTTGAAGTAGCCCGAGAGCAGGCAGCGGCCCGAATACGCGATGCACAGCGCGCCGTGCACAAACACTTCCAGTTCGGTGTCCGGGCAGTCCTGACGGATCTGCGCCACCTGGTCCAGTGACAACTCGCGCGAGAGGATCACCCGGCGGATGCCCACCTTGCTCCAGAACTTCACCGCCGCCGCATTCACCGTGTTGGCCTGCACCGAGAGGTGAATCTCCATGTCGGGCCAAGCCTCACGCGCCAGCATGATGAGGCCGGGGTCGGACATGATCATCGCGTCGGGCTTCAGGTCAATCACTGGCTGCATGTTTTTTACATAGCTCTGGGTCTTGTTGCCGTGTGGGAAGATGTTGGAGACTAGGTAGAACTTCTTGCCCAGGGCGTGGGTGTGCTCAATGCCCGCGCGCAGCACGTCCAGGCTGCCGAAATCGTTGTTGCGCACGCGCAAGCTGTAACGCGGTTGGCCGGCGTACACCGCCGTGGCGCCAAACGCAAGTGCGGTTTGCAGCATGGCCAAAGAGCCTGCGGGGGCCAGCAATTCGGGAGTGCGCAGGGCAGTGTTTACAGTGGCAGACGTCATGCCGAAATTATCCGGGCCGACCTGCGAAATTCGCCTGCGGGAAGTTTGATGCAGGTCAACCGTCGCACAATCGCAGCGCGCATGACAACCCAAGACTTCGCGCAGCGGCTTGCGCTGCCCACCCGCCCCGGCATCACTCTGGCCGAGCTGCGCGCCAAGTCATGCTGAATTGAGGTCTGGAATATCCCTTGAGATAGGTCAATAATTTTTTCCTGATCTTCATGAATTCCTGAAATTTCAGAAAATACTGAAAATTCAGGAAAGACCAGAACCATGAACCTACCTCCGCTCACGCAGCGCTTTGTGCTGCACTTTGGCGAAATGGGCAGCCGCTGGGGCATCAACCGCACGGTGGGCCAGATTTACGCGCTGTTGTATGTGTCGGCCAAGCCGCTGAATGCGGACGAGATAGGGGAGGCGCTTACCTTTTCCCGCTCCAACGTGAGCATGGGGCTCAAAGAGTTGCAGTCGTGGAACCTGGTGCGGCTGATCCACCAGCCCAATGACCGGCGCGAATACTTTCAGGCACCCGAGGACGTGTGGGCCATCTTTCGCACGCTGGCGGCGGAGCGGCGCAAGCGCGAGATTGATCCGACGCTCTCCATGCTGCGTGACGCGCTGATGGAGCAGCCCAGTGTGGCCGAAGACATCCACGCCCAGGAGCGCATGAAACAGATGCACGCCTTCATCGAGCTGATGACGGACTGGCTGGACGATGTGCAAAAGATGGACTCGACCACGCTGGCCAGCCTGATGCAGTTGGGGGCCAAGGTGCAAAAATTGCTGGAGATGAAAGACCGGGTGAAGAGTGTGTTCACTCCCGCCAAGTCCGACACCGATGGAGTGGACCATGGACAGCTTTGACCCCATCGTGCTGGCGCGTATCCAGTTCGCGGCCAATATCAGTTTCCACATCCTGTTTCCCACCCTCAGCATCGGCATGGGCTGGGTGTTGTTGTTTTTTAAAACCCGCTTCAACGCCACGGGGCAGCAGCGTTGGATGGATGCCTACCAGTTCTGGGTCAAGGTGTTTGCACTGACCTTTGCGCTCGGTGTGGTGAGTGGCATCACCATGAGTTTCCAGTTTGGCACCAACTGGCCGGGCTTCATGAACACGGTGGGCAATGTGGCCGGGCCGCTCTTGGCCTACGAGGTGCTCACCGCGTTCTTCCTGGAGGCCACCATGCTGGGCATCATGCTGTTCGGCCGGGGGCGGGTGAGTGAGCGGGTGCACACCATCGCCACCTTTTTGGTGGCTGCCGGGACCACGGCGTCCGCCTTCTGGATTCTGGCGCTCAACTCCTGGATGCACACCCCCGCGGGCTTCGAGATGATCAACGGCCAAGCGCATGTGACGAGTTGGATGGAAGTGATCTTTAACCCGTCCTTCCCCTACCGGATGACGCACATGCTGATCGCCTCGGGTCTCACCGTGGCCTTTTTGCTGGCAGGCCTCAGCGCTTACCGCTGGCTCTTGGGCGACAAAGGCGCGACCGTGCAGGCGTCCTTGCGCACGGGGCTGTATGTGGCGGCCGTGCTGATACCGCTGCAAATTGTGGTGGGCGACCTGCACGGCCTGAACACCCTGCAACACCAGCCCGCCAAGCTGGCGGCCATGGAGGGTATTTGGGACACCCAAAAGGGTGCGCCTGCGGTGGTGTTCGCGTTGCCGGACCAGGCCAGCCAAGCCAACAAATTCGAAATCGCCATTCCCAAACTCGCGTCGTTCTACCTCACGCATGACTGGAATGGAGAAATCAAAGGCATCAAGGAATTTGGTGACAAACACCCACCCGTGGCACCGGTGTTCTGGGCCTTCCGGGTGATGGTGGGGGTGGGCCTGCTGATGTTGGGCATGAGTTGGCTGGCGGTGTGGCAGGTGCGCAAGCGCGGCTTGCAGCCGTGGTTGGCACGCGTGCTGGTGGCCATGACTTTCTCTGGCTGGGTGGCGTTGCTGGCAGGCTGGTACGTGACCGAGATTGGCCGTCAGCCCTGGCTGGTGTACGGCGTGCTGACCACGGCGCAAGCCGCATCCACGGTGCCCGCCGGCAATATCGCACTCACGCTGGCCATGTACCTCACGCTGTACACCGTCTTGCTGTTCGCCTATGTGCGGGTGGTGTTTTATCTGGCACGCAAAGCGGCCACAACCGAGATGGAGGCTACCCGTGCTTGAACCCAACCACCTGCTGACCCTGCCCGACCTGAGCCAACCCGCAGGCTGGCTGCCTCTGGTGTTTGCCCTGGTGATGGCCTTGGCCATGCTGGCCTATGTGATTCTGGATGGCTACGACCTGGGGGTGGGCGTGCTGCTGCGCCGGGCCGATGACGAGGCGCAGAAGGACACCATGATTGCCAGTATCGGCCCCTTTTGGGACGCCAACGAAACCTGGCTGGTGCTGGGAGTGGGCGTGTTGCTGGTGGCGTTTCCCATGGCGCACGGCGTCATTCTGGGAGCCTTGTATCTGCCGGTGGCGCTGATGCTGTTTGGGCTGACGCTGCGCGGTGTGGCGTTTGACTTTCGGGTGAAAGCGCGGGCGGAGCACAAGCCTTTGTGGGACCGTGCGTTCTATGCCGGTTCACTGTTGGCGGGCTGGTCGCAGGGTTTCATGCTGGGCGGGCTGGTCACCGGTTTTGGCCGCGACTGGGGCAGTCAACTCTTCAATGCGTTGATTGGCCTGTGCCTGGTGGCAGCCTACTGCTTGCTGGGCGCGGGTTGGCTGATCATGAAGACGGAAGGTGCGCTGCAAATGAAGGCCGTGCGCTGGGCCCAGGCCAGCCTGTGGCTCACGGCCGCTGGTGTGGTTGCCATTTCACTGGCCACACCCTGGGTCAGCCCGCGCATTTTTGACAAATGGTTCAGCTTTCCCAATGTGGTGATGCTGCTGCCGATTCCGGCCACGACGGTTGCGCTGTTTGTGGTGATTGCGCGCAGCCTGAAGCGCCTGCCCACGCGTCTGGCGCAAGCCAACCAGTACGGCGCAGCCGTGCCCTTTGCCAGCACCGTAGGGATTTTTTTGTTGGCCTTTTATGGCCTGGCCTACAGCTTGTTCCCGTGGCTGGTGGTGGACAAACTCACCATTTGGAACGCCGCCAGCGCGCCCGAGGCTTTGCTGGTCATCTTCTATGGCACCGTGGTCGTGCTGCCGGTCATCATCGGCTACACGGTGTTTGCGTACCGGGTGTTCTGGGGTAAGAGTACGGCGCTGAAGTACTAGGTGGACTACACCTTGTTGCGCAGCCCCGCTTCGAGGGTGTCGACCGGCAGCGGCTTGCCGAAATAGTAGCCCTGGTAAGCATCACATCCCATGCTTGCCAGGGCTTGGCGTTGGCCTTCGTCCTCTACCCCCTCGGCAATCACCACCAGCCCCAGGCTATGGCCCAGCGAGATGATGGTGCGGGCGATGGTGGCGTCGTTGGGGTCGGTCAGCAGGTCGCGCACAAAGCCCTGGTCAATCTTGAGTTGCTGCAGCGGCAGGCGCTTGAGGTATGCCAGTGAGGAATAGCCGGTGCCGAAATCGTCCAGCGAGAAGCTCACGCCGTGCTGGCGCAGGGCACTCATCTTCAGGACCAGGTCTTCCACATTGGCGGCCAATGTGCTTTCCGTCAGTTCCAGCTTCAGCCGTTCCGGTGGCGCGTTGGAGGTGGTCAAGGCGTGCTCGACCTGTGCCACAAAGTCAGCTTGTGCAAACTGGGCAGCGCTTACATTGACGGCGATCGTCAGGTGGGCGGTGCAAGGGTCTTGGGCCCAGCGGGCCAACTGCTGGCAAGCGGTCTCAAGCACCCACTGGCCCAGCGGCAATATCAGGCCGGTCTCCTCAGCCAATGGAATGAAGTGAGCGGGCGACACCATGCCTCGCTGGGGGTGCTGCCACCGGATCAGTGCCTCCACCCCCAGGCTGCCGCCGTGCGGGTCCACTTGCAGTTGGTAGAACAGCACAAACTCTTGCGCTAGGAGACCATGGCGAATTTCTTCTTCCATCTGGCTGCGCTCCACCGCCTTGGCCTGCATAGCGGGGTCAAAAAAGCAGAAGGTGTTGCGCCCCGCGGCCTTGGCCTGATAGAGCGCGGCATCGGCCTCCTTGAGCAAGTCGTCATAACTTTTGCTGTTTTCCACAAACAAGGCGATGCCTACACTGGTCGTTGCCACGTGGGGCTTGCCCTGCAGGCTGCAGGGTTCGGCCAACAAGTGCAAGATCTTATGGGCGACTACTTCCGCACGCGCAGCTGCCTCATCGTGTTTGGCACTGAGATTTTCCAGCACCAACACGAATTCATCACCACCCAAGCGGGCCACGGTGTCACCCTCGCGCACGGCCATTTGCAGACGGGTGGCCACTTGCTGGAGCAGGTCATCACCCACTGCATGCCCCTGGGTGTCGTTGACCTGTTTGAAGTGGTCCAGGTCCAGGAACATCACTGCACCATACAACCCGCTACGACTGGAAGCGGCCAGCGCATGGCGCAGATGGTCGGCCAGCAGGCGGCGGTTGGGCAGGCCGGTCAGGCCATCGTAAAACGCCAGCCTGCGGATTTCTTCCTCATCGGAGCGTCGCTGGGTAATGTCACGCACCAGGCCAATGAAGGTCGCTTCGCCCAGATGTATGGTTTGCGATACCGAGAGGTTCATGGGGAAGGTGCTGCCGTCTTTGCGCCTGCCCTCCAGTTCGCGGGGTTTGCCAAGTACCCGTTCTTCGCCTGTCTGCCGGTAGTGTTCGAGGTAGCCGTCATGCTGGCTGCGGTGGGGCTCGGGCATCAGCATGGACACATTGCGCCCCACCACTTCGTCGGCGTTGTAGCCGAACATGGCACTTGCGGCTTTGTTGAACGTTCTGACCAACCCATCCGGGCCGATGGTGACGACGCCATCGGCCATGTTGTCCAGAATGGCCTGGGTGTGTTGCAGGGACGCCTGCAAGGCATTTTTCGCCCGGACGCGCTCCGTCACGTCACGTTGTACAGAGACCCAGTGGGTAAACCAGCCCGTGCTGTCGGCGATGGGGGCAATATTGAGCTCCACCCAGAATTCCTCGCCGCTTTTGCTGTAGTTGATCAGCTCGGCGTGGATTGATTTCCAGTGCTGCAGGCTTTGGCGGATCTGGTCCAACACGGCGCGGTCGGTATGGGGGCCCTGCAGGATGCGGGGTGTCTTGCCTAAAACCTCTTCCCGGGTGTACCCGGTCTTGCGCTCAAACGCCTCGTTCACAAACACGATGCGCGGGCCCGCACCGTGCAAGGGCTCGGCTTCCGTGATCAGCACAATGTCGTTGAGGTCTGCCATGGCCGTTCCCAGCAGTTTGAGTTGCTGCTCTGACTCCATGCGTTCAGTGACATCCCTGGTCAGCACAATGAGTCGTGGTTCAGCATCGGCTTCCAGCGCCTTGCGTGCGGCTGTGAGTTCAAACCATCGCCAGCCGTCACGCAAGCGCAACTTGACCAAATACCCGCTGGAGCGGCCCTTGTCCATGGCCTCTTTTAGGGCCGCAAGTACGGTGTCGGCGGAGGCGCGGGGCATGACGTCCCGCACGTTTTTCCCTACCAGCGTGGTGGCCGCTATGCCCAACAGGTCAATCTGGGGGGTGTGGTAGCTGTAGTAAGTGCCGTTGAGCTCCATCTCGAAAATCATGTCGGGAATCGCTTCCAGCGTGGCTTTGAGGCTGCTCTGAACCGCATCCAGCGCCTGGTAGGGGCGCTGTACGGTCGCGACAAAGATGCTCTGGTAGAGGAACAGGTAAGCGATTACCTTGTACACATGGCCGGCCAAATTGAACAGGTCTGTCACGCTGGCGTACATCGTGAAGAACAGCTCGCTCATGGCCATGGTCAGCACCGCACCCAGCAGTGCCGTGAGGTGCGGGCCGGGTTCAGTGCGCCTGCGCTTCAGCAGAAAGACTGCCGCCAACAGGTGCAGGCCTATCAGGCCGTATTCCAGACGGACCTTGAGTGCCGTCAGCCCACTGCCTGCGATAAAGGTACGTGGCATGGTACTTGGATGGAACAGGAACACCCAGTGTGCCAACACCACAAATGCCAGCACGCCTGCCAGCAGGCCATAACGATGCAGGGGGCGGCGCAAGGGCTTCCAGGGCAGGGCGGCGACCAGCAACAGGCCGACGGCGGCAAGCAGTCGCGCAGCCAACCAGAAGTTGATGGCTTTCTCCGGGTCGCTGGGCGTGACATACAGCGGCATGCCCTTGAAAGACATCAGGTGTGAGAAGTCCAGCAGTGCCACACCCAAAAAGGTGTAGGCCAGCAGGGGCATGCTGCCCGATGCCTTGTGGGCTTGTGCGTTCCAAACCGTCGCAAAAATCAGTCCGGACACCACAACGGCGATGATCTCTAGCAGGGAGTGCAAAGGCTCATACCCCGCGATGCCGCGCAGGCTGTCCGGCACCTCGACCCACAGCAGGAGCAACAGGACTGCCGCCAGCACCAGCAGCTGGTTTCGCATCCCGCGCAAATTTTCCCAGGGGTTGGTTTGGGGTGCAACAGCGTTCAAAAGACAAGCTCCTGGAGCAGGGACAAACACGCCCCGGGTCAGCCTACGGAAGATAAAGGCAATGGGGCCGTTCGTACAGGGCTAAGACTCGATGCAAGTCAAAGTTGCAACGATTATGCGGCCTGTCCTCCCAACTTTCTATATTCCCCGAGCGCGTAGCAGTGCCGTGGGTTGGCAGCAACGCCAGCAACCGGGCCTCGTCCCACTTGCCCAGCATTCAGCTGCAGGGCAGGGCGCGCGTGGTCAGCGCCCCCGCAGAAACAGCGTGTCCAGCTCTTTGAGGGATAGCTGGCGCCAGGTGGGGCGGCCATGGTTGCATTGGTCGCTGCGTTCGGTGGCTTCCATGTCGCGCAGCAGGGCGTTCATCTCTTCAAGCGTGAGCTTGCGGTTGGCGCGCACGGCGCCGTGGCAGGCCATGGTGCCCAATATTTCGTTTTGTGCGCGCTGGATGACGGTGCTGGCGTCGTGCTGGGCCAGTTCGGCCAGCACGCTGCGCGCCAGTTCCACCGCGTCGCCCTGGGCCAGCGTGGTGGGCACGGCGCGCACGGCCAGGGTCTTGGGCGAGAAGGGGCTGATCTCCAGGCCTAGTGTGTTCAGCGTGGCGACATGGGCCTCAGCGGTGGCCACTTCGTCGGGGGTGGCGGCGAAGGTGGCGGGAATCAAGAGTGGTTGGCTGGCCAGCGGATGCACCGAGCCATCGGGTGCGGTGAGGCTGATCTGCGTTTTAAGGCGTTCGTAGACGATGCGCTCATGGGCGGCGTGCATGTCCACGATGACCAGGCCTTGGGTGTTCTCGGCCAGGATGTAGACGCCTTGCAGTTGGGCGATGGCGCGGCCTAGGGGCCAGACTTGGTTTTCGCTCGCTGGACGGCTGGGCGGCACAGGGCTTTGCTCCGTGTCCTCCGCTCGCTGTGCGGGCTCCCCCTTTACCTGCGCAAAGCCCTGTGCCGCCCAGCCTTCTTGGGGTGTGGGCTGGCGTTGCCAGAGGGCACCTACATCGCTGACGCGGTGGCCTATCAAACCCGAATCTGCTTCAAATTTGATAGCTGGTTGCGCACTGTACATGGGGGCTGCAGGCCTATTTGGCACATAAATTACCGGTGCGGGCAGGGTGGTTGCCTCACCGGTGCTGCCAAACAAGCTGGGAGCCTGCGTCTGCCCAGCCGTGGCGCCAACCGCTGCAGCGGCGCGGGGTGCCGCCAGGGTGTCTTCCACCGCGTGGCGCACCGCTTGGTGCACTTCGCGGCTGTCGCGGAAGCGCACCTCGATCTTGGTGGGGTGCACGTTCACGTCCACGCGCGTGGGGTCCATCGCCACGTAGAGCGCATAAACCGGCTGGCGGTTGCCGTGCAGCACGTCTTCATAGGCGCTGCGCGCGGCATGGGTCAGCACCTTGTCGCGCACAAAGCGGCCGTTTACGTAGCAGAACTGCTGGTCGGCGCGGGAGCGGGCGGCGTCGGGTACGCCGGCACGGCCCCAGACGCGCAGCGCGGGCTGGCCGTATTCGTTGGCTTGGCTGCTGTGCCAGTCCACGCGCACGCTCTGCGCCAGAAACTCGGGGCCCAGCACGTCGGAGAGGCGCTGGTCGAGGGCGGCCAGCGGGTCGGCGTGTTCACACTTGCGCCATTGTTCCACCAGCTTGCCCTCGTGCCAGATGGCAAAGCCCACATCGGGGCGGGCCAGTGCGTGGCGGCGTACAGCCTCGATGCAGTGGGCCAGTTCGGTGGCATCGGTTTTCAGGAATTTGCGACGGGCCGGGGTGCTGTAGAACAGCTCTTTCACCTCGACCGTCGTGCCCTGGCTGCGCGCCACAGGCTTTAGTTCGCCCGTGCGGCCGTCCAGTAAATAGGCATCATTCAGGCCGCTAGCCCTCGACAATATTGCGCAATCAGCTATGGAGTTGATAGCGGCCAGTGCTTCGCCGCGAAAGCCCATGGTGGCCACGCTCTCCAGGTCGTGCAGGTTGCCGATCTTGCTGGTGGCGTGGCGCTTGAAGGCAATCGGCAGTTCATCGCGCAGGATGCCTTGGCCATCGTCCTCGACACTGATCAGGCGCACGCCACCGGCCAACAGACGCAGCGTCACCTGGGTGGCGCCCGCGTCCAGCGCGTTGTCTACCAACTCGCGCACCACGCTGGAGGGGCGCTCCACCACCTCGCCAGCCGCAATCTGGCTGATGAGTTCGTCGGGCAGTTCGCGGATGGGGCGGCGCAAGGAGGGTGGGAGTGGGGCGTTCACGCAGGCATTTTAGGCCGCGGACATAATGGCTGCCCATGGAACTCATTACCTCACTTCTCGACTTCATTTTGCATGTGGACAAATACCTTGAGGTCTTTGTTCAGAACTATGGTGCTTGGGTCTATGCGCTGCTATTTTTGATAGTGTTTGTAGAAACCGGCGTGGTGGTCATGCCCTTCTTGCCTGGCGATTCGCTGCTGTTTGTCGTGGGTGCCATGTGTGGCGTGGGGCTCATGAGTTTTCCGTTAGCTGTGGGCGTGCTGTTGGTTGCAGCGGTGTTTGGCGACCAGTGCAATTACTCCATCGGGCGATATTTCGGGCCCAAGGTCTTCCAGTGGGAGCAGTCTCGATTTTTCAACAAGGCAGCCTTTGACAAGGCGCACGCCTTCTATGAAACCCACGGCGGTTTCACCATCATTGCGGCGCGGTTTATGCCGTTTTTGCGTACTTTTGTGCCTTTTGTGGGCGGCGTGGCGCAGATGAGTCGCAGTAAATTTACGCTGTTCAATATTGCAGGTGCGGTGCTGTGGGTACTAGGCATTTGCACCGCAGGTTACTTTTTTGGCAGCTTCCCATGGGTTAAGGAAAATTTGGACAAAATTATCTGGGCGATGATTCTGATTCCGGGTTTGTTTGTCATCGGAGGCGTGTTGAAATCGAGCGTTAAATCGACCGTATGACGGATGCAATGCCTATCGGGGCAGAGGTGGCGCATTTCTAGCTTGTAGCCCTGCCTATCCCAGTGTTTCGCGTCTAACTAACCAAGAAAAACGTCGTGAAAAAAGTTGTTGGAAATCTATTGGTTTACCTGGTCACTTGGGTGTTTCCGGCGGTACTGGTGGCTCTTGCTGGCATTGCCCTGCTCTGGCAACTGGGGTGGAACGAGTCGACCAAAGGACACCCGGTACCTTTGCGTGTATGGGAGGAAACGCAGCCATTGGGCACGGCAACACCGATGGAGATACATCTGCGTTTATCGGCAATGTCGGAGTCCAGTGCCGTTGAAACGCGCCTTTCGTTACAGCATTTCTGGTTCACCCTGGAGTTGCCGGCACAGGCCCTAGGTCAGGTATCGGATCTTGATTTCCCATCCCGTCATGCCATGCGGCTGGCTTGCTGGGATGGACAGACAGGACAGTTGCTGGGTGAGGGGGATCGTTTCGCTGTGAGCGGTGCGTTGCGCGCCAGTCGTGCGGGCTTTGCGCTTCGCCTGCCGTTGCGAGAGGACTCCCTGTCGTTAGTCTGTCAGTCGGCATACCGCGGTCCGGCCAGGATTTCGGCGGACCTGTGGGAGGCGGGCGCCTTAGCTGGAGCCCAATTGGCCCATAAGAAGACGGGGGTGATGCTGGAAGCGGGTATTGGCGTGTTGGCAATTTTTATGTTGCTCACGGCTTTGGTGAATCGCAGCGGTTTGTATTGGACTTTCGTCGGCTGGTTGCTGCTCAATATGCGTATGGCGGGCATTTCCGCTGGGACCGATTTTGAGATTTTTGGCTATGCCATCCAGCCCGCCTATCTGGTGTTGGCACGTCAATGGACCGTGTGCATGTATTACGCCATGACGATCGGCTTGTTCAGTCTTTTGTTCAAGGACGAGCTGAAAGAAATCAAGGCGAGCTGGGCATTGACCTTGCATCAGCTCAGCGCGCTGCTGGTCATCGTCTTCTGCGCATTCTTTTCGTTTGAACGCACGCTGCCCCTCCTCTGGGCCGCCACCGTGTCGGTGGTGGTCGTGATGATTTTTTATCTCGTCAAGATTTTGCGCCACACCCATTCGCGCGTGGCGGGCTGGTACGCCGCCTCCATCACGGTGACGCTGGTCGCCAGCATGAACGAGGTGGTGGCTGCGGCCACGGGGCAGCGCTCCTTGATGGCTGGGCTCAACAGCGTGACCGCCGCGATTGCCTCGGCCCTGCTGGCCTCGGCGGCGGTGGCCGAGCACATGCGTTTCCACCGCTTGCAGAACCAGCGCGCCCAGAAGCTGCTGGAGGCGGCGTACCAGGACTCCCCGGTGGGCCTGTTCACCATCGGGCGGGGCCAGACAATCATCAAAGCCAACCCGGCCTTCCACGCCATGTTGCGGCGCACCGCCCAGGTGGAGCCAATGGGTTTGAAGGACTGGTTTGATGGGGCGGTGGTGGAGCAAGTGCTGGCGCTGCACAGCGCTCGGCACAGCACCTCGGTGGACCTGCAAACGCAGACCTTGCTGCCGCGCGCCGGGGAGCCGAGCTGGTTTGCCATCAATGCGTCGACGGTGGATGGCAACACCATCGAATGCTCCTTGCAGGACATCACAGAACGCGTGTTGGCCACGCAGCGCCTGGAGTACCTGGCCAGCCACGACCCGTTGACGGGCTGCCTGAACCTGCGCGGCCTGGCGCTGGAAGCTGAAAAGCCGGACTACCAGCCCAGCGCCTTGGCCTACTTTGACCTGGACCGCTTCAAGCTCATCAATGACCTGTACGGGCATACGGCCGGAGATAATGTGCTGAAGCAGGTGGCCGAGCGCATGGGCAGTGTGCTGCAGCGCAAGGATAAATTGGCCCGGATTGGCGGAGACGAGTTTGTGATCGTGTTCTCCCGCGCCAGCATGGAAGACAGCGAGGCCAGCTGCAACAGCATTGCCATGTTGATCGGCTCCACGCCGTTTCAGATCGACAACCAGAGTTTTTCGCTGGATGTGTCCGGGGGGCTGGTGGGCATGGCGCGTTTTGGGCAGTCACCGCTGAAAGACGTGGTGTCTGCTGCCGACACCCTGTGTCGCATGGCCAAGAAGCGCAGCACTCAGCGCCTGGTGGTGATGGAGTCGGGTGACCGCTTCTTCCAGCAGCACCAGGACGAGCTAGACCTGATCAACTGCCTGGAGCGTGGCGAGACGCCCCAGGGTTTGTTTTTGGTGATGCAGCCGGAGTTGTCCCTGAGTCGCCCCTTTGACTCGCTGAACTTCGAGATTCTGGTGCGCCTGCGCAAACCCGATGGCTCGGTGGTGCCCGCAGCCACCATCATCGAAGCGGCCGAGGCGCATGGCAAAACGGCCATCATTGACCGTTGGGTGGTAACCACCGCCATCGATTGGCTGGAGCGCAACGCCCAGAACCTGGAGCGCACCCACTTTGTCGGAGTCAACCTCTCGGGGGGCTCGCTCAACGACGAGTTTTTCACGGCCGAGCTGTTCGCCCTGTTCGAGCAGCACCCGCAGGCGCTCTCCAAAATCTGCATCGAAATCACCGAAACCGTGGCCATCACCGATATGCGCAATATGCAGCGCTTTATCGACCGCGTGCGCTCCATGGGGGCCAAGGTGGGGTTGGACGATTTTGGAGCCGGATATTCTTCGTTCGGCTACCTCAAAGGCCTCTCGGTGGATGCCCTCAAGCTGGACGGTTCACTGGTACGGGATGCCGCGCGCAGCCAGTCCGGCATGGCCATCATCATGGCAATCGGCGGGTTGGTGAACAGCCTGGGCATGAAGTCTGTCGGTGAGTTTGCCGAAGACCTGCTCACCATCCGCGCGCTGGTAGACGCCGGCATCGACTATGCCCAAGGCTATGGCATCAGCAAACCGGTGGAGCCAGAAAAAATCCTGGCTGCCAGCAGCGGTGCCGACTTCATCCAGGATCCGGAGATCCTGGCTTTTGTTAAACAACTGCAAACCCAAGCAGACGCCACGCTGTCCCTGTTCCAGGACTCGCGGCGCGACGATCGGCATTGAGCAGCGCTTGGTGCTGGTGTGTCTTCAGTGGGCCAAGGCCGCTCCCTTGGCCCAGTTTTGGTTGGCGGGAACGCCACCGTGCGAGGGGACGGTCGAAGCGGGTGCGGCCTGCACCGCGGGGCATTGCCAGTTGAAGCGGATGGACTTGGCCCCTGACAGGTCGATATCCGGATGCTGCGTTTCAAAGAAGAAGCGGTACAGGTTGTGCTGCGACTCCAGCCACAGGGGCTGGACGTCTTGCGGGTCCAGGCACATCACGCGGTGGGGCACCCCGTTGGCATGGGCCATGGGGTAAAAGCTGCGGGCCACGCCCACATCCTGGAAGTGCAGGCTGTCGTAAATCCGGTCCACGGGCCGGCGGCCTGCGGCCATCATCCAGTCCACGTTTTGGTCCAGGCAATAGCGGTGCAAAGCCTTGAACAGGGCGCTGCGCACCACGGAAGAATGGGGGTTGCCCTTGATGCACAGGCGCGTGGTCTCCACCATGCGGCTTGCGCTAAAGCGAGTGGGCAGCTGCAGCGAGTGTTGCAGTGGCAGAGCCTTCATGATGTTGGCATGGGTGCGCAAGGTGCCGAGTACGCTGCCGTCGAGCTTGGACGTGGCGACGAACACTTCGCAGCCCACCTCAAAGTCGGCGGCCTCCGCTTCGCGCAGCTTGGCGCCGAGTTCGGGGAGGTGTTTGCCGTAGGAGGCTGCGCGCAGCTGGATCACGCCGTCCATGTGTGCGTCGGATGCAATCTCCACCCGAAATGGCAAATTCTCAGAATGAACGACCGGTGTTTCTATACCCCCTGCCTGGACCATGACGACCTCCCTTCCGCTGCGTTGATGAAACAACCAGTCTAGGGTTAGTCCTTAGGTTCAATGGCCCAATCAAGCGGTGATTTGACAGCCATTTCGATTCTGGCCGAGGCGCTCCTTCAACTCGTCGTCCGGTTGCGCGCCAACGGCGGGTTCTTGGCGAAGTAAGCCAGGATGCCGCGCATCAGCGCATCGGCCAGCTGGTTCTGGTAGGCCTCGCTGTTGAGTTTGACCTCTTCACTGGGGTTGCTGATGAAGGCGGCCTCCACCAGCACGCTGGGGATGTCGGGGGCCTTGAGGACGGCAAAAGACGCTTGCTCCACTTTGGGCTTGTGCAGCTTGCCCACGCGTTTGATTTCGCCCAGCAGGTTGCTGCCGAGCTTGAGGCTGTCGTTGATCTGGGCGGTGGTGCTCATGTCCAGCAGGGCGCGCTGCACGGTAGCGTCCTTGGCCTTCACGTTCAGGCCGCCAATCAAATCCGCCTTGTTTTCCTTGGCCGCCATCCAGCGCGCGGCGCTGCTGGATGCACCGCCCTGGCTCAGTGCAAACACGCTGGCACCCTGCGGGTCGGGGGTGAAGAAGGCGTCGGCATGCAGGCTCACAAACAGGTCGGCCTGCACGCGACGCGCCTTCTGCACGCGCGTGCCAAGTGGCACAAAGAAGTCGGCATCGCGCGTCAGGTAGGCGCGCATGGCGCTGCCGTTCACGGTGGCGTTGTTGATGCGCTCGCGTAGCAGGTGGGCCAGTTTGAGCACCACGTCTTTTTCTTTGGTGCCGCCAGGCCCCACCGCGCCGGGGTCTTCGCCGCCATGGCCGGGGTCCAGGGCAATGATGATCAGGCGTTCGGTGGCGCTTCCGGGGGCGGCAGGTGCTGGCGGTTTAGTGCCATTTAGGCCTGTAGCCCCCGTGGAATCTGCGCGAGTAGCTCCTGTTTTAGGAGCGTTGGGGCCTGCTGCCACCGCCGCACTGGAGGCGGGGCGCTGTGTGTGCTGGGCAATCAGCGCATCCAGCGGGTCGGCGGCAGGCTTGCTTGCGGCGGCGGCGGGCTTGGGTGCCGTGTCCTTGAGTCGGTCAGCAATCAGGCCTTCCAGCGGGTCCACTTCGTCCACCGGGTAGAGGTCAAACACCAACCGGTGCTGGTAGGCCGCCACCGGTGCGAGCGAAAACACCTGGGGCCTGATAGGGTGCTTGAGGTCCACCACCAGGCGCACCACCGTGGGCGTGAACTGCCCCACGCGGATGCCCGCAATATTGGGGTCGTCGGCCTTGACCTTGGCCACCAGTTCCTTGAGCGCGGGGTTGAGCGTAATGCCTTCAATGTCCACTGCCAGGCGTGGCGGGCTGGGCACAAAGGTTTGTTTGGCGGTCAAGGCCGCGTCGGATTCGATGGTGACGCGCGAGTACTCGGGCGCGGGCCACACGCGCACTGTCATGATGGTGGCGCCGCGCGCCAGGTGGGCCGCACCGAGCGTGAGCACCACGCTGCCAGCTTGCAACAGGGTGCGTCGTTTCATGCGGTTGCCCCCGGCAACCCTTGCAGCAATGCCTGCCCCGCTGCGGTGTGGGCCTGCAGCGTGACGCTGCGGCTGCTGTCGTCCCGTGTGCGGATGTGCAGGTCCACATCGGCCACCGGAAGCACACCGGCGGCTTTTTCGGGCCACTCGGCCAGTTTCAGGCCAGGGCTGGCAAAGATGTCACGAAAGCCCGCTTCCTCCCACTCGCGCGGGTCGTTGAAGCGGTAGAAGTCAAAGTGCCAGATGTTGAGCGCATCCAGCTCGTAGGGTTCCACCACGGTGTAGGTGGGGCTCTTGATGCGGCCCGTCACGCCCAGCGCCTGCAGCAGGTGGCGCACCAGTGTGGTCTTGCCAGCGCCCAGGTCACCATGCAGGGCCACAAAGGCATTGGCCAGCGCAGGCTGCGTGGCCCAGTGCTGCGCAAAGGATTGGGTAGCGGCTTCGTCCGGCCACACCAGGGTGGCGCTTTCTACAATGGGGTGGTGACGATCAACAGCGTGCAAGACAAGGCTCAATTCAGTGGCGACCAGCTGGTGGCGCAGGTGCGGGCCTGGGCCCGGGAACTTGGATTCTCCCAAATTGGCGTGGCCGGTGTGGATTTGTCGTCCGCCGAGGCCGGTTTATTGGCCTGGTTGTCGCACGGTTTCCACGGTGACATGGGCTATATGGCCCAACACGGCCTCAAACGCGCCCGCCCGGCCGAGCTGGTGCCCGGCACGGTGAGCGTCATCACCGCGCGCATGGACTACCTGCCACAGGCCACCGAGCCGGGCTGGCAGGACACCGAGCTGGCGCGCCTGCAGCGCCCCGGTGAGGGTATTGTGTCGCTCTATGCGCGGGGGCGGGACTACCACAAGGTGCTGCGCAACCGCCTGCAAAAACTGGCCGACCAGCTGTCGGCCCACATGGGCCCGTTGGGCTACCGCGTGTTCACCGATTCGGCCCCGGTGCTGGAGGCCGAGCTGGCCTCGCGCAGCGGCCAGGGCTGGCGCGGCAAACACACGCTGCTGCTCAACCGCGAGGCCGGCTCCATGTTCTTCTTGGGCGAGATCTATGTGGACGTGGCGCTGCCCGCCAGCGCACCGGTAGAGCCGCACTGCGGCAGCTGCAGCGCCTGTATCAGCGCTTGCCCCACGCAGGCCATCCTCGCGCCGCACCGGCTCGATGCGCGGCGTTGCATTTCCTACCTGACCATCGAGCACGCCGGCCCGATTCCATTGGAGATGCGGGTGCTGATCGGCAACCGTATTTACGGCTGCGACGACTGCCAGCTGGTCTGCCCCTGGAACAAGTTTGCCCAGCGCAGCAGCCTGCCCGACTTTGACGCCCGCGAGGGCCTGGCCGGTGAGCAACTGGCCACGCTGCTGGATTGGACCGAAGACACGTTTTTGAAGCACACCGAAGGCAGCCCGATCCGCCGCATCGGCCACGTGCGTTGGTTGCGCAATGTGGCGGTGGCCCTGGGCAATGCGCTGCATGGCACGGGCTTGAGTGCGGTGCAGCGCGCCACCATGGTCCAGTCCTTGCAACGCCGTACCAACCACCCGGACCCACTGGTGCAAGAGCATGTGCAGTGGGCCTTGCAATCCGACGACCCCGAGTGAACCCCGACCATGACGCCTTACGACCTGCTGGTCATTGACCCGCAAAACGACTTTCTGGACATTCCGGGTGCAGCCTTGCCGGTGCCCGGCGCCAATGCTGACATGGACCGGCTCGCCGCCTGGCTGACCACGCATGCGACCCAGGTGCAAAGCCTCACCGTCACGCTGGACTCCCACGCCAGCGTGGGCGTGGAGCGCACCACCTTTTGGCAGCAGGCGGATGGCGGCACGGTGGCACCGTTCACGCTGATTCGCGAGGCCGATGTGCAGGCCGGTACCTTCCGCCCGCGCCATGCCGACAAGACGGCCGAAGTACTGGCCTACCTGCAGGCGCTGGAGGCCACGGGACAGCGCCAGCTCATCGTCTGGCCGGTGCACTGCGTGCTGGGCACCTGGGGCCACAACATCCACAGCGGGCTCAGCGCAGCGATTGCGCACTGGGAGCAGAGCACCGGACGCAACTGCCACAAGGTGCTCAAGGGCCAGAACCCCATGACCGAACAGTACAGTGCCTTCAAGGCCGAAGTGCCGCGCGCTGACGACGAAAGAACCTTGCTCAACAAGCCCCTGATACGCACCCTGTCTACGCAAGTTGCTACGCTTTTAGTAGCGGGTGAGGCGCTGAGTCACTGCGTCGCTGCCTCGGTGGGGGATCTGATGGCGGAACTGCCGGCCGAGCGCTTGCAGGCCACGGTACTGCTGACTGACTGTATGAGCCCGGTCACCGGCTTTGAGGCGGCAGGCCAGGGCTTTCTGGCGCAGGCGCGTGCGGCAGGCTTGCGCACGACCACGCTGGATTCGCTTACTTGAGCGGGGGCGGCAGGCCCGCAAACACGTCCATGGGCTGCCACTCCAGCGGCAGCCGGATATCCACCTGGTCCTGGGCGGCCCGCTGCTGCAGGAACTGCATGGACGCCTCAAAGTCATCCAGCGGTTTGGGCATGGGCTGCATGGGCAGGGTGGACGGAATCCAGAAATCGTCCCAGTGGATGGGAATGACGCGCCGCGCCCCCACCGTGGCCACGGTCTCCTGCCAGTAGGCGGCCTTGTGCTCCGCACTGCGCGGGCCCATGGCCCCTATGCCCAGCAAGACCACATCTGCTTTCACCCCCTGTAGCGCAGCGGGCACAAAGCCAGCAGTGCCAGTGATCAGCAGGCTGCGCCCGTCGTGCGTGATGTGGGCCACATAACTCTGGCCTTCCTTGTACTCGGTGGCGCGTACGGGGGGCTTCAGCGGCGTCGTGATTTCGCCGCCGGTAAAGCCGGTGGGCGTGTGCACCGCCGGGTACAGCGTGACGGTGAAGCGCCCAAATGTGTAGGGCTTGCGCAGCTCTGCGGTGCGGATCTGCGCCTCGGGCAGGCCCCAGCCGCGGCCCACCATGGCTGTGGAGCCGGAGCCCAGCAGCAGCGCTCCGGTGCGCTGGGCCACCTCGGGCGCGTCCATGGCGTGGTCGTAATGGGAGTGCAGGGGAATGACCGCGGCCAGCTTGCCGGTGCGCGCCGGAATGCCAGCGCGCTGCATGCCGGCCGCAATGCCGGCCACATCGGGTTCCACCTGGCGCACAAAGGTGGTGAGTTTGTCGGGGCGGGAGAAAAATCCGTCGGTCAGCAGCGCGGTTTCACCGTCGTCCAGCAACACCGTGGCCACACCCAGAAAACTCACGCGCAAAGGTGTTTGTGCGGGTGTGGGGGGCTGCCAGCGCAGGGCGCTCAGGCCGTCCAGGCCGGGTGGATGGCTGAGCAACCAGGCCAGCACGGCGGCGCCGACGGCCAAGACCAACAGGATGACCACCGCCAGGCGCTTGAACCATTTCATGCGCGCAGTGTAGGGTCAGCGGCGTGGGCGGGGCAGTCGCGTGCGTTGCAGGGCCAGCAGTTCGCCCATGCCCTGCACCAGGGCTAGCGTGACGGCCAGCCAGGGCAGCAAGTGGTTGCGGCGGGGGGCGGAGTGGTGGCGCATCAGACTTCGATCAGCGCCACTGGCTCCAGCCAGTTGTCTTCGAACAGTTCGTCGAGCAAACGTTGCAGTCCAAGCAGTTTGAGGATCATGGAAGGCTCCCGGCGGGTTGCAGATGTGGCCACTCTAGGTGGCGAATGTGACGCTTTGATGGCACTGTGGTGGCATGGCATCAGCCCGCACAAACAGGCTGCACCGAAGGCTGCGCCCCACTATGCTGGCGCGTTATCTGGAGCTTTGCCTTTGTCACCACGCGCCCTCGATGCCCTGACCGAACTGGAACGCATTCTGCAGCTGGCCGGCAGCCGCGTGCAGACCCGTGTGGTACGCGAGGTGGACTGCCATGGCACTGCTTTGCCGGTTTACGCCATTGCCCTGGGCAACCCGGACCCGCAGGTACCAGCCATTGGTTTTTTTGGCGGTGTGCACGGCCTGGAGCGCATCGGTGCCGAGGTGGTGATTGCCTACCTGCAGAGCATCGTGATGCGCCTGACCTGGGACCACACCTTGCACCGCCAGCTCGAATCCTTGCGCTTGGTGTTCATGCCCCTGGTCAACCCCGGTGGCATGGCCTTGGGCACACGTGCCAACCCGCGTGGTGTGGACCTGATGCGCAACGCCCCGGTGGATGCGCTGGAGCCGGTGCCCGCACTGGTGGGCGGCCAGCGCCTGAGCGCGCGCCTGCCCTGGTACCGTGGCATGGCGGGCGCCCCCATGGAAGAAGAAAACCAGGCCGTGTGTGAGGTGGTGGCGCAGGAGCTGCTGCCGCGGCCGTTCAGCATGTCGGTGGACTGCCATTCGGGCTTCGGCGTGCAGGACCGGCTGTGGTTTCCGTTTGCCCACACCCGTCAGGCGCTGCACCATCTGGCCGAGATGTATGCGCTGCAGGCCATCTTCCGTCAGACCTACAACCACCACCCCTATGTGTTTGAGCCGCAAAGCCTGCAGTACTTGGCCCATGGCGACCTGTGGGACCACCTTTACCTGAAGTCGCGTGTGGTGCCCGAGCGGGTGTTTTTGCCGCTCACGCTGGAGATGGGGTCGTGGCTGTGGATCAAAAAGAATCCGCGCCAGCTATTCAGCCGCCATGGCATCTTCAACCCGCTGATCGGGCACCGGCAGGAACGTGTGTTGCGTCGCCACCTGTGGATGCTGGATTTTCTGACCCGTGCGGCCTGCAGTGCGGAGTCTTGGGTGCCCCAGGACAAGCAACGCCATGCACTGCACGCCGAGGCCTTGCAGCATTGGTACTGAGTGTGCCTAGAGGTATCGCAGCACGCCCAGTGCAAATGGCAGGCTGGCCATGCCAAACAGGGTGGACAGGGTGACCAGGCCGGCAACAAAGGCACCGTCATAGCCCATCCGGGCGGCCAGCACATAACAGCTCGACGCGGTGGGCAGGGCCGAGAAGGCCAGCAGCATGGTGGTTTGGGTGGGGTTGAGTTCAAAGAGCAGGGCTACGCCCAAAGCTGCGACAGGCGTGAGTGCGTGGCGAATCACCAGTACCGACACGGCCAATGCTTTGCCACGCGCCAGTGCGTTGAGCTGCATGCCAGCACCAGCGGCCATCAGGCCCAAAGCCAGCGAAGCTGCACCCAATCGCGTGACGGTGGGTTCCAGCCAGACGGGGATGCTGAAGCCCAGGAGATTGGCTATCAGCCCCGATGCCGTGGCGATGATCAGCGGATTGCGCAGCAGCTCACGCGCAAAACCGCGTTGTGCGTGTTTGGCCATGGGCCACACAGCAGCCACATTGAACAGTGGCACACACACGCCGATCAGCACGGCGATCAGTTGCAAGCCCTGCGGCCCCGCCAAACGGTCTGCAATGGCCAATCCGATGAACGAATTGAAGCGGAAGGCAATCTGTGCGCTGGAGGCATGGTCCCGTGCGTCGATGTGGCTGCCCAGCCAGGGCAGGCGGGGCAGGGCGTAGGCCATGGCGATACCCATCAGGCCGGTGGCCCAGCCCGCGCCGATGAGGCTGGAGGCAGTGCCCAGGTCCAGCGGGCTTTTCACAATCGAGTGAAACAGCAGCACCGGGAACAAAAAGTAGTACACCAGTGACTCGACCTGTTCCCATACCGGCCGATTCAGCGCGGTGTAGCGACAGACCAGGTACCCGAGCAGGATGAGAGAGAAATCGGGGAAAAGGAGTTGGGCGTAGTTCACCCTTGAAGGATAGCAGCCGGGTGGCTCGGGTTCGGGTTTTCACGGGGTGGGCGTGTAAGCCCGTGTCGGCTTTCATGCGGGTACCATGCGCGGCATACATAGGAGATTGCCATGCACCGTAGAGTTCTGTTTGCCGTGGGTTTGCTAGCCGCATCCAGCGCGGCGCTGGCCCAGGGCTACCCCAACAAAATCATCAAGCTGCAAGTGCCCTTCGCACCCGGTGGTACGACCGACATCATTGCCCGCGTGATTGCCGATCCGCTGGGCAAGGTGCTGGGCCAGAGTGTGATTGTGGAAAACAAGGCCGGCGGTGGTGGCGTGGTCGGTGCCAACGAGACGGCCAAGTCCGTGCCCGATGGCTATTCGTTGGGCATTGCCACGGTGTCCACGGTGGCGGCCAACCCGGCGATCAACCCCAAGAACCCGTACAACCCGCTCACCGATTTCACGCCCATCGTCAACATCGCGGCCACGCCCAATGTGATTGCCGTGCACCCGAGTTTTCCTGCCAAGGACTACAAGGGTTTTATAGCTGAGCTGAAAAAGAGTCCCGGCAAGTACTCATATGCCTCCTCCGGCACAGGGGGGATCGGTCATATGCAGACCGAGTTGTTCAAAAACTTGGCGGGCGTGTTTATCACCCACATTCCCTACCGCGGTGCGGGCCCGGCCCTGAATGACACCGTCGGGGGCCAGGTGCCGCTGATTTTTGACAACCTGCCATCGGCCTTGCCTTTCATTCAGGGTGGCCGCCTGGTGCCCATCGTGGTGTCTGCGCCCCAGCGGCTGGCCCAGTTGCCCAATGTGCCCACCTTCAAGGAAGTGGGGCTGGAGCCAGTGAATCGCATGGCCTTCTATGGCATTTACGGTCCCAAGGGTCTGCCCAAAGAGGTGGTGGACAAGGTGAACGCGGCGGTGCGCAAAGTGCTGGAAGACCCGGCCGTGCGCAAGCGTATTGAGGAAACTGGCTCCTTGATCGAGGGCAACAGCCCCGAGCAGTTCTCGGCCCAAATCAAAGCCGAATTCGAGGTCTACAAAAAAGTGGTGGAGTCCGCCAAATTGCGTCTGGAATGACGGCGGGCGGCGTAGACACCTCCACGATCGATACCTTTATCGACGCGTTGTGGCTGGAAGAAGGGCTGTCCAAAAACACCCTTCAGGCCTACCGCCGTGATCTCACGCTGTTCGCACAATGGCTGCAGGCCACTCCCCTCGTGGCGGCGCAGGAACTGCATATCCAGGGTTATTTTGCGGCCCAGCATGGGCAGACCAAGGCCACCACCGCCAACCGGCGGTTGACCGTCTTTCGCCGTTATTTCCGTTGGGCCTTGCGCGAGGGCATGGTCCAGCAGGACCCGACCCTCAAGCTGGATGCCGCCAAGCAGGCCCCACGTATCCCCAAAACCCTGACCGAGGCGCAGGTCGAGGCTTTGCTGGCAGCGCCTGACACCAGCGAAGCACTGGGCGTACGCGACCGCACCATGCTGGAGCTGATGTATGCCAGTGGCCTGCGCGTGAGCGAACTGGTGGAGTTGCGCGTGCTGAATGTGGGGCTCAACGAAGGTGTGTTGCGTGTGATGGGCAAAGGGTCCAAAGAGCGCTTGGTGCCCTTTGGGGAAGTGGCTGGTGTTTGGTTGCAACGTTACCTGGGGCAGGCTCGCCCAGAGTTGCTGGGCCCCAAGCAAACGCAGGACCTGTTTGTGACCGTGCGCGGCAGCAAGGCTGGCACGGCGATGACGCGTGTGATGTTTTGGGCGCTGGTGAAGCGTTATGCCTTGCATGCGGGCATTCGCGCGCCGATGTCACCACATACCCTGCGCCATGCTTTTGCAACGCACTTGCTCAACCACGGGGCCGATTTGCGTTCGGTGCAAATGCTGCTGGGCCATGCCGACATCTCCACAACCACCATCTACACGCATGTAGCGCGGGAGCGCCTGGCGGCGTTGCACGCCCAGCACCACCCGCGTGGCTGACAACGACGCCTAGGCGAGCAGGGTTTCGGCCCAGGCCAGAGCTTGCAAGTGTGCCCAGTTGACCTGGTTGCTGCTCAGGCCCAGTGCGACCGATGTGCTGGCAAAGGTCTCGTCGTCACCGGACTCGCAGGCCTGGGCCAGTGCCAGGTAGGGCGCCAGGGGGCCGGTGCCATACAGCAGGGCGTTGGTCACCGTGTCTGGCAGGCTTAGTGTGGCCAGGGCGGCCGGCATGGGTACGCCCAGCAAGGTGTCCAGCAGAGAGAAAATGCCCACCACGAAGGCGTTGTCACTTTCCTCGGGCGGCAAGGAGTCTGTGGTCAACAACTCCATCAGGCGGCCGCGCACTACGGCGGTATTGCCCACCGCAGGGGGCACTTCACCGGTCTGCGAGGTGGTAAGAAGCAGGGCGGCCCACTTGAAGAGTTTCTTCAGGCCCAGCAACATCACCGCGTGCTTGAACGAGGTCACCTCGGTGCGCAGGCCAAAGCTGGCCGAATTCATAAAGCGCAGCAGATTGAAGGACAGCGTGGGGTCACGCTTGAGTACTTCCTCAATTTCGTGCGTGCTGGCTTGTTGGCGTACCAAGTTGATGAGTTGCAAGATGGTCGCTTGCGCGGGGCGTATGGTCTGGCCCTCCAGAAGCACTGGTTTGGCAAACCAGTAGCCCTGAAACAATTGCACGCCCAGCTCCTGCAGCATCTCGTACTGCTGTGACGTTTCTACTTTTTCTGCCACTAACTGTGCACTCGATTTGGACTGTGCCAGTTTGATGAAAGAACTGATGGATGCGGGCTTGAGTACGGACAGATCGAACTTGATGAAGGAGGCCAGGGGCAGCCAGGTCTCGTACGAGCGGGTGAGCACCGAGTAGTCAAAGGCCAGACGAAATCCGCGCTCGCGCATGGCCAGCAGGGTGGGAAGCCGGGTCTGGATCTGCTCCACCTGCGTCACCGGCAGTGGTGGGATTTCCAGCACGATCTGCTCCGGTGCTACCAACTCCAAGTGGCCGCCGGCGAGGCTGTCATGGGTGCAGTTGATGAACAGGGCCTTCTTCTCCATCAAAGCCTGGGTGTCAGCCATGGACAGGAGGTTGAAGAGCAATTGGGCATCGCTGGAGGCTGTGTGCTGTTCTGCAGCCACAGAGCGGTCAAACAGTTCGTAGCCAAAGATGTTGCGCTGGCTGTCGAGAATGGCCTGGCGTGCGATGGCGACCAGAGGGCCTGCAGGGGCGGTGGCGTGGGAGGCTGTGTCAGGCGGCATGGTGGTGTGCGGGGTTCGGACCATTCTAGACCTGCGTCAACCCACTGGCTTGCAGGACAGCCAGTTCGGCATCGGTGAAGCCTGCGCGTTTGCGGGCCAGCAGGTTGAAGGGCGGTTTGGGGCGTGGCGCCGCATGCTGCAAGGCCGCTTGGGCATAAAAGGGGGCCGGCTCCAGCCCTTCGCGCTGGCAGAGCCAGTGGAACCATTGGTTGCCGATGGCGACGTGGCCCACTTCTTCGCGCAGGATGGTGTCCAGAATGTCGCAGGCCTCCAGGGCCTGGGGCGTGCCGACCTTGCGCAGCTTGGCCTGAATCAGGGGTGTGGCATCCAGGCCCCGGGCTTCCAGGGTGCGCGGGACCAGAGCCATGCGGGCCACCACATCGTGGCGGGTGTTCTCGCACATGGTCCACAGCCCGTCGTGGGCGGAAAAACTGCCATAGGTGTAGCCACAGCGCTGCAAGTGGATTTGCAAGGACTGGAAGTGCTGCGACTCCTCCAGTGCCACCTGCATCCAGTCGCGGTAGTAGGCCTCGGGCATATTGGCAAAGCGCCAGACGGCATCCAGCGCAAGGTTGATGGCATTAAATTCAATGTGCGTGATGGAGTGCAGCAGCGCGGCATGGCCATCCGGCGTGAAGGGCGAGCGCCTGGGCACCTCTTTGGGTTCGACCAGCAGCGGCAGGCCCGGGCGCCCAGGGCGCTCGGGCCAGACAAAGGTGTGGTGGCGGTCCACATTCAGCGTAGCCTGTTGGGACCCAAATCGCTGTAGCGCCGCCACCTTGGCGGCAGGATCACAGATTTCAAAGGCTTGCAGCGCACAGTGTCGAAGTTCCATCTCTACAATTCTAGTTTTTCAGCAATCTGGGGATGGACATGGCTATTTACGAACTCGACCAGATTGCGCCACGCCTTGCGGCATCGGCCTGGGTGGCAGACAGTGCCCAGGTGATGGGCGATGTGGACGTGGCGGAGGATGCCAGTGTCTGGTTTGGTGCGGTGGTGCGCGGCGACACCGAGACCATCCGCATTGGCAAGGGCTCCAACATCCAGGATGCCAGCGTGCTGCATGCGGATATCGGCAAGCCGCTGACGATTGGCGAGAACGTCACGGTGGGCCACCAGGTCATGTTGCATGGCTGCACCATTGGTGATGGTTCACTGATCGGCATTGGTGCCATCGTGCTCAATGGGGCCAAGATCGGCAAGGGCTGTATTGTGGGTGCTGGATCACTGGTGACGGAAGGCAAGGAATTTCCTGATGGTTCCATGATCCTGGGCAGTCCGGCCAAAGTGGTGCGGGAGTTGTCTGCGGAACAGCAGGCCGGCTTGCGCCTGAGTGCGCTGCATTACATCGAGAATGCGCGCCGCTTCAAAAACGGATTGAAAAAGATTGCTTAACCGCTGGCCCTGCATGGGCTGGCTTGAAGGGAGACGTGCATGTCGGAGTTGCACAAGTTTTTGTTTGATGGATTGCCGGTACGTGGCGCCGTGGTGCGCTTGACTGACGCCTGGGTGGAAGTTCTACGCCGCCGTGCGTCCAACTCCCACACAGGCGCCTACCCCGCACCAGTGCAAAACATGTTGGGAGAAATGACGGCCGCAGCGGTGCTGATGCAGTCCAACATCAAGTTCGACGGTGCCCTGGTGCTGCAGATCTTTGGGGATGGTCCTGTGCAGGTGGCCGTGGTGGAAGTTCAATCCGACTTGAAGCTGCGCGCGACGGCTACGGTGGCGGGTGACGTGGCTGCCGATTTGTCGCTGAGTCAGATGGTGAATGTGAGTAACCAGGGGCGCTGTGCCATCACGCTGGACCCCAAGACCAAGTTCCCAGGGCAGCAGCCTTACCAGGGCGTGGTACCGCTGTTTGATGACCATGGCCGCCCGATTGAAAAACTCAGCGCGGTGCTGGAACATTACATGCTGCAGAGTGAGCAGCTCGACACTACCCTGGTGCTGGCCGCAGATGACAAGGTTGCCGCAGGCCTGTTGATCCAGCGTCTGCCCATGCAAGGCGAGAGCAATTTGTCAGGCAGCATGGTGTCCAAGGAGAACGAGGATGCGATTGGCCTCAACGAGCACTACAACCGTATTGCCACCCTGGCGGCCAGCCTCAAACGTGAGGAGCTGTTGACGCTGGATGTGGACACAATTTTGCGCCGCCTGTTCTGGGAAGAGCAGGTCACGCGCTTCGAGCCACTGGTGGGTGAGACTGCCCCCCGTTTTGTTTGCAGTTGCAGCCGCGAACGCGTGGCCAAAATGATCGTTAGCCTGGGACGTGAGGAAGTGGAGAGCATCTTGTCGGAGCGCGCAGACATTGAAGTGTCCTGTGAGTTCTGCGGGGCCCAGCACCGCTTTGACCCGATCGATGCAGCGCAGCTGTTCACCGATCCCGTGCAGCGTGTAGACGGTGGTTCAGACGCGCACTGAGGTCGTTGGTGTGAGCCGGCTGAACAGTCGGTGCTCGCAGTCCGCATCGGAGCAGGTGTCGCATACCCAGACCCATGCGGGGCCCGCAGTGCTTGGCAGCTGTGCGCGTTGCCTGGCGTCGGCATGCGTGATGGCTTGCAGTGCTGCCTGTAATCGCAGCGGACCCAGGCCGTAGACCGTGGCAAACGGCAGCCGTTGTGCGAGCAGCACTTCGCGCAACCGGGCATCCACACGCCGTTGCATGGCCACGCCGTCGCGCTGGATGCCATCGGCTACCCATGGCAAATCAAGGCATGCCAGCAGGGTGACGTCGAGGCTGCGCTGAAGCGCGATTGCGGCGGCGTACAGGCTGTTGTCCTGGAATAGCATGTCGCTGTACACAGCGGTGACAAGGGGGGTTGTGTCTGCCACCACGCAGGCAGCCCGGGCCTGTGCAATGCGCGCAGCTTGTGTGTCGGCGACGTGCGATTGTTCGTGGGCTTGTGGTGGGCGTCCGTGCTGTGCGCTCCACGTGCGCAGATATTCCGGGATGAGTTCGACGGAGCCGTAGCGGGGTTGCAGCGCGGTGTGAAGCGCGTGGGACAGCGTGGATTTGCCGCTGCACTCGGCGCCCACAATACCAATCTTCATGTAGGAACGCCGAAGTTAGCGTGCGATCTGCACGTAAATTTCGTTGACCTTGACCATGCCAAGCTCGGCGCGGGCTTTCTCTTCCACGATTTCCAGACCTTCGCGCAGGTCACTGATTTCAGCCGCCAAACGTTCATTGGCTTGGGTGGCCTGGGTGTTGTGCTGCTTTTGTGCATCCAACTGTGCCGCCAATCTGGACACATTGGGCACACTGCCCCGCCCGAACCACAGTTGCCCGTGCAAGATCACCAGCAAGGCGATCAATGCAGCGGGAACAAGGCGATTGGCCATGCTCAACTCCGTGCGGCGGGTTGCGCCGCCGGGCCGCCCCAAGGCGCAACGCTGCCCCCGTGGGGGGCAGCAAAGGACACGAAGTAGGTGAGCGTGGGGGCCATTTACTTCAGGTTATAGAACGCGGCGCGGCCGGGGTACACCGCCACATCACCCAAGTCCTCTTCGATGCGCAGCAGCTGGTTGTACTTGGCCATGCGGTCGGAGCGGCTCAAGGAGCCGGTCTTGATTTGACCAGCGTTGGTGCCCACCGCGATGTCGGAGATGGTGGAGTCTTCGGTTTCGCCCGAACGGTGGCTGATCACGGCGGTGTAACCGGCACGCTTGGCCATTTCAATGGCGGCGAAGGTTTCAGACAGCGTACCGATCTGGTTGATCTTGATCAGGATCGAGTTGGCAATGCCCTTGTCGATACCTTCTTTCAGGATCTTGGTATTGGTCACGAACAAATCGTCACCCACGATTTGCACTTTGGCGCCCAAGCGGTCGGTCAAGACCTTCCAGCCATCCCAGTCGCCTTCGGCCATGCCGTCTTCAATGGAGATGATGGGGTATTTGTCGACCCAAGTCGCCAGCATGTCGGTCCACTCTTGGGCAGTCAGACTCAGGCCTTCACCTTCCAGCTCGTACTTGCCATCCTTGTAGAACTCGGAAGCGGCGCAGTCCAGGCCCAAAGCGATTTGTTCGCCGGCCACATAGCCAGCCTTGTCGATCGCTTGCAGGATCATTTGAATGGCAGCTTCGTGGTTGGCCACGTTGGGCGCAAAGCCACCTTCATCACCCACGGCGGTGCTGATACCTTGGTCATGCAGAATCTTTTTCAGTGCGTGGAACACTTCGGCACCCCAGCGCAGGGCTTCGCGGAAGCTGGGCGCGCCCACGGGGATGATCATCAACTCTTGCAGGTCGAGGTTGTTGTTCGCGTGCTCACCTCCGTTCATGACGTTCATCATGGGCACGGGCATTTGCACACTGCCCATGCCGCCGAAGTAACGGTACAGGGGGAGGCCGGCTTCTTCGGCCGCTGCACGGGCGACGGCCATGGACACGGCCAACATTGCGTTGGCGCCCAAGCGGCTTTTGTTCTCGGTGCCGTCCAGGTCAATCAGGGTCTTGTCCAGGAAAGCTTGTTCGGAGGCATCGAGGCCCAACACGGCTTCGGAGATTTCAGTGTTGATGTGTTCAACAGCCTTCAGAACGCCCTTGCCCAGGTAACGCTTCTTGTCGCCGTCGCGCAGCTCAATGGCCTCGCGCGAACCGGTGGATGCGCCAGAGGGCACGGCTGCACGACCCATGGTGCCCGACTCCAGCAACACGTCGCACTCTACGGTGGGGTTGCCGCGGGAGTCCAGAATTTCGCGACCGACGATATCAACAATTGCGCTCATTGGTTTCTTTCAAGTTCAAAAACACACAAACAAAAACGGCACACGGCATCATGCCCACGATCACTGGAAATTGTTTTCCAGCAAGGCGGTTTTTTTGGTTACGGAATCGAGTGCCACCAAAGTTTCCAGCAGTGCCTTCATGTGGCGCAACGGTACGGCGTTGGGACCATCGGACCACGCTTCGGCGGGGCGGGGATGGGTTTCCATGAAGAGCCCGGCCACGCCCGCGGCCACGCCGGCCCGTGCCAGCACGGGGACCATCTCGCGCGCGCCACCACTGCTGCCACCCAGACCTCCGGGCTTTTGCACCGAGTGGGTCACGTCGAACACGACAGGTGCTCCCGACTTGCGCATCTCGGCCAGGCTGGTCATGTCGGCCACGAGGTTGTTGTAGCCAAAGCTCACGCCGCGCTCGCAGGCCAGGAAGCGGTCGGCTGAGAGCCCGGCCTCTTCGGCGGCAGCACGGGCCTTGTCGATCACGTTCTTCATGTCCCAGGGGGCGAGGAACTGGCCCTTTTTGATATTCACCGGTTTTCCGCTTTGCGCCACGGCGCGGATGAAGTCGGTCTGGCGGCACAGAAAGGCGGGGGTCTGCAGTACGTCCACCACACTGGCGACTTCGGCCACATGGGATTCGTCATGCACATCCGTCAGGATGGGCAATTGCAACTGGCGGCGTACCTCGTCCAGGATTTTCAGTCCGGCGTCCAGGCCGACGCCGCGTTTGCTGGTGCCGGAGGAGCGGTTGGCCTTGTCGAAGGAGCCTTTGTAGATCAGGGGGATGCCCAAGGCAGTACAGGCTTCCTTGAGCTGGCCCGCCACTTCGATGGACATTTCCAGGCCTTCGATGGAGCAGGTGCCCGCGATCAGGAAGAAGCGGTGCTCCAGGCCAATATCAAATCCACAGAGTTCCATATCAGGCGACCGCTTTCAAACTTTTGCCTTCGGACTGGTGGTCCACCGCAGCCTTGATGAAGGCATTGAACAGTGGATGGCCGTTCCATGGCGTAGACTTGAATTCTGGGTGGAACTGCACACCGACAAACCAGGGATGCACGGTTTGTGGCAACTCCACAATTTCCGTGAGTTGCTCGCGCTGGGTCAGTGCAGAAATCACCAAGCCAGCTTCGCGCAGCTGGTCCAGGTAGTTCACGTTGGCTTCGTAGCGGTGGCGGTGGCGCTCGGTCACCACGTTGCCGTAAATCTTGTGGGCCAGCGTGCCCTTGGCGACATCGGAGCTTTGTGCGCCCAGGCGCATGGTCCCGCCCAGGTCGGAGTTGGCGTCACGCGTCTTGATGGTGCCGTCTGCATCCTTCCACTCGGTGATCAGCGCGATCACGGGGTTGGGGCTGGCGGGTTCGAACTCGGTGCTGTTGGCGTCGGCGAGGCCGGCCACGTTGCGGGCGAACTCGATGGTGGCGACCTGCATGCCCAGGCAGATGCCCAGGTAGGGGACCTTGTTTTCGCGGGCAAAGCGGGCGGTGCTGATCTTGCCTTCAATACCGCGCTTGCCGAAGCCGCCGGGCACCAGAATGGCGTCGTACTTGGCCAACTGGTTCACGCTAGCGGTGTCAATCGTTTCGGAATCCACGTGTTCGATCTTCACACGTACATGGTTTTTCATGCCGGCGTGGCGCAGCGCTTCGTTGACCGATTTGTAGCTGTCCGTCAGGTCCACATATTTGCCCACCATGGCGATGGTGACTTCGCCCTTGGGGTGCTCCGTCTCGTAGACCAGTTCGTCCCAGCGCTTGAGGTTGGCGGGGGGCGTGTTCAGGCGCAGCTTGTCGCAGATCAGGCCATCCAAACCCTGCTCGTGCAGCATGCGCGGCACCTTGTAGATGGTGTCCACGTCCCACATGGAGATCACGCCCCACTCAGGCACGTTGGAGAACAGCGAGATCTTGGCGCGCTCTTCGTCGGGGATCGGGCGGTCAGCGCGGCACAACAACGCATCGGCTTGAATGCCGATTTCACGCAGTTGCTTGGCGGTGTGTTGGGTGGGTTTGGTCTTCAACTCACCCGCTGCTGCAATCCAGGGCAGGTAGCTCAAGTGCACAAAGGCGCTGTTGTTGGGGCCGAGCTTGAGGCTCATTTGGCGCACCGCTTCAAGGAAGGGCAGGGACTCGATGTCACCTACGGTGCCACCGATTTCCACAATCGCCACATCCACCGCATCCGGCTCGCCAAAGCGCGCGCCGCGCTTCACAAACTCCTGGATTTCGTTGGTGACGTGGGGAATGACCTGCACGGTCTTGCCCAGGTAGTCACCGCGGCGCTCTTTGTCGAGCACGCTCTTGTAGATCTGGCCGGTGGTGAAGTTGTTGGTCTTGCGCATGCGCGTTTCGATGAAACGCTCGTAGTGGCCCAAGTCCAGATCGGTTTCTGCGCCGTCGTCGGTGACAAACACCTCGCCGTGCTGCAGTGGTGACATGGTGCCGGGGTCTACGTTGAGGTAGGGGTCAAGCTTGATGAGGGTGACTGTCAGGCCCCGCGATTCCAGAATCGCAGCTAAGGAGGCTGAGGCGATTCCCTTGCCAAGGGAAGACACCACACCGCCGGTGACGAAGACAAATTTGGTCATGTCAGGGGCGAACCTATGGGTTCGATGAGGTGGTAAAGCGAGATTATAGGCGTCTGCTACATTGCGGTCCTCGGCTCTAGAGGCACTCCATGGATTTATCTGGCAAACACATCGTTCTGGGGCTCACCGGCGGCATCGCCTGCTACAAGGCGGCCGAACTCTGCCGTGCGTTGATCAAGCAGGGCGCCACCGTGCAAGTGGTGATGACCGAGGCGGCCGCGCAGTTCATCACGCCGGTGACCATGCAGGCGCTCAGCAACCGCCCCGTGTACGACTCGCAGTGGGACGCGCGGGAGCGCAACAACATGCCCCACATCAACCTGAGTCGCGAGGCCGATGCCATCCTGATTGCCCCGTGCAGTGCCGACTTCATGGCCAAACTTCTGCATGGCCGCGCCGACGATTTGCTGAGCCTGATGTGCCTGGCCCGTCCCATCGAATCCGTGCCGCTATTGATTGCACCCGCCATGAACCGCGAAATGTGGGCGCACCCCGCCACGCAGCGCAACCTGGCGCAGCTGCAGGCTGACGGTGCGACCTTGCTGGGCGTGGGCAGCGGCTTTCAGGCCTGTGGTGAAACCGGTGATGGCCGCATGCTGGAGCCGCAGGAACTGCTGGAAGACGTGATTGCCTTTTTTCAGCCCAAGGTGCTGGCCGGCCAGCGCGTGCTGGTCACCGCGGGTCCCACCTTCGAGGCGATTGACCCGGTGCGTGGCATCACCAACCTGTCCAGCGGCAAGATGGGTTTTGCCATCGCTCGCGCGGCTCACGAAGCGGGCGCAGAGGTCACCCTGGTAGCCGGTCCCGTATCCCTGTCCACACCGCGAGGTGTGCAGCGTGTGGATGTGAAATCTGCACAAAATATGCATGTAGCCAGCGTGGAATATGCACAAGCAGCTACTATTTTTATAGCAACTGCAGCCGTTGCCGATTGGCGTCCCGCGCAGGCGTCAGACCAGAAGATCAAGAAAGACGGCTCCGGCAACACGCCCGTGCTGGGCTTTGTCGAAAACCCGGACATCCTGGCAGACATTGCCCATTCACCACGCGCCACCAATGGCGCCTTGTTCTGCGTGGGCTTTGCTGCCGAAAGTCATGACCTGCTAGCACACGCGACGGCCAAACGCGCGCGCAAGGGGGTGCCACTGCTGGTCGGTAACATCGGTCCCGCCACCTTTGGGCAAGACGACAACGCGTTGCTGCTGGTAGATGCCCAGGGTGCGCAAGAACTCCCCCGCAACTCCAAACTGGCCTTGGCCCGGCAACTGGTTGCCGAAATTGCCAAGCGCCAACGTGCCACCCATTGAAGCTATCCCATGAAAATTGACGTCAAGATCCTCGACAGCCGCCTGAATGAGAACCTGCCTACGTATGCCACGCCCGGCAGCGCGGGACTGGATTTGCGGGCCTGCCTGGACGCTCCGCTGACCCTGGCGCCCAATGCCTGGCAACTGGTGCCTACCGGCATGGCCATTTACCTGGAAGACCCCGCCTATGCGGCGCTTATCCTGCCGCGCTCGGGCCTGGGCCACAAACACGGCATCGTTCTGGGTAATCTGGTGGGGTTGATCGACAGCGACTACCAGGGCCAGCTCATGGTGAGTGCCTGGAACCGCAGTGCCGTGGAGTTCACCATCCAGCCCATGGAGCGCATTGCACAGCTCATGATCGTGCCAGTGGTGCAGGCGCAGTTCAATGTGGTGACTGAATTCCCGGCCTCGCAGCGTGGCGAAGGCGGCTACGGCTCCACAGGCAAGGCCTGAGCCGTAGCTATACCAACGCCGCTTTAGTGCAGCGTGTCGTTGCCGGGGGCAGACGCGTGGACCGGCTGAATACGGAAGAAGCCGGTGCCGGCGGTGCCGCGGCCGATTTCTTCTTCAGTCGCTTCGCGCACGGATTCCACCTTGAGGCTGATGCGAATGGCGATACCCGCCAGCGGGTGGTTGCCGTCCAGCACCACGTGTTCGGGATAAATGTCGGTGATCGTGTAGAGCGCGTCTTTGGGGGCATCCGGGTTGCAGCCCGTAGGCAGGGCGTGGCCTTCCATGGTTAGGCCTTCTTGCAACTCTGCGGGAAACAGGGTGCGTGGTTCCAGAAACAGCAGTTGGTCGTTGAAGTCGCCAAAGGCCTGCTCGGGTTCAATTTGCAAGTCCAGCTTGGCGCCCGCCACATGGCCTTGCAGGGCGGCTTCAATCGGGGGCAACAGGTCGTTGCCGCCCAACAAAAACTCCACCGGATCGTCCAAAACGTCCAGTTCTTCGCCCAAAGTGTCTTTCAGCGTCCAGGTGAGGGCAACGACGCATTGCGGTGTGATTTCCATAGGAGAATTGTCCCATGAACATCCAAGAACCATTGCAACTGCTGGGCGGACTCTCGCCAAAAACCTTTATGCAACGCCACTGGCAGAAAAAGCCGCTGGTGATCCGGCAGGCGATTCCGGGCTTTGCGCCGCTGCTGGACCGGGCTGAGCTGCTGGATTTGGCGGCCCAAGAAGACGTGGAGTCGCGGCTGGTGGTGCAGGCCTCTGTCAAGGGCGGTGCCGGCTGGCGTTTCAAACACGGGCCGTTTGCACGCAAGGCATTGCCACCCTTCAAACAAGCCGGCTGGACCATGCTGGTACAGGGTGTGGATCTGCACGACGAGCGCCTCCACGCCCTGATGAACCAGTTCCGCTTTGTGCCCGATGCGCGCCTGGATGACCTGATGATCAGCTATGCCACCGATGGTGGCGGAGTAGGGCCGCACTTTGACAGCTACGACGTGTTCTTGCTGCAAGCCCATGGCCGCCGGCGCTGGCGCATTGGTCGCCAGAAGGATCTGAGTCTGCAACCCGACATGCCACTCAAGATCCTGGCGAACTTTGAGCCCGAAGAAGAGTTTGTGCTGGAGCCCGGTGACATGCTGTACCTCCCGCCCAAGTACGCACACGACGGCATTGCCGAGGGCGAGTGCATGACCTACTCGATTGGGTTTCGATCACCGGATCGCGCTGAGTTGGCGCAAGAAATTTTGCAGCGGCTGGCCGAACAAGCGGTGGATGAGCTGGGCCCCGGCTTGTACCGTGACCCCAAACAGGAGGCCGTGGAGCGCAGTGCCGCCATGCCCGCGGCATTGCTGGAGTTTGCCCATGTCGCTTTGCAGGATGCCCTGCGGGACCCCAAGGCCGTCGCCCGCGCGGTGGGCGAGTACCTGAGCGAGCCCAAGGCCAATGTCTGGTTTGATGGCGGTGAGCCGGAGGTGCAGGGCGCTGTGCGCCTGGACCGCAAGACCCGCATGCTGTATGACGCTGACCATGTATTCATCAATGGCGAAAGCTTCAACGCTGGTGGCAAGGATGCACAGCTCATGCGCGCACTGGCTGACACGCGCTGCCTGGGCGCAGCAGATGTCAAGCGCCTGAGTGCTGGGGCACGTGCACTGATGGATGACTGGTGCGCTGTTGGCTGGTTGTATCCCGATGACTGAGTTGCCACAGCCCTCCACGCCTCTCTTCGAAGGGAGTTTTGCGGGGCTTGCCGCATTTGCGCAACTGGTACGCGAAGCGCTGGCGTGTGCTGCGCGGGAGGGTTGGTCGCAGATGGTGTGGAGCGATGCGAGTTTTCTCGATTGGCCCCTGCGCGAGAAAGCCGTGGTCGAGTCCCTGAATGCCTGGTCTGGCAGTGGCCGTCGGCTGGTGCTGTTGGCGCAACGGTTTGACGAGGTGCAGCGCCACCACGCACGCTTTGTGCAATGGCGCAATACGTGGGACCACCTGGTGGAATGCCGCGTGTGCAAACAGTTGGATGCTTCGGAATTTCCCAGCGCGTTGTGGAGTCCGCACTGGGTCATGCGGCGCCTGGACGTGGAACGCAGCACCGGTGTTGCGGGGTATGAACCGCAACGCCGCGTGCTGTTGAAAGAGGAACTGGAGGAGTGCCGACGCCAGAGCTCTCCGGGGTTTCCGAGCACTATTTTGGGTTTGTGAGTGTATAAAAAGGGTTTACCCCTATGCACTGTTTTGGGTCTTGTATAATTTTGAGCTCTGGGGAAAGAGATCGAATGCTTTTGCCAGGGCTGGGTGGCTTGCCACCTAGGCAATTTCCGGAAATTGTTTCGTTAACTCACTTTTGAACTTAAAAATGAACAAATCTCTCGTTTTGGCAGCTTTGATCGCTGCTGCTGCCCTGGCTGCTTGCGGTAAAAAAGAAGAGGCTCCTGCTGCTGCTCCTGCCGTTGAAGCTCCTGCTGCTGCTCCCGCACCAGCTGCTGCTCCTGCTGCTGAAGCTCCTGCTGCTGCTCCCGCAGCTGCCGCTTCCGAGCCAGCCAAGCAGTAATCTGCTTGCAGACGAAAAAAAACCACCGCAAGGTGGTTTTTTTTCGTCTGCACCGTGTGGGCGTGACCCCACATACAGCAGTGTGTTACTTGATGTCGTCAGCCAGTACCTTCACGATACGCTGCGCGATGGCAGAAGTTTCGGCTTGTCCGTTCGTATTCAGCACCAGCACGTTGGATGATTCGCCAGTGCTGCGCACGGCGATCTGGTACTTGGTGGGCTCTGTGCCTTTGCTGGAGCCGCTGAACAGCTTGCTGAAGAAACCGGGCTCCGAGTTTTCGGAGGTGGTGCTCACGTAGCGGACAAAGTAAATGCCCTGCTTGCGGTCACGGTCTTCCACCGTGAAACCGGTGCGGTCCAGTGCCAGACCGACGCGGCGCCAAGCGCGGTCAAAACCTTCTTCCAGTTTGACTGCCGGTTGGCCGTTCACCGTGGTCACGGCGGCAATAGCCTTGGGGGCGCTGGCGGTCACCAAGGCTTTGGATTGCTCTTGGGAGACACCCAACTTCACCATCAGGCGGCGCAGAAACTCGGCTTCCAGCTCGGGGTCGGCCGCGCGGGGTTGCCACATGGTTTGTTTTTCGCCGGTGGTGGTGTAAACCTCGACCATGCCGCGGTGGCTGATGAAGATCTCTGTGTTGCCGTTGGCATCACGTTCCAGGCGGGTGCGGAACTTGTCCCGCTCGCCGGTGGAGTACAGGGAATCCAGCAATTTGCCCAAGGTGGCGCGGATGACGTCTTGCGGAATCTTGGCGCGGTTTTCGGCCCAGTCGGTTTCCATGATGCCCAGATTGCTCTGGTCCATCGCGAGCAAGAATCCGTTCTCTTGCCAGAAGTCTTTCACTGGCTCCCACAGCTTGTCGGCCGGGCGGTTCACCACCAGCCAGCGCTGGTTGCCTGCACGTTCGATGCGAACATCGCCCACGCTCAACGTGGCCACGGGAACCTTGTTATTTGCGGCCTGATTGGCTTGGTAGCCTGACGCAGAAATCGCTCCATCCACCACGGTGTAGCGGGTGTCTTTGGAGAGTTGGGTCAGGTCTGGCGGGATGTCCAGCGAAGGTGCTTTGCCGGTGGACCGGTAGTCCACCTTGTCCGATTCCAGGGAGCCGCATGCGCCCAGGGCCAGGGTGATGCCAATCAAGGCAGCTTTGGAGGTGAAATTCACAGAGGGTTCCAGTGGCGTAAAAGCTCAGATCAATCCGCAGGTCTTCAGCGCGCGTTCGAGCACGGGCTGACTGGCCGCGGTTAATGGTGTTAAGGGCAGGCGCAACGCCTGCTTGCTCAGACCCATGCGGGATACCGCCCATTTCACGGGGATGGGGTTGGACTCCACAAACAGGGCTTTGTGCAGTGGCAGCAGCTGCAGCTGAATCTCCATGGCACGGGTCACGTTGCCCGCCATGGCGGCCACACACAGCTCATGCATCAGGCGTGGGGCCACGTTGGCCGTCACGCTCACGTTGCCGTGGCCACCGCACAGCATCAGTGCTACGGCGGTAGGGTCATCACCGCTGTAAATGGAGAAGTGTTTGGGGGCATCCTTGATCAACCACTGGGCGCGCTCGATATTGCCGGTGGCTTCCTTGATGCCCACAATGCCGGGCACCTCAGCCAGGCGAAGCACCGTGTCGTGTGCCATATCAGCGACCGAGCGGCCGGGCACGTTGTAGAGCACGATGGGCAGATCACCGGTGGCTTCGGCAATGGCCTTGAAGTGCTGGAACTGGCCTTCTTGGGTGGGCTTGTTGTAGTAGGGCACTACCTGCAGCTGGCAATCGGCGCCCACGCCTTTGGCAAACCTGGCCAAGGCAATCGCCTCGCGGGTGGAGTTGCCGCCGCAACCGGCCATGATGGGTACGCGGCCCGCGGCCTGTTCGACCGACACGCGGATGATTTCGCAATGCTCGTCCACACTGACCGTGGGCGACTCACCGGTGGTACCCACCACACCGATGCAATCGGTGCCTTCGGCAATGTGCCAATCAATCAGTTTGCGCAGCGCGGGGTAGTCCACGGAGCCGTCGTCGAGCATCGGGGTGATGAGGGCTACGATGCTGCCCCTGATTGGACCTTTGGAAGCGTTCATGGTGTGTGGTGGATTCAGTAAACGGGCATTTTAACTAGAGTGCGTGTCGGGCCGACACAGCCCCAGTGTCCGGGTGGGTAAAGATACGTAAGGCGGCAATGCGCTGCACAAAGCGGGCGGGATTGTCCAGGTAACCCTGCTCAAACGCGACCACATGCCAAGCTGCGCACACGTCCAAGAGTTCGCCGGGCCGCAGCAGAAAATCCGGGCGACCGGGGCGCCCTACGGTTTCATTGCCAGCAGCAAAGGTCTCATACAGTAACACTCCGCCGGGAGCCACGCTGTCCAGCAGGGTGGGAAACAGGGGGCGCCACAGGTAGTTGGTCACCACCACGGCGCCAAACGCCTGCGGGGTGCCATCGTGCAGCAGGGGCCAAGGCGCATTTTCAACATCTGCGGTGACCAGTGTGGCTGTCGGTACACGCTGGGCCGCCTGGGTGGTGTCCAGGTCAATACCTGTGACCGCATGGCCGCGCCGGGCAAACCATGCCAAGTGCCGACCTACACCGCAGGCCACATCCAGCACGCGAGCTTCTGGGGGCAGCAAATGGCTCCAGCGCTGCACCCAGGCAGAGGCGGCGCCGCTGCCGTGGGCGGTATCGTTGGCGCTCATTGCGGTTTGACGTGGTCTTTGAGTGCCGCCAGTGCCATCTTTTCCACCACACCGGGGAGCAGCAGTTTGATGAAGCGGCCCAGCTTGCCCTTGGTGGTCATCACCACTTCTCGTTCGCGTTTGGCCATCCCTTCCAAAATCAGCCGCGCGCATTCCTCCACTGTCATCGCGTCGTCCTCTTTCAGTCCGCTGGACCCCGCGGCCTGGCCTGCAGCATTGAGGCCGCGGCTTCGGATATTCGTCAGCACCACGCCGGGGTAGGCGGTGGTGACGCTCACGCCCGCACCGCGCAACTCGGTGCGCAGGGCCTCAAAGAAACCGGTCATGGCGAATTTGGAGGCGCTGTAGGCAGTGCGGCCTGGCACGCCCACCAGCCCGGCCAGCGACGACACGGCCACGATATGGCCCTGGCTGGCCTTGAGGTGGGGCAGGGCGGCATGGGTACACCACACACTGCCCCAGAGGTTGATGCGCATGAGCTGCTCGAACCAGCTCAGGTCTTCGGCCTTTACATCGCTGAATAGGGCCTGCGCCGAGATGCCGGCGTTGTTGATCAGTGCATCCACCCGGCCAAAACGCTGCATGGTCTGGTCCACCAAGGCGCGGCACTGGGCTTCTATGGACACATCCGTGGGCACGACCAGGGTTTGCGCGCCCAGTGCTTGGCATTGGGCGGCTACGGCGTGGAGCAGCTCCACGTTGCGCGCCGCCAGCACCAGCGCGGCTTTGCCCCCGTGGTGGCGGGCCAACTGGCGCGCCATTTCGGCGCCAATGCCATCGGAGGCGCCCGTGATGATGGTGGTGTTCAGGCTATCGGTCATTGGGGGGGGTGATCAAAAACAGGCCCAGACCTGGTTGGCCAGCTGGACCAGAAAGTCGGGTTGGGTGTACAGGTAAAACACACCCAGCAGCGCCGCGACCACGGCACTCCAGATGAACAGGCGGTTGCGGGTTACCACGTCAGTGTGCCAGCGCCGTGCGCTGGATGGGCGCTTCGCGCACTGGCAGGTTCACCAGCGCGGCCAGCACGCCCAAGGCAATGGCGATGTACCAGACGATGTCGTAGCTGCCGGTTTTGTCATAGAGGTAGCCGCCCAGCCAGACGCCCATGAAAGAGCCAATCTGGTGGCTGAAGAACACAAAACCACCCAACATGGACAGATGGGCGACGCCAAAAATCTGTGCCACCGTGGCATTGGTGGGCGGGATGGTGGACAACCACAGCAGCCCCATGACCGATGCAAACACGTAGACACTGGCGGGAGACAGCGGCACCAGCAAAAACACACTGATGGCCACGGCGCGGGCCAGGTAGATAAACGCCAGGATGTTTTTCTTGGCCATCTTCTGGCCCAACACACCCGCGGCATAGGTGCCAAACACATTGAACAGGCCGATCAGCGCCAGTGCGTAGCTCGCCACCTGGGGCGACAGGCCCTTGTCTTTGAGGTAGCTGGGCATGTGCACGCCAATGAACACGACCTGGAAGCCGCAAACAAAGTAGCCCGCCATCAGCAACTGAAAGCTCGGGTATTTGAACGCTTCACGCAGCGCTTGCCCAATGGATTGATCGCGCTTGGGCGCAGTGGCTCCGCCAAAGCCGGGCTCCCGCAGCCCCCAGGCCAGCGGGATCATCAGCAACGCGGCGGCGCCCAGCACCACCAGCGCCTCCTGCCAGCCCAGGCTGCCGATCAGGAATCCTTCGGTCGGCACCATCAAAAACTGCCCAAATGACCCCGCTGCCGCGGCCACGCCCATGGCCCAGGAGCGCTTCTCCAGCGACACATTGCGCCCGATCACGCCATAAATGACCGCATAGGTGGTACCGGCCTGCGCCATGCCGATCAGCACGCCGCTGGACAGCGAAAATAGCAGCGGCGTGTTGGCGTAGGCCATGCCGACCAAGCCCAGTGCGTACAGCACCGCGCCGCCCACAATCACGCGAAAGGCGCCAAAGCGGTCGGCCGCCATGCCGGCAAATATGCCCGACAGGCCCCACACCAGGTTCTGGATGGCTATGGCGAAGGCAAAGGTCTCGCGTGTCCAGCCCTGGGCTTGGGTGATGGGCTGCAGCCACAGGCCAAAGCCGTGGCGTATGCCCATGGACAGGGTGACGATGGTGGCTCCGCAGGCCAGGATCTGGACGATGGAGAGTGGTTTGTGGGAGGAAGTCATCGTTGAAATGTAGCCCGTTTGCCATGGTCTTGCTGCAGCAGCTGTGACAAACTTGGCAACCCATATGCTGGTGTATTCTGTATATGCATACAGTTGTTTTCTCAGCGCCCACTACAATCCGCCCACTATGGCAGTGAAACCCACCCCCGAATATTCCGAATCGTCGATCCGCGTGCTCAAGGGCCTGGAGCCCGTGAAACAGCGCCCGGGCATGTACACCCGCACGGACAACCCGCTGCACATCATCCAGGAAGTGCTGGACAATGCCGCCGACGAGGCACTGGCCGGTCACGGCAAAAAAATCAAAGTCACCCTGCATGCCGATGGCTCCGTCAGCGTGGAAGACGATGGCCGCGGCATCCCGTTTGGCATGCACCCCGAAGAAAAAGCACCCGTGATCGAGCTGGTGTTCACCCGCCTGCACGCGGGTGGCAAGTTCGACAAGGGCAAGGGCGGCGCCTACAGCTTCTCCGGCGGCTTGCACGGCGTGGGCGTGAGTGTGACCAACGCGCTGGGCAAGCGCCTGGAGGCCACCAGCTACCGCGAAGGCTCGGTCGCCCGTCTGGCGTTTGAGGGCGGCGACGTGACCGAGGCGCTGGAGATCCGCAAGGCCGGCGAGGGCGACCGCAAGCAGGGCACCACGGTGCGTGTCTGGCCCGATGCCAAATATTTCGAATCTGCCGTACTGCCCATGGGCGAGCTGACTCACCTGCTGCGCAGCAAGGCGGTGCTGATGCCCGGCGTCAGCGTGACGCTGGTGAATGAAAAGAGCAAAGAGAGCCAAAACTGGCTCTACAAAGGTGGCCTCAAAGACTATCTGGGCCAGACGCTCACCGCCGACCCGGTCATCCCCATGTTTGATGGTGAGGGCTTTGCCGACAGCCAGAGCGACAACTTCGCCGAAGGCGAGGGCGCCAGCTGGTGCGTGGCCTTTACCGAAGAAGGCCAGCCGGTGCGCGAGAGTTATGTCAACCTGATCCCGACCAGCGCCGGTGGCACGCACGAGAGCGGCCTGCGCGATGGCCTGTTCACCGCGGTCAAAAGCTTTATCGAACTGCACAGCCTGCTGCCCAAGGGCGTGAAGCTGATGCCCGAAGACGTGTTTGCCCGGGCCAGCTATGTGCTGAGTGCCAAGGTTCTGGACCCGCAGTTCCAGGGCCAGATCAAGGAGCGCCTGAACTCGCGTGATGCGGTGCGCCTGGTCAGCAGCTTCGTGCGCCCCACGCTGGAGCTGTGGCTGAACCAGCATGTGGACTACGGCAAAAAACTGGCCGAGCTGGCCATCAAGGCCGCACAGACGCGGCAAAAAGCGGGCCAGAAGGTCGAGAAACGCAAGAGCAGCGGCGTGGCCGTGTTGCCCGGCAAGCTCACCGATTGCGAAAGCCGCGACATTGCCTACAACGAAGTGTTTCTGGTCGAAGGCGACTCCGCCGGCGGCAGCGCCAAGATGGGCCGCGACAAGGAAAACCAAGCCATCCTGCCGCTGCGCGGCAAGGTGCTCAACACCTGGGAGGTGGACCGCGACCGCCTGTTTGCCAACACCGAAATCCACGACATCTCGGTCGCCATTGGAGTGGACCCGCATGGCCCCAACGACACGCCCGACCTGAGCGGCCTGCGCTATGGCAAGGTCTGCATCCTGAGTGATGCGGACGTGGACGGCTCGCACATCCAGGTGCTGCTGCTCACGCTGTTCTTCCGCCATTTTCCCAAGCTCATCGAGACGGGCCACGTGTTTGTGGCACGTCCGCCTCTGTTCCGCGTGGATGCACCGGCCCGTGGCAAAAAGCCCGCCAGCAAAGCCTATGCGCTAGACGAAGGTGAACTGGTGGCCATTCTGGACAAGCTGCGCAAGGAAGGCGTGCGCGAAGGCGCCTGGTCCATCAGCCGCTTCAAAGGCCTGGGCGAGATGAATGCTGAACAGCTGTGGGACACCACGCTCAACCCCGACACCCGCCGCCTGCTACCGGTGGCGCTGGGCGCGATTGACTTTGGCGCGACCGAATCGCTGATCACCAAGCTGATGGGCAAAGGCGAGGCCGCGGCGCGCCGTGAGCTGATGGAGCTGCACGGCGACTCGGTCGAGATCGACGTCTGATTGCTATGAAAATAGTAGCTGCTTGCGCACTGTTGACGGGGGCTATGGCCTCTTTTTATGCCCAAGCGGACGTTTGGGTGTGGGTCGATGAGCAGGGCCACAGCCACTTTGCGGCCGAGCAGGTGGACGCGCGCTACAGCCAGTTTTATCGGGCGCCCTTGCAGTCCACGGCACCGGGCACGGCCGAACCTGCAGTGGCTGCCGCACCTGAGGTCAACCCCAAGCTGGCCGAGTTTTTCGAATCCTCGCCGCGCTATCGCAAGATCCAGCCGTTGCTCAAAGACGCAGCGGCGCGTTACCGCGTGGACTATGAGCTGTTGCAGGCCCTGGTGGCCACGGAGTCCGGCTTTGACGCCGAGGCCGTGTCCCCCAAGGGCGCCGTCGGTCTCATGCAGGTGATGCCCGACACTGCGCGCCGCTTTGGCGTGGATGGCGATCGCCGGCGATCGGTGGAGTCCAAGCTGACCGACCCCAAGACCAATATCAACCTGGGCACACGTTACCTGCGCCTGCTGATCGACATGTTCCCCGGCAAGCTGGACTTGGCGCTGGCCTCGTACAACGCGGGCGAGGGTGCGGTGCAGCGCGCGGGCAACAAGGTGCCCAACTACAAAGAAACCCAAAACTACGTGGCCACCGTTGGCGAGCTGTATGCCGCCCTCAAACCCGTGCCCGTGGCCCAGGTGAACAAGACGGCGTCTGGCCGTGTGAAAGCCACCTATGGCGAAGGCTACGTGCTGGCCGGCGCCCGTGATCCCTATGTACTAAGAGCGCCCGGCGCTGCCCAGGCCATGGCCTTGGGCGGCGCTGCAGGCCGCGGCAATATGGTGGCGCCCTTGCAGGGCCAGCCCGTGCCGCAGACCCCGATAGCTGACTGACGAAACATGACTGACCAAACCACGCTCGATCTGATCCCCGAACCCGCCGCCCCCGGCGATGACAGCGAACTCAACCTGGCCACCTACGCGCAGCGCGCCTATCTGGAGTACGCACTTTCCGTCGTCAAGGGGCGTGCACTGCCCGATGTGTGCGACGGCCTCAAGCCCGTGCAGCGCCGCATTCTGTACAGCATGTCGCGCATGGGCCTGGGCTTTGGTGGCACCAACGGCAATGTGGGCGCCAAGCCCGTCAAAAGCGCCCGTGTGGTGGGCGACGTGCTGGGCCGCTTCCACCCGCATGGCGACCAGTCGGCGTATGACGCGCTGGTGCGCATGGCGCAAGATTTCTCGCAGCGTTACCCGCTGGTGGACGGCCAGGGGAACTTCGGCAGCCGTGACGGCGACGGCGCCGCGGCCATGCGTTACACCGAGGCCCGCCTGGCCAAGATCACCAGCCTGCTGCTCGACGAGATCGACATGGGCACGGTGGACTTCCAGCCCAACTACGATGGCTCCACCGAAGAGCCCTGCCAGTTGCCGGCCCGCCTGCCGTTCAGCCTGTTGAACGGTGCCAGTGGCATTGCGGTCGGCTTGGCCACCGAAATCCCCAGCCACAACCTGCGCGAGATTGCCGACGCCTGCGTGGCGCTGATCAAGACGCCCGCGCTGGCAGACGCCGAGCTCTATACGCTGATCCCCGGCCCTGACTTCCCCGGCGGTGGCCAGATCATCAGCCCCGCCCAGGACATTGCCGATGCCTACCGCACCGGCCGTGGCAGCCTCAAGGTGCGCGCGCGCTGGAAGATTGAAGACCTGGCGCGCGGCCAGTGGCAGCTGGTGGTGACCGAGCTGCCGCCCGGCGTGAGCAGCCAGCGTGTGCTGGAAGAAATTGAAGAACTCACCAACCCCAAGGTCAAGGCCGGCAAGAAGGCTCTGAGTCAGGAGCAAACCCAGCTCAAGGCCAGCATCTTGAACGTGCTGGACGTGGTGCGTGATGAATCGAACAAAGACGCCTTGGTGCGCCTGGTGTTCGAGCCCAAGACCCGCACCGTGGAGCAGCAAGAGCTGATCACCGCGCTCTTGGCCCACACCAGCCTGGAAACGTCTTCGCCCATCAACCTCACCATGGTGGGGCTGGATGGCCGGCCCACGCAAAAATCGCTGCGGCAGATGCTGACCGAGTGGATCAGCTTCCGCCAGACCACCATCGAGAAGCGTAGCCGTCACCGCCTGGGCAAGGTGCTGGACCGCATCCATATTCTGGAAGGCCGCCAGACCGTTCTGCTGAACATCGACGAAGTCATCGCCATCATCCGCCAGTCGGATGAGCCCAAGGCCGCGCTGATGGCCCGCTTCAAGCTGAGCGATCGCCAAGCCGAAGACATCCTCGAAATCCGCCTGCGCCAACTGGCGCGGCTGGAAGCCATCAAGATCGAGCAAGAGCTGTCCGAGCTGCGCACCGAACAGGGCAAGCTGGAAGAAATTCTGGGCAGCCCCGCTGCGTTGCGCCGCCTCATGGTCAAAGAGATTGAGGCGGACGCCAAAGTGTTTGCCGACCCGCGCCGCACCCTGATCCAGACCGAGAAAAAGGCCGTGGCTGAAGTGAAGGTGGTGGACGAGCCGGTGACTGTGGTGGTGTCCGAAAAAGGCTGGGTGCGGGCCCGCACCGGCCATGGCCACGAGGCCTCCACCTTCGCCTTCAAGGCGGGTGACGGCCTGTACGGCACGTTTGAATGCCGCACGGTGGACACGCTGCTGGTGTTCGGTTCCAACGGGCGCATCTACACCGTGCCGGTGTCTGCCTTGCCCGGCGGGCGGGGCGACGGCCAGCCGGTCACCACGCTGCTGGAGCTGGAGAGCGGCACGCAAATCCTGTATTACTTTGCCGGGCCCGCCAGCGCACAGTTGCTGCTGTCCAGCAGTGGCGGCTACGGCTTTATCGCCGGGGTGGAAAACATGACCTCCCGCCAAAAAGCCGGTAAGGCCTTTGTGGGAGTGGGCGAGGGCGAAACCCTGTGCGCTCCGTCCGTTGTAGCCGGTGCGCAAGGCAAGGTCACGGTGGCGGGCACGCCTGCAACGGTGGTGGCGCCTGCCACCCACGTAGCCTGCGCGTCCACCGGTGGGCGCATCCTCACGTTTGAGATCACCGAACTCAAGACCATGGAGAAGGGTGGCCGCGGCCTGATGCTGATCGACCTGGAAGCCAAAGACACCCTGGCCGGTGCTGCCGCCTACACCCGCAGCATCCGCATCGACGGCATTGGCCGCGGCGGCAAGGAGCGCGACGAAACCCTGGAAATCCGCAGCCTGAACAACGCCCGCGCCGCGCGTGGCCGCAAGGGCAAGGCGGCGGACCTGGGCTTCAAGCCGAACCGCATCACCCGGATGGAATAAGCCCCATGGTCGCCCCTCCCAACGACACCACCCTCAAGCTCAAGCTGCCCGACGGCGCCATGTTTGAAGACCTGAAGCTGCGCCGTTGCGCGGACGACGCCATCGACCTTGATATGGATCTGGTCGAGCGCATCTGCAAGCTCAACGATTGGGACTTCACCAAGGTCAAGCACAACCCCGGTCCGGTGGTGAGCACGATCTTGAGCGTCTGGTACAAGCAGCACCTGTCCGAGGGTGGTTCGCCAGACCTCCTGATGGAAGCTCTCAAACAGGCGTCCATGCGCCATTGAAAGAATACCTTGAACGCCTTGCCCCCGTGCCCCCAGTGCCAATCGGCCTACACCTATGAAGATGGCGCCGTGTTGGTCTGCCCCGAGTGTGCCCACGAATGGAGCCTTGGCGCCACCGTCCAGCAGGAGGTGGCCCGTGTCTGGAAAGACGCCAACGGCAATGTGCTGCAGGACGGCGACACCGTGGTGCTCGTCAAAGACCTGAAGGTCAAAGGATCTTCCAGCGCCATCAAGGTCGGCACCAAGGTCAAGAACATCCGTCTGGTCGAAGGTGATCACGACATCGACTGCAAGATTGACGGTTTTGGCGCGATGCAGCTCAAGTCAGAGTTTGTGAAAAAAGCCTGACGCGCGCGTTTCATCAGCGCCGCGGGTCTGCGGCATCGCGCACCGGCTGGGGCCAGACCCAATGGCAGGGCGGGCGTTGGGACGGCGTGTGGAGATGGATTGCCGCTCGGGAGCATTTGGAGATGCGGGGGATGTGCGGAAGCAGTGGGGCCGTGTTGTTGGCGTGATGTGGCTAATAGAATGCTCCTGATTCAGGAGCTACTCGCGCATATTCCACGAGGGCTAGAGCCTGTTTTTATCAAATTCTTGCTCCGCCTGACCATCCCGCATATCGCGGACCGGCACCCGTAAAACGGATGTTGAACTATCGAATAGCGCCCGTCTTGGGCCACTTGCGGAAGTTGGCCAGTGAATGCTTTCTGGAAGACAATCGCTCCCAACTGTCGCACCGCGGGATACGCAGCCGCCTAGCTGAAGTTTGCCTGAAGCCAACGGAAGCGTCTAAGGCTGGTAAAGCACTTCATAACCAACACCTGCCCCGCGCTTCTCGAGATGCCTACCTTTCATCATGGATAAATTCTTGCTGCAGCAGCAGGTGCTGGAGCGGCTCGCTGAAGATCTGCTGCAAGCCGAACAGGCAGTGCGTGCGGCCCATGAAACGGCGACTCACGAAGAAAACATTGCCGAAAACAAATACGACACATTGGGACTCGAGGCCGCCTACCTGGCTACCGGCCAGGCTCGGCGCGCCGAAGGCATCCGCCAGGCGATGGCCAATTGGCGCCAATTTCGCCCGCGCCCCTACGACGCTAGCAAAGGTATACAGCTCGGCGCGCTGGTCTGCCTAGTCGATTCCGATGACAAGCAGCAACTGCTCTTTCTCGGGCCGGATGGGGGCAGCATGAAGTTGGTCAGCGGCGCTCAGCTCGTTCAGGTCATCAGCAGCGAAGCCCCTTTGGGCAGGGCCATGCTGGGTAAATGTGAGGGTGATGAGGTTTGGATACAGGTCGCTCCAATCCGACAGCAATTTGAGGTGCTGCGGGTTTATTAATCCGCAAGCAAGCCCACGCCAAATTGGCTGAGGTCAGCAGACGTGCCTGGAGGCCAGACTTCGGCTGTGGGCCAGTTGCAGTCAATGGACAATGTCTGCTTTCAGGCGGTAGGCTATGAGAGGTGACTAAATGTCAGAGACAGCAACCTTGAAGTTGGCTGACTTGCCAAGTCCGGACGACGAAGAGGCTGTCTTCGCGTTTGCGATGTCGTTCAACGGCTACGAAGAATTCGGCTCATTTCAGGCCGCAGCCACCGCAGCTCGCGAGCAGCGACGCTCTTCGCTATCAGAGTTACGAAACGAACTCTTCTTCGTTGCACGAGCCTCTAGACATTCCGGCAACAATGGATTTGTGAACCGCTATCGCGAGCTACTTCCCTCCCTTCAAAAACTGCTGGGCGGGTGAGGGCCAGAAGCTGGCATTTATGAATGACTTCTTTCGGCACTTGAATTTGATCCTACTCCTGGCTCCTGGTTTCGCGAAAAAATCCCGCTGCAATTTAGAAGCCGTCGTTTGACGATCCAACTAGCGGGACACTGCCTTATAGCGACCGTCCCAGCACCGTAAACCAGTGCTTTCCTGCCAGCAGTTCGCCTGCTTTGAAGATCAACTGGTCGTCTCTGGATTTGAAGTATTCCTCACAGATCATCCCAACATCGGTTTCGTGCAGAAACGCTGGCAACTCTCTCCAGAGTCTTTCGTCGTTGTGAGCTAGTGAATAGAAAGCAATTGCTAGTTGGACCCATTGTTGGTTATTTTCTTGTCGGAGTGTCTTGGCTGAGATCATCGAGGCATTGTGCAGTGAGTGACCTGACGTGAGAAGTAAATGGGGTGCTACTTGCGGCACGTCTACGCCCCAGAAAGGCGCGGTCTGGCAGTAGAGTCAGATATCACTCCGCCAATTGTGGGCTTTGAGGGTGGTAGCGGCATCAGGTTTGGGCCAGTTCCTGTCGTTGACGGATGACTGCTGTGGGGAAATAACTTCTAAACTACAGCGCAGTCAAACTTTCCAAGTTCGGAAATATCAGGAGGTGCGGATGGGTTTCAGGCTTACTTGGAAAAGGCTCAGTAGAAGTATTGATAGAGGACCGATCTGGAGTGGGTCGATTCTTGCGCTGGCACTTCTAGCGATAGGTCTCCAAGTTCAGGCTGCTGATGAGTCTAGTCAACCAGTACATCTTTTGAAGCCTATGGCGGGCACTTGCGATGGTCTAGAGCGAGCTGAGAGACTTGCCACGCGCCGGAAAGATAAAACTGTTCTCGAGGTGCTAGAAGTCATGGGCGAATCAGATGTCCTATGTGCTCCGAACATGGAGTACGAAAGAATTTGGGATCCCGTAATTTCGAGGCAGGGGACTCGCGACTATGTCTGTTTTGTTCTGTGGCCAGTTGACCGTCCTAGTCCACCAACGAGTCGCCAAAATGAGTTCTGCTCTGAGCTTGAGGGGCTGACAACCCTTCAAAAAGTCTTAGGTGCTCGGAAAGGAAATTTCACCATCTTCGACAAAGCCCCCGGGGGGATCTCAGGAGGTTACGTCAGAGCTAAGTGCGCGGACGGGGGCAACGTAACGATTATAAAAAAGGGAAGCCAATGGCTTCGAAACTCTGCACTGGGAATTAATGCCCCGTTCGTTGCGCCGAAGAAAGTTCACGAAGCGGATGGTAAAGCTACAGCAATCAGTGCGGGCTGTCTTGGTGAAGACTACAAGCAGTAGAGTTTTCATCGGAATCAAGAGGCAGTGATGAGCTCGGCTGATCAAAGAGGCAAAGCAAATCAGGCAGTTGCGGGCCAGGAGTAGTCGTTGGTGAATGACCGCTCTCTGGCGATGGCATCGTCTCTCCACGAGTCCGCGCATCAGAAGCGAAACTCTTCCGCGAAATTTTCTTGCAAGTGCATGCACTCAGCACCTCCATCGTTGAGATGGAGCCATTGAATTCATACAAGGAGCACGGTTACTCCCTTGTCGATTGAATTGCTAGCGGTCCGTGGCGCTTGTGCGCATCCAGCATGTCGGCGCCGATCCAATATGGACCACCTGGGGGGCAGTTTTCGGTCGGCGGCAACACGATCAGTGATCACGCCGGAGTTTCCGCCCCTCTCGCACTTGTTTGCGCACGCCGTAGGGAAAATCAAGGAGCTGCCTGATTTTTTCCGGTTGTGAAGAAATCGCGGTGATCTCCGATTTCAGCGGGGAGAACAACCGAACACTACGCCAAGTCTGAAGTCGCAACGCGTCCAGAAGCATGGGGGGCAATCTATGGCGGATCTGCATCCGCAAATGGCTCGAAATGATCTACCGATTTTTTACCAAAATATTCATAGTGATCATTTAAAAACGAAGGAACGTTAAACGAAAAAAGTACTGGCGTGCGCGGTTTTCATTTGCCAAACGTCGACCACCAGAACGACCTTTATCTCCATTTGCAACGGCCAAGTTCCTTGTGCGCCCCATATGCTCGCTCTTACAAAGTTTTGGCCAACCAATTGAGCCTCTTCCCCCTGCATCTTCACGTTGACCTTCAGTTCGTAAGAACTGAAATAACGCATTTTCGAGCGTTGATATGTTCCAACCACTCTTTTCGCGACTGGTCATATCCGGTCATGTGGATGAGTCGGAAGTCATCAGCCAGCAAGGTTGAGAGCACTTGAATGTCAGCAGAAACCATAGCTCGGTGCATTTGCCGATACATCTCAATGATCAGCCGCTCTGTCATTCCAATCTCCAGCATTTCGAATTCTTTCTTGGGTGGATATACCTGCCAGCGAATTTGAGGAAACCTCGTTTGAATTTGTGGCTCATGCTGACGTGCTTCCACCCGCAGAGATCTCTGACATATCGATTTCCTGCATCAATACACGGTACGCCTGCTCTCCAATAACCTCCCGATTGCGCAGTTCAATGGCCCGCTCGCGAGCAGACTCCAGAGCTCGTCTGCGCAGAGGGCCACCTGGAACCTCCGTCAAAGGAGTCGTTTGATTACTACCGGCTGCATGATCAATAACTGCTTGGTATTCCATCTTCAGCACCTGTGCGTGATGCGAAGACTCATATCGAATTGAATCCAGCAAAGCCTGGTAAACGAGTCCACGTGCGGCACGCACCTCTCGATGCAGCGAGTCATCGGCAGCAAAAGCCAGTTTTCGGATGATCGGCTTCATCGTGAGTCCTTGAAGCACCAGGGTTCCAAATACAACCGCAAAAGCGCACAGCAAAACCAGATCCCGGTATGGGAATGGCTGGCCGTTTGGTAGTGTTTCCGGTATGGCAAACGCTGCAGCAAGCGTCACAATGCCTCGCATTCCAGCCCAAGATACAACCATAGCCGCACGCCATGAGGCTTGCCGTACTATTCCTCGTTGAAACATTTTCAGTTTCGAAAACATCCCGTACCCTAGGACCCATAGGAACCGCGTGGTGACTACAACAATGAGTACCGCTGTTGCAATAATCAAAGCCTCGGTACGTGTCGTTGCATCGCCAAGACGCTCCCAAATCGGGCGTAGCTGCATACCAATCAGCACAAATGCTAGCGCGTTCAACAGGAAGACCACTGACTCCCAAAACGCAAAGATTGGAACGCGCATGTGAGCTGGTATTCGTGGTCCACCACCACGGGCCAAAGTGATGGCAAACGCGACCATGGTCAGGATGCCTGACAAGCCAATTTTTTCTGCGGCAATCCATACGCCAAAAGTGAAGGCGAACTGCACGATCAGAGAGGTTGGCACGTGCCGGGATGCACTCAACAATGGCCGCAACACAAATCCAAGGCCTACCCCTACAAAAACACTGCCAAAGACAGTCAACAGAAAGACTGGCAGATAGTCTCCAGCTCCTAGAGGCCCAACTACCATGGACATCAGCGCCAGACGATAAATCAGCAGCGCGCTGGCGTCGTTCAGCAAGCTTTCACCTTCCAGGATAGCGAGTACGCTATGCGGCAGGCCAACCTGACGCATCACGGCCATGGATGCTGCAGCGTCGGGCGGCGCAACAATTGCTCCCAAGGCGATCGCCACCGCCAAAGGCATATCAGGTACAAGCCAACGACAGACCAGCGCAACACCAATCACCGTGGTTCCGACGGCCACCACTACAAGCCCCGCGATAGGACGCCAGTTTTGGCGTAAGTCGCGGGGCGAGGTGTCGTAGGCGGCGTCCAGCAGCACCGGAGCGACAAACAAGGCCAAAGCCAACTCTGGATCCAGATTCCATTTTGGCCCCCAGGAAGGATCGCGAGCGCCGCACCACCAAGTGCGAGCAACGTGGGGTAAGGTATATCAAATCGCCGCGCCAGCTCAGCAAGTGTTGCCACCGCCAGGAGAAGCACGATGATCCATTCGAAGGTTTCCATGGAGGGAGGCCCCTTGTGGTCGCTTGATCGCTACGTATGAACCAGTTCTACTTGGCCGCTTGCGGCGCTGCGGGTAAGCGCTGCAGCAGGTAGTCGCTCACCTTCTGTGCCTTGGGGTCAAACAGGGTATCAACTCGATTGCTCAACATGTACACCTTGCTTCCGGCAACAGTCACCGCAGTAGGGAACGTCGCCCCGCTCTTTGCGAGCTCAACCACTTCCGCAGATTTCCAGCCATCTTTCGACTTCAAACTGACTGCGCGATCATTACCGGCGTTTTGTGCTACGACGATGGTGTCGCAGTCGACCAACGCAAAGCCATCGGCACCAGGAATTGCAGAGTTGAGCTGCACAGCCTGAACTTCCACCTTGGGCTTGAGCGAAATGCGGAATACTTCGCCGGAATTGTGTTTCCCGACCAGGAGGAAACCACCGGGGTGATACACGATCCCATTGAGGTTGAAGTCCTTGCCTGTGAATTGCTCGCTATGGACCAGTTCGCGTGCCCTCATGTTCCGATCGATCACATAGACCGCAGGTGAGAAACTGTCTGTGACATAGATGTTGCCGGCTGGGTCAAAGGCCAGATCGTTTGCACAGTGAGCACCGTTGTCCAATTTGGCCAGATCAACGAAATACTTACGCTTGCCCGTGGTGGCGTCAAAGCCAATAATCGCACCGACCTTGCCCTGGATTGCTGGCGTACTTTTCGTGGCAACACCGATGTCGCAAAGTGCTGCCCAAACTATGTTGCGCTTTTTGTCGTATTTGATACCCCCGGATCCAAACATTAAGGGATCGCTCGCAAACGGGGTGTATGCCCCATCCATGGTCACTTTGCCAATTTCCCCCTTGCGAAGAGAACCGACAAAGAAAGCCTTCTGACGGTATGACCAGTCGAAACTCTCGGGATAGGATTCGTCCGCATGGAATGTGATCTGTTCACCTGTCGGTGCGGGAGCACTTTCTGCAGTCGAGAATGTATGGGCAGTCAAGCTTGCTGCCAGAATGAATGCGGTAGTTAACAATTTCATGGTTCAGTCTTTTCTATGAGTGGAGATGTCGAATTTGGAGCTGTGTGGCGTTATCCCTTGGAACATTTGAGGTGTATGGCTAGCATCTCTCTAGCGCCGAAGGTTCTGGGTTGAACAGTGGGCGACTTGATGCGAAGTGGTTATTGGTTCATCGCGACTTCTCCCGGTAAAAGTAGAAGCGATGCGTGAGGTTCATTTCGACAACGGCTTGTGCTTGACAAACACCAATACGGTTACCAAAGCCAGCGCTTGCATGGCGGCACCAGCCGTAATTACTGAACTGATGCGTTGCATATGGCCGAGGACTGCTGGAGTAACTGTGCGCCGAGCCTTCAAGGCAGATTTCTCCGAGTTGTCGTTTTTGCATTTGATTTACTCCGATCCTTGCAATCTGTTTGGTGACACTGGATCAAGCCCACGGACGATCGCCTTCCTGGGGGCCATTTGCCATGGCCTCCACAATGAATCCGTTGAGAAAGTTGTGGTCCGGCGCCCTCAGACCATGCGTGTTTTTTCCGTACTCAGTACTTGGACGGTATTTGCCTGGATTTCCCGCAGGCGTTTGATATCGCGCACTGGTGGTTCACCGAAGAATCGGCTGTATTCGCGATTGAATTGGGACTGACTTTCATAACCAACCTGATGTCCTGCGGTCGCTGCATCAACATGCTCACTAAGCATGATTCGCCGGGCTTCCTGCAGACGAAGTTGCTTTTGGTATTGCAGCGGGCTTATGGCTGTGACACTCTTGAAATGGTGGTGCAAAGCCGAGACACTCCAACTGACTTCATTCGCTAGCTCTTCCATGCGCAGATGCTCTCTGAATCTCTTGTGAACCAAGCTGATGGCCTGCGCTACACGATGGCTATGACTATCTGCCATGGCTAGTTGTGCCAATCTCCATCCATCTGTGGATTTCAGCAACCGATATAGGATCTCCTGCACGACCAAAGGCACCAGATGCTCTATGTCTTCTGGTGTTTCCTGCAGCTTGAGCAAGCGCAAAAGTGGTCCGAGTAGAGAAACAGAGAGGTCTTCCGTAAAAATGCCACGAGCCGATCTCGGTGCTCCTTGCTTGGAGGGGATATCCATTTTCAGCGCTAGGGCCGCGATGTCTTTGACGTCGAAATCCAGGCGCATTGCCAAATGTGGTGTCTCAGGCGTGGCCCCCAATACGTGCCCCGTCACAGGCAGGTTTTGGGCAAACACGAGGTAGCGTTGTGGATCGCAAACATAGACGTCCTCACCAAGCAATACCTGTTTCATGCCTTGAGCAATGACGCACAAAGAGGGCTCATAGACCATGCGGATTGGATGATCCACATGAGGTACGTTCCCCAGCGTCAAGCGCGCATATTTGGCTTTAAACACTCCCCCGCCAGGTGTCAGTCGTCGAATCAAGGCGCCTAATTCGGCACGCATGACGGTGACTTGCAGCTGCTCATCCTTTGGAGCAAGACCGTGACGCAATTCACTAGACTTCAACATGTGGCGAAGCATAGGCAACTCTGATGCAAACGTCACCTGGTACAAGGCCACTTGAGCAGGATTAGGCAATGATTGCAAAGAATCCTGCAAGAGAGGAATGCTGACCAAAGACCGTCAGTCATCCCTCTTCGGGTGAATTTGCATTCATTGGGTGCTCGAAAAGTGGCAATACTGCACGGATATCGAGTGCAGTACTCAACGCCGCACTGGCTTATGGGCGAATTACGTCAAAGCGGATCGTGCGGGCCGATACAAGAAAAGCCATGGACAATAACAACGCCGCAGCACCCATCGTTGTCCCGGTGTGCCGAGCCATGCCCATCGCGTCAAACACCGGGGCGTGACCGCCGGCATACACCAAGACCAGAACCGCTAGCCCCAACGATGCTCCCAGCTGGTGTGCCACATTGACAATGCCCGACGCAGCGCCAGCGTTGTGGCTCTCAACCCCTGCAACACCCGCGACAGTAAGTGGTGCCAGCACCCAGCCTTGGCCAAATCCGATCAGCAGCATGGGAAGTACCACGCCACCAAGGTAGGACGTCTGCTCAGCGGTAAAGCTGAGGATGGCTAAACCCAGCACGCACATCGCCAATCCACTGAGCAGCATGGGCCGCTGCCCTATGCGCTGGGAAACGCGCGGCACGCTCACTGAGGCCAGAAACTGCGGCACCGTCACCGGTATGAATGCCAAGCCAGCTTGCATGGGAGAAAAGCCCAAGGCACCCTGCAGGTACTGCGCAATAAAAAACCAGAATCCCGCCATGCCAGAGAGAAACAGCAACCGTGCCGCGTAGGCGCCGTTGCGTCGTGCGTTGGTAAGCAGTCCAAGTGGCAACAGGGGCTGTTTCGCGTGCCGTTCAATCCACACGAACACAGCCAGCAAGGCCAGACCCGCAAATATGGTTGCTTGCGTCAGTGGGGCACTCCAGCCAACCTCCGCCGCTTCGACAATGCCGAAAACCAGGGAGCACATTCCCAGGGTGGAGGTGAACGCACCAGCAAGGTCAAATCGCCCAACCTGACGCGCTGTCTCTTTGATGTGGCGCAGTGTGCCTGCAATCAGCATCGCACCGATAGGGAGATTGATCAAGAATCCGGCGCGCCAGGAGATCAGGTCCGTCAGCAGGCCACCCAGCACCAAGCCCAATGTGGCACCAATGCCAGCTGCTGCCGCGTACCAAGCCAGGGCCCGGTTGCGTTCATGCCCTTCCTCGAAATGGGTGGAAATCAATGCCAGCGTGGACGGAGCGAGCACTGCGGCACCAAATCCCTGCACGGCGCGAAAGGTGATCATCCAGGTTGGCGATTGGGCAGCACCAATCGCCAAGGAAGCTAGGGTGAAGATACCAAGGCCTGTGATGAACATGCGGCGGCGGCCCAGGATGTCGCCGGCACGGGCGCCGATCAGCAAGAGGCCACCGAATGCGAGTGTGTATGCGTTCTGGATCCATGACAGACCGGCCGGCGTAAAGCCCAGTGCAAGCTGGATCTTGGGCAAACCGGTGAGTACGATGGATATGTCGATGACAAGCATTAGGTAGCTTGCCATGATGATGGCGAGAACTACCCCGTTGCGAGACCCTGCAGTACGAATGGAGGTAGTCATTGTTGGCTGACTCCCAGACTGCGACGGGCTTGAAAATTAGGCTCCCTCGCGAGTTTTACGATGAGGTCAGACAAACTATTTAGTGACACGTCGTGACCCTGAAAAGGTTCGCCTTTTTGGGTGATTTGATAACGTATGGACCTGTCATGCGTGAACCAGCCCGGACGCAAGATCGTGTAGTCTAAGTTCGACGCTTCGACAAGTGCCGCTGAGTCTCGGTACGGATCAAGCACACTGCGATAGCGCTCCCCCGGCACCTCGCCGTAAATACCCATGGAGCTGATGAAAATCAGTCGCTTCAAGCCGGTCGCGTACATCGCTGCGATGATGGTTTTCGCTTGCGCAGCCATGTCACCCGAGAGGTTGGCATAGACCACGTCCTGCCCGCGCATTGCGGCGGCCAAAGCATCTTGGTCCAGCACATCGCCATCTACGATGGACACCCGCTTGGGAGCGGGATTGCTCAGGCGATGGGAGCGACGCAGGTAAAGCGTGAGTTCAACATCCTCCTGTTGGAGGAAGACAGCTGTGGTGTGGCGCGCAAGTTGGCCGTTGGCACCGAGAATCAAAATGCGGGTCATGGATACCGTTCCTGGTGACGATTGAAGGAAGGTGAATGCCGCAGCGACTCACTCAGCCCTTTTATAGAGAATCAATCGGGTGTGGCGAGCTGGCCGGTCTTCATCGCTGCGATGACCCCACCGTCGATCAACAAGTCACTGCCCGTGATGAACGAGGCCTCGAGTCCAAGGAGGAAGGCCGCGGCAGCGGCAATTTCATCTGGCGGAGCCATACGTTTGGCCGGTGAAGAGTCGACCATTGCGCGGTACATGCCACCGATTTCCGAGTTGAGTTCGTGCAACGCCAAAGGCGTGACCACGATGCCTGGGCTTATCGAGTTGACCCTTGCCCCCCGCTTGCCCCAACTGATTGCAGAAGCTTGCACGCGCAAATGGTTGGCACGCTTGGCGATCATGTAGGCAACCACCGTATTGGGGATAACGTTTGCTTGCAGGAATGGCAGGGCCAGCAATTCTTCGGTGGGCGTATGCATCAACGCCGCATCCTGCTCAGGCGGTAGCGCGGGCATCATATGTCCAGCCATGCTGGAGATGATCAGGCCGGAGCCACCAGGAGCGATGACGTTTTCAAACTCATCAAACACCACGGCTGAACCGTACAGATCGACTTTCAATACATCTTCGACAGGTGCCATGTTGGGCGACAGACCGGCTGTGTTAATCACCTGAGCGACACTACCGAGCTCTTTGGCCCTGGCCGCCAAGGCCTTGACTGAAGCGCGCGAGGTGACATCCACCGGTTGCGTTTGGACGGCATAACCGGCCTCTCGCATGGATTGCGCAGCACTGCTTAGCGTTGTTTCGTTGAAGTCAGCCAACAACACGGTGCGGCCAAAGCCTTGACGGCGGGCGATAGAGACGCCGATACCACCGGCGCCAATAATGACGATTACTTCTTTGCTCATGAAATTTCTTTGGATTTGATGGCGGGTGTTTGCCTTAGAGGGCACGGTTCAGAATGTCCATCAGCACGGCTGGGGTGTAGCTTTCAGCAAGTCCGAACCACTGTGCGTTGCCTTTGAGGTTTTCCAAGATGGCAGGCAGGTCGGCTTGAGTGATGCCCAGTTGTGACAGGCGGGTTGGCGTACCGATCTTGTCAAACCATGTCTCCAATGCGGAAATGCCTTCCTCGGCCGTCTTAAGGCCAAAGACCTGCTGAGCGAAGCGTTGGAATTGCGCCGGGTTGCGCGCATGGAACCACTTCATCCAGGCCGGCATCACCACCGATAGACCCGCACCATGCGGCACATTAAAAAGGGCTGAAAGCGAGTGCTCGATCATGTGGTTGGGATAGCCAAACCCGGCAGTCCCGGCATAGGTGATGCCGTTGAGCGCCAGCGTGGCGGCCCAGGCGAACTCAGCCCGCGCGTCGTAGTGGTGCGGGTCTGCCAGCAGCGCTTCGGTAGATTCAATCACGGTGGAGATAACGGACTCCACAAGTCGCGACTGGATCTTCGGTTGAACAGTGGCAGTGAAGTAGCCTTCGATCGAGTGCGCAATGATGTCGGCAGCCGAATACACGAGGTAGTCGCGTGACACGGTTTGCATCAGTGCGGGGTTGACGATAGACACCTTGGGGAAGGTGTGTACCGAATTGATTGCGAACTTTTCCTTTGTCACTTCGTTCGTGACAACCGCGCCCGGATTCATCTCACTTCCAGTTGCCGCCAGCGTGAGGATCGCGAACACGGGAAGCGCCGCATTGATCTGACTTTTGCCAACGAACAGATCCCAGACCTCACCGTCATAGAGGGCGCCCGCAGCAATCGCCTTGGCGCTGTCCAGCACCGAACCACCACCGACACTAAGAACAGCGTCGACCTGCTGCTCGCGAGCTTGTGCAATGGCCTCCCGGACCTTGGAGATCACCGGGTTGCTAACGATGCCCCCCAATTCGACGAACGCGATGGCCCTGTCGCCAAGGCTCTTCGTCACCGTTGCGAACAAGCCGTCGTGTTTGATGCGCTCACTGCCGTAAACCAGTAGCACCTTCTTGACACCGTACTCGGCCAGGATCTCACCGATCCGTTTTTCCTTGTCCTTGCCGAACTCAATTTTGGTCGGATTGTAGAAATTGAAGTTGTCCATCTGAATGTCCTTTGTGTCATGGAGTTGCACGGGGGTGCGTCGATGGGCCGAACTTTATGCAAAGAATAGTCAACCTACTAGTGTGTAAACTGCTGAATTACTTACAACCAAATGATGTAAATATCGGGAGGCGAATGTGATCAATGAGCTGCGTTCCATCACTACATTCGTACGAACTGCGGAGCTGGGCAGCCTGACCAAGGCGGCCGAAATGCAGCAAATCTCGCCACAGGCCGCGAGCAAGGCCTTGGGCCAGTTGGAGTCCCATCTGGGGGGCCGCCTGTTTCACCGCACTACACGCAGCATGGCCCTGACCGAGGAAGGTCAGCGTTTTCTGGAAGCTGCGCAACCTTCACTGATGAGGTTGCAGCAGGCCCTCCAGGACGCTCGGCAAAGCAAAGAGACGATTGCGGGACCGCTACGCATTGTTGGTCCACGTACCGTGTTGCAGCCGATCATTGGAACCGTGCTCGACGAGTACGGTCGGCTTTATCCGGAGGTTCAACCGGACGTTCAACTCGATGATCGCGTGGGCAACTGGGTTGAGGATCGCGTGGATGTAGGCTTCCGGCTCGGACATGCGCCCCAGGAGGGACTGATCGCTCGCCGCTTATTCCCACTTCAGCTGATCATTTGCGCCAGCCCCGTCTATCTGCGCAAGTACGGCATTCCGCAAAGTCTGCACGATCTCAGCAAGCATCGCTGCAGCTCATTTCGCAGCAGTGGGGACGGTCGTATCGCGCCTTGGCGCGTGCGGATAGGCGAAAGCGTGCAGGACCAGCACGTCACACCAGCCTTCTCCACCAACGACGAAGACTTCGAACTGCGCACCGTTCTTGCTGGTGCGGTGATTGGCCAACTGGCTGGACCAACCGCCGCTCCTCATATTCGCACAGGGCGACTGGTGCCTCTGCTAGTCGATCACGTCAGTGATGCCTACAGCCTCTACCTCTACTACGGTAGCCGCACGGCGCAACCCGCCCGCGTTCGCCGCTTTATTGAGCTCGCTATTGAACGCCTTTCCGACAGTGTGGATTTTGTCCTTACAGACAAAGCGTTGGCTCTCGCTCACACCAAGGGCAAGGCCGCACTTCGTTGATTTGTTCTCTCTGGGACCGGTGAGCTAAGCCTACTGCGCGTTTCCAGACGCGCGAGTTGAAGCTAGCCGTCCAGCTTGAGTCTGACGAAGAGCGCCTCTATTCTGGACCCTTCATGAAAATTACTTATACCGCCGTCAATGGTGACTGCCTGGCAACTCTGGGCCAGAACCTGTCATCGGCGAATGACCGGTATGAGCAGCTCCTGCTTAGTTTGAGTTGTCCAAGTACTGCAGCTTTCGATAGCTATAACGCTTTGCCGCGCAAACGCAACGCATTACCAATGACGGATGCTGAACTGAAGCTCATGGCCAATGCGGCAATCATGGGCGACAACAGCCAACCAGTAAATGGGTAGAGCAGCCCTGCTGCCACCGGAATTCCTAAAGCGTTGTACAAAAAGGCAAACATCAGGTTTTGCTTCATATTGCCCACGGTGGCGTTGGACAGCGCCAGTGCGATGGAAATGCCACGCAAGTCCCCCTTCACCAGGGTGACCTGGGCGCTGTTCATCGCCACATCAGTGCCTGTTCCCATGGCAATGCCTACGTTAGCTTTTGCCAGCGCAGGTGCGTCATTGATTCCGTCACCAGCCATGGCGACGATTCGGCCTTCCTTCTGCAATTGCTCCACCAAGGTCAGTTTGTCCTGGGGTTTGACTTCGCCATGCACTTCCTCGATTCCTAGCTTGGCGCCAACGGCCTTAGCCGTGGTGATGCCATCACCCGTCGCCATCACGATGCGCAGGCCAGACGCTTTGAGTGCGGTCAAAGCTTCCATCGTGCTGGCCTTGATCGGATCAGAAACGGCCAGCAGACCGGCCAATTTGCCGTCAATGGCCAGGTGCATGACGCTGGCGCCTTCTGCACGCAAGGCTTCGGCTTGGGATTTCAGGGCGTCCACGGAGACGCTGATCTGTTGCATGAGCGCCGTATTGCCCAGTACCAGGTGGCGTCCCCCTACCTGGCCTTGAACGCCAATGCCGGATCCCGATTCAAAGTTCTCTGGCTTGTCCAGCACCAGCTTGCGCTCACGTGCCGCAGACACAATGGCCACGGCCAAAGGATGCTCACTACCTTGGTCCAAGCTGGCCGCCAAACGCAGAATCTCGTCAGCGTCAAAACCGTCGCCTGGAATCGCCTTCTCAAATGTGGGACGCCCTTCGGTCAAAGTGCCTGTCTTGTCGATGATGAGGGTGTCCACCTTGCGCAAGTTCTCAATTGCGGCCGCATCACGAAAGAGCACCCCCCGTGTCGCTCCTTTGCCAGTAGCCACCATGATGGACATGGGGGTAGCCAGCCCGAGCGCGCATGGGCAGGCAATGATCAATACCGCTACCGCATTGATCAGGCCGTATACCCAGCTGGGCTCAGGGCCAAACAGGCCCCAACCAAGAAGGGTCAGTATGGCAATGCTGACCACCGCGACCACAAAGTAGCCCGCCACGACATCCGCCATGCGTTGCATAGGCGCTCTGGACCGCTGAGCCTGGGCCACCATCTGCACGATTTGGGACAGCACGGTCTCTGATCCGACTTTTTCTGATTTCATGACTAGGGCGCCGCTGGAGTTGATGGTCGCGCCGATGACCTTGTCTCCCACCCGCTTGGTCACTGGCAGTGGCTCACCAGTCAGCATGGATTCGTCCACCGAACTGCTACCCTCTGTGACCACGCCATCTACGGGAACCTTCTCGCCTGGGCGTACCCTCAGCAGATCCCCCAGGTGGACATGGGTCAGTTCAATGTCTTCTTCGTTACCATCTGGCTTGATACGCCGCGCTGTTTTTGGCGCCAGGCCGAGCAGTGATTTGATGGCCGCAGAAGTCTGGGATCGTGCCTTGAGCTCCAGCATTTGCCCCAACAGGGTCAAGGAAATGATGACGGCTGCCGCTTCGAAGTACACCGCGACACGGCCCATGGACACAAAAGACTCTGGAAATACACCCGGAGCAACGGTCGCCACCACGCTGTAAACATACGCGGCACCAGTGCCAAGGCCTATCAAGGTCCACATGTTGGGACTGCGATTGACGATGGATTGGGCACCCCGAGTGAAAAACGGCCACCCAGCCCAGACCACGATGGGAGTGGCCAGTGCGAACTCCACCCAGCTCTGTACCGCCATGTCCATCCACTGCAATCGATGACCAAACATGGCCAGCACGAAAACAATACCGGTGAGCGGTAGCGTCCCCCAAAAGCGATGCTGGAAATCCAGCAGTTCCGGATTCTCTTCCTCCTCCAAGGCGGGCATCACAGGTTCCAGCGTCATCCCGCATTTGGGGCAGTTTCCTGGGTGATCCTGCCGTATCTCAGGATGCATGGGACAGGTGTACACCGTGCCAGCCGAGGCTGGTGGTGCCGCTGGCTTACTGATTGGCTCGCCCATATACTGCATCGGACTGGCGTCAAACTTGGCTTTGCACTTGGGCCCACAAAAGAAGAAATTGCGCCCCATGTGCTCTGAATGGTGAAGGGACCGCGCAGTGACGACCATTCCGCATACAGGATCCTTCAACTCTGCATCCGAGTATGAATGGTTTGCCGCAGAGTTGTCGAAGGCATGTCCATTCACATGGCTATCGTTCATTGGAAACTCCTCTGCTTAGCTTCACGCTGCGGTTTGCAGGCTGGTATAGCGGACTACTGTGCCGAATAGGCTGGCAATCGATCCATCATCATTTTCATCATGGTAGTCATCATTTCCATGCGCTTTTGCATCGCGTCGTGGTGTTCCATCATGTCCATGGAAATTCCATTTTTTTTGGCATCTGACCCCTGAGAGGCCATACCTTTCATATCGCCCATGGAGTCCATTTTTTCCATCATGGACATGCCGTCTTGCATGACTTTCATGTGATCAGCCATCAGCGCTTTGCGCTCATCAGGCGTCCTGGCGGTCGTCATTTTTTCGTGCATCTCGCGCATGGCCTTGATCTTTCCATCCATCGCGACCATGGCTTCATTGGGCACGGATGGTGATTTGGTAGCTGGCGCTTTGATGGCTTTCTTGGCCTGTGTGGGCGCATGGTGTTGTGTGTGTTCTGCGTCGGTCTGTGCAAAGGTGCCGAAGGATGCCGCGGCTATTGCAATAGCAAAAACGGTGTGGCGAAGCGTGGTCATAGAAAACTCCATTAAACGAGTTACGAAACGAGGCGGTATGGGAAGACATTCCGACAGAGCCAATCAAGACGTCAGAACCAATGGAACAGGCAAGTTCCCCAACGTCTGTGCGCTGGGACACTGCCTGACAGAAATGATTTAAATGGTGAGCCGCAGGAAGCGGATAGATACTGGCGGTTCGCGCCAGGTGGCAACTGCCAAGGGGGCAGTTCGATCATTTAGATCGACAACTGCAATTGTGAGAGCTGTTGCCCACGCAAGCGGAGCCAAATGCACGTCAGCGACGCTATCGAGCGGCTTGACTTTGATGGCAATGGTTTGTTCCGCAGCGCACACCTTGATGCAAATTGCCTTCTCTGGCGCGTGTTCGTCTGCCTCGGAGTGAGAAGTCGTTTGCACGTTTTGCGCTGAACCGCCGTGGCCGTGGGTGTTGCTTACCCAGCACGCATTGGCAATACCGATACCCAAAGTCATCAGCCATACGAACAGCATCACGATAGCGGTGTATCGTGTGTGCCGATGGCTGAAGAGAGCCTTCATGGGTTGAATGTTAAGTACAAAGTAACTTTTGCGATATCTGTACTGTATTTACTGCAGCGATTTCGATATTGACCCTTATCAACATGAGTGATCAAACTCCGCTGTCGCCTTCTTTCGTCCGAGGAAAGGTCTTTCTTCGCTACATCACCCGGGTAGCAGCGCTGAACCTGGTCTGGGAAACTTTGCAGCTCCCCCTGTATACCCTGTGGGGTGAGAGCCCGCCCGCATCCATCGCCTTTGCGGTGGTGCACTGCACTCTGGGAGATGTGCTCATCGCGACGGTCTCTCTCGCCGTCGCTCTGGTTTTGCTTGGGGGAAAAGGTTGGCCGCAAGAACGGTACTTGAAGGTTGCGCTTGTGGCTGCCGCTATTGGGGCGTCCTACACGGTATTCAGTGAATGGAACAACACCGTTGTAACGCGTGCGTGGGCATATTCGCCGTTGATGCCAACGCTATGGGGAATCGGTCTGTCGCCCATATTGCAATGGTTGCTGATACCCGCATTGGCATTTTGGAGCTTGTACAAGCAGCGTAAGGGATAAAGCGCATCGAGATTGCTTGCACAGGTAACGGTTGGAGCTTATCTGCGGTAAGACTTTGGTCGCCAGCATCTTAAACGCGCCCAATCCAATGTCTGCTTTGTGCAGTTGGATTTGACCCCTCGGATTTCCGCTTTGGGTGGCGGATTCAACCGGTCGATGCAACACACTAAAACCTGCGTGAGCAGAAGGAGTGTTGCAGATGAAGTATCGGACGC
>NZ_JBYTDI010000004.1:0-481838 GCF_058791215.1 Rhodoferax sp. EU05-FHT12H12 | reverse complement strand
TTGACGGTGGAGCCCAGTTCTTCCATGCTGGCGGCGGTTTCTTCCAGCGCGCTGGCTTGTTGTTCGGTCCGTGCGCTGAGGTCGTGGTTGCCTTGCGCTATTTCGGCGCTGGCGGTGGCCACCCCATCAGCACTGGAGCGCACCTGACGCAGCACACCCTGGGTTTTCTCCACAAACTGGTTGAAGCCCGTGGCAATCGCGGCGAGCTCGTCATTGCCCTCCGTGGGGATGCGTTGCGTCAGGTCACCCTCCCCCGAGCCAATGTCCTGCATGGCATTGCGCAGCACCAGCAGCCGCCCCAGCAGCGTGCTCAGGATGCCACCAATCACCAGCACCGTCATCACCGCGATCGCCACGCTCCAGGCGGCAGCAGACCAGACCAAGGCCGTCACGCCACGCATGGCCTCTGCCCGGTTCAGCGCCACCAGCAGGATCCAGTTGCTGCCGGGAATCGGCTCGGCATAGACCAGGCGGTTTTCGCCACGGATGGTGACGTCCCGCAGTCCGGCCGCGCCGACCAGGGCTTCCAGACCGCCAGCGCCCAGGCTGGGGGCAATGTCGGTGATGGGCTTCATCGCCAACGCCGTGTCTTCATGCACCACGATCTTGCCGTCCTTGCCAACGATGAGGCCGTAGGTGCCTGGCGTGGGCCGGATGGAAGCCACATTGCGCACCACGCCGTCCATGAAGACGTCCAACGCCGTCACCGCGCTCACCTGCGCACCGTCCTTCACGGCCGAGGCAAAGGTGATCACCAGTTTTTTGGTGCCAGCGTCCAGATAGGGATCGGTCACCACCGGCCCAGACTCTTTGGCCGCCAGCTGGTACCAGGGTCGTGAAGTGGGGTCGTAGTCTGGCGGCAGCTCTTGCGGGCTGGAAAAGGCCGTGTGTTTGTCCGCAAATCCGATGTACGCGGTGTCCACATCGCCGGCAATCTTGGCCTGCTGCAGAAATTTGATGGGGTCTGCCTCGGGCACTGCCCCAGCGAACGAGACCACCACCTGCTTGCGCGCGCTGACCCAGTCCCCCACACCCGCCGCGTGCGAGCGCGACAAAGCCCGGGTCTGGCTGTCCAGCGACTCCAGCGCGTGGCTGCGCGCCGTATACACATTGGTTGCCGACAGAACCAGCAAACCGGCAGCCACCAGCAGGCCCACCGTTGCCACAATTTTCCCGCGCAGGGAGGTCAAGAAACCAAATGCCATTGTTTGTGCTCCAGTAAATTCAGCCCACCATCACCCCAATTTCGGCATTGCCCAGCAATGCCTCCATGTTCATCACCACCAGCATGCGCTCGCCCACATGGACCAGCCCCAGAATGAAACGTGCGTCCAGCGCCGAGTCGAACTGGGGCGCTGGCTTGATGGACTGGGCGCTGAACGTCACCACGTCCGACACACCATCGACCACAGCCCCGACGACCGCACCCTGCAGCTTGAGGATGATGACCACGGTGAAGTCGTTGTAGTCGACGCGCGGCAACTGCAGCTTGAGACGCAGATCCACGATGGGCACGATGACGCCGCGCAGGTTCACCACACCTTTCACAAAACTGGGGGAGTTGACCATGCTGATGGGCTGCTCATAAGAGCGAATCTCTTGCACCCGCATGATGTCAATGGCGTACTCCTCGGTACCCAGGCGCAGGGTCAGGTACTGCCTGGAATCGGCCTGGGCCGCAGCGCCATGGACATGGCTCTGGTCCAACATCGGTGCGTTTTGTGGCAGGTCCATGGGAGCTCCTGGTCAGGCTCGGCAAGCGAAATCCAACGCCTTGCAAATCATCATACACGCGCCCTTGCCCTTGGCAAACCCTAGCTGCCAGCCCCACAGCACGCTGCTACCCTGTCTGCAGGAGACCGATCACCATGCACACCCTGAGCGGCCTGGACGCCACATTTCTGTACCTAGAGACGCCGCAGACCCCCATGCACGTGGGCTCGTTCTGCCTCTACGAACTCCCCGCCACCCCGCGCTTCAGCCTGCACAAGGCCATCACCGCCCACATTGGCCAGCGCCTGCACCTGGCGGCGGTGTTCACGCGCAAGCTGGGCTTCATGCCGCTGGACCTGGGCCACCCGGTGTGGCTGCAAGCCGATGCGGTGGACCTGGGATTTCACATCCGCAAGATCAAGGGCCGCGCCCTGCCACTGGCGCAAGCCCAAGCCTTGGCGGCCGAGCTGCACAGCGACCTGATCGACCGCAGCCGCCCGCTGTGGGAGTTCCATGTGTTTGACCGCGTGTTGTGCCCGGACGGCACCGTATGTGGTGCGCTGTATTCCAAGATCCACCACGCCACGCTGGATGGCAAAAGCGGCACCATCCTGACCCAGGCCATGATGGACGTGGGCCCAACGCCGCGTGCGGTACCGCCGCCACACGAGAAACCGCGCAAGGCGCAAAGCCTGAAAGTCGGCCAGATGCTGGGGGCAGTGTTTTCCAACTCGCTGGCCCAGTACGTCAAGCTGGCCCGCGCCCTGCCCCAGGCCGTGCAGGCCCTGGGCAGCACCGTGGCGCGGCAAAGCCTGCAGGGCCAAGGCAGCGGCTTGCGCCCCAAGTCGCCCATCACGCTGGCTCCCATGACCGACTTCAACGTGGCCGTGGGCACGGCGCGCAGCTTTGGCACGGCCAGCATCGCGTTTGAAGACTGCCGCGCCATGGCGCAGGCCGCGGGCGGATCGTTCAACGACATCGTGTTGTGGATTTGCGCCACTGCGCTGCGCAGCTATCTGGCCCAGCACGGCAGCATTCCACGCAAGCCCCTGCTGGCCGCCATGCCGGTGAGCCTGCGCGAAGAGAGCAACACCGACTACAGCACCCAGGCTTCCATGACGGTGGTAGCGCTGGGGACACACCTGGCCCAGCCGCTCAAGCGGCTGCAGGCCATCATGGACTCCACCGCCAAGGTAAAAACCGCCATGGTCCAGCTCAAAGGCATGCTGCCCACCGACTACCCATCGCTCCTGGCGCCGTGGATTGTGGGCGGGGTGGCCAAGGCCGCGTTCAAGACCTACAGCGCCACCGGCCTCTCCCACCGCCTGCCCATGGTGGCCAATCTGGTCATCAGCAATGTGCCGGGGCCGCGCGTGCCGCTCTACCTGGCCGGCGCGCGCATGCGGACCTTCCACCCCATGTCCATCGTGGTGCACGGCATTGCGCTCAATATCACGGTACAGACCTACGCCGGCAGCGTGGACTTTGGCGTGATCGCCGACGCCCAAGCGGTGCCCCAGGTGCAGGACCTGACGGATGCGCTGGTGGCCGCCTTTGAAGAAGGCCGCGCGCTGCTGGGGCACGCCCAAGACCAAAAGAAACCAGCAAAGGCAGCCACAGTCACCAAGGCGACGAAAAAACAGAGAGCCCCGACTAAAGCCACAGCACCCCGGCGGGGCACCATGGCAAAAGCTGCTACTGTTAAAACCCCTCTAAAAAAGCGGCCCCCGAAAGCCGCCTGAACCCCGTCGTATGGCCAAAAAACGCGCATCCAAGAGCGACCACCACCCCGCCCCCAATGCCTGGCTGATGGCCTTGGAACTGCGCGCGCCCTGGGAGCTGTGGTCGGTGTTGCCCAGCTGGCCCGCACTGGCCAAGGCGCCAGTGGGCGACGGCCACCCGGTCATCGTGTTCCCCGGCCTGTCGGCGAGTGACGGCTCCACTGTGCCGCTGCGGGCTTACCTCAACAACCTGGGCTACGACATCTCTGGCTGGAACCAGGGCTATAACTTTGGACCCCGTGCAGGTGTGCTGGAAACCGCCAAACGCCAGGTGCAGGAAACCGCAGAGGCCAGCGGCGAGGCCGTAAGCCTGGTGGGCTGGAGCCTGGGCGGCGTGTACGCACGCGAGCTGGCCAAAGAGTTGCCCCAGCATGTGCGCAGCGTCATCACCCTGGGCACGCCCTTTGCAGGCTCCCACAAAAGCACCAATGCCTGGCGCCTGTACGAACTCACCAGTGGGCGCAGCATTGCGCAGGAGGTGGAAAACTTCGACCTGCCCGCCGCGCCGCCCGTGCCCACCACCTCCATCTACTCCCGCACCGACGGGGTGGTGGCCTGGCCCGCAAGCCTGCAAGCGCCCTGTAAAAACAACCCCCATACCGAAAACGTGGAAGTGTTTGCCAGCCACATCGGCCTGGGGCTGAACCCCAGCGCCTGGTGGGTGGTGGCCGACCGCCTGGCCCAGGTGCATGGTGCCTGGAAACCGTTTGAACGCGAAGGCCGCCTGCAGCAGTGGGTGTTTCCTGACCCCACAAGAGACTGAGGGTTATCGGACGCCCGCTATCCGCGGGCCAGAAACACCAAGAGCGCGACCCGTTGCGAGGTAGCGCTCTTTTTTTGATAGCTGCTCGCGCAGTATCTACAAGGGCTAGAGGCCTATTTGACCTCTAAACCCTGCCACGGGCCATGTTACGCCTGTTGCTTGTTGTAGTTGGCGATGCCGTCCATGATTTCCTTCTGGGCGGACTCTGGGCCCTCCCAGCCTTCCACCTTGACCCACTTGCCTTCTTCCAGGTCTTTGTAGTGTTCAAAGAAGTGGGCGATGGTCTTCAGGCGGAAGGGGTTCAGGTCTTCGGGCTTCTTCCACTGGCTGTACAGCGACAAGATCTTGTCCACGGGCACCGCCAGCACCTTGCCGTCTTCACCGGCTTCGTCGGTCATCTTCAAGATGCCGATGGCACGGCAGGGAACGACCACGCCGGGAATCAGCGGCACGGGGGTGATCACCAGCACGTCCACGGGGTCGCCATCACCCGCGATGGTTTTGGGCACATACCCGTAGTTGGTGGGGTAGTGCATGGCGGTGCTCATGAAGCGGTCCACAAAAATGGCACCCGAGTCCTTGTCCACCTCGTACTTCACCGGATCGGCGTTCATGGGGATTTCGATGATGACGTTGAATGCATCGGGGACTTTGCTGCCGGGGGTGACTTTGTCGAGGGACATGGATGTTCTCTTTATGTTGAAAGTGGGAAACGGGAAACCCTGGTGGGAAACCTAGGGATTAACCCGGATTTTACTGACTACACACTTTCGTTTTTCGCGTGCTGTCTTCAAAGCACGCTACATTCGGCCCGTTGGCCAATCATCTCCCCTTGCTTTGTAGGGTTGGAGCACTGAGGAAGCAACGCAGCGGGGGCCTCGCTAGCGTTGCTCCCATCTTTGCGAAACAACCATAGAGGAGTATTTCTATGACGGGCAACACAGCGCTGTTTCTGGCGCTTGGCTGTGGACTGATTGCCGTGGTGTACGGCGTTTGGGCACGCAGCTGGATCCTTTCCCAAGACGCCGGCAATGCGCGCATGCAAGAGATTGCAGCCGCCATCCAGACCGGTGCAGCGGCTTACCTCTCGCGGCAGTACAAGACCATCGCCATCGTCGGCGTGGTGCTGACCATCCTGATTGGCCTGTTTCTGGACGGTCTGAGCGCCGTGGGCTTTGTCGTGGGTGCGGTGCTCTCGGGGGCCTGCGGTTTTATCGGCATGAATGTGTCGGTGCGCGCCAACGTACGTACAGCACAAGCCGCCACCAAAGGCATCGGCCCGGCGCTGGATGTGGCCTTCCGCGGTGGCGCCATCACTGGCATGCTGGTGGTGGGTCTGGGTCTGCTGGGCGTGACCGGCTTTTACTGGTACCTGGTGCCGGACGGCACGGTGACGACCGCCAAGCTCAACCCTCTGATTGGTTTTGCCTTTGGCTCTTCGCTGATTTCCATCTTCGCCCGCCTGGGCGGTGGCATTTTCACCAAGGGCGCCGATGTGGGTGCCGACCTGGTGGGCAAAGTGGAGGCCGGCATTCCTGAAGATGACCCGCGCAACCCCGCCGTGATCGCTGACAACGTCGGCGACAACGTCGGCGACTGTGCCGGCATGGCCGCCGACCTGTTTGAAACCTATGCGGTGACCTTGATTGCTACTATGGTTTTGGGAGCACTCCTCGCAAGTTCTGCGGGGGCTACAGCCGTTTTATACCCCCTGGCGCTGGGTGCGGTGTCAATTGTGGCGTCCATCATCGGTTGCTTCTTCGTCAAGGCCTCGCCCGGCATGAAAAACGTGATGCCGGCGCTGTACAAGGGCCTGGCCATCGCCGGCGTGTTGTCGCTGATTGCGTTTTACTTTGTGACGCAAAGCATGTTTCCTGCATCCATTACCCTGACAGACGGCCATGTACTCAGCGCCAGCAGCCTGTTTGGTGCTTGCACCGTGGGTCTGGTGTTGACCGGCGCACTGGTCTGGATCACCGAGTACTACACCGGCACCCAGTACGCGCCGGTGCAACACATCGCCCAGGCCTCCACCACGGGCCACGGCACCAACATCATTGCCGGTTTGGGCGTGTCCATGCGTTCCACCGCCTGGCCGGTGTTGTTTGTCTGCATGGCGATTTACAGTGCCTACAGCCTGGGCGGCCTGTACGGCATCGCGATCGCTGCCACCTCCATGCTGAGCATGGCCGGTATCGTGGTGGCGTTGGATGCCTACGGCCCCATCACCGACAACGCCGGGGGTATTGCCGAAATGGCCGAGCTGCCCGCCAGCGTGCGCGACATCACCGACCCGCTGGACGCCGTGGGCAACACCACCAAGGCCGTGACCAAGGGTTATGCCATTGGCTCTGCCGGCCTGGCTGCGCTGGTGCTGTTTGCCGACTACACCCACAAGCTGGACGCGTTTGGCAAGCACATCACGTTTGACTTGAGCGACCCCATGGTCATCATTGGCCTCTTTATCGGCGGCCTGATCCCCTACCTGTTTGGCGCCATGGCCATGGAGGCCGTGGGCCGCGCCGCGGGCTCGGTGGTGGTGGAGGTGCGCCGCCAGTTCAAGGAAATCAAGGGCATCATGGACGGCACGGGCAAGCCCGAGTACGACACCGCGGTAGACATGCTGACCACGGCTGCCATCAAGGAAATGATGATCCCGTCGCTACTGCCCGTAGTAGTACCCATCGTGGTCGGCCTCGCCTTGGGCCCAGCGGCCTTGGGTGGCCTGTTGATGGGCACCATCGTGACCGGTCTGTTTGTGGCCATCTCCATGTGCACCGGCGGCGGTGCCTGGGACAACGCCAAGAAATACATTGAAGACGGCCACCACGGCGGCAAGGGCTCCGAGACCCACAAGGCAGCCGTGACGGGCGACACCGTGGGCGACCCCTACAAGGACACCGCCGGCCCCGCGGTCAACCCCTTGATCAAGATCATCAACATCGTGGCGCTGCTGATCGTGCCGCTGATGATGAAGCTGCATGGTGGCTAAAAGTACGCCGGCTTTGCCATGGCCCGCTTCGGCGGGCTTTTTTTTGGGTAGCGGACGGTGGTGGCTATGCGCTACCATGGCGCCATAGGCGTTACTTGCGCCCTTCTCTTAAAGCAAGCCCGTGAAAATACTTGTGATTGACGACCATGCCTTGGTACGCGAAGGCCTGCACCAGGTGCTCAAAGGTCTGGACGAAGACGTCTCCGTGCTGCAGGCGGGCACCTGCGAGCAGGCCTTTGCCCTGGCAGAAAAGCATGTGGACATTGACCTGGTGCTGCTGGACTACCACCTGCCCGACATGACGGGCCTGCAGGCCCTGGACGTGTTTGGAAAAAACCATCCCGAGCTGCCCATCGTCATGCTGTCGGGCTCTGCCAATGTGCAAATCATGCGCCAGGTGCTGCAATCCGGCGCCTCGGGCTTTGTCACCAAATCCAGCCTGAGCGATGAGCTGCTGCACGCAGTGCGTTTGGTGCTCAATGGTGATGTCTATTCGCCGTCAGAGCTCAACAGTGACTTTGGTGCCCTGTCGTTTGACGGCGCCAATACCAAACCCCCCCTCACCCAGCGGCAGGAACTGGTGTTGCGTGAATTGCTCGACGGCCGCTCGAACCGGGAAATCGGCAGCTCGCTGAATGTGTCGGAAGAAACCGTAAAGACACACGTGACCTCCATCCTGCGCTACTTCGACGTACAAAACCGCACCCAAGCCGTCGTGGCAGCGGCCCGCAGCGGCTACCGCCCCACCTCAGCCGCTTAGGTCTCGGCGGCATCGTTCACCTCGGTTGCCATGGCCGATCGGCGCAGGAAGCTGCGCAGCTTGGCCGGACGCACTGGTTTGTGCAACAGCGTCAAACCCGCATCCTTGGCTGCCTGGATCAGGCCGGCATCCGTGTCGCCACTCATCAGACAGGCAGGAATCTCGCGCCGCGCGTGGGCCCGTACCATGGCAATCACGTCCAGGCCATTGCGCGCCTCCCCCAGGCGGAAGTCACTCAACACCACATCGGGGGCGGCGTACGCATTCACAAAATCCAGCGCCTGGGCCACGGTGGCGGCCGCGTTGACCACGCAGCCCCATGAGGTGAGCAAGTCGCGAATCGCTTCCAGTGCAAAGCCATCGTCCTCGATCACCAGCACGCGCATGCCTTCAACACCGCCCAGGCCCTGTGGGTCGACCAATGCCATGCTGACAGAGGCTTCCACCGCTTGGGCAGCAGGCAGGTGGATGGAAAAGCGCGTGCCACACCCCAGCGCTGAGCGCAGCGTGATGCTATGGCCCAGCAGCTGAGCCGTGCGCTCCACAATGTTCAGGCCCAGCCCCAGACCCTGGGCCCGGTCACGGCCTGAGTTTCCAACCTGGTAGAACTCCCGGAAAATATCTTCCTGGTGTGCGGGTGAAATGCCAATGCCGCTGTCCGCCACATCCAGGCGTACCTTGCGTCCATCGCCCACACGCCGACAGCTGATCATGACCGTGCCACGCTCGGTATAGCGGATTGCGTTATTGGCCAGATTCATCACCATGCGCTGCAGTAGCACCGGGTCGGTCATCACCCAGTACGGGCTGGGGCGTATGCGCAAACGCAAGCCCTTGCTTTCTGCCAGCGGCTGCAAGGCCTTGCGCAGGCTATGAAACAGCTCGCCCATATTGACCGGGCCCAGTTGTACCTGCACCGCGCCGGCGTCCAGGCGAGAGACATCCAGCAGACCATCGAGCAAATCCTGCATGGACTGCACCGAGGCTTCCAGGCTAGCTACCAGTTGGCGCGTCTGGGCGTCCAGCGGCAATTGCCCCAGCCGGGCGACAAACATGCCCAAGGCATGGGTAGGCTGGCGCAAGTCGTGGCTAGCCGCTGCCAGAAAGCGGGACTTGGCCAAGGTGGCGGTTTCGGCTTCTTCTTTTTTAAGCCGCAGCTCACGCGTGGCCGACTCGACGCGGAACTCCATCTCTTCGCGCCCCCAAGCCAGGCGCTGGGCCATCTGGTTCAACCGGGTCTGCAGGTCGTACAAAGGGTCGTTCGGACGTGACTCGGAGCTGGGCGTCAGGTCGCCCTCGCCAATACGCTCGATCATGCGGGACACACGCAGCACCGGGCGCACCACACCCTCCCCCATCCGGGTGGCCAAAATGCCCCCCAACACCAATCCCGCAAGGCCAATGCCCAAGGCCAGCACCAGCAGCTCGCGCTCGCGCGCCACCAAGCGCGCGCGCGACACTTCCAACACCACATGGCCAAACACCTCGGGGGCAGAGCCCTGCGCGCCAGGCGAGGGGGAAAACAGATCATCAATGGGCACATTGCCCGAGGTCACCTCCACCACCACCACGTCAATGCTGTCGCCAAGCTGTTGGCGGGCGTAGGCTGAACTGCTGGCTTCCTTGAGTCCGTTGTAGTGCAAAAGGCCGGAACTTGCCAGCATGCGGCCGTCCACATCAAATACAGCGACAGAGCGCACATCCGATTCGCGCTGCAGGCCGGCCAACACCGTTTGAAGCGCGGCCACATTGCCAGAAAACAGGCCGTATTCACTGGCCAGCGCGACTTGGCGCGCCATCAGGCGGGTCCGCAGGCTATGTGATTCATCAAGGTCGGAAATGCGGCTGGTCCAGAACACCGAGACGAGCGCCAGCACCACCAAGGTGACCGGCACCAGCGCTGCGGCCAGCATGCGGGTGCGAATACCCGGGAACATCATGGGCGTTTCTCCAAGCGGTGCAGACGTTCGTTCAAGACCGCCTCATCCAGCGACATGCCCAGTGAGCGGGCAACGTGTTCATTCAGCGCCACACTGAACTCCAGCGGGTACTGCGACGCAGGCACCGCCCCCCCCTGAAGCACGGTGCGCGCCATCGCCCCCGCCTGCACACCAATCTGGCGCGGCGTACTGTAGACCGCCAACAAGGCGCCTGCTTTCACATACGCCGGGGAAAATGCCATGACCGGCACACGTGCGCGGTAGGTAGCCAGCAAAATATTCGAGATGGTGCTGCTGTTGTAAACCTGCGGATCGGCCACGGCAAACAGCACATCAGCGCCATCGAGTACGGTTTTCAGCCCAGCAAACAGGTTGGCCGACGATGGGACGGACCCCGCGACCAGTTCGATACCCCGGACCTGGGCTGCGGCCTGCAGATTCGGCTGCTGCGCCAACGACTCCTGCCCCCACAGTACCCCCACACGCTTGACCTCTGGCAAGGCCAGGTGCATCAGGTCAAGCTGGCGGCCAAAGGGCTGATCGAGGTACACCGCCACCGCAGGGGCAGCGGCCCTGCCGGGACTGTCCCGCAGAATGCGCTCGAAGCCCAAACGCGGAATCAGGGCTGACACCAGTGTGGGACGCCCCTCGCGCTGCAAAGCGCGGGCCAGGGCATCGGAACCCAGCGTGATCCAGACCTTGGCGGACAGCGCCGCCCCCAGATCTCCCGCCGCCAGTTCGGATGCATACAGTTGCAAGATATCCGTGCGCCGCACCCCCAACCTGACCAGCTCGGCAACAGCAGCCTGGCTGGCATCGTGGTAATTGGGACTTCGCTCACTGCTAAGGACCAGCACCTCCGCCGCAAATGCCCCGGGCGCGCCCCACAGCGTCCAGCCGAGCAAGATGCCACCGAGCGCGCGTGCCCACCCCATGCGTCAGTGATCCACCCGCAACGACACAAAGGCGCGGCGGTCAAAGAAGAATTTGCGGTCACCGTCTCGATAGGGCTGGTCCACATTCTGGACGACAAAAGCCAGTTCGGCCTTGTGTTTGCCAAAACGCAAGGGCTGGGCCACGCGGATATCCGTGCGCCCCATCGAGTAGAGACGGTCACTGCCAGACATCAGTCCAATATCGTCGGACTGCTGGTGCATCAGCGACAAGGTGGTCCCGGAGGACAAGGTGTGCACCGCCATCAGCGATGCGGCATAGCGGGCAGCCCCATGGGTGGTTTTGAAGCGCTCCGCACCTGCAATCTGGGTCCAGGTTTGGGTGGCAAACAGCTGGGTAGCGGTCGAGGGTTTCCATTGAATCTGGTGTTCGACGCCGGTGATGCTGAAGTTCTCGATGTTCCGGTAGTCCTCCGGAGAAACACCGCTTGGGCGCTCGATGCCATCCGTAATACGTTCATCAAAAAAACGGACGTCCCCCGAAATGCCATGTGGTGCGAGGTTGTAGTTGTAGCCCAACTCACGGGTGTAAATTTTCTCGGGCAACAGGGCTCCGCTGCTGAGCACCGTGGTGAGGGGTTGGGTGCCATTGGCATCGTAATAACGCACGGCGGCATACTTCTCGTAGGCACTCGGTGGGCGAAAGGCGCTCGATACCCCGGCACGCAGGGTGTGGCCCGCAAACACATGCCAATTGAGCATCAGGCGCGGGGAGAAGGTGCCGCCGCCCATATCGCTTTGCTCGGCCATTGCGCCGACATTCAACACCCAATCGGGTTGCAATCTCCACTCCACGCTGCCAAACAAGCGTGAGAAGTTGGAGACCACCTGCTCACGGGTGTCGAAACTCGAATGCGAGGTCACCTGCTCGCGCCGCAACTCTGTTCCCCACACGGATCGCAGGCTGAGCGAGTGCACCACGGTGTGTTGCAGTGTTAGGGCATCGTTCTGCTCCTGACCGCCAAAGTCCACCAACGCACCGAAGTAGTTGATCCCATTGATCAGGCCGGTGCTCTGGTAACGAAAATTGTCTTTGTGGGTATTTTGGGTCCGAGAAAAACTCAGTTGCACATCCTGGTCGCCGTCCAGCGGCTTGCGCCAGTCCATCTGCACAAACTGGGAGCCCAAGAATCGCATGCGCTGGACATTGCCGGGCGAGTCCGCAGAACCACGCCCCGCATCAATGCCCAAGGCCCCCACACGCATGTCGAGTTCCGCGCCGCCCCCCGTGTCCCAGGACGCAACGGCATTCACGCGGGAGACACGGTTGCGACCATAGGCCGCGCGCAGCCCCTCATCCCCCCGCGAGTCCACACTAATGCGGTAAGTCGCCCCGGGCAGCCCCCAGCCGATGCTGGCGCCTGCATCAGCCACCATGTTGTCACCCATGGTCATGGTTGCTGCTGACCCTAAATCCCGAACATCTCTGGAGATGATGTTGATCACGCCCAGAAACGCGCGTGCCCCGTAGGTGGCGGAATTGGACCCCCGCAGTATCTCAATGCGGGCAATATCGTCCAGCGCCAGGGTCTGCAAACCCAGTCCCGCAGAGCCCTGCAAGTGACCGGAGTACACCGAGCGCCCATCCACCAGCACCTGAATGCGGTTGGCCCAGTCATCGCTGCGCCCGTGGTAGGAGGCCAGTGGGGCATCGGTCTCAAAGGACGTAGTCGTCTGGAAGCCCGGCACCATGCGCAGAAGGTCTGCAACATCGCGCGCCCCCGACATGCGGATGAACTGGCGGTCCAGAATCGTTACAGCCCCGGGCGCCTCATCCAGTGGCTGGGCCAGCCGTGACACCGACAGCACCACGGGCACCTCGCCCAAAAAGTCGCGCTCACTCACCGCGCTAGCCTGGGAACCACTTTGGGCTCGGGCTATCGCGCAGGCGGCTGACAACAACAGGGGTAAGAGTTTGGAGGACATGGTTTCTTCTCCAACGACAGGTTTTGTATTTCTTGTACTGCCTCGATTTTGCACTGCGATTCATCCGACGCCGCAGAAGCGTGGACAATAGAGCGCATGGCAGAACCCGGCAATTTGCGCATCGTACCCTTGGTGGACCAACGCACGCGGTCTATCCCCGTGAGCAGCCTGCCCCCAGATCCGCGTGCGTCAGACCCCGGACAGACCGGCTTGAGCGATGTGCTTGGCCGCCCCTTGCGGGATTTGCGTATCAGCGTGACAGACCGCTGCAACTTCCGCTGCAGCTACTGCATGCCCAAGGACGTGTTCGACAAAGATTACCAGTACCTGCCGCAAACGGCGCTACTGAACTTTGAAGAAATCACCCGCCTGACCCGCCAGTTTGTGGCGCAAGGGGTACAAAAAATCCGCCTAACGGGTGGCGAACCCCTGCTGCGCAAAAACCTGGAAATACTGGTGGCACAACTGGCGGCCCTGCGTACGCCCGAGGACCAGCCCTTGGACCTGACCCTGACGACCAACGGTTCCCTGCTGGCCAAAAAGGCTCGGGCCTTGAAAGAGGCCGGCCTGCAGCGAGTAACCGTCAGTCTGGATGGGCTGGACGATGCCGTATTCCGGCGCATGAACGATGTGGATTTTCCGGTCGCCGACGTGCTGCGCGGCATTGAAGCCGCTCAGGCAGTAGGCCTGGGGCCTATCAAAGTAAATATGGTGGTCAAGCGCGGCACCAACGAGCAGCAGATCCTGCCCATGGCCAGGCACTTCAAAGGGACGGGAATCGTGCTGCGCTTTATTGAATACATGGACGTGGGCGCCACCAATGGCTGGCGCATGGATGAAGTGATGCCATCGGCCGAGGTGGTTCGCCTCCTCCAGACCGAGTGGCCCATGCTCACACTGGGGCACGCCACGCGCGGAGAAACCGCACAGCGCTGGGGCTACGCCAACGCAGCGGGGCACCATGACACAACAGCGGGAGAGATTGGAGTGATCAGCAGCGTCACCCAGGCTTTTTGCGGCGACTGCAACCGGGCACGCCTCTCCACCGAAGGACAGCTCTACCTCTGCCTGTTCGCAGGCCAGGGCTATGACTTGCGCAGCCTGCTGCGCGATGGCAGCCCGGATGCCCAATTGGGGGCCGCGATCCGCCAGATCTGGCACCAGCGCAGCGAACAGTATTCCGCCTTGCGCAGTGCCCTGCCCCCCGGCAGCGGGCCAGGCGTGCGCCGCGTGGAGATGAGTTATATCGGTGGTTGATTCTCGCCCCCCATCTGCCGCGCCCGCCAACACCTTGTGCGTGCTCCTGGCGGGTGGTCAAGGCCAACGTATGGGAGGGGCCGACAAGGGGCTCCAGCTCTACCGGGGCCAGGCATTGGCCGCGTATGGCCTGCAGCGCCTTCAGGCGCAAAGCTGGGGGCCAGCGCAACACATGGGCATCAGTGCCAATCGCCATGCGCAGGAGTACGCAGCACTGGGTTACCCGGTCTGGGCCGACGAGCGCACAGGTTATGGCGGACCTTTGGAGGGCATCTGGTCGGCCTTTCAACATGCAGCGGCGCTGCCCCCAACCATGCACTACCTGCTGATCGTGCCGTGTGACACGCCACATATTCCGCTGGACCTTGCATCGCGCCTTGCAGGCACACTGGAAGCCACACAGCGCCACGCTGCAGCGGCCCGCGCCAACGGACGCACCCACCCTTTGGCATGCCTGCTATCCACCCAGCTGGCACCAGACCTCCACCATTACCTGAACAGCGGGCAACGCAAGGTGCAAACCTGGCTGGAAGCCAGCGGGGTGCAATGGGTGGACTTTGACGCCCCCGCCTATCCAGCAGATGCGTTCGATAACTTCAATACCCTAGCGGACTTAGCCTTCAAGGCACCTGGCTAAATCAGACCGGGTCTTTCTTCGCACCCGGTGCGTGTTTGCGGGCCAGCAAGGTGTACATGGTAGGAACCACAAACACCGTCAGCAAGGTCCCGACTGACATGCCGCCCACGATCACCCAGCCGATTTGCTGGCGGCTCTCGGCCCCGGCGCCCGAGGCCAAGGCCAGCGGAATAGCGCCCAGGACCATGGCGCCAGTGGTCATCAGGATGGGGCGGATACGCTGGGAGGCCGACTGCTGGATAGCCTGCAAAGTCTGCATGCCCTGCTCACGCAACTGGTTTGCAAATTCCACCATCAAAATGCCGTGCTTGGTAATCAGGCCCACCAAGGTGATCAGGCCAATCTGGCTGAACACATTCAAAGTCCCGCCTGACCATTTCAGGGCGACCAGTGCGCCTGCCATAGACAAGGGAACACTGAGCATGATGACCAAGGGGTCCACAAAACTCTCGAACTGGGCAGCCAGCACCAGAAAGATGAACACCAAGGCGAGTAAAAACACCAGCGTCAAGGAATCTGAAGACTTGCGAAACTCGCGGCTGGAGCCATTCACATCCGTTGCATACCCTGGTTTGAGTACCTTCTTGGCCGTGGCATCCAAGAAGTCCAAGGCCTCGCCGAGCGAGTAATCAGGGGACAAGTTCGCCGTAACGGTCGCGGAGCGTCGCTGGCCAAAGTGGTTCAGCTCCCTCGGCACCACGACTTCTTTGATTTTGACCAGGGCAGACAGCGGCACCATGGCATCCCCCTTGGCACGCACAAAGATGTTCTCAATGTCATCGGGCGTATCTCTCCCCGTCGCCGCAGTACGCACCACGACGTCGTACTGCTCACCATCCCGTTTGTAGCGGGTCACGTTGCGCCCTCCCAACACGGTTTCAATCGAGCGCGCAATCACATCCACCCCGACCCCCATATCTGCGGCCCGCTCGCGGTCTACTTCCAGCCTGAATTCGGGCTTGTTGAGTCGCAAATCGGTATCCACTTGCAAGAAACCAGGGTTTTTCGCCAACTCATCCTGAAACGCACGCACCGCCTGTGACAGGTTCTGGTAACTCTCGGAGGTGATGATCACAAAGTTGACAGGGCGCTGGGTAAAGCCCTGGCCCAAAGACGGCGGTGTGATCGGGAATGCTGTGACCCCGGGCATGCCGGACACGCGGGGGGTCATCTCACGCGCCATCTCCACCGTCGTCCGCTGACGCTCTTCCCAGGGCACGGCCCGAAAAAACACATTCCCCTGGGCCACTGTGGGGCTACCGATGTTCGCAAAAATCCGGTCAAACTCCGGGAAGCCCTCCCCCACCTTTTCGATGGAGCGGGCGTAGCGGTTGGTGTAATCCAGCGTGGCACCATCGGGAGCATTGATCTGCGCCAGCACCACCCCCCGGTCCTCCATGGGTGACAGTTCGCGTTTGATGGAACCCATCACCGCCCAGGTCACGGCCCCACTCCCCACCATCACCAACACCACCAGCCAGCGGTGGCGCAATGTCCAAGCCAGTACCGTGCCGTAGCCTTTGGTGAACGACTCCAGCGCATGCTCCATGGTGCGGTCAAACCAGCTAGGGCGTGGGTTGTGGCGCAACAGCACCGAGGACATCATCGGCGACAAGGTCAAGGCCACCAGACCCGACACCAGCACGGCCCCCGCCAGCGCCAGCGCGAACTCGGTAAACAGGCGCCCGGTACGGCCCGGTGCAAACGCCAACGGCACGTAGACCGCCACCAAGGTCAAGGTCATGGCCACAATGGCAAAGCCCACCTCTCGTGCGCCCTGGATGGCAGCCTGGAATGGTGGTACACCATCTTCAATGTGCCGGTAAATGTTCTCCAGCATCACAATGGCATCGTCCACGACCAGACCAATGGCCAACACCAGCGCAAGCAAGGTCAGGGTGTTGATGCTGAAACCGGCCAAGGCCATCAACGCAAAAGCGCCAATCAGCGCCACCGGAATGGTGACCAGCGGAATGATCGCCGCACGCAAGGTGCGCAGGAAGACAAAAATGACCAGCGCCACCAGCACAGAGGCTTCGACAATCGTCTGGTAGACGGCTTTGATGGAGCGATCAATGAAAACAGAGTTGTCATTGGCAACCTCCACCAACACCCCCGGTGGCAAGTCTTTCTGGATCTTCGCCATCAGCGCGCGCACCCCCGCCGACAAATCCAGTGGATTGGCGGTCGCCTGTCGGACCACGCCGACCCCGATCGCATCCTTGCCGTTGAGGCGCACACTGGAGCGCTCCTCCGCCGGGCCCTGCGCCACGCGGGCGACGTCCCCAATGCGCACAGGAAAACCGTTCACGGTTTTGACAATCACCTGGGAAAATTCGCCGGGTCGGCTCAGGTCGGTCGCGGCGGTCACATTGAATTCGCGCAAGTTGCTTTCAATGCGTCCGGCAGGAACTTCCAGGTTCGAGCGGCGCAAGGCGTCCTCCACATCCTGGATCGTCAAGCGAAATGCCGCCAGCTTGGCGGGGTCCAAAGATATCTGCATGGAGAACTTGCGTTCTCCGGAAATTGTCACATCGGCAGCACCGGGGGCGGTCTGCAAGATCGGTTTGACCAACGTATTGGCCATTTCCGACAACTGCAGGGCATTGTGGGTATCGGAGCTCAAAGACAAAAAAATCACCGGAAACGCATCGGCTTCGACCTTGGCGATGACGGGCTCGTCAATCCCTTGGGGCAGGCGCTGGCGCACGCGGGAGACCTTGTCCCGCACGTCGGCGGCAGCAGAATCAGCATCACGCGACAGCGCAAAACGGATGGAGATCTGGCTGCGCTCCTGGCGGCTGCTGGAGGTGATGACGTCCACACCCTCAATCCCCGCCAGGGAATCTTCCAGTACCTTGGTCACCTGGGCTTCGACCACTTCACTCGATGCGCCGCCAAACCGCGTGGTCACCGTCACGACTGGCTCATCAATCTTTGGGTACTCCCGGACTGACAGGCCGGTGAAAGACACCGCACCAATCAACATGATGAGCAAAGACAACACGGTCGCGAAGACCGGCCGACGTATGGATGTTTCAGCCAATTGCATGGTGTATCAGCCTCCAGACGCGCGTGGTGCGGACGCACTACTGGCCGGCGCGGACGCGGCAGCCCCCTTGCCCAGCTCGACGATACGCACAGGCGTTCCATCGCGCTGCAAACGCTGTTGGCCCGCCACCACAATGGTTTGCCCTTCGCTCAGGCCTTCCCTCACCTCCACCTTGCCCTGACGACGCACCCCCAGCCTCACTTCCTGTCGCTTGGATACCCACTCCGTATTGGCCGGTACATTGCTTGCGGCAGGCACATCCGATGGTGCAACCACCAGCACCACAAATTGCTTGCCCCCCTGCGGGACCAAAGACTCTTCGGGCACCACCAGTGCGGCGTCATTGACGCCAAAAATTGCCGTTACCCGGGCAAACATGCCAGGCCGCAGCGGCGCACCACCAGAGCCCCCGGACCGCTCTCCGCCTGTGTTGGGCAACACAGCCCGCACACCGACTGAGCGGCCATTGGCATCCAGGAGCGGGTCGACCGCCTCGATGCGCGCCTTGAACGCCTGACCGGGAAATGCGTCCAGGGCCAGTTCCACCACCTGACCGGGGCGCAGCTTGCGCTGGTAACGCTCGGGCAGCCGGAAGTCCACCAACATGCTGCCGATGTCCTCCAGATTAACCAGATCCGCGCCATCCTTGACGTAGTCACCCACGTTCACCGCACGCAGGCCCACCGTTCCATCGAAGGGCGCAACAATCGCCATGCGCCCCAGACGGGCCTGCACCAGCGAGAGTTGGGCCTGCACGACCTGTAGGTTGGCGGCACTTTCGTCCAACACGCGCTGGGCCACAAAGTTTTGCGCGAGCAACTCCTGGTTGCGCTTGAAGTTGGCCTCGGCAATCGACAACTGGGCCTGGGCCTGGCTGAGTTCTGCGCGTTGCAGGGTGTCATCCAACTGCACCAGAAGTTGCCCCTTGCGCACTTGCGCGCCGTCTTTGAATCCCAGGGTCTTGACACGCCCTGCCACCTCCGGACGCACCATCACACTCTGGCGCGAACGCAAGGAACCGACCGACTGTGCATCATCTTGCAGAGTGGTGCGCATGACCTTGGCAACTTCGACCCCGGCAATACGCGGCGGAGCAGAGGTCGTGGAGCCACCCGCGGTGGGGCCATGGCCACCAACCATTTCCTTGGGGCCCTGGGGCTTGGACTGGTACCACCATGCTGCACCAGAGAGCGCTGCCATACCAACAATTGCGACCGCGGAGTAAACAGCTTTTGATGCCATGAAAAAAAGTGATTTTGGGGGTTGAAAACGGGCTAACCGCCGATAGTAGCCCTTGGACGTGACACCGGACGCGCCAATACGCAAGCCCCGTGCCTGCGTATTGGCATTCACGCTGCGCGAGCTAGCACCGACCCAGTGCTTTGTCCACGCCCCGGTTGGCCAAAGCATCGGCGCGCTCATTCCCGGGGTCACCGGCATGGCCCTTCACCCAGCGCCAGTCAATGGTATGGCCTGCAGTGCTGACCAGTGCATCCAGTTGCTGCCACAAGTCCACGTTCTTGACGGGTTGTTTGGCTGCCGTCTTCCAGCCCTTGGCCTTCCAGCCCACCAGCCATTCGGTGATGCCCTTGAGCACGTACTGGCTGTCCAGGTGCAACACCACACTGCAGGGGCGTTTGAGTGCCCCCAAGGCCTGGATCACGGCCATCATTTCCATGCGGTTATTGGTGGTGCCTAACTCCCCGCCAAACAACTCCTTTTCACTCCCGTCCGGCGAACGCAGCAACACGCCCCAGCCACCAGGCCCCGGATTGCCCTTGCAAGCGCCATCCGTATAAATCACCACTGAATTCATGCTCTGAGTCACTTTCCTTCTACTTTCATTTTTGTGTAAACCCGGGCCGCTGGCTGCGCTGCACCACCGGAACCGGAGCACCGGCGCCTGCCGATGCCGTTTTCCATGCGGGACCCAGCAAGCGCATGCCACGCACACGCTTAACGGCCACCAAAAAATACGCAGCCCCAACGATGGGCCACCAGCGCGGCCCCGCGCGGTCCATCCAGGCCCAACGCTCCAGCCAGGTCTCACTGCGCACGGCCGGCCGGTAGCAGCCAAAGCGGCCCTCTTCCACTTCAAAGCCCAACAGGCGCAGCCAATCGCGCAAGCGCCAATACCCAATAAATTCCCCGCAATCGGGCAAAAACAGGTCGCCTGCGCCCAGTCGCCGCAAGGCATGGGCCCGCCGCTGCCGAAGCCCCCACAGACTTACAGGATTCAGGCCACATATCACCACGCGGCCTTCGGGCACCAGCACACGCTCCACTTCCCGCAAGGTGGTGTGAGGGTCTGCACTGAGCTCCAGGGTATGGGGCAGCACAACCAAATCCAGGCTGCAAGCCGAGAAAGGCAGCGCAGCATAGTCGGTTACCAACGTGGTCGGCGGTATCGCAATGCCGGGCACCGCCTCCGGCGTGGGCATGCCGAGCCATTGGTGTGGCATGCGATTGGCACGCAAGCCCTGCAACTGCGGAACCCCCAACTGCAGCGCGTGGTACCCAAAGATGTCGGCCACTGCGGACTCCAGCTGCGCATCTTCCCAGTGCAGCAAGTACCGGCCCGCTGGCGTCTGGAACCAGTCGTGCAAACCTATAATTTGGTCGCTCATGACGTTAATACCGCTACCCGCGTTTTCAGACAACTATGTCTGGATGTTGCACGATGGACGAGAAGCACTGGTGGTGGACCCGGGAGACGCTGCGCCTGTGCTGCAGGCCCTGCAGCAGGAAGATCTCGAACTGCGCAGCATTCTAGTCACCCACCACCACGCCGACCACACCGGCGGCATACATACCTTGCGTGACACCACAGGCGCCCAAGTCTGGGGCCCGGCCCGGGAATCCATTCCGGCCCCTTACCAGCCGCTGGCGCAGGGCCAGCAGCTGACCTGCCTGGGTTTGAGTTTCGAGGTCCTGGATGTACCGGGCCACACCGCCGGCCACATTGCTTTCTACAGCGCAGACATGGAGGGCGCACCGCTCCTATTTTGCGGCGATACCTTGTTCAGCGCAGGCTGCGGTCGCCTGTTTGAAGGTACGCCCGAGCAAATGGAAGACTCTCTGCGGCGCTTGGCCATGCTGCCGGCCGCCACCCGGGTATGCTGCACCCATGAGTACACCCTGAGTAACCTGCGTTTTGCCTTGGCCGTAGACCCGGACAACACCGATTTGTTAGCCTACCAGGCCCATTGCCAAGCCCTGCGTGACCGGGGACTCCCCACCTTGCCGTCTTCGATAGACTTGGAGCGGCGTATCAATCCTTTTTTGCGCACCAGTGCGCCCCCCATTCTTGCCGCCCTGCACGCGTTTGACGCCGCCGGGCTGGCCCACGATGGCGCCTTTGCCACGCTGCGGCGTTGGAAGAACGAATACCGATGAATTTTTTGAAAATCACCAGCCTGCTGGCCGTGGCTTTGCTCACCGCTTGCGCCAGCACCACCCAGCCTCTGGCCCCCCAGGCTACCAGCGCCTCCGCCGATGGCAACAGCACCCCATCCGCAGAGGCTCTGAGCCTGCAAACCAGCCGAGAGCTGCAGCGCAAGGCGCCTGCTGCAAGGAACTCTCCCGCAGAACGCAGTGCCAACACGCCCCCCCTGAGCAGGGTCGACGCGCAAACCCTGCTGTCCTCACGCCCTGTGGTGGCCCTGGCCCCACCTGCCGACTTGTGGGAGCGTATCCGCCGTGGCTATGGCATGCCCGACCTGGACACCGAGCTGGTGCGCGACCGGGAGCAGTGGTACAGCAGCCGCCCTGACTACATTTTCCGCATGACGGAGCGTTCCAAAAAGTACCTCTTCCACATTGTTGAGGAGCTGGAGCTGCGTGGCATGCCCACCGAGCTGGCCTTGCTGCCTTTTATTGAAAGTGCCTTCAACCCCCAGGCAGTGTCCAGCGCCAAGGCTGCTGGCATGTGGCAATTCATGCCTGCCACCGGCAAGTACTTCGAGCTCAAACAAAACGCCTTCCGCGATGACCGCCGTGACGTTCTGGCATCCACCCGCGCCGCACTGGACTACCTGCAAAAGCTGCACGGCATGTTTGGTGACTGGCACTTGGCGCTGGCGGCCTATAACTGGGGCGAAGGCAGCGTGGGACGCGCCATTGCCAAAAACAAGCGCGCAGGGCAGGCAACCAGTTACCAAGACCTGAACATGCCCATGGAAACACGGTTTTACGTGCCCAAGCTACAGGCGGTCAAAAACATCGTGTCAAACCCGGTGCAATACAGCTCCAAGCTGCCCCTGATCGACAATCACCCCTACTTTCAAACGGTGACTCTCCAGCGAGACATCGACCTCACCCTGGCCGCCAAACTGGCCGAAGTGGACTTGGCGGACTTCAAGGCACTTAACCCGTCCATCAACCGCCCCGTGATCCTGGCCGCGGGCACCCCGCAAATCCTGCTGCCCTGGGACAATGCCGAGGTGTTCCAGTCCAACCTGGAGGCCTATGGCAGCAACCGGCTGGCCAGTTGGACCGCATGGGTCGCACCCACCACCATGCGCCCTGCCGACGCTGCCAAACGTGTCGGCATGTCAGAAAGCGATCTGCGCAGCATCAACAACATCCCCGCACGGGTCGTCATCCGCGCAGGCTCCACGCTGCTGGTGCCACGCAGCGCACACATGGCCGACGTGACGGAAAGAGTGGCCGACAACGGCCAGCTAACCCTGGCCCCAGAAGTGACCTTGCGCCGCACCAGGGTGCGCGCCGCCAAGGGTGAGACGGTGGCCAGCGTGGCACGCAAGTACAAGGTGACTGCGAGCTCAGTGGCCGAATGGAACAAGGTCAGTGCCAGTGCCGGTTTCAAGGCGGGCCAGCAGATTGTGTTGTTTTTGCCTGCCAAGGCACGCAGCAAAACCAGCACGGCCCAAGCCCGCGGCAAAGCCACGATTGCCAAAAGCCCCGCGAAGGGCAAGACTGTCACGGCAAAACCACGCAGCACCGCCACCAAAGTCGCCAAGAAGTAGTAAGCCAAGGCTTCCTTCGCTGGCAGGTGCAGCCCGCCGGGCTGCGTCTGTAGGTCAGCGGTAACCGATCAGCAAAATGGCCACGTTGCAGGCCAACCCCAGACCCCAGACCAGGGAGCGCGCCGTGCCCATGCCCGCCACATACATCATGATGTAGAGCATGCGCAGCACGATGAACAAAAAGGCCAGAATGTCCAAACGTGCCTGGTGGGCACCAAGCTGGTGGGCAATGATGACCGCACCAATAAAAAACGGCAGTGCCTCAAAGCTGTTGGCCTGTGCGGCATTGGCGCGGGCCCGCCAATCGGTCTGGCGTGCCAGCCACTCGCGCGGGTTCACATTGTCGTAACCGCCCTCACGTCGGGGCACATTCAAACGCCCCGACTTGGCCAGCCCGGCACAGGCGATGGGTAGCAAGGCGGCAATCAGCACGCACCAGTAAGCAACCGTGAAATGGGTGTATTGCATGAACAAACTACTTTCAAGAAACAAGCCTGGCGAGCCACGCGCGCACTAGCGACGATCCACCAGGGCGTGGGCAATGGTGCCCAGGTCCACATACTCCAGCTCGCTCCCCACCGGCACGCCGCGTGCCAGGCGCGTGGGTTTGAGACCACGCACCTTGAGCCCCTCGGCAATCACGTAGGCCGTGGCCTCGCCTTCGGCGGTGAAGTTGGTAGCCAAAATCACCTCCTGCACCAAACCGTCACAGGCCCGCTCAAACAGCTTCTTCAGGCCCAGGTCGTTCGGCCCCACGCCGTCCAGCGGACTGAGCTTGCCCATCAGGACGAAGTACAGGCCCTTGTAGGCGCCGGTACGCTCCATGGCGGCCTGGTCAGCCGGTGTTTCCACCACGCAGAGCTGGCTGTGGTCACGCCGCGGGTCCAGGCAGGATGCACACACCAACTGCTCCGTGAAGGTATGGCAACGCTCGCAGTGCTGCACCTGTGTACTGGCAGCTTGCAAGGCCTGTGCCAGCAGTTGGGCACCGGGGCGGTCATGCTGCAGCAAATGAAAGGCCATGCGCTGCGCCGACTTCACCCCCACACCAGGCAGACGCTTGAGCGCCTGGACCAGTGCGTCTAAGGCATTGGTATCGGACACAAATTATTCAGGAGGGTGACGACGCTCAGAACGGGAACTTCATGCCACCCGGCAAGCCGGGCATGCCAGCGGTGAGCTTGCCCATTTTCTCGGCCGAGGTCTCCTCGGCCTTGCGCACGGCAGCGTTGAAAGCCGCCGCCACCAGGTCTTCCAGCATGTCCTTGTCATCGGCCAGCAGGCTGGGGTCGATCACCACGCGCTTGACATCGTGCTTGCAGGTCATGGTGACCTTCACCAGTCCGGCACCGGACTCACCGCTCACTTCGATATTGCCCAGCTCGTCCTGGGCTTTCTTCATGTTGTCCTGCATCGCCTGGGCTTGTTTCATCAGGCCGGCGAGTTGTCCTTTGTTGAACATGGATGTCCTTGCGTAAGAGAAAGAAAAAAAGGGGGTACAGGCCTCAGAGGGGCCGTAGGGAGCCGGGCACGATTTTCGCGCCAAAGTCCCGCACCAGGGATTGCACAAACGGGTGGTCGTTGATTATCTTCTCTGCCGCCACTTGCTTCTCAGCCGATGCAGCAGCGTTGCGCCGACTGGGGTTGTCGGTCACCCGCCCCACCTCGACCACCAGCTTGACCGCAAACCCGGCAGCGGCCAGTGCAGCGGTCAGCCGGTCGCGCGTGCCGGGCTGATTCAGCGTCTCGCGCTCCAGGCGCAGCAGCCACTGGTCCGTGTCGCGCGCGATCAGCTGCGATTGCAGCGCCAGCTCACGGACCATGGCGGTGATCGCCTCGGTCTGGATGAGCTGCTGCACGGTGGCATGCCAGAAATCGCCCTCTTCGGTGGGCAACAGCACCTGTGGGGCTTGCGTAGCTGCCACATCCGATCGACTCTCCGTCTGCGTCCGCACCGGAACTGCTACAACTTTAGTAGCTGCTGGCGCAGATACGACGGGGGCTAGAGGCCTATTTTGATCCTCATAGAGATCGGAGGGCTCTTCGTCGTCCGGGCCACTGTCGCGCACGGTCAGCACCTGTCCGGGAGGGATCTCTGCAGGGTCCTGGGCTGCGGCGGGCTCGGGTATCGCGGGCGCCTCTTCCCAGGGCTGCACCACCGGGGGGCGTACCACCACGGCAACAGCCACGGGCGCCGCAGGCGCGGGCACCGAAGCCGGCACGGCAGCGGGAGCGACCACCGGACGCGCAGCAGGCATCGGCACAGGTGCAACAACAGCGGCTGCGGGAGCCGCTGCAGACGCAGTGCGCACCGGCGCAGCGGCGTCAGTTAGAGTTTTTTTTTCAGCCAGTGGCGCTGCGCCAGTCTGGGGTTTGAAGGCCAGCAGACGCAGCAGCACCATGGTCAGTGCGGCATATTCGTCCGGTGCCAGGCCCAGGTCGGCACGGCCATGCAGGCAAATGCTGTAGAGCAGCTGGGTTTCATCGGCAGGCAACAGGCCGGCCAGGCGAGCCGTATCCGCCGCTTCGGGATCGCTATCGTCGGCAGCGGCCGCCCCCCCCATGGCCTGCAACACCGCCATGCGTTGCAGCACGGTGGACATTTCTTCGAGGGTCGAGGCCGCGCTCAGGCCGTTATGGCGCAGGGCCTCGGAGGTTTCCACCACCGTCTTGCCATCGCCCAGTGCCAGCGCCTCAATCAGTCGGAACACATAGCTGCGGTCCACACTGCCCAGCATCTGGCGCACCGTGGCCTCTTGCAACTGGCCCGAGCCAAAGGCAATGGCTTGGTCGGTCAGGCTCAGGGCATCGCGCATGGAACCACGCGCAGCGCGGGCCAAGAGGCGCAGAGCCTGCACTTCGGAGCTGACCTGCTCCACCTCCAGCACCTTGGTCAGGTGTTCACGGATGGTCTCGGGTGCCATGGGGCGCAGGTTGAACTGCAGGCAGCGCGAGAGCACGGTGACCGGCACCTTCTGCGGATCGGTCGTGGCCAGCACAAATTTCAAATACTCGGGCGGCTCTTCCAGCGTCTTCAACATGGCGTTGAACGCCGTGTTGGTGAGCATGTGCACCTCGTCGATCATGAAAACCTTGAAGCGCCCCTGCACCGGTTTGTAGACCGCCTGCTCCAGCAGGGCCTGCACCTCATCCACACCGCGGTTGGATGCTGCGTCCAGTTCGGTGTAATCCACAAACCGACCGCTATCAATATCAGAGCATGCTTGGCACACTCCACAAGGGGTAGCGGTGATTCCGCCATTGCCGTCAATGCCCTGGCAGTTGAGCGACTTGGCCAGGATGCGCGACACCGTGGTCTTGCCGACGCCCCGCGTGCCGGTGAACAGGTAGGCGTGGTGCAGGCGCTGGGTGGTCAGCGCGTTGGTAAGGGCTTGCACCACATGGTCCTGCCCCACCATTTCGGTGAAGTTGCGCGGACGGTACTTGCGGGCGAGCACGAGGTAAGACATCCACCGATTCTAGTGCGCCAACCCAGCCACTCTCAGTTAGACTGGAAGCCCACAAAGACCACCCACCCACTCACGTGCCCACTTTGTTGAGAAGCAGCTTTTTAAGGTTGGCTTTTGCGCTGGCGGCCTGCCTCTTGGGCAGTACAGTGCATGCCGGTGGCACCCTGCGGGTGCTGGCCTGGCCGGGCTATGCCGACCCTGACATCGTCAAGGCCTTTGAGCAGCGCACGGGCGCCAAGGTCGAGGTGAGCTACATCGACACGGACGAAGCCCTGTGGGCCCGAATTGCCAAAAACCACGGCGGCGACTTCGATGTGTTTGCGGTGAACACCGCCGAGCTGCAGCGCTACATTCAACAGGCGCTGGTCGTTCCGATCAATCCGGGCGCGATCACCAACACCCGGCGCCAGTTGCCCCAATTTCAGGCCCTGCAGAAAATTCCTGGCATCGTGCACGGCGGCAAAGTGTTTGCCATGCCCTACACCTACTCGGAAATGGGCCTGATCTATGACCGCCGACAGGTCAAGACCCCGCCCACTTCCATCCAGGCGCTGTGGGACCCGCGCTACCAGGGCAAGGTGTTGGTCTACAACGGTGGGGCCCACAACTTTGCGCTGGCTGCACAAGCCATGGGCAGCCGCACCCCGTTTGCACTGCAAGCGTCGCAATGGGAAAGTGCGGTGCAGCAGCTGATTGCCCTGCGGCGCAATGCGCTGACCTTCTACAGCCAGTTGGACGATTCGGTGAACTGGTTCCAAAGCAACAAGGCAGCGCTGCTGTTTGCCAACTACGGCTCCCAGCAGTTCAAACAACTCCAGGCCGCCGGGCTGGACGTGGGTTATGCGATTCCACAAGAGGGTGCACTCGCCTGGCTGGACTGCTGGGTTATCACCCGCGGTGCCAAAGACACGGCACTGGCAGAGGCTTGGATCAACTACACCCTGGAAGACGGCCCTGGCAAAGTGCTGCAGGACCGCCAGGGCTTGGCCAATACCACCGCACCCTCGCCCTACCTGGGGCCACAGGACAAGCTGATCTGGCTGGAACCGGTGGAAGACGTGGATCGGCGCAACCGGCTCTGGAACCGTATTGTCTCTGGCGACCGCGCCAGCAAGGTGCTGGCGCCATGAGGTTCGGCATCCGTGCCCGCTTGACCTTGGTGCTGGCCCTGGTGGGCTTGCTGGTGGCGGGGCTGACAGGGTTTTACGCCTATCACGTCAGCCGCAGCCTGCTGGTGCAGTCGTCGCAAAACGAGCTTCTGCTGTCTACCCAGGTCTTGGCACGCCGCATTGCACTCACGCGCCAGGAGGTGTCCCGCAACCTGATGGTGCTGGCCTCCCATCCAGCGGCGCAGACCTCGCTGCAAGCCCACTCCGCCGTCGCACAAGCGCAGTTGGCCACGCTGTTCAAAGTCCTCATGGCCGCCAACCCGGCCTACCTGCAAATCCGGCTGATAAGCGCCCAAGACCATGGCCTGGAACGGGTGCGGGTGGACCGCGACAGCGGGACGCTACAGGAAGTAACGGGCGAAGACCTGCAGGAAAAAGGCCACTTTGCCTATGTATCCGAGACCCTCAAGCTCGCCTATGGCGAAACCTACCTCTCGCCGATCGCGATTAACCACGAACAAGGCTCCCATGCAGGCCTGGATCGCCCCACGCTGCAATTGGCCACACCGGTCAGCGATGCAAATGGCAAGGCGCTTGGGCTGCTGGTCATCAATCTGGACCTGGACGGCATGTTTGCGCTGCTGTCGGCCGACCTGCCCGAAGACTTTGCCCTCTACCTGGCCAACCACCGTGGCGACTACCTGATCCACCCCGACAGCACCAAGGCCTTCGGGTTTGACAGGGGCCACCGTGTGCTGGTGCAAGAGGAATTCACAGCCACCGCCGCGCTGGTGGACCAACGCGCTGAAAACCTCGTCTTGCAGGCAGACCAAGGGCCGCATGCCTTCGCCCCCTTGCTCGCAGCCTTTGTCGGACGCCCCGTTCTGGCCAACAGCGAAGAGACGCGGCTGATCCTCGGACTGGCCCGCCCCCTGGAAAGCGTGCTGAAACAAACCGACCAGTTGGGACGCACCATCGTGCAAATCGTGATTCTGGTGAGCCTGGCCTGCGCGCTGCTGGCAGTCCTCGTGGCGCGTGCCCTGACCCGCCCCATCAACAGCATGATTGCCGCGGTGCACCGCTTCTCCAACGACAACAAAGTCCTGCCCTTGCCCGTGGAGCGCAGCGATGAAATTGGCACCCTGGCACGCAGCTTCGCGCGGATGCAAGGCCAGATCCGCAAACAAATGGACGACCTGCACGACAGCCGGGAGGAGCTCGAACACCTGGCCCAGCACGACATGTTGACCGAGTTGCCCAACCGCCGCATGTTCATGGACCGGCTGAAGCAGGCGATTGCCCGGGCCCAGCGCACCGAAGAGGATTTCGCCCTGCTCTTTATCGACGTGGACAACTTCAAGAACTTCAACGACAGCCTGGGCCATGCGGCGGGGGACGCCGTGCTCAAGACCGTGGCCCTGCGCCTGGCCAGCAACACCCGCAAGGTGGACACGGTGGCACGCCTGGGCGGCGACGAGTTTGTGGTGATGATTGACAACTTCTCGGAGCGCAACCTCATTGCCGCGTTCACCGAGAAGCTGCTGGCCGCCCTCAAGGCCCCCATGGAATTTGAGGGCCACACGCTGTGTGTGGAGTTCAGCATCGGCATCAGCCAGTTCCCCGAAGATGGCAGTACGGCCGAAGAAGTCATCAACAACGCCGACCGGGCCATGTACCGCACCAAGGCCGGGGGCCGCAACGGCTACCGCTTCACGTCGGATGCCAACACCCAGCCCAACCTGCTCTGATCCCTGCGAAACAGCTCGGCGCTTTAGGTACAATGCGCGTTGACGGGCCTTCCCGCATGGTGAAGCGGCCAACCGGGTCAGGTGGGGAACCAAGCAGCCCTAACTGTGGAGCCAGTGCCGGGGTCAGGCTCGTCAACCCCCATTCCATCCCCTGCCCCCCCTGAGGATTTCCGGGAATGACTCTCAACGCGTGTTCCCGTTGGGTTGGTGCTGTGCTGCTGGCATGTGGCGCAGCGGTGGCCGCCTGGGCCCAGGCACCGGGTGAGCGCCCTGATTTCCCCACCGTTGCCCTTACCGACAATACGCCCGGGCGCCTCGAGTTAAGCCCCCATCTGGCCTATTTGGAAGACCCGGGACGCAAGCTCTCCCTGGACCAGGCCAGTGGCCCGCTGCAGACCTGGGTCGGTATGGACCGCACCAGCCCCAACTTCGGCTTCACCGATACGGCCTATTGGTTCCGTTTTGCGCTGGACAACCGCACGGGCAAAACCCAGCAGCGCCTGCTGGAGCTCCCCCGCGCCTTCATCGACGACGTGCGCCTGTTCCATCTGCAAGACGGCCTGCTGCTGACCAAATACGCACTGGGGGATGAGCAGCCCTTTGCCCAGCGCGTGGTTCAGCACCAAAACTTCGTGATGCCGCTCACCGTGGCACCCGGTGTGCACCAGATCTACCTGCGCCTGGCGTCCAGCGGCACCATCGAGGCACCCCTGCGCCTGTGGGAACCCGCTGCCTTCCATGCCACGGCGGCCAAAGAATATCTGCTGGCCGGCGCCGTGCTGGGCATGCTGGTGGTGATGATCGTCTACAACCTCTTCATCTACCTCTCCACCCGGGACATCAACTACCTCTACTACATCGCATTTGTCGCGAGCTACCTGATGTTCTGGAGCACCTTGTGGGGCTACACCTTTGCCTACGTGTGGCCCAAAGAAATCCGTTGGAACAGCATCGCGGTGCCGGTGTTCATTGCCACGGGCGGCGTGGCAGCCTGCCTGTTTGCCGACAGCTTTCTCAAGCTGCGCCGCTTCTCGCGCCCGGCGCACTGGGGCGTACTGGGGCTCGCGGGCATCAGTGCCTTGTTATTCGTGGGGGCCTTTGTGCTGCCCTACCCCCTCATCATTCGCGTGACGTCCGCCATGATTCTGGTCGTGTCGGTGGTGGCGCTGGTGTGTGGTTACTGGCGCTGGTGGACCGGCGCGCGTTTTGCACGGTTTTATTGCCTGTCCTGGACCTCGGTCTTCGTCGGAGTGAGCGTATTGACGATCGGCAAGTTCGGCCTACTGCCCGCCAACTTCTGGACCGACAACGCCTCGCAAATCGGCATGTTGCTGCTGGTGCTGCTGCTGTCCTTCACGCTGGCCGACCGCATCAACACCGACCGCAGCCTGCGCATCAACGCCCAGGCCGTGGCACTGGCCCACGCGCACAAGGCCCGCGCCTCACAAAAAGCCTTGATCGATTCCACCGCCCAGGCCAACCGCGAGCTGGAAAGCCGCGTGCTGGAGCGCACCAACGAATTGCACGATGCGCTGGAGAAGCTGCAGACCGTGAATGCACAGTTGCAGCGCCTCTCCAACACCGACGCCCTGACCCAGGTGGGCAACCGCGCCTACTTTGACGAAGCGCTGAAGACCGAGCACAAACGCGCCAGCCGCCAAAAGCAACCTCTGGCCCTGCTGCTATTTGACATCGACCACTTCAAGTCCACCAACGACACCTGGGGCCACCCCGCGGGTGACGCCTGCCTGCGCTACCTGGCCGACTTTCTGCGCAGCAAGGTGTTGCGGGCTGGCGATGTGCTGGCTCGCTACGGTGGCGAGGAGTTTGTGGTGCTGCTGATCAACAGCACCCTGGGCGACGCGCTGGACGTGGCCGAAGAGTTGCGCGCCGAGATCGCAACCCTGGAGATCCCCATCGAGGGCCGCAACCTGCGCATCACCGCCAGCTTTGGCGTGGCCAGCGCCATCCCCGCCAGCCAGACCTCGGCCGCCACGCTGGTGGCCGATGCCGACAAAGCCCTGTACGAGGCCAAACACCACGGCCGCAACTGCGTGCGCGCCGCCGCGCCCCGCATCAGCGCCCCACAGAGCAGTTAAATGCTATTGTTTTAGGAGCTGCTTGCGCAATATCCACGGGGACTAGAGGCCTAAAAGGCGTAAAAATCAGCGCGGCTGCCGCAGATACACCAAAGCGCCCTGCCCGGCCGCCACACCGCTGGCAAAACAGGCCTGCAGCAGGTAGCCGCCCGTGGGGGCCTCCCAATCCAGCATTTCACCCGCGCAAAACACGCCGGGCAACTGCTCCAGCATGAGCTGGGGCGTGAGCACCTCAAACAACACTCCACCGGCAGTGCTGATGGCTTCATCGATCGGGCGCGCGGCCTGCAGGGTGATGGGCAAGGCCTTGATGGCCGCAGCCAGTTGCACCGGGTCATTCATCGCCTCTTTGCTGAGCCGCTCGTGCAAGATGGCGGACTTGATGCCTTCCAGGTGCAGACGGCTCTTCAGGTGGCTGGACAGCGACCGGCTGCCGCGCGGGTGCCGCACTTCGGCCAACACCTTCTCCAGCGGCATGTCGGGCAGCAGGTCCAGCGTGAAGCTGGCGCTGCCACAGCGGATGATCTCGTCGCGCAACAGGCTGGATGCGGCATAGACCAGGCTGCCCTCCACCCCCGTGGCCGTGGCCACGAACTCGCCTTTGCGCTGAAAACTCTGGCCCTGGGCCGTACTGATGCCAATGGCCACGGACTTGAAAGGCTGGCCAGCAAACTTGTCGGCAAAAAACGGGCTCCAGCCGCCCAACACATCAAAGCCACAGTTGGCCGGCAGCAGCGGCGCCACTGCCACGCCACGCTGGGCCAGCAGCGGCACCCAGGCGCCGTTGGAACCCAGGCGCGCCCAGCTCCCCCCCCCCAATGCCAGCACAACCGCGCGGGCCTGCACCTGCTGCAGGCCGGCGGGGGTGTCAAAACACAGCACCGTGCCGTTCGCGCCAGCAGCCACTTCGCCCCAACCGGTCCAGCGGTGGCGCATGTGAAACTGCACGCCCACACCGGGCGCGGCGGGATTGCGCAGGCGCTGCAGCCAGGCGCGCAGCAGCGGCGCGGCCTTCATGTCCTTGGGAAACACCCGGCCCGACGAGCCCACAAAAGTCTCAATCCCCAGCCCCTGGGCCCAGGCGCGCAAGGCCGTGGCATCCAGCCCTTGCAGCAGCGCCTCGATGGCACCCCGGCGCGTGCCATAACGCTCGGCAAAGCGGTCTGCGCTTTCCGAGTGCGTGAGGTTGAGCCCGCCTTTGCCCGCCAGCAGAAATTTGCGGCCAATGCTGGGCATGGCGTCAAACAGGTGTGCGGCCACACCGGCCTCGGCCAGTTGCTGGGCCGCCATCAGTCCGGCCGGGCCGCCGCCCACGATGGCCACGTCCACGGTGCGGACCTCACCGGGGGAAGGCACAGAAGCGGTGGACGGGGAAAGTTCAGAACTCATTCGGGGTCAATTCAATCAGTTGGCCTTGCGGCGTTAAAAAAGCGGCACGTACGGCCTGCCCGGGGTTGGCCAGCGCAACCGCATCGCGGTAGCCGAGCAGCTGGGCACACAAGGCCGCATCCTGCTGCGGCTGTGCGCTCGATTTGTAGTCCAGCACCCACCAAGCGCCGCTGCCTTGCTGCACCAGGCGGTCCATGCGCAGCAGCCGGCCGCGCTGGGTGATGGGCACTTCGTTGGCATGCCAGGCCAGTTGGGCACTGTCCCAAATCCAGGCGCCCTCGCCTTGCAAGACAGCTTGCGCCTTGTCTACGGCGGCCTGGGCCTGCGCGGCATCCAGCACAAACTCCTTGCCGACCCGGGCCAAGGCTGCGGGGGGCCAAGTGTAGGGCCTGTTGGCGTAGCCACCGGGCGCGGGCTGCACCCACTCCAAAAGACGGTGCAAGGCCTGGCCCAGGCGGGACTCCAGGCTCTCGGTCGGTTCGCTGATGTCCTTGGTTGGTAGTCCCGCTATCTTTTCAGGAGCTACTTGCGCAGTATCTACGGGGGCCAGAGCCACTTTTGACACTATTTTCAGGGCATAGGGCGCCAAGGCCTCTTCCACACCCCCGTTGCCCACAGCGTCAGTCGGCGCTGCGGCCGGAGCCTCGGGCGCGTCCTGCGCCTGCCCCTCCAAGCGGCGCCACCAGCTGCCGGCGTTTTCCCGATGCGGGGCCAGGCTGGAGATCACCAGGGTGCGCTGCGTGCGCGTGAGGGCCACGTAGAGTGCATTGAGTTCTTCGCGGCTGCGCTCAGCCTGTTCGTGTGCCAGCGCGGCCACCACGCAGGCGGGTGGGCGGGACTCGCTGGCCAGAAACACAAAGCGCCGGGGGTGCGGGTCTTCGCCGGGCCAATCCACCAGCACACCCATGGTTTCGGTCTTGCCGGCCTCGCCATCGGTGTCCAGCATCAGCACCAACGGCGCCTCCAGCCCCTTGGCACCGTGGATGGTGAGCAGGCGCACCGCCTGGGCGTTGGCGCGCACTGGCGCGGGGTTGCCGCCGGCCCGCAGCGCACGCACCAGGCCATAGGCCGTGGTGTAGCGCCCGCCGTCCACCTGCAGCGCGGCATTCAACAAAGCCCGCACATTGGCCAGCACCCGCTCGCGCTGTGCGGGCGGGCTGGCCGCGGCGTAGCGGGCCAGCACATCGCCGTCGTCATAGATAGCGCTTAGCGCATCGTGTGGAGGCAGTTGCGCCACCCACTGTTGCCAACGCAGCAGCGTGGGGCTCACGTTAGCCAAGGCGGGGGGCAGTTCCTGGCCCGTACTGGCCTGCAGGGTCTGCCACCAGCTCACCACCTCGCCCTTGCCAGCATCGTCTTCGCTTGCCGCCTGCAGCACGCGCTGGCGCAGCACCAGGGCCACCAGGTCGTCGTCCGACGCACCAAACACCGGCGACTTGAGCACCCGGGCCAGCGCCAGGTCATGCCGCGGCGACACCAGCACATCGAGCAGGGCCACCAGGTCCTGCACCTCGGCAAACTCGCCCAGCTCGGCTTTCTCGGGCTGCTGGGCGGGAATGCCCAGCGCGGAGAGCTCCTGCTCCATCAGCGTAAGCCGCTCGCGCTTGCGGGCCAGCACCATGACATCTTTCGCTTGGTAGTGCCCCAACGCCATCTGCGCGGCCAGCCACTGTGCGGCCTGGCGGCATTCCAGCGTCTTGCGGGTGTCTTCGGCCTCATGGCGGGGCATGCTCAGCGAGTCGCGCCACACGGCTTCGGGCGGCAGCGCGTCCTTGTCGGCCTTGGCTTCGCGCTCGATGCGCGGCAGCTTGAACACTTGGCCCGTCTTGTCCGACGCGGTGCTGTGTGCCCGGAAGTCCTGGTAGGCGCCCTCCTCCTGCGCCTGGCCCATGGTCTGGTTCACCAGCGCAATGATTTCGGGCGCATTGCGGCGCGTGTGGTCGCAGCTCAGCTGGTCGCCGCCCAGCCCCTGCGCCACAAAGGCCTTGGCCGCGCGGAACACCTGCGGCTCGGCCCGGCGGAAGCGGTAAATGCTTTGCTTGGGGTCACCCACAATAAACACGCTGGGCGCGTTGCCAGCCCCGGCGTAGGACGACAACCAGCTGTGCAGCGCCTGCCACTGCAGCGGATTGGTGTCCTGGAACTCATCAATCAGCAGGTGCCGCACGCGCGCATCCAGCCGCTCCTGCACCCAGCCACTGAGCTCGGGGTCCGACAGCAAAACCAGCGCGGTGCGCTCCAGATCGCCCATGTCCAGCCAGCCGCGCTCGCGCTTGAGGGCGGCGTAGTCTTGCAACAGGCCACGCGCCAGCCGGGCCATGCGCTGCTGGTGCTGCCAGGCCTGGTCTTGCAGCTGGGCTTGCTGCACCTCTTGCAGCAGCGCCTGGGCGGTTTGCACACTGCCCAGATCCACCAGCTTGTCCGTGAGTTTGCGCGGGCCGCCGGTCTTGGTGAACAGCGCGTCCACCACACCGGGCCAGTGCGCATCGGTCAGCGCCCGCTCCAGTGCACTGGCGGCGGTCAGGCAGGTCTTGCCGCTGCACTGGCCCAGCGCACGCGCGCTGTCCCACAGCAGGGTTTGCACGCTGGCCTGCGCCAGGCGCTCCTGCGGCGCTTGCAGGCCGACAAAGGCCGGAAACTGTGCGGTGAAGTGCTGCACCGAGGCCTCCACCACGCCCTGCGCGTCTGCCAGGTCAAACTCGGTGCGCTTGTTGAGTGCGGCCTCCAGCGCCTTGTGCGTCTGGTGGCGGCCATACAGGCGCACGGCGTCCTGGTAGTCGGCCAACGCCACTGCATCCCCCGCCACGCGGGTCTGAAAGCGCCGCCACACCTGGGCCACGGCCACCGCATCGTTCTCCAGCAGTTCGTACTGCGTGGGCAGGCCCAGCTGGTGCAGCACGCCCAGCGGCGCACTGCCCAGCAGCGCGGCAAACCAGCTGTGGAAGGTGCGGATCTGCACCGGCCGGCCACCGGCCAGCAGCTGCGCATGCAGGCCGCGCAGCGTCTGCAGCTGCGCCGCATCCGCCACCTGCCGCACGCCGCGCATCTGCAGCTCCTGCTGCAAACGGCCATCGTCCAGCTGGGCAAACTCGCGCAGCCACTCCTGCAGGCGCTGGCGCATTTCGCCCGCGGCCTTTTTGGTGAAGGTGATGGCCAGAATCTCGTGCGGCTGCGTGCCCTCCAGCAGCGCGCGCAGCATGCGCGACACCAGCATCCAGGTCTTGCCCGCGCCCGCGCAGGCCTCTACCGCCACGCTACGGCGCGGATCGCAGGCAATCTCGTAAAAACGCTGGGCCTCGACCAGGCGGCCGTTGTGCTCGTAGGCGGCGTGCAAGGTGGGGCTCATGCAGCCGCCCAAAAGTCTTTGCGGCACAGGCCCCGCACCTGGCAGAAGTCACACACCGTGCCCTCCCCCAGCGCCGGCAGTGCGGCGCCCTGGGCAATGCGGGCCATGTCGGTCTGCACCCCGTCAATCAAGGCATCGCGTGCCATCACCACCTCTTGTTGTTCATAGGCCGCGGTACCGTCGCGCTCCCCCACATTCACATAGGCGGCGCGCAGCGTGTCGTGCGGCAGGAGCGCGGCGTAGAAGGCCATCTGTGTGTCTTCCAGCGGGTCCTGGATGCGCGTGCGGGTCTTGCCCACGGGTTCGGTTTTGTAGTCCAGCAGCATGACCGAGCCATCGGGCAAGGTGTCGGTCCGGTCGGTACGACCGATCAGGGTGACGGGGCCGATGCGCTGGCGCTGCGGCATCTCGCCGCTGGCAAACACGGCGCCTTGCGCCTCGTGCTGGGTCAGCCAGGCCAGATACCCATCTCGCACCGCAGGCCATGCGGCCGCAAACGGCAAAAATTCGCCTTCGGGCAAGGCCATGGCGGCGGTGGCCTCGGTGCTGCACCGGTCCAACAAGGCCGTGCGTGCGGCCAACTCCGCCACCGGCTGCTCTGCCAAGGCCGCATGGAAGGCCTGCAGCACCGCGTGCAGCCAGAGGCCAAAGTCGCGTTTGTCCACCTCGGCATCCAGCTCGTCCACGGCGCGCAGGCCCAGCATGCGCTGGGCAAAAAACCGGTAGGGGCAATGGCGCAAGTCTTCGTAGGCACTGGCCGACAGCGTGTGCACCGCCAGCGCGGGGCCAGTGGGCTGGGGCGGTACGCAGGGCTGGGGCGTGATCCAGCGGGTGCCGCGCGGATCAGCCCCTTCTGTCAAACCAGTGTCGGCCAGGCGCAGTTGCTGCACCAGCGCGCTGGGCTGCAGCGCTTCGCCCGTGTCGTCGCTGCTGCGCCAGAGCACATCGCAGGCTGGGCTGGCCAACGCATGGCGCCAGACCTGGCGCAGCTGGCTTTCCAGCGCCTCGCGCGAGGGCAACCCCAGGGCCGCACGCTGTGCCGGCGTCCAGCCGCCTGCGGGTTCGGGCGACGGGTTGAGCCGCACCTCGTCACACCCCGCCATCACCACCGCCGCAAAGGGGCGTCCCAGCATCTGGCTCAGCGGCAGGATCACCACCTGCTCCTGGTCCGGGTAGTCGGGCTGAAAGCTAGCCCCCTCCAGCGCCTGGTTAACCCAGCGTGTGAATTCCATCAGGTCCAGCCGCTGCCCGGCCCACAGCGCCTGGTCCAGCAGTTGGCTCCATTGCGCCGCGTCGGCAGGCGTGAGCCGCAGCACCGCCAGCAGCTTGCCGCCTGCGCCGTCTTCCTGCAGGCGCAGCCACTGGCCCGTACGCTGCAAGGCTTGTTGCAAGGCTGCGAGCCAGCCTGCCAGCGGCTTGCGTCCGGCCAGCAGGCCGCGCAACTGCTCCACCTCGGCACAACTGGCCAGCAACGTGGGGCTTTTCGCCACGGCGGGGCTGCTTGCCACCTGGCGCCAGTCGCGCACCTGGTCACGGCGTACGGCAGCCTCCAGTGCATCAAGCGTATCCAGATAAGCCGGGGCCTGCTTCAAGGCGGCCAGTACCGCATCACTGCTGGCGTTCCACTGCGCCGCACGCAACAGCGCCATCACGCTGGCACCGGCCTGGCTGGTGGAGAGTTTCCAGCCGTTTTCGTCCCGCACCGCCACACCGGCCATGTCCAACAAGGCCCGCACCCGGCGCGTCAGTGCGCGGTCGGCACTCACCAAAGCCACCGGGTAACGCTCTGCCGCAATGTGCTGCATCAGACAAGCCGCCGTGCGCTGGGCTTCGTCTTCGGCATCCTCGCAGGCATGCAAGGCCAGCGCTTCGCTGAGAGAAGGCTGTTCATCTACAAGCGATTCGGCCAGAGGAAGGCTTACCAGCTTGTCACCCCAGATTGGGGCCAGACCGGCCGACAAGGCATCCTGATTCGCGCCCTGCACCAGCACCAGGCAATCCAGCGCCGCGGGCCATTGGGGATCAAACAGGGCGTCACTGGTGTAGGACGACACCGCCGCCCACTCCACCGCGACGCGCGCCACACGCGCCTCCCAGGCCAGTGCCTGGCTGTCCATACCCAGGCCCGCGTGCAGGCGTGCGGTCTGGGCCCAGCCCGCACGCTGTGTGGGCCCGGCCGCCGCGGCCAGGGGTGCCAGCTGGTAGGCGGCTTGCACCAGCAGCGGCGCCAAGGCGTCCTGCCCCTGGGCCCCGCTGCCGGCCAGCAGCGCCTGCGCGGTCAGGGTGTCCACGGCAGGGTCCATGCTGATGTCCTGCGCGTCCAACGCCCGACCGCCGGTAGCAGCCACCCAGTTTTGGGTGGTCTCAAAGCGCGGTGCAAAGCCGTCCGGATAGCGCCGCGCCCAGAGTCGACTGGCCAGCGGCAGCAGTTGGGCGTAGGGCAGCAGCACCAAGGTGCGCGCCGGGTGGGCCTGGCGGGCCTGCAACTGGGCCTGGATACGCGGCAAGAGGCCCGTGGCATCCGCCAACCAGAGGGCCATGGCGGGGTGCGCTGCCCCATAACTGAAGGCCCTGAGACCCGTGGTGCTATCGCTTTTGGCTATGCTCGCCATAGGCGTAGCGGCATGGGGGATGGGCTTGGTTTCTGTCACAATGCCGCAACTTTAGCTCTTATAGCAATCTCCCAAAGGAAACACCATGGCCAGCGAGCTCATCAAACATGTCACCGATGCCACCTTCGAAGCCGATGTACTGGGTGCGGCACAACCCATTCTGGTGGACTACTGGGCTGAGTGGTGCGGTCCCTGCAAGATGATCGCCCCCATCCTGGACGAAGTGTCGGCCACCTACGCCGGCAAACTGCAGATCGCCAAGATGAATGTGGACGAAAACCGCGACATTCCTGCCAAGTTCGGCATCCGCGGTATCCCCACCCTGATGTTGTTCAAGGACGGCCAATTGGCGGCCACCAAAGTCGGCGCCCTGAGCAAGGCCCAATTGACCGCCTTCATTGACCAGCAACTGGCCTGATGGAGTTCCCATCGCCTTGGCAACAAGGCGATGTTTCGCGGGGCCGGTCCAAGTTTTGAACCCCTTGGCGGCCCACCGCGGCACACGCAGCAGCCAGCGTGCATGCAAAAAACAGCACGGCTGCGTTTTCCTGTCATAATAAATCCCGTTCACCCGCCCACCCCAAGGCAGGCGCCGATTCCCGGCACAGAACGCAGAGGCACTTACCCAGTTTTGCCTCTCCCCCATTCCCCCAGATTTTTGTAATTCGCCGAACATCGGTCAACGCCCTCACCGGGACCCACTCCATGCACTTAAACGAACTCAAGGCACTGCACGTGTCTGAAGTCCTCAAGCAAGCCGAAGAACTTGAGATTGAAAACACCGGCCGCATGCGCAAGCAGGAGCTGATGTTCGCCATCATCAAGAAACGGGCCCGCACTGGCGAGCAAATCATTGCCGACGGTGTGCTGGAAATCCTGCCCGACGGCTTTGGTTTTCTGCGCAGCCCCGACACCAGCTACACGGCCAGCACCGACGACATTTACATCAGTCCCAGCCAGGTGCGCCGCTTCAACCTGCACACCGGCGACATGATCGAAGGTGAAGTGCGCACCCCCAAAGATGGCGAGCGCTACTTTGCCCTGAACAAGCTCGACAAGGTCAACGGCGGACCGCCCGAAGGCAACAAACACAAGGTCATGTTCGAAAACTTGACCCCGCTGTTCCCCAAGGAGCAGATGAAGCTGGAGCAGGACATCAAGGGCGAAGAGAACATCACCGGCCGCGTGATCGACATCATTGCCCCCATCGGCAAGGGCCAGCGCGCCCTGATCGTGGCCCAGCCCAAGAGCGGCAAGACGGTGATGATGCAGCACATTGCGCATGCGATCTCTGCCAACTACCCCGACAGCTATTTGATGGTGCTGCTGATCGACGAGCGCCCTGAAGAAGTGACCGAAATGCAGCGCACCGTCAAGGGCGAGGTGATTGCCTCCACCTTCGATGAACCCGCCGCCCGCCACGTGCACGTGGCCGAGATGGTGATCGAACGCGCCAAGCGTTTGGTTGAATTAAAAAAAGACGTGGTCATCCTGCTGGACTCCATCACCCGCCTGGCCCGTGCCTATAACAACGTGGTGCCATCGTCGGGCAAGGTGCTGACCGGTGGTGTGGATGCCAATGCCTTGCAGCGTCCCAAACGTTTCCTCGGTGCAGCCCGCAATGTGGAAGAAGGCGGCAGCCTGACCATCATCGCCACAGCTCTGGTCGATACCGGCAGCCGCATGGACGAAGTGATCTTTGAGGAATTCAAAGGCACCGGCAACTCCGAAATCCACCTGGACCGCCGCCTGTACGAGAAGCGTGTGTTCCCATCCATCCAGCTCAACCGCAGCGGCACCCGCCGCGAAGAACTGCTGCTGCAGCCCGAAATCCTGCAAAAAACCCGCATCCTGCGCCAATTCCTCTACAACATGGACGAAATCGAGTCCATGGAAATGGTGCTCAAACAAATGCGTGCCACGAAGAACAACAGCGAGTTCTTTGACATGATGCGCCGTGGCGGCTAAACGCACCGATACGCTATAATCGATGGTTTCGCGAAAAGTACGCCGGATAGGCTGGCGCGGCTGACGCAACTGATGGAGAAGATATGAAAGAAGGCATTCACCCCAATTACCGCGAAGTTTGCTTCCAGGATATGTCCAATGGATTCAAATTCGTGACACGTTCTTGCGCCAACACCAAGGAAATGATCGACATGGAAGACGGCCGCAAGCTGCCCCTCTTCAAGCTCGACACCACCAGCGAATCGCACCCCTTCTACACTGGCACCCAGAAGTCCGTGGACAACATGGGTGGTCGCGTGGAGCGCTTCCGCAACCGCTTCGGCAAAACTGCCGCCAAGTAATGTGGAATCAGGCTTGCGCCTGAGTTCTATGCAAAAAGGCAGCCCGGCCCACCGAGCTGCTTTTTTTTTGATCTGATTTTTTGCCTTTGAAACACCCTAATCCCGCCATCGTTGCACAGTCGGCCGTACGTCGCCTGCCTCGCTGGGCATTGCTGCTGCTGTGCCTGAGTTATGTGTGTGCGGGCTTTTTGGGCCGTGACGCTTGGCGCAGCGCCGACATCACGGCACTCGGGTTCATGGGTGCATTGGCACAGGGTGCATCGTCCTGGTGGTCGCCCTCCCTCTTGGGTTGGTCACCAGAAAACCCTGCAGTTTTGCCCTACTGGCTGGGGGCTTGGGCCCTGCAACTGGCACCTGCCGCATGGGCCGCAGATTTTGTCGTGCGCATCCCGTTCGGCTTGTTGCTGGGCCTGGCACTGCTGGCCACGTGGTACGGCACCTATTACCTCGCCCGCAACCCCGCTGCCCAGCCTGTGGCATTTGCCTTTGGCGGTGAGGCCCAGCCCACTGACTATGCGCGGGCCATGGCCGATGGCGGTGTCTTGGCCTTTATCGCGTGCCTGGGCCTGGCACAACTTTCCCACGAAACAACGCCGACGCTTGCACAGCTGGGGTTTGGCGCCCTGCTTTTCTATGGCATCGCCGCCTTTCCCTACCGCATCTGGGCACCGCACCTGGCCACCTTCGTGGGTCTGCTGGGCCTGAGCCTGTCCGGTGCGCCCGCTATGGCCCTGCTCTACTTGCTGGGCGGTACTCTGGTGCATTGGCTGGACCGTCAACCAAGCGAGGCCGGGCAAACCGCCCCCTCCGCACGACGCCTAGACCTTTATGCACTGCTAGCCTACGGCACTGTAGCCTGCGCCTGTACCTACTATTTGGATCTGTGGCGCTGGAAGCTGGAGACGCCTGCGCTGTCTTGGCGCACAGTAGATGGCTTTGCGCAACTTCTCATCTGGTTCACCTGGCCCGCTTGGCCGCTGGCCTTATGGACCCTCTGGCGTTGGCGCTGGCAGCTGTGGAGCAAGCGGGTACATCGGCACCTGGCCTGGCCACTGTGGTTTGCGGTGGTCACCGTCATCGCCACGCCGTTTGGCGCCGACTCGGACCGTACCTTGCTACTGGCCCTGCCTGCACTGGCCACCCTGGCTGCGTTTGCCTTGCCCACACTCAAACGCCAGGTGGCCGCCCTGATCGACTGGTTCACGCTGCTGTTTTTCTCGGGCTGCGGGTTCACGATTTGGGTGGTCTGGATTGCCATGCAAACCGGGGTACCCAGTCAACCGGCGGCCAATGTGGCACGCCTGGCCCCAGGGTTCCAAGCCAGCTTCTCCGTGCTCGCCTTCAGCATGGCCATCGTCGCCACACTGGCCTGGGCCTGGCTCGTTAAATGGCGGGTCGGTCGACACCGCGCAGCAATCTGGAAAAGCCTGGTATTGCCCGCCGGGGGCGCTGCATTGTGTTGGCTCTTGTTGATGACGTTGTGGATGCCCCTGCTCAACTACGCGCAAAGCTACCGCAGCCTGGTGCAGCAGGCCACGCCACTGGTAGGGCCCGAAGGCTGTGCAGAAACAGGAAGCCTGCGCGCGGTACACCTGTCCGCCTTCCAGTGGTACAGCACTGTGCGGCTGGTGGCTGCTGATGGCGAGAGCACGTGCGAGTGGCAGCTCAGCGAGCCGGGTGAGAACCTGGAAATCCTCCCTTCGGTCGACACCACCCGCTGGACACCGCACACCCTCTTGCGGCACCCGGTGGACCGGGCCGAGGCGGTCTGGTTGCTGCGCAGGCGCTAAATACTCAGACGGTAACTGGCGTCTGCGCGGTCATGGTCCGCACCCGGCTGGCCGGGAATACCAAGGAGAACACCGAGCCCTTGCCGGGTGCACTGTCAATGCGCAGTTCTGCCCCATGACGCTGGGCAACATGTTTGACAATCGCCAACCCCAGGCCAGTGCCGCCGGTATCGCGTGACCGGCTGCGGTCCACACGGTAAAAACGCTCGGTCAGCCGTGGCACATGCTCTGGGGCAATACCGGGGCCGGTGTCTTCCACCGACAACAGGCAAGCACCATTGCCCAGCGACTGCCAGCGCACATGGATGCTTTTGTCTGCGGGGGTGTAGCGCACGGCATTGCCCACCAGGTTAAACACCGCACTGTAGAGTTCCGGTTGCGATCCGGCCAGTTCGCAAGAGGGCCCTGGCTCAAACACGATATCCTGCGCGCGGCCCCACAACAGGCGTGACAACTCCACAGATTCCGTCTCGCAAGCCCGTAGCACGGCGGGGACAGACACCCAATCGTGCACCGATGGCAGGGGACTGCCCTCCAGCCTTGACAAGGTCAGCAAGTCATTCACCAGGCTTTGCATGCGTTGTGCCTGCTGCGCCATGAGGCCCAGGTAGCGTTGGCGCTCTTCTTCGTCCAAAGGCAAGGCCTGCAAGGTCTCGACAAAGCCGGCCAGCACCGTGAGCGGCGTACGAATCTCATGGGACACATTGGCCACAAAGTCCCGGCGCATGGCTTCCGCCTGCTCCACCGCGGTAATGTCCCGCGACAGCAACAGGCTGCGCCCTTCGCCATAAGGGTGGAGTTGCACCGACAGGCGCACCGGTTTGGCGCTGGTGCTGTCGCGCCCCGGCATCACCACGTCGCGGCTGAAATCGCGGTCAGAAAAATACGCGGCAAATTCGGGATCGCGCACCAGATTGCCAAAGTGCTGCAGCAGGTCACGGCGCACATCAAAACCGAAATGCGCGCCAGCAATCTGGTTGAACCATTCAATGCGTCCCTGGGCATCCAGCAAAACCACCCCATTGGGAGAGGCCTGTAAAGCCGCCAGGAAATCCTGCAGCTTGCCTTCACCCTCGACCACCTGGCGTTCCCGCGCCCGCAGCAGGCGACGCATGCGGTCTGCGGCCTCGCCCCACAGGCCCTGGCCCAAGGCCACCTCGGTGGATTCCCCACGCCGCAGCCAGTTCAGCAAGCGCAAGCCGCGCACCGCATCCAACAATAGCCACAGGTACCCAGCTCCAATCGCTGCCACCAAGGTTGTCCACACACGCGTCCCAGGTGCGACCAGCGCCCACGCCAATGCAGCAGCCGCAGCTTGCAGCCCCACAAAGGACAACAAGCGCCACACCATGCCCGATCCGCCTTGGTTCACGCGCTGGCTTTGTCGGTAGACACCGCAACCGCAGGCTTGGCCGTCAGGCGGTAGCCTGCACCACGCACGGTTTCCACCATCGGGCCGGCCAGCGTCAGCGCCTCGCGCAAACGCTTCACATGCACATCGACCGTTCGCTCTTCAATGTAGACGTGGTCGCCCCAGACTTTGTCGAGCAGTTGGGCCCGGCTGTGCACACGCTCGGCGTGGCCCATGAGGTAGTTCAACAGCTTGAATTCGGTAGGCCCGAGTTTCAGCGCCTGCCCTTCGAAGGTCACCCGGTGGGTGGAAGGGTCCAGGCAGAGGCCCGCAATGGTGATGACCTCACCCGCCTCTTCGGGCGCGCGGCGGCGCAGCACCGCCCGCACACGGGCCAAAAGCTCTTTGGTAGAGAACGGCTTGGCAATGTAGTCATCGGCCCCCGCATCCAGCCCGGCCACCCGGTCGGCTTCGTCGCCGCGTGCCGTGAGCATGATGATGGGGGTGTCCTTGGTGCGAGGGTCGGTGCGCCAACGTTTGGCCAGCGTCAGACCGCTCTCGCCAGGCAACATCCAGTCCAGCAGAATCAGATCAGGCACAGCAGCATCAATCTCGCGCTGGGCGGACTCGCTGTCCATGGCCCAGCGGGGACGAAAACCGTTGTGCCGCAGGTTGACCGCAATCAGCTCTGCAATGGCTGACTCGTCCTCAACCACCAGGACGGCGGGCATGTTTCTCATTTGACGATCGACTCGATTTTTTCCATGGTGGTGTGGCGAACATCTTCGCCTTTGACCACGTAGATGATGAACTCGGCAATGTTCTTGGCATGGTCCCCGATGCGCTCAATCGCTTTGGCCAGGAACAGCAGGTCCAGGCTGGGGGAAATCATGCGCGGGTCTTCCATCATGTAGGTGACCAGCTTGCGCACAAAACCGTCGAACTCGGCGTCAATCAGGTCATCCTCTTTCAAAATGGCCACGGCAGCATTCACGTCCAGGCGGGCAAAAGCGTCCAGTGCCTTGTTCAACAAACCGGAAGCCAGGTCAGCTGCCACACGCAACTCCAACGAAGGCAGGGAACGCGGTGCACCGCTTTGGATGATGGAGCGCACCATGCGGGCGATCTTTTCGGCCTCGTCACCCACACGTTCGAGGTTGGCGGTGGTTTTGGAAATTGCAATCAAGAGGCGCAGGTCGCGCGCGGTCGGCTGGCGGCGCGCAATGATGGAAGACAAGTCGCGATCGATTTCGATTTCCATGGCATTAACGCGAGCCTCACGCGAAGTGACTTCATTCGCCACATCAACGCTGAACTGGGACAGTGCGTAAACCGCCTGGCGAATTTGTGACTCAACCAGCCCGCCCAGCTCCATGACCTGGGTGGAGACCGATGTGAGTTCACTGTCGAATTGGGTAGATAGGTGTTTATCAGACATGGGAGCCTCTGTGTCGATCAGCCGAAACGGCCGGTGATGTAGTCTTCGGTTTCTTTGCGCGTGGGTTTGAAGAACATTTGCTCGGTAGGACCAAACTCCACCAAGTCACCCAGGTACATATAGGCGGTGTAGTCGCTGCAACGCGCAGCCTGCTGCATGTTGTGCGTGACGATCACCACGGTGTAGTCGTTCTTGAGTTCCACGATCAACTCTTCCACCTTGGCGGTGGAAATCGGGTCCAGCGCCGAGCACGGCTCATCAAGCAACAGCACTTCGGGTTTGATGGCAATGCCACGTGCAATGCACAGGCGCTGCTGCTGGCCGCCCGACAGGCTGGAGCCGCTCTGGTGCAGCTTGTCTTTCACTTCCGACCACAGGGCCGATTTGCGCAGCGCCCACTCCACGCGCTCTTCCATGTCGGTGGCGTTGAGGTTTTCAAACAACTTCACGCCGAAGGCGATGTTGTCGTAAATCGACATCGGGAACGGCGTGGGCTTCTGGAACACCATGCCGACCTTGGCGCGCAGCAGCGCCACGTCCTCTTTGCTGGTCAGCAGGTTCTCGCCGTCCAGCAAAATCTGGCCTTCGGCCCGCTGCTCAGGATAGAGCTCGAACATGCGGTTAAAAATGCGCAGCAAGGTGGACTTGCCGCAACCCGAGGGACCGATAAAGGCCGTCACGCGCTTCTCGGGGATTTCGAGGTTGATGCCCTTGAGGGCGTGGAACTTGCCGTAGTAAAAGTTCAGGTCTTTGACCGAAATCTTGGATTTGGTCGGGACGCTAGGGGTGTTCAACATAACGAGGTTTCCGTTCTATGCGGGCCCTGGGGCCTCAGGATTTGTTGCGGGTCAGCACCCGGGCAAGAATATTCAGACCCAACACCGCGATGGTGATCAGGAAGACACCCGCCCAAGCCAGCTGTTGCCAGTTTTCGTAAGGGCTCATGGCGAACTTGAAGATCGTGACCGGCAGGCTGGCCATGGGTTCACCCAGCGACGAGGTCCAGAACTGGTTGCTCAGTGCAGTGAACAACAGTGGTGCGGTTTCACCGGCAATACGGGCCACCGCCAGCAACACACCGGTGATGACACCCGCACGGGCGGCTTTCAACGTGATGCTCAGAATGACTTTCCACTTCGGCGCACCCAATGCATAGGCGGCTTCACGCAAACCAGCGGGCACCAGTTGCAGCATGTTTTCGGTAGTGCGAATGACCACCGGAATCACGATCAAGGACAAGGCCAGAATGCCGGCGTACCCCGAGAAGGACTTGAAGCGCGACACCACCACGGCATACACAAACAGGCCAATCACGATGGACGGTGCAGACAGCAAAATGTCATTCACAAAACGGGTGAGCGAGGCCAACCAGCTCTTGGAGTCGAACTCCGCCAGGTAGATACCGGCCATCACGCCGATGGGGGTGCCCACACACGTGGCCAGGAACACCATCAGAAAAGAACCATAAATGGCGTTGGCCAAGCCACCTTCTTCGTTGGGCGGTGGCGTCATCTGGGTCAAGGTGACCCAGTTCATGCCACCAATGCCCAGGCGGAAGGTTTCCACCAGGATCCAGAACAACCAGAACAGGCCAAACGCCATGGCCGCCAGGGCTAAGCCCGTGGCGATGTAATTGACGCGCTTGCGCTGGGCAAAGCGGGCTGCGCGGACTTGTGACAAGGTGGCGCTCATGTTTTGGTTCCTTCAGCTTTGCGCAAGCGCGACAGCAAGAGCTTGGACAACGAGAGAATCACGAATGTGATGAAGAACAGTACCAAGCCCAGGTACATCAGGGCGGCCTGGTGCAGACCTTCGCCAGCCTCGGCAAACTCATTGGCCAATGCGGAGGTAATGCTATTGGCTGCCTGGAAGAGGCTCAGGGAATCGAGCTGGTTGAAGTTGCCAATCACAAAGGTCACCGCCATGGTCTCGCCAATGGCACGGCCCAGGCCCAGCATGATGCCGCCGATGACGCCGGTCTTGGTGTAGGGCAACACCACCTTGGACACCACTTCCCAGGTGGTGGCGCCCAGGCCGTAGGCCGACTCTTTGAGCAGGGGCGGGGTCACCTCAAACACATCACGCATCACAGACGCGATGAACGGGATGATCATGATGGCCAGGATGATGCCGGCCGACAAGATGCCAATGCCCACGGGAGGACCGGAGAAAAAGGCACCCAGGTAAGGAATGCCGTGGGTCAGGCTTTGCAGCGGTTGCTGCACATAGGTGGCCAGCACCGGGCCGAACACCAGCAGACCCCACATGCCGTACACGATGGACGGCACCGCCGCCAACAGTTCGATGGCCGTGCCCAGCGGACGTTTGAGCCAGGCGGGCGACAGCTCGGTAAGGAACAAGGCGATGCCAAAGCTCACCGGCACCGCAATCAGCAGCGCAATCAACGAGGTAGCCAAAGTGCCATAAATCATGACCAGACCGCCGTACTCGTTTTGCACCGGATCCCAGACAGTACTGGTCAAAAACGAGAGTCCGTATTTGCTAATCGCCGGCCAGGCGCTGATGGTCAGCGAGGTCAGGATGGCCAGCAACAAAGCCAGGGTCAGCAGGGCAGAACCCTTGGCGAGCCAGCCGAAAATACGATCAGCAAGGGGGCCAGAGCGGGCACGCTTGACAGGAGGAGGTTGGGTCATGGCACGGGAAGGCTTGATGGCAGACAAACTGGACGGGGAATCCCCATGCACGAGTGTAGAGGACATGGGGTTGTTCTCCGTCAGTTCAGTGGCAGCTGTCGATTACTTGAAGGCCACGGGCTTGCCAGCACCGTCCTTGATCTCACCCCAGGATTTCTGGATGACGGCGATCACGGAAGGAGGCATGGGCACGTAGTCCAGATCGGCTGCTGCCTTGCCACCGTTGGCATAAGCCCAGTTGAAGAACTTCAAGGTTTCAGTCGCGTTGGCGGGCTTGTCCTGCTTCAGGTGCATCAGGATGAAGGTCGCGCCGCTGATGGGCCATGCATCCTTGCCAGGCTGGTTGGTCAGGATCTGGTAGAAGGACTTGTTCCAATCGGCACCGGCGGCGGCGGCCTTGAACGCTTCGTCATCGGGCTTCACAAAGTTGCCAGCCGAGTTTTGCATCACAGCGTAGTTCAGCTTGTTTTGCTTGACGTAGGAATACTCCACATACCCCATGGAATTCGGCAGGCGGCCCACAAAAGCGGCCACACCTTCGTTGCCCTTGCCACCAGCGCCCACTGGCCAGTTCACGGCTGTGCCCTCGCCCACTTTGGACTTCCACTCTGCGTTCACCTTGCTCAGGTAGTTGGTGAAGATGAAGGTGGTGCCGGAACCGTCAGCACGGCGCACTTGGGCGATGGCGGCATCAGGCAGTGCCAGCGTGGGGTTCAGCGCTTTGATGGCGGGGTCGTTCCACTTGGAAATTTTGCCCAGGTAAATATCGCCCAGCACTTGGCCGGTCAGCTTCAATTGGCCAGGCTCAATACCCTTGACGTTGATCACGGGCACCACACCACCGAGTACCGTGGGGAACTGCATCTGGCCTTTGGACTTCAACACTTCGTCGGTCAAAGGTGCGTCGGACGCACCGAAGTCCACCGTTTTGGAGTCAATTTGTTTGATACCACCACCGGAACCGATGGACTGGTAGTTCACCTTCACGCCGGTAGCCTTGTTGTAGTCAGACGCCCACTTGGAGTAGATGGGAGCGGGAAAGGACGCGCCTGCACCGGTAATTTCTTGGGCGCCAGCAGCACCGGCAAAGCCCACTGCGGCGGTCATTGCAGAGACCAGCAGTGCGCGTTGGAAGGAAATAATCATGAGAAAACCTCAGTCGGTTGGTTGAGAAAACAGCGAACGATGTGAATTTAAGAACCTTTTGTGACAACGGTATGACATCAGGCGGTTTTTCGAAGGCCCCGGACGGCTCGGCGTACGTCATGCGATTTTCAAGCGTCTGTCACATTCCTGTCACGCAGTCTTTCTACGCTTCGCGCTTTCAACCCGGAGCACACCATGACATTCAGCACCCATCTCACCCTTGGCCGCCGTACCTTGTTGGCAGCTGCCCTGCTCGCCGGCATGGTGGGCTGCGCCACCCGCCCCGCTCCGGTCGACCTGGCCCAGACGCTGGCCAACACCCCCTCCTTGAGCACCCTCAACGCCCTGGTGGCCCAAGCCGGCTTGACCGCGACCCTGAAAACCGGCGGCCCCTTCACGGTGTTTGCGCCCAGCGACGACGCCTTCAAGGCGGTGCCCGCCAAAACCATGGACGAACTGGCCAAGAACCCCGAAAAACTCAAAGCCCTGCTGGCCTACCACGTGGTACCCGCCAAGCTGATGGCCGCTGACGTGAAAAACAGCAATGTGAAGTCGGTGCAAGGCAGCATGCTGGCACTGGCCAAGGCAGGCGACTTTGTGACGGTGGAAACCGCAGCCGTCACCCAGGCCGACATCAGCGCCACCAACGGCGTGCTGCACATCGTGGACACCGTGCTGCCCGCCCCCACAGGCAAGTAAAGCACTACCCACCGTGCCAATGGCCCGATCACGGGCCATTTTTCATTCAAATAGGCACCTAGCCCTTATGGAATATGCGCTAGCAGCTCCTATTTTAATAGCAAACTTTTCCGTTGGAACACCCCCCATGGTTGACACCCTTTCCCACCCCCTTCCGCGACGCAGGTTTCTTGGCGCGCTGGCCTGCAGTGCAGGCCTGTTCGGCACTGCGACCAGTTGGGCCCAAGGCCCCCGCACCACAGCGGCGACGCCCAGCGTGCTGCAGGTGGTGGACATGTCGGCCAGCCAGATTGATGTGTCCAAGGACTTTTTGATCGGTGCGCGGGCCGCCTGGCAGGACCTCAACAGCCGCGGCGGCGTGCGGGGCAAGACTGTCAAACACGTGGTCGTGGAAGTGGACGGCAGCCCACAAGCCCTTCGCTCGGCCGTGGACACGCTCAAGGCCATGCCCGAGTGCCTGGCTGTAGTGGGCAGCGCCGGCCACCGGGCGGCCAGCCAGCTGGCTACCCTGCTGCAGCGTGAAGCGGCCGATGTCGCCCACGTAGCACCCTGGTTACACAGCCAGCCGCCCGAAGGACAGGACAGCACCTTTGGCATTTTTGCCACGCGGCAAGAGCAGATCAGCCATGCGGTGAAATCGCTGTCCATCATGGGCGTGACCGAGGTGGGCGCCGTTTTTGCGTCCGCCGCCGAGCGGAACAGCTACCAGGCCGATCTGGAGCAGGCTGCCGCCGGCCTGAAACTCAAGCTCAAGACCTATGTGCCCAGCAGCACCCTGCAGGCCCTGGCCACCGAGCTGCGGCCCGACAGCCCGCGCATCCTGATCTTTCTGGGCGGAACGCCCGAGCTGCTGCAGTTCTCGCAGGGCATCGAAAAGCAGGCGGCACAGCGTTACATCGTGGCCATGTCAGACGTGAACCTGCAAACCCTGCAGCAACTCGGTGTGTCGCGCTTCACCCCCGTCATTGCCACGCAGGCCGTGCCCCCGGTCAATGGCAACCAGCCCATCGTGCGCGGCTACCGCGAGACCCTGAACCGCCTCTACGACGAACCCCCTACCCCGCAAAGCCTGGCCGGCTACCTGTCAGCCCGCTACGCGCAAGAGGTGCTTGGCACCCTGGACGGAACCTTGAACCGCAGCAATGTGCTGCAGGCCTTCGCCCGCCGCCTGCCCATGGACCTGGGGGGCTTTCGCATCAACCCCGACCCCAAGCGCAAAACGCCGGCCTTTGTGACCCAAAGCATGGTGGCCGCCGATGGCCGCTTGGTGGGTTAAGCCACTCCGCCCGGCCCCAGGCCGGTGCTATGCTCTTCGCAGCTTTTAACCCTTACCTGACACAACGTCGATGCAAAACGGAAATCGCCTGGCCGCCGTGGACCTGGGCTCCAACAGCTTCCGCCTGGAAATTGGGCGTGTAGACCACGGTGAATTTCGACGGACCGAATACCTCAAAGAGACCGTACGCCAGGGCGGCGGTCTGGACGAAGACCGCAACCTCACCCCCGCCGCCATGCAGGCAGGCTGGGAATGCCTCGCGCGCTTTGGCGAACGGCTGGCCGGCTTCAAACCCGGTGAAGTGAAGGCCGTGGCCACCCAAACCCTGCGCGAGGCACGCAACCGCGACGCCTTTCTGGAACGCGCCAACGCTGTGTTGGGCTTTCCCATTGACGTGATCTCCGGCCGCGAAGAGGCCCGGCTGATCTACCAGGGCGTGGCCCACATGCTGCCGGCCACCGACGAACGCCGTCTGGTGGTCGACATTGGCGGCCGCTCCACCGAACTGATTTTGGGCACCGGCCTCACACCCACGGTGATGGAGTCCTACCGCGTGGGCAGCATCGCCTGGTCCAAGCGCTACTTTGCCGACGGCCTGTTCAGCAAGAAATCTTTCGAGATGGCCGAGATTGCGGCCAAGGCCGTGCTCGACGAGGCACTGGACGCCTACCCCCCAGACCGCTGGGACACCGCCTATGGCTCTGCCGGCACCGTCGGTGCGATTGGCGACGTGCTGGTGGCTGCGGGCTGGCCATCTGGCGTCGTCTCACAAGACGGGCTGGACTGGTTGCTGGAGCGCCTGATCGCCGCGCAAAGTGCAGACCGCCTGCGCATCGCCGGCATGCGCGAAGACCGCAAGACCATCATTGGCGGCGGCGTGAGTGTGATGCGTGCGGTGTTCAGCCTGCTGGGCATCACCGAAATGCAGCACGCCGCTGGCGGCCTGCGCCATGGCCTGATTTGTGACCTGCTGGGCACCGCCAACACCTATGGTGACCTGCGCGCCAAAAGTGTGCAACGCCTGGCCAGCAAGTTCAATGTAGACACGGCCCACGGCGAGCGTGTGGGCACCGTGGCCACCCACCTGCTGCAGCAGGTGCTGGGCGGCCCGCTGGACGAACACCACCCCGAACATGGCCGCACGCTGCGCAAGCTCAACTGGGCCGCGCAGCTGCACGAAATCGGCAGCCACATCTCTCACAGCGATTACCACAAACACGGCGCCTACATCCTGGACAACGCCGACGCGGCGGGGTTCTCGCTCTCGGAAATGCACCGCCTGAGCCTCTTGGTACTGGGCCACCGCGGCAAGCTGCGCAAGCTGGAGGCCTCGCTGGAGCAGGACGACCTGGTGCTGCAACTCATGTGCCTGCGCCTGGCCGTGATTTTGTGCCACGCACGGCGCGCACCGGACTTGCAGGGCATGGCACTGGCGCGCGGCGAGGACCATACCTTTCGGCTGCGTTGCCGCAATGGCTGGGCTGCTGCGTTTCCACAGAGTGCGCACCTCTTGCAAGAGGAAGTGCAGCTTTGGTTGAAGACGCCGTGGAGTTTGGAGCTGGTCGGGGTTTAGGTTCTCTTGGGCCTGCGCTGAACAAGCCCTTCTGCTTGGCTTTTTGGATTGCCTGCACCGCTTTTTTTAACACCCACTCCCCCAGCCCCTCGCCCCGTCGGCGAGGGGAGCCTTTAACAGCCATATTTGGTGGTTGCGCGCCGACTGCTTGGCGACTGGGGTGACGTTGCCACCGTTACTTCACGCCACGGCCCGTGCCTGCGGCTGTGGGACTTCGGAGAGATCTGGTCGGCACGGCAGGCGGCTGCGCCCGCCAGCGGCTCCGCACCAGCATGTATGCATTCACCACAATAGTTGGCAAAGGCCGTGGCGCACCCACCTGTTGGCAGCGGTACTTGTGTAGCACCGTAGCCGGAGGCAAGGCCACCAAATCGGCTGTTCAAAAGGCTCCCCTCGCCGACGGGGCGAGGGGCTGGGGGAGTGGGTGTTAAAAAAAACGACGCCGCCCACCCAAAAAGCCGATAGCAACAACGCAAGCCGGAACGAGAAAGCGACCCCGCCTTGCGTCAAGACACCAAAGCCTCGCGCTCCCACAACCCCACCCCCGCCTGCTTGGCCGCATGCTTGGCTACCGCCGCCAAGTTAGCCACATCTTCCGCCCGCGAAAACTGGCTGCCGTCAATCGCCACGGCACCAATCGACAAGGTCGTACACGGAAAGAAGCGCTGCACACCATGCCGGTCTTCGGCCTCTATGCCACCACGGGCCCGCGCCGCCTCGTCGAACATCGCCAGTGCACGCTCCGAAAACTCGGCGACCAGGCGCTCGCAACGAACTCGCCAGTCCGGACTCTGGAACAGGATGATGAAATCGTCGCCCCCCACGTGCCCCAAAAAGTCACGCTGCGAGTCGCACTGCTCCATGGCCACGCGTGCCAGCAAGCGAATCATCTCGTCCCCGCGCCAGTAGCCGTAGTAATCGTTAAAGGGCTTGAAGTTGTTCAGATCCGCATAACACGCCACAAACCGCACCTGCTTCTTGAGCAGGCGCTCCATGTGCTGGCTGATGGGGATGTTGCCGGGTAAAAAAGTCAGCGGGTTGGCGTGGCGCGCTGCCTCGATGCGGGTTTCAGTCACTGAGCGCACCAATTGGTCGCCGGTTCCCAGGCCCACATAGCGCCCGTTCTCGGTGGCAATAAAACCGTCGTTCAGGTAGCGCTGGTCTTGCGAGGTCAGAATGCCCACCAACTCGTCCACACTGTGCTCACGCTCGATCAGGCGCGGCGCCAGGTTCGCATGCACATTACAGGGCTTGCGTCCCCACACCTCGCGGTAGTAGAGCTTGCTGTATTCGTTCATGAAGAGCGCACGGTTGATGATGCCCACGGGGCGCTCACCCTCCAGCATGGCCACCGCGTGCAAGTTGGGCTGCTCCAGAAAAATCTCGGCCAGCGTGTCGTTCTGCGTCTCCGGTGTCACCGTGGGGGCACGCAGCAAGGACAGGCTGCGCAAATGCCCACCTTGCGACATGCGCCCCAACTCGGGAAACACCACGACCTGCCGCTCACCCAACACGCGCTGTGGGTCCACGCCCAGGTACTTGAGTGGCTTGCGGTCCGGATGCCCCAGAAAGTAGCCCTGTCCATACTCGATGCCCAGGTCACGCAACACGCGCAAGTCCTCGGCCGTCTCAATGCCTTCTGCCACCAGCGAGCTGCCAAAGATGGTGGCAATCTGCTGCAGCGCCTGGATGGTCTTGAGCTTGTCGCCGTGTGCGCTGATGTTGCGTGTGAAGTACTTGTCGATCTTGACAATCTCGGGCTTGAGCTGGGACCACAGGCGCAGGCTGGAGTGCCCATCACCAAAGTCATCCAGTGCGAGCGAAACCCCCGCCGAACGAATCTCCTGCACCACTTCGGCCAGGCGGTCCATGCTGTCCACACGTTCGTGCTCCGTAATCTCCAGCACCAGGGTGCGCGGCATGACGCGCAAATCCAAGATCCAGCGCAACAGGCCCTCGCGCCCGCGCAAATTGAATACACGCACCAAGGCATTCGCGCTGATGTTCACAAACAGGCGCCCACCACTGCGCAGATGGCCCCAGTGGCGCAGGGTGGCCACCACACAGGCACTTTCAAACTCGTAACGCAAGTCTTCCTGGGCCGCGGCGCGCAGCAGGTTGTCGGGGGTGTGCAGTGCGGTGCCCGCAGGACCGCGGATGAGCGCCTCGTGCGCATGAATGGATGCGTCGGCCAGATTCACAATCGGTTGAAACACCGGATACAGGCTGGCGTTTTTCAACACCTGTTGCAGCGCCCCCTGACCGGCATGGGCGGGCATTTCGCGGGTCACCAATCGCAAAGGCTGTAGCTGCATGGCAGGTTCTCCAGGACACTCGGGGCAGGCGAGTTTATGAAGCGCCGGTGACAGTGTTGTGACAGCGCATTTCAATGCGCTTCACGTCTAAAATAAAACGGTATAAACCGTATATACCGTTTCACTTTTAGAAGGATTTTGCAGATGACTCCCACCGAAAAAATGACCACCCCCACTCCCGCAGCAGCACCCGGAACGACAAGTGCCGCCCCTGCCAAAACAGTAGCTGCAAAAAAACCCGCACGCAAGACAGCCGCCAAGCCTGTGGCCGCCAACAAGGCCGCTGTCGTGGCCAAACCTGCAGCGTCCAAAACCAAGGCCCCTGCCGCCAAAAAACCCAGTGTGGCAGCCACCAAACCCGCGGTGAAACCGGTAGCCAAACCCACCGCAAAACCCGTGGCGGCCAAGGCCCTCAAGGCCAAAAAACCCAAGATGGTGCGGGACAGTTTCACGATCCCCAAGCCCGAATATGACGTATTGGATGTGCTCAAGCTGCGCGCCGCCAAGCTGGGCAACCCGGTCAAGAAGACCGAACTGATCCGTGCTGGTGTCAAGGCGATTGCGGCCCTGTCCGATGCAGCGTTCAAGCAAGCGTTGCTGGCTGTTCCCAGCCTGAAGACTGGCCGCCCCGCCAAGGCCAAGAAGGCCTGAGCGACCTGCGGCGGACCTGCGTTACAGCAGCTCGGGGGATTGCACGGTCACCACCACGGTCTGGCCCACGCCCTCGCGCTCGCGGTAGCGCAGCCACCACACCGCGCCTTTTTTGATGGCGCATTCGCTCTCGCTGAGCCCCAGCAGGCGCGAGATGGTTTGCCCCAGGGTGGGCTGGTGGCCCACCACCACCACGCAGCCCCTGCCGTGAGGCCATTGCACCAACGCCAGCAAGTCGTCCACACTGCCCAGTGGTGCAATGGCGGAATGTTTTTTGTACTTGCGCCCCAGGGCTTGCGCGGTCTGGTCGGCACGGGCCGCCGGGCTGGCCCAGATGCGGGCGCCATCGGGTAACTGCCGGTCCAGCCAGGCGGCCATGCGAGTGGCCTGTTTGTCGCCCTTGCTGGTCAGCGTGCGCAGCATGTCGTCGCCCACCAGATCCAGGTCAATGGCCTCTGCGTGGCGCCAGAGAATCAAGTCCATCGTGGTCCTCCCCAGTTCAATGGCTGTCACTGCGGGCGTAGCGCGCCATCAGTGCGGCCTGAGCCCCGTGCGCGGGAACATGCAGCCTATGCGGCACCCGCTGGTAGCAGCCATCCGCACCCAAGTCCCAGGCATCCACGCCGTCGTGCAAATACGCCACCAGGCACTCATCCACGATGCGCTGGCGCAGCAGCGGGTCCGTCACCGGCCAGGCCAGCTCCACCCGGCGCACCATGTTGCGGTTCATCCAGTCGGCACTCGACAGGTACAGGTCTTCTACCGCGCCCTGGCGAAAATAAAACACCCGGGAGTGCTCCAGAAACCGGCCGATCACCGAACGCACACGGATGTTTTCGGTGCGGCCCGGCACCTGCGCGGGCAGCATGCAGGCGCCGCGCACAATCAGGTCAATCTGCACACCCTGCGCGCCCGCACGCATCAGGCTGCGGATCAGGGCCTCATCGGTCAGCGAGTTCATTTTGGCCACGATGCGGGTGGACTCACCGCGTGCGGCGGCGTCCCCCAGTGCATCGATCTTGGCCACCAGGTTGCGGTGCAAATGAAAGGGCGCCATCCACAACTTGGACAGACGGGGCAGCTTGCTCTGGCTGGCCAGATGCACAAACACATGCTCCATGTCGGTGGTGATGGCGGCATCTGCCGTCAAGTGGCTCAGGTCGGTGTAGAGCTTGGCGGTGCGCGGGTTGTAGTTGCCGGTGGAGAGGTGCCCATAACGCTTGAGCGTCTTGCCCTCACGGCGGGTGATCAACATCATCTTGGCGTGCGTCTTCAGGCCCACCACACCGTAGACCACTTGCGCACCGATCGACTCCAGCATCTCGGCCCAGTTGATATTGGCCTCTTCGTCAAAACGGGCCTTGAGTTCCACCACCACGGTCACCTCTTTGCCGCGGCGCACCGCTTCGCGTAGCAAGTCCATCAGCGCCGAATCAGCCCCGGTGCGATAAATGGTTTGCTTGATGGCCAGGACCTGCGGGTCGTTGACCGCTTCGCGCAAAAAGGCCAGCACGCCATCAAAGCTCTCAAACGGCTGGTGCATCAGGATGTCGCCCTGGCGCAGCTGCGCAAAGAGGGACTGGCCCTGCTGGAGTTGCACGGGGTAGGACGGGCAGTAGGCGGGAAAGCACAGGTCGGGCCGGTTCACCAGGTCGATGAGCTGTGTGAGGCGCGCCAGGTTCACCGGACCATGCACGCGGTACAGCGCCTTGACCGGCAGCGCAAACTGCTTGAGCAAAAAGTCCGCCAGATGCTCGGAGCAACCGGCCGACACCTCCAGCCGCACGGCTTGGCCGTAGTGGCGGTGCACCAGACCCTGGCGCAAGGCGGTGCGCAGGTTTTGCACGTCATCCTCGTCCACCGCCAGGTCTGAGTGGCGCGTGACACGGAACTGCGAAAACTGCCCCACCGTGCGTCCCGGGAACAGGCTGTCCAGGTGCGCGCGGATGATGCTGGACAGCGACACAAACAGTGTGCGTTTGCCAGCCACCTTGTCGGGCATACGAATCAGGCGCGGCAGCACACGTGGCACTTTCACAATCGCAATTTCGTTCTCGCGCCCAAAAGCGTCTTTGCCGCTCAGGCGCACGATGAAGTTGAGTGACTTGTTGGCCACCTGCGGGAACGGGTGTGCCGGGTCCAGTCCCACGGGAATCAGCAGCGGGCGTACCTCACGCTCGAAGTACTGGCGCACCCAGGCACGTTGGGCGGCGCTGCGGTCGCCGTGCGACACGATGCGGATGCCTTCGCGCTCAAATGCCGGCATGAGCTGCTCATTGAAGAGTGTGTACTGACGCGCCACCAGGGTGTGCAGGGCATCGGCCAGACGCTCGAAGGAGCCGACGGTGAACTGGCCTTTGTGGTCATTCGCCTGGCTGGCCGAGAGGTGTGGCTCGGCGCGCACTTCAAAAAATTCATCCAGGTTGCTGGAGACGATGCACAGAAAACGCAGGCGCTCCAGCAAGGGCACGTCATCGCGTTCGGCCCAGTTCAGTACCCGCTCATTAAATGCCAGCAGGCTGTGGTCGCGGTCCAGCAGGTCGGGGGCGGCCAACACGGGTTTGACAAAACGCTTGCGGAGAACGGACAACATGAAAACCCACCCATTTGTGACATAACGGTGAAGAATTGTTGACGTCTAAGATGACAGTCGTGTGACATCTTTCACCAGCACCTGTGCGCTGGCCGGCACGGCGCGTGTCGGCACCAGATGCCCCGCAAACAGCAATGCGGCATAGGCCCAGCCAAAGTGCAGGGCCCGCGCCCGCGCCTCGTGGCGCGGCACCGACAGTGCGCCGTACCAGGCCTGCGTCAGATCCGCATGCAACACGCCCCCTTGCGCCGGTGCACCCACCACCTCGTTGGGTCCTTCCACGGGATAGGCCGCCACGGGTGTGCCGCAAGCCATGGCCTCCAGCATCACCAGGCCAAAGGTCTCGGAGCGGCTGGGCATCACAAACACATCGGCTGCGGCATAGACCCGGGCCAACTCGTCACGCGGCAACACGCCCAGCCAGCGCACATGGGGGTAACGTGCTTTCAAGTCGGCTTCCAGCGGGCCCACGCCGCAGACCACCTTGGTGCCCGGCACATCCATCTGCAAAAAGGCGTCAATGTTCTTCTCGTACGACACCCGCCCCACAAACAGTGACACCGGCCGCGCCAGCAGGCCCAGCGGGGCATACACACGCGGCTCCTCCTGGTAGGGGAACAACTGCACATCCACACCGTGCGTCCAGCTGCGCAGTTGGCGAAACCCCTGTGCGTCCAGCATGCGCAGCACACTGGGCGTGGGCACCATCACGCCCGATGAAGGTTTGTGGAAATGCCGAAACAGGGCATAACCCATCCACAGAGGGATCTTGAGCGCAGCCTGCAGGATCTCGGGAAAGCGCGTGTGGTAGGCGGTGGTGAAGGCCAGTTTGCGCTTGCGGCAATAGCTGCGCGCGGCCCAGCCCAGCGGGCCCTCGGTGGCCAGGTGGATGGCATCGGGCGCGCTGGCGTCCAGCATCTGTGCCAGGGCCTTGCCAGGTCGCACGGCCAAATCAATACCCGCGTAACCCGGGCAAGGCCGGGTCTTGAACAAGCCGGGGTGGATCACCTCCACCACATGACCCAGGCCTTCGAGCTCGCGCACCAGCTCCACCAGGGTGGTGACTACACCGTTGACCTGGGGTTGCCAGGCGTCGGTAATCAGGGCGAGTTTCATGCGTGGGTTTCCTGCAAAGCGGGGGTGGCCACCGCAGTGGCCGGTGGGGTGGGCGTGCCCGCCCAATAAATGAGTTCGAGCTGACCGTCCAGGTGCTCCACCAGCGCGGTGCGGCTTTCCACCCAGTCGCCGTCGTTGCAGTACAACGTGCCGTCGATGGTGCGCATCTCCGCATGGTGGATGTGGCCACAGACCACACCGTCGTGGCCGCGGCGGCGCGCCTCATGGGCCACGGCCGTCTCGAAGTCGGTCACGTAGTTCAGCGCCTTCTTGACCTTGTGCTTCAGATACGCCGAGAGCGACCAGTACGGTAGCCCCATGCGCGCACGCAAGGTGTTGAGGTAGCGGTTGAGCTTGAGGGTGAACTCGTAGGCGTTGTCGCCCAGGTAGGCCAGCCACTTGGCGCACTGGATCACGCCATCAAAGTAGTCGCCATGCGTAACCCAGAGCGTGCGGCCATCGGCCGTGGTGTGCACCGTGTCCTCATGCACCTCGATGCCGCCAAACTGGTGGCCCACAAAGGCGCGGGCAAACTCGTCGTGGTTGCCGGGGATAAAGACCACACGGCAGCCCTTGCGTGCACGGCGCAGCAACTTTTGCACCACGTCGTTGTGCGCCTGCGGCCAGTACCAGCGGCGGCGCAGCTGCCAGCCATCCACAATGTCGCCCACCAGGTAAAGGTGGTCGCTGGGGTGGTGTTTCAAAAAGTCCAGCAGCGGCTTGGCTTGGCAGCCTGCGGTGCCCAGGTGGATGTCGGACACAAACACCGCGCGGTAGCGGCGGTGGCCCACCTCGTCGTCATCGGCTTCGGCGCCGGGCGCCAAACCTTGCCAGTTGGTGCCCAGAGCGTCGAAGGCGGTGCGCATCAGGCCCCCAGAAAGTGCTTGCGGTAGCGGGCTGGCAAATCAGCGATGCGCATCAGCATCGGCAAGTCCGCCGAATTGAAGTCCGGGTCCCAGGCTGGCGCGCCCAGCACCTTGGCGCCCAGACGCAGGTAGCCCTTGATCAGTGCGGGGGGCTCCACATCCAGCGTGCTGTCCAACTGGTCGATGGGCAGCGGCAGACGGGGCCGCACGTGGTACTCAATGGGGGCCAAGTGGGTGGCCTGCACCTGGCGCCAGATGCTGGCCGCTGCGTCGCCGCTCACCAGCCCGTTGTGCAGCATGGGCACGCTGGCGCAGCCGATCATGGTGTCCAACTGGTTGCGCACCATGAACTCGGCCAGTGCGCCCCAGAGCGCCATGATGACGCCACCGTGGCGGTGGTCCGGGTGCACGCAGCTGCGGCCCAGTTCCACCATGCGTTCGCGCATGCTGCGCAGGCGGGTCAGGTCAAATTCGGTGTCGCTGTAGAAACTGCCCACGCGCTTGGCCTGGGTAGGCGTGAGCACGCGGTAGGTGCCCACCACCTGGCCGCTGGCCTGGTCGCGCACGATCAGGTGCTCGCAGTAGTTGTCAAACAGGTCCACGTCGTGGCCGGCAATCGGGGTGTTCAGGCGTGCGCCCATTTCACCGGCAAACACATCAAAGCGCAGGCGCTGGGCGGCGCGCACTTCGTCCTGGTGGCGGGCCCAGGAGACCTGGATGCCGTTGCGCGCAGCGGCGGGGTCTGCAGCGAGCGTGGCTTGCACCGCGATCGGGTTCAGTGTGGGTGAGGCCAGCGTAGGCACGGTGGCGGCAGATGTTGTTGGCATTCTTGTCCCCTTCCTTGAGCGTGATTGCACTGACCAGGGAGTGTGGGGAGCCCCTGTGACCCACACATGGCAGACGCGTGAAGTTTTTGTGACATGGCGCCACCCCAGGTTTTTATTTCAATAATTCAATTATTATTGAAATATGAATGCCACTACCTTCGACGAAACCCAGGCCCTCAAGGCCCTGACCGCCCTGGCCCAGGCCCAGCGCCTGCGCGCCTTCAAGGCGCTGGTGGTAGCCGGCCCCGAGGGCCTGACCCCGGGCACCCTGGCCCAGCAGCTCGACAGCGCACCCAGCGCCCTGTCTTTCCATCTCAAAGAACTGGCCCACAGCGGGCTGGTGGACATTGAGCAGCGCGGACGCAACCTGATCTACCGCGCCAACTTTGCACAGATGAAAGGCCTGCTGGCCTATATGACCATGCACTGCTGCCAGGGCGAAAGCTGCGAGGTCACCGACACGACGGCCAGCTGCAGCGATTGCTAGGCCCCCGTCTTACATGCCAAACAGACCTCTAGCCCTTATGGAATAAGCGCAAGCAGCTACTGAATCCATAGCAACCATCCACCTTCATTCCAGGAACTCCCATGTCCAAATCCCCTTTGAACGTTCTCTTCTTGTGCACCCACAATTCGGCCCGCAGCATCCTGGCCGAGGCCACGCTCAACCACATCGGGGGTGGCCGCTTCCAAGGCTTCTCGGCCGGCAGCAGCCCGCGCGACAACCAGCAACCCAACCCCATCGGCCTGCAAACCCTGCGCAACGCCGGCATCAGCACAGATGGCCTGCGCAGCAAAAGCTGGGACGAATTCGCCCTGCCCGACGCACCACACATGGACCTGATCATCACCGTGTGCGACAACGCCGCCGGCGAGGTCTGCCCCTTCTGGCCCGGCAAACCGGCCACCGCGCACTGGGGTTATGCCGACCCGTCTGCCGGCGAGGGCAGCGATGCGGAAAAGGCCGAGGCCTTCAAGAACACCCTGCACGCCATCCGCCGCCGCCTGGACCTGCTGGTGAACTTGCCAGCCGACAAGCTCGAAGCCATGACCATCCAGCAAACCGCCAAAGACCTCGCAAAAGCATGAGCGAGCAAACGAAGTTGAAAACGGGTCATAGCGCCACCCCAGAAGCCTGGGCGGCAGAGCGTTCTGCGCAGGTCAAGGGGGGGGCCGCGCAGCGGGCGGAGGACACGGAGCAGAACGCGCTGCCGCCCGGGCGCCTCGCACCGCAGCGACTCGTTCAACAGCTACTCGCGGAATTCGTCGGCACCGCCGCCCTGCTCTGCGCCGTCATAGGCTCCGGCATCATGGCCCAGCAATTGAGCGGCGGCAACGATGGCGTCGCCCTGCTGGCCAACACGCTGGCCACCGTGTTCGCGCTGTATGTGCTGATTGAAACCCTGGGTCCGGTGAGTGGTGCGCACTTCAACCCGCTGGTCACCCTCGTTATGTGGTCAAAGCGGCAGCTAGCCCCCGAAAACAGTGCGCAAGCAGCTATGTTTTTCATAGCAGCACAACTCGCGGGTGCGGTGGCGGGTGCCGCCCTGGCCAACGCCATGTTCGAGCTGCCGCTGCTGCACTTCAGCCAGCACCTGCGCGGCGGCTGGGACGGCGCGGGCCAGTTCACCGGCTGGGGCCAGTGGGTGGCCGAGGCCGTGGCCACGGGCGGGCTGCTGTTCACCATCCTGCGCGCGCCCGAAGGCAAGGCCCCTGCTCTGGTGGCCTGCTACATCGGCGCAGCCTACTGGTTCACCGCCAGCACCTCGTTTGCCAACCCCGCAGCCGTCATGGGCCGCATGTTCAGTGACACCTTTGCCGGCATTGCACCGGCCAGTGCCATCGGTTTTGTGCTGGCGCAAAGCGTGGGCGCATTGCTGGGCGTAGGCTTGGCACGCATACTTTCTCCCAAGAAGACTTCTGTATGACCATCACCATCTTTCACAACCCCGCCTGCGGCACCTCGCGCAATACGCTGGCCATGATCCGCAACAGCGGCGTGGAGCCCACAGTCATTGAATACCTCAAGACCCCACCCACCAAGGCCCGCCTGCAAGCGTTGCTGGCCGCCATGGGCACCGGCCCCCGCCCCTTGCTGCGCGAAAAAGGCACACCCTATGCCGAGCTGGATTTGGCCAATGAGAAGTGGACCGACGACGAACTGCTGGACTGCATGCTGGCCCATCCCATTCTCATCAACCGCCCCGTGGTGGAAACACCCCTGGGCACCCGCCTGTGCCGCCCCTCCGAACTGGTGCTGGACCTTCTGCCCCAGGCCCAACAAGCCGCCTTCAGCAAAGAAGACGGCGAAGCGGTGGTGAATGACAAAGGCGAACGTGTCTGATTTGCCAAGCACCTTGCCCCAGCTGGAGGCCGCGCACTTCCGCCGGCCCGATGCAGCCGCGCTGCGCCCGGTGCCCTCCACCCACGCGCCGCGCATGGCACTGCTCTACGGTTCGCTGCGGCCGCGCTCGTTCAGCCGCCTGCTGACCGAAGAAGCCGCCCGCCTGCTGCAAGCCATGGGCGCGGAGACCCGCATCTTCAACCCCAGCGGTCTGCCCCTGCCCGATGACGCGCCCGACACCCACCCCAAGGTGCAGGAGCTGCGTGAACTGACGCAGTGGAGTGAAGGCATGGTCTGGACCTCGCCCGAGCGGCATGGCGCCATGACCGGCATCATGAAAGCGCAGATCGACTGGATTCCACTCAACAGCGGCGCCGTGCGGCCCACCCAGGGCAAGACGTTGGCGGTGATGCAGGTGAGCGGCGGCTCGCAAAGCTTTAACGCCGTGAACCAGATGCGTGTGCTGGGCCGCTGGATGCGCATGCTCACCATCCCCAACCAGAGTTCGGTGGCCAAGGCCTTCCTGGAGTTCGGCGATGACGACCGCATGAAACCATCCGCCTACTTGGACCGCGTGGTCGATGTGATGGAGGAGCTGATGAAGTTCACCCTGCTCACCCGCGACGCCTCGCCCTACCTCGTGGACCGGTATAGCGAACGCAAAGAAAGCGCTGAGCAGCTGATGAAGCGGGTGAATCAGCGTAGTCTGTAGACCGCCTTTGGGAGCCCCCATGTTACGCACAGAACCCACCACCACCCTGGCCGATGCACTGAACCACGGCTGCCACTGCCAGACGCTGGACCCCGCCCAGTTGCTGCATGAACTGGGGCGCGACGTGGGACTGCGCGATGTCGCCAGCACCCTGGCGGTGACCCACCCGCACCTGTTTTCCAACACGGCCGTGTTTGCCTCGCAGGCCACGGTGCAGGCCGTGCAGACGGCGGTGGCGGCGATAGAGCGCACCTTGTCACGGCCCGCCTGGGCGCAGCAGGTGCTGCCCGGTGCCAGTGCGATGGCCCAGGCAGACCATGGCCCGCTGGGCGTATTCATGGGGTATGACTTCCACATCACGCCGCAAGGCCCGCAGCTCATCGAGATCAATACCAACGCGGGCGGCGCCATGCTCAACGCGGTGTTGCTGCGCGCGCAAGCGGTGTGCTGCGGGTTGATGAATCCGGCGCTTAATGCCTACCGCAACATGGCCACGCTGGAAGACGAGTTTGTGGCCATGTTCCAGGCCGAGTGGGACTTGTTCAACCGCGCACGGGGGCAGGCGCTACGCCCCCTGCGCAGCATTGCCATCGTGGACGAAGCGCCGCAGAGCCAATACCTCGCACCCGAGTTCGCCCTGTTTGCCGAACTGTTCCTGCGCCATGGCATCCAGGCCGTCGTAACAGACCCGCGCGGCCTGCAACTGCGCGACGGCGTGCTCTGCAGCGACGCACTGGCACTGGACCTCGTCTACAACCGCCTGACCGACTTTGACCTCTCCGACCCGGCCCATGCGGCTCTGGCACAGGCTTACAGGGAAGATGTCGTGGCGGTGACGCCGCACCCGCGCGCACATGCCTTGCGCGCCAACAAACAACACCTGGTGACGCTGGGCCAGGCGGCAGCGCTGCAGGCCTTGGGCGTCCCGCCAGCGGACCAGCAAACCTTGCTCGCCACGGTGCCTGCTTGCGAACGGGTGAATGCAAACAATGCGGCGACGCTCTGGGAGCAACGCAAACAGCTGTTCTTCAAGCCACTGGACGGTTTTGGCGCCCGCGCGGTGTACCGCGGCGACAAACTTACCAAGAAGGTCTGGGAGCAGATCCAGCAAGGCGACTACATCGCCCAGGCCCTGATCCCGCCACCCCTGCGTGCCATGCAAGTGGGTGACGCAGCCACCGAATTGAAGTTCGACCTGCGCGCCTACACCTACGCCGGGCGTGTGCAATTGCTGGCGGCCCGCACCTACAGCGGGCAGACCACCAATTTCCGCACCGAAGGCGGGGGCTTCGCCCCGGTCATGTGGGTGCCCGACGGGCCCACGCCCACCAACCTGTTGAAACACCTGCCATGCCACACCCCCAGCTGTTAGACCACCCCACGCGCCACCTTTTCTTCACTGGCAAGGGCGGTGTGGGCAAAACCTCGCTCTCCACCGCCTGCGCGATTGCACTGGCCGACACGGGCAAACGTGTGTTGCTGGTCAGCACCGACTCGGCCAGCAACCTGGATGAGATGCTGGGCATCACCCTGGCCAACACCCCCGTGCCAGTGCCCGGAGTGCCCGGCCTGTCGGTCCTGAATATCGACCCCGACAACGCTGCCCAAAGCTACCGCGCCCGCGTGCTGGCGCAAATGGACCCGGCCAGCACCGAGGCGGACCGCAGCCAGGTGCTGGAGCAGCTATCGGGCGCCTGCACCACCGAGATTGCCGCGTTCGACGAGTTCGCCAACCTGCTCAGTGGTGATGCCGCCGGTTTTGACCATGTGGTGTTTGACACCGCCCCCACCGGCCACACCTTGCGCCTCTTGAGCCTGCCCAAGGCGTGGACGGGGTTTCTGGCGGACAACGACCGCGGGGCCTCCTGCCTGGGGCCGCACTCGGGTTTGAAGATGCAAGAAGCCCGCTTTGCCCAGGCCCTGCAGACCCTCAGCGATGCCACCCAAACCACGGTGGTGTTGGTGACCCGGCCCGACACGGGTGCGATGGCCGAGGCGGCCCGCACCTCGCTGGAGCTGCAAGACCTGGGGCTGAACAACCAGCGGCTGGCGATCAACGGCGTGTTCCACGCCAGCGTGCAGGACGATGCCGTAGCCGCGGCGTTTGAAGCCCTGGGCACCCAGGCACTTGCGGCCATGCCGGCCCACTTGCAAGTGTTGCCGCAAGACCAGATTCCGCTGCGCGCCTTTGACACGGTGGGCTTGCCCGCGCTGCGTGCGCTGCTGCAGACAGCCGACAGCACCTCACCCGCAACGCCCTCCACACATCCCCCGCTGGCAGACGCAAGCCGCACACTGGCCGCGCTGACCGACGCACTCGCCGCACCGGGCCGCGGGCTCATCATGGTCATGGGTAAAGGCGGCGTGGGCAAAACCACGGTGGCCGCCGCCATCGCCGCCGGGCTGGTGCAGCGCGGCCATTCGGTGCACCTGAGCACCACCGACCCGGCCGACCACTTGCAAGTGACCGTGGACGGCAACCTGCCCGGCCTCAAGGTGGACCGCATCGACCCCAAGGCCGAGACCGAAAAATACATCGCCAAAGTGATGGCCGCCAAATCGCCGGGCCTGGACGCCGATGGCATTGCGCTGCTGCAAGAAGACCTGCAATCGCCTTGCACCGAAGAGGTGGCGGTATTCCATGCGTTTTCACGCATCGTCTCGGAGGCGCGCAGCGCCTTTGTGGTGCTGGACACCGCGCCCACCGGCCACAGCCTGCTGCTGATGGACGCCACCGGCGCCTACCACCGCCAGATGCTGCGCGAGTATGGCGACGCCAACCCCGGCCGACTGATCACCCCGCTGATGCGCCTGCAAGACCCACAGCACACGCGCATCGTGCTGGTCACGCTGCCCGAGGTCACACCCGTGTCGCAAGCCAGTGCGCTGCAGGACGACCTGCGCCGCGCGAAGATCGAGCCTTTTGCCTGGGTCATCAACAAAAGCATGGCCGCTGCCGGCACCCACGACCCGCTGCTGGCAGCACGGTTGGCAGGTGAGCAGAAACAGATGGACCGGATCGCCGCCGGCCTGTCCGACAACACCTACCTGCTGCCGTGGCTGGCCGAACGGCCGGTTGGCATTGCGGCGTTGCGCAAACTCACTTCGCTATAAAAACAGGAGCTGCTTGCGCAGTATCCATGAGGGCTAGAGGCCAAAAATCCTCTAAAAACAGCCCTTCAGGCCAGCCACTTCTGCATAAACCCGGCCTGCCCCATGGCCGGGTCCAGCTCGTAATAGGCAAAGCCCACGCGCTGGTACAGCTTGACCGCACCGCCGTTGCCCGACAGCACTTCGAGTGTGAGTTTGCAGGCGCCGCGCTCGATGGCAATCTGCTCCACCAGCGCCAGCATCTTCTCGCCAATGCGCTGGCCGCGGTAGCCACTCAGCACTGCCACGTCGTGCACATTCACCAATGGCTTGCAGGCGAAGGTGGAGAAACCCTCGATGCAGTTGATCAGGCCCACGGGCGTGGCATCGTCCTCCGACGCAAACGCCAGCACGCTGAAAGCCTGCGGGCGCGCAGCCAGCGAAGGCACCAGGTTGGCCTTGGCAAAGTCATTCAGGCCTTCGCCGCCTCCCATGGGGTCGCTGGCATAGGCATCGAGCAGCATGACCAAAGCAGCGGCATGCACGGGGTTGGCGTAGTCGGCACGGACTACACGGATCACATGTGTCATCGGGTTCACACTTTCAGGGTATCGGCTATGCGCTGGGCGCAGCTTTGGGCTTGTTCGGCGTCACGCGCCTCCACCATCACGCGCACCAGCGGCTCGGTGCCACTGGCGCGGATCAACACACGGCCGCTGTCGCCCAGCGCGGCTTCGGCCGCCTTGGTTGCTTCAGCCATGCGGGTGTTGTTCTTCCAGTCTTGGCCCGGCGTCAGGCGCACATTGATCAGGGTTTGCGGGAACAGCGTCACACCGCCCAGCAGCTGCGCCATGGTCTTGCCACTGCGCACGCAGGCCTGCAGCACCTGCAGGGCCGACACCAGGCCGTCACCCGTGGTGTGTTTGTCCAGCGCCAGCAGGTGGCCCGAGCCTTCGCCGCCCAGGATCCACTTGTGTTTCTCCAGCTCTTCGAGCACATACCGATCGCCCACCTTGGCGCGCACAAACTGCACGCCGCGGGCTTTGAGCGCAACCTCCACGGCCATGTTGGTCATGAGGGTGCCCACCACACCGGGCACATGCTCGTCGCGGCCCAGGCGGTCGTCGGCCATCAGGTACAACAACTCATCACCGTTGTAGAGGCGGCCATCCGCGTCCACCAACTGCAGGCGGTCGGCATCGCCGTCCAGGGCAACCCCAAAGTCGGCTTTGTGTTCTTTCACGGCCGCGACCAAGGCCTCGGGGTGGGTCGCGCCCACGCCCTTGTTGATGTTCAGGCCATCGGGCGAACAACCAATGGCGATGACCTCGGCGCCCAGTTCGTGGAACACCTTGGGGGCGATGTGGTAGGCCGCACCGTGGGCCGCGTCCACCACAATCTTCAGGCCCTTCAGCGTCAGGTCATTGGCAAACGTACTCTTGCAAAACTCGATGTAGCGCCCCGCCGCATCGTCCAGTCGGCGGCTCTTGCCCAGGCTGGCGGAGTCCACCCACACGGGCGGCTTATGCAGCTCGGCCTCCACGGCCAGCTCCCAAGCGTCGGGCAGCTTGCTACCTTTGGCGCTGAAGAACTTGATGCCGTTGTCCGCAAACGGGTTGTGGCTGGCGCTGATGACCACGCCCAGCGACGCACGTTGCGCGCGGGTGAGGTAGGCCACACCCGGTGTGGGCAGTGGGCCCAGCAGCACGACGTCCACACCGGCGGAGTTGAAGCCGCTCTCCAGCGCACTTTCCAGCATGTAGCCGGAGATACGCGTGTCCTTGCCGATCAGCACCGTGGGGCGCGCCTCGGTTTCCTTGAGCACATGGCCCACGGCGTGTGCCAGGCGCAGCACAAAGTCGGGGGTGATGGGGGCTTGCCCCACGGTACCGCGAATGCCATCGGTGCCGAAATACTGTCGTCCCATGTTTTGAGTTCCTGTTGTGTTGTTGTTTGTGTTGTGGGCTCAGACCTGTGCTTGCATCGCAGCCAGCACCTTGAGGGCACTGACCGTGTCGCGCACATCGTGCACGCGCACCACGTGGGCCCCGTTCTGCACCGCCAGCACCGCCGCGGTGATGCTGGGCGCGCGGCGCTGGTCCACATCCATGCTGGCAGCATTGCTCAGAGAAGTTTGGGTGACTGCGGCCAGCGACGATTTACGCGACCAACCCGCCAGCACCGGGTAACCCGCGGGAACGGCCTGGGCCTGGCGCGCCAGCAGCGCAAAGTTCTGCGCCACCGTCTTGCCAAATCCTATGCCGGGGTCCAGGCAAATCCGGTTCGAATCGACTCCCAGCGCCCGTAAATGCTGCGCAAGCAGCTCTAAAAACGATAGCACCTGGGGTACCACATCGCCCTCCATGGGCGCCACCTGCATGGTCTGAGGGTCGCGGTGCATATGCATGAGGCAAACGCCACAGTTCGGGTGGGCCGCCACCACAGACGCGCCGGTGGGGCCGCCCTGCCCGTCCGTCCAGCGCAGGGCCCAGATGTCGTTGACGATGTCGGCCCCCAGGTCCAGCGCGGCCTGCATCACTGCGGGCTTGTAGGTGTCGACCGAGACCGGCACACCCAAGGTCACCGCATGGCGAATGACGGGCAGCACGCGGGCCAATTCTTCATCCTGGGGAACCGGTGGGGCCCCAGGCCGGGTGGATTCGCCCCCAATGTCCAACAGATGGGCACCGTCCTTGAGCAGACGCTCGCAATGGAGCAAGGCTGCATGGTGCGAGGCGTGCTGGCCACCGTCTGAAAACGAATCGGGCGTGACATTGACGATGCCCATCACCTGGGGGGTGGACAGGTCAATGGCGAAGCGTGAGGTTTGCCAATGCATAACTTGAATTATCGGGGCAGGCGAACCGGCAACGGGGAAGGCGGAACCCTGAAAAGCCACAGGGCCCGAAGGCCCTGTGGAGTTCAGCGCAGCCCGATGTCAGGCGGCAGTGGGTGCGGGGTCTGCCGCTACAGCCGGTGCACCACCGCTACCGCCACCACCGTTGTTCGGGGTTCGAGGGGTCCAGTCTTTGGGAGGACGGGGTTCGCGGCCGGCCATGATGTCTTCCAGCTGCTCGGCATCAATGGTTTCCCAGTCCAGCAGGGCTTTGGCCATGGCGTGCATCTTGTCGCTGTTTTCTTCGATCAGCTTGCGTGCCAGAGCGTACTGCTGGTCAATGATGCGGCGCACTTCCGAATCCACTTTTTGCATGGTCTGTTCGCTCATGCTGGTGGTCTTGGTCACACTGCGGCCCAGAAACACTTCGCCTTCGTTCTCGGCATAGACCATAGGGCCCAGAGCATCGGTCATGCCGTAGCGGGTCACCATGTCGCGGGCGATGGAGGTGGCGCGCTCAAAGTCATTGGAAGCACCCGTGGTCATTTGGTTCATGAACACTTCTTCTGCAATGCGGCCACCAAACAGCATGCTGATCTGGTTCAGCATGAATTCGCTGTCGTAGCTGTAGCGATCTTGTGCGGGCAGGCTCATGGTCACACCCAGGGCGCGGCCGCGGGGAATGATGGTGACCTTGTGCACCGGATCGCACTTGGGCAGCAGCTTGCCGATCAGGGCGTGGCCGGACTCGTGGTAGGCCGTGTTCTTGCGCTCTTCCTCGGGCATGACCATGCTCTTGCGCTCGGGGCCCATGAGGATCTTGTCCTTGGCCTTCTCGAAGTCCTGCATTTCGACCAGGCGCGCATTGCGGCGCGCGGCCATCAGGGCAGCTTCGTTGCACAGGTTGGCGAGGTCGGCGCCGCTCATGCCGGGCGTGCCGCGGGCAATGGTCATGGCGCTCACGTCCTGGCCCAAAGGCACTTTGCGCATGTGCACGTTCAGAATCTGTTCGCGGCCACGGATATCGGGCAGCGTGACATAGACCTGGCGATCGAACCGGCCGGGACGCAGCAAGGCGGCGTCCAGGATGTCAGGGCGGTTGGTGGCAGCCACCACGATCACACCCACGTTGGTTTCGAAACCGTCCATCTCCACCAGCATCTGGTTCAGGGTCTGTTCGCGCTCGTCGTTACCACCGCCCAGGCCAGCACCACGCTGGCGACCGACGGCGTCAATTTCGTCGATGAAGATGATGCAGGGAGCATTCTTCTTGGCGTTCTCGAACATGTCGCGCACCCGGGATGCGCCCACACCGACAAACATTTCGACGAAGTCAGAACCCGAGATGCTGAAGAACGGCACCTTGGCTTCGCCCGCAATCGATTTGGCCAGCAGCGTCTTGCCGGTACCGGGAGGGCCGACCAGCAGCAGGCCGCGGGGAATACGACCGCCGAGTTTCTGGAACTTGCTGGGGTCTTTGAGGAAGTCGACAACTTCCTTCACTTCTTCTTTGGCTTCGTCGCAACCGGCCACATCGGCAAAAGTCACGGTGTTGGTGTTTTCATCCAGCAGGCGGGCCTTGCTCTTGCCGAAGCTGAACGCCCCGCCCTTGCCGCCGCCTTGCATCTGGCGCATGAAGTACACCCATACGCCAATCAACAGCAGCATGGGGCCCCAGCTGACCAACAGGGTCATCAACAGGGAGCCTTCTTCGCGTGGCTTGGTGTCAAATTTGACGTTGTTGTTGCGCAGGTCGCCGACCAGGCCACGGTCCAGGTAGGTCGCATTGGTCTTGATGCGTCGGTCGTCGGTCGTAATCGCCGTAATCTCGCCTCCGCCAGCGCCGTCGGGAATCATCGCGCTCTTGATACTGCCATTGTTGACCATGTCCAAGAACTCGGAATAGCTGACGGTGCCCGATGCTGCAGCACGCGTGTCGAATTGCTTGAACACGGTGAACAGCACCAAGGCCACCACCAACCACACTGCAATTTTTGAAAACCACTGATTATTCAAGCGAAGCTCCAATACTGGCGCAAGTAAACGAACCTTGCGTACTTGGGACCCATTTTAGGCGTTTCAAGCCATGAAAGCTGTTATTTCGGGCCGGACGGCCTCAGAAACAGCATGGGAATTGCGTGGCAGATTCTCAGACGGACTTGAGGCCCAAACCGACCAGAAAGGTTTCGGACGAACGGTCGCGCGAGGCCTTGGGTTTGAGTGGTTTGACCGTGACGAAAGCCGCCTTGAAACGCTGCACCACATCGTTGTAGCTGCCACCGTGGAATACCTTGGCCACCAGCGCCCCTTGCGGCTTCATGTGGTTTTGGGCGAATTCAATCGCCAGCTCCACCAAATATTCAATACGTGCCGCATCTGCCGACGCGATACCCGACAGATTGGGCGCCATGTCGGACACCACCAGATCGGCTTGCTTGCCACCCAGTGCAGTCTCCAGCAACGCCAGCGTGTCGGCCTCGCGGAAATCCCCCTGGATGAAGGTCACGCCTTCGATCGGCTCCATGGGCAACAAATCCAGCCCGATGATGGTGCCGTTCATTTCCCCCACAGCCGCTCCGTTGGGTGACATGCGGCGGCGCAGGTACTGGCTCCAGGCGCCTGGCGTGCAGCCCAAGTCCACCACCAGCTGGCCGGGCTTCACCAGATGCAGGGTTTCATCAATTTCCTTGAGCTTGTAGGCCGCGCGGGCCCGGTAGCCCTCTTTGTTGGCCAGCTTCACATAAGGGTCATTGATGTGGTCATGCAACCAGGCTTTGTTGACCTTTTTGTTGCCGGCTTTGTTATCCGGCTTGCTACTTTTGCTCTGCGTATTCATTGCGTCGATAATACCCACATGCCTCAAATACAACTAACTCCCGCTCAGCGCAAGGATCACCGCGCTGAAGCCCACCACCTGGACCCCGTGGTCATGGTGGGCGGCGATGGCCTGACGGCCAACGTCAAAAAAGAAATCGATGCGGCGCTCAACGCCCATGGCCTGATCAAAGTGCGTGTTTTCTCGGATGACCGCGCCGCCCGCGAAGAGATGTTCAAGACCCTGGCGGACGAACTCAATGCAGCGCCTATTCAGCACATCGGCAAGCTGCTGGTGCTCTGGCGCCCCCAGCCCGAGAAAGAAAAAGTCGTTGACGAGGACCGCAAGCCGGGCCCGCGCGATTTCAAGGTGCTGAAATTTGGCCGCCCCGGCCAGCGCCCCGAAGTCAAAACCCTGCGCGTGCTGGGTAACCAGCGCCTGACGCCTGGTGGCAACGTGAAACGTGCCAAACCGAAGCCAAAAACCAGTCTGAAAAAACGCAGCCAGACCTGAAGTCTGGCGCAATACCACTGACAACCGGAGCCTGGTGCTCCGGTTTTTTTATGCCGACTCGGAACTACCTTGCGGCGCTGTACCTGCTGCCACCAGTTTGCCAAACACGACCAGCGCGCAGATCCACTGGCCGAAGTACATGGCACTGCCCACGCGGTGCCAGAGCGCCAGGTTGTCGCGTGCGACGATGCGTGGTGCCACCGCCAGCTCTACCAGCAGCGCCAGCAACACGCCAGCCACTACAAAAAGTGTAGCTTCTCGCGCAGTATCCACGGGGGTTAGAGGCCGATTTGATCTAAAAGCCATGAGCAGCAACGCACCGCACACCACCGACACCCAGGTCTGCGCAGCAAACAGCTTGGCGGCCATCTGCCCCGCCAGGGCGGGGGTAGGCAGGTGCACAAACAACATGGGCACCACCATAAATCCCAGCACGCTCAGGCTCATGGCCCAAGCCGCTGCCAACCACACGGGGAGTTGGCGCATCAGATGTAGTGAACGGCCACGACCTCGTAGGCGCGCTCGCCACCGGGGGCCTGCACCACCGCAGTGTCACCCTCTACCTTGCCAATCAGGGCACGGGCAATCGGGCTGCTGATGTTGATCAGACCCTGCTTCAGGTCGGCCTCGTCCTCACCCACGATTTGGTACTTCACACGCTGACCGCTGTCTTCATCTTCCAATTCAACCGTGGCGCCAAACACCACGCGGCCGTCGGCCTGGATCGTCGTCGGATCGATGACCTGGGCCGCAGACAACTTGCCCTCCACCTCCTGAATACGGCCTTCGATAAAGCCCTGGCGCTCCTTCGCGGCGTCGTAGTCGGCGTTCTCGCTCAGGTCGCCCTGGGCACGCGCCTCGGCGATGGCCTGGATGACAGAGGGACGCTCCACGGTCTTGAGTTTGTGCAGCTCGGCCTTGAGCATCTCAGCGCCGCGTTTGGTAATGGGATAGGTTGCCATGGTGTCTCTAACTAGGTATTTTGGGGGCCTCAAAGTACAAGGACAGTGCGGCGCTTGCGCGCGGCACTGTCCTATGCAGTTGGCAAGATTATGCCAACTTATCTGTCGATTCAGGCCTGAAGTTCGGCGTGCATTTCCTGCACCGAGATGACACCCAGGCTGTCCAGGTACTTCATGCCTTGCACCGCGGCCTCCGCACCGGCAATCGTGGTGTACGTCGTCACGCGGGCCAGCAGGGCCGAGGTGCGGATCTGGCGCGAATCGGCGATCGCGTTGCGGCGCTCCTCCACGGTGTTGACCACCATGGAGATTTCCTCGTTCTTGATCATGTCCACGATGTGCGGGCGCCCTTCGGCCACCTTGTTCACCACACCACAGGCCACACCAGCCGCGGTGATGGCCGCTGCCGTACCCTTGGTCGCCACGATCTCAAAACCCATGGCGGCCAGGCTGCGCGCCACTTCCACGGCACGCGGCTTGTCGGTCTGCTTGACCGAGATAAAGGCTTTGCCGCCGCGTGGCAGCTTGGCACCGGCGCCCAATTGCGACTTCACAAAGGCTTCGCCGAAGGTCTTGCCCACGCCCATCACCTCGCCCGTGGACTTCATCTCGGGGCCGAGGATGGTGTCCACACCGGGGAACTTGACGAAGGGGAACACGGCTTCTTTCACGCTGAAATACGGCGGAGTCACTTCCTTGCTGATACCCTGGCTGGCCAGCGTCTGACCGGCCATGCAGCGCGCGGCCACCTTGGCCAATTGGATGCCGGTAGCCTTGGAGACAAAGGGCACCGTGCGGCTGGCGCGGGGGTTTACTTCCAGCACGTAGATCACGTCCTTGCCATCCACGTTCTGGATGGCAAATTGCACGTTCATCAGGCCCACCACGTTCAGGGCACCGGCCATGGCCTTGGTCTGGCGTTTGATCTCAGCCACGGTGTCGGCGCCCAAACTGTAGGGTGGCAAGGAGCAGGCAGAGTCGCCACTGTGGACGCCCGCTTGTTCGATGTGTTCCATCACACCACCGATGAAGGTGTCGCCGGTTGCATCGCGAATGCAGTCCACATCACATTCAATGGCGTCGTTCAGGAAGCGGTCCAGCAGCACGGGGCTGTCGTTGCTCACCTTCACGGCTTCGCGCATATAACGCTCCAGGTCGCGCTGTTCATGCACGATTTCCATGGCGCGGCCGCCCAGCACGTAGCTGGGACGCACCACCAGGGGGTAGCCCAGCGCAGCAGCCTTTTCCAGGGCCTCGGGCTCGGTACGTGCGGTGGCGTTGGGTGGCTGGCGCAACTTCAGCTCGTGCAGCAGCTTCTGGAAGCGCTCACGGTCTTCGGCAGCGTCGATCATGTCGGGCGTGGTGCCGATGATGGGCACGCCATTGGCTTCCAGATCCAACGCCAGCTTCAAAGGCGTCTGGCCGCCGTATTGCACGATCACGCCAACCGGCTTTTCCTTGTCGACGATTTCCAGCACGTCTTCCAGCGTCAGCGGCTCGAAGTACAGGCGGTCGGAGGTGTCGTAGTCAGTGGACACGGTTTCGGGGTTGCAGTTGACCATGATGGTCTCGTACCCGTCTTCGCGCATGGCCAATGCGGCGTGCACGCAGCAGTAATCAAACTCGATACCCTGGCCGATGCGGTTGGGACCACCACCCAGCACCATGATTTTCTTTTTGTCCGTCGGCGCGGCTTCGCACTCGGAGCCTTCGGCCTCGTAGGTCGAATACATGTAGGCGGTGTTGGTGGCAAATTCGGCCGCACAGGTGTCCACACGTTTGTAAACAGGGCGCACACCCAGGGCGCGGCGCTTCTCGCGCACAGCCTTGTCGGTGGTTTTGAACTGGCGCGCCAGACGGCGGTCCGAGAAGCCTTTTTGCTTCAAACCACGCAGCGTGGCTGCGTCAATCTTGTCCAGCGCAGAGCCACTGGCAGGCTGGGGCAAGCGCTCAATTTCGAGTTCCAGTTTCACGATCTGCTCAATCTGCACCAGGAACCAGGGGTCGATCTTGGTCAGTGCAAACACTTCGTCCACGCTCATGCCCTGGGCGAAGGCGTCGCCCACGTACCAGATGCGCTCGGGGCCGGGTTCGCCCAGCTCTTTTTCCAGCACTTCGCGGTCCTGGGTCTTCTCGTTCATGCCGTCCACGCCCACTTCCAGGCCACGCAGGGCTTTCTGGAAGGACTCCTGGAAGGTGCGGCCCATGGCCATGACCTCGCCCACCGATTTCATCTGGGTGGTCAGGCGGCTGTCGGCAGCCGGGAATTTCTCAAATGCGAAACGCGGGATCTTGGTCACCACGTAGTCGATGCTGGGCTCGAAGGACGCAGGCGTCGCACCGCCGGTGATGTCGTTGCGCAGCTCGTCCAACGTGAAGCCGACCGCCAGCTTGGCTGCGACCTTGGCGATGGGGAAGCCGGTAGCCTTGGAAGCCAGCGCGGAAGAACGCGACACGCGCGGGTTCATCTCGATGACGACCATGCGGCCATCGACCGGGTTGATAGAGAACTGCACGTTCGATCCACCCGTGTCCACTCCGATTTCGCGCAGCACAGCCAGGGATGCATTGCGCAGGATCTGGTATTCCTTGTCCGTCAACGTTTGCGCTGGGGCCACGGTGATGGAGTCACCGGTGTGCACACCCATGGGGTCCAGATTTTCAATCGAACAAACGATGATGCAGTTGTCCGCCTTGTCGCGCACCACTTCCATCTCGTACTCTTTCCAGCCCAAGAGCGACTCTTCGATGAGCAGCTCGTTGGTCGGCGAGGCTTCCAGGCCGCGCTTGCAGATGGTCTCAAATTCTTCGGAGTTGTAGGCAATGCCGCCGCCGGTACCACCCAGGGTGAAGCTGGGGCGAATAACCGTGGGGAAACCCAGTGTCTTTTGCACCGCCCAGGCTTCGTCCATGCTGTGGGCGATGCCGGAGCGCGCGGAACCGAGACCAATCTTGGTCATCGCATCCTTGAACTTCAGGCGGTCCTCAGCCTTGTCGATGGCCTCAGGGGTGGCGCCAATCAGCTCCACCTTGTACTTGTCCAGCACGCCGTGGTGCCACAGGTCCAGCGCGCAGTTCAGCGCAGTCTGGCCGCCCATGGTGGGCAGGATGGCGTCGGGTTTTTCCTTGGCAATGATCTTCTCCACCGTTTGCCAGGTGATGGGCTCGATGTAGGTGACGTCGGCCGTGGCCGGGTCGGTCATGATCGTGGCGGGGTTGCTGTTGATCAGGATGACCTTGTAGCCCTCTTCACGCAATGCCTTGCACGCTTGCACGCCGGAGTAGTCGAACTCACAGGCCTGGCCGATGATGATGGGGCCGGCGCCGATGATGAGAATGCTTTGGATGTCAGTACGTTTTGGCATGGTGAGACTCGTAGCTTTTGGGGCTCTTTACGTTTTAATTAATTCAGGCTTGCGGTGGCCAGCTTGGCGCCAAACCACACAAACAGGCCGCCCACCGCACTGGACAGGCTGGCGCTCAGGCGCTTGCGGCGGCCAAAACCCTGGGCCAGGCGGGCGCCCGCAAAAATCAGGGCAGACAAATACAACGCGCTGAACACCATGATGATGGCGCTCAGGATCAGGAAAGGCACGGCGGGCGTGGCGTAGCTCGGGTCGATGAACTGCACGAAGAAGGACAGCAGAAACAAAATCGCCTTCGGGTTCAGCAGGCTGATGACCAGGGCACGCTTGAAGGGCTGCTGCAGGTTGGCGGTGGCTTGCGCCACGGCGGCGTCTGCGGACACCTCCGCCGGATCGACACTGCGCCACTTCTTCACCGCGGCAATGAACAGGTTCACACCCACCCAGGTCAGGTAGGCCGCCCCCGCATACTTCACCACCATGAACAGGGCCGGGTAGGTACGCAACAGGCTGGCCGCGCCCAACGCAGTGAGCAACAGCAAAATCGTGTCGCCCACAAACACACCCATGGCGCCCTGGTAACCGGCCTTGACGCCGCGCACGGTGGCCACCGACAGAACAAACAAGGAGTTGGGGCCGGGCAGCAAGATGATGCCCAAAGCGCCTATCACGTAGGTCCAGAGGTCGGTGACACCGTAGAAGCTCATACAGCTCAGCCTGCTTTCTTTTCCATCTCAGCGATGAAGCGATCGAACAGATAGCCGATGTCGTGCGGACCGGGCGATGCTTCAGGGTGGCCCTGGAAGCAGAAGGCCGGCTTGTCAGTGCGCTCCAGCCCTTGCAGCGTGTTGTCAAACAGGCTGATGTGCGTGGGGCGCAGGTTGGCGGGCAGCGATTTTTCGTCCACCGCAAAACCGTGGTTCTGGCTGGTGATCGAGACACGGCCGCTGTCCAGGTCTTTGACCGGATGGTTGGCACCGTGGTGGCCGAACTTCATCTTGAAGGTCTTGGCACCACTGGCCAGCGCCATGATCTGGTGGCCCAGGCAAATGCCAAAGGTAGGTGTGCCGGTTTCGATCAGCTCTTTGGCCGCAGCAATCGCGTAATCGCAAGGCTCCGGGTCGCCGGGGCCGTTGGACAGGAAGATGCCATTCGGGTTGAGCTTGAGCACTTCGGCAGCGGAGGTTTGCGCGGGCACCACGGTGACCTTGCAGCCACGCTCGGCCAGCATGCGCAGGATGTTCTTCTTGACGCCGAAGTCATAGGCCACGACATGGAACTTGGGAGCAGTTTGCTGGCCGTAGCCCTTGCCCAGGGTCCACTCGGACTCGGTCCAGCCGTAGCTCTCGGTGCTGGAGACCACCTTGGCCAGATCCAGGCCAGCCATGCTGGGCGCACCCTTGGCAGCGGCTACCGCTTTCTCGATCGCCTCCTTGGTGACCGCCTCACCGGCCGCGAGAGCCAGGATGCAGCCGTTTTGTGCGCCCTGGGTGCGCAGCTGGCGCGTCAGCTGCCGGGTGTCGATATTGGCAATCGCCACGGTGCCCTCGGCAACCAGGTATTCGGTCAGCGTTTGGGTTTTGCGGAAGTTGCTGGCCACCAGCGGCAGGTCTTTGATGATCAAGCCGGCAGCGAAGACCTTGTGGGACTCCACGTCTTCGGGGTTGACACCGTAGTTGCCGATGTGGGGGTAAGTCAGGGTGACGATCTGCTGGCAATAACTGGGATCGGTGAGGATCTCCTGGTAGCCGGTCATGGAGGTGTTGAACACGACTTCACCGACGGTGGAGCCTGCGGCTCCAATGGAATTGCCAATGTAGACCGTGCCGTCTGCGAGCGCCAGGATGGCGGGTGGGGTGGATCCCTTGAGAGACAAAAGCACTGGTTTCTCCGGATGGGTTACGGGTACGCCCAAACGCGCTCAAGAATGGCTCTTGGCGGGTGCTGCTGTGAGGGGATGTTCAGAGGTGCGCTTGGGACGGCTGTTTTCTGGATAGCCTCTCATTATAGCCGAGGGGCTGACCCCATTCAGTTTCAGGTAAGCGTCAAACTGCTCGCATGCAGGCAAATCGCCGCGGCCGCAGCCACGTTGAGCGACTCCTCGCCCCCCGGCTGGCCAATGCGCGCAAAGATGCTGGCACGCGCCATGAGTTCGGCGGACACCCCCTGCCCCTCGTGGCCCATGGCCCAGGCACAGGGATGGGGCAAAGCCAGCTTCTGCACCAAATCTCCCTGGTGGGAACTGGTCACCACCAGCGGCACCGACAAACCATCCAGGTCGGACAACTCCAGTCCTTCCACCAGGGACAGTCCGAAATGTGCCCCCATGCCGGCACGCAATACCTTGGGACTCCACAGCGCGGCCGTACCCTTGAGCGCCAGCACCTGGCGGAAACCAAACGCCCCCGCACTACGCAAGATGGAACCCACGTTGCCGGCATCCTGCACACGGTCCAGGATCACGGTGGCAGCGTTGGGCTGCACCGCGGTGTCCAGCGGCAAGTCCAGCACAAAGCCCACCTTGGCGGGCGACTCCAAACCGCTCAATTCGCGGAACAAGGCGTCAGGAATTACTATGGTTTTGATAGCTGCTCGCGCATATTCCACGGGGGCTAGAGGCCAAAATGACTCTGAAACCACGAGCGCAGCAGGCTGCAGGCCACGGTGCAGGGCCGCGCTGCACAGGTGGTCGCCCTCGATCCAGAAGCGCCCCGCCTTGCGGTAGGCCGTGTTGTCGGTGCTGAGTTTGCGCAACTCCTTGAGCAGCGCGTTCTCACGGGAGGTGACGAAGACAGGTTCGCTCATGGAAAGGCCTGCAGCACTTGGGTGACGGGCGCAAAGGTTTTGCGGTGCTCCGGGCAGGCGCCATGCGCCTTGAGGGCCGCCAAGTGTTCGGCCGTGCCGTAGCCCTTGTGGCCGGCAAAGCCGTACTGTGGGTACTGCTGGTCCAGCGTGGCGCACCAGCGGTCACGCGTGACCTTGGCGAGGATGGATGCAGCGGAGATGGCGGGCACGGTGGCGTCGCCGCGCACAATGGCTTCGGCCAGCACGTCCAGCACCGGCAGGCGGTTGCCATCCACCAGCACCTTGGCGGGCTTGAGACGCAGACCCTCTACCGCGCGACGCATGGCCAAAAGAGTCGCCTGCAGAATGTTGATCTCGTCGATTTCTTCCACACTGGCCTGTGCAATCGAGCAGCACAGGGCCTTGGCGCGGATTTCATCGAACAGCTTTTCGCGTTTGAGCGCGGTGAGCTTCTTGGAATCGTTGAGGCCAGCGATCGGATTCAGGTCGTCCAGAATCACCGCGGCAGCCACCACCGGGCCGGCCAACGGGCCGCGGCCGGCCTCGTCCACGCCGGCAATCAGTCCGGGCAGGTCCCAGGCAAAGGCGACCTGCTGGGCAGGCTCAGGCTTGGAGGACTTTTTCGATGGCATTGGCGGCAAGGGTGGCGGTGTCGCGCTGCAGCGTGGCATGCAGCGTGGTGAAAGTGGTGTGCAGGGCCGCTATTTTCGCAGGATCGGAGTCACGCGCATCCAGCCAGGCCAACACTTCGTGCGCCAGCGCCTCAGGGGTGGCCGCGTCTTGCAGCAACTCTGGAACCACAAAGCGCTGGCACAGAATATTGGGCAGGCCCACCCAGGGTTGCAGGCGCTTGCGCCGCATGATCTGCCAAGACAGCCACGCCATGTGGTAACCAATAACCATGGGCCGCTTGAACAGTGCGGCCTCCAGCGTGGCGGTGCCACTGGCAATCAGCGTGACGTCACAGGCGGCCAGCGCGGTGTGGGACTGACCGCCCAGCAACTGCATACGCCCGTGCATGCCGCTGTGTTGCGCAAGTTTTTCAATCTCCGGCAGCAGGCCAGGCACGCAAGGCACTATAAATTTAGTAGCTGGTCGCGCAGAATGGATGCGGGCTGCAGCTCGAAAGAAGCGTAAAGCCAGGTGGCGAATCTCCGACTGGCGACTGCCGGGCAGGATGGCTACCACCGCATCGCCATCGGTGAGGCCCAAGGCGCGGCGGGCCGCAGCCCTGTCCGGCTCCATGGGAATGACATTGGCCAACGGATGGCCCACATAGGTGGCAGCAATGCCATGGGCTGCGAGCAGTGCGGGCTCGAAAGGAAAGATGCACAGCACGTGGTCGGAGCTGTGGCGGATTTTCTCCACCCGCTCTGGACGCCAGGCCCAGATGGAGGGACAAACGAAATGCACGGTCTTGACGCCCCGCCCCTTGAGCCGCGCCTCCAGATCGAGGTTGAAGTCGGGGGCGTCTACGCCAATAAACACGTCAGGCTTGTGGGCCAGCAGGCGGTCGCCCAGTTGCCGGCGTATGCCCACGATCTCGCGGTAGCGCGTGAGCAACTCCCAGCCAAAACCGTGCACCGCCAGCTTGTGGTGCGGCCACCACGCCTGAAAACCCTGCTTGGCCATCTGCGGGCCGCCTATGCCCTGCGCCGTTGCAGCGGGCCAGCGCTGGCGCACGCCGCCCAGCAGCAGGCCAGCCAGCAGATCGCCCGAGGCCTCCCCCGCCACCATGGCCACCGTGGGGGCGCCAGCGGGGGCGTGAGACGGATTCATAACGATTCGACGATGTGAGAGGCTTAGCGAACGATGCCGCGCTGGGCAGAGACGGCTCCCAAAAAGCCGTTCATCATGGCCACATCGGGTCCAGTCTCTGGATGTGTTGCTTCCAACTCGGCAATGCGCTGCTTGGCCTGCTCCAGCGTCAGGTCGTCGCGGTACAGGGCCTTGTGCATGGCCTTGACGCCGGAAATACGCTCGGGCGAAAAGCCACGGCGGCGCAGGCCTTCAAAGTTCATGGAACGGGCTGCGGCCGGCTGCCCCTGGCACATCACAAACGGCGGCAGGTCGGCAAACAACAGCGAGCACATGGCCGTCATGCTGTGGGCACCCAGGCGCACAAACTGGTGCACCACGGTAAAGCCACCCAGAATCACCCAATCCCCCACATGCACGTGGCCAGCCAGCTGCGAGTTGTTAGCGAAAATCACGTGGTTGCCGACCAGGCAGTCGTGCGCCAAATGCACATAGGCCATGATCCAGTTGTCATTGCCCAGCACGGTCTTGCCAACGTCGCCGGGCGAGCCGATGTTGAAGGTGCAAAACTCGCGGATGGTGTTGCGGTCGCCAATGATCAGTTCGCAGGGTTCACCGGCGTACTTCTTGTCCTGCGGAATCGCGCCCAGGGAGTTGAACTGGAAGATCCGGTTGTCTTGGCCAATGGTGGTGTGGCCTTCAATCACACAATGTGGGCCCACGGAAGTGCCGGCACCAATGCGCACATGTGGGCCGATGACCGTATAAGGCCCCACCGTCACCGAGCTATCGAGCTCGGCCTTGGGATCGATGAGGGCAGTGGCGTGGATAGCGGACACGCGCAACCTCTTACGCAATCGCGCGCATGGCGCAGGTCAGCTCGGCTTCACAGGCCAGCTCATCACCCACTGTCGCGCTGGCCTTGAACTTGAAGATGCCGGCTTTCATACGCAACATTTCCACATTCAGGATCAACTGGTCACCCGGCTCCACGGGGCGCTTGAAGCGCGCGCCGTCAATACCGGCGAAGTAGTAAACCATCTGATCGTTGGGCGAGGTGTCCAACGCGTCAAAGGCCAGGAGGGCTGCGGCCTGGGCCAGCGCCTCCAGCATCAGCACCCCCGGCATCACGGGACGGTGCGGAAAGTGACCTTCAAAAAACGGCTCGTTGATGGTGACGTTCTTCAAGGCCTTGATGGTCTTGCCCTTGTCCAGCTCCAGTACCCGGTCTACCAGCAGAAAGGGGTAACGGTGGGGCAGTTGCTTCAGGATTTTATGGATGTCCATCATTTGGGTAACTCTTTTTCCAGGGTTTTGATACGGTCGCGCAGGCCGTGCAACTGCTTCAGCGTTGCAGCATTGCGCTCCCACGAGGCGTTCTCGTCAATCGGGAACATGCCGGTGTAATGACCGGGCTTCAAAATCGATTTGCTAACCACCGTGGCGGCCGAAATATGCACATGGGCACCCAGCGTCAGGTGGCCCAGAACAATGGCACCACCGCCAATCGTGCAGTTGGGCCCAATGGTGGCAGAACCCGCCACGCCCACGCAACCGGCCATCGCCGTGTTGCGACCCACACGCACGTTGTGGCCAATCTGGATCAGGTTGTCCAACTTCACACCGTCCTCAATGACCGTGTCATGCAGGGCGCCGCGGTCGATACAGGTATTGGCACCGATCTCCACATCATCGCCAATCTGCACCGCACCAAGCTGTTCAATCTTTTCCCAGCGTTCGCCATCCGGGGCAAAACCAAAACCATCTGCACCAATGACAACGCCTGCGTGCAAGAGGCAGCGCGCACCCACAACACAGTCTTCGCCTATGGTCACACGCGATTTGAGCACCGTGTGGGCGCCAATGCGTGCCCCCGCTTCCACCACACACAGGGGGCCAATGCGGGCGGTGGCATCGACCACAGCGGCCGCATCCACCACCGCACTGGGGTGCACCAAGGGCGCTGCCATGCCGGACACTGCACGTTGCGCGCGATCCCGCTGCTGCTTCCACAACTGGGTGACTTTGGCGAAATACAAATATGGCTGTGCGGTGACGATGCAAGCCCCCCGCGCCAACGCGACCTCACGCATGGCAGGCGCCACAATGACACAGGCGGCCTGGGAGGCCGCCAACTGTTGTTGGTATTTGGGGTTGCTTAAAAAGCTGAGGTCTTGGGAGCTGGCGGTTTCCAACGGAGCCAGCCCCGTGATAACGCATGCTGCATCCCCATGCAGCTCACCGCCCAACACCTGCACAATGGAAGCGAGGTCCATGCCTTCTCCCCGCATGCGGCGATCCAAGGCTTACTTGGCGCCGGAATTGAGAATCTTGAGAACCTTCTCGGTGATGTCATGGCGTGCATTGCTGTACACCACTTCCTGAATCACCAGGTCGTACTTCTCGGCCTCGGCCACTTGCTTGACGGCCTTGTTGGCCTTGTCCAGCACCTGCTGCAACTCTTCGTTGCGGCGGCCGTTCAGGTCTTCCTGAAACTCGCGCTGTTTGCGCTGGAAGTCGCGATTTTGCTCAGCGAATTCTTTCTGGCGGGTCACGCGCTGGGTTTCTGTCAGTGTGGGGGCATCACGCTCAAAGCGGTCACTCATGGTCTTGAGAGCCTGCTGCTGGTCTGCCAACTCTTTCTGACGTTTGGAGAACTCCTGCTCCAGCTTGGTCTGGGCCGCTTTTGCCGGGCCGGACTCGCTGGTGATGCGCTGGGTGTTGATGTAGCCAATCTTGGAATCCTGGGCATGTGCCCCCACGGCGGCGAATGCCAGAACCAGTGCTGCTGCCCACATTGCTTTAACGTGTTTCATTAGAAAGTTGTTCCGATCTGGAATTGAAGACTTTGGATTTTATCGCCTTCAAATTTGGTAATAGGACGGGCGAATGCCAAGCGCAGAGGGCCGACTGGAGAAATCCAGCTGATACCAACGCCAAAGGAAGAACGCATGTCGCCCAGCTGGATGGATTCGTCAGCACCGTAAATGCCGCCCGCATCGACAAAACCGTAGACACGCAGGGTGCGGTCGTTACCGCCACCAGGCAAAGGCGCCAGCAATTCGCCGTTGAAGGTGATGCGCTTGGTTCCACCTGTGGCGGTCAAAGATCCAGCCCGCTGTGCGGCGGTGGTCAGGCTGCCTTGCTCGAAACCACGCACAGAGCCCAAACCGCCGGCGTAGTAGTTCTTGAACACAGGGTAGGTAGTGCTCCCGGTCGCGGCCCCCATCGCAATCTCCGAGTTAAAAGCAGCGGTGACTTTGCGAGAAATGGGGAAAAACTGCTGGTACTGGGCCGTACCGCGTGCATACCGCAAATCGCCACCCACGCTCCATTCCGCACTGGTGCGCATTATCTTGCCGGTACTGGGCACCAAAGCACTGTCACGCGTATCGCGTGACCAACCCAGCGTCAGGGGAAGCGCCGTGCTGCTGTAGCCGAATTCGTTGGCGTAATCCTGGTACACGGTAGGCAACAGCGAACCCGGGATGATGCGGGTGCGGTCGACGCCCACGCCGAGATATACGGTATCCGAATCGGTAAATGGAATCCCAAAACGCACGGCAGCACCCGTGGTTTCAATGGCGTAGGTATCGACGTCATCGTAAGGACGGGAGGTGCGCTGGTACAGGTCGATGGAACGCGACACACCATCCTCCGTGAAGTACGGGTTGGTCGTGCTGAACACCACGGTCCGGTTGGTTTTGCTGGTATTAACTTCCACACCAAGCGAGTTGCCAGAGCCGAATGCATTTTCCTGCTTGAAGCCGAAAGACAAGCCCAAACCGTCTGCGCTGGAAATGCCAGCCCCCAAGCTGATGCTGCCGGTGGGTTTTTCGGCAACGTTCACGGTCAGGTCCACCTGATCCGGAGCTCCGGACACTTCCTGGGTTTCGATACCCACTTCGGTAAAGTAGCCCAAACGGTCCACCCGATTGCGGGATTGGCGAATTTTTTCACCGTCGTACCAAGCAGCCTCCAATTGCCGAAACTCGCGACGAATCACTTCATCGCGCGTGCGGTCATTACCTGCCACATTGATGCGACGCACATATACCCGGCGAGACGGTTCGGCAACCAAGGTGATGGCGACTCGGTTGGTCGCGCGGTCGATGTCTGTGCGTGCTTCGGTGCGCGCGAAGGCATAGCCGAAATTGGCGAAATAATCGGTGAACGCCTTGGTTGTTTGCGTTACTTCGGTGGCGTTGTAGGCCTCCCCTGCCTTGATGGCGATCAGGGATTGAAACTCTTCATCTTTGGCCAGGTAGTTGCCCGCCAGCTTGATACTGGACACCACAAAACGCTCACCTTCTGTCACGTTGACGGTGATGTCGATATCCTGTTTGTTCGGAGAAATGGCGACCTGGGTGGAGTCCACTTTGAACTCCAGGTACCCACGCGACAGGTAGTAAGAGCGCAAGGACTCAATATCGGCGTTGAGCTTGGTGCGCGAGTAACGGTTGGACTTGGTGTACCAGCTCAACCAGTTTCCAGTGTCGGAGTCGAACAAGTCCCGCAATGTGCTTTGCGAAAAAGCCTTGGCACCCACGATTTTGATGTCGTTGATTTTGGCTGTGTCACCTTCAACGACGGCAAAGCTCAGATTGACACGGTTACGCTCAATGGGGGTCACCGTCGTGACGACCTCGGTGGCGTACATGCTCTTGTTGATGTACTGGCGCTTGAGCTCCTGCTCGGCGCGGTCCACCAAAGCCTTGTCAAAGGGACGTCCTTCCGTCAGTCCCGTCTCTCGCAAGGCTTTCTTGAGCACATCCTTGTCAAACTCACGGGTACCCGTGAAGTCCACATCGGCCACCGTAGGGCGCTCCTCCACAATCACCACCAGCACGCCATTGTTCGCCTCGATCCGGACATCTTTGAACAAGCCCAGGCCAAACAAAGCGCGGATGGATGCGGCGGCCTTGTCATCGGTGTAGGTGTCCCCCACACGAACCGGCAAGGAAGCAAAAATGGTTCCTGCTTCAACCCGCTGCAAACCCTCCACCCGGATGTCACGTACGGAAAATGGCTCCAATGCCATGGCTGCCTGCGCCACCAGTCCAAGCGCCAAGGAACATGCGACAGCACGCAAAGAAGATCGTTTGAAATACATAGTTGCCAGTTCTAATAGTGTGGGCTGCACGGCCTGTAGGCACGCGCTCAACTCAATAGTTGGGCCACATCGTTGAATACCGCAATCGACATCATTGCCAAGAGCACACCCAAGCCAGCACGTTGCAGATAGCCCATCCATGCATCAGACACAGGGCGCCCCGTCAACGACTCCCAAAGATAATACATCAGGTGCCCTCCATCGAGGACAGGGATGGGGAGCAAATTGAGAACGCCAAGACTGATGCTGATGAGAGCCAAAAACACCAAGTACTGGGACCAGCCCACGGCGGCCGATTTGCCGGCATAGTCGGCAATCGTCAGAGGGCCACTGAGGTTTTTTAAGGAAGCCTCCCCCACCACCATCCTGCCCATCATTTTCAGCGTCAACAACGAGACCTCCCAGGTCCGCACCAGGGCTCTCTCCAGTCCCGCCCACACGCCATACCTGACGAGCACCATCGCAGGCTTATCACCCACCAAGGCGTTAATACGTCCAATGGACTGCCCGTCCACCGACTCCCGGCGGGGCGTGACCAACAACAGGATGTGTTCGCCGTCACGGTTCAATTGCCACCGCTGGGTCGCAACGGGGTTGGCTGCGCCGGCCACCCGGATCAATTCGCGCAGCTGGGCTGCATCCGCTATCGGGATGCCATCCACATGGGTGACAAGGTCACCCGCTTTCAACCCGGCGTCAGCGGCGGCTCCATCTTGCACAACGTCCCCAATGCGCGCCGCGGACCAAGGCCCCTGCCAGCCAATGGCACGGAACAGACTGGCGTCGGCAAAACGGGTATCCATCGCCCCGAGATTCAGGGTTCGTCTCTGAACCGCCACTGGCATGCCATTGGCGGAAGCAGGTTCACGGTACTCCACCAGTAAGCTGGTTTTTGCCAATGCTGCTTGCGTCAACCACCATCGAAAATCTTCAAACGACTGAACAGGCTCCATCGCGTCAGCGTCTGTGCCCGCAGCCAGAATACGCTCGCCGCCCTCAAACCCGGCTTGGGCGGCAAGGGAGCCCGTGACGGGACGGGACAACACCGCATCCAACTGCATTGAGCCTGACCAATGCACAATGCTGTAGAGCACGACGGCAAGAACAAGATTAGCCAGCGGGCCCGCAGCCACAATAGCGGAACGTGTTCCCAGGCTCTGGGTGTCGAATGCGCGAGATGCCTCTGCCGGGTCCACAGGGCCTTCCCGACCATCGAGCATCTTCACATAGCCGCCAAGAGGCAAAGCACACAGCACGAACTCGGTTCCAGAACGCGCCGACGTCCACCCCCACACCCGTGGGCCAAAACCAATCGAGAAGCGCAGGACCTTGACCCCCGATGCCACCGCCATGCGGTAGTGCCCCCATTCATGCACCGCAATCAAAATGGCAATCGCAATGACAAAGGCAGCCAGGGTTAGCATTGCAATACCTTCAGGCGATCAGTGCGCCAGCTTCTGCGCCACTTGCTCGGCGATGCGTCGGGCCAATCCATCAATGTCCAGCAAGTCCCCAATGGAGCCCGGGGGGACAAATTGCGCTGCGGCCAGCGTCTCCAGGTTCACCTGGTGAATGTGGTCGAAACGAATCTGACGATTCAGGAACGCAGCCACCGCGATTTCGTTGGCCGCATTGAGTACCGCAGTGGTCCCTTGCGGCCCTGCCATCGCATCCCAAGCCAGTTGCAATCCGGGAAAGCGCTCCTGGTGGCCATGGGAATGGATGGCCTCAAAACTTAACCCCGCCAGTTGGGAAAAATCGATGGCAGCCGAACCCGAGACCACACGCTGCGGCCAGGACAGTCCATAGGCAATGGGGCCTCGCATATCAGGTGTGCCCAGCTGCGCCACCACCGAATGGTCGACAAACTGCACCATGGAGTGAATCACGCTCTGTGGATGAATCACCACTTCAATACGCTCGGGCGATACACCGAACAGGTAACGAGCCTCAATGACTTCGAGCGCCTTGTTCATCATCGTGGCAGAGTCCACCGAGATTTTGCGTCCCATGACCCAATTAGGATGGGCACAGGCCTCTTCCGGGGTCACATCACGCAAAGTCGCCGACGCACGTCTGCGAAAAGGGCCGCCTGACGCCGTCAGGATGATTTTGTCTACCGTCGAGGCCCATAACGATCGGCTCTCCGGCAGGGACTGGAAGATGGCAGAGTGCTCACTGTCGATGGGCAGCAAGGTGGCTCCACCGGCCTGCACAACATCCATGAATAGCTGACCACCGACCACCAGTGCTTCCTTGTTGGCCAAGAGCAAACGCTTGCCCGCACGGGCTGCAGCCATGCAGGATGGCAAACCAGCAGCGCCCACAATGGCTGCCATCACAGTATCGGCATCAGGGTGCGCAGCTACCGTGTCAAGGGCTGCCGGACCGCTCAGGACCTGGGTCGGCACATTGGTGGTCTGCAAACGTGCTTGCAATTCCAACGCATGGGCCTCACTCACCATCACGGCAAACTTCGGACGGTGGCGCACACACTGCGCCAGCATCACCTCAACATTGGTGGAAGCCGTCAGCGCAAACGCTTCGAACTGTGCCGGGTGCCGCGCGATAACATCCAGCGTGTTCACCCCAATGGAGCCGGTCGACCCCAATACAGTCACGCGACGCAACAGGGTACTCATAGCGACTGCAACATCATGGCCATGGGAAGCACTGGCAACAGCGCATCCAGGCGATCCAGCACACCACCATGGCCAGGCAATAGGTTGCTGCTGTCTTTGGCACCTGCACTACGTTTTATCAGAGACTCCACCAAATCCCCGACCACGCTCCAAGCAGTCAGCCACACCATGGCAATGGCCATGACCAGCCAGCCCTGTTGTCGCAGCTTGCCGTAAATGCTCACACTGTCCAGCGCCAATCGCTGCTCCAACTGCATCCATAGCAAGGCACACAGTGCGACACCGAACAAACCACCCAACACCCCCTCCCAGGTCTTACCGGGACTGACGGAAGGTGCCAATTTGCGAGAAAACAGCTTGCCACCCATCAGGCGACCTGAAAAATACGCCCCGATATCCGCCACCCAGACCAGTACCATGACCGAGAAAAGGAAATTGATGCCAATGACCCGGGCCTGTGTGACTGCAAGCCAAGCTGCGCAAAGACAGGCCACACCAACCAACAAGCGAACAACTTTAGGTACCGATATCCACGCGGCTGCACCACGGGCCAACAGCCAGCTTCCGCCCAAAATCCAGACGGCCGTGACCGTTAGCCAAAGCCCCCCGACCGGGACAAGCCCATCGAAGCCATACAGCCACGCGACACACACCAGACCACAGGCAATTCCCGTAGCCCAGGCTCCGGTAGAGCTCAACTGGTTCAAGCGTGCCCACTCCCAAGCACCAGCAGCAATCAGTACGGTCGCGACCACACCAAATGCCAGCGGTTGAGGGTAAAACACGGCGGGAAGCAGCACTGCCAGAAGCAGCACCGCTGTGATGACTCGTTGCCGCAGCATGGGCAGTCCTTTTAAATGGGGGAGACGCTGGCTTGCGTCACTTGCGCGGAGGTTTTGCCAAACCTGCGCTCACGCGCATGGTATTCGGCAATCGCTTGGTCCAACGCTTGCTCATCAAAGTCCGGCCAATACGCGGGGCTGAAATACAACTCCGTATATGCAGACTGCCACAGCAGAAAATTGCTCAAGCGGAACTCGCCACCCGTGCGAATCAGCAAATCTGGGTCCGGCCCAGTGCCCAGCGCCATGGCCTGAGACAAGGAAGTCTCGGTGATCGGTTCACCCCGCAGAGCCAACTGGGCGGCAGCCTGCGCGATCTCCCAGCGACCACCATAGTTGAAACACACATTGAGCGTCATCAGGCGGTTGTCCGCTGTGTCCAGCTCCGCACGGGACAGGCCAGCCTGCACGCGCTCCGACAGCCCGGAACGGTCCCCCACAAAGCGCAGGTGCACACCGTCCTGTTTGAGTTGAGACACTTCCCGGGCCAGCGCGCCTGCAAGCAGGTCCATCAACCCCGAAACCTCTTCCTGAGGACGACTCCAGTTTTCAGACGAAAAAGCAAACACGGTCAGGACGGCAATGTGCCGCTGCGCACAAGCACGCACGATGCGCTTGAGGGTGTCAACGCCCTGTTTGTGGCCAGCAAGGCGTGGCAGGAATCGTTTGGAGGCCCAGCGCCCATTGCCATCCATCACGATCGCCACATGGTGTGGCCCGGCATCGGGGTGTGCCATGGAAAGACAGGCCGTCAAACCGCCATGATGTCTTGCTCTTTCGACGCCACGAGCTTGTCCACTTCGGCGATGTGCTTGTCGGTGAGTTTTTGTACGTCTGCTTCCGATCGCTTCTGATCATCTTCAGACGCCAGCTTGTCTTTCACCAGCTTTTTCACGGCCTCGTTGGCATCGCGACGCAGGTTGCGCACCGCGATCTTGGCCGCTTCGCCTTCCGAACGAACCACTTTGGTAAGTTCACGACGTCGCTCTTCCGTCATTGCAGGCATAGGCACCCGAATCAGATCCCCCATGCTCGATGGGTTCAAACCCAGATCGCTTTCACGAATGGCTTTTTCAATCTTCGCACCCATGCCTTTTTCCCAAGGCTGCACACTGATGGTGCGTGCATCGATCAAGGACAGATTGGCAACCTGGCTCAGAGGCAGCATCGAACCGTAATAATCGACTTGCACAGTGTCCAGCAACGCCGGATTGGCGCGTCCCGTACGGACTTTGGTCAAGTTGTTCTTGAAAGCCGCGATGGATTGGTCCATCTTGTTTTCAAGGTTGGTTTTGATATCGGCAAGTGACATGGTGACTTCCTTGGGTACAGGCGAATGAGGCGAGTCGAAGTATCAAACGTGAACCAACGTGCCCTCGTCCTCACCCATCACGACGCGCTTTAGGGCTCCGTGTTTGAAAATAGAGAAGACTTTGATGGGCAATTTTTGGTCGCGGCACAGCGCAAACGCGGCAGCGTCCATGATGCCAAGATTCTGGTTCATGGCCGCATCGAAAGTAATCTTCGAGTAGCGCGTAGCCGCAGGATCTTTTTTGGGATCGGCACTATAGACACCGTCCACCTTGGTCGCCTTGAGCACAATCTCAGCCCCGATTTCGGCACCACGCAGAGCAGCAGCAGTGTCTGTCGTGAAGAAGGGATTGCCAGTACCGGCGGCAAAAATCACAACTTTGCCTTCTTCCAGGTACTGCAGCGCCTTGGGACGCACATAAGGCTCTACGACCTGCTCAATACCGATAGCAGACATGACGCGTGCAATGAGTCCCGCCTTGTTCATGGTGTCACCCAGGGCCAAGGCGTTCATCACCGTTGCCAGCATACCCATGTAATCAGCAGTAGCACGGTCCATGCCGACGGATCCACCGGCAACACCCCTGAAGATATTTCCACCGCCAATCACCACCGCCACCTCGACGCCCAAACGGGTAACTTCGGCAATTTCATCCACCATGCGCACGATGGTGTTGCGATTGATGCCGAACTGGTCATCCCCCATGAGTGCCTCGCCCGACAGCTTCAGCAAAATGCGCTTATAGGCAGGACGGTCTTGGTTCATGGGCGACTCCGAAAGGTAGGTGGTGGTAATTAGCGACGCCTGCAATCAGGCGGCTTGCTTGGCAGCTGCGACTTGTGCAGCCACTTCTGCAGCGAAATCGTCGACCTTCTTCTCGATGCCTTCGCCAACTACGTACAAAGTGAAACCTTTGACGGTGGTGCCGACGGCCTTGAGCATTTGCTCCACGGTCTGCTTGTCATTCTTGACGAAAGGCTGGTTGAACAAGGAAACTTCCTTGAGGAACTTCTGCACACCGCCTTCAATGCGCTTGGCCACGATTTCGGCAGATTGCACAGGTTTGCCAGCAGCAGTAGCTACTGCGGCGTCTTCCGCTGCCTTGGCGGCCGCCACAGAACGCTCACGCTCCACCAACTCGGCGGGCACTTGGTCAGAAGACAAGGACACAGGCTTCATGGCAGCCACGTGCATGGCCACATCCTTGGCAGCAACTTCTTCGCCGTCAAACTCCACTACCACGCCAATGCGCGTACCGTGCAGGTACGAGGCCAGTTTGGTAGAGCCATCGAAATGCTTGAAACGGCGGAAGGTCATGTTCTCGCCAATCTTGCCGATCAGGCCCTTGCGCACGTCTTCCAGCGTGGGACCAAAACCGTCTTGCTCGTAAGCCAGTGCGCTCAAAGCAGCCACATCGGCGGGGTTGTGCTTGGCCACCAGCGACGCAGCGGCATTGGCCAAGGCCAAAAAGCTGTCATTTTTGGTCACAAAGTCAGTTTCGCAGTTCACTTCGATCAACGCACCAGCAGTACCTTGAATGCTGGTAGCGACCACGCCTTCGGCGGTCACGCGAGCAGCCGCTTTGCCAGCCTTGCTGCCCAATTTGACGCGCAACAACTCTTCCGCTTTGACCATATCGCCTTCGGCTTCGGTCAATGCTTTTTTGCACTCCATCATGGGGGCATCGGTCTTGCCACGCAGTTCTGCCACCATGCTTGCTGTAATTGCTGCCATTTGGATTCTCCGTAATTCAGTAGTTTAAGTAAGAGCTAAAAAAAAGGGGCAACAAAGCCCCCTTTTGAAGGGTGACGCAACGCCTTAGGCGGCGACTTCACTCACTTCAACGAATTCGTCTTCACCTTCAGCAGAGACTGCCTTGACCACGTCGTCCACAGCGTTAGCGCGGCCTTCCAAGATCGCGTCCGCAATGCCACGGGCGTACAAAGTCACCGCCTTGGAAGAGTCATCGTTACCAGGAATCACATAGTCGATGCCTTCGGGAGAGTGGTTGGAATCCACCACACCGATCAAAGGAATGCCCAACTTGCGTGCTTCTGCAATGGCGATCTTGTGGTAGCCCACGTCGATCACGAAAATTGCGTCAGGCAAGGTGTTCATGTCTTGGATGCCACCGATGTCTTTTTCCAGCTTTTCCAGCTCACGGGCAAACATCAGCTGCTCTTTCTTGCTCATGCTGTCCAGACCAGCTTCCTGCTGAACCTTCATGTCCTTCAGGCGCTTGATGGATGTCTTGACGGTTTTGAAGTTGGTCAGCATGCCACCCAACCAGCGCTGGTCCACAAAGGGAACACCGGCACGCTGCGCTTCAGCAGCAACGATTTCGCGGGCTTGACGCTTGGTACCCACCATCAGGATGGTGCCGCGCTTGGCGGACAACTGGCGCACGAACTTGGCCGCCTCCTGGAACATCGGCAACGACTTTTCCAGGTTGATGATGTGAATTTTGTTGCGGTGACCGAAGATGAACGGGGCCATCTTGGGATTCCAGAAGCGGGTCTGGTGCCCAAAGTGAACGCCGGCTTCCAGCATTTCGCGCATAGTAACTGCCATGATTAACTCCAAAGGTTAGGTCTTAAATCCGGCCCGCACATCGCCCCCGCATAAAGCAGGCGCAACACCTTGGTGGACCGGTTTGTGATTGCTATTGCGGGGAACGAATGCACCCCCAGCAAAGCCAATCGAGTATATCACGCAGGCAATTCAGGCAAAAGGCCTGACCCAGAGCCTTTTTCATGCGCAAACTGCAGCCAGGCGGAGAATTCTCACCACGCTTGTGAAAAAATAGCTTGCAACGCAAGCGCAAAGTTTGCGACAAAGTATCTGAAAGTAACGATGAAAATTGTAGTAGTGGGCGCCGGCGTGGTTGGCATCGCCACAGCCTATGAGCTGGCAACAGATGGACATACCGTCACAGTTTTTGACAAATCTGCGGCCGCCTGCGAAGAGGCCAGCTTTGCCAACAGTGGCTTGGTCGCGCCCAGCATGTACCTGCCCTACGCGTTCCCCAGTCACAAGGGAAATGCGGTGATGCGCTTCCTGGAGACGGGGCGGCGCCTGACGCGCCGCCCATGGCGCTCGCTACAGGAAATGAAGTCTTTGCGACGTTGGACGCAAGCCCACAGCCCGGAGGCACATGCAAGGCAGCTTGCTGTGGCCCAACAGCTGGGGCGCTACAGCGCAGAGCGTCTGGGGCACATCATCGGGCAGAACCAGCTGGAAATTGAGCGCAGCGAAGGCCAACTGGTGCTAGTGCGCACAGAGCTTGCTCTGCAACGCCTTCAAACAAGCCTGGAAGCACTGAAGGCCCAAGACATTGCCTGCAAGGTACTCACCCCCGAAGAGGCCCGCAAACTGGAGCCCTCCTTGCACAGCGAGGCCCCCTTCCACGCCGCACTGTGGTTGGCGGGCGACCAAGTGGCGAACTGCCGGCAATTTGCCCTGGAACTGAAAACGGTTACCCAAAAAATGGGGGTGAAATACCATTTCGGGACAGACCTGCAGGACCTGAGCCTGCAGCCCCAACCCACACTGACGCTGGCAAGCGCACAAGGCACGGACGTGGTCACCGCTGACCACGTGGTGCTGTGCACCGGACAGTTCCCCCGGCATCTGCTGGCCAAGCAGCCCTTGCACATCCCCTTGGTCGAGCTGCATGGCTACGCTTTGAGTGTTGCAATCCGCGAGCCCCTGAATGCCCCGCGAAGCGCTGTTTACGATCTGCACGACAACCTGGTCATCAACCGTCTGGGTAACCGCATCCGCGTGAGTGCTGGCGCAGAACTGGGACCCCAGCCGGACGTCAAGCATGCGCAGGTGGTCAACGCCATGTACCGGGCGCTGGAGTTGTACTTTCCCGGAGCGGCCAACTATCCGGCAGGCACCCAGGTCTGGCATGGCACACGCCACGCCATCACCGATGGACTGCCCGCCATAGGCCCCAGCGGACTGCCCCAGTTGTCGCTGAACATCGGACATGGCGCCTGCGGCTGGACATGGGCATGTGGCTCGGCTCGGCTGCTGGCTGACCAGATTGCAGGACGCCCCACCGCCATTGCATCCCCCTCCGTGCTGCCGACCCGGTTTTTGCGCTAAAAAACTGTTGTCCATGCCCGTGTGCTGCTGACACAATGGGATGAGGGAGACGCTTTATCCATGAGTCCTGAACTTTCGCAAAAACTGACCGCTGCCGTGGACGGCATGCCGGCATTTCCCAAGAGCGTGCAACGCATTCTGGAGCTGACACGGGATGTCAACAGCACCCCCAAAGACCTCGTAGATGTCATCGACAAGGACCCGGTGGTCACGGTCAAGGTCCTGAAGGTCGTGAACTCGGCCTACTACAGCCTGCCCAAACAAATCACCTCGATTGGTCATGCCGTGGTGTATCTGGGCTTCAACACCATCAAAAACCTGGCCTTGAGCATTGCCGCCATTGGCATGCTGCCCAAGGACAACGCCGCAGACTTTGACGTGCAGCAGTACCTGCTGCACTCCCTGGCTACCGCAGGAATTGCCAAACAACTGGCGCTCAAGGTGGACGACGCCGACCCCATGGATTGCTTTATTGCCGGCTTGTTGCATGACTTTGGCAAGGTGGTGTTCGCCCAATTCATGCCCATGGAATTCCGGGCGGCACTGCACCTCAGCCGGGAAGGGCAGAGTTCCCTGCACGCAGCGCTGCAAACCACCATCGGTGCCGACCATGCCATCGTGGGCGCCATGTTGGTCGAAAAATGGCGCTTTGCCCCCCATTTGATCGATACCATACGGCACCAACGGGTGGAGGACCTGAAGGACACAGACATGATTGCCTGTGTGTTTGCTGCGAACCAGATCAGCAAGAAGCTGCAATACGGCTTTGCTGGCAACTACAAAGTTGAAGAACTTCCGGCCACCATTCAAAAGCGCCTGGGTGGCGATCTGGACGCGGTGATTGCCGCCATGGGGAATCTGGACAACCTGTTTGCAGAAGCACAGGTTTTTGCCAAATTGTAAAAAGGAGACGGCATGAAGGTGAAGTTTTGGGGTGTTCGTGGGTCCATCGCCTCACCTGGCCCCAAGACAGTGCGCTACGGCGGCAACACCACTTGTATTGAAGTCCGTACGGACAACAACGAACTCATCATCCTGGACGCGGGCACCGGCATTTTCCCGCTCTCGCAAACGCTGCTGGCCGAGATGCCCGTCACCGCCAATGTGCTGATCACCCATTCCCATTGGGACCACATCCAGGGCCTGCCTTTCTTCATTCCCAACTTCATTCCCGGCAACACCTTGCGCCTGCATGGCTGCTTCGACCCGGTGTCGGGCAAGGGCATTGAGCAGGTCATGGCGGTGCAATTGCAGTACAGCTACTTCCCGGTACGTGAAGCTGAAATGAAGGCGCGCATTGAATACGTCACCCTGATGCCAGACCAGCCGATCCAGATCGGCTCAGCCACCGTGACCCCCTGTCTGCTGAACCATCCGGTGATCGATTTTGGCTACCGCATTGAATGCAACGGCAAGTCGGTGTTTTTCACAGGGGACCATGAGCCACCCTACAACATCTACGAACCGGGCGACGAAGCCTACGACGAGTACCAGGTGTTTGTGGACGAGAAGGAACGCGCAATCCAGGATGCCATTCGCGGTGTGGATGTCTACATTGCAGACAGCTCCTACACCGATGCCGAATACCCCGCGAAAAAAGGCTGGGGCCACGGCACCTTCAGCACCAGCATTGGCAGCGCGCGCGGCGCTGGCGCCAAGGTGCTGTTCTGCACCCACCACGAACCCACACGCAGTGATGACGCGCTGGAGCTGGCCTTTGCCGAGGCACTGCACAGCAACGCTGCACTGGCACAGGGCATGGATATCCGCCTGGCCCGCGAAGGCGATGTCTACGAATTCTGAATGGGTGCTGGGCCCGCAAGGTCCGTTGCGCCCCATGCCCTACCCTCTGCTAGGCACGCTGGCACTGCGAACCCTGGAAGCCCGCGCCGCAGCCCCCCTCCCCACCCACACCCTGATGCGGCGCGCCGGGCTGGCCCTGGCAAGACTCACACTGGCCTACGCCCCCCACGCGCGCGCAGTGTGGGTGGCCTGTGGCCGGGGCAACAATGGCGGCGACGGAATCGAAGCCGCCCTGCACCTGCAACGCTGGGGCAAAACCGTCTGGCTGTCCTTGCCCGATGCCTCCCATGCACTACCTGCCGATGCAGCAGCCTCACTGCAAAGAGCCCGGTCCGCAGGCATCAGCATCCACCCCGAACCACCGCCGCACTGGGATGTCTGCATCGATGCACTGCTTGGCATCGGGCTGCATACAGCGCCCCGCGACGCGGCGCTGGCCGCCATCCAGGCCATGCGGGCCGGCAACGGCACCATCATTGCGGCGGACATACCAAGCGGCCTGATGGCCGACACCGGTCACACCCCAGGCGCATGCGTGCGGGCGCGGGCCACACTGTCATTTCTAGCCCTCAAACCAGGCCAGTTCACCGCCCAAGGGCGCGACGCCTGCGGTGACATCTGGCTGGACACGCTGGACGTCGCCACACCCCACCCGCCAGATGCCTGGCTGAACACCGTCAGCACCCGCCCCCCGCGCCTGCACGCCACCCACAAGGGCAGCTTCGGCGATGTGACCGTGGTGGGCGGCACCACTGGCATGGTGGGAGCCGCGCTGCTCGCGGGTACTGCAGCCCTGCACGCCGGTGCCGGACGCGTCTACCTGGCCCTGCTGGACGAGGGCGACCACGATGCGGTATTTGCCACCCACCCTGCCCTGATGCAAGGCAACCTTGCCCAGCTCGCCATCGCTGACATGGCCGTGGTGGTGGGTTGCGGGGGTGGGGATGCCGTGGAGGCATGCCTGCCGCAGCTCCTGGCAGACGCCCGGCAACTGGTACTGGATGCAGACGCCCTGAACGCACTGGCCCGCAACCCAGCCTGGCACCCCACACTGACAGCGCGCAAGCCGGGTACCACGGTACTCACGCCGCACCCCCTGGAGGCTGCACGCCTGTTGGGCAGCAGCACCGCGACGGTACAGGCCAACCGCTTGGCCAGCGCACAAGCGTTGGCTGACCAATTCCAGTGCCCTGTGGTACTGAAGGGATCAGGAACCATCATCGCCAGCCCCGGCGAACTTCCGCGCCTCAATCCCACCGGCAATGCGCGACTGGCCATCGCCGGCACGGGCGATGTACTGGCCGGCCTGCTGGGCAGCCTGATGGGACAGGGAGAGGCCGCTTTCGAGGCCGCCTGCCGCGCTTGCTATCGGCACGGCCAAGTGGCGGACCAGTGGGACATGGCATCCACGCTGACGGCCCCCGAGCTGGCTCGCCAAATTTAAGCCAAATAGGCCTATAACCCCTATGGAATATGCGCAAGCAGCTATCTTTTAGATAGCAAATTTAGTGCAATCCGCCAGACGTCCCAGGCACCCGGCGGACCCAGCCGCTCAACGGCGCTGCTTCTTGGCCGCCTTCTTGGAAGCGCCAGAGGCCTTCTCATTCGGGCGGGCGTTGCGCGGGGTTTTGGCACCGGCGCGCTGCCGTGCCTTGCCCTTGAACGCTCCCCCGCCACCATCCGCCTCCGCGCGATCGGCGAACTCCGGGCGCCCCTTGGCTTCGCGCGGCGCCCCTTTGTCCGCCACTGCACGCGGCTGCAAGCTCTGGCCTTCCTGCACCAGACGGAAATCAATCTTGCGTCCGTCCAGGTCTACGCGGCTAACCTGGATACGCACCCGCGTACCAATGGCGTAGCGGATACCGGTGCGCTCACCGCGCAGCTCCTGGCGCGCCTCGTCAAAGCGGAAATACTCACCCCCCAGTTCGGTGATGTGCACCAGACCTTCCACATACATGGCGTCCAGCGTGACGAACAGGCCAAAGGTGGTGGCCGAGCTCACCACACCCGAATACTCCTCACCCAGGTGCTCGCGCATGTACTTGCATTTGAGCCAGGCTTCCACATCCCGGCTGGCTTCATCGGCACGGCGTTCGTTGGCACTGCAGTGCAGACCAGCGGCCTGCCAAGCCGTGCCTTCGGCATTCATTTTTTTAGGCTTGGTGCCGGGCTCCGCCACCCGACCAGCCAGGTTTTTCTCCAAACGGCGTGCCAGCTTGGCATGCGCTTCACCCGGCGTCGGCAGCGCAGGCAACTGGTACTTGGCCTTGGTCAAAATCGCCTTGATGACCCGGTGCACCAGCAAGTCGGGGTAGCGGCGGATCGGGCTGGTGAAGTGGGTGTACGCGTCAAAGGCCAAGCCGAAGTGGCCACTGTTGATGGGCGTGTAAATCGCCTGCGACATGGACCGCAGCAACATCGAGTGAATTTGCTGCGCATCCGGCCGGTCCTTGGTTGCCATCGCAATGGCCTGGAATTCACCGGGCGCAGGCTTGTCACTGATGCTCATGCCAATGCCGCTTGCCTTGAGGTAGTTGCGCAGGGTTTCCTGCTTCTCAGGCGTGGGGCCCTCGTGCACACGGAACAGGCCGGGGTGCTTGTTTTGTGCAATGAAGTCGGCACTGCACACGTTGGCCGCCAGCATGGCTTCTTCGATCAAGCGATGGGCCGTATTGCGGGTGCGCGGCACGATCTTTTCAATGCGACCGTTTTCATCACACACGATCTGCGTCTCTGTGGTTTCAAAATCCACCGCTCCCCGCTTGTGACGCGACTTCAGCAGCGCCTGGTAGACACCATGCAGGTCCAGCAACTGCGGCACCAACTCACGCCGCTTGCTGGCCTCGGGGCCGCGGGTGTTGCCCAAAATGGCGGCCACCTCGGTATAGGTGAAGCGCGCATGGCTCCACATCACCGCGGGGTAGAACTGGTAGGCATCGACCTCTCCCTCGGTGGTCACAAACATGTCGCACACCATGCACAGGCGCTCCACCTCGGGGTTCAACGAGCACAGGCCGTTGGACAACTTCTCGGGGAGCATGGGGATCACACGGCGTGGGAAGTACACACTGGTGGCACGGTCGTAGGCATCCACATCAATGGCAGAGCCTGTCTCTACATAATGACTCACGTCGGCAATGGCCACCAGCAGGCGCCAGCCCTTTTGCGCCGTCTTGCCACGGCCCTTGCTCGCAGGTTCGCAGTACACCGCATCGTCAAAGTCGCGGGCATCCTCACCATCAATGGTGACCAGTGGAATATCTGTCAGGTCAATGCGCTGCAGCTTGTCCTGCGGGCGCACTTTGTCAGGCAGTGTGCGCGCCAGTGCAATGCAGGCGTCCGAAAATTCATGCGGCACACTGTATTTGCGCACGGCAATTTCAATCTCCATGCCTGGGTCGTCCACCTCACCCAGCACCTCTTTGATCCGGCCGACGGGCTGGCCAAATAAAGCTGGGGGCTCCACCAGTTCCACCACCACCACTTGGCCGGGCTTGGCCGCACTGGTCGCGCCTTTGGGGATCAACACATCCTGGCCGTAACGCTTGTCTTCTGGTGCCACCAGCCAGACACCGCTTTCTTGCAAGAGACGGCCAATGATGGGCTGCGTGGAACGCTCCATGATCTCCACCACTCGCCCTTCGGGACGGCCCTTGCGGTCACTGCGCACGATGCGCACCTTGACGCGGTCCTTGTGCAGTACCGCCCGCATCTCATTGGGGGGCAGATAAATGTCAGAGGCACCATCGTCGCGGGACACAAATCCGTGTCCATCGCGATGTCCTTGAACAATTCCTTCAACTTCTTCCAGCAAATTGCTGTTTGGGCTTAAATGTTTGATATACTTCTCTCTTTCCTGAGATGCCCAGATGGCGGAATTGGTAGACGCACTAGTTTCAGGTACTAGCGAGTAACATCGTGGAGGTTCGAGTCCTCTTCTGGGCACCAACAATGGTAATGTAGATATAGAAAAGCCGCTGTGAAAACAGCGGCTTTTTTTTGCCTGTTTGATTCATGCCACTGACCTGTTGTTGTATCGGTCAGTGGCGCTGAATTTAAATGGGCAAGGCTAAGAGATCATGTCCTTGTGCGCTCACAATGCGCGCCTTGGTGAACTCGCCCACCTTGAGGGTTTTACTTATTTTTTCGGGTGGCAACAAACGCACCACACCGTCAATCTCCGGCGCATCCGCGTAGCTCCGCCCCACCCCACCCTTGCGACCCAGTCCCGGCGCGGAATCCACCAGCACCTGCATCACTGAGCCCACGCGACGCTGCAGGCGTGCGGCAGACACTTCTTCCGCCACAGCCATGAACCGTGCACGGCGCTCCTCGCGCAATTCGATAGGCAACATGCCAGGCAAATCATTGGCCGTTGCACCATTCACTGCGCTGTAGGCAAAACAACCCGCACGGTCGATCTGCGCCTCACGGATGAAATCCAGCAAATGCTCGAACTCCGCCTCGGTTTCACCCGGGAAGCCGGCAATGAAAGTGCTGCGCACCACCAGCTCAGGGCAGGCAGCCCGCCATTGCTGCAAACGGTCCAGATTTTTCTCGCCGCTGGCGGGGCGCTTCATGCGGCGCAACACATCGGGGTGGCTGTGTTGCAGCGGCACATCCAAATACGGCAGCACACGGCCGGTCGCCATGAAGGGGACAATCTCATCCACGCTGGGATAGGGATACACATAGTGCAAACGCACCCAGGCACCATAGGGCTCGGCGATGTCGCCCAGGGCCTGAACCAGTTCCAGCATGCGGGTCTTCACCGGCTTGCCGTCCCAGAAACCGGTGCGGTATTTCACATCCACACCGTAGGCAGACGTGTCCTGGCTGATCACCAACAACTCTTTCACGCCACCTTCAAACAACGCGCGCGCCTCGGTCAGCACATCACCAATCGGACGGGACACCAGATCGCCGCGCATGCTGGGGATGATGCAGAAGGTGCAACGGTGGTTGCAGCCTTCACTGATCTTGAGGTACGCATAGTGGCGCGGCGTTAGCTTGACGCCCGCCACACCAAATGACTGCGGCACCAGATCCAAAAACGGATCGTGGGGTTTGGGCAAATTGAGATGTACCGCATCCATCACTTCCTGCGTGGCATGCGGGCCCGTCACCGCCAACACCTTCGGGTGCATCTGGCGCACCATGTTGTCGCCACCGTCGGTGGTCTTGGCCCCCAGGCAACCGGTCACAATCACGCGGCCATTTTCAGCCAGCGCCTCACCAATCGTGTCCAGGCTTTCCTTGACGGCGTCGTCAATAAACCCGCAGGTATTGACGATCACCAGGTCGGCGCCCTGGAAGGTCTTGGAGGTTTGGTAACCCTCAGCGCTGAGTTGCGTGAGGATCAATTCGGAGTCGGTCAAGGCTTTGGGGCAACCCAGGCTGACGAAGCCAACTTTGGGCGCTGCGTGCACGGTTGGGCTAGGGGTCAATACGTCTGTCATATCCATCAATCCATAGAATCACCCCGCCAACCGCCGGGCCTAAAAAGCGCTTAGCGCTTCAGGCCAAAGGTGCCGAGGAACTGTTCGGTTTGTTTCTGCATTTGTTCCTGCATTTGCTGGAACACGTTGTTGCTCATGACACCCTGCACCATGGGTGCCTGCATGTCCATCAGCGCCTGCATATTCTTCTCGAGGTACCCGCCCATCATGCCCTGCATGGCATGGCCATAGAAGCGAATGATGTGCGAGAGCACGGGAGTCGTGAACATGGGCGAACCATTCGCCTCTTCTTCCAGAATGATCTGCAACAGGATGCTGCGTGTGATGTCTTCACCCGACTTGGCATCCAGCACCGAAAACACTTCGCTGTCCATCACCAACTGCTTGATTTCCGCCAGTGTGATGTAGGTGGACGTATCGGTGTCATAGAGACGGCGATTCGGGTATTTTTTGATAACCCGTTGTAACTTCTTGGAATCTTTAGAGGCAGATTTTTGCATTGCGATCGCTCGGCACTACGTGCGGGAGCCAAAATGGTGTTGCACTGCAGCACATTCTAGGGAGTGACCGCCTGGCATTGACCTAGGATTACCCTAGGGGCAGGAGATAGTGGAAACTTTGGTAGGCGCAATTGGACTCGAACCAACGACCCCCACCATGTCAAGGTGGTGCTCTAACCAGCTGAGCTATGCGCCTACAGTATCCGAGAGGCCGAAGTATAGCAGCATAAATGGGCACTCCCGGACTCGCAACGGCAAAAGTTGATCGGAGGCTGCGCCATAATTGACGTTAACGTAAACGTCAATTCATCCATTCACAGGGAGTTCTCTATGGAAATCGCAGGCAAGGTCTTTATCGTCACGGGTGGCGCATCTGGTTTGGGCGAAGGCACAGCACGCATGCTGGCGGCCAAAGGCGGCAAGGTGGTCATTGCCGACATGCAGGCCGAAAAGGGCGAGGCCATTGCCAAAGACATTGGCGGTGCCTTTGTGAAGTGTGATGTGAGCAGCGAGACCGATGGTCAAGCCGTGGTTGCCAAGGCCGTGTCCATGGGGAAACTCATGGGCCTGGTGAATTGCGCCGGCATCGCCCCCGCCGAAAAGACGGTGGGCAAGAACGGTGCGCATGCGTTGGCGTCCTTCAGCAAGACCATCACCGTGAACCTGATTGGCAGCTTCAACATGATCCGCCTGGCCGCAGATGCCATGAGCAAGAACGAACCCGAAGCCACGGGTGAACGCGGCGCCATGATTTCCACTGCATCGGTTGCCGCCTACGACGGCCAAATTGGCCAAGCCGCCTACAGCGCCTCCAAGGGCGGCGTGGTGGGAATGACCCTGCCCATCGCCCGCGACCTGGCACGCAACGGCATTCGCAACATGACGATTGCACCGGGAATTTTTGGCACGCCCATGCTGTTTTCCATGCCGCAAGAAGTGCAGGACGCACTCGCTGCAGGGGTGCCTTTTCCTTCGCGCCTGGGCACGCCGCAGGACTACGCCAAGCTGGCCGTGCATATTTTTGAAAATGACATGCTCAATGGCGAAGTGATTCGCCTGGACGGTGCCATTCGCCTGGCCCCGAAGTAAGTCAAAGACATGCGTGAGGCCCCCCTCTTTTTTTGGGGGGGGCAGCGACCCGCGAAGCGGCGGAGCGTGGGGGTCTTACCGGTGCGCCCGGATGGAGGCCACGATGCCCAGCACGAACACAGCGCTGGCCAGCAGTTGCAACCATTGGGGCCACACGCCGTAGCCCACGAATGCATAGAGCAAGGCGAACAAGGTCTCGCTCACAATCAGCTGGCCGCACAGGCTGGCACTCAGGCGTCGGCTGGCGATGCTCCACAGCACCGTGGCCAGCCACGCCGACCCCACACCGGTTGCTATACAAACCATAGCTGCTTGCGCAATATCCACTTGGGCCAACAGCACTTTTGGCTCTGAACCCAGCACCCACCACAAGGCCACAGCACCCAGACCGGATGCCACACCCAGCCAGTTGGTCCAATCGGTCACATTCACATCGTGGTGGTGTTGGAGCCAGGCCGAATTCATCACGGCAAATGCGGTCCAACACCCCATGGCCAGCAGCGCAAACACAATACCGCGCCAGTAGGCCCAGCCTTGCATAACGCCCTCAGCAGCGCTGCCAGTCTCCGCCCCCATCATCAGCAAGACACCGGTGATGGTGAGACACAAGCCCGGCAACAGGCTGCGCCACAGCAGATGCTGCGGCTTGCCCAGCAACATCACCCAAATGGGAATGGTGCCAATGATCAGCGTGGGCACCTCCACCCCGGCATCGCGGATGGACAACACCAGCAACAGGTAGTAGCCCGAGAAGCCAAGCACGCTCAAAACCAGCGCGGCCCCCAGCTGTCGCCAAGTGGGCCAGCGCCGCTGGCCCCGTGCAAACAGCATGACCAGCAAGGCCGTGAGGCCATAGCTGGCAAAGCGTCCCGCAGCTAGGTCTACCGGGGCCAACCCAGGAGCCAATGCTGGTGCCACAAAGACCAGCCCCCACAGCGCCCCGGCTGCCAGCCCGGCCAGGATGCCAACTAGCAACGGCACCCCCAACCGATCAAACACAGGCCCCTACACACCAAAACCATCGTCCGCAGCAATCACGGCTCCATTGATGAAGTGGCTTTGGTCCGAACACAGCGTGACCAGAATCGCGTCCAGGTCTTGCGGATGGCCAATGCGTTTGCGCGGCAGCATCTGCACCAGCTTCTGCCCAGCGTCGGTCTGCCAGTGGTGGTGGTTGATTTCCGTGTCGATGTAACCCGGGCACAGCGCGTTGACGTTGATTCCGAACTTGCCCCATTCAAGCGCCTGCGCCTTGGTCATCTGGATGATGGCGGCCTTGCTCATGCAGTACACACCTATTTGTGGCAACACACGCAAGCCCGCCATGGAGGCAATGTTCACGATGCGCCCGCCGGTGTAGCTGCCGGGTGCGGCACCTTTGGCGCGCGCCAACATGCGCTTGCCCACCTCTTGCGCCACAAAAAAAGCGCCCTTCACATTGGTGTTGAACATGAAGTCGTAATCGTCAGGCGACACATCCTGCAGGCGCTGCGTGGTGCTCACGCCAGAGTTGTTGACCAGGATGTCGATCGACCCCACCTCCGTCTCCGCGTGGGCCACGGCAGCCTTGATGGAGTCGTGGTCGGTCACGTCCAGCTCCACGACATGGGCATCGCCCCCTTGCCCCGTTATTTCGGCACGCAGATCCTTGAGTTTGTCTACCCGGCGACTGGCCAACACCACCGCCGCCCCAGCGGCGGCCAGGGTTTTGGCAAACTGCGCCCCCAGCCCGCCAGATGCGCCCGTAATAAAAGCGACGCGCCCTGAAAGATCGATGCTGTAAGCCATTTAGAGTGCCTCCTCAAAATAAAAAGAACGGTCGTTCTTTTTTGTGAATTCAGCGAATAAAATCCCACTCCAGTTCGATGCGCCCTTAAGCGGGCGGACCATTCCGAAGACCACCCATTATTAAGCGAGACACCCCATGACAAACCAGGAAATTCTGGCGCAATTCGGCCCCCGTGAATCCATGGAATACGACGTGGTCGTCGTCGGTGGTGGTCCTGGTGGCCTGGCCACAGCGATTCGCCTCAAGCAGTTGGCGGCAGACCAGGGCAAAGACGTTTCTGTGGTGGTACTAGAGAAGGGCTCCGAGCCCGGCGCACACATCTTGTCGGGTGCCATCATGGACCCCAAGGCCCTGACCGAACTGATCCCCAACTGGAAAGAACTGGGCGCACCACTCAACCAGGCGGTGACCGATGACGCCTACATCTTCTTGGGTGAAAAAACCGGCGTGCGCGTGCCCAATATGGTCTTGCCCCCTTTCGCCCACAACGATGGCAACTACATCGTGAGCCTGGGTGCGGTCACCAAGTGGCTGGCCGAGCAAGCAGAAGCACTGGGCGTGGAAATCTTTCCGGGCTTCACCGCGGCCGAAGTGCTCTACAACGACGACGGCTCTGTCAAAGGCGTGGCCACTGGCAATATGGGCGTTGGCAAAGACGGCGAACCCACCGAGAATTTTCAGCTCGGCATGGAGTTGCTGGGCAAATACACCGTGTTTGCCGAAGGTGCCCGCGGCCACCTGGGCAAACAGCTCATTGCCAAATACAAGCTCGACGAAGGGCGTGACCCGCAAAGCTTTGGCATCGGCATCAAGGAACTGTGGGAAATTGACCCCAGCCGCCACAAGCCTGGTTTTGTGATGCACACCGCCGGTTGGCCCATGGAGTCTGACACTTACGGCGGTGCGTTCCTGTACCACCTGGAAGGCAACAAGGTGGCACTGGGCTTCGTCACCGGCCTGGGTTACGCCAATCCCTACCTGAGCCCGTTCGAAGAATTCCAGCGCTGGAAGACACACCCCAACGTGCGCTACTACTTCGAGAACGACAAGGGTGAAATCACCGCCAAACGCCTGTCTTATGGTGCGCGCGCCATCAATGCAAGTGGCATCAACGCGCTGCCCAAAACCGTGTTCCCGGGTGGCTGCCTGGTCGGCTGCAACGCTGGCTACCTGAACGTGGGCCGCATCAAGGGCAGCCACGCTGCCATCAAGACCGGCATGCAAGCTGCTGAAGCCGCTTTTGATGCCGTGGTGGCAGGCCGCCAACACGACGAGTTGAGCGCTTACCCGGAAGCCTTTGAGAAGAGCTGGCTGCACACCGAGCTGAACAAGGACCGTAACTTCAAAAACTGGTTCAAGTACGGCCTGACCGTGGCAACCCTCATGAACGGCTTTGAGCAGTTTGTGCTGCGCGGCCATATTCCCTGGACGCTGCGCCGCGACAAGCCCGACCACGCCTACCTGAAGCCAGCGGCCGAGTGCAAACCCATCGTCTACCCCAAACCCGATGGCAAGCTCACCTTCGACCGCCTTTCCAGTGTGTTCATCAGCAACACCAACCACGAAGAGCAGCAGCCCGCACACCTCACGCTCAAGGATGCGTCGGTGCCCGTGCGCATCAACCTCGCCCAATATGCCGGCCCCGAAGCGCGCTACTGCCCGGCGGGTGTGTACGAGTTTGTAAAGAACGAAGACAACACCGATCGCCTGCAGATCAACGCGCAGAACTGCGTGCACTGCAAGACCTGTGACATCAAGGACCCCACGCAAAACATCGTCTGGGTCACCCCCGAAGGTGGTGGCGGCCCCAACTACGCGGGCATGTAAACCCCGCGTCCACACACATCAAGGGAGGCCCATGGCCTCCCTTTTTTTCTGTCCGGGCCCAAAGTTGCCCACGCTAGACGGAGCGCGCCACCTCGGCGTCCAGCTCTGCCAGGCAGGTCAGCATTTGTTCACGGCAACGCGCCATCAAGGCAGGCATGTCGTCCAGCGTCAGCCCCTGGGTCGGGATGGGTTCCAAGGTCTTGATGACAATACGACCGCTGCGCCAGCGATTGAGGCGCATGGTGCTTTTGTAGTTGCTGCAAACCAGCGGAACAATGGGCACCCCCGCGTTGATGGCCATCTGGAATGCGCCCTTTTTGAAGGGCAACAACCCCTGGCCCAGATTGCGCGTACCCTCCGGAAAGACCCAGATCGAGGTGTCCTGGTGCAGCATCACATCCGTGGTTTTCAACATGGCCTGTTTGGCCTGGATGGCATTGCCACGGTCGATCAGGATGTTACCGGCGAGCCAATAGATCTGCCCAAAAAACGGCACCCATTTCAAGCTCTTTTTGCCCAGAGATACCGTGCGCCGCGGCACCGAGCAACCCAGCACCCACAGGTCCCAGTTGGACTGGTGGTTGGCCACCACCACAAAAGGATTGGGCTGGCGCAGCATTCCTGCCGTATCCAGTTTCATGGTCAGCCCCAGGATGCGCAATGCGGGCACCGAATACACCCAGCCGCACAACCGCGAGTTGTCGGGGTTGAAGGGGCGTGAGAGACAGATCAGGAAATTGACAAGGGCCGCCACAAGGAAGTGGAGCCCGATCAGGACCAGGCGAAGGATTTGGAGCATAGAGAAACCGACAATAGATGGGATGCAGCGCCCACCCGGGAGCGCCATCAACGGCAGGGCAGTGTAGATGAGCACCGCAAGCAAGGCCTTGCGACAAGTCAGACAGAGTGCAATGCCCGATTGCGTCAAAAAATGGAGGCTGCTTGCTGCACCTCGTTTAGAATCCCGTCCTGTCAGGAGAGAGCCTCCCCCGCGGAGGCCGCCGAAGGCGCAGGACGGCTGATTGCAGCGGTCTGAACGCTCAGGCAAAAGGACTGACATCCGTTGGTGGCTTGGCTATCAACGACACCCCACTGGAGAGAGGCTGCAAACTTTGTAGCCCACCGAAGGAGCAACCCGCAGTCTGCGCACCCCTCGTGCATGCAGGCCCGGCGAATCTCTCAGGTAAAGCGGACAGCGGGGGCAGCACCGGGCGGGCGCAGCCATGCACCCACCCCGGGTTTTGACTTGCCCCTACCTGGATTGCCGCCATGTCCACCACCGACACCGCTTTGTTAACCACACCGCTCAATGCCCTGCACATCGAGCTGGGCGCCCGCATGGTGCCGTTTGCCGGCTACTCCATGCCGGTGCAGTACCCCGCTGGCCTGATGGCCGAACACCACCACACCCGCAACGCCGCTGGCCTGTTTGATGTGTCCCACATGGGCCAACTGCGCCTGGTTGGCCCCGATGCGGCGGCCGCGTTCGAGACGCTGATGCCCGTGGACGTGATCGACCTGCCCGTGGGCAAGCAGCGCTACGGCCTGTTGCTGACGGATGAGGGCACCATCATTGACGACCTGATGTTCTTCAACAAGGGCAATGACGAGCTCTTCGTGATCGTCAATGGCGCCTGCAAGGTGGGTGACATTGCCCACATCCAGGCCAAGATCGGCAGCCGCTGCCAGGTTATCCCCCTGCCCGACTACGCGCTGCTGGCGCTGCAGGGCCCGCAGGCAGTGACCGCCCTGGCCCGCCTGGCACCCGGCGTGGACAAGCTGGTGTTCATGACCGGTGGCAATTTCACCGTGGACACGGGTACCCAGAAGATTGACGTGTTTTTGACCCGCAGCGGCTACACCGGGGAAGACGGCTTTGAGATCTCCGTCCACAAGGACCACGCCGACGCCCTGGCCCGCGCCCTGCTGGCCCAGCCCGAAGTGAAGCCGATTGGCCTGGGTGCACGCAACTCGCTGCGCCTGGAAGCCGGCCTGTGCCTCTATGGCAATGACATTGACACGACCACTACGCCGGTCGAAGCCAGCCTGCTGTGGGCCATGCAAAAGGTGCGCCGCGCTGGCGGCGCACGTGAAGGCGGCTTCCCGGGCGCTACAAAAATAGGAGCTGCTCTCGCAGATTCCACGGGTGCTACAGCACCAAAAGGCACTAAAAAGCGGGTGGGACTGATCGCGCTGGAACGCATCCCCGTGCGCGACCACACCGAGCTGCAGGACGGCGCGGGCAACAAGATTGGCGAAGTCACCAGCGGCCTGCTCGGCCCCACGATCGACAAACCCGTGGCCATGGGCTATGTGGACGCCGCCTGGGCGGCGGTGGGCAGCAAAGTGGTGGCCATCGTGCGCGGCAAGCCCGTGCCGATGGAGGTGAGCGCCATGCCCTTTGTGCCCACGCGTTACTACCGCGGCTAACCACCGTGCCGGGGCGGCTAAAGTCTGGCCTGGCAGGTTTGTTTTTATTGTTTGATTCCTTTCCAATCACCCGTTTTTCAGGAGTTCTCCATGTCCATCAAGTACACCCCCGACCACGAATGGCTCAACGTTGAAGGTGGCACTGCCACCGTGGGCATCACCCACCATGCGCAAGACGCGCTGGGCGACGTGGTGTTTGTGGACCTGCCCGAAGTGGGCGCCTCGATTGACGCCAAGGCCGTGGCCGGCGTGGTGGAGTCCGTCAAGGCCGCTGCCGACGTCTACATGCCCGTGACCGGCGAGATCACCGAAGTGAACGAAGCCCTGCGCGCCGACCCCAGCCTGGCCAACACCGACCCGCTGGGCGCCGGCTGGTTCTTCAAGGTCAAGCTGTCCAACCCCGCCGAACTCGACGGCCTGATGGACGAAACCAGCTACACCGCCTTCTCCGCCAGCTGATCTGGCCCCCACGCTCCGCCGCTGCGCGGGTCGCTGCCCCCCAGAGGGGGCTAATTTTCCTAGGGGTGGCCCTGCGGGAAATTGCCCTCTCACTCTCTAACCAACAAGCCTGAACGTCCATGCCAACGACCTCTGCCCCCACTCTCGCCCAGCTGGAAAACGCCAGCGAATTCCACGCACGCCACATCGGCATTGATGCGGCCGACGAAGCACTGATGCTCCAAGCCATCGGCGAGACTTCGCGCCGTGCGCTGATCGACAGCATCGTGCCGCGCTCGATTGCGCGCGCTAGCAAGATGGACATTCCCGCGGCGATCACCGAAGCGGCAGCGCTGGCCGAGATCAAGGCGTTGGCAGGCAAGAACAAGGTGCTCAAGAGCTTCATTGGCCAGGGCTACTACGGCACGCATACGCCGGGCGTGATCCTGCGCAATATTCTGGAAAACCCCGCCTGGTACACCGCCTACACGCCCTACCAGGCCGAGATTTCGCAGGGCCGCATGGAAGCGCTGGTGAACTTCCAGACCATGGTGTGTGACCTGACCGGCATGCCCATGGCCAATGCGTCCATGCTGGACGAAGCCACCGCCGCGGCCGAAGCCATGACACTGGCCAAGCGCAGCGTCAAAAGCAAGAGCCATGTGTTTGTGGTGGCCGGCGACTGCCACCCGCAAACCATCGAAGTGATCCAGACCCGCGCCAAGCCGCTGGGCATCACCGTCACGCTGGCCAATTCCGCCCCCGAGTGGGAAGCCGCGCTGGCCGGTGACTACTTTGCCGTGCTGGCCCAGTACCCCGCCACCAGTGGCCGCATTGACGACCTGCGTGCCGACGTGGCGCTGGTGCACGGCAAACAGGCCGCCTTCATCGTGGCCGCCGACCTGCTGGCGCTCACGCTGCTGACGCCCCCCGGCGAATTTGACGCCGACATTGTGATCGGCACCACCCAGCGCTTTGGCATGCCCCTGTGCAACGGCGGCCCCCACGCTGCCTACATGGCCTGCCGCGACGAATACAAACGCTCCATGCCCGGCCGTCTGGTGGGCGTGAGCATCGACACCCATGGCAACCCCGCCTACCGCCTGGCGCTGCAAACGCGCGAGCAACACATCCGCCGCGAAAAAGCCACCTCCAACATCTGCACCGCGCAGGTGCTGCCGGCCGTCATCGCCAGCATGTACGCCGTGTACCACGGCCCCGAGGGCCTGACCCGCATCGCCCAGCGTGTGGCCAAGTTCACCGCCATTTTGGTCAAGGGTCTGGAGCAACTCGGTGCCCCGGTGCGCGCGCAAGCCACCTTTGACACGGTCACGCTGAAGACCGATGGTGCTACTAATTCGATAGCTGCTCGCGCAGTATCTGCGGGGGCCAACCTGCGAATTTACTTTGAAAACTACCTGTGCATCAGTCTGGACGAAACCACCACGCGTGACGACCTGGCGCTGGTCTGGAGCCTGTTCGCCAAGGAAGGCCAGGCCCTGCCCAGCGTGGAAGCGCTGGAAGGTACCGCCGAATCGCTGATCCCCGCCGCACTGCGCCGCACCAGCAAGTTCCTCACGCACCCGGTGTTCAACACCCACCACTCTGAGACCGGCATGCTGCGCTACATCCGCATGCTGTCTGACAAGGATCTCGCGCTGGACCGCAGCATGATTCCGCTGGGCTCCTGCACCATGAAACTCAACGCCACCAGCGAGATGATCCCCATCACCTGGCCCGAGTTCGCCAACATCCACCCCTTCTGCCCGGCCGACCAACGCCAGGGTTACGCCGAACTGGACGCACAGCTGCGCGCCTGGTTGTGCGCCGCCACGGGCTACGCTGGCATCAGCCTGCAACCCAACGCCGGTAGCCAGGGCGAATACGCGGGTCTGTTGACCATCCAGGCCTACCACGCCAGCAAAGGCCAGGCACACCGCAATATCTGCCTGATCCCCAGCAGCGCCCACGGCACCAACCCCGCCAGCGCGCAGATGGTGGGCCTGCAAGTGGTGGTGACCAAGTGCGACGACAACGGCAACGTGGACATGGCCGACCTGCAAGCCAAGTGTGAACAGCACAGCGCCAACCTGGCCGCGGTGATGATCACCTACCCCAGCACGCACGGCGTGTTTGAAACGTCCGTAAAAGAGCTGTGCGCCTTGGTGCACCAGCACGGCGGCCGTGTGTACGTGGACGGCGCCAACATGAACGCACTGGTAGGCACTGCCGCCCCCGGCGAGTTTGGCGGCGACGTGAGCCACCTGAACCTGCACAAGACCTTCTGCATCCCCCACGGCGGTGGCGGCCCCGGCGTGGGCCCCGTGTGTGTGGTGGCCGATCTGGTGCCCTTCTTGCCCGGCCACGCCACCGGTGGTGTGCCTGGCACCGGTGCCGTGAGCGCTGCGCCCCTGGGCAATGCTGCCGTCCTGCCCATCAGCTGGATGTACTGCCGCATGATGGGCCCGGACGGCCTGCAGCATGCGACCGAAGCCGCCATCCTGGCCGCCAACTACATCAGCGCACGCCTGGCAGACCACTACCCCACGCTGTACGCATCGGCCAACGGACATGTGGCGCACGAGTGCATCCTGGACCTGCGCGGTTTCAAGGACAGCTGCGGCGTGATGGCCGAGGACGTGGCCAAGCGCCTGATGGACTACGGTTTCCACGCGCCCACGCTTTCTTTCCCCGTGCCCAACACGCTGATGGTGGAGCCCACCGAAAGCGAAACCCTGGCCGAGCTGGACCGTTTCATCAACGCCATGATCGCCATCCGTGGCGAGATTGCGCGGGTCGAAAAAGGCGAATGGCCGCAGGACAACAACCCGCTCAAGCATGCCCCGCACACCGCAGCCAGCCTGCTGGGCGGCGAGTGGGACCGTCCGTACAGCCGCGAGGTGGGCGCCTTCCCCGTCGCCAGCCTGAAGGCCGTGAAGTACTGGCCCAGCGTGGGCCGGGTGGACAACGTCTATGGCGACCGCAACCTGTTCTGCAGCTGCGTGCCTTTGAGCGAGTACTGATTGGCCCCCACGCTTGTCGCTGCGCGTACTGCGCTGCCCCCCAGGGGGGCGTAGTCGCCTTGGGGCGGCCCGGCGGCGACTAGCCGAACTGAAAGTAAAAATCAGGGTGGCACTGCATTGCATGCAGCCACCCTGGCCAGGCTGGACCTGGCATCGCAGCGGGAGAGCCTGGCGCCTAAAACGCCAGCGCCGAAGGAGCAACCACCCCGGAAACTCTCAGGCACCCAGGACCGCTTCGATAGGGATGTTGAATCCCAGAGCACTCTGAAGAGCTGCCGTGGACTAGTCCCCACGGCACACCGCAGGAGCAAGCCGCTGGCCCACAAGGCTGGCGGTGAATCTCTCAGGTCTCAAACAGAGGGGGGCGTCACCTGCACATGGTGTGTGGGTTGGCGACTTCTATGTTTGCGACTGTTTTGCGAGAGAGCTCTATGAAACACATTGCCATCATCGGCGGCGGCATCACCGGCGTCACCAGCGCCTACACCCTGGCCAACGCGGGTTACCAGGTCACCCTGATTGAGAAACACCGCTACGCAGGCATGGAAACGTCCTATGCCAACGGCGGGCAGTTGTCGGCGTCGAATGCCGAGGTCTGGACCCACCCCAGCACCATCGTCAAAGGGCTGAAGTGGATGTTCACCAAGGACGCCCCACTCCTGATGAACCCCACGCCCACCTGGCACAAGCTGAGCTGGATGGCCGAGTTTGTGGCCGCCATACCCAAGTACCGCGACAACACCGAAGCCACCACCCGCCTGGCCATTGCCGCGCGCGAGCACCTGTTTGGTTGGGCCGAAAAAGAAGGCATTGATTTCGACCACAAGCGCAAAGGCATCTTGCACATCTACCGCAACAAGGCGGGCTTTGACCATGCCGGCACCGTGTCCAGCATGCTGGCCGCTGGTGGCCTGCCACGCCGTGCAGTTACCCCCGATGAGATGCGCGCGATTGAACCCACGCTGCAGGGCCAGTACTACGGGGGTTACTTCACCGAGAGCGATTCCACGGGCGACATCCACAAATACACCCACGGCCTCTCACAGGCCTGCGCACGCCTGGGCGTGAAATTTCTCTATGGCCACCAGGTGCTGAGCGCGTCGGCGGATGGCCATCGCGCGCAGCTTGCGCTGCAGCACGCGGGTGGCACCGAGACCCACACGTTTGACGGTGTCGTGGTCTGCGCGGGTGTGCATGGCCGGGGCATTGCCGCACAACTGGGCGACCGCCTCAACATCTACCCGGTCAAGGGCTACTCCATCACCGTGCACCTGAGCGACGAGGCCAGCCAGCAGGCTGCGCCGCAGGTGAGCTTGCTGGACGACGAAACCAAACTGGTGACCAGCCGCCTGGGCCAAGACCGTTTCCGCGTAGCGGGCACGGCCGAGTTCAACGGGTTCAACCACGACATCCGCGCCGACCGCATCCGCCCTCTGGTGAACTGGGTGAACCAGTGCTTCCCGGGTGTGAGCACGCGCCGCGCCGAGCCTTGGGCCGGGCTGCGACCCATGATGCCCAACATGCTGCCGCGTGTGGGCCGGGGCCAACGCGCCAACGTGTTCTACAACACCGGCCACGGCCACCTGGGCTGGACGCTGTCGGCCATCACCGCGCACCAACTGGTGGGCCATGTGCAGCAGCACTTGGCAGCCTGACCCAATCGCATCACACTCGCGCAAGGAGTCCACCATGGCAGTCTCTGTATTCGACCTGTTCAAGATCGGCATCGGCCCCAGCAGCTCGCACACCGTGGGCCCCATGCGGGCAGCGCGCCAGTTTGTGGCGCGGCTACAGCACAGCGGTGTGCTGGCGCAGACCGCCACGGTGCGCTGCTGGTTGCACGGCTCGCTGGGTGCGACCGGCAAGGGCCACGCCAGCGATGTGGCCGTGCTGCTGGGCCTGTGCGGCCACGAGCCCGACACGGTGGAAGTGGACGTGATCCCCGCGCTGCTGGCCGAGGTGCGCAGCAGCCAGCAGCTCATACTGGGCGGTACGCACCGCATTGCCTTCCATGAGAAAGACGACCTGCTCTTCATGCGTGCGCCCCTGCCCTTCCACGCCAACGGCATGCGCTTTGTGGCGCTGGATGCGGCGGGCCATGAACTGTCGGAACGCATCTACTACTCGGTGGGCGGCGGTTTTATCGTGAGCGACGAAGTGGCGGCCGATGGCACGCGGCAAAAAGTGATTGCGCCCGACGCCACCGTGCTGCCCCTGCCCTTTACCAGCGGTGACGCGCTGCTGCAACTGGCCGCACAACAGGGCCTGAGCATTGCGCAAATCATGCGGCGCAACGAGCAGCACTGGCGCAGCGATGCCGAGATTGACGCCGGCCTGCTGCGCATCTGGCAGGTGATGCAGGCCTGCGTGCAACGCGGCTGCGCGACCGAGGGCGTGCTGCCCGGCGGTTTCAAGGTCAAACGCCGCGCCAAAGCCCTGCGCGATGCGCTGGTGGCCAAACCCGAAGAGGCCCTGCGCGATCCGCTGCAGGTGCTGGACTGGGTCAACCTGTATGCGCTGGCCGTCAACGAAGAAAACGCCGCCGGTGGCCGCGTGGTCACCGCCCCCACCAATGGCGCGGCCGGCATCATCCCCGCCGTGCTGCACTACTACACGCGCTTTGTGCCAGGAGCCCATGACCAAGGCGTCATCGACTTTTTGCTCACTGCCGCTGCCATCGGCATCCTCTACAAGGAGAACGCCAGCATCAGCGGTGCCGAAGTCGGCTGCCAGGGCGAGGTAGGCGTGGCCTGCAGCATGGCCGCAGCTGCCCTGTGCGCGGTGATGGGTGGCACCCCCGCGCAAGTGGAAAACGCAGCCGAGATTGGCATGGAACACCACCTGGGCCTGACCTGCGACCCCGTAGGCGGGCTGGTGCAGATCCCGTGCATCGAGCGCAATGCGATTGCATCCGTCAAAGCCATCAACGCCGCCCGCATGGCGCTGCGCGGCGATGGCAGCCACTTCGTGAGCCTGGACAAGGTCATCAAGACCATGCGCGAAACCGGCGCGGACATGAAGACCAAGTACAAGGAAACCGCCCGTGGGGGGTTGGCGGTGAATATTGTGGAGTGTTAGAGGCAGGTATTGCTTTGGAGCATGTCGGCAAGGCAATTCATTCCCCGGGTGATCCAGCTCCGTGATAAAGTAATTCATCAATTACTTATTCAATGCGAATGTGCTGACGCGTACCAAACTCAAAACAGAAGACCGTCAGGCAGAACTGGTCCAGGTGGCTTTGGTTTTGGCGGCCCAAAAAAGTCCTGTCGAGATCACAACGGGTGATCTGGCGCAGGCTGTCGGGATCACGCAGGGCGCTGTTTTCCGGCATTTCGAGAGCAAGGAAGCGATCTGGTTGGCGGCGCTCGATTGGGCCCATCAGGCATTGATCGGCAGATTGCAGCAAGCGGCGCAGGCCAAGCAGGCGGATGCCTTGCAGGCATTACGTGCCGTCTTCATGGCGCACATAGACTTTGTGCAGGAATATCCCGGTGTTCCGCGCTTGGTCTTTCAGGAGCTGCAGCATGCCAAGCCGACGCCCCTCAAGGGCAAGGTCCAAGGCCTCATGGCCGACTACAGAACCCTGGTTTCCGGCTTGCTGGCGCAAGCGCACGAGGATGCGCTAACGGCAGCCGACGTGGATCATAAAAGTGCTGTGGTCCTGTTCATGGGGGCGGTTCAAGGGCTTGTCGTGCAGTCGCTGGTGACTGGCAGTCTGAAAGACATGGCAAAGCTGGCACCGGCCGTATTCAACATTTACGAGGCCGGCTTGCTGGCACCGTCCACACCAGAAGCTAGGAAGCGCAAATGACCATCATCCAGTTCAACAAGCGGCAGACCGTGGTCATCGTCGGCATTGCAGCCGTTGTGGCCACTTTGGGATTTGTGGCTTTCCGCATGGGGCCCTTGGCACCGACCAAAGTCACCGTGACCCAAGTCAGCAGCGAAGGTCTGACCCCCTCGGTATTTGGCATTGGCAGTGTGGAAGCCCGTCAGAGCTGGCTCTTGGGGCCTGCGGTGGCGGGGCGTGTGCTGCATGTGCATGTGGATGTCGGGCAGGCGGTCAAGGCGGGGCAGTTGCTGGCCGAGATGGATCCGGTGGATCTGGGGCAACGGCTGCAGGCGCAGGAGGCTGCTTTGTCCAAAGCGGTCAGCATTGAGGCAGCGGCCCATGCCCAAGTCGCCGACGCCAAAGCCCGGCGTGAACTGGTCACGACGACCCTGAACCGACAAAAGGAGCTGGCGCAGCAGAACTTCATCAGCCCCTCCGCCCTGGAAGGCCGGGAGCAGGAACTGCAGTCAGCGGATGCAGTGCTTGCCGTTGCGCAAGCGAACCTGCAAGCAGCCAAGCAGGATGCCCAACGCCAGCGGTCCGAACGCGCGGCGGTATCGCTTCAAAAACAAAACACCCGTTTGATGGCCCCTGCCGATGCGGTGGTGATCAGCCGGGATGCCGAATCCGGCAGCACGGTGGTGGCCGGCCAGCCAGTACTCAGGCTGGTCAATCCCGCCAGCCTCTGGGTCAAGCTGCGTGTGGACCAAGCGCGCTCTACGGGACTGGCCGTCGGTTTGCCGGCACAGATTGTGTTGCGATCCCGCCCTCAGCAGGTGCTGGCTGGAAAAGTGGATCGGGTGGAGCTGCAGGCGGACGCAGTGACTGAGGAACGGATTGCACAAGTGGCGTTCGAGCAGATCCCAGCATCGCTGTCGATTGGTGAGATGGCCGAAGTCACGCTTCAGCTCCAGCCGACCGGGCAGGCACTGGTGGTGCCTCAGGCCAGTGTGCAAACGTACCAGGGCCGCACCGGTGTCTGGCGCCTGAAAGACGGCACCCTGGATTTTGTGCCCGTGCAATGGGGAGCTACCAGCCTGGACGGCCGCGTTCAGGCACTCAGTGGCCTGAGCTCGGGCGACACCGTGGTGGTCTACAACGAAAAGCCCCTGTCGGCAGGGGGCAGCTTCAAGGTGGTCGATGCCCTGGTGAAAAAGGCCCGGCCATGATCAGCCTGGCGGCACGTGACATTCAGCACAGCTGGCCCAAGTTCGTGCTCACAGGGCTAGGCTTGGGCCTGCTCATTGGCGTGACGCTGACCATGGCCGGCGTGTTTCGTGGCATGGTCGACGATGCGCAGGCCTTGCTCAACAACAGCGGCGCGGACCTGTGGGTGGTGCAAAAGGACACGCAAGGGCCGTACGCCGAATCCTCCAGCCTCAAGGACGATGTGGTGCGCAGCGTTGCAGGCATGCCCGGCGTGGCAATGGCCGCCAACATCACGTACTTCACCATGCAGATCAAAGCCGTGGGCGACCAAGAGGCCCGGGCCATGGTGGTCGGGATCGAGCCAGGTGCCGCAGGACTGCCAGGACAGCCGGGCCACTTGCTGGCCGGCCGACACCTCACGCGCAGCCACTACGAGGCGGTGGCCGACATCAAGACCGGACTGTCCTTGGGCGACAAGGTCGAGATCCGGCGTCACACCTACGAGGTAGTAGGCCTGACGCGCCGAATGGTCTCTTCGGGCGGTGACCCGATGGTGTTCATTCCGATCAAGGATGCCCAGGAGGCGCAATTCCTCAAGGACAACGACGCCATCGTGAACGACCGCGTCCGGACCGCCGCCAATCCGGCGTTCAACCGACCTGCGGTGCCGGGCTTGCTCGATGCCGCACAGAACCTGCAGACCAGCAGCCGCAACGTCAATGCAGTGCTGATCCGTATGGCTGAGGGGTGGTCAGCGCAGCAAGTGGCTGAGCCGATCCGGCGCTGGAAACACCTGGCCGTTTTCACCCGGGAGGACATGGAAGACATCCTGGTCGATAAATTGATCGCCACCTCGGCCAAACAGATCGGCATGTTTCTGGCCATTCTGGCCGTGGTGAGTGCGGCGATCGTGGCGTTCATCATCTACACCATGACACTGGGGAAAATCCGCGAAATCGCTGTGCTCAAATTGATTGGCACTCGCAACATCACCATCGCATCGATGATCCTGCAACAAGCACTGGGGCTTGGGATCATTGGCTTCATCGTGGGCAAAGTGGCCGCGACGATCTGGGCACCGGTGTTTCCCAAGTTCGTCCTCTTGCTGACGCAGGATGCTGCGGTGGGTTTTGTCGCCACGATGCTTATCTGCACGCTGGCCAGCACCCTGGCGATCCGTGTGGCTTTGCGGGTTGACCCTGCAGAGGCCATCAGTTGAGGGGCACGACATGAACAGCAAACCCGGCGGCATTCGGATCGAGAACCTGCGCAAGGTCTATGGCCATGGCGACACGGCCGTGGAGGCGCTCAGGAATGTGACCATGCAAGTTGCACCTGGTGAGGTGGTGGGGTTGGTGGGGCCTTCCGGCTCGGGGAAGAGCACATTGCTCAAATGCCTGGGGGCAATCATCGAGCCCACCTCGGGGCGCATGACACTGGGTGACGAAGTTATTTACGACAATGGCTGGAAGACCCCAGACCTGCGCGCCTTGCGCCGCGATCGGATCGGGTTTGTGTTCCAGGCCCCTTACCTCATCCCATTTTTGGATGTCACGGACAACGTGGCCTTGCTGCCCATGCTGGCGGGAGTCCCCAATGTGGACGCCAGGCGACGTGCCATGGAATTGCTCAAGGCCCTGGATGTTGCGCACCGCGCCAAAGCCGAGCCGGCGCAGTTGTCAGGGGGCGAGCAGCAGCGGGTATCGATTGCCCGCGCTTTGGCGAACAAGCCGCCGGTGATTCTGGCCGACGAACCGACAGCCCCTCTGGACAGCGAGCGCGCGTTGGCCGTGGTACGCATCCTCAACACCATGGCGCAGCAGGCGCAGACGGCCATCATTGTGGTGACCCACGACGAAAAAATCATCCCGACCTTCAAGCGCATCTATCACATACGCGATGGCCAAACGGTCGAGGAGCAAGGCGAGGGGCGCGCGCTGGATTGAGCTGGCAACTTCGACGCCAGTCAGAACCCCTCCCCCGTCACCCTACGCCTCTGTCGCATGCGCAGGCCCCGCTCGGCGTTCTTCGATCGCTTCCACCGTGCCGCGGGCCAGGCCCCGATGCAGTACCTGCTGGCCTGGCGCATGGCGCTGGCCAAGAACCTGCTGCGGCGCCAGGTGGGCGGCATGGCCGAGGTGGCGCAGCGCGTGGGCTACAGCTCCGCCAGCACCTTCAGCGTCGCATTCACCCGTTTTGTCGGGCAGGCGCCATCGCAGTACGCGCGCATGCCGGCCGAGTAACGCTCCTGATTTAATAGCTGCTCGCGCAACATCCGCAAGGGCTAGAGCCCTAAATCATGCCAAAGTGCGGGGCACTCAGACCTTGAACTGGTCCACAGCGCTCTGCAGCTCGCGCACGCGCTCGCTCATGGCGGTGGCGGCGGTGGCGGTGTGGCCCACCTGCTCGGTGTTGTGGCGGGTTTCGGCCTGCATGTGCACCACGGCCTGGCTGACTTGCAGCACGCTCTGGCTTTGCTGGGCCGACGCGGCAGAGATTTCGCCCAGCAGGTCGGTCACCTGGCGCACCGCGGTGACGATGTCTTGCATGGTGGCCCCGGCGCGGCCCACCAGTTGCGAGCCTGCATCCACCTGCTCGGCCGAGTGGCTGATGAGTTGGCGGATTTCTTTGGCCGCATCGGCGCTGCGGCCGGCCAGGCTGCGCACCTCGCTGGCCACCACCGCAAAGCCACGGCCCTGCTCGCCCGCGCGGGCGGCTTCCACGGCCGCGTTCAGCGCCAGGATGTTGGTCTGGAAGGAGATGCCTTCAATCACCGCAATGATGTCCACCACCTTGCGCGAGCTGTCGGTGATGGCGTGCATGGTTTGCACCACTTCGCCCACCACCTCGCCGCCGCGCTGGGCTGTGCTGGAAGCACTCACGGCCAGTGCGCTGGCGCTTTGTGCACGCTGGGCGTTTTCTTGCACAGTGGCGGTGAGCTCGGTCATGCTGCTGGTGGTGGCGTTGAGCGCGTCGGCCTGCACCCGGGTGTGTTGCAGCAGGTCGGAGCTGGACTGCACGATGTCCGCGGACGAGGCGGTCAGCGGCTCGGTGCTTTCCTTGATCTGGGTGACCAGGTCGGTCAGCGTGTCTTCCATGGTGCCCATGGCGTCCAGCAAGCGGCCAAACTCGCCGCCGCGGGTGTTTTCAAAATCGTGGCTCAGGTCACCCGCGGCCACGGTCTCGGCAATGTGGATGGCATCGGCCAGCGGCCGCGAGATGCTGCGCACCTGGCTGATGGTGGACACCACGCCCAGCACCAGGGCCAGCACGGCCATCACCAGCATGCTCTGCTGCGCGTCGGCCGCCAAGGCGGCAAACTGCTTGGCTTGAAGCGCCACGCTGCCCAGCGCGCTGTAGCCGGTGTAGAGCACTGCCAGCAGCAGCCCCAGCACCAAGGCGGTGGTGAGTGAGAGCCGGGTGGCGACAGTCATGGAGTTGAAGAGGCGCATACGGGTCCAGTGCTGCTGTGGGGGAGATGGCGAGAAAATCTGCACACCAGTGTATGCCAGGCCCGCTGGCGGCAAACCGCCAATCACCCGCAGAACCACGCCCCTTATTTCAGTGCCACCCGGATCGACCGCCACCACCAGAACGCTCCTGAAACAGGAGCTGCTTGCGCATATTCCACGCGGGCCAGAGGCCCATTTGACCTAAAAAACAGGCATCACTGCAGCGTGAACGCGTCCATGGCCAGCATGCTGTACATCACTTCGCGGCTCAGGTAGTCGGGGCGGGCATCGGGCCCGGCAGCACCCAGTGCGAAGAACAGCGGCAAAAAGTGGTCTTCGCTGGGGTGGGCCCGGCTGGCGTGGGGTGCCTGGGCGCGGTAGGCCAACAGCGCATCCAGATTGCCGCTGCTCAGCGTGTCTTCGATCCAGCGGCTGAACTCGGTCACATAGGGGGCCACGGCGCGTTCACCGCCAAAAAACTCAGCCAGGTTGTGTGTCATGCTGCCCGAGCCCATGACCAACACACCCTGCGCACGCAGGCCCGCCAGGGCTGCGCCCATGGCGTACACCTCGCGCGGGCCATACCCCATGGGCAGGGCCACTTGCACCACCGGCACAGTCGCCTGCGGCAGCAGGTGCATCAGTGGCACCCAGGTGCCGTGGTCCAGCGGGCGGGTGTCGTCCGGCTTGGCAGTGATACCTGCTTCCTGGAGCGCGGCAATCACCTCCAGCCCCAGCGCCGGGCTGCCCGGTGCGGGGTAGTTCAGTGCGTACAGCGCGGGTGGAAAGCCCCCAAAGTCGTGCCAGGTGCTGGGCTGGGGCGTGGTCATCACCGCGGGGCTGCGCGCCATCCAGTGCGGCGACATGATCACAATGCCGCGCAAGTCGGCGGGCAATGTTGCCCCCCAAGCTGTCAATGCAGGGCCGGTGGTACCGGCATCCACCGCAAACAGCGGCGCGCCGTGGGAGACAAACAAGCTGGGCAATGCGGTGGTCATGGCGGGTTCCTTGTGACTGTTCAAAAACGATGGCTTGACTGTAAAAGCCCTTAAACCGAAGATAAATAACCGCACCATTGATTCAATGTCTTTGTTTTGTTGACAATAGAGACATCCCCACCGTTTGGAAAATGCCCGCCATGCAAAAGCACGCTCCCCTCCCCCTTTGGTCCGTGGCCTGGCCCGTAGTGGGCTGGGTATTGCTGGGCGGCAGCCTGTTTGGCGTGGCCGGCGGCTGGTGGGTGGCGCTGTTGGCCGCCGGGCTGGTGGGCACTGTGCTCTCGGCCGTGCACCATGCCGAGGTGGTAGCCCACAAGGTGGGCGAGCCCTACGGCACGCTGGTGCTGGCGCTGGCCATCACGGTCATCGAGGTCGCACTCATCGTCTCCATGATGCTGGCCGGTGGCCCCGAGACCACGGCGCTGGCGCGCGACACGGTGTTTGCCGCGGTGATGCTGATCCTCAACGGCATTGTGGGCATTTGCCTGCTGGCGGGCGGCAGCCGTTACCGCGAGCAGACCTTTGGCCAGCTCGGCGTGAGCGCATCCCTCACCACGCTGGCCGCCATCGCGGTGCTGACGCTGGTGCTGCCCAACTACACCACCAGCGTGGTGGGCCCGGTATACAGCCCCAGCCAACTGGCCTTTGTGGCCATCGTCTCGCTGGTGCTCTACGGCACCTTTGTGCTGGTACAGGCCGTGCGCCACCGCGACTACTTTTTGCCCCCCGAGGCCAGGGCCGACGCCGAAGCCCACGCCAACCCGCCCAATGGGAAACTGGCGGCCATCAGCGCGGGCCTGCTGTTGCTGGGCCTGGTGGCGGTGGTGCTGCTGGCCAAGGCGCTGGCCCCCACTATCGAGACTGCGGTGGCCAGCGCGGGCGCGCCCAAGGCCGTGGTGGGCATCATCATCGCCATGGTGGTGCTCTTGCCCGAAGGCCTGGCGGCCTACCGTGCAGCGCGGGCCAACCGCTTGCAGACCAGCCTGAACCTGGCGCTGGGCTCCGCTTTGGCCAGCATTGGCCTCACCATCCCGGCCGTGGCCATCGTGTCCCTGGCCACGGGCTGGACGCTGACTTTGGGCCTGGACATCAAATCCAGTGTGCTCTTGTTGCTCTCGCTGTTCATCAGCACGCTGTCGCTCAGCACCGGGCGCACCACGGTGCTGCAGGGCACGGTGCACCTGGTGCTGCTGGCCACCTATTTGTTCACCACCATCGTGCCCTAGGGCGCACGCGGCCATGGACCAGTTTCGCCAGATGCAGGCCTTTGTGGCCGTGGTGCAGGCCGGCAGTTTTGTGCAGGCGGCGCAGCGGCTGGACACCTCCAAGGCGGTGGTCTCGCGCCTGGTGCTGGAGCTGGAGGCGGCCCTCAACACCCGCCTGCTGAACCGCACCACGCGCCGCCTCTCGCTCACCGATGCGGGCAACGAGTATGTGGAGCGCTGCCGCCAGATCCTGGAAGACGTGAACGATGCCAATGCAGCAGTGAGCGCGGGTACGGGCGTGGTCAGTGGTCGCCTCAAGCTCAACGCACCCCTCACCTTTGGCAATCTGCATCTGGCGCCGCTGTGGGGCGAATTTTTGAAGCTGCATCCGCAGGTGGAACTCGACATCACGCTGACCGACCGCGTCGTGGACCTGGTGGATGAAGGCTACGACATGGCGGTGCGCATTGCGCTGCTGGCCAGCTCGTCGATGGTGTCGCGCGCGCTGGCGCACGACGAGGTGTTCCTGTGCGCCTCGCCCGCCTACCTGCGCTCGGCGCCCCCCATCACCACGCTGGACGATGTGGCCCGGCACAGCGTGATGGCGTATTCCTTGTGGTCGGGCGGCGATGTGTGGACGCTGACCGACGCCCAGGGCCAGCCCCACAGCGTGACCACCCACCCACGCCTGCGCGCCAACAGCGGAGACACCTGCCGCGCGACGGCCCTGGCCGACCAGGGCCTGATTTACCAGCCTGGTTTTCTGGTGGGCGACGACGTGCGCACCGGCCGCCTGGTGCGCGTCTTGCCAGATTTGCGCGGTCCCACGCTGGGCATCCATGCGGTGTACCCCACACGCAAACATTTGCCGGGCAAGGTGCGCGCCATGGTGGACTTTCTGGCCGACGCCTTCCAGACGCCCGCGTGGAGGCCCTAGTCAGGCCTGCATGCCTGCCAGGCCTGCCACGGCCAGCGCATACCCATTGACCCCAAAACCCGCCATCACCGCCTTGGCGGCGGGCGAGATGTAGGAGTGGTGGCGGAAGGCCTCGCGCGCATGCACATTGCTGATGTGCAACTCGATCAGCGTAATGCCCGTGCCCTTGATGGCATCGTGCAGCGCCACGCTGGTGTGGGTGTAGGCGCCAGCGTTCAGAATCACACCAGCGAGTTGGCCCTTGGCGTGCAACTGGCCGGCCTCGTGCAGCCAGTCCACCAGCGTGCCCTCGTGGTTACTCTGGCGAAAATCCAGCGTGAACCCGTTGGCCAAACATGCGCGCTCACACAGCGCCTGCACATCGGCCAGCGTTTGCGAGCCATAGACCTGGGGCTCGCGGGTGCCCAGCAGGTTGAGGTTGGGGCCATTGAGGATCAGCGCTGTTTTCATGGGGACGTCCTTGAAGAAAAACGGTTACGCGGCAGGCAGCGCCGCAGGGTGGCGCAAGCGCCAGACTTTGTAGGCACAGGCCGTGGCCAACACGGCCATGGTCGAGGTACCCCAGAACACACTGTCCAGCCCCCAGTGCTGGCTCAGCTGGCCGCCCAGCAGCCCACCCAGCACACCGGGAATACCGTAGCCGACGATGATGTAGAGCGCCTGCCCTCGCCCGCGCAGGCTGCCCGGAAAGTGGTGCGACACCAGCGCAATGCAGGCGCTGTGGTGGGCAGCAAACGTGAGCGCGTGCAGGGCTTGTGCCAGCACCAGCACCCACAGCACAGAGGCCAACGAGGCGGTGAGCGCCATGCGAAACACCATCACCACTGCACACAGCACCAGCCAGCCGGTCAGGCTCACCTTGGGCATCCAGCGGCTCTGGGTAAAGAACCAGCCAATCTCCACCGTGACCGACACCGCCCACAGCAGGCCAATCATGGTTTTGCTGTAGCCCAGCGAATCCATGTAGAGCGAGAAGAAGGTGTAGATGCCCATGTGTGAGAGCACATGGAAAAACACCGAGGCAAACAGCCAGCGCACCGCGGGTTGCGCCAGCACCGGCCCCATGGGCAAGGATGTTGCGCCCGCCGTGGCGTAGTGCGCCTCTTTCACATCGGGCATGCGGTAAGCAAACACCACCAGCACCACCAGGCTCACGGTCACGATCAAGGGAAAACTGCGCATGCCCACGTGCTCGAACCACGCCCCTGCCCCCAGCACCGCCAGCATGAAGCCCAGCGACCCCCACAAGCGCACCCGGCCATACAGCTTGGTGTCAAACGTGCCGCCCTGGCTCACCACATGGGCCACGGCGGCTTCGGTCATGGGCATCATGCCGCTGGTCTGGGTGAACATCACCAGCAGCACCACGGCCAGCCACCACACCCCGCCGTTGAACCACAGCCCCGCCGAGGCGACCAAGGCCGTGAGGGCACCCCAGCGCAAGAGCTTGGCGCGTTCACCGGTGCGGTCGCTCAGCGTGCCCCAGGCGTAAGGCGCAAACATGCGCGTGGCCGCCTGCACCGAGGTCAGCACACTGATGAGCACCAGGCTCAGGCCCAGGTCCTTGAGCCACAACGGCAAAAAGGGATTGAAGAAACCCGCGTGGGCACAGTAGGCCGCCGTCAACGCGGCAAACGGCATGATCTGGTGGCGCTGACCAGGCTGCGCCGGGGACGCGGCCACCGTACTCAAACGCTGCCTGCGATGGGCGTGAGCGCGGGCACCACGTCACCACACTGCGCGCGGTGGCGCAGCACATGGTCCATCACCACCAGAGCCAGCATGGCTTCGGCAATCGGTGTGGCGCGAATGCCCACACAAGGGTCATGCCGCCCCTTGGTGATTACCTGGGTGGGGTTGCCCTGCGAATCAATGGAATCACGCGGCGTGATGATGGAGCTGGTGGGCTTGATGGCAATGCTCACCTCCAGGTCTTGCCCGGTGGTGATGCCGCCCAGTACGCCGCCCGCGTTGTTGCTGGCAAAGCCGTTAGGGGTGAGGCTGTCGCCATGGGTGGTGCCACGCTGCGACACGCTGGCAAACCCAGCACCAATTTCCACCCCCTTCACCGCGTTGATGCCCATCATGGCGTAGGCGATGTCGGCATCCATCTTGTCAAACAGCGGCTCGCCCAGGCCCACGGGCACGTTGGTCGCGCTCACACGGATCTTGGCGCCGCAGGAGTCGCCCGCCTTGCGCAGCGCGTCCATATAGTCTTCCAGCGCCTGCACATCGGCCACGGGGGCAAAAAATGGGTTGTGGGGCACGTGGTCCCAGCTCTCAAAGGCAATCGGCAGCTCACCAACCTGCGTCATGCAGCCGCGGAATTCGGTGGCGTACTTTTCCTTGAGCCATTTCTTGGCCACGGCACCCGCCGCCACCATGGGCGCGGTGAGTCGGGCGCTGGAACGGCCACCACCGCGTGGGTCGCGGATGCCGTATTTCTGGAAGTAGCTGTAGTCGGCGTGTCCGGGGCGGAAGGTCTCCAGAATGTTGCCGTAGTCCTTGCTGCGCTGGTCGGTGTTTTGGATCAGCAGCGCAATCGGCGTACCGGTGGTTTTGCCCTGGTAGACACCGCTGAGGATCTGCACTGCATCGGGCTCATTGCGCTGGGTCACGTGGCGGCTGGTGCCAGGGCGGCGGCGGTCCAGGTCAATCTGGATATCAGCCTCGGACAGCTCCATGCCCGGGGGGCAGCCGTCAATGATGCAGCCAATGGCCGGGCCGTGGGATTCACCAAAGTTGGTGACGGTGAAGAGGTGTCCGAAGGTGTTGCCGCTCATAGTGGCCGAATTATCCCAGACCGGGCCACACGGCCCTGCAGGCTGGAACACTTTATGCATCGTGCTGCAGCGCACCATTTCAGTGTTTTCAGCTTGTTTGAACAGGAGTGAGCCATGCTAGACCGCACCAGCACCCAGTTTTCCCACGTCAAGCCCGAAGACACGCAATTTGTGTCGGGCGGACTGCGTGATTTTTTCTTGTACCGCGATCTCGGTGTGGCCGAAGCCACCCACGGCAAGGTGATTGCGCACCTGGTGAAGGCGAACATGGCACCAGAAACAGGCACCGGTTGGCACCGTCATGAGGCAGATTTCCAGATCGTCATCATGACCAAGGGCTGGGCCAAGTTCATGTACGAAGACAAAGAGACCCTGGTGCAGGCTGGCGACGTGGTGCACCAGCGCCCCGGCATCCGCCACTTCCTGTTCGACTATTCGCCCGACATGGAGTACCTGGAAATCGTGTCGCCAGCCGACTTCAAGTCGATTGACGTGGATCCGGTGTGTGCGGTGCCAGCGCCCACGCCCTGGGCGTGAGCGGCAATTCCGCGCCGGGCCGCCCCAAGCGGAATTAGCCCCCTCGAGGGGCAGCGACCCGCGCAGCGGTGGAGCGTGGATGCTTAGAACTCCGCATCCAATTCGTCGATTTCCTCGGGCTCGGCCTTGGCAGCGGCCACCCACTCTTGCATGGCAGGCAGCGCCATGATGCGTTTGCAATAGGCCGCAGCCTCCTTGTCGATGGCCACGTCATAGGTCAAAAAGCGGGTCACCACCGGGGCATACATGGCATCGGCCAGGCAGGGTTGTTTGCCAAACAGGTAGGGCCCGCCGTAGGTCTGAAGGCAGTCTTTCCAGATGGCCAACACCCGGTCGATATCGGCCTGCGCACGCGACCACACCTTGAACTGGGGAAAGTGCGCCTTCAGGTTCATGGGCAGCGAGCCGCGCATGGAAGCAAAGCCCGAGTGCATTTCGCCACACACCGCGCGGCAGTGGGCCCGCGCCTTGATATCGGCCGGCAGCAAGCCGGCCTTGGGTTTGATTTCGTTGAGGTATTCACCAATCGCTAGGGTGTCCCACACATTCACCCCGTTATGCAGCAGCGAGGGCACCAGCATGCTGCTGGAGAGCAGCAGCATCTCCGCCTTCATGGCCGGGTCATCCGGGGAAATCACCGCTTCGGTGAACTCCAAACCCGCCAGCTTGGCCATCAACCAGCCCCGCAATGCCCAAGCGCCGTAGTTTTTGCTGCTGATGGTCAGTACTGCCTTGGCCATGGAAGGGACCTCCTGCGGGAAAGTGATGCCCAAACCGTCGCAAGGCCTGTGCCAACACATTGGCCCACAACTTGCCTGCGGCCAGTGCACCCGGCCACAAGCCGCTTTGACCACAGGACCACCATGCTGTACCAGGCCTACCAAACCCAGTCCGACCTCACCTCCCCCCTGCGCCTGATGGCCCAGGGCCTGGGCGCCTCGCTGTGGATGAACCAGACCGAAGGCAGCATGCTGCGCAAGATGGCGGCGGGCATGGAAGTCTTGTCGCGCCTGCGGCTCACCCACACCCGCCCCGCCTACGGCATTGACAGCGTAAAGGTGGGCGAGCGAGACATTGCGGTGGCAGAGCACGCCGTGCTGACCATGCCCTTTGGCACCTTGCTGCATTTCCAGAAGCAGGAACCCACGGCAGAACCCCAACCCAAGGTGCTGCTGGTGGCGCCACTCTCAGGCCACTTTGCCACGCTGCTGCGCGAAACCGCGCGCACCCTGCTGCAAGACCACGACGTCTATATCACCGACTGGCACAACGCGCGTGACGTGGCATTGCGCCACGGCCCCTTCGGGCTGGATGACTACATCGACCACATGATCCGCTTCACCCAGACCATAGGCCCCGGCACCCATGTGATTGCGGTGTGCCAACCCTGTGTGGCGGCACTGGCAGCCACGGCCCTCATGGCCGAAGACGACGACCCGGCCCAGCCGCGCAGCCTCACCCTGATGGCGGGCCCGGTGGACTGCCGTGTGAACCCTACCGAGGTGAACAAGCTGGCGGTGAGCAAACCGATTGACTGGTTCGAGAAAAACCTGATCAGCCATGTGCCCCTGCCCCACAAGGGTTACATGCGCCGCGTGTACCCGGGTTTTGTGCAGCTCAGCGCGTTTTTGAGCATGAACCTGGACCGGCACAAACAGTCGTTCAAAGACCTGTACCAGCACCTGGTGAACGGCGACCTGGAAAAAGCCAACGTGACCCGGGTGTTCTACGACGAGTACCTGGCGGTGAACGACCTGCCAGCCGAGTTTTACCTGGAGACGGTGGAGAAAGTCTTCCAGACCTACGACCTGCCACTAGGCAAGCTGAGCTACAAAGACCGTATCGTCAACCCTGCCGCCATCCGCCGCACGGCCCTGATGACGGTGGAAGGCGAGCGTGATGACATTTGTGCCGTGGGCCAGACGGTGGCTGCGCAAGACCTGTGCAGCAGCGTGCGCCCGTATAAAAAAACACACCATGTGCAGACCGGGGTCGGGCACTATGGTGTGTTCAGTGGGCGCAAGTGGAACCAGCAGATTTACCCGCGGGTGCGGGACATGATCCACGCCAGTGAAGGCTAAAGAATTGCCCCCACGCTCCGCCGCTGCGCGGGTCGCTGCCCCCCGAGGGGGCTAATTTGCCTTGGGGCGGCCCGGCGGCAAATTGCCCTTCATCCTCATCGGGCCTAGTCTGCGCCGCTGCTCAGGTGTTCTCGGCTTCGGGCTTGGCGTCTTCGCCTTCGGGCCAGTCGCGGATGTAGGCCTTGAGCATCTTGTTCTCGAAGTTCTGGCTGTCCACCACGGCCTTGGCCACGTCGTAGAAGCTGATCACCCCCATGAGCATGCGGTTGTCGATGACGGGCATGTAGCGCGCGTGGCGCTCCAGCATCATGCGGCGCACTTCATCCATCTCGGTTTCCATGGTGCAGGTCAACGGGCCGGGGTCCATGGCGCGGTAGACGCTGGTGGTGCCAAAGGCGCCGCCGTTTTTGACAACCGCCTGAATCACCTCGCGGAAGGTCAGCATGCCCACCACCAGCCCGTGGGAAATCACGACCAGCGAGCCAATGTCTTTTTCGGCCATGAGCTGGGCGGCATCGGCCAGGGTGTCTTCCGGCGTGGTGGTGAAAAGCGTACCGCCTTTAACGCGCAGGATATCGCTGACTTTCATGGGGACTTCCTCGTGACACTGGGATTGAAACTGAGCATCAAATATAGCCCACAATGCCCCAGTTTCATCCCGATTACCAAGTGACTTTCACCGGAGAACCCCATGCCTGGTTACGCTGACCCCGGCTTTGACACACTGGCCCTGCACGCGGGTGCCGCACCCGACCCCACCACGGGCGCCCGCGCCGTGCCCATCCACCTCACCACCTCGTTTGTGTTCGAGTCAAGCGAACACGCGCAGTCGCTGTTCAACCTGGAGCGTGCGGGTCATGTGTACAGCCGCATCAGCAACCCCACCAACGCCGTGTTTGAGCAGCGCATGGCCGCACTCGAAGGTGGCATTGGCGCCATCGCCACGTCCAGCGGCCAGGCCGCCCTGCACCTGGCGGTCGCCACGCTCATGGGCGCAGGCGGCCATATCGTCGCCAGCACCGCGCTCTACGGCGGTTCGCAAAACCTGCTGCACTACACGCTGCGCCGTTTTGGCATCGACACCACCTTTGTGAAACCCGGCGATGTGGACGGCTGGCGTGCCGCCGTGCGGCCCAACACACGCCTGTTTTTTGGCGAAACCGTGGGCAACCCCGGGCTGGACGTGCTGGACACACCGACCATTGCGCAGATTGCGCACGAGGCCGGTGTGCCGCTGCTGGTGGACTCGACCCTCACATCGCCCTGGCTGGTGCAGCCGTTTGCGCAAGGCGCCGACCTGGTCTACCACTCGGCCACCAAGTTCCTCAGCGGCCACGGCACGGTGATTGGCGGCGTGGTGGTGGACGGCGGCAGCTTTGACTGGGCCCGCGCCCATGCGGCCACCGGCCGTTTTGCCGAACTGGCTGTGCCCTACGAGGGCTTCCACCACATGAATTTCAGCGAGGAAAGCACGGTAGGCGCATTCCTGCTGCGCGCACGCCGCGAAGGCCTGCGCGACTTTGGCGCCTGCATGAGCCCGCACACCGCCTGGCTGATTTTGCAGGGCATCGAGACACTGGGCCTGCGCATGGCGCGCCACATCAGCAACACCGAAAAGGTGGTGGAGTTCTTGGCCAGCCAGCCCTTTGTGGGCCGTGTGGGCCACCCGCTGCTGGAGAGCCACCCCAGCCATGCGCTGGCGCAAAAGCTGCTGCCCAAAGGCGCGGGCTCGGTCTTCAGTTTTGACCTGAAAGGCAACCGCGAGCAGGGCAAAAAGTTCATTGAAACACTCAAGGTCTTCAGCCACTTGGCCAATGTGGGCGACTGCCGCAGCCTGGTGATCCACCCCGCCAGCACCACCCACTTCCGCATGAGCGACGAGGCGCTGGCCGCCGGTGGCATCACGCAGGGCACCATCCGCCTGTCCATAGGCCTGGAAGACCCGGACGATTTGATGGACGACCTGAAGCGCGCGCTCAAGGCGGCCGAGAAAGCAGGAGCCTGACCATGGAACTCACTGTCAACGGCGCCGCGGCCTACTGCTACACCGGCGGCAAACCTTTTGATGCCGCCAAACCCACGGTGGTCTTCATCCACGGCGTGCTCAACGACCACAGCGTCTGGATCCTGCAAAGCCGCTACTTGGCCCACCACGGCTACAACGTGCTGGCCGTGGACCTGCCCGGCCACTGCCGCAGCGGCGGCGAGGCGCCTGCCAGCGTGGAAGCCGCAGCAGATTTCATCGTCGCGCTGCTGGATGCGGCAGGTGTGGACAAAGCCGCACTGATCGGTCACAGCTGGGGCTCGCTGATTGCGCTGGAAGCGGCTGCGCGTTTGAAAGAACGCGCCACCCACTTGGTGCTGGTGGGCACGGCCTACCCCATGAAGGTGTCGCCCGCGTTGCTGGAAACATCCCTCAGTGAGCCCATGAAGGCGCTGACCATGGTGAACGTGTTTTCGCGCAGCACGCTGGCCGCACCGCCCTCGGCACTGGGGCCGGGCACCTGGGTATACGGCAGCAGCATGGCGTTGGGCCGCCGCGTGCTGGCCAGCAACACGGCGGTCAATGTGTTCCACCGCGGATTCTCGGCCTGCAACAACTACGCGGGTGGTGAAGAAGCCATGGCACAGGTGCTGTGCCCGGTGCTGTTTGTACTGGGCGAGCAAGACCAGATGACCACACCCAAAGCCGCGCAACTGCTGCTGGCTGCCGCCCGCCAGCGCGCAGCCCGCACCGTGCTGCACATGGTGCCCGTGGGCCACCACCAAATGACCGAAGCCCCGGAGCAAACCCTGTCCGCCATGCGACAGTTTTTGGCCAGCACCTAGGGCAAGTGCGCTTGCCAAGCGCAAGCGCTCTGCCCGACCATGGCGCACTACCAGTCAGGAGAGCGACCATGGACGCCACCCACACCCCCAGCCCCACCGCCGTGGACCCGCGCAGCTTCCACAGCTTTGCGGAGTTCTACCCTTTTTACTTGGGCGAACACAGCAACACCACCTGCCGCCGCCTGCACTTTGTAGGCTCCAGCCTCACGCTGGTGTGCCTGGCCATGCTGCTGGCCACCGGCAAGCCGCAGTACCTGCTGTATGGCTTGTTGTGCGGCTACGGCTTTGCCTGGGTGGGCCACTTTGGCTTTGAGAAAAACAAGCCCGCCAGCTTCAAGCGTCCGCTCTACAGCTTTATGGGGGACTGGTGCATGTACCGCGATATTTGGGTCGGGAAGATCAGGTTCTGAGCAGAAAATTGGCGCGATGGCGCGGGCTATTTGCTATAAATTAAATAGCTGGTCGAGCATACACCATAAGCACCACAGCCCGATTTCGTATATATCGCAAGTAATGGATGGAGACCCGCGAAGCTTGCGATCCACCACGTGGACGCAAGTCGTTAGCGGGATTAATTTCGCTTAGTATCCATGCAGCGAAATTTGTCGGGTGGCACGCGTCGATGGCTCGCTGAATGTCCCATGCTTAGAGTTGGAGGTTGCACGTGAAGCGCTTATTTTTTTGGACCCTTGCCGCATTGACAGGCGGGATTGGCAGTGGCGCCCTGGCTCAGACCGGGTCGGGTGTTGACTGGTCGGGTTTCTATGCTGGCGGCCAAATTGGCGCAATAGACAGCCGCTCGGATGTGAGTATGGTGGTCGGTACAACCAAGTACCTGGACGCAACCGATGCCGCGCAGATTGCCCGCTCCGGAACCCACCAGTTGGGTCAAACGGGCGCGTCTGGCGGTCTGCTCGTTGGCTACGGCAAGCAGTACGGGAATGTGTTCGTCGGGGTAGAGGCAAGCGCCAATAGCCTTTCCCTTCACAAAGAATATGTAACGACCGAGACCTACGAGACGGTACCTACTGCGCAAATGACCCGCAGGAAGACCATCTCCGCAGACTGGATGGCCGGGTTGCGTCTTCGGCTCGGATGGGCACAGCAGAATTGGCTGCCCTATGTGACTGCGGGCATTGCAGCCACGCGGCTGCAGTTGAACTCCACCTTCTCCGACAATGCTTTCAGTGGCTACTCCCGGGCCTCGACATCGGCTTGGGTGACTGGCACCAGCCTCGGCTTTGGTAGCGAATACGCGCTGACCAAAAATTGGGCACTGAGGGGCGAATACCTCTACACAAAGTTTGGCAGTGTCTCGACAGAAACAGAAGTCACGAGCACCAATAACTCCGGCGGAACCTTGGTCCACAAGGCCAATCTGGATACCCAAGGCATTTTCGTGGGAGCCAACTATCGCTTCTGAGGCTGGCTGCGGGCAGCACAGTCCAAAGGCTTAGACGACTCGCTGCCGTTTGGGTTGTGAGCTCGCGAGTGGGCGTCAGGGCATGGGCGCATTTTGCGTTTGCAGAGTGCGGAGTCCACCGCCACCACACCGCTACTATTTTTGTAGCGCCTCGCGCAAGGTAGTTGCGGGCCAGCGGCCAATTCTCCATAAATTCTCGGTCACGGCATCGGGCTTGAGCAGGGCCGCGCGCATCAGCGGCTCCAGCACCGTGCCGTCCAGGTCGGCCAGCAGCACGTAGCGGGCTTGCGCGCCGTCTGCCCCGGCTTCGCTGAGTTGGCCCACCCAGTCCAGCTCCACCAGCATTTGCAGCACCGGCTCCAGCCGCAGCGGGTCTACCTGCAAGGTGGTGCGTAGCTGGGTCAGGGTCAGGCCCTTGTCAGCGCCGGAGCGGGCACGCTCCAGCAATTGCAAGGATTCCAGCGCCAGCTGGAACTGCCAGCCGTGGCCCAGGCGGCGGCGTGGCACGCCGGCGATCAGGCTGGGCAGGTAGGCCGTGAGGGCTGCGCCCAGCAGCACGATGACCCAGGCCACATAAATCCAGATCAACAAAATGGGCACTGTGGCAAAGGCGCCGTAGACCACCGAATACGTGGGCACCTTGCTCAAATACAGGGCCAGCCCCTTGCGTGCCAGTTCCATGCCGGCCGATACAAACAGCCCGCCCATCCACGCGTGGCCCCAGCGCACCTGGGTGTTGGGCACGTAGTGAAACATGGCTGCCATGCCAGACGCCACCAGCACAAACTGCAGGCTGTCCAGCAGCAGGCTCACGCCACCCGGCAGCCCGCCCACCAGCCCCTTGGACGCCGACACGGCGTACGAGGTGAGCGACAAGCTGGCCCCCAGCAACAAGGGCCCGAGCGTGATGGCAGCCCAGTAGATCAGCACACGCTGGCCCAGGGCGCGGCGCTTGCGCACGCGCCAGATGCTGTTGAGCGTGCGGTCGATGGTGAAAATGAGCGCCAGCGCCGTGCCCAGCAAAATGGCCAGACCGGCCACGCCCAGGCGGCTGGCCTTGCCGGCAAACTGGTTCAGGTAGCCCAGCACCTGGCGGGCAATGTTGTCGGGCACCAGGCTCTCAATCAGCCATTTCTGCAACACATCCTGAAACTTGGCAAACATGGGGAAGGCGGTGAACACCGCCAGCGCCACGGTAATAAACGGCACCAGCGCAATGGTGGTGGTGAAGGTCAGGCTGCTGGCGGTCAGGCCCAGGCGGTCTTCGCGGAAGCGCTCGCGCAGCGTGAAGGCGGCGTCTCGCCAAGGGATGCTGGCCACGTCGCGCAGCCAGGGTTTCAGACGTTCGATCAGTTGCATCCCGCTATGATGCCACCAGCCACCGCAGGGGCTGCGGCTAACGCTCCGCCAGAGTGGGCTGCGCCTTCCATTTCTGGAAGCTCTTGCGGATCAACTCCTCCAGCACCCCGGTCTTTTTCAGCAGCGCCAGGCGGGCGTCGATCTGCTCCAGCTTGTCGGCACATTTGCCGTTGCGGGTGAGCACCAGGTAGTTTGGGGTGTCGGTCAAAAACGGGGTTTTCACCACAAAACGCTCTTCATCGCCCCGCTTGAGCAGCAGCGCCATGCCGGTGTAGTAGCCGGTGATGAAGTAATCCAGACGCCCCAGCGCGAGTTTGTCGAAGTTGCTTTCCGGGCTGTTGGACTCCTGGATGTTCAGGCGCTCGCGCAGGTACTCGTCCACCCCGCCGCCAAACACATTGCCCCGGGTAATGCCGCCTCGCAGGCCCACCAGGTCCACACGGTCCTTGAACTCAAACGGATGCTCGCGAAACCCGAACACCGCCACCGGGTTGGACAGCGCGGGCGTCTTGGGGTAGAGCAAAAAGGCCTCGCGCTCGGGTGTTTTCTTGAGCGTGGCCACCATGTCCACTTCGCCGCGCTCGGCCAGGGTCATGATGCGCGGGAACGGCCCCTGGTAGCGCACCTCGTAGGCAATGCCCAGGTCGGTCAACACGTGCTTGGCAATCTCGATGCTGGCGCCCTGCAGGGTCTCCCCGTCGTACCAGTGCATAGGCGGGTAAGCCGGGTCGGCCGTAACCACCATGCGGCTGCACTGCGCCTGCGCGCCTGCCCACACACCCAGCCACAGACCACCGAATGCCATCCACCGCAGAAGGTTTGCTGCCATAGCCCGACTCCTAGCGCCCACAGGACAGGTCCAGCCTATTCCTATCGCTGCCCGCCAGCAAGAGGGGAAAACCGCCCCCCCGCCGGGGAATGGGGCCCGCGGGGCCGCCCGGCACCGGCATTTGTTTTAAGCTACGCGGCTTACCTATGCAAGCAACCCTCCTCCCCCCTTCCTCGTCCCACACCGTGCAGCTCAGTCGCCGCGTGGCAGTGGCCAGCACCCTGGGCCTGATCCTGCTGGGCCTGCTGTGGGAGCTGTGGCTGGCACCCACCGGCAGCGGCACACTGGCCATCAAGGTGTTGCCCCTGTGTATTCCGCTGGCGGGCCTGCTCAAGAACCGCATGTACACCTACCGCTGGGTCAGCCTGATGGTGTGGCTGTATTTCACCGAAGGCGTGGTGCGCGCCTGGAGCGACAAGGCGCCCGGCAACTGGCTGGCCCTGCTGGAGGTGCTGCTGTGCATCGTGCTCTTTGTGGCATGCACCGCCCATATCCGCCTGCGCCTCAAACACGCCAAGCTGGCCGCAGCCCCCGACGAACAGACCACCCGCCCTGCCCCATGACCGATACCGAAACTTTGCGCGCCACGCTGCGCACCCTGGTGGGCGACGCCCATGTACTCACCGACGGCGACCTGACCGCCTACGAGCAAGACTGGCGCAAACGCGAACGCGGCCATGCGCTGGCCGTGGTGCGCCCCGGCAGCACCGACGAAGTGGCCGCCGTGGTGAAAGCCTGTGCGGCCGCTGGCGTGAGCCTGGTGCCCCAGGGTGGCAACACCGGCATGGTGGTGGGCTCCATCCCCGACGCCACGGGCACCCAGGTGCTGCTAAGCCTGCAGCGCCTGAACCGCATCCGCGCCATCGACGCGGCCAACCTGACCGTGACGGTAGAGGCCGGCTGCGTGCTGCAAACGCTGCAAGAGGCGTGTGAGAAAGAAGGCTTTTTGTTCCCCCTGAGCCTGGCCGCCGAAGGCAGCTGCACCATTGGCGGCAACCTGGCCACCAATGCGGGCGGCACGCAGGTGGTGCGCTACGGCAACACGCGCGAGCTGTGCGTGGGCCTGGAAGTGGTGACGGCACAGGGCGAAGTCTGGAGCGGCCTGACCGGCCTGCGCAAAGACAACACCGGCTACGACCTGCGCCACCTGTTCATCGGCTCCGAAGGCACGCTGGGCGTGATCACCGCGGCCACCTTGCGCATGTACCCCTTGCCCGCCGCCCAGCTGACCGCCTTTGCCGCCGTTCCCTCGCTGGACGCGGCGGTGCAGCTGCTGGGCCTGGCGCACAAACACCTGAACGCCGGCCTGACCGGGTTTGAAGTGATGGGCGACTTTGCGCTGAGCCTGGTGCGCAAACACTTCCCGCAACAGAACGTGCCGTTTGGCGGCTTGTCGCCCTACTGCGTGGTGCTGGAAAACTCCGACCATGAGTCGGAGAGCCATGCCCGCGCGCAGTTCGAACGCCTGCTGGAAGCCGCGCTGGAGCAAGGCTGCGTGCTCGACGCCGTGGTGGCCGAGAACATTGCCCAGGCCCGCGCGCTGTGGCACATCCGCGAGAGCATTCCGCTGGCGCAGGCCCAAGAGGGCCTGAACATCAAGCACGACATTTCCATCGCCGTGTCACGCATACCCGCCTTTGTGACCGAGGTGGACGCCCTGCTGGCGCAGCACTTCCCCGGCGTGCGCCTGGTGAACTACGGCCACCTGGGCGACGGCAACCTGCACTACAACGTGCAAGCCCCCGAGGGTGCCGATGCCGAAGCGTTTTTGCGCGACCAGGAAGGCCCGATCAACGCGCTGGTGTACGAGGTGGTAGACCGCTACAACGGATCGATTTCTGCGGAGCACGGCATTGGCAGCCTCAAGCGCGAGAAGCTGGCACACCACAAATCGCCGGTCGCGCTGAGCGCCATGCGTGCCATCAAGGGCGCGCTAGATCCGAAAAATCTGATGAATCCAGGCAGAGTGCTATCAATAGAGTAGCTGCTCGCGCAATTACCACGTGGTCTAGGGCCATATTTGGCATAAAAATAGCCCTTCCCATCAACCCCGCATTCAGGAGCCCACTGTGGCGCACCTCATTCTTTTGGGCATTGTGTATGTGTCCTTCATCAGCCTGGGGCTGCCCGACGGCATTTTGGGCGTGGCCTGGCCCGCCATCCGCGCCGACATGGGCCAACCGCTGGCGGCGGTGGGCGCCATCACCATCGCCATGACCATCAGCTCGGCCACGGCCAGCTTCTTTGCCGGGGCCATTGCCAAGCGCATAGGCACCGGTGCAGTGGTGGCCGCCAGCTGCCTGATGACGGCACTGGCGCTGCTGGGCTTTGCGGTCGCGCCATCATTTGGCTGGCTGGTGGCGCTGGGTGTGCCACTGGGCCTGGGCGCCGGTGCGGTAGATGCCAGCCTGAACCACTTTGTGGCCGCACACTACTCGTCGCGCCACATGAACTGGCTGCACGGCTTCTGGGGCGTGGGCGCCACCACCGGCCCGCTGATCATGGGCCTGGCGCTGGCCAGCAGTGGTGGCTGGGCGCTGGGTGTGCGCAGCATAGGCCTGATGCAGCTGACACTGGCCGTGGTGCTGTTTGCCACCCTGTCGCTCTGGGCCAAAGAACACTCCAAGCCGCCAGCCAACGAAGAGGCCCACGGTGCGGTAGCCTTCAAACCGGTGCGCCCGCTGGCGCTGTGGCTGGCGCCCACGCTGTTTTTGTTTTATGTGGCAGCCGAGATGGGCACCGGCCTGTGGGCCGCCAGCATTCTGGTCACCGACCGCGGCCTCACACAGGCGCAAGCGGGCATCTGGGTGTCGGTGTACTTTGGCTCCATCACCGCCGGGCGCTTTGCCGTGGGCCTGGTGGCCAACCGGCTGGGCAACCGCCGGCTGGTGCGGCTGGGCATTGCGGTGGCCACGGCGGGCGCTTTGGTGTTTGCCTTGCCAGCCGTGTTTGGCAGTGCGGCCAGTTTGGGCCTGGTGCTGATGGGTCTGGGTTGTGCGCCGGTATTTCCGTCGCTGATGCATGAAACGGCACGCCGTTTTCCGGACGACGTGGCCCGCACCGTCATTGGCCGGCAAATGACCTTTGCCTACGCCGGGGGCTCGGTCATTCCGGCCGCCTTTGGGTTGCTGGCCACCTGGGCCGGGCTGGGTGCGGTCATGCCGGTGGTGGTGCTCATTCTGCTGGGGCTGTTGGCGCTGGCCGTCGCCTTGGACCGCATGACCTGACACCCGCCCCCACACAGACCACTAAAATTCTTCCCATGACCAGCACCACCTCACCCCGCCCCGTGCGCAGCCAATACGAAGACTTCATGCGCCATGTGCACACCACGGGTGTGTTCAAGGCCGACCGCACCGGCACCGGTACCAAGAGCGTGTTTGGCTACCAGATGCGCTTCGATTTGAACGAAGGCTTTCCGCTGGTCACCACCAAGAAGGTGCACCTGCGCTCCATCATCCAGGAGCTGCTGTGGTTCCTGACCGGCTCTGCCAACAACAACTGGCTCAAAGAGCGCGGCGTGAGCATCTGGGACGAATGGGCCAACCCCGAGACCGGCGACCTGGGCCCGGTGTACGGTGTGCAGTGGCGCAGCTGGCCCACACCGGACGGCGGCCACATCGACCAGATTGCCGACGTCATCAAAACCCTCAAGAGCAATCCCGACAGCCGCCGCATCATCGTGAGCGCCTGGAACGTGGCGGAGCTGAACAAGATGGCCCTGATGCCCTGCCACGCCTTCTTCCAGTTTTATGTGGCCCCGGCACAGACCGAGGGTGGGCGCGGCAAACTCAGTTGCCAGCTGTACCAGCGCAGTGCCGACATCTTTTTGGGCGTGCCCTTCAACATTGCCAGCTATGCGCTGCTCACCCACATGGTGGCCCAGCAGTGCGACCTGGACGTGGGCGACTTCATCTGGACCGGCGGCGACTGCCACATCTACAGCAACCACACCGAGCAGGTGGAACTGCAACTGAGCCGCGCGCCCAGGGCCTACCCCACGCTGCGCATCAAGCGCAAGCCCGAGAGCATCTTCGACTACCAGTTTGAAGACTTTGAGGTGCAGGGCTACGAGTGCCACCCCGCCATCAAGGCACCGGTGGCGGTGTGAGCATGGCGCAAACCACGGGCCCACGCCTGCACCTGATCTATGCCCGCGCCGCCAATGGCGTGATCGGCATCAACGGCACCCTGCCCTGGCACCTGCCCGAGGACCTGGCGCACTTCAAGCGCACCACGCTGGGCTGCCCGGTGATCATGGGGCGCAAGACCTGGGATTCGTTGCCGCCCAAATTTCGCCCACTGCCCGGGCGCACCAACATTGTGGTGACACGCCAGCCAGATTGGAATGAAATAGGGGCTCAGCCCGCACAGAACCTGCGCGAAGCGCTACAACTTTGTGAGCAATCTGCAGACGTATGGGTGATCGGTGGTGCCCAGCTCTACGCGCTGGCCGAGCCGCTGGCCCGCACGGCCGTGGTGACCGAGATTGAACACAATTTTGCGGGCGATGCCTTCGCCCCCACGCTGGGCCCGGCCTGGCAAGAGACCGCCCGCGAGCGCCAGGTAGCGGCCAGCGGGCTGGCGTTCAGCTTTGTGACGTACACACGCGCCTGAGTTACTTTTTGGTGGCCTGGTGGCCGATGACGCCACCCGCGGCCGCACCGGCGGCCGTACCCAGCACGCTACCGCCCCCGATGATGTTGCCCGCCACACCGCCGATGGCGGCGCCCACGGCGGTGTTCTTTTCGCGGGTGGTCATGCCGGCGCAGCCGCTCAGGACCAGCAGGGCCAGCACAAGCCCGGTGCTGCGCAGGGAAATGGATGTATGTTTCATGGAACGACCTTGTTATGGAACATCAGCAAAATCTGATGCCTGCAGTATCTGCAGACCGCGGCCACCGGCCTAGCGGACGGCGCCGCAGATGGCTGTAGGTCCTGTCCTACACACAGGCGGGTTGGTGCCCCATGGCCGAGGCCATGGTTTGCAGGCACACTGGGCAGCCTCACCGCCACCAAACGCCACGCCCGTGCTCACCACGTTTCTCGTCGAAGACAGCCCGGTCATCCAGCAAAGCCTGATTGCCACGCTGCAAGAACTCACCCCTGTCACTGTGGTGGGGGTGGCCGCAGACGAGCCGGCCGCGCTGCAGTGGCTGTCCGACCCCACGCATGAGGCCAGTCTGGTGATCGTGGATATCTTCCTGCGCAGTGGCTCTGGCTTGGGGGTGTTGCGCACCGCGCGCCACACCGGGCCCAAAAGGCATATGGTCGTGCTCAGCAACTACGCCACCCCGGACATCCGCGCCACCTGCCTGGCGCTCGGGGCAGAGCAGGTGTTTGACAAGTCCACAGAGATCGAGGCGCTGATTCTTTACTGCCAAACGCTGGCCGCCACCGGCCTGTGCCCTGCGTCAGCCGCCTGATGCCACGGCTACTGGATCAGGCCGTTTTTGAGGCCGTAGTAGGTCAGGTCGCTATTCGACTCCAGGCGCATTTTTTCCATCACGCGGGTGCGGTAGGTGCTCACGGTTTTGACACTCAGCGACATGCTGGTGGCAATGTGGCCCACGGTTTCCCCCTTGGCCAGGCGCAGAAACACCTGCAGCTCACGCTCGGACAGCTGGGTGTGCAAGGGCTTGTCGCCCCCGTCGGCCAATCCGTCGGCCAACAGTTCAGCCACACCGGGCGTGATGTACTTGCGCCCGCGGTGCACGGTGCGGATGGCCTTGACGATGTCCTCGGGGTCGCAGTCCTTGTTGAGGTAGCCACTGGCACCCTGGCGCAGCAAGGTGGTGGCGTAGTGCACCTCGGCAAAGCCGCTCAAGATCAGCACCGGCAGATCGGGCGCCCGCGCCTTGATCGCCACCAGGGCGTCCACCCCGCTGTGGTCGGGCATGGCGATATCCATCACCATCACATCCACCTCGCCCTGGCGCACGATGTCCAGTGCCTCGCGGCCATTCACCGCCTCGGCCACCACCGAAAAATCCGGCTGGTCCGCAAAAAACTGGCGCAGCCCGGCGCGCACCATGGCATGGTCGTCAACGATGGCAATCCGGATCATGGGCACGGGAAAATAGTCATGCGGCATGATCCCACAGTTCGCTGCACGCCAAGCCCATGAAAACGCTCACTATCTTCCAACGCAATCCTTGGGTCATGGGGTTGGCCTTGGCCGCTGCGGCGGCCGTGGTCTTTATCAGTGAGGTGTCCTACTGGCGTTCGGCGGGTACCCTGAAAGACATCAGCGACATGGGGGCGGCGCGCACCCAGATCCAGGTGCTGGAGCGCAGCATGCTGGACGCCGAAACCGGCCAGCGCGGCTACCTGCTGACGCGACGCCAGGAGTACCTGGAGCCCTACGCCCAAGCGCTGCAGCGCGTCGATGAGGCCTACCGTGTGCTGGATGCCTATTACGGCACCGACCCCGAGTCCCAGGCCCTGTTGCAGCGCCTGCACCAACTGACCGAGACCAAACTGTCCGAGTTGGCGCTGACGCTGCAGCTGTATGAAGAGGGCCGCGGCAAGGCCGGGCAGGAAATTTTGATGACGGATATTGGCCGCGAAAAGATGGATGCCATCCGCGCCACCAGTGCCGAGCTGCTGGAGTACCAGACCCGGGCCGTGAGCGCCAGCCGCGCCGAGCTGGACGGCACCCTGGCCTTGGGGCGGTTTGGGGTGGCGCTGCTCAGCGCCATCAGCCTGCTGGCCTTGTTTTTCTACCTGCGCCAGTCGCAAGCGCTGAAGCTGCAGGAAATGGAGCTGCAGCGCGTGGTGCAGCTGGAACGGGACCGCCTGGAGGTGGAGGTGACCCACCGCACGGCGGAGCTGATCGAACTGGCCCAGCATTTGCAAACCGCCCGCGAAGACGAACGCCAACGCCTGGCGCGCAACCTGCACGACGAGCTGGGTTCATTGCTGACCTCGGCCAAGCTGGATGCGGCGCGCATCAAATCACGCCTGGCCAGCAGCGCGCCCGAGACGCTGGAGCTTTTAGCCCACTTGGTGGCCACACTCAACAGCGGCATTGCACTGGGGCGCAGCATCATTGAGGATCTTCGCCCTTCGTCGCTGAGCAACCTGGGCCTGGTGGCTGCGCTGGAAATTCTGGCGCGCGAGTACGCCGCCCAATCCGGCGTGGCGGTGCATTGCCAGCTGGAACCGGTGGCGCTGCGCCCCTCGGCCGAACTGGTGGTGTACCGCCTGGTGCAAGAGGCCATTACCAACATCACCAAGTACGCGCAGGCGCACCATGTCTGGATCGGGTTGTGCACCCGCACCGGCCAGGTGGAGGTGTCGGTGCGTGACGATGGGGTCGGCTTCAGCACCGGCACCAAACCACAGTCCGCCTACGGCCTGGTGGGCATGCGCTTTCGGGTGGGGGCCGAGGGCGGCAGCCTGCACCTGCAGTCGCACCCTGGGCAGGGCACGCAGATTTTGGCGCGCCTGCCCCAGCACACCCCCGCTGCGGCCTGAGCCTGTCGGAGGGGTCCTACGCGCGCTTGCGCGCTTGGCCCACACGCAGACGGCAAACTGCCTGATCGCCAATCAAGGCCATGGCACGCACACTGGGGCACCCCTTGGAGGAACCCAGAAATGCTGCACTACACCGTTGTCTTCTTTGTCATTGCCCTGATCGCTGCCCTCTTTGGCTTTGGCGGCATTGCCGCCAGCGCGGTAGAGATTGGCAAGATCTTGTTCTTTGTTTTCCTGGTACTCGCCGTGGTGAGTTACCTGTTCGGTTTCTTCCGAAGAAACTGATCCCCTGGTACCGCCTACCGGTAGTGGGGCCCTGTCACTACCTCCCCCCATCCGAACATCCACTCACCGATCCATTGGAGATTTACCATGAACTTTCGCACCATCCTCGCCCTGACTTTTGCCGCCCTGCTCACCCTGACTGCGACCGGCTGCGCCGTGCAACGCGGGCAATCTACCGTAGGGGCTTATGTGGATGACACCGCCATCACCGCCGCCGTGAAGAGCCGCTTTGTCGAGAACAAAACGGTGGATGCCGCCGCCATCAGCGTGGAAACACTCAATGGCACCGTGATGTTGTCGGGCTTCGCCAAGAGCGGTGACGAGAAGGTCACCGCAGCCACACTGGCCTGGGGCGTCAAGGGCGTGAAGGCTGTCAAGAACGAAATCACCGTCCGTCCTTGACTTGGTGGGGCACTTGCCCCTCTCGCTTTCAACGTCAACACATCACCCAAGGAACACCATGAACTGGAATCACATTGAAGGTAACTGGAAACAACTGACCGGCCATGCCAAAGAGCAATGGGGCAAACTCACCGATGATGACCTGGACGTTGTCGCCGGCCGGCGTGACCAGCTCGCCGGCAAAATCCAGGAGCGCTACGGCCTGGCCAAGGACGAAGCCGAACTGCAACTGGCCGCCTGGGAACGCAAGGCAACCGACGCCTGGTTCATAAAAAAAGACTAGCCCAAGTTGGCCCACATGCCCTCCACGCTGCAAGCTTGGGGGGCTTTTTTCCATGTTGGACCGCTCCCGGCATCTGATGCAGAATGAATGCGTCACACATCGCAGGTTGGGAACATCCCGTGTACTCACGCTCCAGCTTTGAAACCAAGGTACTTGCCGCATTTGTGGCCGCTGCCTGTGTGGTCTCTGCGCTTATCACGGCTGCCTGGAAGCTCGCCCAAGACGCCGCTGATGCTGCCAGTCTGGTGGCACATACCCATCAGGTACTGGGCAGTGTGGCCTATATCCGTGCAGACACACTCCAGATTGAGCTGAGCACGCAGAGCTTTCGGGTTTCTGGTGACACGACCCATATCACCGAGCGCGACCTGCGTATTGCCGCCCGCGAGAAGACACTGACCCAGCTGCAACAGCTGACCACAGACAATCCGGTGCAGCAGGCGCGCTGGTCCCAGTTGCGTGATGTGATCAATCAACGTTTGGTTATTTCCAGGCAAGTGGAAATGTTGCGGAAAACACAGGGCGCGGAGGCAGCCAATGCCTTTGCGGCCAGTGCGCCATTGCGCGAGACCCGTGCGCAGGTCAATCACTTGCTGCAAGCCCTGGAGCAGGAAGAAACCCGTTTGTTGTCCGCGCGCAATAGCGAGCAGGCGAGCACCCGGACGGTCATGGTCTACATGGGGCTTCTGGTGGCTGGCCTGCTTCTCGCCTTGCTGGCTGCTACGTATGTGTTGATTCGGCGCCAACTGCAAGACACCCGGGCCAGCCAGCGTGCCCTGGCAGACAACGAAAGAAACCTGGCCACCACACTGAACTCGATTGGCGATGCGGTGCTGGCCACCGACTTGCTGGGCCGCGTCACACGCATGAATCCGGTGGCAGAGCAGCTGACCGGCTGGCATCTGCAAGCGGCAGTTGGGCGGCCCGTGGCAGAGGTTTTTCACATCGTTCACGAACACACGCGGGCAGCGGCATTTGACCCAGTCGCCCAAGTACTGGCGACCGGGGAAGTGCAGCAACTGGCCAACCACACCGTGCTGGTGGCGCGCGACGGAAGTGAATACCCGATTGCCGACAGTGCGGCCCCCATCCGCGACAGCGACGGACAGGTCATTGGAGTGGTACTTGTGTTTCGCAATGAAACCGGCGCGCGCGAGGCCCAACGCGCCATTCGCGACTACAACACGCTGCTGGAACAGCGGGTCCAGGACCGGACGCAGCAATTGCAGGAGAGCGAAGGCCATTTGCAAAGCGTGATCAGCAATGTGCCAGCCATGATTGCCTACGTGGACGCACAGCAGCGCTATGTGTATGTGAACCAGCAGTACCGGGAGCGATTTGCCCCCGCGCACGCCAACCTCACCGGTTGCACGGTGCAGGAGATTCTGGGAGAGGCGCGCTACGCGATTGCCGCGCCGATGATTGCCGAGGTGCTGGCAGGTACCAACCAAACCTATGACTGGCAGCCCTTCCCCGGTGTGTGGCAGGTCATTCAATACATCGCCAAACACAATGCCCAAGGTCGGGTGATTGGCTACTACGTGCTGGGCAATGACATCACGGCGCGCAAACGGGCGGAGGAGGATATCCAGGCGCTCAACACAGCGCTGGCACTGCATGTACGCCAGCTGGAACATGCCACCCGCGCACTGAAAACGCTGAGCGCAGGTAACCGCACCATGCTGCGCGCCACCACCGAACAAAGCCTGCTGGAGCATATGTGCGAAGCCATCGTGAACGTGGGGGGCTATGGCATAGCCGTCGTCTGGTACCGGTTGGACGATCCTCAGCAGTCGCTGTTGGCCATGGCCGAAAACGGTTACCCCGATGGCATTGCCGCCTTGCGACAACTCAAGACGACCTGGGCAGACAACACCTATGGCCGCGGTGTGGTGGGTGCTGCCATACGCACGGGCCAGACGCAGGTGGTGGCCGACATGGCCACCGATGCCAACTATGAGCCCTGGCGCGCGCAGGTAAAAACTGCAGCGTCTGCCCTGGCCTGCCCCATTTGGGTGGATGGTGTGGTCATCGGCGCCATGGCTATCTACGACGTGGAAGTCGATACCTTTGGTGCAGACGAGGTGGCACTGCTGAGCGAATCTGCCGATGACCTGGCCTTTGGGATTGCCACCTTGCGGGCACGCACCGAGCAGCAGAGAACCCAGAACGCGATGTACCAGCTGACGCGCTATGACGCATTGACGGGGTTGCCCAACGAGACCCAGTTCACCGAACTGCTGTCCACCACCATCACGTCCAGCACACAAAACGGACAGTCTTTTGCAGTGCTGCAAGCCAATATTGAACGCCTGAGTGACATCAACGATGCCTTGGGTTTCAGCCATGGGGACCGGATGCTGCAGCAGTTTGGCGCGCGCATCAGCGCAGCCGCCCCTGCGCACGCCAGTGTAGCCCGACTGCGGGGGGACGAATTCGCCATCCTGCTACCAGACAGCGACACCACAGCCGCGCTGGCAACCGTGCACAGGCTCAACGATTTGCTGGCACAACCCTTCCCCGTGGCGGATATCGCGCTGCAGGTGTCTGCCCGCATGGGGGTCAGCCTGTTTCCTGCGCATGGAAACACCCCGCACGACCTGTACCGCCACATGGACATTGCGGTGCACCAAGCCAAAAAAATGGGCGTATCCCATGTGGTGTTTGATCCGCACCAAAGCCAGGACCAAACCCAGCGGCTGAATCTGGCAGGAGAACTGCAACGCGCAATTGCAGCCGGTGACTTGATGCTGTACCTGCAACCCAAGGTGGAGATGCGCACCGGCCGTGTCTGCGGTGCCGAAGCCCTGGTCCGCTGGAAGCATGCCGAGCGGGGGATCATTCCACCAGGAGAATTCATCGGTCTGGCAGAACATACAGGGCTGATCAAACCGCTCACCGAGTGGGTCATCCAGACCGGTGTGCGGCTGCTCAGGCAGTGGGAAGACCAGCGGTGTGCCGTGCCCATTGCCATGAACCTGTCCGCCCGCAACCTGCGGGACGAGACACTGCTGGAGCAGATTCGAAACTGGCGTGCCGCCGCAGGACTTCGCACCGGACTGCTGGAATTGGAGATCACCGAAAGCGCTGTGATGGAAGACGCAGAACTGGCACTGCGGGTGCTGCAAGGTCTTCAGGCGGATGGCATTCCGTTGTACATCGACGACTTTGGCACTGGCTACTCGTCATTGAGCTACCTGCAAAAGTTGCCCGTGAGTTACATAAAAATAGACCAATCTTTCGTGCGCCAGTTGCCGACCAACAAAGACTCGGCTCTGATTGTGCGCTCCACCATTGACCTGGTGCACGACCTGGGCCGACACACTGTCGCCGAAGGCGTAGAGACCCAGGAGCAGTGGGACCTGCTGCTCGCCATGGGCTGCGACATGGCACAGGGCTACTTCCTTGCCAGACCCATGCCGGCGGAAACATTTCAGGATTGGCTGGCCAGCTGCCAAGCCCAACGTTGAGCTGCAGCGCCAACGCGAGTGGGTGCAAAAACTTGCCCGCAAGGTGCGAAAATGCGGCGCTAATCAAGGTACGCACAAGAACGCCCCCACCGTGGGTGCATCGCGCGCGCCGATCCCCACTGACCCGATACTGCCTGACGCCATGAAACTTGCCACCTGGAACGTGAACTCTTTGGGCGTGCGCCTGCCGCAGGTACTGGACTGGTTGGCGGCCAATCCCGTGGACGTGCTGGCGCTGCAGGAGCTCAAACTCACCGACGACAAGTTCCCGGCCGACGCCTTTGCGGCGGCCGGCTACCAGGCCCAGTGGTTTGGCCAGAAAACCTACAACGGCGTCGCCCTGCTGAGCCGCACGCCGGCCACCGACGTGCTCAAGAACATTCCCGGCTTTGACGACGAGATGGCGCGCGTGATCACCGGCACCGTCGAAGGTGTGCGTGTGATTGGCGCCTACTTCCCCAATGGACAGGAGCCCGGCAGTGACAAGTTTGAGTACAAGATGGAATGGCTCACCGCGCTGCGCCGCTGGGTCAAGGACGAACTGACACGCCACCCCCAGCTGGTGCTGATGGGGGACTACAACATCACCTTTGACGACGACGATGTGTGGGACCCGGAAGCCCTGTTCGAGACCATCCACTGCACCGAAGAAGAACGCTACCACCTGCGCGCGCTCATCGCCCTGGGCCTGCACGACAGCCACCGCCTGTTTGACCATCCACCCAAAAGTTTTAGCTGGTGGGACTACCGCGACGCGGGTTTTAGACGCAACCGCGGCCTGCGCATCGACCACATTCTGGTGAGCGAAGCCCTGCGCCCCCGCGTGACCGCCTGCGCGATTGACAAACAGCCTCGCAAGAACGACCGCCCCAGCGACCACGCACCGGTGGTGGTGGAGATTGCCCCCGCCGCATAAACAAAAAGCCGACGCATGCGCCGGCTTTTTGCTATTGTTTCAGGAGCTACTTGCGCAGCATCCACGCGGGCTAGAGCCCTGAAACACCACCAATCACTCCAGACCCAGCTCCTGGATCTTGCGGGTGATGGTGTTGCGGCCAATGCCGAGTTTGTGCGCGGCCTCGATGCGGCGACCCTTGGTGTTGGCCAGGGCCGCCAGAATCAGGCGCGACTCGAAACGGCGGGTCAGTGTGTCCCACACCTCGGGTTGGCCAGAGCCCAGCAAGGCCACGGCCTCGGTTTCCAGTTCGGCTTCCCAGCCCTCCAGCGGGCCGTGCGCGGCGGCGGCACGCGCCAACACATGGGACAGGTCTTCTGACTCGTGGGCTGCAGCATGGCCATGGGTGTGCGGGTCCAGCGGCACGTCCTTGAGCTGGGCCTCTGGCGCTGCGGTCAACACAGGTTTGGCCTGCAGCGGTTCGCCAGACTCCGAACGCCCCAGGCTGACCTCGGGCGGCAAGTCCTTGCGTTCAATCACCTGGGCGGGGGCCATGACGGTGAGCCAGTGGCAAATGTTTTCGAGCTGGCGCACGTTGCCGGGAAAGCCAAACCCCTCTAACCAGGCCAGCGCGGAATCGGAGATGCGTTTGGGCTCCACGCCCAGTTGCTTGGCGCTTTGCTGCAGGAAGTGGCGGGTCAGCATGGACACGTCTTCCTTGCGCTCGCGCAGCGCCGGCAAGCGCAGGCGGATCACGTTCAAGCGGTGGAACAAGTCCTCGCGGAACACACCGTCCTTGACGCGTTGCTCCAGGTCCTGGTGGGTAGCGGCAATCACGCGCACATTCGACTTGACGGCGCTGTGGCCGCCCACGCGGTAAAAATGCCCGTCGCTCAACACACGCAACAAACGCGTTTGCAGCTCGAACGGCATGTCGCCAATTTCGTCGAGGAACAGCGTGCCGCCATCGGCCTGCTCAAAACGGCCACGGCGCATGGTTTGTGCGCCGGTGAAGGCACCGCGCTCATGGCCGAACAGTTCGCTCTCCAGCAGGTCTTTGGGAATGGCGGCGGTGTTGATGGCCACAAAGGGGCCATCGGCACGCGGGGAGTGTTTGTGCAGCGCACGCGCCACCAGCTCTTTGCCCGAGCCCGATTCACCGGTGATCATCACCGTGACGTTGCTTTGGCTCAGGCGGCCAATGGCGCGGAACACGTCCTGCATGGCGGGCGCCTGGCCCAGCATTTCGGGGGATTCGGCCATGCGTTCTTCGCTGACCTCTTCGCGCTGGCTTTCTTCCACCGCACGGCGAATCAGCTCCACCGCCTTGGGCAAATCAAACGGCTTGGGCAGGTACTCAAACGCACCGCCCTGGAAGGCGCTCACGGCGCTATCGAGGTCCGAGAAGGCCGTCATGATGATGACGGGCAAACCGGGGTGTTTGGCTTTGACTTTCTCAAGCAGGTCCAGGCCGGAACCACCTGGCATGCGGATATCGCTGACCAGGATCTGGGGGCCTTCATCGTCCGCGGCCGTGGCCAGGGCACTCAGTACATCGCGTGGATTGGAAAAGCTGCGCGTGGGCAAATGCTCGCGCAACAGCGCCTTCTCCAGCACGAAGCGGATGGACTGGTCATCATCTACGATCCAAATCGGCTTCATGTTGTGGCGCACCCTTAATCTTTTGCTATTACGGTAACGGAATCAGAATCTTGAAGTCCGTTCGGCCCGGCACGCTATCCACTTCGATCAGGCCGTGGTGTTGTTGAACAAAGGTTTGTGCCAATGTCAGCCCCAGCCCCGAACCGCCCTCTCTGCCCGATACCAGCGGGTAAAAAATGCGGTCCCTGATCGAATCTGGCACGCCAGGTCCGTTGTCGATCACATGCAATTCCAATGCCAACCGATAACGCTGCTTACCGAACGTTACCTGCCGGGCGACACGGGTACGGAATGTGAGGCTGGCATCACCCGCGGCCATGCGTTCGGAGAGCGCTTGGCAGGCGTTGTGCGCGATGTTCAACACCGTTTGAATGAGCTGCTCACGATCACCGCGAAACTCGGGGATGGACGTGTCGTAATCACGCACCACGCGCAAGCCTTTGGGGAACTCGGCCAGGATCAGTGAACGCACACGCTCGCACACTTCGTGGATATTCACATCGCCCACGAGGTGTGGCCGACGGTGCGGGGCCAGCAGGCGGTCCACCAGGCTTTGCAGGCGGTCGGCCTCATGGATGATGACCTGCGTGTACTCGGTCAGCTCGGGCGACTCCATTTCCATCTCAAGCAGCTGCGCCGCGCCGCGAATGCCTCCCAGCGGGTTCTTGATCTCATGCGCCAGGTTGCGGATCAGCTCTTTGTTGGTTTGCGCCTGCTCGGCCAGGCGCTCTTCGCGGTCTTGCCGGGCTTGCTGCTCCAACGGCACCATCTCGATGATGATGTCTTCCGATTGCTCGGTTCGGGTCACGATCACATGCACGGGTATGGGCTCATGTGCTGCGCGTTTGAGCCAGGCGTCGTAGCGCAGCGCAGCGAAGGCGTTCTCGGACGCCCCTTCCAATGCGCTTTGCAACGACGATGGCTCTGTAAAGAACTCTGAAAAACTGGACCCCAGCAACATGCGGCGGGAGGTACCCAGAGCGTCCTCCAGAGCGGCATTGGAGAACAGTACGCTGGCATCCGCATGGACCACTGCGACCAGCGTGGCCAGCAAGTCAAAACAAGCAAAGCGCTCAGGCAAAAATTCGGGACGATTCACAGCGTGGATGGACGGAGTGGAGACAGCGCAACAGGTGCGCGGGGGAGCGCTTACTTGACAGCGGCCAAGGGAGCGTTGGATGCAGGCACGCGGCCCAGTTCGCGGCGGATGCCTGCAATGTCACTCTCATTGCGGGCAATGGCGGCCTTGAGCTCTGCCACCCGGTCCAGGTATTTCTGGTGGTTGCGTGCCTCGGGGCCGAGTTTTTCTGGCTCGCCATTGTTGTACTCCTTGACGAGTTCGATCTGGCGGGCTTCGGCTTTCTTCAACTCAGATTCGAGGATGAGGCGGGCATCGGAGTCTTTGGCGCGCTGGTCTGCCGAATCCACCCGCGGTGCGGGGGCGCCGCCACCGCTGGAAGCGACTTTCACACCGCTGCTGGCCGTTGGCTTGGCGGATTGCACCACGGTCACATTGCCACCGGAAACCAGCTTGCAGCTTTTGGCCTGCGCTTCGGTCACTGTGTTGGTGTACTCGTTGCCGCAACGGTAAATGCGGTCTTGCGCCCACGCAGAGGTGGCGCACGCCAGAGTCATCCAGGAAATCAAAAATGTGGTTTTCATGCAGTGTCCGCGCCAACAGGGCCCAAGCGCTGGATTCAGTATGCGCCAAAAAGTGCCCAAAAACAAAAAGTGCCCCAGTATCCATGTGGATTGGACCGGAATCTGTGTCACTTTGTTTGCAAAAAAAAGGACGGCTTGCGCCGTCCTTTTTTCTGTAGCGCTGCCGTGGGGGCAGCAGGCATTACAGGGAGTAGTACATGTCGTACTCGACAGGGTGCACCGACATGCGGTAGCGGGTCACTTCCTGCATCTTCAGGTCGATGTAGGCATCGAGCATGGAGTCAGTGAACACACCACCCTTGGTCAGGAACGCGCGGTCCTTGTCCAGGTGCTCCAAGGCCTGATCCAGGCTGTGGCACACGGTTGGAACCTTTGCATCTTCCTCGGGAGGCAGATGGTAGAGGTCCTTGGTGGCAGCTTCGCCAGGATGGATCTTGTTTTCCACGCCGTCCAGACCTGCCATCAACAAGGCTGCGAAGCCGAGGTAAGGGTTCATCAATGGATCGGGGAAACGTGCTTCCACGCGACGGCCCTTGGGGTTCGCCACGAAAGGAATACGGATCGATGCAGAACGGTTCTTGGCAGAGTAAGCCAACTTGACCGGAGCCTCGAAGTGAGGAACCAGGCGCTTGTAGCTGTTGGTGCCGGGGTTGGTGATGGCGTTCAGGGCACGGGCGTGCTTGATGATGCCGCCGATGTAGTACAGCGCGAAGTCAGACAGGCCTGCGTAGCCGTCGCCAGCGAACAGGTTCTTGCCGTCTTTCCACACGGACTGGTGCACGTGCATGCCGGAACCGTTGTCACCGTGGTAAGGCTTGGGCATGAAGGTGGCGGTTTTGCCGTAGGCATTGGCCACGTTGTGCACCACGTACTTTTGCAACATGGTCCAGTCAGCACGCTCGACCAATGTGGAGAAGCGGGTGCCGATTTCGTTCTGGCCAGCGCCCGCCACTTCGTGGTGGAACACTTCAACCGGGATGCCCAGGGATTCGAGAATCAGGGACATCTCGGCGCGCATGTCTTGCGTGCTGTCCACGGGAGGAACGGGGAAGTAGCCGCCCTTGACGGTGGGACGGTGGCCGCGGTTGCCGCCTTCGAGCTTGGAGCCGGTGTTCCAGGGGGCTTCGTACTCGTCGATTTCGTAAAAGGTGTTGTTCGACTCGGTGCTCCAGCGCACGCCGTCGAAGATGAAGAATTCTGGCTCTGGACCGAAGTAGGCTGCGTCACCAATGCCGGAGGCCTTCAGGTAGGCTTCCGCACGCTTGGCGATGGAACGTGGGTCACGGTCGTACGCCTTGCCGTCAGATGGCTCCACCACATCGCAGTTCATGATGATGGTGGTTTCTTCGAAGAAGGGGTCGATGTTGGCAGTATTGGGATCGGGCATGAGCAACATGTCCGATGCCTCAATGCCTTTCCAGCCAGCGATGGAAGAACCGTCAAATGCGTGGCCGGAAGTGAACTTGTCTTCATCAAAGTGCGAGACTGGCACAGTGGTGTGCTGCTGCTTGCCGCGGGTATCGGTGAAACGGAAGTCAACGAATTTGACCTCGTTTTCCTTCACCATCTTCATTACGTCTGCGACGGTCTTGGCCATCAAATACTCCTGTTGCACGGTTGTAAAAAGAATTGCCCTGCCCACAATGCAGCTTTTATGCCAAAGGCCCCGGCCCCGGCAATTAGGCAAACGCCCTTATTTTGCCTTGAGAAAGCACGCAATTTCGGATGCGCACCGGAAAGAAGCACGCGGGCGCCAGAGGCAAGGCACGTCAATGCACAAATTTGGTGCAAATACAAAATGCACCAAATATGAACAAAGCTAGTTACGCACCAATTCAGGGCCTAGTGACATCCCCATGGCGCACAAGGCGGTATGGAGCGCGGCAAACGCCGGCTCCACGGCAGCAGGCGCGCCTTTGACGCCCAGCTCAATGTGGCGCCCCCACTCCGGGTGGTCCACGCTGGGGAGGCTGAACACCTTGATCGCATGCTCGCGCTCCAGCGTTTCCATCAACGGCGTGAGCGCCGACTCCATGGCACCAAAAACAATCACAGAGCGCTCCAGATACACCTCGTGCACAAACAGGTGGGCATACCGTGCATCCAAAACGGCAGCCACCATGGGCCACGCCATGACTGGAAAACCGGGAACAAAGTGAACGTGGCCCCTACCATGCCCCGCACAACTGAAGCCCGGAATCTTGTTGTAGGGGTTAGGAATGATGTCCGCCCCTTGGGGAAACATGCCCATGTTGAGCCGGTGCACATTGTCCGCACGGTCGGGTTCATAGGGCAGGCCCTGCTCTCGCGCCACATCTTGCATGCGCTCGCGAATCAAGACTTCAGCCTGCGGGTGCAGCACCAAGGGCAATCCCAGCGCCCGGCCCGCACACTGGCGCGTGTGGTCGTCGGGCGTGGCGCCGATACCACCAAACGAAAACACCACATCTCCCGAGGCAAACGCGCGTTGCAGGGTTTGGGTGATGCGTTCAGGGTCGTCACCCACGTAATCGGCGTAGGCCAGCGACAGGCCGCGGGCTGACAGCAACTCTATGGCCTTGGCCAAGTGTTTGTCCGCCCGCTTGCCCGAGAGAATTTCGTCACCAATGATGATCGCACCAAAATTCATAAGACATCCACCGCCTGTTCAGCGGGGCTTGGCACCGGCTCCAGCGCTGCGGCCGCAGTCTCCCGGCGCAGTTGCTGCAGGGCGGCCAGGCAGTAGTGGGTAAACCAGAGCGAGGAGAACGCAAAAATGAGTGTGTACAGCCAGATAGACAAGGGCACCAGCACGGGGGCCAGCGCCACCGCCACAAAGCCAACCGACCAGACCAGGCTGGGTGCAGCCCCCAGGTAACCCGTAAAAATGCCCATGCCCAGCAGCCACCAACGGTGGCGGCGCATCAAGATATGGCGCTCTTCGGTGGTGGCATGGTCAGCCAGTGCATCAAAGGCCAGAACGCGGTAGGTGAGCCAACCCCAAATGAGCGGGGGCAGCACCAGCACCAGCGGAGGCACAAACCACAAAGGCACAGAAAGCACCAGCAAGACCAGCGCGGTGAGACTGGCCCCCAGCCCCCAAAGCACACTCAGCAGGTAAGACGCGCCACCGGTGCGCTCCAGCGTGGGAAAGCGCCGTTGCGTGACCAGGCGCACGATCAAGGGCGTCATCAAGGTGGCCACCACGAGCAGGCTGGCCACCACGATCAGCGGCGTGGCCAGTGCAATCACAATCAGCGGCACCAGCACCGTCTTGAGCTTGCCAGCCCCTATGGATTCAAGCCAAGTCCAAAGCTGATTGAGCAAGTCGGACGATTCCAGCAGCCCCTGCACCGCGGCCAGCGCGGGGTCCATGTAAAAGTACCCCAAGCCAGCGATCAAGCCAATCACCAGCAGCAGGGGCAAGAGGGAGAGCCCGATCACCTTGGGGTGCAGGCAGTAGGCGACCGAGCGCCAAAACGCGTCGAGCATGGCATTCATGAATCACTCCTTGGCTTGCACCGCCACCAGCTCTTCGGCACTGAGCCAACGCCATTGGCCAGGGGCCAGATCGGCCGGCAGCGCGACGCCACCAATGCGGGAGCGATGCAAGCCCTCTACGCGGTTGCCCACGGCGGCCAGCATGCGTTTGACCTGGTGGTATTTGCCTTCGGTCAGGGTCAGACGCAGGTGGAACTCGCTCACCGCCTCGCAGGCAGCAGCGCGGACCGGCGCCGGGTCATCGTCCAGCACCACGCCAGCCAGCAGTTTTTGCACCTGGCGCTCGTCCAGCGAATGCTTGACGGTCACTTCATACACCTTGGGAACGTGATGCTTGGGCGAACTCATGCGGTGGATGAATTTGCCATCGTCTGTCAGCAGCAACATGCCCGTGGTGTCCTGGTCCAAGCGGCCCACGGCCTGCACACCCTGCACCGCCGCTTTTTGCGGACGCAGACGCAGGGGGGATGGCAGCAGGGTGTAGATGCTGGGGTAGGTCGACGGCTTTTGCGAGCACTCAGTTCCGGCCGGTTTGTGCAGCACCAGATAGGCCTTCTCGAAGTACTGCCACTCCACACCCTGTACTTTGAAACGCAGGCCTTCCGCTACAAATTCAGTAGCTGCTTGCGCAATAGTGACGGGGGCTAGAGCACTATCTGGCATATAAACCTGAACCAGGCCCTGCTGGATCAAACCGGCACAGACGCGGCGCGTGCCAAAACCTTGCGAATAGAGGATTTCCTGAAGCTGCATGGGCCCTAGTATCGCAGCCACAATCCGATAAACTGCAAATTGTTCCCGCCCAACGAAAGCCCGCCTCATGTCCGATGATTTGGTGTTTAGTGACGAGCAAGCCGAAACCAGCTGCCGCAAGGCCCTGCCGCCCTGGCAGATTCTGGTGGTGGATGACGAGCCTGCCGTGCACGAAGTCACCAAACTGGTCATGTCAGATTTTGAGATGGACGGACGCGGGCTGCACTTCACCCACTGCTACAGCGCCGCCGAAGCGCGCACCGTGTTGGCAGAACGCGCTGACATTGCCCTGATCCTGCTGGATGTGGTGATGGAGTCCGAACACGCCGGACTCGACTTGGCGCGCCACATCCGCGAAGACCTGGGCAACCTCAATGTGCGCATCATCCTGCGCACCGGCCAGCCCGGACAGGCCCCCGAAGAGCAGGTCATCCGCGACTACGACATCAACGACTACAAGGAAAAAACCGACCTCACACGGCGCAAGCTCATCACGGTGTTTTACGCCGGGCTGCGCGCCTACCGCGACCTGATGCGCATTGAGCAGGCCAGCCTAGGGCTGCGGCGCTCGATCGAGGCTATCAGCCAGGTTTGTGATTCACGCAATCTGCGCAGTTTTGCATCGGCGGTGCTGGAGCAGGTCAACTTTTTGCTGGACCTCCATGGTGAAGGCCTGTGTGCCAGCCGGGTGTCTGCCTACACGGCCAACGCCACCCAGGGCCAATTGAAGGTGCTGGCGGCTACCGAGGCCTACTCCCAGCTCATGGTGGATGAAGAGGTGCGCAACCTGCCACAAGAAGTTCAGGAGGCCATCACACGTGCCCTGCAAGAAAAAGTCAGCCACCATGGCGAGCGTTATTACGCGGGCTACTTCAAGACCAAGGCCGGCAGCGAGAGCCTGATTTACATGGAGTTCGCCGAAACTGTCAGCGCGCAAGCCCGCGAACTGCTGGAGCTGTTTTCCCGCAACGTGGCCATTACCTACGACGGCCTGCTACTGCGCGAAGACACCGAAAGTGCACAGCGCACCACCATCTGCATTCTGGGCGGTGCCATCGAGAAGCGCTGCAGCGAGTCCTCCCTGCACCTGCAGCGGGTGGGAGACATTGCTGCGCTATTGACCGCGGCTACCGGGGGTACCGAGCAGGAAATAGAACTGATGCGGGTGGCCGCGACCCTGCACGACGTGGGCAAGGCGTGTATTCCCGACCACATTTTGACCAAACCCGGCCCGCTGACACCCGAAGAATGGGCCACCATGCAAACCCACGCCCAAGAGGGCTACGCACTGCTGTCGCACTCCCGCTCCCGCGTCCACACACTGGGCGCCCAACTGGCCCAAGAGCACCACGAGCGCTGGGATGGCAGCGGCTACCCCCGGGGCCTGGCAGGCGAGGCCATCAGCCTGCCTGGGCGCATTGCGGCGGTGGCCGATGTGCTGGACTCCCTGGTCAGCGCCAGCTGCTACAAACCTGCTTGGCCCCTGCAGGCCGCTCTAGACTATCTACAGTCCGAATCGGGCCGGCACTTTGACCCACAACTCATCACACTAGTCAACACCCAACGCCAAGCCATTGGGACTATTTACGCTGATTGACCGATTGCATAAACTTTCACCCGACTTATAGAGCCACACTAGATGGCTCCATTTATAGGGCGGTGTGAGATGTTTATTTCTTTTGTTGTGGGGATTTTGGTAGGAGCCTCCCTGCTTTTCTGGCGCAACCGTTACGTGGAACGGCAGCGTCGGCGCATCCCCGCCAGTTGGCCGCTCAAAACCCGCCCGCTGGTCAACTCGCAAGAGCGCCGTGTCTGGATCTGGCTCACCAAGGTGATGTTCGACCAGCACATCCTGATCAAGCTCCCTGTCACCCGCTTTACCGCGCCAGCCAGCCAAGCCGAAGCCACCCATTGGTACAAGCTGCTCAACGGGGTGTATTGCACATTCACCATCTGCAGTCTGGACGGCAGGGTCATCGGCTGCGTGGATGTCCCGGGGCCCCATGGCCTGTCCATAGGCAACCAGACGCTCAAACACAGCCTGCTGGACCAATGCAGCATCCGCTACGTGGTGGTTGACCCGAGCAACCTGCCGCACCTGAGCCAGATCCGGGCAATCTTCTTGGGCGAACAGGCGGCAAGGACAGGCGCCAGCCAACCTCTGGATTCACGGTTTCAGGACGTCCGCGAACACTTGCACGCGGTCGTAACCCGACGCCGCCAAAGCAAGGGCAGCGACGCCACTCCCTCAGGACTCAGTCCGCTGAGCATGCCGGAATTCCCCGAAAGTCGCTTGGCTTCTGGCTGGGAACTCAACTCCTTCGTAAGCCCCCTGGACAGCCGGATCGGCGAACTCAAACCCTGAACCCGGCAGATACCCGGGTATCTGCCACGGGGTCAGATTCCGCGCAAGCTGGCCTGTATGTCCCGGTCGAATTGCTGGATGGCCACCTGTGTCAGCGCATCAGAGCTCCAGGCAATCAGGCTGGCCGGTGGCAGGGTGACTGCCGCAGCCCCTAAGCCCATCAACTGCGCCAACACATCGGGTGACTTGATGCTGGCGGCCAGCAACTGGGGGCCGGCACTTTGCTGCGCCACGCAGGCCTGCATGAGCGCCCACACATTGCGCCCATCATTGACCAGGCGCCCCACGTAGGGCGCCACATAGTCTGCCCCCAACTCGCAGGCCCACAGCAGCTGCACGGGGTTGGATAAACCAGTCAACAAGACTGGCTGCCCCTGGGCCTTGGCCCAGCGGATGCAGGCCTCCCACTCAGGGGCACACGGCAGCTTTACAGTGAGCTGGACCGACAGGCGCTGCGACAGCGCCCGCAAAGATTCCACCCATGTAGCCGCCAGCGCAAGATCACTGCTGGGCAGTTGCAGCATGAGTTCTGCAAACCCATGGTCTGCCGCTGCACGCAACAAATCCAGGTAGGTCGGCAGGTTCACTGGCAAGCCCGCTTGGTGGACCAGGCTGGGATTGGTCGTCACACCCTGCACGGAGGGGCACCCCGGGGGAAGCCTCCAGCTGCCCGTCTGGGCCGAGTCCAGGTAAATCTTCACGGCGCGGTCCTTTAAAGAATGACGCCTTTGGCGTACATCGCATTACCGTAGGCAGTCGCCTCGCCACTTTGCACAATCAGGCTCGCAGACTTGATTTTTTCGTAGAAGGCAAACCGCTCCACTGGCTCGACGCGCTCGGGGGCAATGCCCTCGTCTTGCAAGAGGCGCAACACCGCCAATTGGGCATCGGTGCGGTGGGTATCGGGCTGGTGACAGACACGCATGTACGCGGCAGGACGCGCCATATCCTCGGCCAAGGGAATCACCGACAGCACGGCACGACTTACCCGCTCCAGCGAATGGCCCGGCAAGCGCACCAAGGGTTTGCCAGCACTCAAAAAGTCAGCGGTGAAGTTGGCATCCACCACGGCCACCCATTCGCCATGACCCATGGCGGACAAATGCATGAGGAGCTCCGGCGTCAACAGAGGATCAATACCTTTTAGCATGCGATAAGCTCCAAAGAAAACATTTGAACCTCATTCAAGGCACATTGCGACGAAGGAACGTAAAAATAGGTGCAGTACATGAAAACCCTGTCAATAAATAGTGTCTGAGCATGCCAGACGGATTGATTTAATCATATTAGTAAAATTACTTGATTTATTTAAGTGATTTTTTGGTGTAATACCTGCCCACCACTCCCGATGGTCAGGATGGGCACGCGAGTGCAATTGGGTATCAACAATTAAGGTTTGCGGTGCAGCCCGATGCATAGCGCTGGTTTATGCTGCTGCGCTTGAGCAAGCCACCCCGCCTCGCGAGGCAGACTGGATGAGAGAGACATGAGCGCATCAATTTGGGTATTGGGCGAAGCCCTGATGGACTGTGTAGCACAGCCCGACGGCACACTGCGCCCCTTCATGGGCGGTAGCCCGTTCAACATGGCTCGCGCAGCCGCGTTGCGCGGTGCCGAGGTGGGGTATGTCAACCCCTTATCCAGCGATCAATTCGGACTAAGCATGCACCAGCAGTTGGTGCAGGACGGCGTACAACCCTTGAGCCCCCCTAGCGCCCTCCCAACCTCACTTGCTGTGGTGCAAATCCACAACGGCCAGCCGAGCTACGGTTTTTACCGTGATGGCATTGCAGACCGGGATTACAGCGTGAACGCTGTGCTACTGCGGCTGCAGGCGCACCCGCCAGGCGTGCTGCACACCGGATCCCTGTTCTTGGTGCCGCCAGAGCACCACAAGGTACTGGACATCCTGCAAGGGGCCAAGTCCCTGGGCTGGACCATCAGCATCGACGTCAACTTGCGCCCCAAGTTGGCCGCAGATTTGGGTCAGTATGTACGTGCCGTTCAGGACATTGCCAAACATGCCGATTGGCTCAAAGCCAGCGATGAGGACCTGGCGTTGCTAGGTTTTGCGCAGACCACACGGGCAAATAGTGCTGCGATTGCCGCAAACTTCATGGCAAACGGCACTAGCCGGGTTGCCCTGACCTTTGGCGCACACGGCGCCTGGCTGGGCATCGAAGGCAACAGTGCCGATGCAGATGTACCGGTGACACGCGTGGTAGACACCGTCGGCGCTGGCGACACGTTCTGGGGAAATTGCCTGGGCGATTGGGTCACCAATCCCCAGGGCGCCCATCTGCGTGTTGCCCAAACACTGCGCCAGGCCATGCGGGCTGCCGCCATCAATTGTGAGCGTGCAGGTTGCCAGCCCCCACGCTATGCCGAGGTGCAGGCCGCGGAGTAAGCTTATTTGTTCTTGAGCTTGCCGCGGGGAATCACCGCAGTCGTGACGGTGGTGCGCACGGGATCCACAATCCCACTGGAGGGCTTGGGCGGCGACGTATCTTTCTTGGGTTTTTTCGATTCTTTGTTGGACTTTTGCTGACCTTTGGCCATGATGGCCTCCTTGGTAGTGGTGGTAATGTCAAACCAGTTTAACTGCCGAAAACCTCAGCAATGCCAAAACAGATTCAAATACAAGAAGCAGAGGTCGAAACTACGGCGATCCGGGCCCAAGGTGCGGGGGGCCAAAACGTCAACAAGGTATCCAGCGCCATCCATCTGCGCTTTGACATTCCAGCATCCTCACTGCCAGAAGACGTGAAAGAACGGCTGCTGGCCTTGCAGGACAGCCGCATCACCCGCGAGGGTATCGTCGTGCTCAAGGCCCAGCAATTCCGCACGCAAGAACTCAACCGGCTCGATGCCTTTGAACGGCTTCATACCCTGGTTAATAGCGTTGCCACGCCTCCCAAGCCTCGCAAAGCAACTCAGCCTACGTACGCTTCCCGCCAGCGCCGCCTTGAATCCAAGACCCAACGCTCCGCCATCAAAGCCCAACGTGGTAAGCCCGTGGAATAGACAAAACAAAAGCCGCCAGCTATTGCTAGCTGGCGGCTTTGGTCTGGGGGTATGGTGGAGCTGGGGGGATTTGAACCCCCGTCCGCAAACCTTCTTCGAACAGTTCTACATGTGTAGCCGTCTGATTTAGATCTCACTCCTTGCATCGCGCAGTGGCACGCTATACAAGACGCCAGCAACCTATTGTCTCGGCCCACCCTAAGTTACCCAAGGCAGGCCCAGCCGAATGAAATTAGCCCACAGCCTGGACGGCTTGCGCCACCCTTGCCCAGCCTATCGGCTTGCTGTTGTGAGCCTCACGTGCAATTAAGCAGCGAGTGCGAAACGTTCGTCGTTTGCAGTTAGTTTGTTTGAATCTGTTTTACGAGCGCATTCAGCTCGACATGCCCTGCTGCGCGTCCGAATCCACGTCGAAACCAGTGCAGCCCCTCGACCCCTATTTTAGGCGCCAGGCAGCAATTGCAAGAGGGCCAGGGGAGATTTAATTTCGGCATCTGCTTGCCAAGCGCCCGTGTCGAGTTGGCTGCCTAAGTAACCGTAAGTCGCAGCCACAGTGCGCATGCCGGCAGCGCGCCCAGCCACGATATCGCGCTCGTCATCACCCACGTAAATGCAGCCCCCTGGGTCCACACCCAGGCGCCTGGCCGCCTCCAACAAGGGGGCGGGGTGTGGTTTCGCATGGGGCGTGGTATCCCCACTCACTACGGCACCTGCGCTAGCGAACAAGGGCATGGACCGGGTCAGCGGGTTAGTGAAGCGCTGGGACTTGTTGGTCACCACTCCCCACGGCAGTTGGCGCTGCTCCAGCGTTTGCAACATTTCCTGCACGCCATCAAATGCATAGGTGTTGTGCGTCATACAGCGCTCGTAATTGGCAAAGAACTCTTCTCGCATTGCGTCAAAGTCCGGGTCCTGCGGCGAGAGACCAAATGCAATATGCAGCATGCCGCGCGCACCGGCACCCGCCATCGGACGATACCGTTCTGCTGACAGCGAAGGCATGCCACGGTCCAGTCGCATTTTGTCAGCAGCCCCCCCCAAATCGGGAGCACTGTCAATCAAGGTGCCATCCAGATCAAACAGCACAGCTTGGATGTCACGGAAAACTTGCATCAGGCAGGCGCTCCCGGTTTGCGGGTCGCAACCAGGTAATTGACCTGGGTGTTGCTGTTCATGGCATAGCGTCGGGTCAGCGGGTTGTAGCCCAAACCACAACTACTTTGCAGATCGAGCCCAGCACGCCGACAAAACAGGGCCAGCTCACTGGGGCGAATCATCTTGGCATATTCATGCGTTCCACGCGGCAACAGTCCCAGCAGGTATTCCGCGCCCACAATCGCTTGAAGGAAAGCCATGGCGTTGCGGTTCAAGGTTGAGAAAAACACCCAGCCCCCGGGTTTCACCAATGTAGAGCAAGCCTGCACGATGGAGGCTGGGTCCGGCACATGCTCCAGCATTTCCATGCACGTCACCACATCGAACGTAGCGGGCATTTCCGCTGCCAAGACTTCTGCACTAACCTCGCGGTAAGCGATATTGGGGGTTTGGGCTTCCAATGCATGGAGCTGTGCCACCCGCAGGGCTTTGGTCGAAAGATCGACACCCGTCACCTCCGCGCCTTTACGGGCCATGGAGTCCGCCAAAATACCTCCACCACACCCCACATCCAGCGCCTTCATGCCTTGCAGCGGCACAAAGGACTGAATCCAGTCCAGACGCAAGGGGTTGATCTGGTGCAAAGGACGGAACTCACTGTCCAGATCCCACCAACGGTGGGCCAGCTCAGAAAATTTGGCCAATTCGGCCGGATCAGCGTTCAGGGTGGTGGGGTTCATAGAGCAATGCTGGCATAGACAAGAAAAAACCCGCCGAAGCGGGTTTTTTCACAAACCATGGGTGATGGCCGAATTACTTGGCGCGTGTGCCAACTACTTCGATTTCCACGCGGCGGTTTTTCGCCTTGCCTTCTTTTGTCTTGTTGTCAGCAACAGGCTGCTTCTCGCCCTTGCCTTCGGTGTAAACACGGTTCTTTTCGATGCCCTTGGACACCAAGTAAGCCTTGACAGCTTCGGAACGTGCCACAGACAACTTCTGGTTGTAAGCGTCAGCGCCAGTGGAGTCAGTGTGACCCACAGCAATGATGACTTCCAAATTGATGCCCTTGACCTTGCTCACCAGATCGTCCAATTTCGCTTTGCCTTCAGGCTTCAGCACGGACTTGTCGAAGTCAAAGAACGCATCAGCGGCGTAAGTTACTTTGCTGGCAGCGGCGGCAGCGACGGGTGCTGCGGCGGCAGCTTTGGGAGCGGCAGGAGCGGCTGCAGCAGGTGCTGCGGGAGCAGGAGCAGCTGCGGCGGCAGCCAAAGCGCCATCGCAACCGGCGGCAGCAGTAGCAGGAGTCCAGCTGGCATCACGCCAGCATTCGCCGGAAGCGTTCTTCCAGACGTCGCCAGCAGCACTGCGCCAGTTGTGAATTTCTTGGGCGCCAGCGGCAGTCGCCAGAGCGGCGGTAGCGATCAGGATTGCTACTTTATTCAATTGTTTCATGAGACCTTCCTTTATCGGGACAAACTGCAGCCAGGCTGCGACTAATTGTGTGACGCCCTAGGTCTGATGCACCAAAGACGTTCGCACTATTGTGCCATAGCGAAGCGCCCCCTTTTGAAACATCTGTGCCCACCACGTAACTCCGCCAAAAGCTGCTGCAGCTTTGTTGCTCTGATGCCACAGCACGGCGGCCGTAGAATCGAGAGCTGTCCATGACACCGTTCACCGTCTATCCATGACCCAGTTCGCCAAAGAAACCCTGCCCATCAGCCTTGAAGAGGAAATGCGCCGCAGCTACCTCGATTACGCCATGAGCGTGATCGTGGGCCGCGCCCTTCCCGATGCGCGGGACGGCTTGAAGCCGGTGCACCGCCGTGTCTTGTTTGCGATGCACGAGCTCAACAACGACTGGAACCGGGCCTACAAAAAGTCCGCACGTATCGTCGGTGACGTCATCGGCAAGTACCACCCGCACGGCGACCAGTCGGTCTACGACACCATCGTCCGCATGGCGCAGGATTTCTCCATGCGCCACATGCTGGTAGACGGTCAGGGTAACTTCGGCTCGGTAGACGGCGACAACGCAGCCGCGATGCGTTACACCGAAATCCGCCTGGCCAAGATCGCCCACGAGCTGTTGGCCGATCTGGACAAGGAAACGGTCGACTTCGGCCCCAATTACGACGGCTCCGAAAAGGAACCGCTGGTACTGCCCACCCGCATTCCCAACCTGCTGGTCAACGGCTCGGGGGGTATCGCCGTGGGTATGGCGACCAACATCCCGCCGCACAACCTGAACGAAGTGGTCGATGCCTGCCTTCACATGCTGAAGAACCCCGGTGCATCGATCGACGAGTTGATGGAGATCATTCCGGCGCCGGACTTCCCCACCGCAGGCATTATTTACGGTATCAACGGCGTCAAAGACGGCTACCGCACTGGCCGCGGCCGCGTGGTGATGCGTGCCCGCTGCCATTTCGAGGACATCGACAAAGGCCAGCGCCAGGCCATCATCGTGGACGAGCTGCCCTACCAGGTCAACAAGAAGACGCTGCAGGAGCGCATGGCCGAGCTGGTGCACGAGAAGAAGATCGAAGGCATCAGCCACATCCAGGACGAGTCCGACAAATCCGGCATGCGTCTGGTGATCGAACTCAAGCGCGGCGAAGTGCCCGAAGTGGTGCTGAACAACCTGTACAAGCAGACCCAGTTGCAGGACACCTTCGGCATCAACATGGTGGCCTTGGTGAATGGCCAGCCCAAGCTGTGCAACCTGAAAGACCTGATCGAAGTCTTCCTGAACCACCGCCGCGAAGTGGTGACACGCCGCACCGTATTCAACCTGCGCAAGGCCCGCGAACGCGGTCATGTGCTGGAAGGCCTGGCCGTCGCCATGGCCAACATCGACGAGTTCATCCGCATCATCCGCGAGTCGCCTACACCACCGGTGGCCAAGGTCGAATTGATGAACCGCCCTTGGGACAGCAAGCTGGTGCGCGAGATGCTCACCCGCACCCGCGCCGATGGTGGTGTGGTCAATGCCGATGACTACCGCCCCGACGGCCTGGAAAAAGAATTTGGCATGGGCAATGACGGTCTGTACCGCCTGTCCGAAACGCAAGCACAAGAGATTTTGCAGATGCGCCTGCAGCGCCTGACCGGTCTGGAACAGGACAAGGTCATCGCCGAGTACAAGGAAGTCATGGCAGAGATCGAGGACTTGCTGGACATCCTGGCCAAGCCCGAGCGCGTCTCCACCATCATTGGCGAAGAACTTGGCCATGTGAAACAGGAATTCGGCCAAAGCAAGCTGGGCACACGCCGCAGCTTGGTGGAGCACTCCTCTTTTGACCTCTCTACCGAAGACCTGATCACCCCCACCGACATGGTGGTGACCATGAGCCACAGCGGCTATATCAAGAGCCAGCCCCTGCACGAATACCGTGCGCAAAAACGCGGCGGGCGCGGTAAGCAGGCCACGGCCACCAAGGAAGACGACTGGGTCGACCAGCTCTTCGTGGCCAACACCCACGACTACATCCTGTGCTTCTCCAACCGCGGCCGCCTGTACTGGCTCAAGGTCTGGGAAGTGCCGCAGGGCTCACGCGGCTCGCGCGGTCGCCCCATCGTCAATATGTTCCCGCTGCAAGAGGGCGAAAAGATTACCGTGGTGCTGGCACTGACCGGCGAGAAGCGCACCTTCCCGGCCGACCAGTATGTGTTCATGGCCACCAGCATGGGTACGGTCAAGAAGACGGCGCTCGACGAATTCAACAACCCGCGCAAGGGCGGCATCATTGCCGTGAACCTGGACGAGGGTGACTACCTGATCGGTGCAGCGCTGACCGACGGCAAACACGATGTGATGCTGTTCAGCGATGGCGGCAAAGCCGTGCGCTTTGACGAAGACGATGTGCGTCCGCTGGGCCGCAATGCCCGCGGCGTGCGCGGCATGTCGCTGGACGTGGGCCAAAGTGTGATCGCCATGCTGGTAGCCGAAGACGAGCAACAAAGCGTGCTGACCGCGACTGAGAACGGCTACGGCAAACGCACCAGCATCACCGAATACACCCGCCATGGCCGTGGCACCAAGGGCATGATTGCGATCCAGCAATCCGAGCGCAACGGCAAAGTGGTTGCGGCCACGCTGGTGCATGCCGACGACGAGATCATGCTGATCACCGACAAGGGCGTGCTGGTGCGCACCCGAGTGTCTGAGATCCGCGAACTCGGCCGCGCCACACAGGGTGTGACCCTGATTGGCCTGGACGAAGGCTCCAAGCTCAGCGGCCTGCAACGCATTGTGGAAAACGACGCCAACACCACGGAAGGTGATGCTGGCGAGAGCGCAGAGGGCTCCAGCGAAACCGGAGAGACCAGCGAATAACTATCAATTTGATAGCTTCTCGCGCATATACCACGGGGGCTAGCGCCCTATTTGACACAAAATCCAGCTGATGCAACGCCCTTTCAACTTCTCGGCCGGACCGGCCGCCATGCCAGCCGAAGTGCTGGCGCAAGCCGCCCACGAGATGCTGGATTGGCATGGCAGTGGCATGGGTGTGATGGAAATGAGCCACCGGGGCAAGGAATTCCAGAGTATTTACGAAGCGGCTGAAGCTGACTTGCGTGAACTGCTGGCTGTGCCTGCCAACTTCAAAATCCTGTTCATGCAGGGTGGCGGACTGGCCGAAAACGCGATCGTTCCGCTGAACCTCAGCGCCCTGCGGGCTCCAGCGGGCGGCACTGGCAGTGCCGACTTTGTCGTGACCGGCAGTTGGAGCGAAAAGTCGCTCAAGGAAGCCGGCAAGTACTGCCAGACCACAGTCGCCGCCAGTGACAAAGCAGGCGGATTCACATCCATTCCTGCCGCCAGCACTTGGCAGCTCAGCGACCAGGCAAGTTATGTGCATCTGTGCACCAACGAAACCATCAACGGCATTGAATTTCAGTCGCTGCCAGACCTGAAAGCCCTGGGCTCCCAAGCCGAGCTGGTGATTGACTTCTCATCCCACGTGGCTTCGCGCCCGGTGGACTGGAGTAAGGTGGGCCTGGCCTTTGGTGGGGCCCAGAAGAACCTGGGACCTGCGGGCCTCACTCTCGTCGTGGTCCGCGAAGACCTGCTGGGCCACGCCCTGCCGATCTGCCCTAGCGCCTTCAATTACAAGACCGTGGCCGACAACGGCTCCATGTACAACACGCCCCCCACCTATGCCATTTACATGGCGGGCTTGGTGTTCCAGTGGCTCAAGCGCCAGGGCGGCGTAGCGGCCATGGAGGCACGCAACATCGCCAAGGCGGAATTGCTGTACGGCGCGATTGATGCCACCGGCTTTTACATGAATGGTGTGGCGCGCGGCGCCCGTTCCCGCATGAACGTGCCTTTCTTCCTGCGCAATGAGGCCCTGAACGACGCCTTCCTGACCGGTGCCAAGGCCGCAGGGCTGCTTCAGGTCAAGGGCCACAAATCGGTGGGCGGCATGCGCGCCAGCATTTACAACGCGATGCCCATCGAAGGCGTGCAAGCACTGGTGCAGTACATGCAAGAGTTCGAGCGCACCCACGGCTAAACACACCATGGCACGTACCCTCCCTGAACTCCGCGTCCTGATCGACGCTGTCGACCAGGAACTCCTGGCTCTGCTGACCCGCCGCGCCGCGCTGGCGCACGAAGTGGGTGAAATCAAAAAGGTAGAAGGCTCTGCGGTCTTCCGCCCCGAGCGCGAAGCCCAGGTCATCAGCAACCTGCAGCAAGCCAACCAAGGCGCGCTCAAGAACGAAAGTGTCGCCGTCATCTGGCGCGAGATCATGTCCGCCTGCCGCGCACTGGAAGCGCCACAACGCGTGGCCTACCTGGGCCCCAAAGGCACCTTCAGCGAAGAAGCGGCATTGCGATTTTTTGGCTCCAGCATCACGCACGTGCCCTGCTCCAACTTTGACGAAGTGTTCCATGCAGCCACCGCAGGTTCGGCCGAGTTTGGTGTGATCCCCGTGGAAAACAGCACCGAAGGCGTGGTGACACGCTCGCTGGACCTGCTGCTCAATTCCCCGCTGCACATCGTGGGCGAAATCAGCCTGTTGGTGCGCCACCACCTGCTGCGCAGCAGCGCCTCGCTGGACGGCATCGAAGTGGTATTGGCCCACCCGCAGGCGCTGGCCCAATGCCAGCAGTGGCTCAGCACCCACCTGCCGAACGCCGAGCGCCGTGCGGTGTCCAGCAATGCAGAGGGCGCGCGCCTGGCCGCCAGCAACCCGGCCTGGGCCGGCATTGCCAGCGAACGTGCGGGCTCCGAATTTGGCCTGCACATTGCGTCCCACGCCATCCAGGACGAGGCGTTCAACCGCACCCGCTTTGTCGTGGTCTGCCTGCCCAGCGTACTTCCCGCGCCCGAGGCATCGGGCAAAGACTGCACCAGCCTGGTGGTCTCCGTGCCCAACAAACCCGGCGCCGTGCACGATATGCTGGTGCCGCTCAAACGCCACGGCGTGTCCATGACACGCTTTGAATCCCGGCCCGCACGCTCCGGCCAATGGGAATACTATTTCTACATCGACTTGCAAGGCCACCCGTCCCAGCCCTCTGTGGCGGCGGCCCTGAAAGACTTGTCCAGCCTCTGCGCCTTCTACAAGGTGCTGGGGACCTACCCGCTGGCCGACTGATGCACACCTGCAGGACCCTTTATGTTTGAACAGCTTGGCTTGATTGGATGTGGCTTGATGGGCGGCTCGTTTGCCCTGGCCCTCAAGCGGGCCGGTCTGGTCAAGCGGGTTGTTGGCTATAGCAAGTCCCCGTCGACCACCGAGCGTGCACGGCAAATGGGTGTGATCGACATCGAAGCCCCCTCGGCACTGCTCGCGGTGTCGGGCGCCGACATCGTGCTGATCGCCGTGCCCGTGTCCGCCACCGAAGCCACCTTCAAGGCCATCAAGCACCTGGTCACGCCCAGCATGCTGATCATGGACGTGGGCTCGACCAAACGCGACGTGATTGACGCCGGCCGCCGTGGTCTGCGTGAGCATATTGGTTCGTTTGTGCCCGCCCACCCGATTGCCGGCAAAGAGCTGTCGGGTGTGGAACATGCTGACGCAGACCTGTACGCGGGCAAGCAGATCATCCTGACCCCCATCGAACGCACCCTCACCACCCAGCTGCAAAAGGCCGTGGATGTGTGGACCGCGCTGGGTTGCCGGGTACTGAAGATGTCGCCCGAGCAACATGACGCCGCTTTTGCCGCCGTCAGCCACCTGCCGCACCTGATCGCGTTTGCCCTCATGAACGCCATCTCCAGCCAACCCCAGGGCAAAGACTACCTGTCCCTGGCCGGCCCTGGTTTTCGTGATTTCACCCGCATTGCGGCGGGTGACCCCAAGATCTGGCGCGACATCATGGTCTCCAACCGCGAAGAGCTGCTGGAGCAAAGCAAGATTTTCCAGCGCACCCTGCAGGCCATGGAGCTGATGATTTCCAGCGGCAATGGTGATGCGCTGGAAGGCCTGATCGAACAGGCCAGCAACACCCGCGCCCACTGGACCATGGCGTCCAAACACCACAAATAAATGTTCTCCACTGCCTTTCTGGACCTCCCGCCCCTCGCCCACGCCGCGGGTACTGTCACCCTCCCCGGCTCCAAAAGCATTTCCAACCGCGTGTTGCTGCTTGCCGCCATGAGCGCTGGCACCACCACCATCCACGACCTGCTGGACTCGGATGACACCCGCGTCATGCTGGTAGCCCTGCGCACGCTGGGCTGCGGGGTAGAGGAATCTGGCGCCGTCGTGCGTATCACCGGCTTGGGCGGCCAGTTGCCCAACGCGTCAGCCAAGCTGTTCCTGGGCAATGCCGGCACTGCCATGCGCCCACTGACCGCCGCACTGGCCGTGTTGGGGGGTGACTTTGAGCTCAGCGGCGTGCCCCGCATGCACGAACGCCCCATCGGCGACCTGGTGGACGCACTGCGCCAACTGGGCTGCGCGATTGATTACCTGGGCAATGACGGATACCCACCCCTGAAATTGGGCATGCCCGCCTTGAAACTCGATGCGCCGATCCAGGTGCGCGGCGACGTGTCCAGCCAGTTCCTCACCGCCCTGCTCATGGCGCTGCCGCTGGTCGCTGCCAAGGACATCGTGATCGATGTGGTGGGTGAACTCATTTCCCGCCCCTATATCGAGATCACGTTGAACCTGCTGGCCCGCTTTGGCGTACAAGTGCGGCGCGATGGCTGGCAACGCTTCACCATCCCGGCAGGCTGCCAGCTGCAGTCGCCGGGCGAGATTCACGTCGAAGCGGACGCCTCAAGCGCTAGCTATTTCATAGCACTCGGCGCAATATCCACGGGGGCCAATGGCCAAAATGGCGTAAAAATTCAAGGCGTCGGAGCCGACTCCATCCAAGGCGACATCCGCTTCATGGAAGCCGCCCAGGCCATGGGCGCGCAGATTGAGAGCGGCCCCAACTGGCTGCAGATCCAGCGCGGCGCCTGGCCCCTGAAGGCCATCGACCTAGACTGCAACCACATCCCCGACGCCGCGATGACGCTGGCCGTGATGGCGCTGTATGCCGACGGCACGACCACCCTGCGCAACATCGCCAGCTGGCGCGTCAAGGAAACCGACCGCATCGTCGCCATGGCCACCGAGCTGCGCAAGCTGGGCGCCACCGTGGTGGAAGGCGCGGACTTCATCAGCGTCACACCGCCCGCGTCCATCAGCCAATGGACGACAGGCAGCATCCATACCTATGACGACCACCGCGTCGCCATGTGCTTCTCACTCGCGGCCTTCAACCCGGCGGGCTTGCCCATCCGCATCGAAGACCCCAAGTGCGTGGCCAAGACCTTCCCCGACTACTTCGAGGCGCTGTTTTCAGTGGCATCTGCCGACACTGCCGCCATCCCAGTCATCTGCGTCGACGGGCCCACCGCCTCCGGCAAGGGCACGCTGGCTGCCGTACTGGCCGAAAAACTGGGTTACCACTTTCTGGATTCCGGCTCGCTGTATCGGATCACCGGTCTGGCAGCCACCCGCGCCGGCATTGTGCTGGACGTGGCCCACGAGCAAACCATCGTCAACCTGCTGCGCACCCTGCCCATCCACTTCGAAGGCAGCCACATCTGGCTGGCCGATGAGGATGTGAGCGACGCCATCCGCACTGAAGACGCGGGCATGAACGCCTCCAAGGTATCGGCTTTCCCGGCCGTGCGGGCCGCTTTGATCGATTTGCAACGTGGTTTTCGCAAGCTGCCGGGCCTGGTGGCCGACGGGCGTGACATGGGTACCGTGATCTTCCCGGATGCCCCGCTCAAGGTCTACCTGACCGCCAGCGCCGCCTGCCGCGCCGAGCGGCGTTATAAGCAGTTGATTTCAAAGGGGATTCCCACTACAATCGACAGTCTTCGTGCCGACTTGGAGGCGCGCGACGCCCGGGACTCATCCCGCACCGTCGCCCCCTTGAAGCCTGCCGAAGATGCCCAGTTGCTGGACAACTCGGATCTGACCGTCGCATCGTCGGTTGAAACCGTGTTGACCTGGTGGCAAAGCAAACGGCCTTTCTAGCCCCGGCTAGCTGGGCAAACTGGTCCCCATAGCTCCTCTCGCGCGTCTGCGCATCGGCTGTGGGGTTCAATAACTTAACCCCGCGGTGCAAACCGCAAAACTCATGTCTGAATCTTTCGCAGCCCTATTTGAAGAATCGCTACAACGCTCGGAAATGCGCACCGGTGAAGTCATCACCGCTGAAGTCGTCCGTATCGAGCACAGCTTTGTTGTGGTCAACGCTGGCCTCAAGTCCGAAGCCTACGTGCCAATCGAAGAATTCAAGAGCGACAAGGGCGAAATCGAAGTCCAAGTGGGCGACTTCGTGTCCGTGGCCATCGACTCCGTGGAAAACGGCTATGGCGACACCATCCTGTCCCGCGACAAGGCCAAGCGCCTGGCTTCCTGGATGAGCCTGGAAAAGGCCCTGGAATCCGGCGAGTTCGTCACCGGCACCACGTCCGGCAAGGTCAAGGGCGGCCTGACCGTTCTGGTCAACGGCATCCGCGCATTCTTGCCCGGCTCGCTGGTCGACACACGTCCTACCAAGGACCTGTCTCCCTACGAAAACAAGACCCTGGAATTCAAGGTTATCAAGCTGGACCGCAAGCGCAACAACGTGGTGCTGAGCCGCCGCGCTGTGGTGGAAGCCTCCATGGGCGAAGAGCGCGCCAAGCTGATGCACACCCTCAAAGAAGGTTCTGTGGTGCAAGGCGTGGTCAAGAACATCACCGAATACGGTGCGTTCGTGGACCTGGGCGGCATCGACGGCCTGTTGCACATCACCGACATGGCATGGCGCCGTGTCCGTCACCCCTCTGAAGTGGTGACGGCTGGTCAAGAGATCACTGCCAAGATCCTGAAGTTCGACACCGAAAAGAACCGCGTGTCTCTGGGTCTGAAGCAAATGGGCGACGATCCTTGGATGGGCGTGAACCGCCGTTACCCCCAAGGTACCCGCATGTTCGGCAAGATCACCAACATCGCCGACTACGGCGCGTTTGTGGAACTCGAACCCGGAATCGAAGGCCTGGTGCACGTGTCCGAAATGGACTGGACCAACAAGAACGTTGCACCTTCGAAGATCGTTGCCCTGGGTGACGAAGTCGAAGTCATGGTTCTGGAAATCGACGAAGACAAGCGTCGCATCTCCCTGGGCATGAAGCAGTGCAAGGCCAATCCTTGGCAAGAATTTGCTCAGAACACCAAGCGCGGCGACCGCGTCAAGGGCCCGATCAAGTCGATCACCGACTTCGGCGTGTTCGTGGGTCTGGCTGCCGGTATCGACGGCCTGGTGCACCTGTCCGACCTGTCTTGGAACGAGTCCGGCGAAACCGCCGTGCGCGAATTCAAGAAGGGCCAAGAAGTTGAGGCTTTGGTCTTGGCTGTAGACGTGGACCGCGAACGCATCTCCCTGGGTATCAAGCAGTTGGACTCCGATCCTTTCACCACCTTCGTGTCGGTTAACGACAAGGGCCAGATCGTGACCGGCAAGGTCAAGACCGTGGACGCCAAGGGTGCTGAAATCGACCTGGGCGAAGACATCCTGGGTTACCTGCGCGCTTCCGAAATCAGCCGTGACCGCGTGGAAGATGCACGCAACGTACTGAAAGAAGGCGACGAAGTGACCGCTGTGGTGGTGAACGTGGATCGCAAGACCCGCAACATCCAGTTGTCCATCAAGGCGAAAGACATGGCTGACCAAAACGAAGCCATGCAGAACCTGAGCCAGCAGTCTGCCCGCGAAAATGCTGGTACGACCAGCCTGGGCGCTCTGTTGCGCGCCAAACTGGACAACAACTCCTAATCAGTTGGGGACAGCGCCCAAGCTCTGTCCCACCAACCATCTGATATGTTGTTGAACTGAACAAACGACCGGCTTCCCTTGGGGGCCGGTCGTTTTTTCTTCTCTCTAGCCTAGACATCCATGACCCGCTCCGACCTCGTTGAAGAACTGGCCAACCGTTTCAGCCAATTGACCCACCGCGACGCCGAGTTCGCCGTGAAGGCGATCCTGGACGCCATGAACGATGCCCTGGTCCGCGGTCACCGCATTGAGATCCGCGGCTTCGGCAGCTTCTCCATCAACCGCCGCCCGCCCCGCATGGGCCGCAATCCCCGCAGTGGTGAGAGCGTGGCCATTCCTGAAAAACGGGTGCCCCACTTCAAGCCCGGCAAGGCCCTGCGCGAAGCCGTAGACCAACGCACCGCCGAACTGGAGTCGCACCCCAACAGCTGATGCGAACCGCACAGAGCCGCCCCACGAGGGGATGGTTATTGGATTTAGAATTCCTCGACACCGAGGAGATGAATGAAACAGCTCGTATGGCTCTTTAAGTGGCTACTTAAAGCAGCCATTTTTTTTACCCTGTTCGCTTTTGCCCTGAACAACCAGGGCGATGTCACCGTGCAGTTTTTCTTTGGCACACGCTGGACTGCGCCCATGGTGCTGGTCGTACTGATCACCTTTGCCGCCGGTGTGGCTATTGGTGTGCTGGGCATGGTGCCACGCTGGTGGCGCCATCGCCGTGCTGCCAAACAGGCTCGCAACCTGGCAGCCACCGCACTGGCCACCGTGACCGCAGAGGCCGACAAAACCCCAACACCCCCGCCGAATGGACTTTGACATCACCCTGATCCTCATGGGCCTGCCCGTGGCCTTTGTGCTCGGCTGGCTCGCCTCCCGCATGGACCTGCGCCAACTGCGCATGGAAAACCGCCAGGCCCCCAAGGCCTACTTCAAAGGCCTGAACTTCCTGCTCAACGAGCAGCAGGACCAGGCGATTGATGCCTTCATCGAAGCGGTACAGAACGACCCCGACACCTCGGAGCTGCACTTCGCGCTGGGCAACCTGTTTCGCCGCCGCGGCGAATACGAACGTGCCGTGCGCGTGCACGAGCACCTGCTCTCGCGCGGCGACCTGAGCGAGGACGACCGCCACCGTGCCCAACATGCGCTGGCACTGGACTACCTCAAGGCCGGTCTGCTGGACCGGGCAGAAGACGCGCTGCTCAAGCTCGAAGGCACCCGCTTTGAAGCCCAGGCCCGCCTGGCCCTGCTGGCCAACTACGAGCGCTCGCGCGACTGGGAGCATGCCGCGCTGGTGGCACAAAAGCTCGAATCCAGTGGCCAAGGCAGCTTCAAAGGACGACTGGCCCACTACCTGTGTGAACAAGCGGCCACCTTGGTCAGCGCGGGCCACACCACGGACGCCACACCCCTGCTTGAAGAAGCCATGGCCACCGCCCCCGATGCCCCGCGCCCCCGCATGGACCTGGCCCAGCTGCAAGCCCGCGCAGGCCACGCCGGGCAGGCCTGCAACACCCTGACCGAGGCCATGCATGCCGCCCCCAGCGCGGTGGGCCTGATTGCCCCCCTGCTGGCCCAGCAGGCCATGGCCGCGCACCAGGAACCCCAGGTACTTGCCCTGCTGCAAGAGGTCTATGCCCAGGGTCGCTCGCTGGACGTGCTGGATGCCATCGTGGCGCTGGAAGCCGTCGGCACCCAGGCCGCCCCCACCGCACGCGAGTGGTACGCCCGCCACCTGGAGAACGAGCCCTCCCTGGTGGCCGCAGCCAAATGGATCGCCGGGGAGAAACTGGAGCACGAAGCCTTTCACCCCCATGTCCAGCGCGCGCTGGACCACGCCGTCAAACCCCTGACGCGCTACCGCTGCGCGGCCTGCGGCTTCGAAGCCAAACAGCACTTCTGGCAATGCCCCGGCTGCCAGGCCTGGGACAGCTACCCTGCGCGCAGGGTAGAGGAACTATGAACACTGCCCGCTAATATGACAACCATGATGATTGCAAAAGAACAATTGGCCCAAGCCCGCGTGTTGGTCGTCGGCGATGTGATGCTGGACCGCTACTGGTACGGTGCGGTGGACCGCATCAGCCCCGAGGCACCGGTGCCGGTGGTGCGCATCACGCGCGAGGAAGAGCGCTGCGGTGGTGCGGCCAACGTAGCCTTCAATGCAGCCAAGCTGGGCGCCCAGGCCTCGCTGCTCACCGTGGTGGGCGATGACGAGGCCAGCCACAAACTCGAAGCACTGGTGGCCACCACCGGTATCCGCACCCACTTTGGCCGCGATGCCGACCTCAAGACCACGGTGAAGCTGCGTGTCATCGGGCGCCAGCAGCAACTCATTCGACTGGACTTCGAAAACACCCCCAAGAGCGAGATCCTGGCCACGCAAACTGCCACGTTTGCGCAGCTGCTGCCCCAGCACGATGCCGTGCTGTTCTCCGACTACGGCAAGGGGGGCCTGGCCCACGTGAGTGACATGATTGCGCGCGCGCGCGCCGCGGGCAAACCCATCCTGATCGACCCCAAGGGCAGCGACTACTCGCGCTACCAGAACGCCAGCGTGATCACCCCCAACCGGGCCGAACTGCAGCAGGTGATTGGCGGCTGGAGCAGCGAGGACGACCTGCGCACCAAGGTTCAAACCCTGCGTGAACAGTTGAAGCTCGATGCCGTACTGCTGACCCGCAGCGAAGAAGGCATGACCCTGTTTGACACCGCAGGCCAATTGCATGTGAGCGCCCAGGCACGCGAGGTGTTTGACGTCACCGGTGCCGGCGACACCGTCATTGCCACCATGGCCACTCTGGTGGGCGCGGGCCTGAGCCTGCGCGAGGCCGTCCCCCTGGCCAACCGGGCCGGTGGTCTGGTAGTGGGTAAATTTGGCACCGCCACGGTGTCCTACGAGGAGCTATTTGCATGACACGCATCGTGGTCACCGGCGCGGCCGGTTTTATTGGCAGCAACATCATTGCCGGGCTCAATGCCCGTGGTCTGACCGACATCATTGCGGTAGACGACCTCAAGCAAGGCGACAAATTCCGCAACCTGGTGGATTTGAAGATTGCCGATTACGTCGACATGGACACGTTCTACGACGAATTCGCCTCAGGCCACTACGGCCAGGTGGAAGCCGTGTTTCATGAGGGCGCGTGCAGTGACACGATGGAGCCCGACGGCAAGTACATGATGGCCAACAACTACACGCTGTCCTGGAACCTGTTCCAAACCTGCCAGAAGCGCGGTGCGCGCCTGTTGTATGCATCGAGTGCGGCCACCTACGGCGGCTCCGACACCTTCCGCGAGGACCCGGTCTTTGAGGCACCGCTCAATGTCTACGGCTATTCCAAACTGCTGTTTGACCAGCGCATGCGCCGTGAGTGTGGCAGCGACTTCCAGCGCACCAAGGCCGGCAAAACCATGCAGGTGGTGGGCTTTCGCTACTTCAACGTTTATGGCCCGCGCGAGCAGCACAAGGGCCGCATGGCCAGCGTGGCGTTTCACCAGTACCACCAGTTCAATGCCGAGGGCAAGGTCAAGCTGTTTGGTGAATACGGCGGCTACCCACAGGGCGGGCAGATGCGCGACTTCGTCTTCATCGACGACGTAGTGGCTGTGAACCTCTGGTTTTTCGACCACCCCAGCCAGAGCGGCATCTTCAACCTCGGTTCCGGCCGGGCCCAGCCCTTCAACGACGTGGCCAGCTCGGTGGTCAACGCCATGCGCGGCCTGCGCGGTGAGGGTGCCTTGCCCTTGGCCGACATTGCCGCCCAGGGCTTGGTGGAGTACGTTCCCTTCCCCGATGCGCTGCGCGGCAAGTACCAGTGCTACACCCAGGCCGACCTGAGCGCCCTGCGCGCCACCGGCTGCGACCATACGTTTGTGGACGTACAAACCGGCGTGGCCAAGTACGTGCAGTGGCTGGCCCAGCGCAAGGCCTGAGCGTCCACACCGCCCCAAGGAGCGCCCATGCCGATTCCACGCCCACTTGCTGCACTGGCCTTTGGTGTGCTCCTCAGCGCATCCGCCTGGGCACTGGACGTCAACAGCGCCACCGAAGCGCAGCTCGACGGCGTCAAGGGCCTGGGCCCCAGCAGCACCGGGCGCATTCTGGAAGCGCGCGCGGTGGGGCCCTTCAAAGACTGGGCTGACTTCATGGCCCGCGTCAAGGGCATCAAAACCTCGGCCGCCACCAAACTCTCAGCCGAAGGCCTGACCGTGAACGGCGCACCCTTCAGCGGCAAGGTCAGCGCCCCGTGATGCCACAGGTGCTCGCCATCTGCCTGGGGGCCTGCGTAGGCGCATTGGCCCGCTGGCAGCTGGGCCTCTGGCTGAACCCTGTGGCCACCGCCGGCACGGTACTGCCCTGGGGCACACTGGCGGCCAACCTCATCGGTGGATATTTGATTGGGATATGTGTGGCCGTGTTCCAGGCGCTTCCGCAGCTGGACCCGGTCTGGCGCCTAGCCCTGGTCACTGGCTTTCTAGGTGCGCTGACCACCTTCTCCAGCTTCTCGGCCGAGGTGGTGGCCATGCTGGGCCAGCAGCGTTACGCCCTGGCGCTGGGCACTGCAGCACTGCACTTGCTGGGCTCGCTGCTGCTCACCATCGCCGGGCTGCGGTCTGCTACATATTTGATAGCTTCTCGCGCTTAATTCATAAGGGCTAGAGGCCTATTTGACTCCAAAATGAGCGGCTGAGTGTCCAGCTGAAACACACGCACCGCGGTGCGCAATTGCTGGGTTTCCTGCGCCAGGCTCATGGTTCCTGCCGCAGACTCCTCCACCATGGCCGCGTTTTGCTGGGTGGCCTGGTCAATGCCCGCCATGGCACTGCTGATGGCACCGATCCCCTGCAGCTGTTCGTGCGCAGCCGCGCGGATACGCTGAATCACGCCCACAACCAGTCCCACGCCCGCCACCATCTCGCGCATGGTCTGCCCGGCCTGCGCAGCCAAAGCGGACCCCTGCTCCACTTTATCGACCGAGTCATGGATGATGGCCTTGATCTCGCGTGCCGCCTGGGCCGAACGCCCAGCCAGTGAACGCACCTCGCTGGCCACCACCGCAAAGCCCCGCCCCTGTTCACCCGCACGGGCGGCCTCCACCGCGGCATTGAGTGCGAGGATGTTGGTCTGAAAGGCAATCCCGTCAATCACCGCAATGATGTCGGCAATCTTGCGCGAGGCGTCATTGATGTCCTGCATGGTGTGCACCACCTGGTTCACCACCTCACCCCCCCGCTGTGCCACCTGCTGGGCGGCATCGGCCGAACCCACGGCCTGGGTAGCTGAATCAGCAGTGTGACGCACCGCCTGCGCAAGCTGCTCAACGGAAGCCACCGTGTGCTGCAAGGCCGTCGCGGCCCGCTCAGTGCGTTCAGACAGCTCCCCATTGGCCGTAGCAATCTCTGCAGTGTTGTCTCCCACCACCTCCACCCCCGTGCGTACCTGCCAGACCAGTTGGCTGAGTGCAGCATGCATGCGCCCCAGGTCTTCCTGCACCTGCGCAATCTCATCCCGCCCCTCAGCCCGCACGGTGGCGGTGAGATCACCTTGCCCCCAGGCCTTGGCCGTTGCTTGCAGGGCTTGCATGGGGCGCACGATAGAGCGCACGATGGCCAGCACCAACAGTGTCGCCAGCAACGCCACCACCGCCGTGGCCACCAACACCACCCAGGGCGCTTGCCCACCGGTGCGGGCCAGTGCCGCCCGGCGCTCGCTGGCCCGCGCGCCCAGGGCCTGCGATACCTGCATCAGGCCCTGCTCCGTGGCTTGCATGTCGGCGGCCAGTGGTGCCATGGCCGCGTTGGCCGCCCAAGGGTCGTGCAACTCCCCGCGCGCCAGCCGCCCCAGAATGTCTTTGAACCCGGCCTCATACACACGCAGGCGCTGGGCCATCTCCCCCAGGGCCGTGGCCTCGGCTGCCTGGGCCAGGCCTTGCAGCTGCGCCAAGGACAGCTGCGTCGCTGCCAGAGACTGGCCCCATTGCTGGCTGTAACGCTCCGTGGCCGCCTCATCCCCCATGGTCAGCAACACTTCTTTTTCATAGCGGCGCGCATCCCCCAGGTAGGTACGCAACGCCCCCAGAGCCTGCAGCGCCTCAAACTCCGAATCGATGAAGGCCGTGGCACGTGTCGCCTCGCGGTCTATGGTCCATGCCGCAAAGGCCCCTAGCACCGCCAAAGCCATCACCGAAAACACCAGCAACACCAACAAACGGGATCGAATTCGCAAACGCGCAAGCCAAGTCATACCATCCTCCTGTGGGATGAAATGCTCGCTGGTCTGTATGACTTTGGTGTGACACAGCCATTACACTCCCGCCCGACGTCCATGCGCCAAAGCCAACCTCTGAAAGTCACCCATGCTGACCGCCCTGATCCTGGTGTTCGTTCTTGCCTACACCGCCATTGCGCTGGAACACCCTCTCAAAGTCAACAAGTCCGCCACGGCCCTGTTGGGAGCAGGACTGATGTGGACGCTCTATGCCCTGGACCAGGGCAACCCGCAAGTCTTGAATGCCGAGCTGGGCGAATCGCTCACGGGAACCGCTCAGATTGTGTTTTTCTTGATGGGTGCGATGGCCATTGTGGAGGTGGTCGATGCGCACAACGGCTTCGAAGTCATTACTTCGCGCATCCGAACCACACGCCTGTCCAAACTCATGTGGCTGGTCGGTGGTGTGTCTTTCTTGCTGAGTTCCATCCTGGACAACTTGACCACCACCATCGTCATGGTGTCCCTGATGAAAAAACTGCTGGACCGCCGCGAAGACCGCCTGTTCTTTGCGGGCATCATCGTCATCGCCGCCAATGCAGGTGGCGCATGGACGCCGATCGGTGATGTCACGACCACCATGCTCTGGATCGGCGGGCAAATTACTGCCACAGAAATCATGAAGGGCTTGTTTTTCCCTTCACTGGTCAATCTGTTGGTGCCCTTGGCCGCAACCAGCGCCTGGCTGGGCCAGCGTCGGGTGATAGCCCCCCAGCAACACACAGATGACATTCCATTCGAAACCAGCACATTCGAGCGCAACCTGATGTTTTTTCTGGGCCTCGCCATTCTTGTGATGGTCCCTGTGTTCAAGACGGTGACACACCTGCCCCCTTTCATGGGAATTTTGCTGGGTCTGGGCCTGCTCTGGCTGGTGGGTGACCTCGTGCACCGCAAAGAAGAAGACTTGCGCAAGCAACGCCTGACCCTGGCGCGCGCCCTGACACGCATCGACATGAGCTCCATCGTTTTCTTCATCGGCATTTTGCTCAGCGTGGCCGTGCTGGAACATGCCCACGTGCTGTCGTCCATTGCACACTGGCTCGATGCCACCGTGGGCCGGCAGGACGTGATTGTTTTGCTGATCGGTCTGGTCAGTGCGGTGGTGGACAACGTGCCCCTGGTGGCGGCCAGCATGGGCATGTACAGCTTGGCGCAATTTCCAGCGGACAGCTTTTTATGGGAATTTCTGGCCTATTGCGCAGGCACTGGCGGCTCTATCCTGATCATTGGCTCCGCCGCGGGCGTGGCAGCCATGGGGCTGGAGAAAATTGATTTCCTCTGGTACGCACGCAAAATCAGCGGCCTGGCATTGCTGGGCTATTTTGCCGGAGCACTCACCTACATGGCCCAACAGCATTGGCTGGCCTGAGCCAGCGGTGTTTCAACGCAGGACCAATACAGGAATGTTTGTCTGCGCCAACACTTTTTGGGTCTGACTGCCCACCAGCAAACGCTCCAAAGCACCGGCCCCATGGGTCCCCATGACGATGAGGTCGGCCCCGGTGGCGGACGCAGCGTTCAAAATGCTCTGGCACACGCTACGTTCTTGCTCAATGCGATGATGGGCCTCGACTGCGTATTGGCGAACAATGGCCAGTCCAGCGTCAAGCCAATGCTGGGCAGCGGCCAGCGCGGCCTGGTGCCCAGGCTGGTCCTCGGCCCGATAGGCACTACCGCCCAAACCTAAAGGATAGGGCTCCAACGCGCTGACCAGCGTGACAGAGGCACCCAGCGCCTGTGCCAATGCGGCACCTTTGGCCAACGCACGGGCGGAGGCCTCTGAACCATCGGTGGGCATGAGAATATGTTTGAACATAAAAACCTTTCGCTGTGATCAATGCAGGAACGCAATCGCAATGTATCGGTACACCGTCCGCGCCATCCTGACGCAGGTCAACAAGCCTATCCCAACGGGGCTTAAGGGTAAACACCAAGTCTCTGCGTCAGGTTTTTTACAGGGGATTTAAGGCACTATCCCCGTGTCGATCAGGCAGGGTACGACCTTGCTCTGGTCCATCGCAATTACAGATTGGAGACTTCCCGTGGCAATCCTCTTGAAACTCGCACTCGGCATGGACTGGGTCAGCGAAAAGTTCGGTACGCTCGCATCCTGGACCGTGTTATTCGCAGCGCTGATCAGTGCCGCCAATGCCTTCGTGCGCTACGGGTTCGACTGGAGCTCCAACTCCTTCATCGAAATCCAGTGGTACCTGTTCGCCTACATGGTGATGGTGGGTGCGCCACTCGTTCTCAAACTGAACGAACACGTCCGTGTTGACCTGATCTACGGAAAGATCAAAGGAAACAAGCCGGTCTATGTGGACCTGCTCGGCCTGGTGGTGTTTCTGTTGCCCGTCATCACCTTGCTGATGGTTCTGTCCTGGGGCTACTTTGTCAATTCCTGGACCTCGGGTGAAATGTCGCAGAACGCCGGGGGCCTGATTCGTTGGCCCGCCGTTTTGGCCATGCCGCTGGGCTTTGGCCTGGTACTCCTGCAAGGTCTGGCAGAAATCATCAAGCGCGTGGCCTATTTGCAAGGCAAGTACCAAATGGACACGCACTACGAAAAACCTTTGCAGTGAGCCGCTCGTCAGCTGCCACGCCCTTGCCTTGTAAGCATGCCCCCGTTTTGAGATTCAGGAACTAGATATGCAAATGGAACACTTCCCCCCCATCATGTTTGCGGGGCTGGTCATCATCATGTTGATCGGCTTCCCGGTCGCCTTCTCGCTGGCGGCACTGGGACTTGCCAGTGGCTTCTATGCCATCGAGATGGGCTGGTTCCCCGCCGCCTTCATGGGCAACCTGCCCATCTCCATCTTCTCCATCCTGAACAACGAATTGCTGCTGGCGATTCCATTTTTCACCTTCATGGGCACCATCCTGGAGAAGTGCGGCCTGGCCGAAGACATGCTGGACTCCATGGGTCAGCTGTTCGGCCCCATGCGCGGTGGTGTGGGCTACTCGGTCATCATCGTCGGCTTCATCCTGGGAGCCATCACTGGCACCGTGGCAGGCCAGGTGATCGCGATGGCGTTGATCTCGCTGCCGGTGATGATGAAGTACAACTACAACATGCGCTACGCCACCGGCGTGCTGGCCGCCTCGGGCACCATCACACAACTGGTGCCACCCTCGCTGGTGTTGGTGGTGCTGGCCGACCAATTGGGCCGCCCTGTGGGTGACATGTACAAGGGCGCCTGGGGCCCCTCGCTGATGCAAGTCGGCATGTTTGCTCTGTACACCTTCCTGCTCACGCGCATCAAACCGAACTACCTTCCCGGGATTCCTGTCTCCGCACGCACGCTCAACGGTTGGGCCCTGTGGAAAAAGTGCCTGCGCGGAATCGTCCCCTCCGCCCTGCTGATCTTCACGGTCTTGGGCTCCATGGGCGGCCTGCCCTTCCAGAACCACGCGATTGCAACCCCTACCGAAGCCGGTGCCATGGGTGTAGTGGGCGCGATGATATTGGCAGGCATGTCCAAACGCCTGACAAAAGCCCTCATCTGGGAGGCCATGGCGGGCACCATGCGCCTGACCGCCATGGTGGTGTTCATCCTGATCGGTTCACGTGTCTTCAGCCAGGTATTCCAGGGGGTAGACGGCGCCAAGTGGGTCGAGCATCTGCTCACCGGCCTGCCCGGTGGTCAAACCGGCTTCCTGATCGTGGTGAACGTGTTTGTGTTCTTCTTGGCGTTCTTCCTGGACTTCTTTGAGATCGCCTTCATTATTGTTCCCATGCTGGCACCTGTGGCCGACAAGATGGGGATCGACCTGATCTGGTTCGGTGTGTTGTTGTGCGTGAACCTGCAAACCAGTTTTATGCACCCGCCCTTCGGTTTTGCGCTGTTCTACCTGCGTGGCATTGCCGACACCCTGTTCAAAGACAAACGCATTCCTGAACCGGTCAAATCCAACGACATTTACCTGGGCGCCATTCCCTGGGTGGTCATGCAAATCATCTTGGTGGTTATCGTGATCTTCGTGCCGCAATCGGTCACCATGTTCCTCGACGAAAAGGTCGACATTGACGTAGACAAGGTGGTCATTGAAATGCCGGTGGAAGAGCCTGCGCCTGGCATGGAACTCAAAGCTGGCGAACTGCCCATGCCCAAAGAAGGCGAACCGGTGGACGAGGCCGCAGCCGACAAAGCGGCAGAAAAAGCCGCCGACGACGAGCAGAAAAAAATCGACGAGCTGTTCAAAAAATAGAGCCCTTTGGCCAGCCCGGCCCACCAGCCCCGTCCACGGATGGGGCTTTTTTTATGGAACCCCGAAACCTATGCGCGATACACCTTTCGATTCCGCCCCGAGCCCGGACATCACACCTGCCACCCTGCAGTTCTCGCCACAAGGTGGTGACATGGTGGCACCCGCCTACAGCCCGGTGTTCAAAGGCATTGCCCTGGTCCTGATGCTACTGGCCAGTGGATGGGCCTGGAAAATGCAAGTAGGTACCGGCCCGCTGACCGCAGATAACACGGTGTTCTGGATTTGGGCACCTTGGGCCCTGATGGCCTACACCGTCTGGTTTGTGGTAACCGGCACCACCCGCCTTACCAGCACAGCCATCGAGCAAAGCTGGATGTGGAGCAAGCGGGTGGAACTGAACAATCTGGCCTATGCCAAAGTGATTCGGATACCTGGCCTGGAATGGCTGATCGCGCCACGGCTGTATACCAAGACCTTCGGCGGCAAGCTGGTCATTTTTTATGCAGCCCAAGCTGCGATGCTGAGCGAATTCAAACGCCTGGAAGATTGCCTTGACGCGCTCAAACAGCAGCGCTGAGTGATTGTTCAGACGTAAAAAAACCGCGCCGTGGCGCGGTTTTTTTTGTCTGCCCCAATTACAGTTTTTGTGTTTGCATGAAGCTGTCGAACTTGGCTTCTGTGAAACGGAACCACAGGTTGGAATCGGCACGGAACTTGGAATAGTCCGAGTAGATTTTCTTCCAATCCTCGTTGGTATCGCTCAGCTTGGTGTAGAGGGACATCGCCTCTTTGAAAGCAGCAGCCAGCACGTCATTGGGGAAAGGACGCAGCTTGGTACCAGCACCCACCAGTTGCTTCAACGCCATGGGGTTGCGGCCGTCGTACTTGGCTTGCATGTCCACGTGCGCGTAGGTAGAAGCGGCTTCAATGATGGCCTTGTTCTCGGGTGACAGGGCATCGTAGGCCTTCTGGTTGACGAACAAGTCCAATTGAGGACCGCCTTCCCACCAGCCTGGGTAGTAGTAGAACGGTGCCACTTTATGGAAGCCCAGCTTCTGGTCATCGTAAGGGCCCACCCACTCGGCAGCATCGATCGTGCCTTTTTCCAGGGCGGTGTAAATTTCACCGCCGGGGATGTTTTGCGGCACGCCACCCATGGGTTCAAACACCTTGCCAGCAAAGCCGCCAATACGCATCTTCAGGCCCTTGATATCTTTCAGGGACTTGATTTCCTTGCGGTACCAGCCACCCATCTGGGCGCCTGTGTTACCCATGGGGAAATTGATCATGCTGTACTTGGCGTAGAACTCACGCATCAGCTTCAGACCGTTGCCTTCGTACATCCAAGCCGTCATCTGGCGGCTGTTCAAACCGAAGGGAACAGCGCAACCCAGCGCAAAGGCTTCGTTTTTGCCAAAGAAGTAATACGGTGCTGTATGGGCACATTCAATGGCACCATTTTGCACAGCATCCACCACGCCGAACGGAGGCGTAATTTCACCGCCAGCGTGCACCGAAATCTCGAATTTTCCGCCGGACAAAGCCTTGACCTGCTTGGAGAAGACTTCCGCAGCACCGAAAATGGTGTCCAGAGCTTTGGGGAAGCTCGACGACAGGCGCCAACGAACAGCTTGTTGCGCATGAACAGCGGGAGCCGCGCCCGCGGCCAGCACGCCAGCGATACCAGCGTTTTTGATAATTGAACGACGATCCATTCGGTGTACTCCGGTAATTGTGTTGTAACCATCTCGCGACCCAGTTGTTCCAGAGCGCGAGGACTTCAATAGTCAAGCGCGATTGTAGGAACGCGCATGGGGGTGATGGTGGGGGTTTTCCCTCGACACGGACACGCGAAAGCGCCGCATTCAGGATTCTGCAAGCCAGCGCATTGCACGCTGGCTTTTAACTGACTTGTGGCTTACGCGGCGCGCACAGTCGGCGCCAACAATGCACCAAAACGCTGCGTAATGGAGGCCTGAATACCTTGCGCATCCAGGCCCTGCAATTGCAACAAATGCGCAGGGTCGCCGTGCTCGGTGAACACATCGGCCAAGCCCAGTTGCAGCACCGGCAGCGCGATGGCTGCAGCCTGCAGTGCCTCCAGTACCGCACTGCCAGCACCACCCAAAGTGGCGCCCTCTTCCACAGTCACCAGCGCCTGGTGGCTGCGCGCCACCTGCAGCAGCAATTCGGTATCCAGCGGCTTGGCCCAGCGCATATTCACCACCGTGGCACCCAGCGCCTCGGCAGCCACCAGTGCAGGCTGCAAGAGTGTGCCGAAAGCCAGAATGGCAATGCCACGGCCTTGCTTGCGGATCTCGCCCTTGCCAAAGGGCAGGCCCTCCAGGCTGCTTTGCACTGCTACGCCTGCACCACTGCCACGTGGGTAGCGCACCGCCACCGGGTGGTTTTGGGCAAACGCAGTGCTCAGCAATTGGCGGCACTCGTTCTCATCGGCCGGACAGGCAATGCTGACATTGGGAATGCAGCGCAAAAAGGGAATGTCGTAGGCACCCGCATGCGTGGCACCATCGGCGCCCACCAGACCCGCGCGGTCCAGTGCAAACACCACAGGCAGGTTTTGCAGCGCCACGTCGTGGATCAGCTGGTCGTAGGCGCGCTGCAAGAAGGTGGAGTAAATCGCCACCACGGGCTTGAGCCCTTCGCAGGCCAAGCCACCGGCAAACGTGACCGCGTGTTGCTCGGCAATGCCCACGTCAAAGTAGCGCGCAGGAAAGCGTTTTTCAAACTCCACCATGCCCGAGCCTTCGCGCATGGCCGGCGTGATGCCGACCAGGCGCGGGTCGGCCGCGGCCATGTCGCACAACCACTGGCCAAACACCTGGGTGAAGGTCTGCTTGGCCGGTGCGGTGGACTTGACCAGCCCCACCGCGGGGTCAAACTTGCCGGGGCCGTGGTAGGCCACGGGGTCGGCCTCGGCCAGCTGGTAGCCCTGGCCTTTTTTGGTGACCACGTGCAGGAACTGCGGGCCCTTGAGATGCCTGATGTTTTCCAGCGTGGGGATCAGCGAATCGAGGTCGTGGCCGTCGATGGGGCCGATGTAGTTGAAGCCGAATTTCTCGAACAGCGTGGCCGGCACCACCATGCCCTTGGCCTGCTCTTCGATGCGCTTGGCCAGCGCAAACAACGGGGGCGCGCCCTTGAGCACACTCTTGCCCACATTTTTGGCGGCTGCGTAAAACTGGCCGCTCATCAGCTGCGCCAGGTAGCGGTTCAGGGCGCCCACGGGCGGGCTGATGGACATGTCGTTGTCGTTGAGGATGACCAGCAGCTTGCAGTCTTCCACACCCGCGTTGTTGAGTGCCTCAAAGGCCATGCCGGCGGTCATCGCGCCGTCGCCAATCACGGCCACCGAATACCGGTCTTCCCCCTTGATGCGAGCCCCAAGCGCCATGCCCAGCGCGGCCGAGATGGAGGTGCTGGAGTGTGCGGTGCCAAAGGTGTCGTAGGCACTCTCGTCGCGGCGCGGAAAGCCGGACAGGCCACCGAACTGGCGCAGGCTGTGCATGCGGTCACGTCGGCCAGTCAGGATCTTGTGTGGGTAGGTCTGGTGCCCCACATCCCAGACCACGCGGTCTTCGGGCGTGTTGAACACGTAGTGCAGCGCCACCGTCAGCTCCACCGTGCCCAGGTTGGAGCTCAGGTGGCCGCCGGTTTTGGCCACGCTGTTGAGCAAGTAGGTGCGCAGCTCGTCGGCCAGCGCACGCAGTTGGGCGCGGGGCAGCTGGCGCAGGGCTGCGGGGTCGTCGATGGTGGACAGCAAGGACGCGGGGATGGGTGTGCTAGAGGGCATTTGCTATCTTTTTAGTAGCTGCTTGCGCATATTATTCGGGGGCTAGAGGCCTATTTCACTCTTAAAACCTAGCTTGCGCGGTGCACCACCATGCCGGCCAGGGCCTGCAGGGCGCGGGTGTCGCGCAGGCCACTGGCCTGCAGCGCATCCAGTGCCTGCAGCAGCAGCTGGGCCGCATAGGCCCGGCTGGCGTCCAGCCCCATCAGCGACACATAGGTGGGCTTGTCGTTGTCGGCATCCTTGCCCGCCGTCTTGCCCAGCGTGGCCGAGTCAGCCGTCACGTCCAGGATGTCGTCCACCACCTGGAAGGCCAGGCCGATGGCGGCGCCATAGGAATCCAGCGCCGCCAGTGCCTGCGCACCGGGCTGGGCGCAGTGCGCGCCCATGAGCACGCTGCCCTGCAACAGCGCACCGGTCTTGAGCTGGTGCATCTCGCGCAGCTGGTTTTCGGTGAGCGGCAGGCCCACGCTGGCCAGGTCAATCGCCTGGCCGCCGGCCATGCCGGAGCTACCGGCCGCACGCGCCAGCAGGCCGCAGAGTCTGGCCTGCGTGGTGCAGGGCACGGAGTCGTCTTGCGGCGTCAAAAACTCAAATGCCAGGGCCTGCAATGCGTCCCCGGCCAGCAAGGCGCTGGCCTCGCCAAACTGCACATGCACCGTCGGTTTGCCCCGGCGCAACACATCGTTGTCCATGCAGGGCATGTCGTCGTGCACCAGCGAATACGCGTGGATCAGCTCCACCGCACAGGCCGCACGCAAGGCAGCTGCCGGGCAGGCGTGGCCTTCGGCGGCGACCGCCTCGTGCGCTGCCAGCACCAGCAGCGGGCGCAGGCGTTTGCCACCGTCCAGCACAGCGTAGCGCATGGCCTCTACCAGCGCAGCCGGGGCCCCATGGTCCACGCCCTGGGGGGCCTCGGCGGTGATCCAGGTCTCCAGCGCACGCTCTACCTGGTCCAGGCGCTCGCGGCTCCAACTGTCCAAATCAAAGGCGGCCACGGGATGGGGGGCAACAACGGCGTGCATCAGGCTTTCCAGGGTTTGAGGGCGCCGTCGTCCAGCACCTTGATTTGTTCTTCCACCGCCTGCAACTGCTCGCGGCAGTACTGCAGCAGCGCCGCACCACGTTGGTAACCGCTCAGTAACTGCTCCAGCGGCAGCGCGCCCGACTCCAGGCGACCCACCAAACTTTCCAGTTCTTGCATGGCGGCCTCGTAGCTGGCGGGCATGGGGGGCGTGGTGGTGGGCGGTGCGCTGGCCTTGGGCATGGGAGGTGATTCAAAAAGCAAAGCGCGATTTTAGGCCCAAGGCACCCCTGCGGCGCGGGCCGCCAGCGTGCGCTGCGGGTACAATCGCCCGTCCCGCATCCGGCCTCCCGCTTCTGGGAAGGACGGCTCCCATTCACCGCGCACTTTGGTGCATCCCCCTGTGGGGAGTCTTTAGGTCAGGTCACCCATGTCTGATTTAAGTCTTCAACTGCAGCAGGCACACAGCCAACTACCAGTTTCGAGCTACTTTGACCCGGCGCTCTACGCGCTTGAAATGCAAAGTATCTTTCAGCAAGGGCCCCGCTACGTGGGGCACTCCTTGAGCGTCCCCAACGTCGGGGACTACTACGCCCTGCCCCAAGAAAAAGAAGGCCGGGCCTTGGTGCGCAATGCGGGCGGCATTGAGCTGATTTCCAACGTCTGCCGCCACCGCCAGGCCGTCATGCTCAAAGGCAGCGGCTCGCTCACGCACAGCGGCAGCCAGGTGCAAAGCGGCAACATCGTCTGCCCGCTGCACCGCTGGACCTACAGTGGCGCCCATGCGGGCGGCAACGGCAGCCAAAGCGGCACGCTGATCGGTGCGCCCCACTTTGCCCACGACCCCTGCCTGAACCTCAACAACTACAAGCTGCAAGAGTGGAATGGCTTGCTGTTCGAGGACCACCGTGCCAACGGCGGTGTGGACGTGGTCGCCCAACTGGCGAACATGGGCCCGCGCGCCGACCTGAGCTTTGAGGGCTATGTGCGCGACAAGGTGGAAATGCACGAGTGCAACTACAACTGGAAGACCTTCATCGAGGTGTATCTGGAGGACTACCACGTAGGCCCCTTCCACCCCGGGCTGGGCCAGTTTGTGACCTGCGACGACCTGCGCTGGGAGTTCAAAGACAACTACTCGGTGCAGACCGTGGGCGTGGCCAACCGCCTGGGCAAGGCCGGCAGCCCCATCTATGCGCGCTGGCACAAGGCCCTGCTGGGCTACCGCAACAACGTGCCCCCGCAGTACGGCGCCATCTGGCTGACCTACTACCCCCACATCATGGTGGAGTGGTACCCGCATGTGCTGACCGTGTCCACCCTGTTCCCCATGGGGCTGAACAAAACCATGAACATGGTGGAGTTCTATTACCCCGAGGAAATTGCGGCGTTCGAACGCGAGTTTGTGGAGGCCCAACAGGCCGCCTACATGGAAACCTGCATCGAGGACGACGAGATCGGCGAGCGCATGGACGCCGGCCGCCGCGCCTTGTTTGACCGGGGTGACAACGAAGTCGGCCCCTACCAGAGCCCCATGGAAGACGGCATGCAGCACTTCCACGAGTGGTACCGCGGCAAGATAGACCTCTCCGGGCTGACTGCCTGAGCCCACACCACTATTGTTTTAATAGCTGCTCGCGCAATATCCATACGGGCTAGCACCCTATTTGACTGGTAAACACCCCATGCAAGCCTTGTGGATGGTCCTGGCCTCGTTCTGGTTTGCGCTGATGGCCGTGGGCATCAAGTACGCATCCAACAGCTTCGGCACGCTGGAGCTGGTGCTCTACCGCGGCCTGGTCAGCATGGTCTTCATGGCCATCGTGGTGCGCGCCCGCGGTGCCACGCTGCGCACGCCCGTACCCATGATGCACGTGTGGCGCAGCACCATCGGCGTGCTCTCGCTCAGCGCCTGGTTCTACGCCATCGCCCACCTGCCCCTGGCCACCGCCATGACGCTCAACTACATGAGCGGCGTCTGGGTGGCGGCCTTCATCGTGGGCGGCGCCCTGCTCTATGGCGACGCCCAAAAACAAGGCCCGCTGCTGGGCACCGTGCTGCTGGGTTTTGTGGGTGTGGTCATGACCCTGCGCCCCACCATCGACCAGAACCAGCTGTTTGCCGGTGTGGTGGGCCTGCTCTCGGGCATGGGCGCGGCGCTGGCGTATATGCAGGTCACCGCGCTGGGCAAAGTGGGCGAACCCGAAGAGCGCACGGTGTTTTATTTCTCGGTAGGTACGGCCTTGGTGGGCGCCGTGGGCCTGCTGTTTACCGATGTGACACCCTGGTCCGAGGTGCGCCTGCAGGACGCACTGTGGGTCATCCCCATCGGCATCCTCGCCTCGCTGGGCCAGTGGTGCATGACCCGCGCCTACCGCAAGGGCGCCACGCTGGTGGTGGCCAGCATGCAGTACTCGGGCATCGTGTTTGCCGCCCTGTTCAGCCTGCTGCTGTTTGGCGACAAGATCGCGCCCATGGGCTGGGCTGGGATTGCCGTCATCGTGGCCAGCGGACTACTGGCTACCGTGCTGCGCTCGCGGGCTATGCCGAATACGCCGGCGGAAGAGCATTGACTGTTTCAGGTAGTCGAATCAATAGGCAGCCTCAAACGCAGATTTAACGCCCTCTCGATGGAAGCGTCAGACCTCCCAGAACGACTTGATAGGGATTTCAAGCTCCTTGATCTCTGGAGCCAGATTGCGAATGCGTGCCTCAACCTCAAGTGCGTGCGATCTGTAGTCTTCAAGTTTTATCAAGTCTTCAGACTCTTTGGATCGAAGCCACTTGAGGCTGTCTTCTATGTTGGAAATCGTCTCGGAAAGCTTGACCCCGATACCGATTAGTCGATCTCGTAAAGAACCTTCAACATGCGAGTTGCCTAGTGCGGACTGCAGATGGTCTCGGAGGTCTTGGGCCTCTAGGAGGACTCCGAGCAAGATCGAATGTGCTTCGGTTCTTTTTTCTGCAGCATTCACGCGGCGCGCGGTAGTGTGCGCTCTATAGCTCAACCAAAAGCTAAGGAGTGAGACGACTAGGGCTAGCAGGGCTATCTGATCTGATGCGCTCATAGATGACGATCAGTAGGTCTAACTTGATATAGGCCGCAAAAGTGCGGAACAGCATGGCTGGATATTCATCATGAGCACCTCTCCTGTTGCAACTAAGTGCATGTTTTGTAAAAGCATTCTTTCACATCACAACAACACTTTAATTTCCTCCACCCCACCCAACACCCAGGGCTATGTGGCGCGTACCCGGTAGCCGATTTGCTGGCCGCGCAGCGGACTGATGAGGCCACCGGGTATGCGCCACATGGCCCTGCGAACGCAAACCAAGCCACACAAAGCAAATAGATAATGGATGCACCATGCCCTACACCACCCTCATCTCCGTCGCCCAACTCCAAGCCCTGCAAGCCAGCGCCACACCCGCCGTCATCTTCGACTGCAGCTGTGACCTGATGCAGCCCGCGCAAGGCCCGGCACAGTACGCCGAAAGCCACATTGCCGGGGCGCTGTATGCACACCTGGACAACAACCTCAGCGCCAAAGGCGACCCGGCGACGACGGGTGCCGCCTCGGGCGGGCGCCACCCCCTGCCCTCGCGCGACACGTTCGCCGCGTGGCTGGGCAGCGTGGGCCTCAAGAACACCGACCAGGTGGTGGTGTACGACCGCCAGGGTGCCAACTACTGCGGCCGCCTGTGGTGGATGCTCCAGTGGCTGGGCCATGCGAATGTGGCGGTGCTGGACGGAGGCTTTCAGGCCTGGCAGGCGGCGGGCGGTGCCGTGGCCAGTGGTGCCGAGGCACCGCGTGCCGCCACCACCTTTGCCGTGGGCGACCCGCTGGTGACGCTGGTGGGCGTGGACACTGTGCTGCGCAACCTGGGCCAAAACCACCAGCACATCATCGACGCACGCGGCGCACCGCGTTTTCGCGGTGAGGTGGAGCCCATCGACCCGGTGGCGGGCCATATTCCGGGCGCGCTCAACCGCGTGTTCAGCAGCAACCTGGGGCCCGATGGCCTGTTCAAACCTGCCGCCGTATTGCGGGCCGAGTTTGAAGCCCTGCTGGGCGACCGCAAGCCCCAGGACGTGGTGCACCACTGCGGCAGCGGCGTGAGTGCCGTGCCCAATGTGCTGGCCATGCAGATTGCGGGCTTGGGCGGCACCGCGCTGTTTGCCGGCAGCTGGAGCGAGTGGTGCAGCGTGCCCACCCGTCCGGTCGCGCAGGGCTAGCCCGCGCCCCAAAACCCCCCGGCTTTCCCTGCCCTGCGGGCGGCACTACACTGCGGGACATGGTGCCCGAGCCTCTTCCTTCACACAGCCCGGACGGCAAGCCACTGCCCGATGCCCTGGTGTTGGCCGCGGTGCTGGGCATTGGTACGCTGTGCAGCTTGTTGGCCTTTGGGGGCCTGCGGCAGACCGAGACTCTGCGCCAGCAAAACATCCACACCGCCAGCGCACGCACCGTGCAGGATGTGCTGGAGCTGGACGTTCACCGCACCATAGAAGCCACCCACAACATCAGCCTGGTACTGGAGAGCCAGTCACAGGTACAGCGCAAACAGCTGGACTTGCTGAGCCGCCGCGTGATGGCCGACCTGCACACGCTCTCGGCCATCCGCTGGGTACCCACCGGCGGCAGCGAGGCCGCCCACGCGCAACAAGCCCGCGTGATGGGCCGACCCGTGGCCTCGGGAGTGTTTACGGTGGCCAGCCCCAGCCACGACGGTGCGGATGTACCCGCCATTGCCATTGCCGCCCCCGTCTACGAACGCGATGCGGCCACCGACTCCATCGTGCGCCACCAGGGCTTTGTGGAATCCATCGTGCCACTGCATGCCTTGCTACAGGACGCTGGCAACCGTGCCAACCTGGTGGGCATGGACCTGATGGTCTACGACCTGGAGGGCGGCACACGCGCGAACGACAAAGCAATCTATGCGCGCATAGACACCACCACCGACGCAGCAAACGCCCACCACGCCGACACCACGCACAACGATTTTGTGGTGGCACTGGATGTGGCCAGCCGCCCCTGGCAAGTGGTGCTGCATCCGCGGCCCGCGTTTTATGCAGACCTGACCTCCAGCTACGCGCCCTATGTACTGGGTGCGGGCCTGCTGCTCACCAGCCTGGTGGCGGCCGCGGTGTGGCGGGCGCAGCGCTACCGGCGCAGCATCGAATTTGCACGGCACCGTGCCTCACGCGCTCGCGAAGCTTTGGCTGTGGAGCAGCAGCGCCTGCAAAACATCATGGAAGGTACGGGGGTGGCGACATGGGAGTTCGACTACAGCACCCGGGTATTGCAGGTCAGCGAGCGCTGGGCCACCATGTCGGGCTACACCGTGGAGGAGCTGGGACCCGATTTGTACACCCGCTGGCTCGCGCTGACGCACCCGGATGACCTGAGCAAGTTCTTCCTGGCGCTGAACGACCACTACGCCGGCAAGACGCCCCACTTTGACTACGAATACCGCATTCGCCACCGGCAAGGCCACTGGATCTGGATTGGCTCACGCGCCCAGTTGCTGGAGCGCGATGCCGAGGGCAAACCGCTGCTCCTCGGAGGTACCAACCTGGAGATCACCGAACGCAAAGAGGCCGAAGAACGCATACGCCAACTCAATGCATCGCTGGAACAACGCATGCAAGAAGAGGCCACCCGCAGCGAAGCACGTGCCACGCTGGGTACGCTGATTGCGAGCGTCTCCCACGAAATGGGCACGCCCATGGGCAACAGCCTGATGACGGCCAGCACCCTGGCCGACCAGGCCAAACACTTCCAGGCCCTGCTGGATGCGGGCGCGCTGCGCCGTTCATCGCTGACCGAGTTCATTGCGCAGGTGCGCGAGGGCAATGCCTTGCTGATGCGCAACCTGGAGCGCGCGGTGACGCTGCTGAAGAACTTCCGCCAGGTGGCGGCCGACCAGGCCAGCGAACAGCGCCGCGAGTTCGACCTTCGCCAGGTGCTGGGCGAAGTGCTGCACACGCTGGCGCCCAGCCTCAAGCGCGAGGCGCATGTGGTGACGCTGGACGTGCCCGAAGGCATTGCCATGGACAGCTACCCCGGCCCGCTGGGCCAGGTAGTCATCAACCTGATCAACAACGCCTACTTGCACGCCTTTGAAGGCATGGCCCAGGGCACAGTACAACTGAAGGCGCAGGCTAGCGACAACGAGGTGACCCTGGTGTGCCAGGACAATGGCCGAGGCATTGCACCCGAGACGCTGGAGAAAATGTTCATGCCTTTCTTCAGCACCCGCATTGGCAGCGGCGGCACGGGCCTGGGCATGTTCATCGTGGATAACCTCGTCAAATCCACACTGGGCGGCAGCCTGAGTGTGGTCTCTACCTTGGGTGCGGGCACCACCGTCACCATCACGCTGCCGCGCGTGGCGCCGGCGCCGCACAGCGACGCCGACGACTAAACCAGCCTTAGTGCGGCTCGGCCACCACAGCGGGCAGCGTTGGCGCGGTCGGCTGGCGCAGCACCATGCGTTTGATGCGGCCCACAAAGTGTTCGATATCGTCCACGATGGTGAAGAAGCTGGGCGTGACCAACAGGCTCAGGATGGTGGAGGTGATCAGACCACCAATCACCGCTGCGGCCATCGGTGCACGGAAGCTGTTGTCGGCACTGCCCAGGCCAATCACCAGCGGCAGCATGCCGGCCACCATGGCAATGGTGGTCATGATGATGGGGCGCGCGCGCTTGTGGCAGGCATCCATCAACGCATCAAAACGGCTCAGACCATGCTCGCGCTGCGCCATGATGGCGTACTCCACCAGCAGGATCGAGTTTTTGGTGGACACACCAATCAGCATCACCAGCCCGATGAAGGACGGCATGGACAACATCTTGCCCGTGACCAGCAAGCCCATGAAGGCGCCACCAAAGGACAGGATCACCGCGGGGATGATGGAGATCGGGTGCAGGAAGTCCTTGAACAGCAGCACCAGCACGATGTAGATGCACAACACGCCGGTCAGCATGGCCATGCCAAAGCCGGCCACCATTTCGGCCTGCACTTCGGCGTCACCCACTTCAAGCTGCTGCACACCGGCGGGCATGTTCACGATGCTGGGCAACTTGGCCACGGCCTCGGTCACCTCGCCCAGCGGCACGCCGGAGAGCTCCACCTCAAAGTTCACGTTGCGCACCCGGTTCAGGCGGCTGATCACGGCGGGGCCGCCGGACATTTCGAGCGCCGCCACCTGGCTCAGCATGACCGGGCCTTTGACGCCGGGCACCATGAGGCGGCCCAGCAGTTCCAGGTCCTGGCGTGCATCGGTGTCGAGCTTGACCACGATGGGTACCTGGCGCTGGCTCAGGTTGAGCTTGGACAGGGCCGACTCATAGTCGCCCACCGTGGCGATGCGCAGGGTTTCGGCAATCGCGTTGCTGGTGACGCCCATGTCGGCGGCCTTGGCAAAGTCAGGGCGGATGGCGATCTCGGCACGCGTCAGGCTGGCGCTAGAACTGATGTTGCCCAGGCCGGGGATCTTGCGCAGGTCACGCTCCACCGCGGCAGCCGCTTGCGCCAGCGCGACGGGGTCCTCACCCTTCAGGGCCAGTTGGTACTTCTCGCCCGAGCCCCCCAGTCCCACCTTGAAACGGGCACCCGGCAACTCGGCCAGTGCTGCTCGCATCTGGCTCTCGATCACCTGCTTGACCGGACGCGCACCGCGCTCGTCCAGCAGCACGGTCAGCGTAGCCTTGCGCACCTCGGCCGTGGCACCGCCCTGGAAGGGGTCGGACCCCACCGCACCGCCACCAATGGTGGTGTAGATACTCTTCACATGCGCCACCTTGCCCACCAGGCTGCGTGCGTGTTCGGCTGCGGCATAGGTCTGCACCAGCGTGCTGCCCGGAGGCAGCTCCACATACACCTGGGTTTGCGAGTTGTCATCGGGCGGAATAAAACCACTGGGAATCAGCGGCACCAGAAACAGCGAGCCCACAAAGAAGGCCACGGCCGCGAACATGGTGGTCCAGCGGTGGGTCAGCGTCCAGCGTGTCATGCGCAGGTACAGCGGCATCCACACCGGCTCTTCGTGCACATGGGTGGAGGGTTTCATGATGTAGGCCGCCATCATGGGCGTGAGCACGCGGGCCACGACCAGCGAGGCAAACACGGCAAACACCGCGGTCCAGCCAAACTGCTTGAAGAACTTGCCCACCACACCACTCATGAAGGCGGTAGGCAGGAACACGGCAATCAGAGCAAAGGTGGTGGCAATCACGGCCAGGCCAATTTCGTCAGCCGCCTCCATCGCGGCCTGGTAGGGGGTCTTGCCCATGCGCAGGTGGCGCTCGATGTTCTCCACTTCCACGATCGCATCGTCCACCAAAATACCGATCACCAGCGACAGCGCCAGCAGCGTCACGATGTTGGTGGTGAAACCCATGTAGTTCATGCCGATGAAAGCCGGAATGGCCGACAGCGGCAGCGCCACGGCGGACACCAGCGTGGCGCGCCAGCTGCGCAGGAAGAACCACACCACAATCACCGCCAGCACCGCACCTTCGTACAGCATGGTCATGGAGGCATCAAACTCTTCCTGCACCGGGGTCACAAAGTCGAAGGCCTGGGTCAGCTCCAGATCGGGGTGCTGCGCCTTCAGGTCGGCCAGTGCCTTGGTCACTGCAGCGCCCACTTCCACTTCACTGGCGCCCTTGCTGCGGGTGATCTCGAAACCCACCACCGACTTGCCGTTGAGCAGTGCCAGGCTGCGCTGCTCGGCCACCGTGTCTTTGACGGTGGCCACTTCGTCCAAACGCACCCGTTTGCCGCTGGACAGGCTCAGCTCCAACTGCGACAACTCTTCCACCGTGGCCACCGTGGCCAGGGTGCGCATGGGTTGCTCCGATCCGCCCAGGTCGGCACGGCCGCCCGCGCTCTCGGTTTGCACCTGCTTGAGCTGGCGTGACACATCGGCCGCGGTGGCGCCCAGCGCCTGCAGCTTGAGCGGGTCCAGTGCCACCTGCACTTCGCGCGTGACACCCCCCACACGGGCCACCGAGCCCACACCGCGCACACCCAACAGAGCACGCGAAATGGTGTTGTCCACAAACCAGCTCAGCGCCTCATCGTCCATATTGCTGGAGCGGATGGTGAACGCCAGGATGGGCGCGCCCGACAGGTTCATCTTGCTCACGATGGGGTCGCGCACATCGCTGGGCAAATCGCTGCGCACGCTTTGCACCGCGCTGCGCACATCGTCCACCGCTTCTTGCGTGGGCTTCTCCAGGCGGAACTCGGCAGTCACCGAGACACTGCCATCCCGCACGCTGGTGTAGATGTTTTTCAGGCCCTGCAGCGGCGCAATGGCGTTCTCCAGCTTGCGCGCCACTTCGGTTTCCAGCTGCGCCGGTGCGGCACCGGGCAGGCTGGCAGACACGGTGACGGTGGGCAGCTCCAGGTCGGGGAACTGCTGCACCTTCATGGCGTTGAAGGACATGATGCCCGCCAGCGTCAGCAGCACAAACAGCATGACCGCCGGTATCGGGTTTTTAATCGACCAAGCAGAAACATTCATATGTTTTGCTCCTTATTTGCTAGCTGCTTGCGCAGGTTTGGCGGGGGCTACAGCCTCTTTTTGCTTGGAAACTGCCTTGGGCGCCTCCACCACCTTGACCAAGTCGCCCTCGCTCAGGAAGCTGCCGCCAGTGGCGACCAGCTTGTCCTCGGGCTTCACGCCACTCTGCACTTCAATCTGGTCGCCCACCACGCGGCCGGTCTGCACCTTGAGCTGGGCAATGCGATTGTCCGGGCCCACACGGTAGACGTAACTGAAACCATCACGCACCACCACGGCGGTCTGCGGCACGGTCAGCGCGCCGGAGCTGCCCAACTCAAACTCGCCCCGCGCATACATGCCGGGCTTGAAGGCTCCTGGAGCCGTCTTGCCACCGACCACAGCGCTGCTCAGGTCCACATAGACCAGGCCGTTGCGCGTCGCCGCGTCCACCGTGGGTGCCAGCATGCGCACGCGGCCCTTGACCTGCGCCCCTGTGGGCGAGGTGACCACCACGTTGGTGCCCACTGTGATGCGCCCCAGCTCGGCCGAGGTCACCTCCCCGCGCCACTCCAGGCGGCCCTGGCGGATCAGCTTGAACATCTCGGTGCCCGCCCCCACCACGGAGCCCACCGAGGCGGTGCGTGAGGAGATGGTGCCGCTGTCGGGGGCCAGCAGCTCGGTGTGCTTGAGGCGCAGCAGCTGCGCATCCAGCTGGGCCTTGGCCGACTCGACGCGCGCCTTGGCGGTGAGTTCGGCGGTGAGGTACTGGTTGACCTGTTGGGCGCTGAGTGCGCCGGTGCCCTGCACGGCACGGGCGCGGTCCGCGTTGGCCAAAGCTTCGGCTGCATTGGCCTGCGCTTCGGACACGGCTGCACGCGCCAGCGCCACGTCGGCCTGCACACTCTCGGCCGCAAAGGTGGCCAGCACCTGGCCCTTGCGCACGTTGTCGCCCACGGCGGCGTGCAGCTCCTGCACGCGCAGCCCGTTCACCTCGGTGCCCACACTGGCCTCTTGCCAGGCGGCCACGCTGCCGTTGGCGGCCAGCTTGATGGGCAACATCCCGCTTTGCGCCTGGATGGTGGTCACGGTGAGGGAAGGCTTGGCCACGGCACTGGCGCCAGGCTTGGCTGCATCCGCATCGGCTGCCTGGCTGCGGGTGGCAAACAGGCCCAAACCGGCCAGGGTGATCAGGCCGGCAGCCATCAGACCCAGGGTCAGGGGTTGGAAGGGAAGGCGGTTCATCAGACGGTTCATGGTGTGGTCTCGCTACAAATCAATCAAAGAGGGGGTTGCGTGGTTCAGTTGCCGGGCTCAAAGCCGCCGCCCAGCGCGCGGTACAGGGCCACCCACGCGCGGTTGCGCTCCAGCGCCAGCGCCAGCTGGGCCGACTGGGACGCCAGGGCCGAGCGGCGTGCGTCTTCCAGCTCCACCAGGCTGGCCAAGCCTTGGCCGTAGCGGCCTTCGGTGGCGGCCAGCGATTCGGCATACCCGCGGGTGGACACCTCGGCGTCCTGCTTGCGGGCGTCGGTGCTTTGCAGGTTGACCAGCGCCTCTTCCACCTCGCGCACGGCCTGGCGCACCTTGGCGCGGTACACGGCCACGGCCTGGGTGTAGTTGGCCTCGGCGGCCACCACATTGGCCTTGCGCGCACCGCCATCAAAAATCGGCAGGGTCAGCGCCAGCGGACCAAAGGACCAGGTGTCCAGATTGGTCTCAGTGCCCATGCTGCTGTAGCGCAGGGCCCCCACATTGCCGCTCAGGGTCAGGCGCGGGTAACGCTGGGCCTTGGCACTGCCCACCTGGGCACTGGCCACCACCACATCACGCTCAGCGGCAAACACATCGGGGCGCTGGGTGAGCGTCTGGGCGGGCACGCTTGCTATGGAAACAGGAGCTGCTTGCGCAGGTTTGGTGAGGGCTGAGGCCAGTTTTTGCTTCAAATCCACCTCGGGCACACCGGTCAGCGCCACCAGCGCCTTGGTGTCAATTTCGCAGGCGGCGGTTTGCTGCGTCACACGGCTGCTGCCATCGGCCGCACTGGCGCGGGCCAGGGCCGCCACAGACGGCGCGGTAAAGCCGGCCGTGGCACTGATGCCGGCCAGGCGGGCTGTCTCTTGGCGCGAGGCGGCGTCTTTGCGGGCCACCTCCAGCTGCTGGTAGCAGGTGGACAGGCTGTAGTAGGTGTTGGCCACCTCGGCGGCCACCGCCACGCGGGCATCGTGCCACTGGGCCTGGGTGCCCTGGAGCTGGGCGTCGGCGGCCTTGCTCACCGCGCGGTTGGCTCCTACCAGATCGAGCTCCCAGGCGGCTTGCAGACCAATGGTCTGCGTGGTGGCCACCGGCACATTGGGTTGGCTCACACCACGGCTGGCCGCCACGGAGGCATCCACCTTGGGCAACAGCGCGGCGCTGGCGGTGGTGCGCTGGGCCCGTGCGGACTCCACGCGGGCCATCGCCTGGGCCACCGAGGGGCTCACCGCCTGCGCGGCTTCAATCAGCGCCACCAGCACCGGGTCGCCCTGCTGCTGCCACCACTGGGACAGGCTGCCCACGGTGCCCTGGTGCGGCAGCGGCGCCTGCCACTGCGCGGTGACCGGGGCCTCCACCTGGGTGGCGGGCATGGTGATGGCGCAACCGGTCAGCGCCAGAGTCAGGACGGACAGCGTGGCCAGTCCAGGAACGCGTCGGGAATGGGGCAAATGCATGGTTGTGGGAGCTAGTAGGTAAGAGAAATCAGGACTGGGCAGGCACAGGCGGCAGGGCACGGCGCTGGCGCTCGCCCGCCACCATGGCCAGGGCGGCCTGCAGCATGTGGTCTGCATAGGCATCAATGGCTGCGGGCGAGCCAATCAGCGCGGGGCGGATGGCCTGGATGACGTCGCTGCCCACATGCAAGATCATGCCCAGCCCGACGATGGAAAACGCCAGGCGGTGCACATCGTCGTCGGCCTGTGTGACACCCAGATGGCGGCACAGCATCTGCACCAGCGCCATGTGTGCGGGCTTGATGTTGTTGTCGATCTCGGCCTGCCACAGGCCCGTGGGCTCCAGCATTTCACGGATGTGCAGCTTCATGCAGTTCTGCATGGCCACGCCGTTTTTCATGGGTTCGGTGAAGGTGTTGAGCATCGCGCGCAGCGATTCCGCCAGGCTTTGCGCGGGATGGTCGATGCTGGCGGGCTCCACGCTGGGGTTGCTGCGTGGATCGGTAAAGACCGCGCGGTACAGGCCGGCCTTGTCACCAAAGTAGTAGCTGATGGACGCCACATTGACCTGGGCCGCCAGCGCGATCTCGCGGGTGGAGGTCTTGGCAAAGCCTTTGTCAGCAAACAGCACCAGCGCAGCATCCAGCAAGCGGGTGCGGGCCTCTTGCCCATCGCTGCGCAGGGGCTTGGCCAAGGCAGCGGCGGGCAGGCCGGATTCGGGGTGGGGGACTGCGGACATGCCGCGGATTGTAGTGAGTTAAATCAAACGTTTGATTTAACTAGGCCCAAAAACCCATTTCAAAACGGGGTTTTGGGGGCTTCAGCAGGCGTAGGACTCGCGAAAACGGGCCTCGCCCCCGAAGCGGCATTGCCAGGCCTGTGCCGTCAGCTCCAACACTGCACCGTTGGCAAACCGCAGTTCCAGATGGTTGGGCACCATGCGCACCACTGGCAAGGGGATGGACAGCAGGGACTGCCCGTCTTGGGTCAGGCGCCCTTGCGCGATGCGCCCCGCAGCAAAGCCGTCCCACTGCTGGACCTGGGCCTGGTGCAGGTCCAGGATCACCCCTTGCGCGTAGCCCCAGGCCGATGGGGCCTCACCCGGCTGCGCGCCAAGGGCACGTGCCGTCACGGCGGACAAATGCAGCGTCACCCGGTCCGCATGCTGGTGTGCCTCGGAAACCTCACTCTCGCTGAGCTGCCACTCCCACATCAGCGAACCATCAATGTGCATGTGCCAGGCCACTCACCACGGTGACCAGCGCGATACCCGCCATCAGCCAGGCAATCTGGGCCGTGGTTTCACGGGCGCTCAATCGCTTCTGCAACTGGGGGATCAGGTCGGCCAGGGCCACATAAATGAAACTGCTGGAGGCCACGACCAGAAAAAACGGCAGGTAGTCCTGCAACTGCTCCACCAGCCAATACCCGCTGAGCCCGCCAATGGCGGTAACCGCCCCGGCCAGCGACACCTTGGTCAGCGCTGCACGGCGGCTGGCCGTGCCAGCCCGCAGCACCACCAGGTCCCCCATGTGGTGTGGCACCTCATGGGCCAGCACCGCCAGCGAGGCAATCACGCCCAGCCGCATGTCGGCCATAAACGCAGAGGCAATCAGCACCCCATCGCCAAAGCAATGCACGCTGTCGCCCGCCAAGACAGCCCAGGTACCCGCCATGGACCGTTCGGGCTGCGCCGGGCGGTGGGCATGTGCGTGCCCGTGGTGCAGATGGCCATGGTCGTGCCCATGGCCATCATCGGTGTGGTGGTGTTCATGGCCGTGGTGCCAGAGCTCGGCCTTGTCCAGTAAAAAGAAGAAGACCAGCCCCACCAGCAGCACCAGGAACAGGTCCCGCGCACCGGCCTGGCTCTCAAAGGCTTCCGGCAGCAAATGCATGAAAGCGGTGGCCATCAGGGCGCCGGCTGCCAGGCTCAACATGTGCTGGGTATAGCGCCCCAGTGCCCCAAAACTCAGGGCGGCAGCCAGCCACACACTTCCTATGCCGGCCGCCAAGGTGCCCATCAAAATCGCAATCAGAGTCAAGCCACGCCCTTTGTCTTGAACCAGGCCAGCGCGCGGGCAAAACCGTCTTCTGCCGCATCTTTGCGGTAACTGGGGCGGTAATCAGCATGGAAGGCATGGGGCGCTTGCGGGTAGACCACAAACTCCGAAGCCTGTGCTGCTGCATTGCCCTTGGCTGCGGCCAATGCTTCTTTCATTTCATTCACCGTGGTCAGCGGAATACCGCCATCCTGCCCGCCATACAAACCCAGCACCGGCGCCTTCAATGAAGCAGCCAGCTCCAGCGGGTGCTTGGGATTGACCGCATTGCTGGCACCGACCAAACGGCCGTACCAGGCCACACCGGCCTTGACGTTTTTGCTGTGCGCGGCATACAGCCAGGTGATGCGACCGCCCCAGCAGAAACCGGTGACAGCGACCTTCTTCACGTTGCCACCGTTCTCACCCGCCCAGGCCACTGCCGCGTCCAGATCACCCATCACCTGGTCATCCGGTACCTTGGACACCACTTCAGCCAGCAACTTGCCGATGTCGGTGTACTTGGCAGCGTCGCCTTGGCGGGCGTACAAATCGGGAGCGATAGCGAGATACCCTGCTTTGGCGAAGCGGCGGCAGGTATCGGCGATGTACTCGTGCACGCCAAAAATCTCTTGCACCACCAGCACGATGGGCAGGTTCTTTTTGCCCTCGGGGGCAGCGTAATAAAACGGTACGGTGGAGCCATCCACATCAAAAATGCCCTCCCCCGCGGCAAGACCGGTGGCCGGTGTCTTGATGGCGGTCTGCGCCTTGATGGGCATGGCAGTGGCGGCGTACCCCACCCCCAATGCAGTTTTCAGGGCGGTGCGACGGGTGGCGCCGGCTTCGGTGGAGCTGCCAGGCAGCAGGGAGTTGACTTGGCTCTTCAAAGCATCAAACACGGAATTCTCCTCGGGTTGTAAAGACGCAACCCGCAGTGTAGGCACAAGCCCAAATCGGATGCACTGTGCGGGTCTTTGGCGGACCCGCGCAAGCTCAGAAAGTTTCCCAGTCGTCGTCACCTCCGGCTGGGGTGACGCGGGTCGTGGTCTGGGGCACCACCTTGGCAGTGGTGTTGACCACGGGCGGTGGAGTGCGGGGTGCGGGCTTCTTGGCAGGAGCCCCCTTGGCGACCACCGGCTTGGGTGTCGCGGCACGTGCCGCGGGGCCGGCATCGCTACCGCCCCGACGCTCGGGGCCTTTGAAGGGGGGCACCTTGGGCGTCGCCGATCGCACGGGCACCGCGGCCAGCTCCACCCCATGCGCAGACACAGCCCCCACCTTGAACACGGCCACGGCCTGCTTCATGCGGTCGGCCTGCTCGCGCAGGCTTTCCGCCGCCGCAGCACTTTCTTCCACCAGCGCGGCGTTCTGCTGCGTCATCTGGTCGAGGTTGCCAATGGCTTTGTTCACACCGGCAATGCCTGAGCTCTGCTCGTTCGCTGCCGCGGTGATTTCGCCAATCACATCGGCCACGCGGCGCACACTTTGCACGATCTCCTGCATGGTGGCACCGGCATCGGTCACCAGCTTGGTGCCCGACTCAACCTTCTCCACCGAGGTGCCGATCAGGCCCTTGATCTCTTTGGCCGCTTCGGCGCTGCGCCCAGCCAATGAGCGCACTTCACTCGCCACCACCGCAAAACCACGGCCCTGCTCACCCGCACGCGCGGCTTCCACGGCTGCGTTCAGGGCCAGGATGTTGGTCTGGAAGGCGATGCCATCGATCACGCTGATGATGTCGCTGATCTTCTTGCTGCTGGCGTCAATTTCCTGCATGGTGCTGACCACCTGGGTCACCACCTCACCGCCGCGCTGGGCCACGCTAGAGGCACTGGCGGCCAGCGCGCTGGCCTGACGGGCGTTGTCGGCACTTTGCTGCACGGTGATGGTCAGGCCATCCATGCTGGAGGCCGTGGCCTGCAGATTGCTGGAGGTCTGCTCGGTACGCTGGGCCAGGTCGTTGTTGCCGGTGGCAATTTCGGCGCTGGCAATGGCGATGCTGTCGGTGCTGCTGCGCACCTGCGACACCATGCCGGCCAAAGACTCGTTCATGGTGCGCAAAGACACCAGCAAGGTGCCAAATTCGTCGGCACGGTTGGTGGAGATCACCGAGCTCAGGTCGCCCTGGGCAATACGCGCTGCCAGGTCATTGGCCTGGGCCAGGGGCTCGCGGATCGAGCGCACCAGCCAAGCCGTGCCCGCGAAGATCGCCGCAACAATCACCGCCAAGCCCACCATGATGCCCAGACTATTGGTGCCCCGGCGTCGCTCGGTGTCTTCTTTGGCGTCATGCAGCTGCTTTTTCTGCAACTCCACCATTTCTTTCTGGGCCGCAATGTAGGCAGACATGGCGGGAAGGTATTGGCCGTTCATGATCTTCAGGGCCTCGTCGGGATTGCCGCCGGTCTTGGCATCGCGGGCCTTGGTGCGCAGTTCAATCACTGATTTGCGCAGATCGCCTATTTTTTTCATCTGCGCCTTGTCCGCCTCGGTCAAGGGCATGCCTTCGATTTTCTTCTGCAACTCGCTGATCTGGGCCGAGGTCGCGTTGATGGGCTCTTTGAACGACTCATTCACCGCGTTGCCCTCTGCCAGCATGATGGCCTGGTTGCGCGCCGCGTTGGTCATGGTCAAACCATTCCACTCTGTGGAGATTTGCACCAACTCTTCCATCTGGGACTGTTTCGCTCGCCCCTCGGACAGAATGTTTGCGCTACGCAACAGCCCCACGATGGCTACCGCACAAATGCCGACAATCACCAGCAGGATAAATGCCCACAACTTGGTGGCAATCTTCAGTCCATTGAGTCCCATACGTCGACCTCTTTAGTTTAGTTATCCATATCCATGCGACAGGGGGCGTCGCCAGCCGATCGTCTACCTTAATGGGCCTGATCCCAATTAGGGCCAACCCCAACTTCAGCCAGCAGTGGCACCTTGAGCGCCGCCACCCCGGCCATCAGGCGGGGGATCTCCGTCTTGAGCCAGTCCACCTCGGCCTCCGGCACCTCAAACACCAGTTCATCATGCACTTGCATGATCATCTTGGTGCCCCTATTTTGCGCATCCAATACTTGCTGCACCTTGACCATGCTCAATTTGATCAAATCGGCTGCCGTGCCCTGCATGGGCGCGTTGATGGCAGCCCGCTCCAGCCCCGCCAACTGCGCCCCCTTGGCGGACTGGATACCCGCCAGTTGCAGGCGCCGGCCAAACACCGTTTCCACATACCCCTGCTCTTTGGCCAGCGCGCGGGTGGACTCCATGTACGCCTTGACGCCCGGATAGCGCTCGAAGTAGCGCGCGATGTAGTTTTTGGCCGCCGTGTTGTCGATGCCCAGATTGCGCGCCAGACCAAATGCACTCATGCCGTAGATCAGGCCGAAGTTGATGACCTTGGCGTAGCGGCGCTGCTCGCTGCTTACCTGGTCCACCGGCACCCCAAACACTTCGGCAGCGGTGGCGCGGTGCACGTCCAGTCCGTCGTGGAACGCTTTGAGCAAGGCCGCATCGTCGCTGATATGCGCCATGATGCGCAGCTCGATCTGGCTGTAATCGGCACTGGCAATCACCTTGCCCGGCGCCGCCACAAAGGCTTCACGCACGCGCCGACCTTCTGCGGTGCGGATCGGGATGTTTTGCAGGTTCGGATCATTGCTGGAGAGGCGCCCGGTCACCGCCACGGCCTGTGCGTAGTGCGTGTGCACGCGGCCTGTGCGCGGGAGCGCCAGCAGGGCCAGCTTGTCGGTGTACGTCCCCTTGAGCTTGGACAGGCTGCGGTGCTCCAGCAGCTTGGCCGGCAGCGGGTAGTCTTCGGCCAACTTCTCCAACACCTCTTCGTCGGTACTGCGCGCACCGGTCGCGGTTTTCTTGACCACGGGCATGCCCAGCTTGTCAAAGAAAATTTCGCCCAGCTGCTTGGGGCTGCTGAGGTTGAACGGTTGCCCTGCAATCTCGTAAGCCTCGGTCTCCAGCTGCAAGATGCGCTGGCCCAGTTCATGGCTTTGGGTGGCCAGTGTGGGGGCATCAATCAGCACCCCATTGCGTTCGATGCGGTACAGCGCTTCGCTGCTGGCAATCTCGAGTTCGTAGATGAACTTCAGCTTGTCATCAGCCTCGAGCTGCGGCCACAACGCCAGGTGCACGTCCAGCGTCTGGTCCGAGTCTTCGCAGGAATACTCGGAAGCCTTGGCGATGTCCACCTGGTCAAAGCCGATCTGGTGGGCACCCTTGCCACACAGGTCTTCAAAGCTGATGCCACTGCGACCCAGGTGGCGCTCGGCCAGGCTGGACAGACCGTGCGGCATGTGCACTTCCAGCACATAACTTTGCAGCATGGTGTCGTGCACATACCCCTGCACCTCGATGCCATGGTTGGCGAACACGTGGCGGTCGTATTTGATGTGCTGGCCCAGTTTTTTGGCCAGCGGGTTTTCCAGCCAGGGCTTGAGTTTGGCCAGTACCTCGTCGCGGTTCAGTTGCTCGGGTGCATCGGGGTAGCGGTGGGCCAAGGGAATATAGGCCGCGTGGCCAACTGCCAGGCTGAAGCTGATGCCCACAATCTCGGCGCGCATTTCGTCCAGCGAAGTCGTTTCGGTGTCCAGCGCCACCAGCTCGGCCGCCTGCAACTTGGCCAGCCAGGCATCAAACGCCTCCCAGGTCAGCACGGTGTCGTAGTTCAGGTTGCTGGCGCGGGGGGCGGGTTCTGCCGCGGGATCGGTGGGTTCGTCAAACAGGCCCGGCGCAGCGGTGGACGCTTTGGCAGCTTTGGATGGCTTGGCCGCAGGCGCAGGTGCATCCCCGCCACCACCGCCCAGAGACTTGGCCAGGCCCTTGAAGCCATATTTCTCATAAAAAGTGACCAGAGCCTCCGTATTCTCTGCGCCAACAGCTATCGAATCCATAGCAGGCAGATCGGGCAGCCAGTCTTTCAAATCACAATCGGTCTTGATGGTCAGCAGGCTGCGGCCCGTGGGCAGCCAGTCCAGCGTCTTGCGCAGGTTCTCGCCCACCACACCGCCAATCTTGTCCGCGTTGTCCACCACGGCCTGCAGCGAGCCGTATTCCAGCAGCCACTTCACCGCCGTCTTGGGGCCCACCTTGGGCACACCCGGCACGTTGTCCACGGTGTCGCCGACCAGGTTCTGGTAGTCCAACATCAGGTGGGCGGGAATGCCGAACTCCGCCTGCACGCCGGCCAAGTCGCGGCGTTTGCCGTTCATGGTGTCGATGATGGTGATGTGTTCGTTGACCAGCTGGGCCAAGTCCTTGTCACCGCTGCTCACGATCACCTCGATGCCCTGGTTGGCCGCGGCAACCGCCAGCGTGCCAATCACGTCGTCGGCCTCCACGCCGGGCACGTCCAACACGGTCCAACCCAGATGACGCACAACCTCGTGAATGGGCGCAATCTGGCTGCGCAAATCGTCGGGCATGGGGTCGCGGTGCGCCTTGTATTCGGGGTAGATCGCGTCGCGGAAGGTGGGGCCCTTGGCGTCGAACACGCAGGCCACGTAATCGGCCGGCACTTCCTTGCGCAGGCTGTTCATCATGTTGATCATGATGCGGATGGCACCGGTCTTTTGCACCGTGCCGTCAGGCAGCTTGATGCTCATGGTCTCGCCACCGGCAAAAAAAGCGCGGTACAGGTAGCTGGAACCATCGACCAGCAGCAGGGTTTTACGGGTTTCACTCATAAAGCTATTGTGCCCCCACGCTCCGCCGCTGCGCGGGTCGCTGCCCCCCAAAGGGGGCTAATTTTGCTTGGGGCGGCCCTGCGCAAAATTGACCTTCGCCCGCGACAGGTGGGGGGCTCGTTGCCCCACCCTACAATGCGCCCATGGCGGTTTACACAGAGGTCTCCTTCGACGAGGCCAGCACTTTCCTCACATCCCTCAAGCTCGGCAACCTTCAATCCCTGGAAGGCTGCGCGGGGGGTATTGAAAACACCAACTACTTCGTCACCACCGACCAGGCGCCCTATGTGCTGACCCTGTTCGAGCGGCTGAGCGCAGAGCAATTGCCGTTTTACCTGCGGCTCATGAAGCACCTGGCCTTCCACGGCATTCCGGTGCCCGACCCGGCCGCCAACCGCGATGGCGACGTGCTGCACAGCCTGAACGGCAAGCCCGCCGCCGTGGTGAACCGCCTGCGGGGCAAGAGCGAGCTGGCCCCCGGCGTGGAACACTGCCGCCAGGTCGGCGCCATGCTGGCACGCATGCACCTGGCCGGGCGCGACTTCAGCATGCAACAGCCCAATCTGCGCGGCCTGTCCTGGTGGAACGAGACCGTGCCCGTGGTGCTGCCACATCTGGAAGCCGCCCAGGCCCAGCTGCTGCAGGCCGAGCTGGCCTACCAGAACCACATTGCCGAGGGCAGCGCCTACACCGGCCTGCCGCGCGGCGCCATCCATGCCGACCTGTTCCGCGACAACGTGATGTTTGACAGCAGCAGTGGCGCCCCGGTGCTGAGCGGCTTTTTTGACTTCTACTTTGCCGGCACCGACGCCTGGCTCTTCGACTTGGCCGTGTGCCTGAACGACTGGTGTATCGACCTGCCCACCGGCGTGGCCGACCTGGAGCGTTCTGCCGCATTTGTGCAGGCCTACACCCACGTGCGTCCGCTGAGCGCGCAGGAGCGTGAGCTGCTGCCCGCCCTGCTGCGCGCCGGTGCCCTGCGTTTCTGGATTTCCCGCCTCTGGGATTGGTATTTGCCGCGAGAAGCTTCCATGCTCAAACCCCACGACCCCACCCACTTCGAGCGCGTACTGCGCCAGCGCGTGGCCCAGCCCCTGACCCTGGCGCAGTTGGAACAGCACATGGCGGTGGCCGCATGAAGCTGCGCATCGTGCCGGCCCGACAGGGCGCGGTGTGGGTGAAGATGGGCATGCGCACCTTCTTCAAACAGCCGCTGGCCCTCTCGGGCCTGTTCTTCCTGTTCATGGCGGCCATGTCGGTGCTCAGCATGGTGCCGGTGCTGGGCAGCATCGTGGCCCTGGCCCTGCTGCCTGCGGCCACCCTGGGCCTGATGGCGGCCACCCAAGAGACCACCAAGGGCAAGTTCCCCATGCCTGCCGTGCTGGTCAGCGCTTTCCGCGCCGGGCAGCAACAGCTGCGCGGCATGCTGGTGCTGGGCGGGCTGTATGCGCTGGGCTTTTTGCTGGTCATGGGCCTGTCGGCGCTGGTGGACGGCGGGCAGTTTGCACGCCTGTACCTGGTGGGTGGCGAACTCAGTACCGAGCTGCTGATGCAAAGTGACTTTGAGTGGGCCGCCCTGGCTGCCATGGCGCTGTACCTGCCTTTGTCGCTGCTGTTCTGGCATGCCCCTGCGCTGGTGCACTGGCACAGCATTTCTCCCGTCAAGAGCCTGTTCTTCAGCTTTGTGGCCTGCATGCGCAACTTCTGGGCCTTCGCAGTATTCGGCCTGACCTGGCTGGCAGCCTTTTTGGGCATGGGCCTGGCGGTGGCCATTGTTTCTGCGCTGCTGGGGAGTCCACAACTGGTCGGCGCCCTGCTGTTTCCCATGGGCATGGCCATGGCGGCCATGTTCTTCACTTCGCTCTATTTCACGTTTGACGACACCTTTGAAGTCAGCCCAGGAGACCCGCATGACCCAGCACACCCTTGACGGCCGCAGTGACAGCGAAGTGCTGTGGTTCCAGCGCCGCGGCTTTTTGCAGGCCGCCGCTGCGTGGACCAGCATGGGCGGCTTTGCTGCCGCGCACGCCCAGTCGCGCAGCAATGTGGTGGAACTGGTGGGTGACGCTACGGTGAATGGTCGGCGCCTGTTGTCCCAGCAAGGTGTGCAAAGCGGCGATGAAATCGTCACCGGCCCGGGCTCCCGCCTGGTGTTTGTGATTGGCAACTCGGCCTTCCATGTGCGGCAAAACTCCCGCATGACGGTAGAGCGTGGTGCCAGCCTCAACGCCGTGAGCCTGCTGCGCCTGGTGACCGGTGCCGTGGTCAGCGTCTGGGGCAAAGGCAGCAACCGCCAGATCGTCACCCCCACCATGACCGCCGGTATCCGCGGCACCGGCGTCTACACCGAGATTTTTGAGAACCAAGGCGGACGCAGCTACTTCTGCAACTGCTACGGCACGGTAGACATGTCCTCGGGCAACGACAGGACCGTGAGCCGCTCCAACTACCACCAGGCTTTCTGGGGTGAAGTACAGCCCAAAGACGGCCGCAGCCTGACCCCAGCCAAAGCCCTGAACCACACCGACGAAGAGCTGGAGTTTTTGGCCCAGCTGGTGGACCAGCGTACCGCCTGGCAGGTACTGGGCCGCAAAGGGGTGAAGGACGGCAAGGGCTACATGGACGAAAAGCCCGACCAGCCCCACCCGGCCGAGAGTCTGACCCGCTAAAGCGCCCTGTGGCCCCACAGGGTTTGGCCTTGCGAGCGGCGGCCTTGCAAGATACCGAAGCAGCACCCCGCCAGCGCGCCCCACTGTCACACAGCTGAAACATCACCGACGCATGCTACGCAGGCTTGTTTAACTTGAGGCCTCTTGCATGACCGACACCACCCGCTCCTCCAGCGACTTCTTCAACAACGAAGACTCCAACACCACCGCCAATCCGCATATCGACCACATCATGACCGCCCGCCTGAACCGCCGCGGTCTGCTGCTGGGCGGCATGGGTGCAGCAGCCACCTCGCTTTTCGGCGCTGGTGCGCTGACCGGCTGCGCCACGGCATCGACCGGTGCAGGCACTGCGGCTGGCATGACAGCCCCCCTGTCCTCCTTGGGTTTTGCTGCGGTGGGCAAGAGCCTGGCCGACAAAGTGGTGGTGCCTGCGGGCTACAACGTGCAAGTCATCTATGCATTGGGTGACCCACTCAAGGCCAGCACTGCCGCCTTCAAGAACGATGGCACCGACACCGACTGGGACAACCGCGCCGGTGACCACCACGACGGCATGGAGTACTTTGGCCTGGACGCCAACGGCAAACCTTCTGCCAACGGCACCACACGCGCTGTGTTGGCCGTGAACCACGAAGCCACCACCGACCAGAAACTCAGCTCTTTCTTCATCCACAGCAACGGCGGCACCAGCACCCTGCCCCGCCCGGCCTCCGAAGTGGACAAGGAACTCGCCATCCACGGCCTGTCCGTGGTGGAAGTGGCGGCAAACAATGGCCAGTGGACCTACAAGCCGGCCTCCAACTACAACCGCCGTGTGACCACCATGACCGAGGTGCTGATCGCTGGCCCGGCCAAGGGTAGCGAGCACCTGGTGACCCAATTCAGCCCCGACGCCACCCGCGCCCGCGGCACCCTCAACAACTGCGGCACCGGCAAAACGCCCTGGGGCACCTTTGTGTCGGGCGAAGAAAACTGGTTTGGTTACTTCCACCGCGATGCCAAGGACGACGAACGCCGCGGCAAGAAGGACAAGCAGGTTGCGGGACTGGTGCGTTATGGCCGCCCTGCGGGTGCCGCCAGCCGCCACGGCTGGGAGAGTGCAGGCAGCGCAGACAAGTACGTGCGCTGGAACAACGGCGCCCTGGGTGCCAACGCCAAAGCCGACTACCGCAACGAGATGAACACCTTTGGCTTCGTGGTGGAAATGGACGCCTACGACGGCAGCCAGCCCGTGCGCAAGCGCACCGGCCTGGGCCGCTTTGCCCACGAGAGCGTGAGCTTTGCCAAGGCCGTGGCCGGCCAGCCTATCGTGGCCTACATGGGTGACGACTCCCGCGGCGAATACATGTACAAGTTTGTCTCTGCCGCCAAGTGGGATGCCGTTGACGCCAACGCCAGCAACCGCATGGCCGTGGGTGACAAGTACCTGGACAAGGGCACGCTGTATGTCGCCAGCTTCAGGGACGACGGCACCGGCAACTGGATCGAGTTGTCCATGAACAACCCCGTGGTGGTGGCCAACCCTGACTTCGAATTCAAGTCCGATGCCGACGTGGCCATCTTCACGCGCCTGGCCGCTGATGGCGTGAGCGCGACCAAGATGGACCGTCCTGAGTGGGGTGGCATCAACCCCCGCACCGGCGATTTCTACATGACGCTGACCAACAACAGCAACCGCACCGTGGACGGCGACATGGGCGCCGATGCGGCCAACCCGCGTGTCTACAGCGACATGAAGGGCAGCAAGGAAAGCAAGGGCAACGTCAACGGCCACATCATCCGTGTGGCGCAGGCCAACCCGGCTGATACCGCGTTCAAGTGGGACATCTACCTGTTTGCCTCGGAAGCCGATGCCGACAAGTCCAAGGTGAACCTGTCCAACCTGACCGACGAGAACGACATGTCCGCGCCCGACGGCTTGGCCTTCAGCCAGGCCACCGGCCTGTGCTGGATCCAGACCGACGACAGCGCCTACACCGACAAGACCAACTGCATGTTGCTGGCCGGCGTTCCCGGCAAGGTGGGTGACGGCGGCAAGAAAACCCTGGCCTACAAGCGCCCCGATGGCAGCGAAAAGCGTGTGGACACCTACATGGGCAAGTCGCAGTCGCCAGACATTCTCAAGCGCTTCCTGGTAGGCCCGGTGGACTGCGAAATCACCGGCCTGTGCGAAACGCCAGATGGCAAAGCGATGTTCATCAACATCCAGCACCCCGGCGAGAACACGCCCATGGCCGAGATTGGCAACCCTGCCAAGTACACCAGCCAGTGGCCTGCCAACGCCGGCTACGGTGCCGGCCAGCGCCCCCGCTCGGCCACCATCGTCATCACCAAGAAAGATGGCGGCGTGATCGGTAGCTAAGCTGTTTGCCCCGCCTTGCGGGGTGGCAACATCAGCGGGCTGCAGCAGTGCAGCCCGCTATTTTTTTGATAGCTGCTCGCGCAGACGCTGCGCGGGCTAGAGGCCGATTTGTCTCTTATCAGAGTGCGTAGTCGCGCTCCACCTTTGCAATGCGGGTCTTGAATGCCGCGTACCACTTGGCGTGGCCCAGCTGCTGCGCCACCTGGTGCTCGGCGTTGGCCTTCCAGGCGCGGATGGATTCGAGGTCTTTCCAGTACGACACCGTAATGCCCAGCCCATCACGCGCGGACTCCACGCCCAGAAAGCCCGGCTGCTGCGCGGCCAGTGCCACCATCTTGTCGGCCATGTCGCCATACCCCTCGTCCACCGCGGTGCGCAGGCTGGTGAAGATGACCGCGTAGTAAGGCGCGGGTGGGGTGTTGGCAATGTCCAGGCTCATGGGAGTCTCCAGAAAGTCAGGGTACGGGCGTGAGTTTGGCCACGCTCAGGGCCAGCCACTTGGTGCCGTGGCGGGGGAAGTTGATCTGCGCGCGCGCATCGTCGCCCGCGCCCTCCAGGGTGAGCACCGTGCCCTCGCCGAACTTGGCGTGGAACACCTTCTGCCCCTTGCGCAGGCCAGTGGGTTCCTCTTTGCGCACCACCTCTTTCTGAGGCGCAGAATAAGTGCCAAATGTGCCTCCAGCGCCCGTGGAATATGCGCGAGCAGCTCCTGAATTCGTAGCATAGCCACCGCCACCCCAGCTGTTGCCGGAGCCGCCATAGCCCCCACTGCCAAATCCCCCCCCCGTCGGCATGGCTTGCTGTTTGGGCGTGAGGTACTTGAGGCATTCCTCGGGCAACTCGTCAAAGAAACGGCTCTTGAGGTTGAAGCGCGTCTGGCCGTGCAGCATACGAGTCTGTGAGTGCGAGAGGTACAGGCGTTTGCGCGCACGCGTGATGGCCACATAGGCCAGGCGCCGTTCTTCCTCCAGGCCATCATGGTCGCTCATAGAGTTCTCGTGGGGGAACAGGCCTTCCTCCATGCCGGTGATGAACACACAGTCGAATTCCAGTCCCTTGGAGCTGTGCACCGTCATCAGTTGGATCGCGTCCTGCCCGGCAGCGGCCATGTTGTCGCCCGCTTCCAGTGCCGCGTGGGTCAGGAAGGCTTGCAGCGGCGAGAGGGTTTCGCCGGTGTCGCCGAACTCGTCAGGCACGCTGTCCAGCGCCGCACCGCTCAAGCCCTGGCTAGCCGGGCTTTGGGTCACGGCATGGGGCGCACTCACCAACTGCACCATGCCCGGTGCCTCACGGCCAAAGCCTTCCTGCATCACAAAACTCTCGGCAGCGTTGACCAGTTCGTCCAAGTTCTCCACGCGGTCTTCGCCTTCGCGCTCGTTGCGGTAGTGCTCCAGCAGGCCGCTGTTGTCCAGCATCAGCTTGATGATGTCCTTGAGGTTCAGGCCCGCAGTCTGCTCGCGCAGCACGTCCAGCTTGGCGACAAAACCCGCAATCACCGCACCGGGGCGGCCGCTCAGGGTGCTGACGGCATCGTGCAGCGAGCAGCCCGTGGCCTTGGCCTCGTCCTGCAATAGCTCCAGGCTGCGTGCGCCAATGCCACGTGCTGGGAAGTTCACCACGCGCAAAAAGCTGGTGTCGTCGTTGGGGTTCTCCAGGAGGCGCAGATAGGCCAGCGCATGTTTGATTTCGGCACGCTCAAAGAAGCGCAAGCCCCCGTACACGCGGTACGGAATGCCCGCGTTGAACAAGCCGGTTTCAATCACCCGGCTCTGCGCATTGCTGCGGTAGAGCACGGCAATCTCTTTGCGCTCCACGTCGTCGCGGATGAGTTGCTTCATCTCGTCCACCATCCATTGGGCCTCGGCAAAGTCGGTGGGGGCCTCGTACACCCGCACCGACTCGCCAGCGCCCTGCTCGGTGCGCAGGTTTTTGCCCAGGCGGCGGCTGTTGTGGCTGATGAGCGCGTTGGCGCTGTCCAGGATATTGCTGTAGCTGCGGTAGTTCTGCTCCAGTTTGATCTGCTGGCGCACCTGGAACTCACGCACAAAGTCGGTCATGTTGCCCACGCGCGCGCCGCGGAAGGCGTAGATGCTCTGGTCGTCATCGCCCACGGCCAGTACCGCGCCACCGCCCTGGTCATTGCCGCCCTGCCCTACACCGGCGATCATCTTGATCCAGGCGTATTGCAGCTTGTTGGTGTCCTGGAACTCGTCGATCAGGATGTGGCGAAAGCGCCGCTGGTAGTGCTCGCGGATCGGTGCGTTGTCGCGCAGCAGCTCGTAGGAGCGCAGCATCAGCTCACCAAAGTCCACCACACCTTCGCGCTGGCACTGGTCTTCGTAGAGCTGGTAGACCTCGATCTTCTTGCGCGTATCGGGGTCACTGGCCACCACATCCTTGGGGCGCAGCCCCTCTTCCTTGCAGTTGCCGATGAACCAGCCCAGCTGTTTGGGCGGAAAGCGCTCGGTGTCGATGCTGTACTGCTTGCACAGGCGCTTGATGGCGGACAGCTGGTCCTGCGTATCGAGAATCTGGAAGGCTTGGGGCAGCCCCGCATTCTTGTAGTGCGCCCGCAGAAAGCGGTTGCACAGGCCGTGGAAGGTGCCAATCCACATGCCGCGCACATTCACCGGCAGCATGGCTGAGAGGCGTGTCATCATTTCCTTGGCCGCCTTGTTGGTAAAGGTGACGGCCAGAATGCCGCCGGGCGAGACGTAGCCGTTCTGCAGCAACCAGGCAATGCGCGTGGTCAGCACCCGGGTCTTGCCCGACCCAGCCCCCGCCAGAATGAGCGCGTGCTCGGCCGGCAGCGTCACGGCAGCCAGTTGCTCGGGGTTGAGGTTGTGTAGCAGGGGGGAGGTGTTGCCAGGGGCGGCGAGGGAATGCATGCCCCGATTGTAGAAAGGCACAGCGCACCGCCTGTTTGGGCTCCATACAAAAAACCATATACCGCCCGCCCCCCAATCCGCCTAGAATCGCGCACCGGGCCCAAGCAATTGGGACCCGGTTTTTTTATGGCCGGGTCCGTTCCAAGCGCCCATCGTTTTGAACCTGAAACTTTGGATAGGAGCTTGGGCCATGGAAATTTTTGACTACGACAACATCCTCTTGCTGCCCCGCAAATGCCGGGTGGAGAGCCGTTCCGAATGTGATGCCAGCGTCGAGCTCGGCAATCGCAAATTCCGCCTTCCCGCAGTACCCGCCAACATGAAGACCGTGGTGGACGAGTCCATCTGCGAATGGCTGGCGCAAAACGGCTACTTCTACGTGATGCACCGCTTTGACCTGGACAACATTGCGTTCATCCAGGCCATGCACGCCAAGGACCTGTTTGCCTCCATCTCGCTGGGCGTGAAAAAACCGGACTACGCCACGGTGGACCAGTTGGTGCAATTGGGCATCACCCCCGAGTACATCACCATCGACATCGCCCACGGCCACTCCGACAGCGTGCGCGACATGATCGTCTACCTCAAGAAACACCTGCCCGGCAGCTTCGTCATCGCGGGCAATGTGGCCACACCCGAGGCCGTGATCGATCTGGAAAACTGGGGCGCCGACGCGACCAAGGTGGGCGTGGGCCCGGGCAAGGTCTGCATCACCAAGCTCAAGACCGGGTTTGGCACCGGCGGTTGGCAACTGAGTGCCGTGAAATGGTGCGCCCGCGTGGCGACCAAACCCATCATTGCCGACGGCGGCATCCGCAGCCACGGCGACATTGCCAAGAGCATCCGCTTTGGCGCCAGCATGGTGATGATTGGTTCGCTGTTCGCGGGCCATGAAGAGTCGCCCGGCAAGACCGTGGAAGTGGACGGCGCCCTGTACAAGGAGTACTACGGCTCCGCCAGCGACTTCAACAAGGGCGAGTACAAACACGTGGAAGGCAAACGCATCCTGGAACCCGTCAAGGGCAAGCTGGCCGACACCTTGATCGAGATGGAGCAGGACGTGCAAAGCTCCATCAGCTATGCCGGCGGCAAAAAGCTGATGGATATCCGCAAGGTGAACTACGTGACCTTGGGCGGTGACAACGCAGGCGAGCACCTGCTGATGTAGGCGACACGGACACGGGCTGTCAGGGATTCGACAGCCTTTGATCCCCCTCTGACACCCGCCTTGCGGCGGCTGGCGCTATTCTTGTAGCGAGGAGCACAAGAGTCACCATGAAAATAGCATTACTCGGCATCGGCCTCATGGGCTTGCCCATGGGTCGCCGCCTGTGTGAGGCCGGGCATTCGGTTCACGTCTGGAACCGCACCCGGAGCAAGGCCGAGGCGCTGGCACCGCTGGGAGCCACCATTCACACGACCCCTGCCCAGGCGGTTCACGGCGCCGAGTTGGTCATCCTCATGCTGGACCACGGTGGTGTAGTGAGCCACGTGTTGTTTGAGCTGGGTGCGGCGGCCGGCATTGCGCCCGGCACGCTGTTGGTGGACATGTCGTCCATCAAACCCATCGAAGCCAAGGACCATGCAGCCCGCCTGAGCGAGTTGGGTGTGGACTACCTGGATGCGCCCGTGTCCGGCGGCACCGTTGGTGCCGAACAGGGCACGCTGGCCATCATGGTGGGCGGCAAGGCCAGCAACTTTGAACGCGCGGTGCCGGTGCTCAAGGTGTTTGGTCGCCCGACCCATGTAGGCCCCATTGGCTCTGGGCAACTGACCAAGCTCGCCAACCAGATGATTGTGGGCGCCACCATTGGCGTGGTGGCGGAAGCCCTGCTGCTGTGCGAGCGTGGCGGTGCCGACATGGGCAAGGTGAAGGAAGCCATCTCTGGTGGCTTTGCCGACAGCCGCATCCTGCAGGTGCACGGCCAGCGCATGGTGGACCGTGACTTTGCGCCGCGCGCGCGCATGACCGTACAAATCAAAGACTTGCGTAATGCCCTGGCTACGGCCAATGAAGTGGGATTTGACGCACCGATTACCGCCTTGTTCGAGCAACTCTACGCCCAGGGCATCGACCACGGCCTGGCCGACCTGGACCATGCAGGCCTGTTTGTGGAGCTGGCCAGCCGCAATGGCATGGCCTGACACACCACACCACGTTCAGACGAAAAAAAGGCCTCTTGCGAGGCCTTTTTGACTGGGCGAACCAGGACAGATTAGTCGGTGTTGCGAGCGGGACGCTTCTTGGCGTCACGGGGCACAAACACCTTGCCGCCGTTGCCGGGCTTGGCAAAGCCGGTAGGCTTGCCGAAGGCAGGCTTGCGGGCCGCAAAGTCGCCGCGCGGTGCGCCGAAGTCACCGCGAGGGGCGCCGAAATCGCCACGGGGGGCATGGAAGTCACCGCGAGGCTGGAAGTCGCCACGGGGAGGACGTGCATCACCGCGGGGAGCGCCTTGGCCAGCAAAGCGGTCGTTGAAACCGCCCTTGCGTTCGTAGCTGAAGCCTTCTTTGGCTGCGCCACCGAAATCACGGGCACTGTCGCCAAAACCACGGCCACCGCCTTCAGGGCGTCCACCGAAACCACGGTTGCCACCACCAAAGCCGCCGCCATTGCCGCGGTTGCCACCAAAGCCACCTTCACGGGGGCCGTTGCTGAACTTGCGGTCACGGTCGCCGCCGAAGCCGCCGCCGTTGCCACGGCCAGCAAAGCTTGGGCGTGATTCTGGTGCACGCTGCTGGGGCTCCAGACCAGGAATGGTCTCGGCCTTGATCGGCTGGCGGCTGTAGGCTTCGATGTCGAAAATCTTGCGGCGATCGCGCATTTCGGCAAAGGTGATGGCCAAACCATCGCGACCGGCACGACCGGTACGACCGATACGGTGGGTGTAGTCCTCGGCCTTCATCGGCAGGCCAAAGTTGAACACGTGGGTGATGGTGGGCACGTCAATACCGCGGGCTGCCACGTCCGTTGCCACCAGGAATTGCACCTGGCCTTGGCGCAGCGCCATCAGGCGGCGGTTGCGCAGGCCCTGGCTCAGGGCACCGTGCAGGGCCACGGCGTCAAAGCCGTCTTGCTGCAGGTCGTTGGCCAGGCCGTCGCACTCGATTTGGGTGCTGGCAAAAATGATGGCCTGGTTGATGCTGGTGTCACGCAACCAGTGGTCCAGCAGCTTGCGCTTGTGCTGGGCGTTGTCGGCCCAATGCAGCACTTGCTTGATGTTCGCGTGTTTTTCCTGCGGGCTGTCGATGGTCACGCGCTGGGGTTCGCGCATCACGCGGGCAGCGAGCTGCTGAATGCGGGGGGCGAAGGTCGCGCTGAACATCATGGTCTGCTTGCGGCCAATGGTCAGCTGGTTGATTTCAGCCAGGTCATCGGAGAAGCCCAGATCCAGCATGCGGTCGGCTTCGTCCACCACCAAGAACTGGACTTGATCCAGCTTGATTTGCATGGAGCGTTGCAGGTCCAGCAGACGGCCAGGTGTGGCCACCACCAAGTTGGCGTTTTGCAGCTTGGCAATTTGCAACTGGTAAGGCATGCCGCCCACGATGTTGGCCACGCGCAGACCACGGCAGTGTTGCACGAGGTCGATCGCATCGTGTGCCACTTGCTGGGCCAGTTCGCGGGTGGGGCAAACGATCAGGGCGCCAGGGGTAGGTGCTTTGAAGTTGCGGACATTGGTGGGGTCCTTGCGCTTGGGGCGCTTGGGCGCGGGTTCACCCTTGGCCAGGGCTTCAGCGGTCAGGCGATCAAACTCGGCGCGCTCATCGGCTTCGGCTTGGGCCAGTTGGGTCAGCAGGGTGTGCAGCACGGGCAGCAAGAAGGCGGCCGTCTTGCCAGAGCCGGTCTGGCTGGACACCATCAGGTCGATGTACTTGGCAGCCTGGTCTTTGGTCGCGCCGGAGCCCATGGCCAAAGGAATGGCCTTGCTTTGCACAACGGTGGGTTGGGTATAGCCCAGGTCTTTACAGGCTTGCACCAGTTCAGGGGCCAAGCCCAATTCGACGAAGCCGTTGGGGGCCTCGACGGTTTCCACTGCGTCAGCAGCGTCCAGCTCGGCGGTTTCGCCAGTGGATTCCACGGTATTGGCGGGAACGGAAAGGTTTTCGGCAGGCGCGAATTCGCCTGTCACTTCAAAAGCGTCAGTCATATTTTTTCTCACACGCGAGCGCCGCAAGTTGTGCGACTGCTCCGTCAATGGTTAAAAAACATCAACCATCAAACGGAACCTGCTCTGCCCCGCCGTGGGGGTCTCAGTGCTGGGGGCGTATATCGCTTGGAAAAGCGAGCCCGGTGAATGAAGGGAGATGTACAAGATTCGCTGGCCGCCAACTGCGTTACCAGCGAAGCCTGCGATTATGGCATGGATTCGGGTTTCTACCTAATCCAATTTTAAAAAGTGGGTCCGGTAGTGCGCCAGTTCGTCCACCGACTCGTGCACATCGGCCAGCGCCGTGTGCTTTTGTTGCTTCTTGAAGGACTCGGCCACACCGGGCTTCCAGCGTTTGGCCAGCTCCTTGAGTGTGCTCACGTCCAGGTTGCGGTAGTGGAAGAACGCCTCCAGCTTGGGCATGTACTTCACGAGGAAGCGGCGGTCTTGGCCAATGCTGTTGCCACACATGGGCGAGCCGTTGGCGGGCACGTACTGCCCCAGAAAAGCGATCAGCGCCGCTTCGGCCTCGGCTTCGGTGGTGGTAGAGGCCTTGACCTTGTCGATCAGGCCGCTCTTGCCATGGGTACCCTTGTTCCAGGCGTCCATTTTGTCCAGTTGGGCATCGGTCTGGTGGATCACAAACACAGGGCCCTCCACGCGGTTTCCAAGGTGGGGATCGGTCACTATGACGGCGATCTCAATGATGCGGTCGACCTCAGGATCGAGGCCGGTCATTTCGCAGTCCAGCCAGACCAGGTTTTTGTCGGATTTTGCCAATACAGGGCTTGTGGGGGTGTTGGATTCAGCCATGCCGGCATTGTCGCCGATGGCCTAAACTCTCGCGCCATGACAGATGCTTCCCCCGTGCCCAACTATTCCGTGCTGATGACAGCCCTCTTTGCCCTGGCTTTGATGGCCAGCGTCATCCTCAAATTCTGGCTGGCCACACGCCAGGTGCGCCACGTGGCCCTGCACCGCGACACGGTGCCCGCCGCCTTCCAGGATCAGATCAGCCTGGAGGCCCACCACAAAGCCGCCGACTACACCATCGCCCAAGGGCGCCTGGGCTTGCTGGAACTGGCGTTTGGTACGGCCGTGGTGTTGGGGTGGACGCTGCTGGGCGGTCTGTCGTGGCTGAACCAGACGTTGTTGGAATGGATGGCCCCGGGCGTGCTGCAGCAGGTAGCGCTGCTGGCCGCGTTCATGGTGATCGGCTCGGTGCTGGACCTGCCCTTCACGCTGTACCGCACCTTTGTGCTGGAGCAGCGCTTTGGCTTCAACAAGACCACGCCCAAACTTTGGCTGCAAGACTTGCTCAAGTCCAGCTTGGTGGGCGCCATCATCGGCCTGCCGATTGCCGCCCTCGTGGTGTGGATGATGGGTGCCACGGGCGCTTACTGGTGGGTCTGGACCTGGGGCGTGTGGATGGGTTTCAATCTGCTCATGCTGCTGGTCTACCCCACCTGGATTGCGCCGCTGTTCAACCAGTTCAAGCCGCTGGATGACGCGGCGCTCAAAGACCGCGTGAGCGCCCTCATGGCACGCTGCGGCTTCACCTCCAAAGGCTTTTATGTGATGGACGGCAGCAAGCGCAGCGCACATGCCAATGCCTACTTCACCGGCTTTGGTGCCTCCAAGCGCGTGGTGTTCTACGACACCCTGCTGGCGCAGCTAAGTCCGGCCGAGGTAGACGCGGTACTGGCGCATGAGCTGGGGCACTTCAAGCACAAACACATCGTCAAGCGCATGGTGTCGCTGTTTGGCCTGAGCCTGCTGGGTTTTGCGCTGCTGGGCTGGGTCAGCCAGCAGGTCTGGTTCTACACGGGCCTGGGCGTCGTGCCCAGCATGACCGGCGCCAACGATGCGCTGGCCCTGCTGCTGTTCATGATGGTGCTGCCACTCTTGGGCAGCTTTGTCGGCCCGGTGTTTGCGCAGCTGTCGCGCAAGCACGAGTTCGAGGCCGATGCCTATGCGGTGGCCCACACCAGCGGTGCCGACCTGTCCTCCGCGCTGCTCAAGCTCTACAAGGACAATGCATCCACGCTCACACCCGATCCGGTGTACGTGAAGTTTTACTACTCGCACCCGCCCGCTTCCGAGCGCCTGGGCCGCATGCTGACCCCTGCAGGAACCTGACATGACCCAAGATTTGGAACAAAAAATGCCACCAACCCCAGTGCGCACTGCGCTGACAGCTACACAAATCATAGCAAACCTGGCCAAAGTGGAAGGCTGGAAACTGCATGGCGATGGCGCTGACGTGGCCATCGAAAAGACCTACCGCTTCGACAACTTTCTCAAGACGATGGCGTTTGTCAATGCGCTGGCTTTTATTGCCGAGCAGCAAGACCACCACCCCGAACTGCTGGTGACTTACGGCAGTTGCAGCGTGCGTTTCAACACGCATGACGTGCATGGCGTGTCACGCTCCGACTTTGAATGCGCCGCGCTGGTTGACGCGCTGCTGCCAACCTAAGGCCCGCTTTGGCTGCGCCCCAACTGGAACCCGGAATCGTCGTGGCAGGCCACGGCCGCCACGTGTGGGTGGAAACCCCCGATGGCCGCCGCCTGATCTGCCACCCACGTGGCAAGAAAAGCCAGACCGTGGTCGGTGACCAGGTGCTCTGGCAGGCCACGCAAGACGAGGGCACGATTGAGAAAGTGTTGCCGCGTCGCAACCTGTTTTACCGACAGGACGAGATCCGCACCAAGTCTTTTGCTGCCAATCTGGACCAGGTGCTCATCCTGATTGCGGCCGAACCCGAGTTTTCCGAGAGCCAACTGTGCCGCGCGCTGATTGCCGCCGAGGCCGAGAAGATCCGCCCCATCATCGCCCTCAACAAAAGTGATTTGGCCGAGCCCTTTGGCCGCGCCTGGGAGCGCATGGGTGTGTACCGCGACATGGGCTACCAAGTGGTCCCTCTCGCGCTCAAGCCCAAAGCAGAAGACATCAGTGCCACCGAACTCGATGCACTGATGCCCTTGATGCAAGGCAAGACGACCCTGGTGCTGGGACCATCCGGCTCGGGCAAAAGCACGCTGATCAACCGGCTGATTCCCAATGCGCAGGTGCTGACCAACGAGATTTCCACCGCGCTGAATTCCGGCAAGCACACCACCACCAGTACCAATCTGTACTGGGTGGATACGGCCCGAACCACGGCCGTAATCGACTCACCGGGGTTTCAGGAGTTTGGCCTCAACCACATTGAGCCCATGCACCTGGCCAGCCTGATGCCCGACATCAAGGCACATGCGCAGGCCTGCAAGTTCTACAACTGCAGCCACTTGCACGAGCCGGGCTGCGGCGTGATTTCCAAGGTCAAAGAAGGCGCTGTAGCGCATGGAATCAGCGCGAACCGCTACAAAATTTATAACGATCTGTTCGCCGAACTCTCACAGACCCGTTACTGAGTACAACGGTTTAACCGATCAGGCGTGCCACCGAGAGCAACGCCAGAAACACCATCCACATCACCACGGTGCGCCACACAAGCCCCACCACGGCACGCAAATGGGCCGGCTCTGGCACCTGGCCACTGGCGACCGGGTCGTTCTCCCCAAGGCGCACATTCACCGCACCGGCGGTGGCGGCCAACACCACGCCGTCGTTGTCCAGCGGGTGCACGGCCTCATGACGGCGCCAGCTATCCACGGCCTCTTCAAAACTGCCGACAAAGGCAAAACTCAGCGCGGTCACACGCGCGGGCAGCCAGTCGATCACAGCCCATGCACGCTGCGCCTGGCTACGCACCGCATCGCTCAGCGGAGCAGCTTCGGGCCGCGGCGTACGCTTGGCAAACACCGCCACATACTCGCTCACCCGGTAAAACACGGCACCAGCCGGCCCCAAGCCCACAGCGGTGAGCAGGGAATACCAGGCGAACACCCCAAAAACATGCCGGTGGGCACTGAGCACCGAGTGCTCAATCACATGGCGCACCATCTCGCTACGTGGCAAGGCACTGGTGTCAATACGCATCCACTGCGCCAGGGCTTCGCGCGCCGCAGTCTCATCCCCGGCAAGCAAGGCGTCACGCACCAGCGTGAAATGGTGGCTGAACTGGCGAAACCCCAGCGTGGCATACAGGATGACCACGTTCCACACCACAGCCACCGCCCAGCCCAACTGCAACACCAACAGCCAATGCACAGCCAGCACCGCCAGCGAAGGGCCCAACACTGCCAACGACCAGGCCAGCCAGCCGTGCTGGGGCCGGCCCGCATCAAAATTGCGCATGACCCAGCGCACCCAGTTGCGCACCACGTTGTGCACCGGATTGATCTGCGGCAGCGGCTTGGCCTGCTCCAACAGCAGGGCTAACAGAATGGCAATGAAACTCATGCGGCAATCATAATCAGTGCGCCTGCAGAAAACGGTACAGATTGCGCAGCATGCCAGCGGTCGCGCCCCAAATAAAGTGCTCCATCTGCCCGTCGTGGTAGGGCATGGACAGCCACTCACGCTCATGCCCTTCCCACTGCACTCGGTGGCGGCGGTGGTTGGTGGGGTCCATGAGGAACGGCAGCGGCACTTCGAAGATCCGGGCCACTTCATTCGGGTTGGCCTCTACCACCATGGCCTCGCTCACGAGCGCCACCACGGGCGTCACCACAAACGCACTGCCTGTGGTGTACGTCGGCATTGTGCCCAGCACCTCCACATGCCCGGGTTCCAAGCCAATTTCTTCCTTTGCCTCCCGCAGCGCCGTGGCCACGGCATCTGTATCCTCGGGATCTGCCTTGCCACCCGGAAAAGCCACCTGCCCGGAGTGACTGGACAAATGGCTGGTCCGATGCGTCAGCAGGACGGTCAAGGTCTTGCGCATCACCAGCGGCACGAGCACGGAGGCCGCAGTCGGCGCTCGGCTGGAGAACGCCGGCTCGGCTCGCAGCTCCGGGGTCCACGCAGTGGGTGCCGCAAAGCGGCGGCGCAAGGCGGCGGCCTGCAACGCCTCCAAAGGCACGGCAGGAAGGTGTCCATCACACCCAGCAACGGGAACCGTACGCGGGTCAAACAAGGGCGGATTGCTCACTCCATGCCACTCCAAAACAGGACATCAGGCTGGACCATGAAAAAAGCCGCCACAGGCAGATGCTGGGGCGGCTTTTGACGAAAACAGGGCGTTGAATTACGCGGCTGTCTTCTTCGCTGGCAGTTTTTCCTTGATACGTGCCGACTTGCCGCTGCGGTCACGCAGGTAGTACAGCTTGGCACGACGCACGTCACCACGGCGCTTGACTTCGATGCTGGCGATCAAAGGGCTGTAGGTCTGGAATGTACGTTCCACACCTTCTCCGCTGGAGATTTTGCGCACGATGAAGCCGCTGTTCAGGCCGCGATTGCGCTTGGCAATCACCACACCTTCGTAAGCCTGCACGCGCTTGCGAGTACCTTCAACAACGTTAACGCTCACGATAACGGTGTCACCGGGTGCGAATTCGGGAATGGTTTTACCCAAGCGAGCAATTTCTTCTTGCTCAAGAGTTTGGATCAGGTTCATGATTTCCTTCGTGATCTTGCAAGCGCCGGCACCGGAATTGGTGCCAACCAGCATCTTCCCAAAGAAGTGTGGCCTGGCCGAGCAGAGGATCGGTTAGCCCGCCATTATAGCAAGCTCAAACCTTGCCAGCCAAGAATCGCTCATCACCTTTGTCCAGCAGCCCCTGCTGGCGCGCAGCATCCAGCAAATCGGGGCGGTGCTGCGCCGTCAGCGCCAAGCGCTGCTCGCGCCGCCAGCACTCGATTTGCGCATGGTGACCCGACATCAGCACCGCAGGCACGGGCAGGTCGGCCCAGGTTTCGGGCCGGGTGTAGTGCGGGCAGTCCAACAAACCATCCAGCGCAGGATTGAAGCTGTCCTGGTGATGGCTATCGGCATCCATCAGCACACCGGGCTGCAGGCGCGCAATCGCATCCAGCATGGCCATGGCGGCCAACTCCCCCCCTGACAATACAAAATCGCCCAGACTGATTTGCCCATCGACATAGCGGTCGATGAAACGCTGGTCGATGCCTTCGTAGCGGCCACACACCAGAATGGCGCCCTCACTGGTAGACCACCGCTCCACAGCCGCGTGGTTCAGGGTTTGACCAATGGGAGAGAACAACAGCACCGGCGCTTGGTCATTGCGGCTGGCGCGTATGGCCAGCACCGCTTGCTCCAGCGGCTCGGCCATCATGACCATGCCGGGTCCACCGCCGAACGGGCGATCGTCTACGCGGCGGTAATTGCCGGTGGCAAAGTCTCGGGGATTGGTGAGCTGCACCTGCACCTGCCCGCTTTCGTAGGCGCGGCGCGTGATACCGACCTTGAGAAAGGGCGCAAACAGCTCGGGAAACAGCGTGATGACGTCAAAGCGCATACGCACGCCGATCAGTAGTCAGCGAGCCAGTCCACGCGTATGTTTTTGGCGGCAAGATCCACCGAGTCTACATACGCAGAAACAAAGGGGATCATGCGCTCCTGCGCCTTGCCATCCTGCACATACTCCAGCACCAGGACCGTTTGGGGTCCGGTGGACAGCAGCTCGCGCACGGTACCGAGCGCCTCATCCTGGCGGTTGATGACAGTCAGGCCAATGAGATCGACCCAGTAGTACTCGTCGGCGGCGGCAGCAGGAAAACTGGCACGGGAAATAAAAATGCGCGCACCACGCAAGGCTTCAGCCGTGTTTCGGTCCAATACGCCTTCGGCGCAAGCCACGACGGAGTCAGAGTGCGCCTTGACTTCCTTGACGGACAGCACGCAAGTACCGACAAAGGTTTTGACACCTTTTTCAGTAGGCAAGAGAAACCAGCGTTTGGAAGAGAACAGCGCGTCAGGATCCGCACTGTAGGGAAGAACTTTGAACCAGCCCTTGATACCCCATGCATCCGCAATGCGGCCGACTTCTACGGCGTCAGCTGGCAGATTAGCAACGTCAAGACCTGGCAACATGGTATGCAAGAAACGCTGGAACTCGCGGACTGGCCACGCGTTCCAGCTTCACCATCAAGCGGCTTTTTTAGCAGCTTGGTTGATCAGGCGTTCCACGGTAGGAGACGCTTGGGCGCCAACGCCTTGCCAGTAAGTCAGGCGATCCTGCGCAATGCGGATGCTCTCTTCGTTGGCGGTAGCGATGGGGTTGTAGAACCCGATACGCTCGATGAAACGGCCATCACGACGGGCGCGCTTGTCGGCAACAACAATATTGAAAAACGGGCGAGCTTTTGCACCGCCACGGGCGAGTCGAATGACGACCATGATTTATCCTTTGGGTGACTGACATGAATCAGCCATTTAATTCAAAGTTGAGACACGCAACTGACCACCCGGCCAGTGACACTCTGAATAGCTCTCCATTATAACGTTTTCCATTTTCATGACAAAAATTCGCCCCAGCACCGATGCCGACGTCGGCACCATCACTGCCATTTATGCCCACCACGTGCTCCACGGCACCGGGACTTTCGAGGTCACGCCCCCCACGGAAGCCGATATGGCAGGCCGGCGCGCAGACGTGCTGTCCAAAGGACTCCCCTACCTGGTGCTGGAAGATGACACAGGCGTCATTGGCTTTGCCTATTGCAATTGGTTCAAGCCCCGCCCGGCCTACCGTTTCTCGGCCGAAGACTCGATTTACCTGGCTCCGGCCGCGGCAGGCCGTGGCCTGGGGCGCCTGCTGCTGCAGGAGCTGATGGCACAAGCGGAGCGCGCTGGCGTGCGCAAACTGATTGCCGTCATTGGCGACTCCGCCAACCAGGGCTCCGTCGGCGTGCACCGCAGTTGCGGCTTCCAGCAGGTTGGCGTATTGACATCGTGCGGATGGAAATTTGAGCGCTGGCTGGATGTGGTGTTGATGGAGCGCTTCATTGGCACGGGCAACAGCACCCCCGCAGCGGATGTCAGCGCATGAAAAACAAAACCATTGCAGTTTGGCTGACCTTGCTGCTGGGCTCTTTGGGCCTACACCGTCGCTATCTGCTGGGGCGATTTGATGCACTGGCCCTTCTGCTCCCGATTCCTACCCTGCTGGGGTGTTATGGAGTATTGCGGGCCCGCACCCTCGGTGTTGATGACCAATGGAGTTGGGTGCTGATGCCCCTGCTGGGTTTCACACTGGCGGGCTGCGCGCTGGCCGCGATCGTTTACGGATTGATGTCTGCCCAGCAGTGGAACAGGAGGTTCAACCCGCAGGCCGCCGAAGATGCCGCAGAAGGCAGCAGCACCTGGCTCACCGTTATTGGCTTGGGTGTCGCCTTGATGCTGGGCACCACGGTGCTGATGGCCAGCCTGGCGTTCAGCATTCAGCGTTACTTTGAGTACCAGATGGAACAGGCCAGCAGCCTGTCCCAAACCAGCACCCTTAAAAAATCTGCAGACTGACCCAATAGGCAATCGCTGCCACAAAAGCCGCTGCAGGAATCGTCAGTACCCAGGCCCACACAATATTGCCTGCCACGCCCCAGCGCACTGCGCTGGCGCGCTGGGTGGAACCCACGCCCACAATCGCCCCCGTGATGGTATGCGTCGTCGACACGGGGATGCCCAAGGCCGTCGCCAAAAACAAGGTCATGGCACCACCGGTTTCCGCACAGAATCCGCCCACGGGCTTGAGCTTGGTGATTCTCTGGCCCATGGTCTTCACAATGCGCCAACCGCCAAACATGGTGCCCGCACCAATGGCCATGTAGCAGGACACGATGGTCCAAGTCGGGGGAGAACTGTCAGATGCGGCCACATACCCCGTGGCAATCAGCATCATCCAGATGATGCCAATCGTTTTTTGTGCATCGTTACCACCGTGACCCAGGCTGTAGGCCCCGGCGGACAGCAGTTGCAAGCGGCGGAACCATTTGTCCACGCGGGATGGCCGCGAACGCCGAAACACCCACGCCACGATCACCATCATCACCGAGCCCAGGGTAAAGCCCAGCAAGGGAGAGACGAATATGAAGGCCACCGTCTTGATGATGCCCGAAGACACCAGAGCGCTGGCACCCGCCTTGGCAATCACGGCGCCCACAATACCGCCGATCAGCGCATGTGAGGAGCTGCTGGGGATTCCGTAGTACCACGTGATCACATTCCAGGTAATTGCCCCCACCAGGGCACCAAACACCACATGGGTGTCCACCACGCCCGGCTGAACAATGCCTTTGCCCACCGTGGCCGCCACACTGAGGTGGAAGATAAAGATGGCAACGAAGTTGAAGAAGGCGGCAAACAACACGGCTTGCCCCGGCTTGAGTACGCCCGTGGAGACGACCGTTGCAATAGAGTTGGCTGCGTCGTGAAATCCGTTCATGAAGTCAAACAGCAGTGCCAGCGCCACCAGCAATACTATGACCCACAGGGCTGCCTGTACGTTTTCCATAGTGATTCCTGCCGCGAAATCAGGAGTTTTCGAGGATGATGCCCTCGATCACATTGGCTACATCTTCACACTTGTCGGTAATGGTTTCCAACAATTCGTAGATCGCCTTGAGCTTGATCACCTCGCGCACATCGGACTCCTCGCGAAAGAGCTTGCTCATGGCAGTCCGCATCACACGGTCTGCATCGGACTCCAGCCGGTCGATTTCCTCGCAAGTCTTCAGGGCCGCTTCGGCCGTATTCTGGTCGGCAATATGGCCCAACAACTTGACGGCATCGCGCAAGCGCTCACAGCACTTGACGCTCAAATCGGTCAGACGGGTGATTTCTTCCGTCATGTGGCGCACGTCATACAGCGCCATGGTTTCCGCAGAATCCTGGATCAAATCGGCCACATCGTCCATGGTATTGATCAGGGAGTGGATCTGCTCACGGTCGATGGGGGTGATGAAGGTGATATGGATCGCCTTGTTGCACTCGTGGGTCACGCGGTCAGCGGCACGTTCGGCATCGTCCACCTCCTGGTTGTACTTGGCACGCAAGTCCAGGTCGTTGTAGTTGGCGACCAACTTGGAGAAGGCCTGCGCCGCTTCGACGATGCGGTCTGCATGCTGGTTGAACATCTCAAAAAAATTGCCTTCACGGGGCAACAACTTTCCAAACAGCATGGCTGGCTCCTAACGAATGAATATGTCGGTTTTGTGACTAAAACTGGGCTGCGCGGAGTGTAACCGCCCGTAACCCGACGGTATCGGACGCGTTCAAGGGGTCCGAAAAATAAAATACACAGCGCCTACCATGCACAAACCCGCCCAGACAAAATCCATTTTGAAGGGTTGTTTCAGGTAGACCATGGCGAACGGCAAGAACACCAGCAAGGTGATGACCTCCTGCATGATTTTGAGCTGCGCCACCGAAAAACCGGCCTGCTGAAAGCCTATCCGATTGGCGGGCACCTGCAGCAAATACTCAAACAGGGCAATGCCCCAACTCACCAGCGCTGCGGTGTACCAGGGCACCGTCGCCAAACTTTTCAGATGGCCGTACCAGGCGAAGGTCATGAACACATTGCTGGCAATCAGCAACACGATGGTTTGCCAGGACAGAGGAATGGAGGACAGAAAACTCATGGCCGCCATTATCCTGCGCCATGCAAAAAGCCCCGCAGCTTGCACTGCGGGGCTTTTTCGCGGTAAACCGTCGCGCTTACGCGTTCACGGTCGCTGCGGACTCGGTGTAGTCCTCAATCTTGTCGAAGTTGAGGTACTGGTACACCTTGTCGCTGGCCGCGGTCAGCACACCCATGTCGGCCAGGTACTCGGCCTTGGTGGGGATACGGCCCAGCTTGGAACAGATCGCCGCCAACTCAGCCGAGCCCAGGTACACATTGCTGTTCTTGCCCAAGCGGTTGGGGAAGTTGCGGGTGGAGGTGGAGAACACGGTGGCGCCCTCTTTCACCTGCGCCTGGTTGCCCATGCACAAGCTGCAGCCTGGCATTTCCATGCGTGCACCAGCACCACCCAGCACGCCGTAGTGGCCTTCGTCACTCAGTTGCTTGGCGTCCATCTTCGTGGGCGGAGCGATCCACAGCTTGACCGGGATATCGCGCTTGCCTTCCATGAGCTTGGAGGCGGCACGGAAGTGGCCGATGTTGGTCATGCAGGAACCGATGAACACTTCGTCGATCTTGGCGCCAGCCACGTCGGCCAATGTTTTCACATCGTCCGGGTCGTTGGGGCAGGCCACGATAGGCTCATGGATGTCGGCCAAGTCAATTTCGATGACGGCAGCGTACTCGGCATCGGCGTCGCCCTTGAGCAACTCGGGGTTCTTCAGCCAGGCTTCCTGTGCGGCAATGCGGCGGGCCAGCGTGCGGGCATCCGAATAGCCATTGGCAATCATCCACTTCATCATGGTGATGTTGCTGTTGACGTACTCGATGATGGGTTCCTTGTTCAGGTGCACGGTGCAACCGGCGGCAGAGCGCTCGGCAGACGCATCGGACAGCTCGAATGCCTGCTCCACCTTCAGGTCTGGTAGACCTTCAATTTCCAAAATGCGGCCCGAGAAGATGTTCTTCTTGCCCTTCTTCTCGACGGTGAGCAAACCGGCCTTGATCGCGTACAACGGGATCGCGTTGACCAGGTCACGCAAAGTCACGCCGTTTTGCATCGTGCCCTTGAAGCGCACCAGCACGGACTCAGGCATATCCAAAGGCATCACACCGGTAGCCGCAGCAAATGCCACCAGACCGGAGCCAGCGGGGAAGCTGATGCCGATGGGGAAACGGGTGTGGCTGTCGCCACCGGTGCCCACGGTGTCAGGCAACAACAAACGGTTCAACCAGCTGTGGATCACGCCATCACCAGGGCGCAGCGAGATGCCACCGCGGGTGCTGATGAAGTCGGGCAGCTCGTGGTGCATCTTCACGTCCACGGGCTTGGGGTAAGCGGCGGTGTGGCAGAAGGATTGCATCACCAGATCGGCGCTAAAGCCCAGGCAAGCCAGGTCTTTCAGCTCGTCGCGGGTCATGGGGCCGGTGGTGTCTTGCGAACCAACCGAGGTCATCTTGGGTTCGCAGTAGGTACCGGGGCGCACGCCCTGGCCTTCGGGCAGACCGCAGGCACGGCCAACCATCTTCTGCGCCAGGCTGAAACCCTTCTTGGTGTCTACCGGGTTCTGCGGCAGGCGGAACAGTGTCGAGGGAGCCAGGCCCAGGGCTTCACGGGCTTTGGCGGTCAGGCCACGGCCGATGATCAGGGGAATGCGGCCGCCGGCGCGCACTTCGTCAAACAGCACATCGCTCTTGACCTGGAAGGATGCGATTTCCTTGCCGTCCTTGAACGCCTTGCCGTCGTAGGGACGCAGTTCGACCACATCGCCCATGTTCATGGCGTTGACATCCAGCTCGATGGGCAAAGCGCCAGCATCTTCCATGGTGTTGTAGAAGATGGGGGCAATTTTGGTGCCCAGGCAGACTCCGCCGAAACGCTTGTTGGGCACGTAGGGAATGTCTTCACCGGTGAACCACAACACGGAGTTGGTGGCGGACTTGCGGGAGGAGCCGGTACCGACCACGTCACCCACATAGGCCACCAGGTTGCCACGTGCGCGCAGGTCTTCGATGAACTTGACCGGGCCGCGCTTGCCATCTTCCTCGGGGGTGATGCCGTCGCGCTTGTTCTTCAGCATGGCCAAAGCGTGCAGCGGGATGTCGGGGCGGCTCCAGGCGTCGGGCGCGGGCGACAGGTCGTCGGTGTTGGTCTCGCCGGTCACCTTCAGGATGGTGACGGTGATGGACTGGGGCACTTCGGGGCGGCTGGTGAACCACTCGGCATCAGCCCAGCTTTGCAGCACGGCTTTGGCGAAGGTGTTGCCTTTGTCGGCCTTTTCCTTGACGTCATGGAACTGGTCAAACATCAACAGGGTTTTCTTCAGGCCTTCGGCGGCCTCGGCAGCCACTGCGGCGTCGTCCAGCAGGTCGACCATGGGGCTGATGTTGTAGCCACCCAGCATGGTGCCCAGCAGCTCGGTGGCGCGGGCGCGGCTGATCAGTGCACACTTCTCGGTGCCGTGGGCTACAGCAGCCAGGTAACTGGCCTTGACCTTGGCGGCATCGTCCACACCGGCGGGCACGCGGTGGGTAATCAGGTCCACCAGAGTCGCCTCTTCGCCCGCGGGCGGGTTCTTCAGCAGCTCAATCAACTCGCCAGTCTGCTTGGCAGACAGGGGCAGTGGGGGGATGCCCAGCGCGGCGCGTTCGGCCACATGGTCAAGGTAGGCTTTTAACATCATCTTCTCCTTCAGTAACAATAAAATACCGCGCCAGCCCTTATGGAATATGCGCGGACAGCTATTTAATTAGTAGCAGTCTGAACCAGACCGGACTGGGGATCGGCAGGTTTGGCAACGACTGCAGACGGCAGGGGTTCAAGCAAATTAGGGGCCGGTGAGCGCGCCATCGCGTCCGCCACCACCACCTGCTCGGCATTCATGCAGGCATCGGCCAGGCGTCGGCCCTGCTTTTGGTCCATCAACATGGACTTGTTGGCCAGTTGCAGCCACACGGCGCCGCTGGCCGCGTCTTCCAGGCGGATCGCGCCAGTGCTCGTCAACACGGGCGCCATGTGGAATTTCTGCCGCCCGTGCTCCAGCACAAAGCGGCCTGGCACCGTCTGGTGTGCGGAAACGACTACGTGCGCGCCCAACTCACAAGGCACCGACCCCAGCACTACGCGCTGGGCCACCGCCAAATGTTCAGCCGACAGGGCAAGCTGTGGCTCCGCGGACTGCACCGCTGCAACAGGGGGCAACTGGCGGGCAAGCTTGGCTTTCACCGACGGCTTGCTGCGCTTCGGGAGAGGCTCTGCCGCCTGCGCAGCGCCGCAGCACATGCCTGCTGCCATCAAACCCAAGACCAATGACTTCAACATACAGGACTCCTGCGTCAATGCAAACCGGGTGAAAAATACGAAAGCACGGCGGGTGGCAGCGCACGCCCGGTCTGGTGCGCACGTTCCAGCACCTGCCAGAAATAGCGGTAGCTGGCCCGGTCATGCAGCTTGCCATCCACGGATATCGGCGCCCACTCCGCACGCTGCGCTTCTTGCACGATGTGTGCGGCCAGGGCCACCTCCTCTGCATCGGGCGCAAGGGCCTCCACGATGGGGCGAATCTGGTCCGGGTGGATGCTCCACATGCGGGTGTACCCCAGGGCAAGCGACGCGGTGCATGCTGCGCGCTGCAAGGCGGCTTTATCCTTGAACTCGGTCACCACACAATGGGACGGCACCTTGCCGTAGGCGTGGCAGGCACTGGCAATGTCCACTTTGGCACGCAGCACCAGCGGGTGGTGAAACTGGTCCAGCGTGGAGCTGTCGTCTACCGAGCGAACGCCCATAGCCGACGACGGGATGGCACCGCCATGGCTGGAAACAAAATCCATGAGCCCAAAGCTGATGGACTGCACGCGCGGGTGGCCCGCAATCTCAAAGGCGCGGTGCACGGCAGCGGGCGACTCAATCAGCACATGCAAGGGCAGCCGCGCGACGCCCGACGCCGTGGCCGCATCCATCGCGGCAACGGCCCGATCCACGTCCCATACCGACTCCACCTTGGGCACCATGAGGTAGCTCAGTGAAGCCCCGGCCAGGCCCACGACAGTGTGCACATCGGCCGCAAACTCCGCATGGTCGACCGCATGCACCCGTACCCCGATGCGGCGGCGCAGGCCTCTTGCTATTAAATTAGGAGCTGCTTGCGCAGCATTGGCGAGGGCTACGACCATATTTGCATGGTCATCTTCCCCTCCCACAGGGGCACCATCCTCACAGTCCAGGGTCACATCAAAGACGCACGCCCCGAACTCCTCGGTCATTTCGGCCTGCAGTTGCAGGCTTTTGACCATCCGTGCTTCGACACCGCTGTAGTGGTCGCAGACAGGCAATACACCTGCTGCGCCCTGGGCACCGAGAAGAACGTCGCGGGGGTGTTGAGCCCCCGCGCTTGCCATTGCGTGTGCTGCGCTGCCCGCCAAGGTGGCGGTGCTTGCTTGGGGGAGCCCAGCGCTGCGCACGGTCAGCCCTGCTTTACTTCAGCAGATGGGCAACGCCAGCTTGCTCTTCTTGCAGCTCTTTGAGCGTCACGTTGATGCGCTCTTGCGAGAACGCGTCAACGTCCAGACCTTCGACCAGCTTGTACTCGCCACCTTCACAAGTCACGGCAAAGCCGAACATGGTGTCCTTGGGAATGCCGTACTGGCCATCCGAAGGAATGCCCATCGTGACCCACTTGCCATTGGTGCCCAGGGCCCAATCACGCATGTGGTCGATGGCAGCGTTGGCAGCGGAGGCAGCGGACGACACGCCACGTGCAGCAATGATGGCAGCGCCACGCTTGCCCACGGTGGGCAGGAAGGTGTCTTTGTTCCAGACTTCGTCGTTGATCATGGCCTTCACGCTTTCACCGTTGATGGTGGCGAAGCGGTAGTCGGCGTACATGGTGGGAGAGTGGTTGCCCCACACGGTCATTTTTTCGATATCGGCCACGGCCTTGCCAGTCTTGGCGGCGAGCTGGCTCAGGGCACGGTTATGGTCCAGACGCAGCATGGCGGTGAAGTTTTTGCGTGGCAGGTCGGGCGCACTCTTCATGGCGATGTAGGCGTTGGTGTTGGCGGGGTTGCCCACCACCAGCACCTTCACATTACGGCTGGCCACGGCATTCAGCGCCTTGCCTTGTGCAGTGAAGATTTCGGCGTTCACGGCCAGCAGCTCGGCGCGTTCCATGCCGGGGCCGCGGGGGCGCGAACCGATCAGCAGTGCGTAGTCCACATCCTTGAACGCGGCCAAAGGATCGCTGTGCGCTTCAATACCCACCAGCAGGGGAAATGCGCAGTCTTGCAGCTCCATGATCACGCCTTGCAGGGCTTGCTGGGCTTTCTCAACCGGCACTTCCAGCAGGCTCAGGATGACGGGCTGGTCCTTGCCCAGCATTTCGCCAGAGGCGATGCGGAACAGAATGGCGTATCCAATTTGGCCTGCTGCGCCGGTAACGGCAACGCGGACGGGTTTCTTGCTCATGGTAAAACTCCAGGAAGTGTTGGGAAAACGGCGTGGGACCAGCGCATTTCGCAATCCGTATTGCGCTGCAGAATGCGCGGGAGTTTACCCCCGATTTCTGCGCTGCGTCAATTTGTCTTATGTCTTATATAAGATATGATTGGACATAATTTCGAGACTGACTCGCAGCTGACGCAACCCTTCTCACCATGGCCGCAATTCCCCCCACTTCGAGCGACAACGCGGCCCCCGCAGATGCCGCAACGGGCGCGGTCGGCAGCCCCTCCGTCACCCCGGCATTCAGCCCTCTGTACCAACAGATCAAGGTGCTGATGCTGCAAAGCCTGCAGAGCGGCGAATGGAAGCCCAGCGCCGCCATCCCCAGCGAATTGGAACTGGCCGCCCGCTTCAAGGTCAGCCAGGGTACGGTGCGCAAGGCCATCGACGAACTGGCCGCTGAAAACCTGCTGGTGCGCCGCCAGGGCAAAGGCACCTTTGTGGCCACCCATGCCGAGCACCATGTGCAGTACCGCTTTCTCAAGCTGTTTCCTGACAACGGTGACCCCAATAGCGAAGGCCCGGCCCAGCGCAAAATCATCGATTGCAAACGCCTGCGTGCCTCGGCCGAAGTGGCGCGCGCATTGGCACTTCGCCCGGCCGATGCCGTGCTGCAAGTACGGCGTGTGTTGTCGTTTGCCGGCGTGCCCACGATTCTGGAAGACCTGTGGTTGCCCGGCACCCCTTTCAAAGGGCTGACGGCAGAACGCCTTGCAGGCTACGACGGGCCGATGTACGCCCTGTTTGAAACCGAGTTTGGCGTGCGCATGGTGCGCGCCGAAGAGAAAATTCGCGCCGTACTGCCGGACGCGGACCAATGCAAGCTGCTGCACACAACGGCACAGACGCCGCTACTCAGCGTGGAGCGCACGGCTTATACCTACAACGACACCCCCATGGAGATGCGCCGCGGCCTGTACCTGACCGACACACACTACTATCGAAATGCGCTAAATTGACCCCTCCCACCGTGCAAGACCAATGTCAGATTGGTGCGGTGCAATAGAATTTTGGCTGGCAGCGCCAAAATTACAAACCAGTTACCACCACAAGAAAGCCCATCCATGACTGAGCTCGCCTCCGCAAGTAAACGCCCTCGGCCCGAATTTCGCAACATCAACGCCCTGTCAGATCTGCCCACCTACCGTCTGCCCCCTGCAGGCTGGGTGTCCATCCTGCATCGCATCAGCGGCGCCATCATGTTCATCCTGATGCCTTTCATCATCTGGATGTTCGACACTTCCATTTCCTCGGAAATCTCGTTCGCCAAGTTCACCAGCGTATTCAACGTGGGCGTGGGCTTCGTACCTGGCTGGTTCTTCAAGCTGATCGCCCTGGCCATCATCTGGGCCTATTTGCACCATTTCATCGCGGGCATGCGCCACGTGTGGATGGATGTCAACCACGCAGTAAGCAAAGAGTTCGGGCGCTCTTCAGCGATCGTCACGCTCAGCCTGGGCACAGTCCTCACGCTGGTCTTGGCCGCCAAGCTGTTTGGCCTCTACTAAACAACAAAAAAGGAAATCACAAAATGGCAGTGAATTACGGTTCCAAGCGTGTCGTCGTTGGCGCGCACTATGGCTTGCGGGACTGGTTGGCGCAGCGCGTCACCGCCGTCTTGATGGCTCTCTTCACCCTGCTGGTGCTGGTGCAGGTGCTGTTCACAGCGGGCCCCATTGGTTACGACACATGGGCAGGCATCTTCTCCTCCCAGTGGATGAAGGTTCTGACCTTCTCCGTCATCCTGGCCATGCTCTACCACGTCTGGGTTGGCATCCGCGATATCTGGATGGACTACATCAAACCCGTCTCCATCCGCCTGTCCCTGCAGGTGTTCTCCATTGTCTGGCTCGTCGGCTGCGCCGGCTGGGCCATCCAGGTCCTGTGGCGTCTCTGATCCCCCTTCATAACAGGCAATCCATTCATGTCCTACCAAGTTTCCAAACGCAAATTTGACGTTGTTATCGTCGGCGCCGGTGGCTCCGGCATGCGCGCGTCCCTCCAGCTGGCCCGCGCCGGTCTGAACGTCGCTGTGCTCTCCAAAGTGTTTCCCACCCGCTCGCACACCGTGGCAGCGCAAGGCGGCATCGGTGCCTCCCTGGGCAACATGAACGACGACAACTGGCACTACCACTTCTACGACACCGTCAAGGGTTCCGACTGGCTGGGCGACCAGGACGCCATCGAATTCATGTGCCGTGAAGCGCCCAAGGTCGTCTACGACCTGGAGCACATGGGCATGCCGTTCGACCGCAATCCCGATGGCACGATTTACCAGCGTCCGTTCGGCGGCCACACTGCCAACTATGGCGAAAAAGCCGTAGAACGCGCCTGCGCCGCAGCGGACCGCACCGGCCACGCCATGCTGCACACCCTGTACCAGCAAAACGTCGCAGCCAAGACCAGCTTCTTTGTGGAGTGGATGGCGCTCGACCTGATCCGTGACGCCGAAGGTGATGTGGTCGGCGTAACCGCGCTGGAAATGGAAACCGGCGACATCCACATTCTGGAAGCCAAAACCACGCTGCTGGCCACCGGTGGCGCTGGCCGCATTTTTGCGGCCTCCACCAATGCCTTCATCAACACCGGTGACGGCCTGGGCATGGCGGCACGCGCCGGCATCCCGCTGGAAGACATGGAATTCTGGCAGTTCCACCCCACCGGCGTGGCCGGTGCCGGCGTGCTGCTGACCGAAGGCTGCCGCGGCGAAGGCGCAATTTTGCTCAACAGCAATGGCGAACGTTTCATGGAACGTTATGCGCCCACGCTGAAAGATCTGGCCCCACGTGACTTCGTGTCCCGCTCCATGGACCAGGAAATCAAGGAAGGCCGTGGCTGCGGTCCGAACAAGGACTACGTGCTGCTGAAGTTGGACCACCTGGGTGCCGACACCATCCACAAGCGCCTGCCTTCGGTGTACGAAATCGGCGTCAACTTCGCCAACGTCGATATCACCAAGGAACCCATCCCCGTGGTGCCCACCATCCACTACCAGATGGGCGGCATTCCCACCAACATCAATGGCCAAGTGGTGGTGCAAAACGGCGACGTGCACAACCAGGTGGTCAACGGCCTCTACGCCGTGGGTGAATGTTCCTGCGTATCGGTGCACGGCGCCAACCGCCTGGGTACCAACTCCCTGCTGGACTTGCTGGTGTTTGGCCGCGCGGCCGGCAACCATATCGTCAACTACATCAAAACCAGCAAAGCCCACAAGGAACTGCCCAAGGACGCGGCAGACCGCACCCTGGCGCGCGTTTCCCGTCTGGACAATGCGACCAACGGCGAATACGCCCAGGATGTGGCCAACGACATGCGCGCTTCCATGCAGCAACACGCTGGCGTGTTCCGCACGCAAAAGAGCATGGACGAAGGCGTGGTCAAAATCGCCGCCCTGCGCGAGCGTGTCAACGCCATCAACCTCAAGGACAAGTCCAAGGTGTTCAACACCGCGCGCATCGAAGCGCTGGAAGTCGAGAACCTGATTGAAGCTGCACAGGCCACCATCGTGTCGGCCGCTGCACGCCATGAAAGCCGCGGCGCCCACACCGTGGACGACTACTCAGACAGCGCCGAGCACCCCAACGGCCGCAACGACAAAGAGTGGCACAAGCACACGCTGTGGTACAGCGAAGGCAACCGCCTCTCCTACAAGCCAGTGCAAATGAAACCACTGACCGTAGACTCCGTCGAACTCAAAGTCCGTACGTTCTAAACCGTAGCCCTTCAGCGACTTACAGCGAGATACAGACAATGACCAAACGCACTTTTTCCATCTACCGCTACGATCCGGACAAGGACGCCAAGCCTTACATGCAAGACATCGAGGTTGAACTCGATGGTCATGAGCGCATGCTGCTCGACGCCCTGATGAAGCTCAAGGCGGTGGACCCGACCATCTCCTTCCGCCGCTCCTGCCGCGAAGGTGTGTGTGGCTCCGACGCCATGAACATCAACGGCAAGAACGGCCTGGCCTGCCTGACCAACATGCTGACCTTGCCCGGCAAGATCGTCTTGAAGCCCCTGCCCGGCCTGCCGGTCATCCGCGATCTGATCGTCGACATGACCGACTTCTTCAAGCAGTACAACTCGATCAAGCCCTACCTGATCAACGACACCGTACCGCCCGAGAAAGAACGTCTGCAGTCCCCCGAAGAGCGTGAAGAGCTCAACGGCCTGTACGAATGCATTTTGTGCGCGAGCTGCTCCACCTCCTGCCCCAGCTTCTGGTGGAACCCCGACAAGTTCGTGGGCCCTGCCGGTTTGCTGCAGGCCTACCGCTTCATTGCGGACAGCCGTGACCAGGCCACCGGCGAGCGCCTGGACAATCTGGAAGACCCGTACCGCCTGTTCCGCTGCCACACCATCATGAACTGCGTGGACGTCTGTCCCAAGGGCTTGAACCCCACCAAGGCGATTGGCAAGATCAAGGAAATGATGGTCCTTCGGACCGTCTGACCTTTACCCGGTGAACCGCACGTGAGCGAAGCACTGATTGACGAACGGGCCCTGAGCAAGCTGCAGTGGCGATGCCGCCGTGGCCTGCTGGAGAACGACCTTTTCATTGAGCGCTTCTTCCTGCGCTTCAGCACCACCCTGACGGTGGGCCAGGCTGATGCATTGGGTGCGCTGATGGATCTGAGCGACAACGACTTGTTGGACGTGCACTTGGCACGCAAGTCGCTGGCCCAGGTAGACGCCCAATTGGACCGCGCGGACGTGCACGAAGTTTTAAAAATGTTGAGAGAACCTCTCTGAAAGGCGAAAGATGAAACTAGCTGACAACAAAGCCACCCTGTCGTTCAGTAACGGCAGCCCCAGCGTCGACCTGCCGGTGTACCAAGGCAATGTAGGCCCCGATGTCGTGGACATCCGCAAGCTCTACGCACAAACCGGCATGTTCACCTACGACCCGGGCTTTTTGTCGACTGCATCCTGCCAGTCTGCCATCACCTATATCGATGGCGACAAGGGTGAATTGCTGTACCGCGGTTACCCGATTGAGCAGTTGGCCACCAACTGCGACTTCATGGAAACCTGCCACCTGCTGCTGTACGGCAACCTGCCCAACGCTGCCGGCAAGGCCGACTTCACCAAGCGCGTGACCAACCACACCATGGTCAACGAGCAGATGCAGTTTTTCCTGCGTGGCTTCCGCCGCGATGCCCACCCCATGGCCATCATGACCGGCCTGGTGGGTGCCATGTCGGCCTTCTACCACGACAGCACCGACATCAATAACCCCGAGCACCGCGAAATCTCGGCCATCCGCCTGATTGCCAAGATGCCCACGCTGGTCGCCATGGCCTACAAGTACAGCGCTGGCCAGCCCTTCATGTACCCCAAGAACGACCTGAGCTACGCCGGCAACTTCTTGCACATGATGTTTGCCACCCCGTGCGAAGAGTACAAGGTTAACCCCGTGATCGAACGTGCGCTGGACCGCATCTTCATCCTGCACGCTGACCACGAGCAAAACGCCTCCACCTCCACCGTGCGCCTGTGCGGTTCGTCTGGCACCAACCCATTTGCAGCCATTGCGGCTGGTGTGGCCTGCCTGTGGGGCCCTTCCCACGGTGGCGCCAACGAAGCCTGCCTGAACATGCTGGAAGACATCCAGAAGATGGGTGGCATCAGCAAGGTCGGCGAATTCATGAACCAGGTGAAAGACAAGAGCTCTGGCGTCAAGCTGATGGGCTTTGGCCACCGCGTGTACAAGAACTACGACCCCCGCGCCAAACTCATGCAAGAGACTTGCAAGGAAGTGTTGACCGCCCTGGGCCTGGAAAACGACCCGCTGTTCAAGCTGGCCATGGCCCTGGAAAAGATTGCCCTGGAAGACGACTACTTCGTCCAGCGCAAGCTCTACCCCAACGTGGACTTCTACTCCGGCATCGTGCAGCGCGCCATCGGCATCCCCGTGAGCCTGTTCACCGCCATCTTCGCGCTGGCCCGCACCGTGGGCTGGATCGCCCAGTTGAACGAGATGATTGGCGACCCCGAGTACAAGATCGGCCGTCCCCGTCAGCTCTTCACCGGCTCGGTGAAGCGCGACGTGCAGCCTATTGGCCAACGTTGATTGCTGGCAGCCCTGACGGCTGCCCAAGACATCAACCCCGCCGCCATCCCTGGCAGCGGGGTTTTTTTATGCCAAATAGGCCCCTAGCCCTTGTGGAATATGCGCAAGCAGCTACTTTTTTAATAGCAAATTCGCCATAACACGCCCCGACACAAGACATCGCAAAGCACGATGTCAAAGCTGCCATTTACGTAAGAAAATATACCAATTACATCGCAAATGGCGATGCCACCTAACCCATGCCCCCCTCAAGCCCCAACCTTGCCCGCCGTCTGGACCTGACATCGCTCCAGCTGTTTGTGGCTGTCTGCGAGCTGGGCAGCATTGGCAAGGCAGCGGAGCGGGAGTTCATTGCGCCCTCCGCGCTGAGCAAACGGCTCAGTGACCTCGAAGCTGCACTGGGCACAGCGCTCCTGCACCGGCATTCCCGCGGCGTACACCTCACGCCCGCCGGGCAAAACCTGTTGCACCATGCACGCAGCGTGCTGTTCAGCCTGGAGCGCATGCAAACCGAGCTGGCCGAATACGCCAACGGCGCGCGCGGCCAGGTGCGGGTGCATGCCAGCATTTCGGCCACCGTGCAGTTTCTGCCCGAAGACCTGGGCGCCTTCGTGCGTGCGCACCAGGGCATCAAGATTGACCTGGAAGAGCATCTGAGCAGCGAAGTGATTCGCGCTGTGCAGGAGGGGGCGGCCGACTTTGGGGTGTGCAACACAGCGGATGGCGTGGGTGAGTTGCAGACCCTGCCCTACCGGCAGGACCAGCTCGTACTCATCGTGCCCACCGGCCATGTGCTGGCGGCGCAAAACACCGTCGCGTTTGCAGACACCCTGGCCTTTGACCATGTTGGCCTGCACTCCAACAGCTCCATCTACGTTGCCATGCGCCAGGCCGCGGCCGCACTGGGCCAGAGCATCAAGCTGCGCATTCAGGTGACAGGGCTGGATGCCATGGGCCGCATGATCCACAACGGCCTGGGCGTCGGCGTGATGCCACTGCGCGCGTTCATGCTGATGCACAGCACGGGTGAGCTCACCGCCGTGCCCTTGGGTGATGCTTGGGCAAACCGCCGTATCGAGCTGCTGGCCCGCGACTTCTCCACCCTGCCGCGCACCGCACGCCTGCTGGTAGACCACCTCACCGCCATGACGCCGCAAGGGGTCAAGGCCACCTAAAATTGAAGTTCTGAAGGAAGACCTATGACCACCGTGGCACGCACGCTGTACGACAAACTTTGGGACGACCACGTCGTCCACACCGAAGAGGACGGCACGTCCATCCTCTATATCGACCGCCACCTGGTCCACGAAGTGACCAGCCCCCAGGCCTTTGAAGGCCTGCGTGTCGCCAACCGCAAGGTCTGGCGCGTCAGCTCTATCGTGGCCACGGCCGACCACAACACCCCCACCACCGGCTGGGAGCTCGGCTACGACGGCATCACCGATCCCACCAGCAAAGAGCAGGTGACCACGCTGGATGCCAACATCAAGGAATTCGGCTCAGCCGCCTTCTTCCCCTTCCTGTCCAAACGCCAGGGCATCGTGCACGTCATCGGGCCTGAAAACGGCGCCACCCTGCCCGGCATGACGGTGGTCTGCGGTGACTCGCATACGTCTACGCACGGCGCCTTTGGTGCGCTGGCCCATGGCATCGGCACCAGCGAAGTCGAGCATGTGATGGCGACACAAACGCTGCTGGCCAAAAAAGCCAAGAACATGCTGGTCAAAGTCGATGGCACGGTTGCCCAGGGCATTACCGCCAAAGATATTGTGCTGGCCATCATCGGCAAGATCGGTACCGCAGGCGGCACCGGTTACACCATCGAATTCGGCGGCGCTGCCATCCGTGCCCTGAGCATGGAAGGCCGTATGACGGTCTGCAACATGGCCATCGAGGCAGGCGCACGCGCTGGCCTGGTGGCCGTGGACGACAAGACGATTGATTACGTCAAGGGCCGCCCCCTGGCCCCCGGCGCCAACGCCGCCAGCCCCGAGGCTGCGGCCGTGGAATGGGACCAGGCCGTGGCATTCTGGAAGACGCTGCATTCCGATGCTGGCGCGCATTTCGACACGGTCGTTGAATTGGATGCCAGCCAGATCGTGCCCCAAGTCACCTGGGGCACTTCGCCCGAAATGGTGCTGGGCATTGATGCCCGCGTGCCCGATCCCGACAAGGAAAAAGACGCCAACAAGCGCGGCGCCATCGAACGCGCCTTGACCTACATGGGTTTGGAACCCGGCAAGGCATTGGACGACCTGTTTGTCGACAAGGTGTTCATTGGCTCCTGCACCAACAGCCGCATCGAAGACATGCGCGAAGCCGCAGCGGTGGTGAAGCGGCTGGGCCAAAAAGTGGCCAAAAACATCAAGCTGGCCATGGTGGTGCCCGGCTCCGGCCTGGTCAAAGACCAGGCGGAGCGCGAAGGCCTGCATGAGATTTTCAAGGCTGCCGGTTTTGAGTGGCGCGAACCTGGTTGCTCCATGTGCCTGGCGATGAACGCAGACCGCCTGGAACCTGGCGAGCGCTGTGCCTCCACCAGCAACCGCAACTTCGAAGGCCGCCAGGGAGCCGGAGGACGTACCCACCTGGTGAGCCCAGCCATGGCGGCTGCAGCGGCCATCCACGGCCACTTCGTCGACATTCGCAAATTCTCCTGACCTTCTTCACGAGGAATCCATCATGAAAACCATTGTTTACGCTGTGTGCGCATCGGCCCTGTTGTTGCTGACCGCCTGCAATACCGTCAAAGGCATGGGCCAGGACATCCAGAAGGCCGGCGAAAAAATTGAAGGGGCAGCCAAAAAATGAACAAATTCACCCTCCACAAGGGCCTGGTTGCGCCCATGGACCGCGAGAACGTGGACACGGATGCCATCATCCCCAAGCAATTCCTCAAGTCCATCCGCAAGACCGGCTTTGGCCAAAACCTGTTTGACGAATGGCGCTACCTGGACGCCGGCTTTCCCGGCCAGGACCCCACCAGCCGCAGACCCAACCCCGACTTTGTGCTGAACCAGCCGCGCTACGCGGGCGCCTCCATCCTGCTGGCGCGCAAGAACTTCGGCTGCGGCTCCAGCCGCGAACACGCGCCGTGGGCGATTGACCAATACGGCTTTCGCGCCATCATCGCGCCCAGCTACGCCGATATCTTTTTCAACAACTGCTTCAAGAATGGCCTGCTGCCCATCGTGCTGAACGAAGCGCTGGTGGACCAGTTGTTCAATGAAGCACTGGCTTTCCCGGGCTACCAGCTCACCATCGACCTGGAGCGCCAGGTGATCGTCAAGCCCCAGGGCGAAGAGATTGCCTTTGACGTACAGGCCTTCCGCAAATACTGCCTGCTCAACGGCTTCGACGACATTGGTCTGACCTTGCGCCACGCCGACAAGATCAAAGCCTTCGAAGCCCAACGTTTGGCACAAAAACCTTGGCTAGCCCGCACCATGACTGCGTGAGCAGCTATCAATAGTGAAGCATTTTGGGGCCACCCACTCGCGCAGCGACGTGCGCTGACCCTGACGAAGAAAGAAAGTAATTTATGAAGATCGCAGTATTGCCGGGTGACGGCATTGGTACCGAAATCGTGGCCGAAGCCGTGAAGGTGCTCAAGGCCCTGGACCTCCCGCTGGAAATGGAAACCGCACTGGTTGGCGGCGTGGCCTACGACGCCCATGGCCACCCCCTGCCCGAAGCCACCCTGAAGCTGGCCAAAGAAGCCGACGCGGTGCTGTTCGGCGCCGTGGGCGACTGGAAGTACGACAAGCTGGAGCGCCAGTTCCGCCCCGAGCAGGCCATTCTGGGTCTGCGCAAGAACCTGGGCCTGTTCGCCAACTTCCGCCCCGCCATCTGCTACGAGCAACTGGTCGGTGCCTCCAGCCTCAAGCCCGAGCTAATTGCGGGCCTGGACATCCTCATCATCCGTGAGCTGACGGGCGACATCTACTTTGGCCAGCCGCGTGGCCGCCGCATCGCCACCGATGGCCACTTCCCCGGTGCGGAAGAAGCCTTCGACACCATGCGCTACAGCCGCCCCGAGATCGAGCGCATTGCGCACGTGGCCTTCCAGGCCGCCCAGAAGCGCAGCAAGCGCGTGACCAGCGTGGACAAGAACAACGTGCTGGAAACCTCGCAACTGTGGAAAGACGTGATGGTCGAAGTGGGCCAGCAGTACCCCGACGTGGAACTGGACCACATGCTGGTGGACAACGCCGCCATGCAACTGGTCAAGGCCCCCAAGAAGTTCGACGTGCTGGTCACCGGCAATATGTTTGGCGACATCCTGTCCGACGAAGCGTCCATGCTGACCGGCTCCATCGGCATGCTGCCCTCGGCCAGCCTGAACAGCGCCAACCAGGGCCTGTATGAGCCCAGCCACGGCAGCGCGCCCGATATCGCCGGCAAAGGCATTGCCAACCCGCTCGCCACCATCCTCTCGGCGGCCATGATGCTGCGCTTCAGTTTGAACCAGGAAGCGGCAGCCCAGCGTATTGAAGCAGCGGTGCAAAAAGTACTGGCACAGGGCTACCGCACTGCCGACATCTACAGCGAAGGCAGCTCCCGCGTCAGCACCAAAGAAATGGGCGATGCCGTGGTGAAGGCTCTGGGATAAGACACAGGTGCAGGGCTAACACCACGTTGTTGCCCTGCCACCCTCAAAAACCATTTCAGTCCGCGCGGAGCAAAAAATTCTGGTTTTGGGGCTACAATCCTCCCATGTTTGCCGCCAGCCCCTTCTCCTCGAACATTGCTTTTGCCACCCAGGCGAGCAAGGCCGCGCGCGCAACCATCTCCAAAACCACGACCATTAAAGGCTGATCCAGCCCGGTTCGTCGTGCGCCCTCCCGGCCAGACGAGCCGGGCAAACAGCCAGCGTGGCACTGTTTGTTAACTTTGAAAGGGCGTTGATATGAGCAAGTTGGTAGGTTTGGTCGGCTGGCGCGGCATGGTCGGCTCGGTGTTGATGGACCGTATGGAGCAGGAAAAGGATTTCGACCTGATCGAGCCCCTGTTCTTCTCCACCTCCAACGCAGGCGGCAAAGCCCCCGCGTGGGCCAAAAACGAAACCACGCTGCAAGACGCCTTCAATATCAACGCGCTCAAGCGCTGCGACATCATCATCACTGCTCAGGGCGGCGACTACACCAGCGAGGTGTTCCCCAAGTTGCGCGCCGCGGGCTGGAATGGCCACTGGATCGACGCGGCCTCCACCCTGCGCATGGAAGAAGACGCGGTCATCATCCTGGACCCTGTCAACATGCCCGTCATTCAAGACGCATTGACCAAGGGCGGCAAGAACTGGGTAGGCGGCAACTGCACCGTGAGCTGCATGTTGATGGGCGTAGGCGCGTTGTACAAGGCCGGTCTGGTCGAGTGGATGAGTACCCAGACTTACCAGGCCGCATCTGGTGGCGGTGCGCAGCACATGCGCGAGCTGCTGACCCAGTACGGCACCCTGAACGCCGAAGTCAAAGCCCTGCTGGACGACCCCAAGAGCGCGATTCTGGAAATTGACCGCAAGGTCATCGCCAAGCAGCGCGCCCTGACCGGCGCCGAAACTGCCAACTTTGGTGCGCCCCTGGGCGGCTCGTTGATCCCCTGGATCGACAAGGACCTGGGCAACGGCATGTCGAAGGAAGAATGGAAGGGCATGGCCGAAACCAACAAGATCCTGGGAATGGGCGAAGGCTTCGGCTCGTCCGCCATCCCTGTGGACGGCTTCTGCGTGCGCGTGGGCGCCATGCGCTGCCACAGCCAGGCGCTGACCTTCAAGCTGAAGAAAGACGTCCCCGTGGCAGACATCGAAGCCATGATCGCCGCCGACAACCAGTGGGTCAAAGTGGTCCCCAACACCCGCGAAGCCACCATCCAGGACCTGACACCTGTAGCGGTCACTGGCACCATGACCATCCCGGTCGGTCGCATCCGCAAGCTGGCCATGGGCCCGGAATACGTCGGTGCCTTCACCATCGGCGACCAGTTGTTGTGGGGCGCTGCGGAGCCTTTGCGCCGCATGTTGCGCATCCTCTTGGACGCGTAACACCCCGTTACAGCTCGTTGTCGACAGGCAACACAAACCTCCGTGGCGGACAGCGAAGTCGCCCGGCTTTCAAAGTTAAAACGTTTCTTAGCTTGTCAGGCTAATACATTGATGCTATTGTACTTTTTACGTTTTGAGAGTCGGGCTGCTTCGCCTGAAAACGGATAAGTAAATTGCCGCTCGACCGAGCACCGGAGGCTAATAAATTGATTGCTAAGTCACATCGTTGGCAAAAGACCGCTCTGGCGGCTGCAGCCGTTGCGCTACTCGGCTTGTCGGGAACCGGGGCCCATGCGCTTTCGCTCGGTCGCCTCACGGTTCAGTCAGCGCTGGGCGAGCCTTTGCGTGCCGAAATCGACATCCCCGAAATCACCGCCGAAGAGGCCGCATCGCTCAAAGCGGGCGTAGCTTTGCCGGATGCTTTCGTCGCAGCAGGATTGGATTACAGCCCGGCCATGTCAAGCCTGCAGGCCACCTTGCAACGCCGTTCCGATGGCCGTGCTTACCTGCGACTGAGCAGCGAGCGAACCATCAACGATCCTTTTGTGGACCTGATTCTGGAAGCCACTTGGTCGCAAGGCCGCATCGTGCGCGACTACACCCTGCTCTTTGACCCACCTGCACTGCGCAAAACCCCTGCCGCCCCCACGCTAGCGCAGGTGCCCACGGCGCCTGTGGTCACCGCACTGCCCAAAGCCACTGCGACCACACCGGCAGCCACAAGTACCGAATCCGCCCGCACCACCAGTCCGGCAAAAACTGCGCCCCCAAAAACGGCCGCACCTGCTACACCGCCGCCGATGGACGCCAGTGGCGATTCTGTGACCGTGAAGAAAGGCGACACAGCCAGCAAAATTGCAAACAGCATCAAGCCAGCAGACGTCTCGCTGGACCAAATGTTGGTGGCCTTGCTGCGGAGCAATCCCGATGCATTTGTCAATGACAACCTGAATCGCATTCGTGCGGGCGCAGTTCTCAACATTCCCAAGGCAGAACTGGCGCAAAGCGTGTCACCGGCAGAGGCCTCCAAGCTGGTGGTCGCACAAAGCAAGGATTTCAACGACTTCCGCCGCAATTTGGCAGCCAACGCACCAACAGCGGCAGTAGCTGCAGCAGACCGCAAAGCCAGTGGCGCGGTAGAAGCAAAAGTGGAAGACAAAAAGCCCGCCAGCCCTACCCCCGACAAGCTCACGCTGTCCAAGGGCTCTGTGCAAGGCAAGGCCAATGACGCACAAATTGCCAAAGACCGCGAAGCCCAAGAAGCGGCAACGCGGGCGGCCGAGATTTCCAAGAACATCAGCGAATTGAGCAAAATTGGCGCAGCGGCAGCCCCGGCAGTGGGCAGTTCCGCACCCGCACCCGCGCCTGCATCCCCAGCACCGGCCGTGGCCGTGGCGGGACTCCCCGCTCCGGCGGCCTCTTCACCTGCGGCAATTGCCGCCGCCTCGGCCCCCGTGGCGCCACCCGTCGCCGAAGCTGCGTCTGCCCCACAAGCCACAGCGTCCGCACCGGTTAAGCCCAAGGCAGCGGTGCCTTTGCCCGTTCCTGAAGAGCCGGCCTTGCTCGACGAGTTGCTCGCTGACCCGCTGGTTCCGGCCGGAGCAGCTGGCCTGATTGCTTTGCTGGGTGGTTACGCTGCCTACCGCATTCGCCAGCGCAAGAAAAACTCGGCCCAGGTTGACAGTGCTTTTCTCGAAAGCCGTTTGCAGCCGGACTCCTTTTTTGGCGCCAGCGGTGGACAGCGTGTCGATACTAACCAAAACGACCCCTCCAGCGCCTCCTCCATGGTGTATTCCGCCAGCCAACTGGATGCCGCGGACGACGTCGACCCAGTGGCCGAAGCCGATGTGTACCTGGCCTATGGCCGCGACCTGCAAGCGGAAGAAATTCTCAAGGAAGCTGTCCGGACCAACCCTGGGCGCTTGGCCATCCACACCAAGCTGCTTGAGATTTTCAGCAAGCGCCGCGACACGCGCAGCTTTGAAAGCACCGCGGCCCAAGCCTACAAACTCACCGGCGCCAACAGCCCGGACTGGACCCGCATTTGCGAAATGGGCTTGGCAATTGACCCGAGCAATCCGCTGTACCAGCCAGGCGGTGCCCCCGCTTCGGCAGGAGGCACACCAGCTGCTGCTGCAAGCAACTCCAGTTTTGGCAACAGCACCATCCCCCAGTCAGCCCACGCAGCATTGAGCGATGCAGGGACACCAGGCGTGGACTTGGATTTGGACCTTGACTTCTCCTTGGACGATGAACCCGCACCCAGCGCCATCAGTGATGTGACGGGTGGAACCATGGTAGCGCCCGCCGACAGAACCGTCAAAATGGAAACGCCGGCGCAGGACAATGCCTTGGACATGGACTTTGACCTGCCTGACGCGTCGGCATATGTGGCCGCACCAGCGCCCGTAGCATCCATGCCAGAGATTTCCTTGTCGCTGGACGATTTGGAAACACCCATGCCCGACGATCTGTCGCAGGGACTCAAGTTTGAAGCCACCGGCCCTGTCCCTGTGGCCCCCCAGGCAAGCCCTACGCAAACCGCAGACACAGGACTGATGGAGTTCGATCTGGGTTCCCTGTCGCTGGACCTGGAATCCTCGGCGGATGGCCCCACAGAAGCACCAGATACCGTGGGTGAAGACCCCTTGGAAACCAAGCTGGCGTTGGCCGAAGAATTCATCTCCATTGGGGATGAAGACGGGGCCCGTGCACTGATTGAAGAAGTGGTATCGGAAGCCAGCGGCGACATGCGCGCCAAAGCCCAACGTGCCCTGGCCAAACTGAGCTAAGCCCCTGCGGGGTTTGGCGCATCGCAGGATCCAGAGCTTGTGCGGATTGCGTTAGGCGTTAGCTACAACGGTGGGGCCTACCAAGGCTGGCAAAGCCAGTCATCGGGCCTCACCATCCAAGACAAACTGGAGGCCGCGCTGGGCAAGTTCACTGCCCAGCGCGTGTCTACCTTGTGCGCCGGCCGCACCGATGCAGGCGTGCACGGCCTGATGCAGGTGGTGCACTTTGACACCGCCCTGGACCGCGACACTTACGCTTGGGTGCGTGGGACCAACGCCAACTTGCCACGTGACATTGCGGTGCAATGGGCCGTCAAAACCACCGATGCCTTCCATTGCCGCGCCTCGGCGCTGTCACGGCGCTATGCTTATGTGTTGCTTGAATCCCAGATACGGCCCAGCGTAGAGTACGGCCGTGTGGGCTGGACGTTTGGCAGCCTGGATTTGGACGCCATGCGCCAGGCTGCCAACACCCTGCTCGGAGAACACGACTTCACCTCCTTCCGCGCCTCGCAATGCCAGGCGCTGACGCCGGTAAAGAATGTCCTGGACATCAGCCTGAACAAGCGCGGGGCCTACTGGCGCATCGAGTTTGAAGCCAACGCATTCCTGCATCACATGATCCGCAACATCATGGGATGCCTGGTGCAGATTGGCCAGGGCAAAAAGCCGCCGGAATGGATGGCTGAAGTGCTGGCCGCACGCGACCGCCGCGCCGCCGCCCCCACGTTTTCGCCTGACGGCCTGTACTTCCTGGGCCCGCGCTACGACGCGAAGTGGGGCATGCCGGAGCGCACAGCTGCGTATGATGCGTTGCCATGAGCACGCCTGACATCCACGCTACACGCACCCGTATCAAAATCTGCGGTCTGACCCGCGAGCAGGACGTGGACGCTGCCGTTGCGGCGGGCGCTGACGCGATCGGTTTTGTGCTGTACCCCAAGAGCCCGCGCGCGGTAAGCCCGCAGCGTGCCGCTGAATTGGCCAAACGCCTGCCTCCGTTCATCACCCCCGTACTGCTCTTCGTCAATGCAAGCGCTATAGAAATAGGAGCTGCTTGCGCAATAGTGGCGGGGGCTACAGCCCAATTTCATGGTGATGAAAGCCTAGCAGACTGCCTGGCCGCAACTGGCAATGGGGCCCGCCCCTTTCTGCGCGCAGCGCGTATTCCGCTGGGGGATGACGCGGCCCGCTTCGACCTCGTACAATTTGCACAAGACTTTTCAAAAGCCCAGGCCATTTTGCTGGACGCCCATGTGGACGGCTACGGTGGTGGGGGCAAAACATTCAATTGGTCACTTCTTCCTCCAAGCGTCAACGCTCACCTCGTCTTGAGTGGTGGACTCACCAGTGCAAACGTGGGCGATGGCATCACGTCGATACGGCCGCGCTGTAAATCGCTGGCTGTGGACGTGAGCTCCGGCGTGGAAGCCGTCGACGCTCAGGGCAAGCCTCGCAAAGGCATCAAAGACCCCGCGAAGATTTTCCAATTCGTTGCCGCCGTGCGCGCAGCGGATCAGCAATCCTAAAAATCCAACCGTTCAGGCTGGGCTATTGAAGCCCGGCAATCCCTTCGACAGGCTCAGGGCGAACGGTTCTTGTGAGAATTTGAACCATGTACGACTACCAACAACCCGACGCCAAAGGCCACTTTGGCAAATACGGTGGCAGCTTTGTCTCTGAGACCTTGACGCACGCCATCAATGAGCTCAAGGACGCTTACGCCAAATACCAGCATGACCCCGAGTTCCTAGCGGAATTCCAGTCCGAGCTGGCGCACTTCGTCGGTCGCCCCTCTCCCGTGTACCACGCAGCCCGCATGAGCCGCGAAATGGGTGGTGCACAAATCTTCCTGAAACGCGAAGACCTGAACCACACCGGCGCCCACAAGATCAACAACACCATCGGCCAGGCCATGCTCGCCAAGCGCATGGGCAAGCCCCGCGTAATTGCCGAAACCGGCGCTGGCCAACATGGTGTGGCCACCGCCACCATCTGTGCCCGCTACGGACTGGAATGTGTGGTCTACATGGGCAGCGAGGACGTGAAGCGCCAAAGCCCCAACGTTTACCGCATGAAACTGCTGGGTGCCACCGTCGTGCCCGTCACCAGCGGCAGCAAGACCCTGAAAGACGCGCTGAACGAAGCCATGCGCGACTGGGTCGCCAACGTGGACAACACCTTCTACATCATCGGTACCGTGGCGGGCCCGCACCCCTACCCCATGATGGTCCGCGACTTCCAGAGCGTCATCGGCAACGAATGCCTCGTGCAGATGCCCGAGATGCTGGCGGCCGCCGGCTGCAAGACAAAACAACCCGACGCCGTGATTGCCTGCGTGGGCGGTGGCTCCAACGCCATGGGCATCTTCCACCCCTACATCCAGCACGACCAAACCCGCCTCATCGGCGTGGAAGCGGCGGGTGAAGGCCTGGAGAGCGGAAAACACTCGGCCTCCATCCAAAAGGGCAGCCCCGGCGTGTTGCATGGCAACCGCACCTACGTGCTGCAAGATGACAACGGACAGGTCACCGAGACGCACAGCATCAGCGCGGGCCTGGACTACCCCGGCGTGGGCCCCGAGCACGCATTCCTGGCCGACATCGGCCGCGCCGAGTATGTCGGCATTACCGACAAGGAGGCGCTGGACGCCTTCCACTACCTGTGCCGCACCGAGGGCATCATCCCGGCGCTGGAATCCAGCCACGCCGTGGCCTATGGCATGAAGCTGGCCAAGACGATGCGCCCGGATCAGTCGGTTCTCGTCAACCTCTCCGGCCGCGGTGACAAGGACATTGGCACGGTGGCCGACCTGTCCGGTGACGATGTGTACGACCGCCCTTCGATGCGCGGCCATGTGGTGAAGGGAGCCTGAACATGGGACGCATTGACACAACCTTTTCCGCATTAAAAGCCCAGGGCCGCAAGGCGCTGATTCCCTTCGTGACCGCGGGCTATCCCTACGCCGATGTGACCCCCGAACTGATGCACGCCATGGTGGCGGGCGGTGCAGACGTCATCGAACTTGGCGTGCCCTTCTCCGACCCCAGCGCGGACGGCCCCGTGATCCAGAAGGCCGGTGACAAGGCCCTGGCCTTTGGCATTGGTCTGGTGCAGGTGTTGGCCATGGTGCGGAAATTCCGCAAGACCAACAACACCACGCCTGTGGTCCTGATGGGCTATGCCAATCCGGTGGAGCGCTACGACCAGAAACACGCCAAAGGGGGAGTGAGCAGCCCCTTCGTCAAGGACGCGGCAGAAGCCGGTGTGGACGGTGTGCTGATCGTCGACTACCCGCCCGAAGAATGCGAAGCCTTTGCGGCAGACCTGCGTGCGCATGGCATGGACCTGATCTTCTTGCTGGCCCCCACCAGCACCGATGAACGCATGGCCCAGGTGGCGCGCGTAGCCAGCGGCTATGTGTACTACGTGTCGCTCAAAGGCGTGACCGGCTCGGGTGCGCTGGACGTGGGCGCCGTAGAAGCCATGCTGCCCCGCATCCGCCAGCACATCAGCACACCGGTAGGCGTGGGCTTTGGCATTCGGGACGCAGCCACGGCCCAGACGATTGCCAAGGTGTCGGACGCGGTGGTGATCGGCAGCAAAATCATCCAACTGTTGGAGGACCAGCCGCGGGACCAAGTGGGTGCCACGGTCAAGAGTTTCCTGAAAGAGGTACGCGTCGCGATGGATTCAGCGGCGCAAGGCGGCTGACATACAAAGAACCCCAAACAAAAAACCCCGCCATAGCGGGGTTTTTTCAAAGAAGTCGGCTTGTTTACGCTTGCGACCGTGCGCGGCGACGTGCAACAGCACCCACGATACCCAAACCAGCCAGCATCAGTGCCAACGACTCGGGCTCGGGAACGGCCGACACGAAATTGGCAGAGTACTGCATATTGGCAACGCCCCAGCTTGACCAGTTGCTGTCGAGCGTCAGAGGATCCACGCCAGCGGAATTGAGGAAGCGGAATCCCCCGGACATGCCACCATCAGAGCTAGAGCCGGCGATGCCAACATTGGATGCAGCGCCGCTGAAGCCTGCAACAGTCAAATAGGCAATATAGCTACCCGAAGAGAATGTCTTATTGATGCCACTGAACGACAAGGACTGTGCGCCACCTGCGTAGGAGAACACCGAACTTTGGTACAGCGCAGGACCAACAGCCTTGACACCATCCCAGGCAGCGATGACCAAGCCCAATGTGCCAGCATTACCGCTGTCTGCAAAAAAAGACCAATCAGTCAGCGTTCCACCTGCCGAGTTGAACACCTGTCCGTAACTTGTGGTGTCTGGTTGGCCAAAGTAATAAATCGTTGAACCGTGCACATTGGAAAAAGACTGCGCGTTCGCAAGGCCGGCCAACAAGGACATGCATGCTGCTACAACGTATTTGGGTTTCATCATATTTTTCATCGTTCACAAACTCCCGGTCAGAATAGTCGAGTTAAAAACACAGGGGAGTATCCCTACAGGCACCGAGGTCACCAATAGTCCGAATGGACTATTGGTGAGGAAATACAATCACACAAAAACTGATGCTGGATTGAATAATCTGGCAGGACGAAAACCAAAGGTCTATTTATGAGCTGGCTGGAAAAACTGCTACCCCCGAAGATTCAGCAAACCGATCCTGCGGACCGCCGCAGCGTGCCCGAAGGTCTGTGGATCAAGTGCCCCAGCTGCGAAACCGTGCTCTACAAGACCGATCTGGAGCAGAACCAGAACGTCTGCCCCAGCTGCAGCCACCACCACCGCATTGGCGCCCGTGCGCGCCTGAATGCATTTCTGGACAACGAAGGCCGCTTCGAGATCGGCCAGGAAGTCCTGCCCGTGGATGCCCTGAAATTCAAGGACAGCCGCAAATACCCTGAACGCCTCAAAGAAGCCCTGGAAAACACGGGCGAGACCGATGCGCTGGTGGTCATGGGCGGTGCGGTGCACGGTATCAGCCTGGTGGCCGCGTGCTTTGAATTTGAATTCATGGGCGGCTCCATGGGTTCTGTGGTCGGCGAGCGCTTTGTGCGTGGCGTCGAAACCGCCATTGAACAAAAGGTGCCCTTCCTGTGCTTTACCGCCACCGGCGGCGCGCGCATGCAGGAAGGTTTGCTCTCGCTGATGCAAATGGCCAAGACCAACGCGTCTTTGACCCGCCTGGCAAAAAAGGGCCTGCCTTACATCAGCGTGCTGACCGACCCCACCATGGGCGGCGTAAGCGCCGGCTTTGCCTTCCTGGGCGATGTGGTGATTGCCGAACCCAAGGCGCTGATCGGCTTTGCAGGCCCGCGCGTGATCGAATCCACCGTGCGCGTGACGCTGCCCGAAGGCTTCCAGCGCGCTGAATTCCTGCAAACCAAGGGCGCCGTCGACTTTATTTGCGACCGCCGTGAACTGCGCAAAACCGTGGCCGACACGCTGGCCATGCTGCAGCGCCAACCGGCGGATGCCGTGATCTAAACGACCGGCACCCCAAAGACAAAGAGGCCCTCGCGGGCCTCTTTTGCATGGTGCCAGCAGGTTTAGCCTGACGTAGCCACCAGTACGGCAGCCTGCAACGAGCCCAGCACGATCAGCGTAATCTGGATCAACACCAGCAGCACCAGTGGCGACAAATCGACGCCCCCCACCAAAGGCAGCACCCGGCGAATCGGCGTCAGCGGCGGCTGCACCAAGCGGTCCAGCAAATCGGCCAAATACGACTGCGTTTGCACCCACGACAGGATGGCATAGACCAGCACCAGCGCCGTCATGCCCGACAACGCCATGCGCACCACGCCAAACAGCGCCAGCACCACGACGGACACCAGGCTGGCGCCCAAGCCATTGAGCAACCACAGGATGGAGAACTGGGCCAGCTGGATCAACAAGGCCCCCGCCAGACTAGCCGTGTCCCAGCGGCCCATGGCGGGCAGTACACGCCGCAGTGGCAACACCAACCAATCGGTCAACGCAAAGATGAAGCGCCCCAGCGGGTTGCCCGAGCGGGCCGACAGGGGAATGCGCTGGTGCTGCATGTACAGGCGCAGCAAACAGGTGCTGGTGAGCAGACCGGAGACAACTTCGAGCAACAGGGAAATGATTTGGTAGAGCATGGCGGTGTTGGGGCAGTGCGAGCGCATCATAGCGGCTGCCACCCCTCTTACAATGGAGGGTTGCGGCCAAAGCCTACAGGCTGGCCGGTTCTGCCAACGTACTTCCAACGCCCCATGTCCGACCAAAACCAAGCTGCCCCCGCCCCGCAAGACGACAACCAGTTGATCCTGGAGCGCCGCGAAAAACTCAAGGCCTTGCGCCAGCAGCAGGCCGAGGGCAAGGGCGTGGCCTTCCCCAACGACTTCCAGCCCGAGAACAAGGCAGCGGAGCTGTTTGAGGCCTACAACGAGAAGACGGCCGAAGAGCTGGTGGCCTTGGGCGCCACCGCCAAGGTGGCCGGCCGCATGATGCTCAAGCGCGTCATGGGCAAGGCCAGCTTCTGCACGCTGCAAGACTCATCTTTCGGCCCCAGTGGTGGCCGCATTCAGCTGTATGTGCGCGGCGAAGACGTGGGTGTGGACCTGTACGCGGCCTTCAAACACTGGGACTTGGGCGACATCGTGGCTGCCGAAGGCACGCTGTTCAAGACCAAGACCGGTGAACTATCCATCCACGCCACCAGCATCCGCCTGTTGACCAAGAGCCTGCGCCCCATGCCCGACAAGTTCCATGGCATGGCCGATCAGGAAACCAAGTACCGCCAGCGCTATGTGGACCTGATGACCGATGTGGAGGCGCGCCAGCGCTTTGTGGCCCGCAGCAAGGCCGTGAGCGCCCTGCGCGAGTTCATGGTGGGCCATAACTTCCTGGAAGTGGAAACGCCCATGCTGCACCCCATTCCCGGTGGTGCCAATGCCAAACCCTTCAAGACGCACCACAACGCGCTGGACCAGGAAATGTTCCTGCGCATTGCGCCCGAGCTGTACCTCAAGCGCCTGATCGTGGGTGGCTTTGACCGCGTGTTCGAGATCAACCGCAGCTACCGCAACGAAGGCATCTCGGTGCGCCACAACCCCGAGTTCACCATGATGGAGTTCTACGCGGCCTACTGGAATTACCAGGACCTGATGGACTACACCGAGACGCTGATCCGCGACGCAGCCATGAAAGCCACCGGCAGCCTGCAACTCAGCTACGCTGGCAAACCCGTGGATCTGGAGCAGCCGTTTGAGCGCCTGACCATCGTGGAGGCCATCCAGAAATACACCGACGCCGGCGACAACGTGTTCGACGCCACCTGGCTGACCAATGCGGTGAAGAAGCTGGGCTTGACCGAAGCCAAAAACCGCCTGGAAGGCCGCACGCTGGCCAGCCTGCAGGTGCTGTACTTTGAAGAAACCGTGGAAGAGAAGCTGTGGAACCCCACCTTCATCATGGAGCACCCCACCGAGATCTCGCCACTGGCCCGCGCCAACGATGACCGCCCCGAGGTGACGGAGCGCTTCGAGCTCTACATCACCGGCCGCGAGTTTGGCAACGGCTTCAGTGAGCTGAACGACGCCGAAGACCAGGCCGCCCGCTTCCAGGCCCAGGTGAACGCCAAGGACAGCGGCGACGACGAAGCCATGCACTTCGACCACGACTTTGTGCGTGCGCTGGAGTACGGCATGCCCCCCACCGGCGGCTGCGGCATCGGCATCGACCGCCTGATGATGCTGCTGACCGACAGCGCCAGCATCCGCGACGTGATCCTGTTCCCCGCCCTGCGCCGCGAAGTTTGATTCAGGTTTGAAGCCAAATCGGCACCCAGCCCACGCAGAATCTGCGCAAGCAGCTATGAAAATGGTAGCAACGCCCACGCTGCGCTACCTGAACGGCTACCCCGCAGACACGCTGGGCCAGGTGCAACGCATGCTGGATGAGGGCCGCGTGGGCAGTTGGCTGACCCAGCGCTACCCGCAGGCCCATGGTGTGCGGACCGACAAGGTACTGTACGACTATGTGCAAGACCTCAAGTCCGACTACCTGCGCAGCACCGAGCCTCTGAGCAAGGTGGCGTTTGACAGCAAGTTGCATGTGGTGAAAAACGCGCTGGGCACGCACACCACCGTCTCGCGCGTGCAAGGCAACAAGCTCAAAAGCAAACGCGAGATCCGCGTGGCCAGCCTGTTCAAGGACACGCCCGAGCCCTTTCTCAAGATGATCGTCGTGCACGAGCTGGCGCACCTGCGCGAGCGCGAGCACGACAAGGCCTTCTACAAGCTCTGCACCCACATGGAGCCCAGCTACCACCAGCTGGAATTTGAAGTGCGCATCTACCTCACGCACCTGGAAGCCACGGGTGAGCGCTTGTGGGTCGCCGCTGCCGCGGACTGAGTCTGTGCCATGGTTGCAACTACCGACACCCGCCTGCTCTGCTTCAACAAGCCCTATGGCGTGTTGAGCCAGTTCACGCCCGAAGGCCGCTGGCGCGGGCTCAAAGACTTCATCGCCATTCCCGGCGTCTATGTGGCGGGCCGGCTGGATGCGGACAGCGAAGGCCTGCTACTGCTCACCAACGACGGCAAGCTGCAGGCCCGCATCAGCGACCCGCGCTTCAAGATGGAGAAGACGTACTGGGTGCAGGTGGAAGGCGAGCCCAGCGAAGTGGCCTTGCGGGCGCTGCGCGACGGCGTCCAGCTCAACGACGGCCCCACATTGCCCGCGCGTGCGCGGCACATGGAGGCACCTGCCAGCCTGTGGGAGCGCGATCCCCCTGTGCGCTTCCGTGCCAACATCCCCACCACATGGCTGGAACTGGTGATCCGCGAGGGACGCAATCGCCAAGTGCGCCGCATGACGGCGGCGGTCGGATTCCCAACCCTGCGACTGATTCGCGCGGCCGTTGGCCCCTACACGCTGGAAGGTCTGGCGCCTGGCGCGCTGCGTGATGCGCCGCCACCGTAGGGGCTAGCGCGGCTTACGCAGCGGCGTGAGCAAATCGCTCAAGCCGTTGTGGTCGATCTCATGCATCAGTTGTAGCAGGCGGCCAATCTCACTCTTGGGAAAACCTTCCCGCGCAAACCAATTCAAATAATCACCCGGCAGATCGGCAATCAGACGCCCTTCGTATTTGCCAAACGGCATGCTGCGTTCCACCAGTTTCTGCAAATCCTCTGGCTGCATATCAACCGCCCGCCCGTTTGACCGTGTGCCCCTGCGCCTGCAGTAGTTGCATCACGCGCTCCACATGGTCGCCCTGCACTTCAATCACACCGTCTTTCACCGTGCCGCCCGAACCACAGGCCGCCTTGAGCTGTTTGCCCAGCGCCACCAGCTCCGCATCCACCAGCAGCACGCCCCGTACCAGCGTAACACCCTTGCCTGCGCGACCCTTGGTCTCGCGCGACACACGCACCACCCCATCGCCCGCAGGACGTTTGGGGGCGTTGCAGATGCAGGCCGCAAGGGCCTGGCGGCACACCGGGCAGGTGCGCCCTACTTCGGTGGAGTACACCAGCCCACCCAGATCCGACAGTGACAACTTGGCCATGGCGATTGCGACTCAGCGGACGATGATTTCTGCGCGACGGTTGCGTGGTTCGTCCACGTTCGCCTCCGTGGGTACCAGGGGCTCACGCTCCCCGCGGCCCACCGCCTCGATCAGCTCGGGCTGGAACCCTTGCTCCACCAGCAGGGTACGCACCGCCTGGGCTCGCTGCAAGGACAACACATCGTTGGCCTGGGGTGAGCCCGTGCGGTCGGTATGCCCCACCACCACCAACTCGCCGCCGGGCAAGGCGCGGGCTTGCGCCAAGATGGTCGGCAACTGCGCTTGGGAGTCCTGCGTCAGCGTGGCGGTACCCGGCTCGAACTGCATTACAAAACGCTGCACACCGGGTGGCTGCAGTGCCAGCAAGGCACCAAACTGTTTCTGCACCGCTTCGGCGGTCGTCTGGGTGCGGTCCACCGTGCCGGTGCGCTGCACAGCGGCCACGGCGTAAGGCTGGTCCAACTGCTGGGTACCTCCGGCCCCCTGCACCTGTACCGCCGTGCTGCGGCCATCGGCATCCGGCAGGAGCGTGACCCGGCTCAGCGGAGCACAGGCTGCCAACAACGCCGTCAGCGTGACGGGCAGCAGTGTTTTGAACCACAGAGCGCGCATCACAGCACCTCCACAATAAAGTCGGTGCCCCGCACACTCACGGTAGACGAGGGTGTCTGCACCTTCACGTTCTCCGGATGCAGCTTGCCCAGCAAGCCGGTCACCATGCGGATGGTGCCCAACAGCACCTGCACGGTCAGGCTGCCGGTCTGGGTCGTGGCATCGAACTGGAAACGGGTGATGTCCACTTGCGAATTGGGCCCGATGGTGATTTGCGTGCCGTCACGCAAGAGCAAAACCGCTGAGCCCTGGGGGCCGGTCACGATGCGCTCGGCCGCTGCCACGCCCCCACCCGGGACAGCGGGGCGCACGGTGTCGCCCTTGGCCACCTGCACGCTGCCATGCACATTTTTTAGCGTGCCGCTGCGCACGTCTTGGGCCCAGCCGCTGCCCACACTGGCAACCACCAGCAGCAGCATGGCAGTCCGCTGTATCCATCGCATTCCTATTTGGCTCACCCACATCCCCTTGTTACAGGGAAGGAATGGTAACGGATGTCGGTATGCCCGGTGGCGCAGCAGCAGGCGCAAATCACTATCATTTTGATAGCTGCTCGCGCAAATTCGACGGGGGCTATGTGCCAAAATGCAGCTTACTCTGAACGCCATGTCCAAAAACACCAATTCCCGCCAAAGCGCCTGGGCCACCAAGGTCCTGGCCATCATCCGCAGTGGTAACAGCCAAGCCGCAGTGGCCCAAATCAAGGTGGCCCCCACGGTAAAAGACTTGCAGCAGCTGCGCAAACTGATGCAAGCCCAGAAACTCCCCGCCGACCGCCTGCTCGATGAGGCCATTGACGCCAATCTGGCACTGCTGTCAGCCCCTCGCCTGCACCGCGCCCCCTGACATCGTTACACCCGTTTACCAGTCCCTGGTACGGAGCTGCCACCTACAATGCGGGCGGCCGAATAAAAAAGTCAGGAAGACACGCGGTCACACATCGCATCTTGGGAGTCAGCACGTGAACTATCGACTACGTTTGGGGGCTTGCCTCATCACCACGGTGATGGCCGCCTGCGCCCAAGAGCCACCGCGCCTTGCGCCCCAAGTACAAACGGCCAGTGTTCAGCGGCTCATCATCCGTTTCACCACGGCACAGGCCATTTGGGGTGGGTCCGAATTGGCCCAACTGCGCACAGCGCTGATGGCCGACGTACAGCCCATCGCGGCCGTCTCTGATACGGCCTGGGTCTATGCCGTTCGGGCCCAGCCAGGCCAAACCTCTGCCGCTTTGCTTCAAGCCCTGCGCGCACGCCCCGAGGTGGTCCATGTGGAAGCGGACCGGCTGGTCCGAAATCCTTGAGGGCCTCCCGCATGCGTATATGGAAAATCCTGGCATGGGCAGTGGCGTCGCTTGGGGGCCTGGGAGCCTCCTTGGTCGCCCTCTCGCAGACGGACAGTTGGCAGGAGCCCCGCGCAAAAGACGCCGAGGAGCGCGCCCGCCCCGCCGACTTACCAAGAGCACAGGTGCTGTACGAACGCGTGATCGTGAAGTTCAAGACACCAGCAGCGACGCGTTTCGCCGCCGTCAACACCCAAGACCGCGTCCGCGCACTCAATGCGCCAGGCGGCGTACAAGTGCTGGGGCAAAAAGCAGTGTCACTGGACTATCTGAAGTCAGTCTCTGCACAAACCCATGTGCTGCATGTGGACCAAGCCCTGAGCCGCGACGAAATCACGGCACTGACCCAGCAGCTGGCACAAGATGCCAACGTGGAATACGCTGAAGTGGATGAGCGGGTGCTGCCCCATTTCGCGCCCAATGACCCAGAATACGGGACCAGCCAGTGGGCCTGGCAGTCCTCCGCCACCTATGCCGGGGCGACCAACACTAGCGCAGCCTGGAACAAGTTCACCGCCGGCGTGCAAGCTGTCAGCGGCAGTGGTGTGGTGGTCGCTGTGCTGGACTCCGGCCATGTCACACACGCTGACCTCAGCGCCAACATCCTGCCGGGCTACGACTTCATTTCTGCCGACGTGCTCCCATACGCGCCGTTCAGCACGGCCAACGACGGCACGGGACGTGACGCCGACGCGGGAGACCCTGGCAACTGGAACACGGATACGCGCAACGGCTGCAGGACCTCCGACTCCAGTTGGCACGGAACGCGGGTTGCCAGCATCGTCAGTGCCGTCGGCAACAACACAACAGGCATGATCGGGATTGCATATGGTGCCAAAGTGCTACCGGTGCGGGTTCTGGGTACTTGTGGCGGTTATGTTTCAGACATCGCCGCAGGTATGCGATGGGCAACGGGTCTGGCAGTGGCAGGAGTACCCAACAACGCCAATCCCGCCAAGGTGCTGAATCTGAGCCTGGGCAGTGAGGGCACATGCCTCAACACATTCCAGGATGCCATCAACGAAGTTCGCGCAGCGGGTAGCATCGTCGTGGTATCGACTGGCAACGAGGGCACCACCAACAGCATTACACAGCCCGCCAATTGCAAGGGGGTGGTGGCGGTGACCGCCCATGCGCAAAACGGCGGTAGTCCCAGTTTTGCCAATGTGGGGCCAGGCACCACAATCAGTGCGCCAGGGGTCAGTATCCTGGGGGCAACCAATAGCGGACTGACCGTACCCAACGCATCCCCCGCCGGCGACACCTACGTGGCTGGAAGCGGCACCAGTTTCTCTGCCCCCATGGTGTCAGGGGTTGCTGCCTTGCTGTTGCAGATCAAGCCCACCATGGGCGTCGACGAGCTGACTTCTCGTCTGGTCGATTCCGCCAGGGCATTCCCCTCGGGAACTTACTGTGCGGGCAAAACGGCATGCGGCGCTGGCATGCTGGACGCCGATACGGCAAGTGCCCTGGTTTTGGCGGATACGGCGCCCACTACCAGTGCAAGCGCCAGCAGCACCGACCCGGTGGCACGCGGCACACTGGTGACATTGACGGGCACCGCGACTGCAGGCGCCTCCGGTGGCAGCACCATCAGCAGTGTGGGCTGGACCCAATTGTCGGGTCCTGCCGTGACGCTGACCGGTGCCAATAGCAGCTCTGCCAGCTTCACCACACCCAGCACGTCGGACGCTACAGGCATCACGTTCCAATTCCAAGCCACTGCGTCCAACAGTCTCACCTCCATCAGCAGGGTGTCCATCACGATGGTGTCAGCACCGTCCCCGGTGAGCAGCTCGGGTGGAGGGGGTGGCGGAGGTGCGCTGCATTGGATGGAAGTAGCGGCTCTCGTCGCCTTGGCCCTAGCGTCCCGATGGAAGCACCGCGGGATACCAGCGCCGCACCAGTAAAAGCGCCAGCACCGCCATCGCCCCACCGGCGGCTCCCGCTCCATGTGCAGGGTAATAGATCGGGATGTCCAGCCAGTCGACGGAGGCTGCTATTCCCGCGTGTTGCCAAGCCAGCTTGGCAAACAGGACCAAGCCGAGCCCCGCCCCCGCAAGCCGCATTCGCCCCTGTGCGGCCAGCATATGCAGTGCGGCGCCGCTCACCGCACCATGCAGAGCCCCGGAGGCACCGGCGTAGTAGTGGCAGTCAGTATCGGCCACCACCTGCAATACCACCCCCAGCATGCCTCCCGACAATGCCAGCAGCTGGCAACGCAGTGGCACCCAGCCCCGCAACGACCAGCACAGCAGCACGGCAGCCAACGCATTCACCACGGCATGCGGCAGAGTCAGGTGCACCGCTTGTGCGGTGATCGGTAACCACACAGCACCTTGTGCGAAGGCGGGGCGCACATAGCGCAAAGCGCCGCTGGCCCCCGGCCAGAGCTGCAAAACGACGACCACTAAGGCCAGTGGCCCACCCCAGCACCACGACAAGGGCTTTGCGGGAGTCCGTGGCGGCACTGGCAGAGTGCTCAGGCAATCCAGTCCAGCGCCTGCATGTAGTCGGGGTGCACCATGAGCGCATCCCAGTCCATGGCGGGCGTGGTGGGCAGCAGGGCTCGGCGGCGAGCTTCGCTGGCTTCCAGGGCTTGCCATTGTCCCTTGAGCTGGGCTTCGGTCAGGCCGTCAATCAACTCATCCACGGCCTTGCCACCGCCTTCTGCGCTGGGCATGGACTGGTTGCACAGCAGCACCAGGTCGCAACCCGCATTGAGCGCCACTACGGCCGCCTCGGTGTAGCTGACCTGTTTGCCATCAATCAGGCGTGCACCCGCCATGGACAGGTCGTCGCTGAAGATGGCACCGGCAAAGCCCAGTTGGGCACGCAGGATGTCATTGAGCCAGGTGCTGGAGAAACCGGCTGGGCGCGCATCCACCTTGGGGTAGATCACATGGGCGGGCATGACACTGGTGGTCACGGTGTTGAGCCAACGGTACGGTGCGGCGTCGTCCGCCAAAATGGCTTTGAGGCTGCGCTTGTCGACCGGGATCTCGGTGTGCGAATCGGCCTTCACAAAGCCGTGGCCGGGGAAGTGCTTGCCACAGTTGGCCATGCCGCTTTTTTGCAGGCCATGCATCAGGCTCTTGGCGAGCAGACTGACCACGCGCGGGTCGCGGGCGAAGGCGCGGTCGCCAATCACGCTGCTCTCGCCGTAGTCCAGGTCCAGCACCGGGGTAAAGCTCAGATCCACGCCACAGGCGCGCAGCTCGGCGCCCAGCACATAACCGGTGGCGGTGGCGGCATTGGTAGCGTCCAGCGGGCCTGCTTTTTTGGCCGATGCGGTGCCAGCTGCTTCGCGCAACCACATCTCGCCCAGGGCGCGCATGGGTGGCAAGTGGGTAAAGCCGTCGGTCTTGAAGCGTTGCACACGGCCACCTTCGTGGTCTACGCAGATCAGCAGATCGCCGCGCAGTTTTTTGATGTCGCGGCACAGGGCGGTGAGTTGTTCGCGGTTCTGCCAGTTGCGGGCAAACAGGATCATGCCGCCCACCAGGGGGTGCTGGAGGCGCTGGCGGTCCAGCTTGGTGAGGCTGGTGCCGGCAATGTCGATGATGAGAGGGGCGTGAAAGGTCATGGTGCGGGCCAATATTTGCTATGTATTTAGGAGCTGCTTGCGCATATTTTACGAGGGCTAGCGCTTCTTTTTATGCCTATCTTTAGGTAAAAATCGGGGGCAGCAGTGCGCTCGCACCAATTTGTTACAGGTTGTCCCAAATGCTGCTGATAGACTCATTCCCGAGCCTCGGCGCCCCTGGCGCCGCCCCACCAACGCAGCCCTGGAAACGCCACCCACCGTGTTTGGATTCCTCAAAAAACGTGAGAACAGCACGCCGATACAGGCCGTGCTACTGGAAGAACCTGTCGTTCGGCGCATGGAACTGGAAGAACGCATGGCCTACCGCCGCGAGCGGCTCTACCAGTCCATCCGCGAGACCTTTTTGTCCATGGAAGTGGTGTCCCATATGTACCGCTTCAAGGTCATGCCGGTGGACGAGCGGCACCACCGCTTCATTGCCATGATCGATGTCGCCAAATCGTTTGTCACCGGCGCCAACAGCAAGACCAAGAGTTTTGCGGCGATGGAGCACGACATGCGCATCAATACCTACAAGCGATTTGGTATCCTGATTGATGGCATTTACTGGCGTGTGAGTGAAACCGAAGACCAGTTTGAGCGGCATGCGCGGGCCAGCGACCCGGCACGGCGCGGTGATTTTGAACCCGTTGGGCAAAGCGCCCAGGACAAGCGCCCCAGCGGCACCTTGTCGCGGGCGGGCTACCAGCCCATTTCGGTGGAAGAGCAGGCGGCCTTCATGGAGGCCCTGCAGCGCGGTGCCGCCTTGCCAGCGGTGCATGTCGGCGATCTGGAATACCAATCGGACTTGGCGCCTCTGGACGGCGGCATCATGATTGGCGGCACCCAGTACGGCAAGCTGTAGCCAGGGTTTAAGGCGTGGTCTCCACCACGCAAAAACTCGCCGCGTAGTCGGTCTCGTCGGTGACCGTGATATGCACCGACAGCGCTTTGTCTTCACACCAGGTCTTGAGCGCGCCATGCAGCACGATGATGGGCTTGCCGCTGCGCTCATTCGCGATTTCACACAGTCGCCAGGTCATGGGCATACGCATGCCCAGGCCAATGGCCTTGCTGAAGGCCTCCTTGGCGCTGAAGCGCGTGGCCAGGTAGCGCACACCGCGCTCGGGCCAGCGGGCACTGCGGGCCTTCCAGGCTGTGAACTCGGCATCGGACAGCACCTTGGCCGCAAAGCGGTCGCCATGTTTGTCCAGGCTGGCACGGATGCGGCGCACATCGCAGATATCGGTGCCAATGCCGTAGATCACACGCCGCCCTTCATTGCCCCAGGCAGGCCAGGTAGGCTTTGACCGTCGCGTCGTAGCCCAGCTCCAGTGCATCGGCAATCAGCGCGTGGCCAATCGACACCTCTTGCAGCCCGGGCACCTGCTGCGCAAACGCAGCCAGGTTGTCGCGGTTCAGGTCGTGGCCCGCATTGACACCCAGCCCCACATCCAACGCCGCCTGTGCAGCGGTGGCAAAGCGAGTCAGTTGGGCGCCCTGCTCCGCCGTGCCCCAGGCCGCAGCATAGGGCTCGGTGTAGAGCTCAATGCGGTCTGCGCCCACGGCCTTGGCGGCGGCCATGGCAGCGGGGTCGGCATCCATGAACAGGCTCACGCGCAGGCCCAGCGCATGCGCATCGGCGATCAGGGGCTGCAGGCGTACGGCATCGTCGGGGAAGACCCAGCCGTGGTCGCTGGTGAACTGGCCTTCAGAGTCCGGGACAAAGGTCACCTGGTGCACCGGCAGACCGCGCTGGCGCAGGTCGCGCACGCAATCCATGAGGTTGTGGAAGGGGTTGCCCTCCACGTTGTATTCACGGTCTGGCCAGGCCTTGAGCAGCTCGGCCAGGTCCAGCACGTCTTGTGCGCGGATGTGGCGCGCATCGGGCCGCGGGTGCACGGTGATACCCATCGCACCCGCCTGCAGGCACACACTGGCAGCGCGTGTGACGCTGGGAATGCCCAGGTGGCGGGTATTGCGCACCAAAGCCACTTTGTTGAGGTTGACTGAGAGATGGGTTTTCATAGTCAAAGGTTCGCTATAGCGCCTGAATGTCGATCATCATCTGCCGCGTGCGCAGCGTCTTTACGCCGCAATGGTAGTGCAGCAGCGCGCGCAACTGGGGTTTGAGGGCGCCCATCAGTTCGGCACAGGCGCGCAGGGTGGTGGTGAAAGGGGCGTCATCGTGCAAAGCATGCTGCAGACGCAACCACTGGGCGCCTGTCAGGCTGGCCCGGTCCTCGGCGTGGGCCTGGCGCAAACCGCCTTCGGGTACCAGCACGTAGTGCGCATCGGGCGCCAACGCGCCCAGGGTCATGGTCTGCACATCCAGACGTGGTAAAAAGCCCACCTCGCGCAACAGCAGCAACTCAAAGGTGCGCAGCGCCCCCTGCAGCACTTCGCCATGCTCGCTGGCAATGATCTGCACCACATTGGCATACACATCGAACAGCACCGCATGGGGGTCGTCGCGCGCCAGCAGGGTCAACAGCAATTCATTGAGGTAGTAGCCGGAGAGCAGCGCATCGCCCGTGGGCATGACATGGCCACCCTGCCACTCAGCACTGCGCAGGGTGCGGATCTCGGCATCGCCCCCATACGCCACGTGCAACGGTTGCAGCGGCAGCAAAATGGGGCGGAAGCTGGAGCTGGGTTTTTTGGCCCCCTTGGCCACCAGCGCAATACGCCCGTAGTGGCGGGTGAACACTTCCAGAATCAGGCTGGACTCGCTCCAGTCGTAGCGGTGCAGCACATACGCGGGCTCGTCGGAGATGCGCTTGGTGGCCACGCGACGAAAAGTTACTCGTAACCGAAGGAGCGGACGCGGGCCTCGTCATCGGCCCAGCCAGAGCGCACTTTCACCCACAATTCCAGAAACACCTTGGCGTCGGCCAGCTTTTCCAGCTCCACACGGGTTTCCATGCCGATGCGCTTGATGCGCTCGCCCTTGTCACCGATCACCATGGCCTTGTGACCGTCGCGTTCCACCACGATGGTGGCGGCAATGCGCAGCAGGCGCTTCTGGCCTTTTTTCTGCGGTGGCTCTTCTTCAAACTTGTCGATCACCACGGTGGAGGTGTAAGGCAACTCGTCACCGGTCAGGCGGAACAGCTTTTCACGCACCAGCTCGCTGGCCAGGAATTTCTCACTGCGGTCGGTGAGTTCGTCTTCGGAGTACCACCAGGCTTGCTCGGGCAGGAACTTCTCGCAAATACCCAGCAGGCGGACAATGTCTTTGGAGTTTTTGGCCGACAGAGGGATCAACTCGGTAAAACTGCCGCGCGCCTGCATAGCCTGCAACCAGGGTGCCAAACCGGCACGTTCTTTCACGTTGTCCAGCTTGTTGGCCACAAGCACAACCGGAATGCCAGCCCCCAACAGCTTCAGCACCTTTTCGTCGGCCGACGTGAAACTGCCCGCCTCAACGACAAACAGCACCAGGTCCACATCGGCCACCGCGCCCTGCACCGTTTTGTTCAGCGACTTGTTCAGGGCGTTGCCATGAATGGTCTGGAAGCCGGGCGTGTCGACAAACACAAACTGCGTCTGCCCTTCGGTGCGCATACCGGTGATGCGGTGGCGCGTGGTCTGTGCCTTGCGCGAAGTGATGCTGATCTTCTGGCCCACCAGGGCGTTGAGCAGCGTGGACTTGCCCACATTGGGTTTGCCCACGATGGCCACCAGGCCACAGCGTTGGCCCGCGCCGTCGGCACCGGGTGTGGACAGCTTCGGTGTGCTCTTGAGCAGGCCCTGCAGCATGGTGTCCAGATCGTTCTGCACTTCAGGTTTGGGGTCTTTTTGACCACCAGCCCCCGTGGAATCTGCGCCAGCAGCTATATTTTTAGGAGCATTCATGGTTTGACCTTTGATTTGATGGTTTGCAGCATGGCGGCAGCGGCGGCCTGTTCTCCGGCTCGGCGGGACCCGCCAATACCGCGCTCGGACAGGCGGAGCTCCGGGATCTCGCATTCCACATCGAAGCTTTGCTTGTGGGCCGCGCCCTGGGTGCCCACCACGGTGTAGACCGGCAACTTCATTTTGCGACCCTGTAGCCACTCCTGCAACTCGGTCTTGGGGTCCTTGCCAATGGCCTCCATTTGCGGGTTGATCTCGACCGCCTCAAACAGGCGGTGAACCAGGGCCTGCGCCTTGGCAAAACCGGCATCCAAATAGACAGCGCCAATGATGGCCTCCAGCGCATCAGCCAGGATGGACGCGCGCTTGGGCCCACCCGAGCGCATTTCGCCTTCGCCCAGTTTGAGCACATCCGGCAACCCCAGGCCCAGGGCCAGTTGGTGCAAGGTGTCCTGCTTGACCAGATTGGCCCGCACCCGGGACAAGTCGCCTTCAGGCAGCGCGCCCAGCCGGGCGTAAAGCAAATCGGAAATGGCCAGCCCCAGGACCGAGTCGCCCAAAAACTCCAGGCGCTCGTAGTGGTCGGCCGAAAAGCTGCGGTGGGTCAGTGCCCGCGACAGCAAGGAAACGTTCGAAAATTGGTGTTGCAGGCGCTGCTGCAACGCGGTTAAACCAGCTGCCACGTTATTTGGATTGCCCGGTGTACTTGAGCGTCAGAAACGCGGGGCCAACGAGGTGAATTTCGCGCTGGTAGGCAAAGGACACCACCACCTTGTCGCCCTGTTTGCCCACTTCCAGGTCTTTGCCGGTGATGGAACTGATCGCATCAATCTCGGTCGCCTTGTCAAAAATGGAACGCACTTCCACCACCGACTGGCCTGCCGATGCACGTTGTACCGCTTTTTGCACGGCCATGAATTCGAGCACGGTAGGAAACACCTGCGCGGCCACCACGCCGGCCATGGCCAACACACCACCGACAAAGATCAGGCCGATGAAGGAAATGCCGCGTTGCTTGGATTTGGTTTGCACTGTCATTGTTGAATCCCTACCCATGGTTTGCGTTGAAACGTCAATTAAAGCTGCCAATCCGCTTGAGGTTGCCAAAGTTCATCCAGACAAAGAACGCCTTGCCCACAATGTTCTGGTCTGGCACAAAGCCCCAGTAGCGCGAATCCAGCGAATTATCGCGATTGTCACCCATCATGAAATAGTGCCCCTCAGGGACTTTGCAGGTCACACCTTCCACGGTGTAACTGCAAGCCTCGTATCCCTCGAATTTGTCGGCACCAGGCACAAAGGCCGGGCGGTCTGGATCATTGAGGACCCGGTGCTTCCGCTCCCCAAAGGTTTCTTCGAACTGCTTGAAGTAGCGCATGGCGTCTTCGTCGAAAAACTCTGGCAAGGCCGCAGTGTCCACCACCTGGCCATTGATGGTGAGGCGCTTGTTCAAGTACGCCACGGTATCACCTGGCACGCCGACCACGCGTTTGATGTAGTCCAAACTGGGCTTGGGCGGGTAACGGAACACCATCACATCGCCCCGCTGGGGCTTGTTGCCCTCGGTGACCTTGGTATTGAGCACCGGCAGGCGAATGCCGTAAGTGAACTTGTTCACCAAAATCAGGTCGCCCACCAGCAGTGTGGGAATCATGGAGCCCGACGGTATCTTGAAGGGCTCGAACAGAAACGAGCGCAGCAGGAACACCACAATAATCACAGGGAACAGCCCCGCGGTCCAATCCAGCCACCAAGGCTGCATCAGCAACTTGACTTTGGCCTCACTGATGTCTCCATCCACCTGGGCAATGCCCATCTTGCTGAGATCGGCGCGGCGCTGGATGTCGTTGGTCTCCAAAGCAGCAACCGCCTGCTGGCGCTGCGGCAAAAAGTAAAAGCGCTCAGCCAGCCAGTACACCCCCGTAACCACGGTCGCCAAAAACAACAACAGGGCGAAGTTGCCATCTACCAAGCCCAAGTACCACGAACCCGCATAGAGCCCAAATGCCGCAAGAACGGCTGCCGTCAACGCTTGCATCAATCTTCCACCTGCAAAATGGCCAAGAACGCTTCCTGTGGTACTTCCACCGAGCCGATTTGTTTCATGCGTTTTTTACCCGCTTTTTGTTTTTCGAGGAGCTTGCGCTTGCGGGAAATATCACCGCCGTAACACTTGGCCAACACGTTTTTGCGCAGCGCTTTGATTGTCTCACGCGCAATAATGTTGGCGCCAATGGCGGCTTGGATCGCCACGTCGTACATCTGGCGTGAAATGATCTCGCGCATCTTGCCCACCACGGCCCGGCCGCGGTACAGGCTTTGGCTGCGGTGCAGCATGATAGACAGGGCATCGACCTTCTCACTGTTCAGCAGAATGTCAACTTTGACAACATCGGCCGCACGGTATTCCTTGAAGTCGTAGTCCATGGAGGCATAACCCCGGCTCACGCTCTTGAGCTTGTCAAAGAAGTCCAGCACGATTTCGGCCAGCGGCATCTCATAAGTCAACACGACCTGGCGGCCCTTGTAGGCCATGTTCATCTGCACGCCACGCTTCTGGTTGGCCAGGGTCATCACCACGCCCACATACTCCTGTGGCATGTAGAGGTGCATGGTGACGATGGGTTCACGGATCTCGGCCGTCTTGCCAACCTCAGGCATCTTGGAGGGGTTCTCCACCATGATGACTTCGCCGTCGTTCTTCATCACCTCGTAGACCACGCTGGGCGCGGTGGTGATCAGGTCCTGGTCGAATTCACGCTCCAGGCGCTCCTGCACGATTTCCATGTGCAACAGTCCCAGGAAACCGCAGCGGAAACCAAAGCCAAGCGCTTGGGACACTTCGGGTTCATAGTGCAGCGACGCATCGTTGAGTTTGAGCTTTTCCAGTGCGTCGCGCAGGGAGTCGTATTCGCTGGCCTCGGTCGGATACAGGCCCGCAAACACCTGGGGCTGGATTTCCTTGAAGCCAGGCAAGGCCTCCGTGGCGGTAAACGCAGCGCCGCCCGTGCCGGCTTTCACCAGGGTCACGGTGTCACCCACTTTGGCGGCCTGCAGTTCCTTGATGCCGGCAATGATGTAGCCCACCTCACCTGCTTCGAGCGACTGGCGTGGCTGGTTGGCAGGCGTGAACACGCCCAGGTTGTCAGCGTTGTAGGTCGCCCCCGAAGCCATCATCTTGATGCGCTCACCCTTGCCCAGGCGACCATCCACCACGCGCACCAGCATCACCACACCGACATAGCTGTCAAACCAGCTGTCGATGATCATGGCGCGCAGTGGGCCGTCGGGATTGCCCTTGGGCGACGGGATCTTGGCCACGATGGATTCAAGAATGTCGTCGATGCCCAAGCCGGTCTTCGCAGAGCACACAATCGCCTCGGTCGCATCAATGCCAATCACATCTTCGATCTCGCTGCGTGCGTTGTCCGGATCGGCATTGGGCAGGTCAATCTTGTTCAACACGGGCAGCACTTCCACACCCAAGTCGAGTGCGGTGTAGCAGTTGGCTACGGTCTGCGCTTCCACACCTTGTGACGCATCCACCACGAGCAAAGCACCTTCACACGCAGACAGTGAACGGCTCACTTCATACGAGAAGTCCACATGCCCCGGCGTGTCGATCAAATTGAGGTTGTAGACCTGCCCATCCTTGGCCTTGTATTGCAACGCAGCGGTCTGCGCCTTGATGGTTATCCCACGCTCTTTCTCGATGTCCATCGAGTCCAGAACCTGGGCCTCCATCTCACGCGCCTCCAAGCCACCGCAACGTTGGATCAAGCGATCGGCGAGCGTGGATTTGCCATGGTCAATGTGGGCAATGATCGAAAAATTTCTGATGTGATTCATCAACGACAAGCTTCAAGTGATTGAATTAAAACGAGCAGGCAAGAAAAAAGGGCGCATCGTTAGACGACGCGCCCTGAACCAACAATCTTTGGCAACTGCGAAGGTTGGAAGCCCATTGTAGGCAAAAAGTCCAGAGAGCACAGCCCAAAAAACCTGATTCAGGGGAAGTTGCGACACCGCAACAAAAAACTTATCAACAACTTATTAACAAATTTGACGCAAAAGCACTGGACAACTTGTGGGGGAGTTGTGGATCAACTGTGGGGTTCTTCCTACCGTCCCATATGATGGACTTTGGAGCTACACATATATCCAATGACTTCCGTAGAAACCCCATATTCTAACCAGTGCTTTCAACAAACCACGGAAGTTAGCGATCGCCCACATCGGGAGAGATGGGGCGACCATGTCAAAAAACTCGACGAACAGCCCAACAACCCCAAACCCAACTGTGGTTTAGGGTCTTGGTATTGGCCTATCGCCCAGGCCGGATAACCGCGAATTGGGTCCACTCCCCGCGGCGGAACAACACATTCAGTGGCTTGGTTTTGTCCAGCTTGCCCAAGGCAGCCTCAAATTCCTTGACAGAAGCGACTTCAGTATTGGCCAACTGCACAATCACGTCCCCCTCGCGCAAGCCTGCACGTGCGGCCGCATCTGCCGCAGCCTCGACACGCACGCCGCCCTTGAGGTTGGCCTCCTTCTTTTGAGCGTCCGTCAAATCGGCCACACTCAAGCCCAATGTCTGCGCAACAGTAGAGGCACGAGGCTTCTCTTCCTTGCCAGCAGCCTTGGCCACCGGTTTGTCACTTTCCACCTCCGCAATCACCACACTGAGGTCTTTGCTGCTACCGCGACGGAACACAGTCACCGTACTCTTGGAACCCGGCTTGGTGCTACCCACCACACGTGGCAAGTCACTGGATTTCTCAATGGCCTTGCCATCGAACTTGGTAATGATGTCACCGGCTTCGACGCCAGCCTTTTCAGCGGGTGACCCAGCCTCCACACCGCGCACCAAAGCCCCAATGGGTTTACCCAGGCCAATCGACTCAGCCACTTCTTTACTCACCTGGTCAATCTGCACACCAATGCGGCCACGCGTGACGCGGCCATTGCTACGCAGTTGGTCACTCACTCGCACGGCTTCGTCCATGGGGATGGAAAACGAAATACCCATCGAACCACCCGAACGCGAATAGATCTGGCTGTTGATACCGACGACTTCGCCACGCATGTTGATCAGCGGGCCACCCGAATTACCGGGATTGATCGCAACATCGGTCTGAATGAAAGGCAGGTAGTCGCCAGTATCCCGCTGTTTGGCGCTCACGATGCCGGCGGTCACGGTGTTGTCCAGCCCAAAAGGTGACCCAATCGCCATCACCCACTCCCCCACGCGCAGCCGGCTAACGTCACCCACCTTCACGGCTGGCAGGCCGGAGGCGTCAATCTTCACTACGGCGACATCAGTCCGTTTGTCGGCCCCGATGATGCGGGCTTTGAATTCGCGCTTGTCCGTCAAGGTGACCAACACTTCATCCGCATCCTCGATCACATGGGCGTTGGTCATGATCAGGCCATCCGAAGTCAGAATGAATCCGGAGCCCACGCCACGTGGCTGGGCCTCTTCGGGTTGCTGCTGGGGACGGTTCTGGCGTGGGGCTTGGCGAGGCGTGTTCGGAATGGGCAATCCAAAACGTCGAAAAAACTCAAGCATTTCTTCTTCGTTCGGTGCACCTGACGGCGTGCGCACACTGACTTTTTCCAAGGTCCGGATATTCACGACCGACGGCCCGACTTGGTCCACCAAATCCGTGAAATCCGGCAGCCCCCGGACGCCCTGCGCGAAGACAGACGTCACAGGCAGTACGGTGCCCACAACCCCCAGGCACAGCGAAGCTGCCACCCACAATGTTCTCAAAGGTTTCAGTTGCATAGATTCCATTGCTCCAGTTTTTCGTGAACGTGTTTCAGACCATGAACGCGGCATCGAGACTCAGCGATGACTTACTTCTTGCGCTCCAGGCCCTGCACAAACAGCGCCAATGTGGGGGCCGGCGCTTCGCCCACCGCCGTGATCCACCAGGCATCCAAGCGCCGCGTGTGCGTCCGCGTGGCGCCGCCCAATTCCGTGGCGCCTTCGCGGCTATGGCGGCGGACATCAAAGGCCTCTACAAACAGTGACACTGTGGCCAGCCCGTCGGAGAACATCCACTGCATGGTCTGCTCCGCACGCCCCGCAGCTCCCGCCAGCAGCGCCACCGGTCGGGTGTAACAGCCCATCGGTTTAAAACCCGGTACCGCTTTGGCCATGTCCCAGCCCTGCGCCTTGGCGGTGGTCTTTTGCAGATCGCGGCGCTCCACGCGGTAGCCATCTGTGGCTGCCATCATCTGGGTAAGCTTGGCCTTGTTGACGGGGGCATCCAACTGCAATTCGGAAAAGGCAGCCTGCTCCAGAACTTTGCCGTCCGGATCCAGGGTTTGCAACTGCACCACCAGGCCGGATCGTTTCTCACTCCAGACCCTGTAGCCGTAACGCAAGGCATCTTTGGGGAGCAACTGCACCACCTCAGCGTCCAGGCCAGCAATACGCTCACTACCCACCAGTTTCATTTGGTAATGGTCACCAATGCCCGCCGTATTCGATTTGAGCAAGTTGGGAAACAGTCCCAGTGACTCACGGTTCTCGGTTACTGCCACCTTGGACTCAGGGAAGAATGTCACGACCTCATCGTTGCGGCGAAAGGTTGCACGTGGCGTGCCACTCAAAGATTCCACACGCTCCACCTGCTGGTCACCATCGCACACATGCCAGATCCTGGCACTGGCCATCTGTCCGGCGGCGGACACAACAAAAGTACCGGTGTAAGTGCGATGCCTGGATGCCTCATGCAGACGCATCAGCCAGGCGTTGATAGAGACCTCTTCCGCTACTGCAGAAGACGACAGCACCCCCATCCATAGCGCGAACAAAGGAGCCGCAAACAAACGCAGGCGTTTCACCGCGCGGGCCTTTCATAGGTGGCATTTCGCAAGAAGCCCGAAGGCATTTGCCATGCCGAATGGCCGCCCATTTGCTGGTGGGCCGCCATCAAAGCATCCAGTTCAGGGTCGCGCAGCATCACGGGGGCGACCTGCAAGGCTGCTGTGTCCACGATAGGCGCAGGCACTGCCGCCAGTTGTGACGGTGACGTGGGCGCAGCGCCCCACCACATGCCCACCGACACGATTCCCACCAAGACCGTAAAAGTGGCGCCTGCGGCCCAGCGCCACGGACCATTGGCGGATACATGCGCCAATGGCAACGTCGCCGGAAGCCCGCGCGCGGGCTGAAGCACCACCGGGGAAGCGACGATCTCCTGGGCCAGACGCAGCTCCAGGCGCCCCAGAAAGGCGAGGTCTGCACGCTGTGGTGCCAAAGCCTGGCTACGCAGCACGTCCCCTGCCACATGGTAAAGATGCCAATCATTGGCCGACGAGTCCTGCTGCGCCAAGTCGGCAAGCAGCGCATCCAGCTCGGCAGCGGGCAAGTCTCCGTCCATCAGGGCAGAAATGCGCTCATTCAAGGGCTGGCTGTGCGTGTTCATAATTCCATTCCTACCAACGTTTTCCGGTCTGCTTTTCCAACAAGGGCTTCACTTTTGCCGAAATGGCCTCCCGGGCCCGGAAAATCCGGGACCGCACGGTGCCAATCGGACAATCCATGGCCACAGCAATCTCCTCGTAACTCAAACCTTCAATTTCGCGCAGTGTCACCGCCTGGCGCAACTCTTCGGGCAAAGCGTCCATCGCGGTGTTCACCACACCGGCAATCTCTTTCGCCGCCAGCTCCGATTCCGGGGTCTCTTCGGTACTTGGTTCGTATTTGGGCCCGGAAGTTTCATCTTCCTCTGCAGAGGACAAAAAACTCTCCGACATCGTGGGGTTGCGCTTGAGCTCCAGCAGAAACTTCTTCGCTGTATTTACCGCAATCCGGTAAAGCCAAGTGTAAAACTGGGCATCCCCTCTAAATTGGTGCAGAGCGCGGTACGCGCGGATGAAGGTCTCCTGGGCAATGTCTTCGACCAGGTCCACATCCCGTACCATGCGCCCCACCAAACGCTGTATGCGACGCTGGTACTTCAGTACCAGCAGACCATAGGCCCGCTGGTCCCCGGCCAAGGTCCGCTCCACCAGGAGCAGGTCGACATCGTTGGGGGAGGCCGACGGCTCCGTCATGACAACAACCCTTCAGGATCGGTCGAAGGAGATGGCGTCAAGCCATGTACCGTGGAATGCACCAACGCGCGCCGCAAGGCATGCCAGGTTTTGGGTGGGCCACCAGGTGCCTGCTCCAGCCAGACGAACACAGAAAAGCGGCCCGTACCTTGCAGCGAGACAAGCACCACGCGCTGAAAATCCAACACGATACGCACACGGGAGACTGGGGTATCTTGCGAGGTCACCCAAAGCCAGTGCTCACCGTCCCATCGCAAGATACCCGCTGGCGAACGATGCCAAGCCCAGGCAGCGCTGGCCGCAGTCAAGAGAAGCAGGATCGCTTGCACCCCCAGCGCCCACGCCGAGAATTCCACAGAGGTGGCCCATGCCATCGCGCAGAGGCTGGCCAGCGCCAGCAACACACCTGCCAACACCACGCGGGCATGCCAACGCGAGCGGCCTACCTGGAAACTAACCGCAGGAGGTCGGTGCATCGTCCCTTGGGGCAATGGCGAAAATCAGACGCGCTTGAACACCAGCGTGCCGTTGGTGCCACCAAAGCCGAAGTTGTTCTTCACGGCCACATCGATCTTCATGTCCCGCGCCGTGTTGGCACAGTAGTCCAGATCGCACTCGGGATCTTGGTTGAAGATGTTGATGGTGGGCGGGCTCTTCTGATGGTGCAACGCCAGCACGGTGAACACCGACTCCAGACCACCCGCACCACCCAAAAGGTGACCCGTCATGGACTTGGTGGAGTTCACCACCATCTTCTTGGCGTGGTCGCCCAAGGCCGCCTTGATGGCGTTGGTTTCGTTGATGTCGCCCAGCGGTGTGGAGGTCCCGTGTGCGTTCAGGTAGTCCACCTGGTCGGGATTGATCCCCGCGTTACGCATGGCACTCAGCATGGCGCGGCGCGGGCCGTCCATATTGGGGGCGGTCATGTGGCCAGCATCGGCACTCATGCCAAAGCCTGCCAGTTCGGCATAAATCTTGGCGCCACGCGCCTTGGCGTGTTCGTACTCTTCCAGCACCATCACGCCTCCGCCTTCTCCCAGTACAAAGCCATCACGGTCTTTGTCCCATGGGCGCGAGGCCGTTGCGGGGTCGTCATTGCGGGTAGACAGTGCGCGCATGGCGGCGAAACCGCCAATGCCCAGTGGCGACACCGTGGCTTCCGAGCCACCGGCAACCATCACATCGGCATCGCCATACTCGATCATGCGACCGGCTTCGCCAATACAGTGCAAGCCGGTGGTACAGGCGGTCACGATGGCAATGTTCGGGCCCTTGAAGCCAAAACGCATGGACACATGGCCCGCCGTCATGTTGATGATGGAGGCCGGCACGAAAAATGGGGAGATGCGGCGGGGACCGCGGTTGGCGTACTCGGCGTGGGTATTCTCGATCATGGGCAAGCCGCCAATGCCGGAACCAATCACACAACCAATGCGGGTGGCTTCTTCGTCGCCCAACGCGTCACCCGTCTTCAAGCCGCTGTCGTTGACGGCCTGCACTGCGGCGGCAATGCCGTAATGGATAAAGGTATCCATGGTACGGGCTTCTTTGGACGTCATATAAGACTCCAAGTCGAAGTTGCGCACCTCACCGGCGATCTTGCAGGCAAAGGCCTCGGGATCGAACTTGGTGATCGTGGAGATGCCTGACTTGCCAGCCAAAATATTCGACCAGGCTTCGGACACCGTGTTACCCACGGGACTGATGCAACCTAAACCTGTAACAACGACGCGGCGACGGGACATAGAGATCTGAAATTCAGCAGTTCGTCAATGAAATGCCGCCAGCAGCGGCATGGGGAGCATACGGGATGCGGCAGCACCCGCCGGGTGCTGCCCAAGCCGATTAGGCCTTTTTGTGGGACGTCGCGTAGTCGATCGCGTTTTGCACGGTCGTGATCTTCTCCGCGTCTTCGTCGGGGATCTCGATCCCGAATTCGTCTTCCAAAGCCATCACCAGTTCCACGGTGTCCAGGGAGTCGGCACCCAGATCGGCCACGAAGGCTTTTTCGTTGGTGACTTGAGACTCTTCAACGCCGAGTTGTTCAGCAATGATTTTTTTGACACGGACTTCGATATCGCTCATGGGTTCCCTCTAAGGGTTGTAAAAGAATCCGAGATTTTACCCGCCCTAGAGACTTGTCTCTAACCGGGCCGCCGCTCAGACTTCGGCGGGGTTGAATCACTTACATGTACATGCCGCCGTTGACGTGCAATTCCTGCCCCGTCACATAGCTGGCTTGAGGCGAGGCCAGGTAGGCCACCGCGTGCGCAATATCACTAGGTTTGCCCAGATGGCCCAAGGGAATTTGACCCAGCAAGGCTTTTTGCTGGTCTTCGCCCAGGCTGGCGGTCATGTCGGTCTCAATAAAGCCAGGGGCCACACAGTTGACGGTGATGTTGCGCGAGCCCAGCTCGCGCGCCAGCGCCCGGGTCATCCCGGCCACACCGGCCTTGGCGGCCGCGTAGTTGGCCTGGCCAGGGTTGCCAGAGGCTCCCACCACCGAGGTGATGCTGATGATGCGGCCATAACGCTGCTTCATCATGGTGCGCAACACCGAGCGGCTCATGCGGAACACCCCCTTGAGGTTGGTGTCCAGCACCGCGTCCCAATCGTCATCCTTCATGCGCATGGCCAGCGTGTCGCGGGTGATGCCGGCGTTGTTCACCAGCACGTGCAGACCGCCCTGCTCCTTGGCAATGGCATCCACCAGCGCATCACCAGCGGCACCGTCCGTCACGTCCAGTGTGCGACCGTCGCAGCCCGGAAAGGCCGACAGCGCCTCACGAATCTTGGCCGCGCCTGCGTCGGACGTGGCGGTGCCAATCACTTTCACACCCTTGCGGGCCAGCTCCAGCGCAATGGCGGCGCCAATGCCGCGCGAGGCGCCGGTCACCAGGGCTACCTGGCCTTCAAATTTCACTTCGCTCATGCCAATACTCCCTTGACGTCTTCCAAGCTGGCGGGGTCGAACAGCGCAGCACCGTTCATTTCCGCATCGATGCGCTTGACCATGCCGGCCAGCACCTTGCCGGGACCGCACTCTACCAAGGTCGTCAGACCACGTGCCTTGATGGCTTGCACACACTCCACCCAGCGCACTGGGCCAAAGGCCTGGCGGACCAGGGCGTCGCGGATGCGGTCTGCATCCACCTCTACGGCCACGTCAATATTGTTGATGAGGGCGATCTGGGGCGCGGCAATCTCGATATCTTCCAGACGTGCCTTGAGTTTCTCGGCCGCGGGCTTCATCAAACTGGAGTGAAACGGTGCCGACACGGGCAGCAGCAGCGCACGCTTGGCACCATTGGCCTTGAGGATTTCGCAGGCCTTGTCCACCGCCGCCTTGCTGCCGGCGATCACGGTCTGGGCAGCGTCGTTGAAGTTCACGGCTTCCACCACTTCAGAACTATCCGGGCCGAAAGCCTCCGTCGCCTCTGCGCAACCCGCTATCACTTTTGCAGCGTCCATGCCCAGAATAGCCGCCATGGCGCCCACGCCCACGGGCACGGCCTCTTGCATGGCCTGGGCGCGCAGGCGCACCAGCGGCGCGGCTTGCGCCAGCGTCAGCGAACCTGCCGCCACCAAGGCGGAATACTCGCCCAGCGAGTGGCCAGCCACGGCCTGCGAGGCCACGCCGGTTTCAGACATCCAGACACGGTAGGCGGCCACACCGGCCACCAACATCACGGGCTGGGTATTGGTGGTCAAGGCCAGAGCTTCTTTGGGGCCCTCATGGATCAACTGGGCCACGTCTTCGCCCAAAGCGTCGGAGGCCTCGCGCAGAGTCTCGGCCACCACAGGGTGATCGCCCCAAGCGTCCAACATGCCCACGGATTGGGAGCCTTGGCCGGGAAATACAAATGCAAATGGTTTCATAGAGATTGGCAATGAAATAGGGCTTTAGCCCGCATGGAATATGCACGAGCAGCTACAAAGTCAGGAGCACCGCACCCCAGGTGAAACCACCGCCTACACCCTCGAGCATCAGGGTCTGGCCTGGCTTGACCTGGCCAGCTCGCACCGCCGCGTCCAACGCCAGCGGAATCGAGGCCGCCGAGGTATTGCCATGCTGGTCCACCGTCACCACCACTTTATCCATGGGAAGTTTCAGTTTTTTGGCGGTGCTCTGCATGATGCGGATGTTCGCCTGGTGGGGAATCAGCCAGTCGATGTCCGCCTCGGTCTTGCCGGCCTTGGCCAGCGTGGCGCGGGCCGCGCTTTCCAGAACGCCCACCGCCAGCTTGAAAACCGCCTGTCCATCCATCTTTAATAGAGGGTCGCCCAGAATATGGCCGTTGGCCACATGGCCCGGCACACACAAAATGCCCACGTGTTTGCCATCGGCATGCAGATCGCTGGCGAGAATGCCGGGCGTTTCCGAGGCTTCGAGCACCACGGCGCCCGCGCCGTCGCCAAACAACACGCAGGTAGTGCGGTCATTGAAATCCAGCAGGCGGGAGAACACCTCGGCACCCACTACCAGCGCCTTGGTTGCGGCGCCCGTCTGGATCATGGCGTCGGCAACTGAGAGAGCGTAAACAAATCCGCTGCATACGGCCTGCATGTCAAACGCCGCGCCGCCGTTGGCACCCAGCTTGTTCTGCAAAATACAGGCAGTGGAAGGGAAAACCATGTCCGGGGTGGACGTGGCCACAATGATCAGGTCAATGTCCTTGGCTTCCAGGCCAGCCGCTTGCAGCGCACCTTTGCAGGCCTCCAAGGCCAAGTCGCTGCTGTACACACCGTCGTCCACAAAGTGACGCGCGCGGATGCCAGTGCGCTCCACGATCCACTCGTCTGAAGTTTCTACACCAGTCGCAGCCAGTTGGGCCACCAGGTCGGCGTTGCTGAGGCGGCGGGGAGGCACATAGCTACCAGTGCCGGTGATTCGCGAATATCGTCTCATGGGTGTTATGGCGGGCACCCGTTCAGGCTACTGCGTTGCTTCAGACGCAGCCAACAAAGGGGCTGCATGGGCAATGCGGACCTGAACGCGGTCCAGCAAGTTGTTTCGGGCTGCATCATACGCCCGGTTCAAAGCGTTGCTGAAAGCCAGCACATCCGCCGAGCCATGGCTCTTGAACACCAGGCCACGCAAGCCCAACAACGCAGCACCGTTGTAACGACGGTGATCTACGCGGTTTTTCAGTGCTGTTAGCACCGTATAAGCCGCAATAGCCGCCATTTTGGTGAAAATATTTTTAGAGAACTCGGCTTTAAGGAAGTTGCCGATCATGGATGCCAGACCTTCGCTGGTCTTCAGCGCCACGTTGCCGACAAAACCGTCACACACCACGATATCGGCGGTGCCTTTGAAAATATCGTTGCCTTCGACGTTACCCACAAAGTTCAAATCGCCGGATTTAGCTGCATTTCGCAGCAATTCACCCGCTTTTTTGATGACTTCGTTGCCCTTGATGACTTCTTCACCAATATTGAGCAAACCCACCGAAGGCGATTCCTTGTTGGTAAGCACAGACACCAGTGCCGACCCCATGACCGCGAACTGCAACAGGTGCTCGGCCGTGCAATCCACATTGGCGCCCAGGTCCAGCACCGTGGTGGCGCCGCCCGTGGCATTGGGGATTTGACCTGCGATCGCCGGACGCTCGATGCCGTCCATGGTTTTGAGGATGTAGCGCGAAATCGCCATCAGTGCGCCCGTGTTACCCGCCGAGACGGCCGCCTGGGCAGCCCCATCCTTCACCTGTTGAATCGCCACGCGCATGGAAGAGTCTTTCTTCTTGCGCAACGCCACCTCCAATGGGTCGTCCATGGCAACAACTTCAGTTACGGTGATCCGTGTGGCACGGGGGTGCGAGAAGCCTTGGAGTGCATCGGGCAAACCGACCAGTATCAGCGCAGCATCTGCGTGCTGCTCCAGGAACTGGGTACAGGCGGGCAAGGTGACCTGGGGACCGTGGTCGCCCCCCATGCAATCAACGGCGACAGTAATCATGCGAGCATCATTCCAACGACAAGGAAGTCAAACATCCGAATATAGAGGCCATAAATGACAAAAGCCCGTTGCTACAGGAACTGTAGCTTCGGGCTTTTGGAGATTCAGGCGAATCAGGCTTCGGACTTGGTCTTCAGCACCTTGCGACCACGGTAGAAACCGGTGGGGCTGATGTGGTGACGCAGATGGGTTTCACCGGTGGTGGATTCCACGGCAATACCGGGCACAACCAAAGCGTTGTGCGAGCGGTGCATACCGCGCTTGGAAGGAGATTTTTTGTTTTGTTGAACGGCCATGGTCGGCTCCTGAGCAAAAGTGCTGCACAGGGTGTGGCAACACGGGTTAGGTTGGTAAAACGCGGCGGAGTTGCGCGCGAAGCCTCAGATTATAGCCCAATGTAGGCCTGTTAGCCAAGGCCCTTGTCTTTGAGCTTCTGGAGCACGGCAAACGGATTGGGCTTTTCATCGGCGATGTGCTCAAAATCCGCATCCACGGCTTCCAGCTTCACGGCCTGGGGGCAGGTCTCGTGCTTGGGCACAGGGGGAATGGACATCAACAGCTCGTCCTCCACCAAGTCCACCAAGTTGAATTCCCGGCTCAGCACCAGAACATCCTCTTCCGATTCTTCGTCCTCGACTTCGGCCAAGGCTTCCGTGGCGACAAAGCGGAAATCACGCGTGAACGCGATGTCCACATCCACCGGTGTCAGACAGCGCTGGCAGGTCATGGTCAGGACGGTACGCCCAGACAGGTGTACCCAGGGCTCATCCACCCCGGCGGCATCCGAGCGGATGGTGCCTTGGGCGCCAAAATGCACGGCGACAGCGTCTGCGGCTCCCTGGGTTTCTTCGCACAAACGCAGCATCTGGGCCAAAGGCACTTGGCCCTTCAACTGGCCGTCGATCTTGGCGAAAGTCAGGATGTTCAGGCTATGGGCTGAATATTCATGTGTCATGCGCGCAGTGTAAGAGAATCGCCCCATGCAAGACTCCGCCCCCCGCCAACTCGTTTTAGGCTCCACCTCGGCCTACCGCCGCGAACTGTTACAGCGCCTGCGCGTCCCCTTCACCGTCGCAGCCCCTGATGTGGACGAAACCCCACAGCCCGGCGAGACCCCTCTCGCATTGGCGCGCCGACTGGCACTGGCCAAAGCGCGGGCCGTCGCCGCACAACACCCAGACTGCGTGGTGATCGGCTCTGACCAGGTGGCCGATCTGGACGGCGAACCGCTGGGCAAGCCCGGCACCCACGAACGTGCCGTTGCACAACTGCAGAAAATGCGCGGCAAAACCGTGGTTTTCCAGACGGCTGTGGCCGTGGTGTGCCAAGCCAGCGGCTTCCAGCAGGAGGATGTGGCCCCGGTTCGGGTCGTATTCCGAGACCTGAGCGATGCGGAGATTGAAAATTACCTGCGCGCCGAGACTCCGTATGACTGCGCAGGCAGCGCCAAAAGCGAGGGCTTGGGTATCGCATTGCTGGCGTCGATTGACAATGACGACCCCAGCGCCCTGGTGGGCCTGCCGCTGATCCGCACCAGCCGCATGCTGCGCGCGGCCGGCATCCCACTGCTGGGATCGGTATGACACAGACGCCCTCCCCCAAAGGTACGCTGTACTTGGTGCCTGCGCCGCTGGACTTTGGCTGCGTCACCCAAAGCCCGCTGGACCAAAGCATGCCTGCCCACACGCTGGCCGTGGCAGCCCGTTTGCGGCATTGGATTTGTGAAAATGCCAAAAGCACACGTGCTTACCTCAAACGCGTAGATGCCAGCCATCCGCTGGGCACAGCTCTACAAGAACTGACCATTCAGGAACTGCCGCGCGAGGTGCACAAGAAAGGCGACCATCTGGGTGGCTTTGATGCCACCCCCCTGCTGGCCGCAGCACGACAGGGGCACGATGTGGGACTGGTCAGCGAGGCGGGCATGCCCGCCATTGCAGACCCCGGTTCATCGGTGGTGCGTGCAGCGCACGACCTGGGCCTGCGTGTAGTACCGCTGGTAGGGCCGGTGTCGCTGCTGCTGGCGCTAGCCGCCAGCGGACTCAATGGGCAGAACTTTGCGTTTGTGGGTTATGTGCCGGCCGATCCGGCCGAACGCAACAAGCGTATCCGCGAGCTGGAATCGCTGGCGCTAAAAACCGGGCAAACCCAGCTCTTCATCGAAACACCCTACCGCAACACCGCCCTGCTGCAGGGCCTGCTGCAAACCCTGCAGCACAACACACGCTTGGCCACCTCCAGCGGACTGACGCTGGAAACGGCCAATACCCACAGCAACCTGGTGAAACAGTGGAAGCAAAGCGGCTGGACGCTGGACAACGCCACCCCCACGGTCTTTGCGATCGGCCGCTGAGGTCGGGCGGCTAGCGCCCCAGGCAGGCAGTCGAGCCTGGGTGCGTACTTAGTGGATGGCCGGCAAAGAGCGCAGGGCACGCACCGCGCCATCACCAATCGAGGCACCAAAGCGCTTGACCAGGCGCTCGGCCACGTTGTCCTTGCGGGTGTAGTCGATGATGTCCTCGGCCTTTACCACCTCACGCGCTACGTAGTCCAAGTTGCCCAGCTGGTCAGCCAAACCCAGTTCAATGGCTTGCTGGCCGGTCCAGAACAGGCCGCTGAACATGTCGGGAGTTTCCTTCAGGCGTTTGCCCCGGCCATCCTTGACCACCGCAATAAATTGCTGGTGAATCTGGTCCAGCATGGCTTGGGCAAAGGCGCGCTGCTTCTCGGTCTGCGGGCTGAAGGGGTCCAAAAATCCCTTGTTCTCACCGGCTGTCATCAGGCGGCGCTCCACGCCCAGCTTGTCCATCAGACCGGTGAAGCCAAAGCCGTCCATCAGCACACCAATGCTGCCCACGATACTGGCTTTATCCACAAAAATCTGGTCCGCCCCCGCGGCGATGTAATACGCGGCCGAGGCACAGGTTTCTTCCACCACGGCGTATACGGGTTTGTTGTACTGGGCCTTGAGGCGTTTGATCTCGTCGTTGATGATGCCGGCCTGCACCGGGCTGCCACCGGGCGAGTTGATCAAGAGCACCACGGCCTTGGCGCCGTCGTCTTCAAACGCGGTACGCATCGCAGCCACCACAAACTCGGCGCTGGCATCCGCACCCGCCGCAATCTCCCCCTGGATGGACACCACCGCAGTGTGGGGCGTACTCACGTCGGTGGTGGTTCCGCCTTGCTGCAGGCCGAACCACAGCAGGGCCGACAGGAACACCAGCCATGCGATGCGGATGGCATTGCGCCAGCGCCGCGCAGCGCGCTGCTCCACCAGCGTCGCCATGGCCAGTTTCTCCAGCGTGGCCCGCTCCCACCCAGCCGCCGGGGCAGCCGCGGAAGACGCTACGTTATTGATAGCTGCTTGCGCAGCATCCACGGGGGCTGATGCCGGATTTGATGCAGATTCAGGGGTCGGCGGGACAGAATGTTCAGACATATCAGAAGGCGACAGGTTGTAAGTTGGGGGCAGTATGCCAGTGCACGACACCATCGGCCTCCGTGAGGGCAATGGAAACCAGCCCCCCGCGGCAGGGACCAGTGCGGCACTGGCCCGTTTGTGGGCTGTACATGGCGCCGTGGGTGGCGCAGATCAGCCAATTGCCGGTCATGTCGAAAAAGCGGTTGGGCTGGTAGTCCATTTCCATGGGCACGTGGGAGCAGCGGTTCAGGTAGGCATAGGCCTTGTCGGCATACCGAATGGCAAATCCGTAACAGGTCTGGCCGCAATAGACCACATCAAACGGCACGGCCTCGCCGCTATTCACCAGATCGGCGCTGTTGCACAGGGCAATGGCCACACCAGCAGGTCCGAGTGTCATGGCTGTCTCCTCAGGCGTAGGCCAGCAACCAAGCCTGCAGCTCAGCCACCGAATGCGCCACATGGCGCGGCTGCAGCGGCGTAAAGGCAGCGGGTTCATGTGCCCCGTAGCTCACGCCCACACTGGCACAGCCGGCATTCAGGGCCAATTGCAGGTCGTGGGTGGTGTCACCAATCATCAGTACGCGCTCGGGCGGCACCCCAAACTCGGCCATCAACTCCTGCAACATCAGCGGGTGGGGCTTGCCGGCAGTCTCGTCCGCAGTGCGCGAGCCATCGAACACCCCCCGCAGCTCCACCGCCTGCAAGGCTTCATTAAGTCCCGAACGGCTTTTGCCGGTGGCCACCGTCAGCAAATGGCCCGCGTCTTTCAGCGCACCCAACATGGGCAACACGCCGTCAAACAGGCTGATGTCGTTCTGGTGCAGCACATAGTGGTGTTTGTAGCGCGCGCCCAGCAGCGGGTACTTCTCTTTGGGCACATCGGGCGCGGCGTGGGCCAGTGCCTGCATCAGGCCCAGACCAATCACATAGGCGGCGTCCTTGTCGCTGGGCACGGTGCCCCCCACATCGGCCACCGCTGCCTGGATGCAGCGGGTGATGATGGCCGTGGAATCAAACAGGGTGCCGTCCCAGTCAAAGGCGATGAGGTCAAACTGGCGGGTGCGGGTGGGATTGGCAGACATAAAAACGGTGGGTTTGCTAAAAATCAGGCCGCCGCCGGTACGGCAACGTGCAAGAAATCGGACAGTTCGGGCGGTAGCTCGGCAAACAACTCGACCTTTATGCCGGTGAGCGGGTGCTTGCACTGAAAGCGCCAGGCATGCAAAAACATGCGCTTGAGCGGCGCTTGAGCGGCGCCACGCGCCAATTCCTTGTTCAGGACGAAGTCGCCGTACTTGTCGTCGCCGGCAATCGGCATGCCTTCGGATGCCAGATGTACGCGAATCTGGTGCGTGCGCCCGGTCTTGATGGTCACCTCCAGCAGCGAGTAGCCGCGCTGACCCGTGGCATCGGCAACAGCCGGCACGCCAGAGGTGGCGCGAACCTTCACCAGCGACAGGGAGGGCATAGCATCCGGGTGGTCCTTCTCGACCACCTTCACACGGCGCTCGCCCGCATCCGCGCCACCGTCTTTGCTGGCCAGCAGGTACTTGTGCAGGGACTTGTCCAGCACCTTCTTATTGCTGGGCCACTGCCCCACTACCAGCGCCAGGTAGGTCTTGCCGGTTTCGCGCTCGCGAAACTGGTCTTGCAGGTTTTTCAGGGCGCTGCGCTTCTTGGCAATCAGCAAAATGCCGCTGGTTTCACGGTCCAGGCGGTGCACCAGCTCCAGAAAGGTGGCCTGAGGCCGCGCCATGCGCAGTTGCTCAATCACCCCAAAACTGACTCCCGATCCGCCATGCACCGCCACGCCGGCAGGCTTGTCGATGACGAGGAAATGGTCATCTTCAAATAATACGGAGAAGGTTTTGGCGGGGGTCCGGCTGCTCGCCTGGGCTGCCACCTGCTCCGCCATGGCCTGGGCTTTTTGCTCCACCCGCTCGGACATGCGCACCGGTGGCACCCGCACCACGTCCCCTGCCTCGACCCGGGTGTCGGCGCTGGCACGGCCTTTATTCACACGCACCTCGCCACTGCGGATGATGCGGTAGACATGGGTTTTGGGCACACCCTTGAGCTCGCGCATCAGGAAGTTGTCCAATCGCTGGCCAGCGCTGTCTTCGTCCACCGTCACCGATTTGACTTGCGGCAGGGTTGGGGCTGGATTGCCCTCTATAATGTGTTTCACTAGCGTCGCGCCGTAAGTGGTTGATTTGTCTGGAGTTTAGTCCACACCCCACCAAACGTTACGCTGGAAGGTCGATGCCGCCACGCTGCCTTGCTTGCAAATCACACGCCACTTGCCTGTGATGGCCCGCAAACAGCAGGGTCAAGCCGACGAATTGAAACCCTGAAACGGAATACCCCAAACTCGCAAACCCACGGTTTGCGAGTGGAATGAAACGAGATGTTTGTGTTGCTGAGCCTGATGACCTTGTGCCTGCGGAGCGTCTACGCCCCGTTGGGTGGCACATATCGGCCTGCAGCCCCGGTACAACCTGCGCAACGTGCTACTATTTTGATAGCAAGTTCACAAACCCATCCCCTCGTCCCCATCCCTGCGCCTACGCTTCGTCACCTCGTGTGACCTGAAGTTCTCCGGCAATTCCACCTCACTTCAATTCGTCAGTCCGGCACCGTACGCCCATCCCGGGCATGTGCTTATTGAAGAAGGATGCAATCCATGAAACGGATGCTGATCAACGCCACGCAGGCTGAAGAACGCCGCCTGGCCATCGTCGACGGACAAAAACTCCTCGACTACGAAATTGAAATTGAAGGGCGCGAACAGCGCAAGGGCAATATCTACAAGGCCGTCGTTACCCGCGTCGAGCCTTCGCTGGAAGCCTGTTTCGTCGACTACGGCGAAGACCGCCACGGCTTCCTGCCGTTCAAAGAAATCTCCAAGATGTACTTCAAGGAGGGCGTGTCAGCCTCCCAAGCCCGCATCCAGGACGCCATCCGCGAAGGCCAGGAACTGCTGGTGCAAGTGGAAAAAGAAGAACGTGGCAACAAGGGCGCAGCCCTGACCACCTTCGTCTCGCTGGCCGGCCGTTATGTGGTCTTGATGCCCAACAACCCCCGTGGCGGTGGCGTTTCGCGCCGCATCGAGGGCGACGACCGCGCGGAGCTCAAAGAAAACATGGACCAGTTGGAATACCCCAACGGCATGTCCATCATCGCCCGCACCGCCGGCATCGGCCGTAGCGCACCTGAGTTGCAGTGGGACCTGAACTACCTCTTGAAGCTGTGGACCGCGATCGACGGCGCCGCCAAGGGCGGCAAGGGTGCTTACCTGATCTACCAAGAGTCTTCGCTGGTAATCCGCGCGATCCGTGACTACTTCAACCACGACATCGGCGACATCCTGATCGACACCGACGACGTGTACGAACAGGCCCAGCAGTTCATGGCCCACGTGATGCCCGAGCACGCAGCGCGCGTGAAGCGCTACCGTGATGACGCACCGCTGTTCAGCCGCTTCCAGATCGAACACCAGATCGAATCGGCCTACGCCCGCACGGTGCAACTGCCCTCCGGCGGCGCCATCGTGATCGACCACACCGAAGCCTTGGTGTCCGTGGACGTCAACTCGGCCCGCGCCATCAAGGGCGGCGACATCGAAGAAACCGCCACCCGCACCAACCTGGAAGCCGCTGACGAAGTGGCGCGCCAGATGCGTCTGCGCGACTTGGGTGGCCTGATCGTGATCGACTTTATCGACATGGAAGAGTCCCGCAACCGCCGCGAAGTGGAAAACCGCTTGCGCGACGCGCTGCGCCAGGACCGTGCCCGCGTGCAATTCGGCACCATCTCCAAGTTCGGTCTGATGGAAATGAGCCGCCAGCGCCTGCGCCCGGCCCTCTCCGAAGGTGCCTCCATCCCCTGCCCGCGTTGCGGTGGTTCCGGCCACATCCGCGACACCGAGAGCTCGGCGCTGCAGATTCTGCGCATCATCCAGGAAGAATCCCTCAAGGACAACACCGCCTCCGTGCTGTGCCAGGTGCCCGTCGATGTAGCGTCCTTCCTGCTGAACGAGAAGCGTACCGAAATCGCCAAGATTGAGCTCAAGCAGCGCATCAACGTGCTGATGGTGCCCAACAAGACACTGGAAACACCGAACTACAAGCTGGAACGCCTGAAGCACGACGACCCGCGCCTGGACCACATCGAAGCCAGCTACAAGATGGCGGATGACATGGAAGAGGCCACCGGCGTGACCCGCCGTTCGCAAGAGCCGACCAACAAGCAGACCCCGGTCATCAAGGGCGTGCTGCCGGACGCACCCGCCCCCATCGCCCCGCCCAAGCCCGAAGTGGCCAAGCCGCAGGCTGCAGCGCCTGTCGCCAAGCCCGTTGTGGCGGCGCCTGCGCCCGCAGGCAAAGGTTTCTTTGGCTGGATCAAGGGCCTGCTGGGTATGGAAGAAGCCGCACCCGTGGCCAAGCCCGCACCCGCGACCGCAAAGACCGAAGACAAGCGCGAAGGCCGTGACGGCCGTAGCCGTGATGGCAACCGCAACGGTGGCCGTGGCGGTGAACGCAGCGACCGTGGTGGCGAACGTGGCGAAGGCCGCAACAGCCGCGGTGGCCGCAATGAGCCCCGCGCCGACGGCCGTGGCCCACGTGACGAAAACCGTGGCGAAGCCCGTCCCGAAGGCGGTGCAGAGCGTGGTGAACGCGGTGGTCGCAATGGCCGCAACCGTGGTGAACGCGGCGAGCGTGGTGAGCGCCAGGGTGGTGCCCAGCGCAACGAGCGCATGGACGCCGGTGCAGCCGTAGCAGGCCAGGAAGTTCAAGTGTCCGCAGGCGCTGACAACGGCAACGCCCCCCGCGGCGATGGCCGTGGCGAACCGCGCCAAGACCGCGCCCCCCGTGGTGAAGGCCGTGGACGCAACCGCGGCGAAGGTCGCGGCCCGCGTGAAGAGAACGCTGAGCGCAGCGCCGAGCCCCGCCAGGATACACGCGCCGAGGAAACCACAGACGCCCGCCCAGAAGGTGCCGCAGATGTGAACACCGAGGTCCGGGGAGAAGGTCGTGAAGGGCGTGGTCGTGGACGCAATCGCAATGGCCGCCGCGACGAACGTGGCCCACGCCAGGACGAAGGCAACCGCAGCGATGCGGAGCCGCAATCCGCACTCGCTTTCGCTGACACCACCCCCAGTACCCAAGGTGATGCTGAAGCAGCCCCTGGTGAAGCAGGCACACCCGCCGACGGGCGAAATGCCAGCGGAGAAGGCCAACGCCGCTCACGTGACCGCTATGGTCGTGACCGTGGCAACCGCCAGGAACGTGGCGAGCAGCCAGACGCCCAGCAACAGCCCACAGACGAAGCGCCGCAAGTAGCCGTGGCCGTCCCTGTTGAGCCACAGCCCGCCGTTGCGGTAGCCCCCGCCCCTGTGGCGATGGCCGTTGCACCGACCGTTGCACCCGCCACCCCTGCAGTGACTGGCAGCATGCCCAAAGTAGCAGGTTATGCACTGCCTACCGAGTCCTTGCAGCAAGTGGCCCAAGGTTCAGGCCTGCAGTGGGTGAACTCGGATGCAGCCAAGATTGCTGCCGTACAAGCTGCCATTGCAGCCGAGCCCAAGCCCGTACATGTGCCCCGCGAGCGCCCTGCCCCTGTGGTGGTGGACGCGGGACCGCTGGTGCTGGTGGAAACCCGGCGCGATCTGCGCAACATGAGCTTGCCGTTTGAAGAAAACACGGCAGGCTAAGTAAAAAGGGGCACCGCGGTGCCCCTTTTTTTGGTCTGTCAAAAGGCCGTTAAAACAGGTCCACAGCGCCGATCTTCAGCGCATCCCCAAAAAAGCCCTTGCGCACCAGCTCCGCGTGGCTGAACACCTTGTTTCGACCGTTGTGCTGGGCATAGTCCACCGCACGCTCGGCGTGCTCCAGCGCCGTGCTGGGCGAGTCGTCCGGCGTGATGCGGGTAAAGCCGGCACAAATGGTGACGCGTCCCACCTGAGGGAAGTTGAACTTCTCGATGTTGGCGCGAAAACGTTCAAATGCTGCCAACACCAGGGCTTCGTCGGGGCAGTGCATGAGCACGGCAAACTGCTCTCCGCCCAAGCGGTATAGCCGGTCATAGGTGCGGAAGGTGTTGTTCATGATGCGTGCCACCAGCAACAGTACCTCTTCGGCAATCAGGTGGCCGTTCTTGTCATTGAGCAGGCCAAAGTTGTCGATGCTGATGGTGCCCATCCAGTAGTTGGGCGGCACCCGGTGACGGCGCTCCTGGCCCGGCGCCACGGTCACCTTCAAAGACTCCGACTGGGACTCGGGCCCCTCGCCAAGCTCGTCGAGCACGGCGCTGTAAAAGGTGTCGTCCAGGGACTTGCGGTTGAGCAAGCCGGTCAGCGCATCGCGGTCGCTGTAGGCCAGCAGGTGGTACATATTGCGAAACACATGCTGAACCTGCGCCAGTGTTTGTACCTGCTCCTCCGTCAAGGCCGACGCGGAGTGAATCTCCAGCACACCTTCGTCCTCGTTGAGGGTCTCGGCAAACAATGGGAAGTAGGTGATGCGAGGACCGTCTTCGCCAGCCCAGGCGATCTCGATTCGCTCACGGTTTTGCAGGGCCCGCAGGCGATCCCGGTTGTCGTCGAGCAGAGGCAGTTTTTGGAAGTCCACCCGCAGCGGGTCCACCACCTTGCCCCCTCCCTTGGCGTCCAGCGTCGCCACTTCCAGCCAGCGTTTGATGCCTTCTTCGCTAACCACCCGCGCAACAATGACACGTTGAATGGGTACCAGGTCAATCAAGGCCTTGGACAGCGTGAGCTCCAGCAGATCGCGGTCGCGGTGGTCTGTGAGCTTGATCAGGTGGTCTATGAGTGTGGCCATGGGCCGGATAATAGCCCTGAAAGTTCAGCGCGTCACGCTTTGGCGGCCGCCTTGTAGGCCTGTGCAGCAGCGGCCATGTCCTGCCTCTGTTCCGCCAGTTCGGCCAGGGCGCACCAAGCATCCCGTTTGAGGTCAGCGTCCTTGAGCATGGTCAAAGATTGGCGCAGCATCTGCTGGGCTTTGCCCCACAACTCCAGCCGTGCACACATGACACCGGCCAAGTACTGCAGCAAAGGGTCGCCGGGGTTGGCCAGTTGCAAGGACTCAATACGCTGCAGCCATGCAGCATCGGGTGTGCCGGTGGCCTGGGCAAAGCCTTTTTCCAGTACACGCACCACGCGCACCCGCAGTGCAGGGCTCAATGCGTCCAGACGTTCACCGATGGCAGTCCACAATGGCAACACCCACTGGCGCGACAGGGCCACATCGCCGCCCAACTGGAGGCAACGCTCCGCCGCCTCCAGCGCGACCTCAGGCATATGCCTCTCGGCCATCTCCAGCGCCTCCCAAGCGCGCTGCAGTTGCATGGGGTCATGGGCCGATCGCAGAACTTCAAGTGCCAGTCCGCGTGCAATCCCGGCACCGGCCACCTCCGAAAAGGCACGGTGTTTGGTTAGCAAACGCACGGCATCGAGTGCTGCACGCGACTGCCCCGCCAGGCGCGCCGCCTTGAGGCGCAGGCGCAGGGCGATGGTGCGGCGAGCTGTGCCCTGCGGCAGTTGGTCCAGCCACTCCAGCGACTGCGAGGCATCGCGGTCTTCAAAGGACCAGCGCGCTGCGCGCATCAGCACGCCATCCCGTCCATCCTGTGCATCACGCGGCCGTGTCAGCTCCAGCGCACTCTGGAAATGCTGCTCGCGCCGGCTGCGGTCTTGCAGGGCGTGGGCGCTCTCGGCCGCAATCAAGTGAGACATGGTGCGCAGCCGCACGCCGTGGGCGGTGTGCTCTTCGCTGCTGCGCAAGGATTCTTCCAGCGTCACCACCAGCTCGGCTGCCTTGCGAGCCCGCACAAAACGCCCCGCCACCAGGTTGGAGAGGGAGTCCAGCAGCGCCTCGTGCATCGCGCGCTCTTTGTAGAGCAGACGCCAACGCTTGGCCTGCACCGGAATATGCAGCAGGCCCGACAGGGCACGCAGTGCGAGGTGCAGGGTTACAAACAACACCGCCAGCAACACCAGCACCAGGTTCAGCGACAGGTCGATACGGTACGGTGGCCAGTACAGCGTCACCGTGCCCTGGTTGTTACCCGCAAACAAGGCGCTTGCCACCGCCACCGCAAACAAGGCGAGAAGCCAAAGTGCCGCCCGCATCTCAGCGCCCCGCCGCTGCAGTGGTGAGCGCCGCCAGGGTCTCGTCCACACGCGGCAGTTCCAGCGCACGCGTCTGGCCTTGCAGCTGCTGCAACAAGGTCTGGGCGGACTGCGTCTTGCGCGAAGACGCATCAAAGTAACGGGCCAAGGCCGCGGAGGCTGCGGCCAGATCCGAACGCGCAGCATCGTTGTGACGCGTAAGCAGGCCCAGCCGGGCATTGAGCAATTTGAGCTTGAGGTTCTCGCGCAGGAAAAACGCCTGCTCTGGCGTCAGCAGAACCGCGTCGGGGTTGTCAATGCGGCTCACCCGCACCAGGCTGCGCAACTCGGCATGCACCACCGCAATGGCACGATTCCACCAACCGGCCATCGATTCCGCGTCCTTGCGCTTGAGGCTCTCAGCCGGGCGGGCCAAAGACACCGCGTTGGCAACCGGCAGATCGTCAGTGAGCTGCACCAGTTCATCAAGCTTGACCAACAAAGCGGGCAAATCGGCCAGTGCCGTGGCCTTGATGCGCGCCACATCCTTGGCGATGGCGCGCTGCACCGGGGTCAGGCGCGGCTGGGCCGCACGGGCCACGCGCAGTTCGGCGGTCTTGAGGGCGGCCAGCAAGGGCTCGGCACTGCCGGTGAGTTGTGCCTGTTGCTGCGCCAGGCGCACGGCGGACTCAATGTCGACCACCAGGTTCTCGTCACGCGAGCGCGACAGGCTTTGCATCAGCTCTTCGAGCTGGCTGCGCTGCAGGGACACCTCGCTCAAACGCGCCTCCGTCATCGCCAGCTTGGCCGCAGTTTCTATCGCCAGCTCCTGAGCTTGGCGGGCGATGGTTCGCGCCTCGTTGGCCTGGGAGCCGGTATCTGCACTCTGACGCGCCAATTGCTCCTGGATCGTGCTGAGCTTTTGCCACAACAAGGCGCTGGCCACCAAGCCCACGACGGCCACCACCGCCACACCACGTAACCACCGACGCGAGGACTTCACGGTCGGCAACAAAGCTGCAGGCGGGGACTGCTCCAGAAAGGGGGCTTCAACAGGGACAGCAGACTCGGCGTTCATTGCAACGATTCTATCGACGCCATCAGCGCCGGCAGCGCGGGGCGTGACTCCCGCACCACACCAAAGCCGGCTTCACGTGCAGCCTTGCCAATACGCGGATGGGTCACTACTGCGCGGGCGGCCTGCCACGGCTGCGCCGGGCACTGGGCTTGCAAATTGGCAATCGCTTCTGAGCTGCTGAACAACCAAACCGTGCCATCGCTGGCAGCGGCATAGGCCTGCTCCCGCTGCCGGGCATCCAGTTGCGGCTGCTGGCGTTGGTAGGCCACCACAAAATCCACCTGTGCACCGGCTGCCGTGGCCTGTTTGGCAAACCAGTCTCGACCCACACCCTCGTCACTGCCAGCACCGTCCACCGTGGTACCACGCACAATCAGCAGGCGAAAGCCCGGGCGCATTTGTCCGCGCACCACATGCCACAGGGCCTCGGAGTCAAACAAACCGGCGGCATGGTCGGGCGAGTCGATCCAGGGCGCCTCGGCCCCCGCACGCAAAAGCGCCGAATAGCTGCCTGGGCCGGTCACATATGCTCTCTTTTTAATAGCTGCTTGCGCAGTAAACACGGGGGCTAGGTCGGGTTTTAATGCAAAAAAATGGTCAACCGCATTGCGGCTGACAAACATCACCGCATCCCACTGCGCGATCTGCCGCCAGGCCTCTTGCACGGCCTGCGGCTGCGCCGTAGGCCGCACCTCGATCAAGGGCAGGCTCGTGGCTTGGTAGCCGGCACCTTGCAAGGTGCTAACCCACTTTTGGGCTTCGCCTTCGGGACGGGTCACGATCACACGCATGGCTTCAAACTCCGGGTGGGGACATGGCCTGTACACCGGCCTGCAGGTGCAGGGCCACCTGCTCGCCCAGGGCCGTGGCATCGGCCAGGCTCTGCACCGGGCCCTGGGCCTGTGCGGTGACCAGGGGATGTTGGCCTTCGGCATCACCCCAAGCCGCGCGGATATGCAGCTGCGTGCCCTCCAGCGTGGCGTAGGCCGCCAGCGGCATGGAACAGCTGCCGCCCATCATGCGACTGACCGCGCGCTCGGCGGCCACGGCCAGCCAGGTGGGCGTGTGGGCCAGATGCTGCAGCGCGGCGCGTACATCCTCACGGCCCGTGCATACCTCAATACCCAAGGCGCCTTGCCCAGCTGCTGGCAGCAGCTGCTCCACCGCGAAGGTACTGCGGATGCGGGAGGCCAGCCCCAGGCGTTTGAGCCCGGCAGCCGCCAGCACGATGCCGTCGTACAGGCCTTCATCGAGCTTGCGCAAACGGGTGTCCAGGTTGCCGCGCAGGGGCTCAATCGTCAGGTCCGGGCGCATGGCGCGCAACAGAGCCACGCGGCGCAGGCTGGAAGTGCCCACCACCGCACCTTGCGGCAAGTCGAACACACTCGCGTAACGGCTGGACACCCAGGCGTCGCGCGGGTCCTCACGCTCCATCACGCAGGCCAGCTCGAACCCTTCGGGCAGCTCCATGGGAACGTCTTTGAGCGAGTGCACGGCGAGATCGGCGCGCCCCTCTTCCAACGCCACTTCCAGCTCTTTGACGAACAGGCCCTTGCCACCCACTTTGCTCAGCGAGCGGTCCAGGATTTGATCACCCTTGGTGGTCATGCCCAGCAGGGTGACAGAGGCGCCTTGCTGCTCCAGCAAAGCTTTGACATGTTCTGCTTGCCAAAGGGCCAGCCGGCTCTCGCGTGTGGCGATCGTAAAATGAGGCAAAGTCGTAACCTGCTAGTAATCGGTGGAATGCCTTCGATGCTAGCATGGGCGCGATCCTTGCTTCCCTCGAAGCCCCTCCCACCCCCCTCGATCCAGACCCATGAAAAAAGCACCTGCCGCAGAGACGGCCAAGCGCAGCAAAGACAACGAGCGTCCCTTGGTTGAAGACATCCGCCTCTTGGGCCGGATTTTGGGCGATGTGATTCGGGAACAGGAGGGCGTTGAAGCCTACGAACTGATCGAGCAGATCCGCACCTTGTCGGTGGCATTTCGCCGCGATGCCGACCACGAGGCCGACAAAGCACTCAAGAAGCTGCTCAAGGGCCTGAGCGGGGACCAGACGGTCAGCGTGATTCGCGCCTTCACCTATTTTTCGCATCTGGCCAACCTGGCCGAAGACCGCCACCACATTCGCCGCCGCGATGTGCATGAGCGCGCTGGTGACACACAAGAAGGCAGCATCGAAGTCGCCATGTCGCGCCTGCGCTGGGCCGGCATTGCGCCCAAGACCATCTCGCAAACCCTGGCGCAAAGTTATGTCTCGCCCGTGCTCACCGCCCACCCCACCGAAGTGCAGCGCAAGAGCATTCTGGACGCCGAACGCGACATCGCACAGTTGCTGACCACACGCGACGAAATCAAGCAACGCGCGGTGTCAATCGACAGCCGGAAAGACGCACTCACCCCCAAGGAACTGGCCGCCAACGAAGCCCAGATGCGCGCCCGCGTGATGCAGCTCTGGCAGACGCGCCTGCTGCGGTTCAGCAAGCTGACTGTGGCCGACGAGATTGAGAATGCGCTGAGCTACTACGAGTCCACCTTCCTGCGCGAGATTCCCAAGCTCTACGCCGACCTGGAAGACATGCTCGGTACCCAGCCCGTGCACAGCTTTTTGCGCATGGGCCAGTGGATTGGTGGCGACCGTGATGGCAACCCCAACGTCAGCGCCCAGACCCTGGAGTACGCGCTGCGCCGCCAGGCCGAAGTGGCGCTACGCCACTACCTGACCGAGGTGCATTACCTGGGCGGTGAGCTATCCATCTCCGCCATGCTGGCCGACTGCACCCCCGAGATGCAGGCCCTGGCCGAACGCTCCCCCGACCAGAACGAACACCGCAAGGATGAGCCCTACCGCCGCGCCCTGACCGGCATGTACGCGCGCCTGGCGGCCACGCTGAAAAGCCTGACCGGCACCGAGGCCGCCCGACACGCCGTCGCACCGCAAAACCCCTACCTGCTGGCACAGGAGCTGGTGGCCGACCTGCGCACCATCGCCGCCTCACTCAAGGCCCACCACGGTGCCGCCCTGATCAAGCAGCGCCTGCACCCGCTGATCCGTGCGGTGGAAGTGTTTGGCTTTCATCTGGCTACGGTGGACTTGCGCCAAAGCTCTGACAAGCACGAGGAAGTGGTGGCCGAGCTGCTGGCCACGGCCCGTGTGGAAGCTGACTACAGTGCGCTGGACGAAGCCGCCAAGCGCACGCTGCTGCTGGGTCTGTTGAACGATGCACGCCCGCTGCGCGTACATGGCGTGGAGTATTCGGCCCATGCCCAGGGAGAACTGGCGATTTTTGCCGCCGCCAAAGTCATGCGCGAGCGCTTTGGGCATGAGGCCATCCGCCACTACATCATCAGCCACACCGAAACCGTGAGCGACTTGCTCGAAGTGCTGCTGCTGCAAAAAGAAGTGGGGCTGATGCGCGGCACACTGGACGCACAAGCCACGGCCGACCTGATCGTCGTGCCGCTGTTCGAAACCATTGAAGACCTGCGCAACGCCGCGCCCATCATGCGCGACTTCTACGCCCTGCCCGGCGTGGCGGAGCTGGTCAAGCGCAGTGGCTCCGAGCAGGACATCATGCTGGGCTACTCCGACTCCAACAAGGACGGCGGCATCTTTACCAGCAACTGGGAGCTGTACCGCGCCGAGATCGCATTGGTGGAGCTGTTCGACGTGCTGGCGGCCCAACACAAGATCCAGCTGCGCATGTTCCACGGCCGTGGCGGCACGGTCGGACGCGGCGGCGGCCCCAGCTACCAGGCGATTTTGGCCCAGCCCCCCGGCACCGTGCGCGGCCAGATCCGCCTGACCGAGCAGGGTGAGGTGATTGGCTCCAAATACGCCAACCCCGAAATCGGCCGGCGCAACCTCGAAACTTTGGTGGCCGCCACGCTGGAAGCCACGCTGCTGCAACCGACCAAGTCCGCCACCAAGGCGTTTCTGGAAGCGGCAGCCGAGCTGTCGCAGAACAGCATGTCTGCCTACCGCGCGCTGGTGTACGAGACCCCGGGTTTCACCGAGTATTTTTTCAGCTCCACCCCCATTCGCGAGATTGCCGAACTCAACATCGGCTCTCGTCCCGCCTCGCGCAAGGCCTCGCAAAAGATCGAAGACCTGCGCGCCATTCCCTGGGGCTTCAGTTGGGGCCAGTGCCGCTTGACATTGCCCGGCTGGTTTGGCTTCGGCTCTGCGGTGCAAAAGTTCATCAGCAACGGCACCGCAGCCGAGCAGAAAGAGCGCTTGGCCCTGCTGCAGAAGATGTACAAGCAATGGCCCTTCTTCGGCACCCTGCTCTCCAACATGGACATGGTGATGGCCAAGAGTGACTTGGCACTTGCGTCACGCTACTCCGAACTGGTGGGTGATGCGCGCCTGCGCAAGAAAATCTTCACCGCCATCGAGGCCGAATGGCACGCCACAGCCCAGGCCCTGGCCACCATCACCGGCGAGAAAAACCGCCTGGCCAACAACGCCGCCCTGCAGCGCTCCATTCGTCACCGCTTCCCCTACATCGACCCCTTGCACCACCTGCAGGTGGAACTGGTGCGCCGCTACCGTGAAGGCAAGGCCGACGAACGCGTGCAACGTGGTATCCACATCTCCATCAACGGCATTGCCGCCGGGCTGCGCAATACGGGCTAAAGTGACCCTGCGCATCGTCGGATGCGCAGGACCCCACTACCGCCAACGCGCCTCGATGCGTGCGTACTCGCCCGATTTGTAGATTTTTTCCAGCCCGGCATCAAACCGGGCGATCAGTGTCCGCAGACCTGGCTGCCGCTTGGTGAATGAGAGGTACAGCAGTGGCTCCACCAGCACGCCGCGCTGTACGAACGCTTGTCCCAGTTCGGGATGTACGCGGGCGATTTCCTGCGCAACGCGGTCATACACCAGCACGTAATCCACGCGACCGGCCACCAGCTTGCGCAAGGAAATGAGGTCCGAAGGTGCCACATCGCGCACCATGCGAGAGTCGTTGTCAAACGCCTCGCCATAGTCGTAGCCATTGGTCACACCAACACGGCGCCCCAGCAGGTCAGCGGGCTCCACCCGGGTGGCCGTGGCACCCTGCACCCGGCCATAGATGGCAATGCGGGCCTTGAACAAGGGGCGCTTGTGCCAAAGGTATTTGCCTTCGGTGCGGGCATCGCGCAAGGTGTCGAAACACCCTGCCAACGTACCGTTGTCCACCTCTTTCATGCAGCGGGCATACGGCAGAGACACCAGCTCAACATCCACACCCGCAGCCGCCCAGGCTGCGCGCGCCAAGTCCACGGCCAACCCCACCGGTTTGCCCTCAGCCACATACGAGTACGGGCGCCAATCGTCCTCCGCGCCGATGCGAACACGCTCCGCCGCAGCCACATGGCCGACACCTGCGGCACAAAGTGCCAACCACATGGACGGGAACACCCAACGGAAACACCGGAACAACAAGGCCGCCCTCATTGGGCAATCAACCCACGCACCGTCGCCAACTGCCTGCGCGACACCGACAGCAGCTCCTCGACCCCTTGCAGCCGCACAGCCCAGCCCTCACCCTCTTCGGCGTCATAGTGCTTTTCCAGCGCACGAATGGCCCAGCGCGCCACGATGGCGTTGCGGTGGATGCGCAGGTAGTGCTCGGCGTATTTGGTCTCCAGGTCGTTGAGCGCACCATCCAAGATGTAGCTGCGCGCCGCGGTGCGCACGGTGATGTATTTCAGCTCGGCCTTGAAGTACAGGACCTGCTGCAGCGGCACGCGCTCGGTGCGGTGCCGCTCCTGGATCACCAGCACTTCGTTTGAAGCAAAAACACCGCCCAGCCCCGATGAAACATGCGCAAGCCGCTCTGCTTTTTGTAGCGCCGCTTGCAGCCGCTCCAGCCGGACCGGCTTGGTCAGGTAATCGGCGGCCTCCAGGTCAAAAGCCTGCAGGGCGTGCTCGGCATGCGCCGTGACAAACACCACCACCGGCGGCTGCGGCAGGGTCTTGAGGGTTTGCGCCAGTGCCAGCCCATCAGCCCCCGGCATGTGGATGTCCAGAAACACCACATCCAGCCGGCGCCCGCGCAAGAACTCCAGTGCCTGGCCCGCATTGGCAGCTTCGGCCACCACCTCGGCACCCGGGTTGTAGCAGTCGCCCAGCAGGGTGCGCAGGCGGGCACGGGCCAGGGCCTCGTCATCCACCACCATCACCTGCAAACGACGAGAGAGAGGGACTGTTGCAGTCATGCGGGAAACTCCATGCGAACCTGGTACACACCATCTTTGAGGCCACAGCGAAACTGGGCCTGTACATCGTGCAACAGGGCCAGACGGTCCTGCACATTGCGCAACGCCAGGCCATGGCCTTCCGAGCCCTGGCCTGCCGGCACCGTGTTGGTGATCTTCACCACCACCATAGCACCGCGGCGCTGGGTGGAGATGCGAACAGCCGCCCCTGTGGCGCTGGGCTCCACGCCGTGGCGCACGGCGTTTTCCACCAGCGGCTGCAGCAAGAGTGGCGGCAACTTGGCGTGGTCCGCCTCGGGGTCCAGCGCCCACTCGACATCCAGGCGCTCGCCAAAGCGCACCTGCTCAATGGCCAGGTAGCGCCGGGCCAGCGCAATTTCATCGGCCAGCGTCACGGCAGCGCCCTGGTCCATCAGCGCATGGCGAAACAGGTCACTCAGGTCTTCCAGCAGCGCCTCAGCCTTGGCGGGCTCGGCGCGCACCAGCGCAATGGCGCTGTTGAGTGTGTTGAACAAAAAGTGCGGGCGAATGCGCGACTGCAGTTCGGCCAGGCGCGCCGCGGTATCGGCTGGGGTGCGCCCCTTGGCGCGCATCACCAGCGCCGCCACCAAAATAGACGAGAGCAAGGCACCGCTGCTGGCACTGCCCACCCACGGCGCATCCAACAACAGGCCCGAAACAACAAGCAGGCCACAGCCATAGAGCCCGGCCACCGCACCCAGCCCGATGGCCACGGCGTACTGCATCGCAGGCCGCAGGCGCGCCAGCCAGCGCTTGGCCACACAGGCCGACAGCAGCCAGGCCAGCGTGGCCGGCAGAGCCCCCCCGGTGACGAGCGAAAAGCGGAGCACCCAATTCCACGGCGTAGCGGCGGCAAACATCGATGCCACCCCCAGCGCAAGTTCCACAAACAGCACCGCCCGCAACACCACACCGATTTGGCAGGCATCGAACACCAACGCCGGAGCCTTGCTGTCGGCCACGGGCTCTGGGCCCAGCTCCTGGAACGTCGATAATATTTGGGTGTCGTTCATGTTCAGCAGATTTTGACTCCATTCTGAGAAGCGTCTCCCATGTCCCAAAACCAATTCGATAAAAAGTCCCAGGCGTGGTCCGCGCTGTTTTCTGAGCCCATGAGTGATCTGGTCAAACGCTACACCTCCAGCGTGTTCTTTGACAAGCGCCTTTGGCAGGCCGACATTACCGGCAGTCTGGCGCATGCCGAGATGCTGGCAGCGCAGGGCATCATCAGTGCCGAAGACCATGCATCCATCCAGAAAGGCATGGCCCAAATCTGGGGCGAGATCGAATCCGGCGCCTTTGAATGGAAGCTGGACCTCGAAGACGTGCACCTGAACATCGAAGCCCGCCTTACCCAGCTGGTGGGCGATGCCGGCAAGCGCCTGCACACCGGCCGCAGCCGCAACGACCAGGTCGCTACCGACGTGCGCCTGTGGCTGCGCAGCGAAATTGACCTGATTGGCGAGCTGCTGGTGGACCTGCAAAAGTCGCTGGTCGATGTGGCCGAAGCGAATGCCGAAGTCATCCTGCCCGGCTTCACCCACCTGCAAGTGGCCCAGCCCGTGAGCTTTGGTCACCACATGCTGGCCTATGTGGAAATGTTCAGCCGCGATGCCGAGCGCTTTAACGAAGTGCGCCGCCGTACCAACCGCCTGCCGCTGGGCAGCGCCGCCCTGGCCGGTACCAGCTACCCGCTGGACCGCGAGCGCGTGGCCAAGACCCTGGCCATGGACGGCGTCTGTCAGAACAGCCTGGACGCCGTGAGCGACCGCGACTTTGCGATCGAGTTCACCAGCGCCGCCACCCTGACCATGGTGCACATCAGCCGCATGAGCGAAGAACTCATCATCTGGATGAGCCAGAACTTCAGCTTCATCAAGATTGCCGACCGCTTCACCACCGGGTCAAGCATCATGCCGCAGAAGAAAAACCCCGACGTACCCGAGCTGGCACGCGGCAAGACCGGCCGCGTGGTCGGCCACCTGATGGGCCTGATCACGCTGATGAAGGGCCAACCCCTGGCCTACAACAAGGACAACCAGGAAGACAAGGAGCCGCTGTTCGACACAGTGGACACACTCAAAGACACGCTGCGCATCTTCTCCGAGATGATTGGCGGTCAGGTGAATGCAGCCACCGGCCAGAAGGAAGGCGGCATCAGCGTGAACGCCGAAGCCATGGAGCGCGCTGCCCTGAAGGGCTACGCCACCGCCACCGACCTGGCCGATTACCTGGTGAAAAAAGGCCTGCCCTTCCGCGATGCCCACGAGACCGTGGCCCACGCCGTCAAGGCCGCCCAAACCCACGCCTGCGACCTGTCCGAGCTGCCACTGACGGTGCTGCAAGGCTTCCACGCCAGCATCGAGAAAGATGTCTACGAGTGCCTGAGCCTGCGCGGCTCGCTGAACGCCCGCAACATTTTGGGCGGCACGGCGCCAGCGCAGGTGAAGACGCAGATTGCGCGGCACCGCACCCGCCTGGCTTAAGGCGCACATGCTGCGCCGCCACCTGGGACTTCTGGCCCTGTGCCTGGCCGGCAGCAGCTGGCTCGGGCTGGCCCGGGCCGCAGAGCCCACGCTGCAGTTTCTGAACCGCAGCGAAGCCGCAAGCCTGATGGCGGGACCCGGCGCCCAGCCCTACTTTGAGGCCATGCAGACGCCCGAGCTGGTGGCCAAAACCCGGCTGGACCTGCTGAACCTGCCCCTGGCCACCGCACGTGAACAGGCCCGCGCCCACTACGCCAGCGAAGTACAAGAGTTCTCTGCCGACGAACAGGCCATGCTGCGCTGGGCCGTGGGTGCGCTGTGGCCCACGCTCACCGAGAAGGCCCCGCTCTACACCCGCACGCCCTGGAAGTTTGCCAAGGTCAGCGACAAGGTGGAAGGCGGCTTGCCCCATACCAGGGGCGACACCATTGTGTTCAGTGCCGGGCTCATGCAGAGCCTGCTGGCACCCTACCGCGCCAAAGAGCTGGCCGGATTGCAAGGCTTTCTGAGCTACCTGCTGGTGCACGAGCAAACCCATGTGCTGCAGCGTACCCAGCCCGCACTGTTCGACACCTTGGCCAGCGAGGTGCTGGGCTTTACGCGCGTTGCCGCACCACAAACGCCGTCCTTGCTGGCGCGTGGCGTGGTCAACCCCGACGCCCCGTTGAGCGAGTGGATATTTCCGTTGCCCGACACGCCCGGCCAAGCCGTGCTGCCTTACCTGCAGCTCAGCAACCTGAAGACGCCCAGCATGCCGCGCGACTTTCAAATGCTGGCCGTGATGTACCAGCGGGACCAAGGGGAGTGGCGCATGCAGGAGCGCGATGGCCAGCCTGTGACCCAGCCGCTGCTGGGTGTTGCCGCCTATGTGAATACCTTCCCGGACCGCAACGGGCTCTACCACCCCTACGAGATTGCGGCCGACCTGCTGGGCTACTGGCTCGGTGGCCGCGCCGACGCCAGCGCCCGCCACCCGGTGCGTCTGGCCCTGCAGGCTTGGGCCAGCAAGTCGCTGCACTAGAACTTACAATCCAAATAGACCTCTAGCGCCCGTGGAATATGCGCGAGCAGCTACTGAATTAATAGCACTCGCAGCACCCATCACCCCGCCAGCACCGTCTCCAAATCATGCGCCAAATGGTCCACGGCCTCTTCGGTGGTGGCCCAGGAGCACATGAATCGGGCACCGCCGCCGATGAAGGTGTAGAAGGTCCAGCCCAGGGCCTTGAGGCGGGCAATCGCGGGGTCGGGCAGGTTGACGAATACGCCGTTCACCTCGGTGGGCAGCAGCAACTCGGCTCCGGCGATGCCGGCAATTTTTTCGGACAGGCGGTGGGCCATGGCGTTGGCATGCGCCGCATGGCGCAGCCAGGTGCCGTCGGTCAGCATGGCCAGCCAGGGGGCGGAGAGGTAACGCATCTTGGAGGCCAGCTGCCCGGCCTGCTTGCAGCGGTAGGAAAACTCTTCGCCCAGCTTGCGGTCAAAAAACACAATCGCCTCACCAATCGGCAGGCCCATCTTGGTGCCGCCAAAACACAGCACGTCCACGCCGGCACGCCAGGTGATGTCGGCCGGCGCCACCTTGAGGGCGGCCACGGCGTTGGCAAAACGTGCGCCGTCCATGTGCACTTTCAGGCCGTGCTCTTGCGCGATGCGGCTGATGCCGCTGATCTCGCCCTTTTGGTAGACCGAACCCATCTCGGTGGACTGGGTGAGCGTGACGACCTTGGGCCGCGGGTAATGCACATCGGTGCGGCGGGTGATGACTTCCAGCACCCCGGCCGAGGTGAGCTTGCCGTGGCGGTGCGGGGCGGAGAGCAGTTTGGAGCCGTTGGAGAAAAACTCGGGCGCGCCGCACTCATCCGTTTCCACGTGCGCGGTGTCGCTGCAAATGACGGCCTGGTAAGACTGGCACAGCGAGGCCAACGCAATCGAATTGGCCGCCGTGCCGTTGAAGACGAAGAAGACTTCGGCATCGGCCTCAAACACCTCACGCAGGCGGTCGCAGGCCAGGCGGGTGGCGTCGTCGTTGCCATACGACGCGGCAAACCCCGTATTCGCCGCAGCAAACGCCTGCATGGCCTCGGGGCAGATGCCGGAGGTGTTGTCGCTGGCGAATTGCAAGTGGTAGCCGGGAGGGATGTGGGCAGGGTTTGGCAAAGTGGTCATGGCGGTGTAATATCGTTTCAGCGGATATTTCCGGTATATCGAACAAAAATCCATTCTACCGACCAACACCACGATGGCGCAAGTCCCCCACTCCACTCCCTTGACCGAAGGCCCACCGGCCGTCGGCTCCAAACTGCAAGACGCGCGCAAGGCGCAACAGCTGTCGCTGGACGAGCTCTCCAAACGCGCGGGGGTGTCCAAGTCCATGCTGTCGGAGGTGGAGCGCAACCAGGCCAACCCGACAGTGGGTGTGCTGTGGCGCCTGGCCACGGCGCTGGGCATCAGCCTCACCGACCTGCTGGGCAATACCCCGGCGGACAAGGCCACCCCCACGGTGGAGCTGGTGCCGGCCCACACCATTCCGGTCACCACCAGCCCGGACGGCAAGTGCACGCTGCGCATCCTGGGGCCCATTGCCTTGGCGGGGCGGGTGGAGTGGTACGAACTGGCGGTGGAACCCGGCGGCGTGCTGGCCTCCGAGCCGCACGAGGCGGGCGCGAAAGAACACCTCTCGGTGCTCAGTGGCAGCCTCACGGTGCAGGCCGCCGACAGCAGCAAGGTGCTCAAGGCAGGCGACAGCGCACGTTATGCGGTGGATGTGCAGCACGCCATCAGCAACACTGGCAAAGGCATGGCCAAGGCGGTGCTGGTGGTGGAGCATTTGGGCTGATTTTTATGTCAAACAAGCCTCTATAGCTTATGGAATATGCGCGAACAGCTATTAAATGGATAGCAAACTACCGAGGCCACTTCCACGACTCACTGGCAAAGCGCTCGGCCAAAAAGTCCAGCAGAGCCCGCACCGCGGGTGAGAGGTGCTTGCGCGAGGGGTAGAGCGCGTAGATGGACATCATGGGCAGTTGCCACTGCGGCAGCACCACCTGCAAGCTGCCGTCGGCCAAGTGCGGGCTGGCCAGGTAGGTGGGTTGCATGGCCACCCCGCCGCCAGCAAGCGCGGCCCGCAGCAAGGCCGTGGCCTCGTTGGCACTGAAATGGCTGCCCACCTGCACCTCGGCATGTTCATCGCCACGCTGCAGCTTCCACACGCTTTTGCCGAAGTTGGCATAACTCAGGCAGCGGTGGGTCAGCAGGTCCGTGGGAATCTCCGGCGTGCCGTGCTTGGCCAGATAGCCGGGGGACGCCACCAGCACCGAGGCACAGGGCGCCAGCACCCGGCCGATGAGCGCCGGGTCCGGCTCGGCGCTGATGCGGATGGCCAAATCGATGCGCGCCTCTACCAGATTGAGTGCGCCTTCGCTGGCATTGAGGTCGATCTTGAGCTGCGGGTAGAGCGCCAGAAAATCGGCAATCGCAGCCGCCATTTCGGCGTACGCAAACGACATGCTGCAGGTCACCCGCAGTTGCCCGCGCAGCGCACCGTCGTGGCGGCTGGTTTCTTCTTCCACGTTGTCCACCAACGCCAGCATCTGCTGGCTGCGGCGCAGGCAGCTCTCGCCGGCGTCGGTCAGGGTCACGCTGCGGGTGGTGCGCTGCAAGAGCCGTGCGCCCAGCCACTGCTCCAGCGCGCCCACATACCGCGTCACCATGGCGCGGGACATGTCCAGCTTGTCGGCCGTGGCACTGAAGCTGCCACTCTGCGCAACCTCCACAAACACCTGCATGGCGGTCAGTCGGTCCATGATTTGCTCAATTTATGAAACAGTTTTGCGCGAATTATCGGGTTTATCTGCTCGATTATTGAAATTAAAGTTCACTCCAACGCTGATGAGACGTCCTCAAAGCGTCCAACAACCTTTAGGAGTTCCCCATGATCCGCACGACCGTACTCGCCGCAACACTGGCCATCACTTTCGGGGCAGCCCACGCCCAACAGCCGCTCACCGTCAAGGTCTACAACGCTGACGGCAACAGCTTCAACGTCAACTCCACCCTGGTCTATGGCCAGAAAGACGCCATCGTCATCGACGCCGGTTTCACCCGTGCGGACGCCTTGCGCATTGCGGCCAACGTGCTCGACAGTGGCAAGCAGCTCACCACCATCTACGTGAGCCAGGCCGACCCCGACTACTACTTCGGTGTGGAAGCCCTGAAAGAAGTGTTCCCCCAAGCCGACGTGGTGACCACACCCGCGGTGCTGGGCAAGCTGGCCCCCAAGCTCGCGGGCAAGGTCGCGTTCTGGGGTCCCAAGATGGGCGCCAACGCTCCCCGCAAGCCCGTGGTGCCCCGCGCCCTGGAAGGCAACACGCTGACGCTGGAAGGCCAAACGATCGAGATCCGCGGCACCCAAGGCCTGCTGGCACACCGCCCCTACGCCTGGATCCCGTCCATCAAGGCGGTGGTGGGCAACATCGGCGTGTTCGGCAATATGCACGTCTGGACCGCGGACACCCAAACCGCCGCCGAGCGCGCCGCCTGGGTGGCCCAGCTGGACGACATGGCCGCCCTGAAGCCCGAGCTGGTGATTCCCGGCCACATGAAGGCGGGCACCAAGGTAGACGCCAGCGCGATTGCCTTTACCAAGGACTACCTGCAGACTTTCGAGAAGAACCTGGCCGCCAACAAAACCAGCGCCACCCTGATCCCCGCCATGAAACAGGCCTACCCTGCCCTGACGGACGGAGCCCTGTCGCTGGACATCGGAGCCAAGGTCAACACCGGCGAGATGAAGTGGTAAGTCCCCTATGACCGCGCTTCACCAAGTTTTGCAAGACCTGCACGCCGGGCGCTGGCACGCCGCGCACGACTTGGTGCAGAAGGACGACTCCATGCTGGCCGCCTGGTTGCACGGCATCCTGCATTTGCAGGAAGGCGATCTGGAAGACGCAGAGAACTGGTACAACCGCGCCGCCCGGCACTTCCGCAGCCGCGGCAGCCTGCAAGAAGAGATTGCCCTGTTTGAGCAGGCGCTTGCAGCTGCCACCCAAAACAACGATTGAAAGCCTCCCATGTCCACCACTGTGACCTATTTGTTCGACCCCCTGTGCGGCTGGTGCTACGGCGCTTCCCCTGCCCTCCAGCAGCTGGCGCAAGACCCATCGGTCGCGCTGACGCTGGCTCCCACCGGCCTGTTTTCTGGCGGCGGGCGCACCATGGATGCTGCGTTTGCCGACTACGCCTGGTCCAACGATGTACGCATTGCCAAGCTCACCGGCCAGCGCTTCACCGAGGCCTACCGTGCCAACGTGCTGGGCAAGCCGGGCAGCGCATTTGATTCGACCACCACCACGCTGGCGCTCTGCGCCGTCGCGCTGACCGAGCCCGCCCGCGAGCTGGAGGCGCTCAAGTTGTTGCAAGAAGCGCGGTATGTGCAGGGCCTGGACACGGCGGATGCGGGTGTGGTGGCGCAGCAGCTACGTACCCTGGGCCTGACCGCAGCGGCCGAGCGCCTGCTGAGCCCCGATGCCGCCTTGCGCGAAGCCCACGCCATGCGCGTGCAGGCCGCGCAGCGCCTGATGCGCCAGCACCACGCGCAAGGCGTGCCAGCGCTGGTGGTGCACGGTGCAACCGGCGACCGGCTGCTGCAGGGCAATGCCCTGTACGGCAGTGTTGAGAATTTGCGGGCGAGCCTGGCGCAGGCCTAAACCACCGCAGCGCCGCGCATCAAGCGGGCTTGGGCGCCACAAAGTCCGCCCGCGCCTGCAAGGCACGCTCGCGCGCATGGCAGCCTTCCAGGTGGTCGTTCACCAAGCCCATGGCCTGCATAAACGCGTACATGGTGGTGGGGCCGACAAAGCTCCAGCCGCGCTTGCGCAGATCCTTTGACAAGGCAATCGACTCGGGTGAGGTGGTGATGCCACTCAGGGTTTGCCGGGTGATCTGGCTGGGGCGGGTCGTGGCCGCGGGCTCGAAGCGCCAAAAGTAGGCGGCCAGCGACCCGAACTCCTTGCGAAGTTCCATCGCTTTTTTTGCGTTGTTGATGGTGGATTCAATCTTGCCGCGGTGGCGCACGATGCCGGCGTCCAGCACCAGGCGCTTCACATCGGCATCGTCAAACGCGGCCACCTTGTCCATGTCAAAACCGGCAAAGGCGGCGCGGAATGATTCACGCTTGTTCAGGATGGTGAGCCAGCTCAGGCCGGCCTGAAAGCCTTCCAGGCAGATCTTCTCGAACAGGCGGGTGTCGCTGTCCACCGGGTAGCCCCACTCGTGGTCGTGGTAGTGCTGGTAGTGGGGCGTGGCACGGCACCACACGCAGCGGGTGACCTGGGTGTCGTCGGCAAACAAGCCGGTGGGCGCAGTGGTGTCGTCAAGCATGGCGGGGCTCCCTGTTCAAAATACAAATACTGTTTTTAAGAACAGTATATGACAGCCCATGGAAGCCCCGTATGCGCCTGCCCAGCTGGGGCTTACATGGATTTGTAGAGGATGTAGTCGGCCTGGTACTGCACGATTTGCTTGGCACCTTCGTTGGCCTGGGCGCACGCGGCCTTGGGCGCAATGCCGCCTACGGTTGCCACGCGCTGGATGTAGGTCACACCTTGCATGGCGCCCATGCCCATGGCGGGGTTGGCCTTCACCAGTTGCAACGGGATGTTGGCGTCGCCATGGGGGGCCACGGCCACTTGCGTGGCGGTGACCTTGGAGCCATCGGTGCTCTCCCAGGTGGCGGGGGGGCCAAAGTAGCGACCAACCACCTTGCCGCTGCGGTCCTTCAGGCCCGCATCCGGCCCCACAAACACCCATTCAAACTGGCCGGCCATGTCTTTCTTGGCACGGCACTGGTAGGTGATGTCGCCCGCAGCGGCGGTTTCCATGGCCACGCGGTGGCCTGCGGGCACCTTGACTGCGGCGGGCAAGCTGTCCTGGCTGAACGGTGTGCGCATGGGCTGGTTGGCGCAGGCTGCCAGGCCGGCAACGAGCACGAGGGACAAGGCGGTACGTGTTTTCATGGTTTTGCTTTCTGAGAGTAAGGATGGGTGTTGGAAGCGGGTGGGGACACGGAGGCCAGGTAGGCCACGACGTCGTCGCGGTCCTGGGCGATGTCCAGGCGGTAGTTCATGTCCTGCCCGGGCACCACGGTTTCGGGGTTGGTGAGCCAGGCCTTGAGCTGGGGCACATCCCATACCTGGGTGGCCGCAGCCATGGCTTCGGAATAAAAATAGTCTTTGGCCTTGCCTGCCGTGCGGCCCACCACGCCGCGCAGGGCGGGCCCCACGCGGTTGGCGTCCAGGCTGTGGCAGGCCACGCAGCGGCTCTCGAACAGCGCCTGCCCGCGCGCCACCGACTGGGCCTGGGCCCCCGCAGAGAGGCCCAGCAGACCCAAGAGCAACACACAGGACCAACGCATACCGATTACGCGCCGAAGGACAAGGCGCCTGCGGGCAGCGGACGGCCCAGCGCGTTTTGCAGCAGCGTGTAGTGCATGGTCTCGTCCGCAGCCAGGCGGCCGGCCACCTTGGCCAGGTCCTTGTTGCCAAACGCGGGGATCACGCCCAGGTAGGCGTTGATGGCGCCCAGCTCCAGGCGCGCGGCCAGGTCCAGCACATCGCCCTGGTTGCGCAGGGTGTCGGCCTTCAGCGCGCGGGCGTAGTCCTCCAGCTTCTTTTCCATCACCGGTGTGCCACCCAGCTTCTGGATGGTGGCGATCAGCGCATCGCGGTGGGCCTTGTGGTCGGCCTGAAAACGCACGGCGACATCGAGCACGGGCTTTTGCAGCAAGCCACTGCCGGCACCCAGTTGGTAGGCGTTGATAGCTTCGTGCTCCAGGCCCAGCGCCACATTGAGGATGCCCACGTCCTTGGATGTGTCACCGGCCATGCCTTGCGCCAGCGCATCTTTGCCAGCCAGCAGGGCTACCGCTACGGCAGACAGCGTGCCGGTGCGGCCCATGAAGGCGCGGCGGGAAGGGAGGGATGAACCAGCAGTGAGGGTGTGAATCAGGGATGTCATGTTCTTGTCCTTAGGGTTGATGAGGGCGCAAATCCAGTGAGGGTCCTGCGGAACGAGAAATGCCGTCCCACGCTCTCAATACGCAGCCCACCCCCACACTGGATTCAGATTGCCCCCGCGCCACGGTCGGGCATTCCCTGGCTGAATCCGGCGGCGCCCGCATTGCGTACCCAGTACAAGCCCTGTTGGCTTGCAACCCTGGTAATTCAGCATGTTTTTGCCCTCTAGCCCCCGTGCAACCAGCGCGAGCAGCTCCTCTTTTCATAGCAAGCTACGCAGCTTTGTGCGCAAGCCGCAGCGCCCCACTGCGGTACCACGCATGCCAGACAATGGCAGCATGACCACCGACAACCACGACGCCCTGCTCATCGTCCTGCTCGACCGCATTGCCCACCAGGACGAGGCTGCGCTGAAAGCCCTGTACGACCAATGCGCCAGCAAACTCTATGGCCTGGCCCTGCGTGTGGTGCCCCAGCGCGAACTGGCCGAAGACGTGCTGCAGGAGGCGTTTTTGACTGTGTGGCGCTCTGCTGCCGACTACCGCGCATCGCTGAGCCCGCCCATGGCCTGGCTGGGCCTGATCGTGCGTAGCCGCGGCCTGGACCTGCTGCGCCGCCGTGCCGCCGAGCGCAGCCACCTGACCGACGAGTTGGACGAGGTGTTGGCCGACACCCTGCCCGGCGACGGCCCTACCCCCATGGACACGGCGCAAGCCAGCGAACAGGCCTGGGCCCTGCACCAGTGCCTGGGCAAGCTGGAGAGCAAACAGCGCGAGGTGGTCAGCCTGGCCTATGTGCGCGACCTGAGCCACAGCGAGCTGGCCCAGCAACTCAGCCTGCCGCTAGGCACCGTCAAAACCTGGATCCGCCGGGGGCTGGACCAACTGCGCCTGTGCATGGCGCGCTTTGCCTAAGGAGCCCGGCATGAACCTGATGCAACACCCCGAACTGCTGGACCGCCTGGCCAGCAGCTACGCCCTGGGCACCCTGCGCGGTGGCGCCCGCCGCCGCTTTGAAGCCCTGGCCCGCGAGCAAGCCCCCGTGCGCGCCGCTGCCCTCATCTGGCAAAGCCGCCTGGCCAGCCTCAACGAACTGCAACCCCAGGCCCAACCCAGCAGCGCGGTGTGGACGCGCATTGACAACCTGGTGCAGGGCGAGAGAACCAGCGCCGCGCAGCAAGCAGTGCGTGCGCATGCTGCTGCGGCTGCGGCAGAACCAGCGGGCCTCACGGGCTGGCTGCGCAGCCTGACCGTGTGGCGCACCGCCACCGCAGCAGGAGCCTTCGCCACCATCGCCGCCGTGTCAGTGGGCATCGGCATGCGCGAGGAACTGGGGGGCGAGATTGCCCGCCTGCAGACGCAACTGCAAAGCGCGCCGCAAATCGAATACGTGGCCGTACTGGCCGACGACAAGTCGGCTGCGTCCATGTTGGTCACCTTTGACCCCAAGGCCAAAAAGCTCACCCTGCAACGCGTGGGCGCCTACCAGGAGGCGGGTGACCGCTCCCTGCAACTCTGGGCCCTGCCCCCTTCCGGTGGGCCCAAGTCCTTGGGCGTGTTGGGCAGCGACAAACTGCTGCGCCTGACCGCGGGCGAGAACGATGTACGCGAAGTGCCCACCCTCGCCATCAGCCTGGAGCCCAAGGGCGGCGTGCCGAGCGAGACGGGGCCGACTGGGCCGGTGCTGTTCAAGGGGGCGTTGATTCAGAAGATGTTGTGAGGGGGTGGCCGGGGTGCAATGCTCCGGCTGAATTTATACGAAATTGGCCTCTAGCGCCCGCGGATATTGCGCGAGCAGCTACTGAATTGATAGCTGTTTTATGCCTATTGTTTCTATCGGGAGGTGTGGGCGCGCAGAGCCGGGGCTATGGCCCCCCGCCTCATACTGTCAAATGCCCAGAAATCGGCGGGAGCCCATAGCCCCAACTCTGCGAGTGCGGTTGATGGATGCCAACAAAGACAATGGGACAAAAAAACTTGCAAAGCCAAACAGCATGAAACACCTCCTCTGGATTGACTGCATCGCCGGTGCGCTTGCCGGTGTCGCCATGTTGTTACTGCTGGACTGGCTGGCCGCGCTGTACGGCATGCCCACAGAGCTCTTGGTGTTTATTGGGGTGGCGAACGTGCTCTACGCGAGCTACTCGTTGTCACTCGCCATCCGCCACACACGCACCCCATTCCTGCTCAACGTATTGATCATCGCCAACGGTGTGTGGGCGTTGGTGTGCGTAGGGCTGGCTGTGCGCTGGGCTGGCACGGCCACGATGTTTGGCATGGCGCATCTGCTGGCCGAGGCGCTGTTTGTGGGCAGGCTGGCCAGCCTGGAGTGGAAGTGGCGCGGGCTGCTTTTGGCACCTGGCCGCTAAACACCACGCACCACTCCTTGCAAGATCAGCTGCGCCGGCGCGGCGCCACGTCCAGCTGAAAGGTCACCTTCCCCGGTGCTGCCAATACATTCACCTGCAGCGGCGTTTTCTCTACCAGCTGTGCGGCGTGCCAGACCTTGATGCTGGCGCTGCCCTCGGGCACATCCTCCAACACCGCCACGCCATCAGCATTCGTCTTCACCGTCCAGGGTGACTCCGCCACGTAGATGGCGCCGCCCATGCGGCTGTGAATGAAGCAACCCAACAGGGCTGCGCCCATGGCGCCGGGTTTGTCCATGGTGAAGACGGCAGCGCTGGCGGGTTTGCCGTCTTGCTTGCCTTCCAGCAAGGCAGATTGCCCGTCTGACGCGCCCACCGCAGCACCAGCAGCACCCACGCGCACGTGGTGGTTCCAGGGGTCGCTGTTGATGAAACGCACGCGGGCGCCAACGGCCACCACGGTGACAGCGGGCACAAACTGCTGTTTCTCCTGGTTCACCACGGCGCTGTTGGGCAGCGGTGTTTTGGGCTGGCCTTTGGCGCTGGGGGTGACGATCACCACGGCATCGGGCGTGGGTTTGCCATCGCGGTCCAGCACCAGCACCTCCAGGGTACCGGCTGCAGCCCCGCTGGCGGCCAGGGCCCAGGCCGCGCAGGTGGCGGCCATGCTCAAAGTTAAACGCATGGTGTGGTGCTCACTTTGCGGTGATGACATCGCGGTGCATGGGCGCCAGGCGCGCCAGCAGCTGGTTTTGCGTGGCAAACGGGATATTGCGCATGTCCATGGCCACCTGCAGCACTTCCACCAGCGCGTTGAACTGCGCCTTGTTGATTTCCATGCCCGCGTGGGCGGACTTCATGTCCGCGCCCTGGTACTTGCAGGGGCCGCCGCTCACCACGCAAAACTGGTCCACCAGCTGCTCTTGCAGGTAGGACGACTTGGTGTCTTTGAACTGCGCACCAATACGCGGGTCGGCCTTGAGGCCCGCCACAAAGACTTCCATCAGTGCTTCGAGGCCGGGCTTGGCGCCCAAGGCTTGGTACAGCGCGTCGTTTTGCATGGGGGCGGTGCTTTGTGCCATGGCGGGGGTGGTAGCCAAGCCCAGGGCGGCAATCGTGAGTGAGATGAGGAGGTGTTTCATGTCAGTTCCTTGCTGTGTTTCAAATCAAAACGCCACTTGGGCCGAGAGGTAGTAGCCGGACTGGCTGCGGTTGGCAGTGACGCCGGGCAACACGCGGCCCAGATCCACATAGGCCAGGGTGATGGAGGTGTGTTTGTTGGGCGCCCAGGCCACGAAGAGGTCTTTCCAGGCGTCTTCCTGCAGGCCTTCGCCCAGGCCGGCAGACTGGCCCAGCGCGCGCAGGTTGTTGGGTTTGGCGCGGTATTCGGCGCCAATGGCCACGTTTCTACTCAGCAGGTAGGCCACCGACACCTCGGGCACCCAGCTGCCTTCATTCGTGCCCGGCGCTTTGCTGCCAAAGCCTACCAGGCCGTTCTGGTTGGCATTGGTGTAGCGCAGCGTGCCGTTCACCAGCAGGCTTTGGCCCAAAAACAGCTTGGTGGCGCTCACGTAAAAGTCGGTGCCCGTGGTCTTGGCACCCAAAAAGTCCAGCACCGGCTTGATGGAGCCCGCATCCACCGACTTCTGCTGCACGCCCACGGCGATTTGCGGCATCCAGCTGTCGCTGTCCAGCACGGCGTCGCCGGCCACTTTCACCTTCACGCCCAGCACGTCCATCTTCACGCGCTGGCCGTTTTGCACCGCAAAGCCCAGGCCGTTCAGCGCGGTGACGGGCGAGGCGTCAAAGTCTTGCCGCGCCAGCGAGATTTCCAGCCGGTCGTTAAAGGCGAAGGCCACGCCCATGGTGTTGAGGCTGTAGTCCTGCGTGGTGGCGCGGCTCACATGGGCGGACACGCCCAGCTCGCCCTCGGTGGCGTTGGTGCCGATCACGGCCCAGGGCGTCAGGCCCCCGCCGGCAGCGCCGTCGATGGAGCTGACGCCCCCGGTGAGCAGGAGTTTGCCGGTGTCGGCACAGGCCAGGCCGCTGCAAAGGCTGGCGGCGCTGACGAGCAATGCGGTGCGAAGGTGGTTCATGGGGCGTCCAATCGATCGAAGTTAGGGGTGGGCACGCAGGCAAACGCGTTGCGGCTTGTTACAGGTACGCAGCCCAAGGCCGACTGGATTCAATTGGTTTCAATTTTTTTCGGCTACCCTCCAAGCTGCTTTTCGGGAGCCCGCGTGAAAACATCAAAAATCATCATCGCCTGCGGCCTGGCCGCGACCTCTTGGGCCGCGCTGGCCCTGCAAATCACCAGCTTGTCGCCCCAAGGCGAAATTGCCCAAGTGCGCCAGGTGGTGGCCAAGTTTGACGAAAGTGCAGTCAACTTTGGCGATCCCAAGGCCGAAGCGCCCCTGTCCTTGAGCTGCAGCGACGCCCAGGTCACCAAGGGCAACGGCCGCTGGGTGAATGACCGGGTGTGGGCGTTTGAGTTTGAGAACGACTTGCCGCCTGGCATCAGCTGCACGGTGCAGGCCAAAGCAGGCTTCCAATCGCCCAAGGGCGCAGTGCTGGCGGGCGCCACCAGCTACAAATTTAATAGCGGCGGTCCGTTTGTGCAAAGCATCCGCCCCTACTCCGGCAACCGCATTGACGAGGAACAGTTCTTCACCCTGCGCCTCAATGGCGCGGCCACGCTGGAGAGCGTGCAGGCCCATGTGTGGTGCGCAGTAGAAGGCCTGGGCGAACGCGTGGCGGTACGCTTGATCAGCGGCAAAGAGCGCGAGGGCCTGCTGCAGGCCCAGGGCATGGAGTCGGAGGCCAAGGCCAACCCGCTCTCCATCGTCACGCTGGCCTGCAACCGCAAGTTGTCGTCGTCGGCCAAGGTGCAAATTGTGTTTGGCAAGGGCGTAACCACGCCTGCGCGCGGCGGCGCGGCTGCGGGCGTGCCCAACAGCGTGGAAAAGCGCTTTAACTTCCAGGTGCGTGAGCCCTTTGCCGCCACCTTCAGTTGCGAACGCGAAAACGCGCAGAGCGCCTGCCTGCCGATTCGCCCCATGACGCTGAACTTCAACGCGCCCGTGCCCGTGAAGCTGCTGCAAGGCATTCGCCTGGTGGGCGGCAAAGAAAGCTTCAAACCCAACCTGGGGGAGAACGAGGACGAGGATGGCGTGGTCAACGGCATCAGCTTTGAGGCACCACTGCCCGAGCAAACCACGTTCACCGTCGAGCTGCCCAAGAACTTCAAAGACGCCTCGGGTCGCACGCTGCGCAATGCGGACAGCTTTCCGCTGAAGACGGCCACCGCCGCCAGGCCGCCGCTGGCCAAGTTTGCGGCGTCACCCTTTGGCATCGTCGAGCGTTTTGCCGAGCCCAATGGCGTAGCCCTACTGCCAGTGACGCTGCGCAATGTGGAGGCCGCACTGAATGTGAAAGGCCTGAACGCCGAACAGGCCAAAACCGCCGCGCCCAAGGCGCCCGCTGGCAAAGTCAGTACCTTCCAGCCCGGCAGTGACGCCGACATCATCGCCTGGTGGCGCAAGGTGCAGCGCTATGACAGCTACAGCGTGTCGCGCAAACAGGCTGCAGCCGATGTGCAGGGCCCGCTGCCCAAGATCGTGAGTGACGCCGACACCCACTATGTGCAAACGCGCATGGTGTCGCTCTTGCAGGGCCGCCCCCAAGTAAAAACGCTGGACCTGCCCAAGCCGGAGAACAAGGACCCGCGCCCGTTTGAGGTGGTGGGCATTCCGCTGCCCCCCGGTTTCCATGTGGTGGAGATTGCCTCGCAAAAGCTGGGCACCAGCCTGCTGGACGAACGCCATGGCGATGGCCGCACGATGTACGTGCGCACCTCGGCACTGGTGACCAACCTGGGCGTGCACTTCAAGCTGGGGCGTGAGAACGCGCTGGCCTGGGTGACCTCCTTGGACAAGGGCATGCCTGTGGCGGGTGCCACCGTGCGCGTGTCTGACTGCAGGGGCAAAGAGCTGGCCACCGGCGTGACCAACGCGCAAGGCGTGGCCAACTTTGAAGGCCTCTCGCCCCAGCCTCCGCGCTGCAGCGGTGACGATGGGTATGGCCAAGCCTATTTTGTGAGCGCACGCGCCACCCAGCCTGCGGGCGACGGCAAGGGCACGGTGCAAGACCTGGCCTTTACTTGGAGCGACTGGAACCGCGGCATTGAGCCCTGGCGCTTTAACGTGCCCACCAGCCGCAACGTGGTGCCAGATGAACGCGCCCACACCATCTTTGACCGCACGCTCTTGCGCGCGGGCGAAACCGTTTCGATGAAGCACCTGCTGCGCACCGAAACATCCAAAGGCTTTGGCCTGCCCGCGCAGCAGCCCGACACCCTGCTGATCACCCACGTGGGCAGTGGCCAGCAGTACGAGCTGGACCTGACGTGGCGCAAAACGGCGACCGGCGGCCTGAGTGCAGAAAACAGCTTCTCGATCCCACCCGCCGCCAAGCTGGGCGTGTACCAGGTGCAGCTGTCGGGCAGCCGGCAAGAGCAGGACTTTTATACCGGCCAGTTCCGCGTGGAGGAGTTTCGCCTGCCGGTGCTGGAAGGCCGCGTAACGCCGGCAGAGAAAAAGGCGCTGGTGAACGTGGACAAGGTGCCCGTGGATGTGCAGATCAACTATGTGTCGGGCGGCGGCGCGGTGAACCTGCCAGTACGCGTGTCCGCCCTGGTGCGCGCCAAGTACCTCAACTTTGCGGATTTCAGCGAGTTCAACTTCTCGGCACCGCGTGGCAACCAACAGGCCAGCAGTGGCGAAGGCGAGGAAGACGCCAACGCCAGTGCGGACAACCGCGTGATTGCCGACAAGCTGCCGCTCACGCTGGACAAAAACGGCACGGGCAAGCTCACACTGGAGCAAGTGCCCAAGAGCCGCCAGCCGCAAGACCTGCTGCTGGAAGCCACCTACTCTGACCCCAATGGCGAGGTGCAAACCATCCGCAGCACACAAACGCTGTGGCCTGCGGCCGTGGTGGCCGGCATCAAGACCGAAGGCTGGGTGTCGAGCAGCCAAAAAATCAAATTCCAAGCCCTGGCGCTGGACCTGACGGGCAAGCCCCAAGCTGGCGTGGCGCTGGAAGTGAAAGCCACCGCCCGCATCACCACCACCACACGCAAGCGCATGGTGGGCGGCTTCTACACCTACGACAACAAAACCAGCACCAAGGAAATGGGTAGCGTCTGCAGCGGCAAGAGCGATTCGCGCGGCCTGCTGCTGTGCGAAACGGCGCTGAACGAAGCCGGCGAAGTGGAACTGGTGGTAACGGCCAAAGACAGCAGTGGCAACAGCATTCAGGCGGCCAGCAGCGTGTATGTCACCAAGCAGGGCGAGCTGTGGTTTGGTGGCGAGAACACCGACCGCATCGACCTGCTGCCCGAAAAGAAGAGCTACCAACCGGGTGATACTGCCAAGTTCCAGGTGCGCATGCCCTTCCGCTTTGCCACCGCACTGGTGGCGGTGGAGCGCGAAGGCATTGTGCAGACCGAAGTGGTGCAGCTCAACGGCCAAGACCCGACCATCAGCCTGAAGATTCAGGAAGGCTGGGGGCCCAATGTGTATGTGAGCGCGCTGGTGCTGCGCGGCCGCCTGCGCGAGGTGCCGTGGTACAGCTTCTTCACCTGGGGCTACAAGGCCCCGCGCGAGTGGTGGACCAGCTTCTGGTACGAGGGGCGCGAATACGTGGCGCCCACCGCACTGGTGGATTTGAGCAAGCCCGCCTTCCGTTTGGGTGTGGCCGAAATCCGCGTGGGCACCAAGGCGCATGAGCTGGCAGTGAGCGTGAAGGCCGACAAGGAAAGTTATGCCGTGCGCAGCCAGGCCAAGGTCACCATCACCGTGAAGCTGCCCAACGGCCAGCCCGCTGCCAACGCCGAGGTGGCCCTGGCCGCCGTGGACCAGGCGCTGCTGGAGCTGATGCCCAACAGCAGCTGGAACCTGCTGGATGCCATGTTGCAGCGCCGAAGCTGGGGCGTGGAAACATCCACCGCGCAAATGGAAATCATTGGCCGGCGCCACTATGGCCGTAAGGCCGTGGCGCCCGGCGGCGGCGGCGGCCACAGCGGTGCACGTGAGCTGCTGGAGACCCTGCTGCTTTGGAACCCCAGCGTGAAGCTGGATGCCAACGGCCAGGCTGTGGTGACCGTGCCGCTGAACGATGCACTCACCACCTTCAAGATCGTGGCCGTGGCCGATGCCTTCACCGGCATGTTTGGCACCGGCAGCACCAGCATCCGCGCCACGCAAGATTTGCAGATCATCAGCGGCCTGCCGCCGCTGGTGCGCGAGGACGACCAGTACCGCGCCCAACTGACCCTGCGCAACACCACCAAGCAGGCCATGAAGGTGCTGGTGACGCCGCGCGCCACGCTGCTGACCCTGGAGCCGCAAACGGTGGACATCCCTGCCGGTGACGCACGCGAAGTGGCCTGGAATGTGACGGCACCTGCGCAGCTGGCGCTCACGCGCAACGAGGCCATCCTGTGGGAGATCGAAGCCAAGGACACGATCAGCGGCGCGCGTGATGCGCTGAAGGCGCGCCAGCGCATCGTGCCCGCCGTGCCACTCACCGTGCAGCAGGCTACTTTGGTTCAAGTGGATGGGCCTTTCACCCTGGACGTGAATGCCCCCGCCGATGCCCTGCCCGGCCGCGGCGGCCTGAAGATGGCGCTGCAACCCAAGCTGGCCGAAGGCCTGCCGGGTGTGAAAGACTGGTTTGCGCTCTACCCCTTTGCCTGCCTGGAACAAAAGACCAGCAAGAGTGTGGGCCTGCGCGACGGCAAGCTGTGGCAGACGGTGGCTACGCAAATCCCGAGCTACCTGGACAGCGACGGCCTGGCCAACTACTTCCCGCCGCGCGATGGCGAGGCCAACCGCGGCAGCGACACGCTGACCGCCTACCTGCTGGCAGCCACGCATGAGGCCTCTGGCATCAACCCGGCGTTTGCGCTCAGCGACGAGATCCGCGCGCCCATGGAGCGCGGCCTGATCGCATTTGTGGAAGGCCGCATCCAGCGCGACTTCTGGAGCCCGCGCAAGGACCTGGACATGCGCAAGCTGGCCGCGATCGAGGCACTGTCGCGCTACGGCAAGGCGCAGGGCCGCATGGTCCACAGCATCACCATTGCGCCCAACCAGTGGCCCACCCATGCGGTGCTTGATTGGCTCAACATCCTCAAGCGCGTGAACGATGTGCCCGAGCGCGACAAGCGCATGGCCGAGGCCAACCAGATCCTGCGCAGCCGCATCAGCTACCAGGGCACCAAGATGATCTTCTCCAGCGAGAAGGACGACTACTGGTGGTGGCTGATGCAAAACGGCGACGTGAACACCGCGCGCCTGATCCTCAGCGTGCTGGACGACCCGGCCTGGAAGGACGACATGGGTCGCCTGGCCAATGGCTTCATCAGCCGCCAGCAAAACGGTGCCTGGCACACCACCACGGCCAACCTGTGGGGTGGCCTGGCGCTAGAGAAATTCAGCGCCAAGTTTGAAGCGGTACCGGTGGCGGGTAGCACCAAGGCCAGCATGAGCACGGGCAGTGCGAGCGTGGACTGGAGCAAAGTGGAGCGCATCAAGACCACCGAGGCATCAGGCGCTGCGCACCAGACCACGTTCTTTGGCGCGCCCGCATCGCCAGGCAACCTGAAGAACAACACCATGTTCCTGCCCTGGGGTAACACTGCGGCCAAAGACACACTGAACGTCACCCACCAGGGCGCAGGCAAGCCCTGGCTCACGCTGCAGTCGGTGGCGGCGGTGCAGCTGAAGGCACCCTTCTTCGCGGGCTACCAGATCAAGAAAACGGTGACCCCCGTGGAGCAGGCCAACAAGAGCCTGCCCGCCGGCAGCTACACGCGTGGTGACGTGCTGCGCATCAGCATCGAGGTGAACGCCAGCGCCGACATGACCTGGGTCGCCATCACCGACCCGGTGCCCGGCGGCGCGACGATTCTGGGCAGTGGCCTGGGCCGCGACAGCGAGATCGCCACGCAGGGCGAGAAGAAGGAAGGCTACGGCTGGGCCGCGTTCGAAGAACGCAGCTTCGAGTCCTTCCGTAGCTACTACGAGTACCTGCCCAAAGGCGTGATGAAGATGGAATACACCATCCGCCTGAACAACGTCGGTGAGTTCTCGCTGCCCCCCTCACGCGTGGAAGCGATGTATGCGCCGGAGATGTTTGGGGAGGCGCCGAATATGAAGGTGAAGGTGGTAGGGGCGAAGTGATGGCATCTATTAATCAGCACATGAATCAATCAAAACCCGAAGAAATTACGATTCTTAATCGGAGAAACCCGTGGGTTTTCTTCATAGCAACTTTTCAAATTGGTGCAGTTGTTTTTGCCGCTGCCGCTCATGCTTTGGCTCTCGGTGCCGGACTGGCGATTTTCATTGCTCTGCTGGTGGGAATCTGGTGGACAAACAGGGTAGAGAAAGTTGTCGTTTCTTTTAGCAACAAAGAGGCGACTTTTTTCTACTCGCACCTAAATCCGTTTCGAAAATCCAAGACCGTATCTCTTAGAGACTTCACACGGGTGTACGCCAGTCCATTTGTCCGATACATGGGATGGTCACTTCATCTCAGCGGCCCCAGTGGGCAGCACCTGCTGCTTGCCAGATTCCCATCTCCGTTTAAAGCGATTCTTCGAGATGAGGAAGTTCTTGATCTATGCGATTTGATATCCCGTGAGTTGAGCGTTTTCAATGGGGGAGACGGAAAAGGCCCCCGATCACCACGCCAGTAAATCGCAAGTGGTGCAGACACTCCCTCACAATCACCATCCCCGCATAAAACTCCGGCGCGGTAGGCAAAACCTCCTGTCCGCTGGGGCAGCCTTGACTGACGATGGCGATGCGGTTGAAGAGGTCTTCCACCTCACCCAGAGTTCTGCAACATTTCATCCGACTTGGCGCCCGGGGGGTATCGCGTTCAGCAGGTGAGAAAAAAACCGTTGAACGCAACAAGTAGACCGAGGAACCACGCGAAAAACATTCCAGCCATGCCAGTGAGCAGAATGAGCGTCTGCGAAAGCCATGTCCGGTTGCGTGAGCGAAGAAAAACGTAGCGCATCAGCATGGAACCCACAACGAACCCCGTAGCGACTACGGCCCAGCCGACGATGAGGACGATGACACTTTTCTCACCGAACTCGGGTGGGCACTGCCTGGTAGCCAATGCGGGCGTTGCGAAGAGGGCAATGAAGATGCCAGTCAGTAGCGAAAGTAAATAGCGCGGAACCGTGGGTCTCATATCGCCGAAAGGAAGTTCAAACAGCTTGTCAGTGCTGAAATGCGTCCACCGCGGCAACGATGGCCTGCACGATGGCATCTTGCTTGGCGTTGTCGGCCACATACTTTTCATCCACCGGATCTACGATGACGCCCACCTCCAACAGCACAGCGGGGACTATGGTTTTTCTCAAAACCAGTAGTTCATCAAATTTGTAAATGCCCAAGTTGGTATCCAGCAGTTCGCGGTTCTCGCCCGCGATGGGCTCTGCGTGGTGCAGCGTGGGCAGTCTACCCAGGGCGTGTATCTCTTGTCCCAATAGTTTGGCAAACCGATAGCTTTGTGAAAACTTGGGGTTGAGCTTGGACACGAAAATGGAGTAGCCGGAAATGGGCTGCTTCGTCTCATAGGCCAACGCGCCATTGACTTCAATTTTGTTCAGATATTTCAGCTGCGCCGAGTCGTGGTGCAGTGCCAAAAACAAATCTGCTTGCTGGGTATTTGCAAGTTCGGCCCGCCCGTCCAAGCTAATTTCTTCGGTGGCTGCGCGCGTGAGCAGCACTTGCACTCCAATGACTTGCAAGGCTGTGGCAAGTTTTTTGCTCAGTGCGTCGTTGTAGGTGACTTCGTGGATACCCCGAGCTCCCAATGCGCCAGGTTGCTTGGGGTTATGGCCTGGATCTATCACGACGACGAATGGCTTGCCTACGGCCTGCAGTACGTCCGTAGATTCACTTGGTTTGGAATAGGCAAAAAAAACGCACAAACACAAAAGTGTCTGTGCGCCACACCTCTTGAAATAACGCAGCAGCATGCACTGCCGCCTAGGTGCTGACGTTACTTATTCCCACGATTTCTTCGAGATGGCAGCATCGTTGCAGTTGCCGGTTTTGCACTCCCGGGCACGGTCACGCAGGTACTCCGTGCGCTCACGGTTGACTTTGTAGTTGCAGCCTACGTCGATCGACCCCGAACTCTCACAAGCCGCATTCCGATATTTAATCCAATCGCGCTGCGTTTCGGTGAGCTGCTGTTTGACATTGTCTTTGAGCGGTTTGCGCAGCTCTGTGTAGACCATGTTCAGCTCATTGTCCGATTCCAAGAACAGCTTGGCAACACAATAGGTTTTGTCGTAGCTGGTTTTGAATTTGTTGCAGCTGTCAGTGATATCGGCATGGGCACCTTGCGCCGATAAGAGCAAACACGCAGCCAATGAGGCTGTTGGCAAAAATTTCATAACTTCTCCGAATGTAGGGAATGAGATTATCAACTACCCCCATCACCCCACCACGCGCGTCAGCCGCTTGGGGCAAGGGCGATACCAGCCCACAGTGACAGTAAATAGCGAAGCACTGTGAGGCGCATGTTGGATGCAAACTTCTATGCCAGCAGCACTTCACCAAACCGCAAATGGTGCAAGCACTCCCGCAGTATCACCATCGCCGCATAAAACTCCGGCGCCGTAGGTAATGCCTCCTGCCCGCTGGGCCGCCCCTGGCTCACCATGGCGATGCGGTTGAAGAGGTCTTCCACCTCATCCAGATTCCATGGCAGCGCGACATCCGGCGCAGCGCCCACACCTTGCAGAATCAACGCTGCGCCTGACCCGCGCAACTGCAATTGCTCTGTGCGCACCAGCTTCGCAGCCAGCGGCATCACCACATCTTCGGTCTGCTCGATGGCGTGTTCGATGTCCAGCGGCGTGGGCGGTGTGTGCCGCATCCACTGGCGGGCCAGCGATGCGGTGCCGAGCCGCAGCTCTTGTTGCAGGACGACGCGGCCGTCGTCGGTGCACAGCACCGTGCTGGTTTCAGCACCAAGCTGCAGTGTGGTCTGTACGGTCATAACGTGTCCTTGTTGCGCAAACCTTCGAGCATGGCCACCAGGCATTGCCGGGTGTCGGCCAGCGCGTCTTGAACGCCTGCTTCATCGTCCGGCAGTGAATCCATGCCGCCATAGAGCGCGCCCAACACGATGCGCGCCAAACGCTCTGCATCGTGCCCAAGAAATATGCCATGCGCCTGGATGGCTGCGATGCTGCCGCGCATGGCGCCAAGGCCCTGCCGCTGGCGGATTTCGCCCCACACCTGCGCGCCCAGCACCGCGGGTGCGTCCACCAGCATCAGGCGGCGCAGCGGTGCATTGGTGCCAGCCTGCAGCACGGTGTCGATGGAGGCCAGAAACGCATCCCAGGCACTGCCGCCGCTGGCGATGACGGCTTGGCGTGCGGCCAGGGCTTGTTGCACCAGCCCCGCATCCACCTGCTCCACCACGGCGGCAAACAGGCCTTTCTTGTCGCCGTAGTGGTGGTACAGCGCGCCCACGGTCACACCGGCATCGGCGCAGATGCTGCCGACCGGCGCTTTCTCGTAGCCCTGCGCGCTAAACCAGCGCAGCGCGGCGCTCTGCAATGCGGCCTGAGTGGCGCTGGCGTTCTCTTTGCGGCCGTCGCGTTTGGTGGGGGTTTCAGCCATGGGTAACGTGGGCGACAAGAGGCTTCTTTACAAACATAACGTGATTATGTATTCTCGGCAGCATTCCATCAACCGAGACTTTCCATGCACATCCTCGCCCTCGTCCTCATCGCACTGGTCTGCCTGATTCACGTGTATATCTTTTTGCTGGAGACAGTGCTGTTCAAGAAACGCGGCGCCAAGGTGTTCGGCATTCCGCAGGCCGAAGTGGCGTCGCGCGCCGTGGCCATGTCCAACCAGGGTTGCTACAACGGCTTTCTGGCAGCCGCCTTGCTGCTGGGCCTGGTCTACCCCGACCCGGCGATTGCCAAAGCCTTTGCCGTGTTTGGCTTGGCTTGCGTGGCTGTGGCGGGTATTTGGGGTGCGGTCACGGTGATGAAGCGCATTCTGTACATCCAGACCGTGCCCGCTGTGTTGGGCTTGGTGGCCGTCTACCTGCTGTGAAGCGCCACGGGCACTAGGCAAGGCCCAAGGACCGCAACCGGGCCTCCAACTCGGCCACGCTGCTCCACGGCAGGATGGGCGAGTTTTTGCGTTCGTCCGGCGGGTTCTGCTCCAGTTGGTCCGACCAACCGCCGCAGCCTGTGAGCGGCAACAGAGGCCGTTTGTGCAGCCAGGCCAGGCACACCTCCGAGATGGTGCCGGCCCGCCCGCCTATGACCAGGCAGGCATCGCCCGCCAGGGCCATCAGCAGATTGCGTGCATCGCCCACCCCCGAGGGGACGACCACGGTGGCGGGCCAATCGGGCGGTGGCATCTCACCCTCGGGAATGATGCTCAGCACCTGCCCGCCCGCCGCCACTGCGCACTCGGCGGCATGGCGGGTGGCTGGGCTGCCGCAACCGCTGACCACCGTGATGCCAAGGCCCGCCATCAGGCGACCGGCTTCGCCTGCGAGTTCATACGCCGCAGAGCCTGGCTCCGCGCTACCCAATACACACACCTGTTTGCGACGATGAGCCTTTTGCATGTGATATCTCCCTGACTGGTTGTACTTACACCAAGCTCGCCAAGGCAGCCGGCGAAAAGTCCGACAACTCGGCCATGCGCCCCTCGCGCACCTTCAGCGCCCAGTCCGGGTCGCTGATCAGCGCGCGGCCCACGGCCACCAGGTCAAAGTCGCCACGGTTGAAGCGGCGCAGCAGTTCGTCCAGCGAGGCGGGTTTGGAGCTCTCGCCACCAAAGGCCGCGATGAACTCGCCGCTCAGGCCCACCGAGCCCACGGTGATGGTGGGGCGGCCCGTGAGTTTCTTGGCCCAGCCCGCAAAGTTCAAATCCGAGCCATCAAACTCGGGCTCCCAGAAGCGGCGCTGCGAGCAATGGAAGATGTCGGCGCCTGCGTCGGCTAACGGTTGCAGCCAGGCGGCCATCTCGTCGGGGTTTTGCGCCATGCGCACGCTGTAGTCCTGCTGCTTCCATTGCGACAGGCGGATGATGACCGGGTAGTCGGGCCCCACCTCCGCGCGCACAGCTTTCAAAATGTCGGCCGCAAAGCGGCCACGCGCCACCAGGTCGCTGCCGCCAAAGCGGTCGTCGCGCTGGTTGGTGCCGTCCCAGAAGAACTGGTCGATCAGGTAACCATGCGCGCCATGCAGCTCGATGCAGTCAAAACCCAGGCGCTTGGCCGCGCCGGCGGCCTTGGCAAAGGCGGCAATGGTGTCGGCAATGTCGGCATCACTCATGGGTGCGCCAAACTGCTTGCCAGGGCGCGACAGGCCGGAGGGTGAATCCACGGGCGGTGGCGCAGTCCAGGTGGTGCGTGCGTTGCGCGCAGCGCCTACGTGCCAGAGCTGCGGCGCCATCACGCCACCGGCGCTGTGCACGGTGTTGATCACGTCTTGCCAGCCGGCCAGCGCGGCATCGCCCCAGAAGTGCGGTACATCGGGGTCATTGGCGGCGGATGGGCGCTGCACCACCGTGCCTTCAGACACGATCAGGCCCACGGCCGAAGCAGCCCGCTTGCGGTAATACTCGGCCACTGCGGGCGTAGGCACCCCACCGGGCGAGAACGAACGTGTCATGGGTGCCATGACAATGCGGTTGGCGAGTTTGAGGCCCTTGAAGGCGAAGGGCTGGAACAGGGGTGCAGCGGAGGACATGGGTTAAAAAGAATCAGCGAGTTGCAAACCGGTTCAGTTTACGGGTACACGCCATGCCCCGCTGTGCGCAAGGTCACCAAGGCTACAGGCACAGAGAAACTCGAATTTTCAACCCGCGCCGCCGCGCAGTTCTCCACACCCCGTGGAGCCTTCAGTCCCTGGACGAGGCCAAGGGTTTGTTGGTGGCCAGGGGAATCCACAGGTGGGCGGTAGTTCCAGAGCCCAATGTGCTGGACAAGGTGACACGGCCTTGGTGCAACTCGGCAACTTCCTTGACCAAGCTCAGGCCCAGCCCGGTCCCGGGTATGTTGCCCGACGCATCCGCCCTGTAGAAGCGCTCAAATGCCCGTTCCAGCTGCTCGGGTGACATGCCTATCCCTTGGTCACTTACCTCGATCACGACAAAGCCGTTGCCCTCGTTGTGCTCAATGCGCGATTGCAGACACACCGTGCCACCATGTGGTGAATATTTGAAGGCATTGCTCAGCAGATTGTTCATTGCGAGCTGCATCTTCTCAGGGTCAATCAACACCAAAACATCCGGCGTGACGCCCACCTGCACCTGGCGCTCCGTGTCGGTACGCATAAGCCCCTTCACACTGTTTTCGACGAGCTCCGTCAATGGATGTGCATCAATCTGCATATCCAGCCCACCACGCGATTCAATGCGCGCCAGATCCAACAGCTCGTTGATCATCTTCACCAGCAAGCCGGACTGGCGATGAATGGTCTGCAACATGTCAGCCTGTCGCTCAGGCGTAAATTTCCGTTTGAGTAGCAACTCTGTAAAGCCAAAGATGCTCACCATGGGGGTACGCAGTTCATGTGCGGCGGCCGCCAGGAATTCACTCTTCATCCGATCCACGGCATCTTCATGCGTGACATCGCGGAAGTACAAAATGGTTTCACTGCGCCCGGCAATATTCCTGCGCGACTGTGCCTGCACAACCCGGGTTTGCGGGCGCGTCAGATGCAATCGCGCTTGCCACGGCTGGTCGTCGGAGGTGTTGGCGCTCAAAGACAATGCCGCCTGATCGTCATCGCAGAGGGCACGCATCATGGTTTCAAAATCATTCATGTGCACAGGCGGAGCGCTTTCGGCCCAACTCCAACCCGTCATTCGCTCGAACGCGGGATTGGCAAACACCATGTAATCGTTGGCATCAAAAAGCACGAATCCATCCGGACTGAGGCTGAAGATTGCATCCAGCTGCGCACGACGCTTCGCGATGGCTTCCTCGGCCAACACCCGCGCAGTCACATCCAAAACAATACCCACGAAGTTGGTGAGCGTTCCCTTGTCTGACCTCACGGGAGAGAGTGACAACTCGACGGTCCGCTTTGTGCCATTCGGCAAGGTCTTGTGCAACGTCACGTTGGCGATGCGCTGCTCAGACATTGCGAGTCGCAATTCTTTGAGCGCCCGCGCATCGGAGTCCATGCTGACCAATTCCTCCATGTTCTTTCCAAGTATCTGGTGCAGCGGGAGTTGCAGCATGGCCTGAAAAGCATCGTTGACATAGACAATGGGCTGATGCTCAAGCTTTGCATTCGTAATAAAAACCGAGTTGTGACTGCAAGCAAGGGCACGCTCGTACAGCTCGGTAAATTCCAGCGCGGCGCGTTCATCAGTTACGTCGCGCATGATGCAGACGTATCGCAAGCCTTCGATGTTTGCCACGGCGCCCAGTGAGATCTCGACGGGGAACAGAGTCCCATCCGCACGCGTCCCGAAAAATTCTTTCCGGACAACGCGATTGACCCCGGAGAGATAGGCACTCGACTGATCGAACATCTCCTCCAAGGCCTGCACGCTGAGCCCCGGCACGCAGCTTTCAACCGACTGGCTCAGCATGCTTTTCTCTGGACGTCCAAAGAAGCTGCTGACGGCGGGATTCAAGGTCGCAATCCTCCCTTGCGAGTCCAGCCCGATGATGGCCTCCGATGCGGTATTGACAATCGCTTGGGTGCGGCCGATGTGCTCTGCAATGCCTCTGCTGGCCTCATTAAGCGCCGTACCGAGTTGTCCGACTTCAATCGTGTTGTGTGAAACCTGAATTTGACTGCCAATGTGCGTGGGCATCTCCTGTGCATAAAGCGACAGTGCCCGAATGGGTTGCAACACACGCGCCGTGATGTATTGGAGGCTGGCGATAACCAGGACCACCAACAACGCAATGCCCAAGCCAGACATGACCCACAGTTGGCGCAATTCAGTGTTTCTTTGGCTGAGGCTGAAATGCACTTGAACCCAGGCGCTGGGGTTCTCATCGTGTATCAAAACAGGGGCCCACGCTTCGTAGTAATTTTCGTACGTAACTCCGGGCACATTTGACGCGCTATTCAAAGGGATCGCCATGCGCGCCTTGCCGCCGACTTCCGATCGAATCTCTTCGTTTTGCTTGAAGGCCACCACCAACTGCCGACCATCCGCCCGGTACACGGCGATCCGGTCGATACCGGGAAGCTCTGCAACTTGCTGCAAATTGGATTCAATGGCGGCCACATCATTGAGAATCACGGCGCTGGCATTGCCGTTGGCCACGAGGTGGGCCATGGATTCAGACCAGTTTTTTGCGTTGGTCCACGTCACCGCTTCCAGCCGGTTGTAAGCAAACGCGGCAAAAACGGAGCCAAGAACCACGATGACGACCGTTGCGCCCGCCATGATGGCTGCACGCAAGCTGTACGGCGGCTCAATCAAGGCTTTAAGTCGCGATACAGCGTCCATAACGTTCACTCCAGGATGACGTACTTGTCGATGTGCAGTTGTTCAAATGGAGCGTAGTCCGTTGCGTAACTGGTAAGGACTGGGTTGGGCATTTGTATCCCTGCCATGTGTGCCTGTGTTTGCGGAGCTGCGGCAAGACCCAGCAGCACTTCCGTAATGGCATTTCTGACAGAGCGAGAAACACGCGGGTGAACCGCCAAGGGGTGCGGAGCCAAAGATGGCGTGGTGTAAATGGTGCGCAATTTCTGCTGCACCTCTGGTGCTTCTTTCTCCAGCGTGGTTTTCACCAAGCCCGCGGCCATGGAGTCGCCGAGGAGGACCTGGCGTAATGTATTGCGATGGTTCTGGGCATAGTGGGCCTCGAACGACAAATGGTGCTTCACATCGAGGACCGACCGGATGTAGAGACTTGCGGCGAACGCATTGGGCGCTGGAAACGATATCCGCTGCCCTTTCAATTGCTCAATCCGCTCGATAGGCCCATCTGCGCTGACCAACAAAACCCCCTCCAAGCCTCGCGCGTCATGCAACAAGGGTTCGTACCGGTGCGCACGGTGCGCCATGACCATGTGGTAGGGGTTCAAGAAGACAAGATCGGCCTTCCCGCTCAGAAACTCGGCTTCAAAACTCGCGATCGATGGATACACCACCAGCTCACAGGGGATGCCACTTTGCCCCAGGGCATCCACTATGGGAGACCAGTACCGGCTCATTTCAATGGCGGTTAGCTGGGGGACCACCGCAAGGCGCAAGGTGCGACGGCCCGTGGTGGGCTGCGGCGTGGCGGCGATGGCCGGCAAGGCCCAATGCGCTGCCAAGCCGATGCCGGCTCCCAGCATGGAACGGCGAATGGAAGAGGGCAGGAGGTGTTTTTTCATGGTTTTGCCAGCAATCTGTCGACGGTATCCAGCAGTTCTATCGGGCTGAATGGTTTCACCAGGTAGGCATCACACCCCACGGCCTCGCCTCTTTCGATGTCCGTTCTTTGGCCCCGGGCCGTCAGCAGGATGACCTTGGTCATGGATTGCAGGGTGGCATCGGTCTTTATTTTTTGGCACACCTGGTACCCGTCCAGTGCCCCAGGCATCATCACATCGAGGAGCACGATGGCGGGGCGCAGGTTCTGCGCAATGCGCCAGGCGTCTTCTCCGTTGTCGGCTTCATGGAGGTCGAAATCCTCGGACTCCATGGTCACAAGCAAAAGACTCCTGATATCGACCTGATCGTCAACAATCAAGGCACTGCGTTTCATGCTGCCTCCTTTTTACGGCGTGACATAAGTTGGGCCAGATCCGCGGCATAGCGCTGCGCCTGGGCAATATCGAGCTGTGCTTGCCCGCGCAAAGGGGCCCCTGTGGGGAACTCCATCATGACCCGCGTCTCGTCATCCCCCATGGCCGCAACACGGATGTTGCCCCCATGCAGCCCCACGATGCGGCTCACCAGCGGCAAGCCCAATCTGCCTTTGGTGTCATTGGCTGGGAGGTGGGGCGATTTCGTGAATACATCACGGGTTTCCACACCCCGCTCCTCTTCAGGAATGGCCCCCAAATTGCGCACCGTGATCAGCACATGTTCTCCAGTCAGTGTGTAGGCGACTTTGACCAACAGCTGTTGCTGGCTGTTGACCTCTCTGCGGGAGTGGGTGATTGCGTTTTCAAAACACTCGAAAAAAGCACGCCGAATGAGATTGGCATTGCCATAGATGGGCGGAAGCACCTGCGAAGGCTCCGTAATTTGAATCAGCACCTTTTTGGCAGTTGCGCGAGGTGTCAGTTCCGCACAGACTGACTGAACAACCTCCGACAGTTCGATACGGTCCGTGGTAATCAGCACCTCGTCGCCGAACACGGCGATCAGGTCAGCCAAACGCCGAAGCCGTTGGTCCAGCGCACCTGCGGCCTCTTCCAATGCAGCAAGCTCAGAACTCTCGGGCAGCGAGCCCAGCAGACCGGAGAGCTTGCGCAAGGGGGGGCCCACTTCATCGCGAAGCAGCGCAATGATGTCCGGCAGGCCGCGCAGTTGGGTCTCCCGGCTGGCCTGTTCCGTAGCATCCTGGATGACAAAGGCAATATCCAATCCGGAAGGGCCCGCCATGAACATGCCGGCAACACGATTCCCATCCGCCAACTCAACGTCAACTTTGTAGGGAAGTTTTACTTTGTTCAGCGCCACATCCCTCACCAGGGACTTGATGACAGGCTTCCCGCTCATGGCGTCTACCGGCTTGCCGGGATGCACCTTGGCAGCCTTGTTCGCATAGCTGATCAATCCATTGACGCCGAAGGTCAGAATCGGCCACGGCATCGCATCGAAAAGCGCGTTTACGGAGGGTTGGTGGTAATTGATAGCCATGATCTGGATATAAATTTGCTGTTTGCTGCATTTAATTTATCACTTTTATCAATAAAGTCAAATATTGATTGAAATGATATTTTTAAAAGCTCATGCACATTCCTTCCCCATCGGGGTCTCCACGGGTGCCCGTGGGGTAATACTTGCGCATGCGTAGCCAACCTATGGCGTGCTACGCGGCATACAGAAACGGGAACGAACACGTTGCAGAAACGACTACTTCGGGGGCGACCGGGCACGCTGATTGCTATATTTTTAGTAGCTGTCTGCGAACAATCCACGGGCAACACAGCCACTTTTAATGAAACAAAAGCGGGCTACCAGCCTTCCGACACCCAGATCCTTTCACGCGAAGGCGAGCTGCTGCACCGCCTGCGCACCGACGCCACGGTGCGGCGTGGCCAGTGGGTAGCGCTGGCCGACATCTCCCCTGCCCTGCGCACAGCGCTGGTGCTGTCGGAGGACAAACGCTTTTACGAACACAGCGGGGTGGACTGGCACGCCGTGTCCGCCGCAGCCTGGGCCAATTTGTGGAACACCAAGACGCGCGGCGCCTCCACCATCACCATGCAGCTGGCCGGTCTGCTGGACGAAGACTTGCGGCGCGGCAGCGGCGGGCGCAGCGTGGTGCAGAAGCTGGGGCAAACCTTCTCGGCCCAGAGCCTGGAGCGTGGCTGGCGCAAGGACCAGATTCTGGAGGCCTACCTGAACCTGGTGCCGTTCCGTGGCGAGCTGGTGGGCATCGATGCGCTGAGCCAGACCCTGTTTGGCAAAGCCGCCCACGGCCTGGACAACCGCGAGGCCGCCGTGGCCGCCGCCCTGGTGCGCGCGCCCAACGCCAAAGAGCCACAGGTGGTGCAGCGCGCCTGCAGTGTGCTCAAAAGCCTGGAGACTGCGGCTGCCAACTGTGCCGCGCTGGATTTGTTTGTGACCGGCGCCCTGCAGCGGCGCGACTACGCCGCCAGCGAAGGTATTGCCCCGCATGTGGCGCGGCAACTCGCATCCGTTCGCCCTGCGCAGGACGGGCCAGGCGCAGCGCGAAGGGCGGCTATCCGCACCACCCTGCGCGCCCCGCTGCAGCGCTTTGCGGTGCAAACGCTGCAAAGCCACCTGCGCGAACTGGCAGGCCGCCATGTGGAAGACGCCGCCCTGCTGGTGCTGGACAACGCCACCGGCGAGGTGCTGGCCTGGGTCGGCTCCAGCGGGCCGCTGAGCAACGCAGCCGATGTGGACGCGGTGACCGCACTGCGCCAGCCCGGCTCCACGCTCAAACCCTTTTTGTATGCGCAAGCCATTGCCGAGCGGCGCATCACTGCGGCCTCGCTGCTGGAAGACTCGGCCACACAGATCCAGACCACGGGCGGTCTCTACATCCCGCAGAACTACGACCGGCATTTCAAAGGCTGGGTGTCGGCGCGCACCGCGCTGGGCGCCTCGCTCAACGTACCGGCGGTGCGCACGCTGGTGATGGTCTCGCCCGATGCCTTCCAGAAGCAACTGGTGCGCCTGGGCCTGCCGCTGGCCGAGAGTGGCGACTTTTACGGCTACAGCCTGGCGCTGGGCAGTGCCGAGGTCTCGCTGCTGAACCTGGCCAACGCCTACCGTGCGCTGGCCAATGGCGGGCGGGCCAGCCCCACCACCCTGCTGCCCGGCAAGCCAGCGCCGGCCCCCCAGGCACTGGACCCGCGTGCAGCCTTCATCGTGGGCGACATCCTGAGTGACCCCATGGCCCGCGCCCGCACCTTTGGCACCGACAGCGTGCTGGCCACGCGTTTCTGGAGCGCGGTCAAAACCGGCACCAGCAAAGACATGCGCGACAACTGGGCCGTGGGCTACAGCCAGCGCTACACCGTGGGCGTGTGGGTAGGCAACGCCAGCGGCGCGCCCATGTGGGACGTCAGCGGCACCACGGGTGCGGCGCCCATCTGGGCCGCGGTGATGAACTTCTTGCATGCCAAGCAAGCCAGCCGTGCGCCCAAGCCCCCCACAGGCCTGGTGCAAAAAACGGTGCAATTTGCCCCTGCCAACAACACCCCCAGCCTGGAGGCGGCGCGCACCGAGTGGTTTGTGGACGGCACGCAGCAAGCTACATTTGCTATGGATTCAGGAGCTGCTCGCGCAATATCCACGAGGGCTGGGGGCCAAAAAGGCTTGAAATCTGGCGCTGCACCCACTGCCCGCATCACCGCCCCCACCCACGGCACCATCATCGCCCTGGACCCCGACATCCCCCCCAAAGCGCAGCGCCTGACGCTGCAAGCCGAGGGCAGCAACCTGCGCTGGCTGGTGGACGGCAAGCCGGTAGCCAAAGGCAACACCGCGCAGTGGCCGATCTGGCCCGGCCGGCATCTCATCCAGATTACCGATGCCAAAGGCCAGGTGCTGGACGAGGTGCGTTTTGAAGTACGCGGGGCCGGTGTCAAAACCCCGCCAACCACCGCCCCCCGCCGTTGAACCACGGAGCCATCCGCCATGCCCCGCCACATCCGCCTGACCCGATCCCTGGCCATCGTGCGCCTGCAGCACCAGCTGGAGCAAGACACCTACCCACGCCTGCAGATGGGCCTCATCGTGGCGCTCACCGGTGCGGCCGGCTGGCTGCTGTCCGTCCTCTTGCTGGCCTTGGGCATGGACCAGATGGCACTGCGTTACCCCGCAGCGCTGGCGGGCGGCTACCTGGTGTTTTTGGGCCTGTTATGGCTGTGGCTGCGTACCCAGGCGCAGGACTACAACCTGCTGCCCGATGTGGTGGACTTGGCGCTGCCCCGCAGTGGCAACTGTGGTGCTGGCGAGGCGCCGCTGCCCAGCGGCGGCGGTGGAGACTTTGTGGGTGGTGGCGCCAGCGGCCACTTTGACGCATCCACGGCCTTGCCTGCCGACGAGCCCGGTGTGTTGTCCTCTGTGGGCGATGCGGTGGGCTCGGTGGGCGATGCCGATGAATTCGCCATTCCGCTGCTGGCCATCGCCTTGGCCATCGGGTTGGCGTTTGCCTCGCTGTATGTGGTGTACCTGGCGCCTGCCTTGTTTGCCGAGTTGCTGTTTGACGGTGTGCTCTCGTACACGCTGTACCGCCGCCTGCGCAATGCCGACAGCAGCCACTGGCTCAGCACCGCGTTTCGCCGCACCGTGTTGCCCTTTGCGCTGACTGCCTTGTTTGTGGCGCTGGTGGGTGCAGGCCTGGCGGCCTATGCACCGGGCGCGCAAACCCTCGGGCAGGCACTGCACGCCGCTGGCTAAGTGGCGGCGTGCATGGCTGCGCAAGGGACTACGATGCACACCTGCACCAGCCCACTTCCACCCCCATGACCGAAACGACTCCCACCGCCACCACCAGCCCTGCCCCAGCACGCACAGGCGTCAGCCCCTGGTGGCGCGCCGGGGCCATCACCCTGGCGGTGTTGCTGGTCACGCTGATCGCTGGCACTGCCAGCATGTTCGAGCAGTTCAAGGCCCAGATTGCCCACCAACAACAGCAATTGGCACAACAGCCCCAAATCCGCACGCTGGCGGTGCTGCTGGACAGCACGCAAAGCCCGGCACTGCTGGTCACCCAGGACCCGTCCAGCGGCGTGTTGCAACTGCAACGCCTGAATGGGGTGAAGGAAGGCCGCGAGGACAGCATGCAACTCTGGGCGCTGCGCCTGGGGCAGGCACCCCAGTCGCTGGGGGTGCTGGCCAGCAAAGCCGGCACCTTGGCACTGCCCGCCCGGGCCGACACCCTGCAGGGCGTGGCACAACTCGCCATCAGTGTGGAAGACAAAGGCGGCGTCCCCGGTGAGCGCGGCCCGCGCCTGCCCTATCTGTTCCAGGGCGCAGTGGTGCACAAGGCGATCTGAGCCCCGGCCATGCCCACCACCGCCTTCGCCCTGTTTGCCACCGCGCTGGGCCACTGCGGCATTGCCTGGGGCCCCCAGGGCCTGACCGGCGTGCAACTGCCCGAGGCCGATGAAGCCACCACGCGCCTGCGCATGCAGGCCCGGTTTCCCCACGCGCCCGAAGCTGCACCGCCACCCGATGTGCAAACCGCCATGGATGCCATCGCGGCCCTGCTGGCCGGTGCGCCCACCGAGCCGCGCGACCTGAGCCACCTGGTGCTGGACATGGAGGGTGTGCCACCTTTTTACCAACGCGTCTACACGCTGGCGCGCAGCATCCCGCCCGGGGAGACGCTGACCTACGGCGAGCTGGCGCACCTGCTGGGCGAGCCCGGTGCGGCACGCGCCGTGGGCCAGGCCCTGGGTGCCAACCCGTTTGCCCCGGTGGTGCCCTGCCACCGCATCCTGGCCGCCCAAAGCGGGGCAGGTGGTTTCTCGGCCCCCGGCGGCATGGACACCAAGCTGCGCATGCTGTTGGCCGAGCGGGCCCGCTTCAACGGACCGGGCTTGTTTGACGAATAAGCCCTGGCAGGCGGGCTGCAAACCGCTATAAATTTAGTAGCTGTTTGCGCATATTCCACGAGGGCTAGAGGCCTATTTTGTTCATAAATGGGGCAGCACAGGGTGCAACCATTGCTTGCACAAAAGCGCAAAGGCTTTACATGCCCGATACCTGCGCGGGGGACCATGCAAGCTCCTTCACTTCCATAGGCACCTTATGAAATCCACCGCCATTGTGTGCACCATCGTCATCGCCAGCATGGGGTTTGGCACCCTGGCGCAGGCCGAAGGCCGTGGTCGACACGGGCCGGACGACGAACGCTGGAGCCAGCAGGACCGGGGACGCCACGACAACGGCCGTGGCCGCAACGACGACCGCGATGATCGCCGGGATGAGCGCTACGACAACCGGCACGATGAGCGCCGTGACAACCGGGGCTACAGCCGCTGGGATGGCCACCCCGGCTACTACGGCGCCCGCGGGCCCGACTTCCGCCGGGGCGGCTACCTGCCCTACGAATACCGCCGCCCTATCTATGTGGTGAACAACTACTACGGCCACCACCTGCCCGCGCCACGCCGCGGCCACCAGTGGGTGCAGGTGGGCGCGGACTATGTGCTGATCGCGATCGCCACCGGTGTCATTGCGCAGATCATTTTGAGCCAGTGATCTGGCGCATCAGGGCGTAGGCCACTCCCGCCAGCACCAACACCCCCACCACCAGCACCAGCCACAGCGCTGCCGTGCGCAGGCTCACACCACTGGGCAGCAGTTTGGCAGCCCAGAGCTGGGGGGCATCGGGCGGGTCGGCCCGCAGCTGCTGCACCGCGGCTGCGGGCAGTTCGGCCAGCTTGGCCGGTGACACCGCCCCCAACACACCGGCCTCCACCGCAGCCGACGGCGTGTTGGTCCGGCCTACGGCCAGCGTGAACGGCCCGGGGCCCGAGGCCAGCAGCGCCAGTTGCAAGGGCGCAAATTCCACCGTGGCATGCAGTCCGCCCGCAGGCAGTGGCTGGCCGTTGCTGGCCTCCACCCGCAACGCGCGCACCGGGGTGGCTGGCAGGGCAAATGCACGGTTGCTGCTGCCCTGGCCCACAGTGTCCAGGCGGTAGACCACGGTGGACGCCAGCGCCCGCCAAGGTTGGGTCGCATCACTGCGGCCCGAAATACGCACCGGCACCAGGGTGTTGTCTTGTGCGGCTTGCAAGTGCAACGCCATCAGCGGTGTGGCAAAAGGCAGCGTCCACACCAGGCTGTTGCCATCGGCCGCGCCCGCCGGCAAGGCGGCGCGCACACGCGGGGGCTGCGTGTGGGGCGTGGCCACCTGGCCAGTCAGCGCGCTGACCTGCACGCCGTCCTGCCCGGCCCAGCCCAGGCGCAGGTAACGACCTTTCACATCGAGTGGCTGCTGCAGTTCCAGCACCATGCTGTTGGGCGCGTCGGCCCCGTCAAAACGGAACAGCGGGCCTTTCACCGGCACGCTCTGCCAGTCCTGCAGGTTGGCACTGCTCTCCAGCTGCAGGTGCACCAGCGTATTGCGTGGCAACTCGGCCTTCAGGCGCAGGGCGGACAACGTGTGCTGCTCGGCCCGGGTGTCAAACAGGGCGGCCTGCAAGGGCTGCGCATCGGCAGGCAGTGCGGCACTGGCCTTGTCATCTGCCTTAGCCGCTGTATTCCAGCGCACCCAGGCGCTGCCGGGAGTGGCACCGTCCGCCGACACGCGCACCTCCACCGCACCGCGTGCGGGCGGCGCACCGGCGGCGGTGGCAAACAAGGGGTAGGCCGGGTAGGCCCGGGTTTGCACGGCCGGGGCGCTGCGCTCCAGGTCAGCCGGGCGCAGCAGTGCATAGGGCACCACGGCACCATCGGCGTTGAACACACGCACATCGTGGCCCGCAGCGTTTTGCATGCGCAGCAAGGCCTCCACCGGCAGCTCGGCCCGCACCAGGCTGGCACCAGCGGGCAGCAGCAGCTGGCCGCGCCAGGCAAATTCGGCGGGCGTGGGCGCGTCGGCGGCCCAGGCCATGTGGATCACGCTGCACAGGGCCAGCAGCGCGCGGGCGATTCGGGGCGTGCTCATACGGCGCTCCCTTCTTCGCCGTCTTGTGCAGACGGCGCGGCAGCGGGTGGAATGGGCGCAAAGTAGCCCACCACCAGCATCATCACGCCCACCGCAATAAAGGCCACGATGCGCTCGGAGCCACCACGGTTGCTCAGGTCCACCAGGAACAGTTTGGCCACCGTCAGCCCCAACAGGGCCGCACCGCCCATCCACACCGGGCGCGCAAGGCGGCGGTGTGCCACCAGCATCAGGCCCAGGGCCAGCAGCGTCCACAAGATGGAATAACCGGCCTGCACCAGGAAGGACTCGAACAGGCGCTCGGCATTCCAGGGCACCCCCGCATACTGGTGCGCCACGCGCAGCCACACGGTGTTCACCGCCACAAAGCCCAGGGCACACAGCAGCAGCGTCCAGCGCCGGTCATGCACCCAGCCGGGCACCGGCAAATCGCCCTGGCGCACACGCGTGAGCCACAAGGCAGCAGCCAGCAGCGCCAGCGCCACCGTCAGGTCGGTGGGGTTGAGCAGCGGCACATAGGGCAAGGGGCGCGCGTTACCGTTGGACGACACCGCCACCAGCAAGGCCCCCAGGCCCACGGCCACCGCCAGCGGCACCGCTGCGTGCCACAGGTAGGCGGTGGCAAAGCGGTCCAGCGGCCAGGCCTGGCGCACACGGCTGCCTGCATCAAAGAGACTGCGGCGGCACAGCGCCAGCAGCACCAGCACGCTGGCCACCAAAAAGATCACGCTGGCCCAGGCGGTACCGCCCAGCTGCGCCTGGCCCACGGCCCAGACCAGCAGGTTGCCCACCAGCAGCGCCAGCAGCCACACGCCCCCCGTGTGCACCATGGGCCACCAGCGCTGGGGCACCAGTGCATCGAGCTTGCGCAGGGTCAGCGCATGCAGCACCAGCGTGAGTGGCCAGACCAGCCAGCCCCAGGCCTGGAACACATGGTCCAGCGCCACCACCCCCTCTAGCGCAAACAGCGCCATGATGGGCAGCGAGAACCAGGCCGGTGTGGCCGCAATGGCCCAGGGCTTGGCCCGCGTGGGCAGGGCCCAGCGGTGCGCCACCCAGGCGCTGGCCACCCAGCCCAGCATTTCCAGGTGCGACTGCAGCGCACTGCTGAGCACTGGCGCCCAGTTGCCATCGGCACCGGGCAAGGCGCGTTCAATGTCGTGCAGCAGCGCAAACTGCCACCACAGAAAGCCGGCCCAGAACAACACGGGCGACAGCCGCTGCTCCAGCTTGGCCAGCAGCCAGCTGGCGCCCGAGCCCGACGCCGCAGGCGCGGCGGCAAAACGTGTCCAGTGCGCCAGGGCCAGCGCGGAGGCGGCCAACAGCACCGCGCCCACGAAGGCCGGGTTGGCAATCGGCCAGGCGCTAGCGTGCATCTGGTCCAGCCCGTGCAGGTAGCTGGCAGCGGCCAGCACCTGCAGCACCAGCCCTGCCAGGCGCGCGAGCCAGCGGCCCTGGCGCTGGCCCATCCAGTACACGGCAGCGCCCTCAGCCGCCCAGACGGCACTGGTCCAGCGTGCATCCAGCGCCAGTGGCACGGCCAGCGTGACAAAGCCCAGCCCCAGCGCCGCAAAACACTCGGCCAGCCACTGGCCCACGGCCTGGTTGGCGCCCTGGCGCTTCACGGCCCACCAGCCCAACCCCAGGTACAAGGCCCCCAGGGCCAAGGCCGAGAAGGCGGTGGCGTATTCGATGTGCTGCACCAGCGCGGCCTGCAGACCAAAGGCCACCAGCGGCGTGCCAAACACCAGCGTGGCGTCCACCGCCTGCTTGGGTGCCAGCGAATGGCGCGTGGCATAGAACAAGCTGGCCAGCAGGTAGATGGCGAAGAAGGCCAGCAAAAATGGTTCGGTGCTGGCAAAGTGCTCGGGCTGGTACTTGAGTGCCCCCCAGGCCGTGGCCACGCCAAAGGTGGCGAAAAAACCCAGCAGGTTCAGCGGGCGCCAGGCGCGCAGCCAGGCCACAGCCACGATGGCCAGGTTCAGCACCAGGTAGTAGCTGAACAGGCCCACATGGTTGCCCTGCCCGGTGGACACGAGGATGGGCGCCGCAAACGCACCGGCAAAGCCGATAAAGGCCATGGGCATGGCGTTTTGCAGCAGCGCAATGGCGGTAGAGAACACACACACCAGCCCCAGCACCGCAAATGCGGCGCCCGCTGGCAAGAACTGGTAGAGCCGAAATGCCGCAAACACCGTGAGGTAGAGCACGCCCACACCGGCGCCCTGCAGCGTCAGCGCATAGGCCAGCTTGTCGGGCTGGCGGGCGGGCAAGTCGCCGCTGGGCCGCCCCAAGGCGACTTCGTCCCCCAGGGGGGCAGCGACCCGCGAAGCGGCGGAGCGTGGGGGCACCATTCTCCAGCCGAACACAAACAGCGCAATGCCAGCCACGCCGATGGCGGCCAGGCGCAACTCGGGTGGCAACAGTGCGTTGTCCATGGCGAACTTGGCCAGAAACGCCAGCCCCACAAACAGCACCAGCACGCCGGCGCGCACGATGGTGTTGCCGCCCAGCAGCCAGCCCTTGGCGTGCGCCACCAGGCGAATCAGCACGTCGGGTGGTTGGGCAACCCACTCCTGGGTGTCGGACAGGTCGGCTTCGCGGTCCGCGCGCGCGCGGGCAGTGGCCGGTGTGCGCAATGGCTGCGGGGCATCCAGAAATTCGTCGGGCTCCTCGGGCGCGGGCTGCGGTGGGGTCGCCGTGGCGGGTACAGAGGTGGCGGGGGTGGCTGGCAGGACCGCAGCAGCGGCAGGCGCACGGGTCGGGTCGGGTGCTGCGGTGCGTGTTGCGGCAGTAGGCTCAAGCACCGCAGTCTTGGCATGCTGCGCCGCAATCTCGCGGCGCACCGCCATGCGCAACGTCAATCCGGCGATAGCCCCCAGGATGACACCGATGAACAGGCCCACCTCCTCGTCGTACTCCACCGTGAGGTAGCCCACGATGGCCCCCCAGATTGCGCCCCATATCACCATGCCGTGACTCCCTGTGCTTGCTGTCTGCCGTTGTGGCGGGCCAGTCTAGCCCAAGACTGGCGCAAATAATTTCAATCGACCGAGGAGGGATTTCACGCACCGTTTGTCTCTGCGCCGCTACCATTTGTGCCATTACAGGAGACCCCATGCCCGTTATTACCAACATCGAAGACCTGCGCGTACTGGCCGAAAAGCGGGTGCCCCGCATGTTTTACGACTACGCCGACTCCGGCTCGTGGACCGAAGGCACCTACCGTGCCAACGAAGACGACTTCCAGAAGATCAAGCTGCGCCAACGCGTGGCGGTGAACATGGAGAACCGGACGACAGCGACCAAGATGATTGGCATTGACGCCAAGATGCCCGTAGCCATCGCCCCGGTGGGCCTGACCGGCATGCAGCATGCCGATGGCGAGATCCATGCCGCACGGGCGGCCGAGAAGTTTGGCATTCCGTTCACGCTATCCACCATGAGCATCTGCTCGATTGAGGACATTGCCGAAAACACCTCTGCACCGTTTTGGTTTCAGCTCTACATGATGCGGGACCGCGCGGCCATGGCCAAGATGATCGAGCGCGCCCGCGCTGCACGCTGCAGTGCCCTGGTGCTGACACTGGACCTGCAAGTGATTGGCCAGCGCCACAAGGACCTGAAAAACGGCCTGACCGCCCCACCCCGCCCGACCTTGGCCAACCTCATCAACCTGGCCACCAAGCCGCGCTGGTGCCTGGGCATGCTGGGTACCAGACGCCACACCTTCCGCAACCTGGTCGGGCATGTGGAGTCGGTCAGCGACATGAAATCGCTGGCCGCCTGGACCAACGAGCAGTTTGACCCCCGCCTGTCGTGGGACGACGTGAAGTGGGTCAAGGAGAAATGGGGCGGCAAGCTGATCCTCAAAGGCATCCAGGATGTGGAAGACGCGCAACTGGCCGTGGCCAGCGGGGCCGATGCGATTGTGGTGAGCAACCACGGTGGCCGCCAGTTGGACGGCGCGCCCAGCAGCATCAGCGCCCTGCCCGCCATCGTGCAGGCCGTGGGCAGCCAGATTGAAGTGTGGATGGACGGTGGTGTGCGCAGCGGGCAAGACGTGCTCAAGGCCTGGGCCCTGGGCGCCAAGGGCACCATGATCGGCCGTGCCATGGTCTACGGCCTGGGTGCGATGGGCGAGGCCGGTGTGACCAAGGCCCTGCAGATCATCCACAAAGAGCTGGACGTGACCATGGCCTTTTGCGGCCACACCAACATCCAGAACGTGGACCAGGGCATCCTGATTCCTGGCACTTACTAGCCAGCGCGGCGGGACGGCTTAGCGGTAGCCTCCCGCCACCAAAATATCAGTCACCCGCCCCAGGATGGCACCCAATGCCTGCTCGGGCGGCACGGCACCGGTGAGGCCCTGGTGTACGGCAGCGCCCAGAGGGCCGGTGTTGATCTCGTCCCACACGCTGATGATGGGGCGCCAGTCGGGGTCGGCATACCGCAGTTGTTCGCGCAGTAGGGCGAATTCCGGGTAACGGCGCAGCAGCTCTGCGTCGCGCAGGGTCGACAGCCGCAAGGGCGCGGCCCCCAATGCGCAGACCGCCTTGTCTTGCGCTTTGGAAGTGAGCCACTGCATCAGCAAGAACGCAGCGTTCGCGCGCTCGGAGGTGCGCGCGATGGCCAGCCCCAACCCTCCGGTCTGCGAAGCCTTGCGTGTACCGCGCGGGTGCAGCGCGTACCCCACTTTGCCATCCACCCGGGACAGGGGGGAGCTGCGCACCGCACCGAAGACGGCGGTGGAATCCAGGTACATGGCGCTGCGCCCGTCCAGAAAGGTGTGCAGCATCTCGTTGTAACCAAAGTTCGCCATGCCCTCGGGGCCGGTGTCGGCAATCTCTTTGAGCAACTGCAGCGCCTGTACGCCCGGCGTCTGTTGGAAGGTGGGCACCCAGTGCGCATCAAACACGCGCCCGCCCAGCGGGCTGAGGTGCAGCAACCAGGCGTGCACGCAGTTGTGCCCCATCTGCCCGCGCGAGGTCAGCGCCGCCATGCCAGACTTGCTGCGCAGCACAGGCAGCAGCTGGCGCAACTGGGCGTAGGTGGTGGGCGGCTGCACCGCGAGCGTGGCAAACACATCGCGCCGGTAGGCCAGCACCGAGGTCTCCGCACCGTAGGGGAGCCCGTACAGGCGGGCACCGGGGCCTGGCAGATAGCCTTTGGGTCCCCCCACCAAACCGATGTTCTGCAGGTAGCCGGGCACCACATCGGCCAGGTCAAAGCCGGGGTCGGCCAGCGCCGGGTTTTGCAGGAACGGAGCCAGCGGGTGAATCAGCTGCTTGCTCACGTACTCGCTCTTCCAGGTGGCCACGTAACTCACCAGGTCAAAGGAGCTGCGGGCCTGCGACAGCTCGGCCAGTTGCCGGTGCTTCATGCGCAGGATGTGCTCGCGCGACAGCTCCACCTGGATGCCGGTTTCCTGCGTGAAACGCGGCAGCAGCTTGACCATGGCGTCGTAATGGGGGTGGTCCGGGATACTGAATGCCACCGTCTGGCCCCGGTATTTGGCATAGCGGTCCGCGGCCCGGCTGCTGGCCAGCGGCAGCGCCGCGCCAAACACGGACACGGTGGCTTGCAGGACCTGGCGACGCCGTGGCCGGTGCTGGGGCGGGGGGAGGAGCAACGACGTCATACAGAAGACTTGGAACAGGAAATCAGCCACCCGATTGTGACACCAGTCGCTTGGTATCCTTGCGCCCCATGAGTGCCACCGCCCCCGCGATACGCCGCATCGCCCACCTCGACATGGACGCGTTTTACGCGTCGGTGGAGCTGCTGCGTTACCCACAGCTCAAGGGGCTGCCCGTGGTGATCGGCGGCGGGCGGCGGGCGCTGGACGATGCGCTGCGCGCGCAGTACGCCGAGCTGCCCTTGCACGAAATTCCCGTCGCCGCCTTTCCGCTGCTGCGCGACTACACCGGGCGCGGCGTCATCACCACCGCCACCTACGCCGCGCGCCAGTTTGGCGTGGGCTCGGCCCTGGGGCTGATGAAGGCGGCCAAGCTGTGCCCACAGGCGATTTTGTTGCCGGTGGATTTTGCACAGTACCGGCATTACTCGCAGCGTTTCAAAGCCATCATCACAGAGATTGCGCCGTTGATGGAGAACCGCGGCGTGGACGAGGTTTACATTGATTTCACCCAGGTGCCCGGTGGCCAGCGCGAGGGGGGGCGCGTGCTGGCGCGGCTGATCCAGAAGGCGATTTTTGACGATACCGGCCTGACCTGTTCGGTGGGCGTGGCGCCCAACAAGCTGCTGGCCAAGATGGCCAGCGAGTTCAACAAGCCCAATGGCATAGCCATCGTCCATGACACGGATGTGGAGACGATGATCTGGCCGCTAGCCTGCCGCAAGATCAATGGCATTGGCCCCAAGGCGGACGCCAAGCTGAAAACCCATGGCATAGAGACCATTGGCCAGTTGGCCGCCAAGGACCTGCAATGGCTGATGGACACCTTCGGCCAGCGCACCGGCGCCTGGATGTTTGACGCCGCACGGGGGCGGGACGAGCGGCCCATCGTGCTGGAGAGCGAGCCGGTCAGCATCAGCCGCGAAACGTCGTTTGAGCGGGACCTGCATGCGGTACGCGACAAGGCCGAGCTGGGTGCCATCTTCACGCGCCTGTGCGAGCAGTTGGCCGACGACCTGCAGCGCAAGGGCTACGTGGGCAAAACGATTGGCATCAAGCTGAAGTACGAAGATTTCACAGCCGTAACGCGCGATATCACCATCGCGCGCCACATTGCCGATGCGAAGGCCATACGCCGCGTGGCCGGCCAGTGCCTCAAGCGCGCACCGCTGCACAAGAAGCTGCGCCTGCTGGGCGTGCGCATGGGCGCCCTGCTGAGTGTCGACGAGGCCCAGGCCTTGGATTTCAAGTCAAATAGGCCTACAACCCTCATGGATACTGCACCAACAGCTATCAATACAGGAGCAGATGATCCCCTGACAGGGCAGCTGTTCTGAGGTGTAGGTGCCCGGATGCGGGACGCCCTCAATAGATGGAATGGAAATCCGTCTCACGCTGCCCGCTGCGGCGTGCGGGCAGATAGATGCGGAACACGGCACCACCGTCCGCGGCGTTTTCGGCGGTGATACGCCCGCCATGCGCGTCCATGATGGTTTTGCAAATGGCCAAGCCCAGCCCCGTGCCACCCGAGCCATCTTGCGTACGGCTGGACTGCACAAAGGCCTCAAAAATGCGGTCCAGCTCTGCAACCGGAATGCCCGCACCATGGTCCCGCACGCTGACGCAGATGCGGTCCTCCCCCGTCAGGTAGGCGCTGAGCTCGATGCCAGTTTGTGTGGGCGCGAATTTGATGGCATTGGCCATCACATTGCGCACGACCTGCGCAAAACGTACGGGGTCCACCTTGGCAATCAGCGGAACGGGGCCAAGCTGTATATCGACGGCCAGGCGCTTGGCGTGAATTTGGGGCGTCAACTCCTGCACCACCGGACCGATCAGTCCGCGAATATCGGTGCGCTCCAGGTTGACAACCCCCAAGGTGCTGGCGATTTTGGAAACGTCCAGCAAATCATTGACCAGGGCCAGCATGCGGGCACCGGCTGCATGGATGTCGGTGAACATGCCCATCAGCCGGGGTTCATCCTTGCCACGCATCATGCCCAGCTCCGAAAAACCCAAAATGGATTGCAGCGGCGTACGCAGTTCGTGGCTGATATTGGCAATGAAATCAGACTTGGTGCGGGACGACTCCTCGGCCGCATGCCGGGCTGCGTCCTTGGCGCGCTCGGCTGCCCGGAATTCGCTCACATCCATCAGGGTACTCAGCAGACCGCCGTTGGCGTGTTGCTCGTCGCCTGGCAAAACCACCTTGGTGATGATGACCTCACGCAGGCTTCCATCGCGATGCCGGAGTGTGGACTCGTAACGCAGGGTGCCCCCGGAGCGCCAGAGTTTTGCATCTTTCTCGGCATGAAACGCGGCATCGGTCGGTGCCATGAACGCACTCGCCGCCTGCCCCATCACCTGGCCACGCAGCAGGCCGGTGAAATCTTCCCAGGCCCGGTTCACCGAGACATAACGGCCATACCGGTCAAAGGTGGCCACCGGCAAAGGGCTGATCTCCAGCAAAAAAGCGACGAAGTCGAGCTGGTGTTGCAAGGCACTTTCGGCGGCCAGCCGCTCGGTGACATCGACCGCACTGCCCGCAAAGCCGATGATGTGCTCCCCCTCCCACAGGGGCACCACTGCAACGTCAAAACGGTGCAGGCTACCGTCGCTGGCACACATGCTGGCGGTCTGCGTGCGTACCGCTGCCGTGGTATCCAGTGCAAACAATTGGGCCACGCCCGCGCGATCGACTTCACACACCCATTCCGTCAACGGGTGGTTTTCTGCCTGCGCGACGCTGCGGCCCGTCACGGCGACCCAGCGTTCGTTCACATAGGTCAGGACCCCCGAGGGGTCGGTGCGGAACAACAGCTCCTGAACGCTTTTCACCAGCACATGCAAATCGTGCTCCTTACGGACCACCTCGGCGCGCGCGCTGCCCAGGGCCTCCAGCCCCCGCTCACGGGCCCGCAGGCTGCGGCGAATCGCCACCGTCATGAGCACCAGAAACAACACAGTGACAACGGCCGCCGTGATGAACCAGCGCACGGATGTGATCCAACGGTCATGCGTGTCTGCCAAGGGCTGCTCAACCACCACCACCAAAGGGCGGGTTTTGGAGAGCCGGTACGACACGACCTGGGTACCAGGCGAAGCACCGTCACCTTCATAGGTAAAGTGTTCTCGAGACGGCAAAAACTTGCGAAACACCGGATGGACAGCAAACACCGTGCCCGGATTGGCCGCACGAGGGCCGCTGCTGACCATGACCACCCCCTGGTAGTTCAAGAGGTACACGCTCTCTTTCTGATCGCCGAGCGTGAGCAGTTGAAAGCTCGACAAAAAATCAGGGTTGATCAGGGCCACCAGGAACAGGGCCTTGCCCTCGGCGTTGCGCAAGCTTCGACTGAAAGGGATGAAGCCGATGTTGGCGGCAGTCGACGGGGCCGCGATGCCGAGGGCACTGAGCCCCCGACCGTGCTGAAACACACCCAGTGCATCCTGCCCCGGCGCGGGCAAGGGGGCCAACCGGTCCAGCGGGACTGTCACGCCTACATCACTCGCAGCGGTACTGGCCACGATCCGGCCCGCCTCATCCAGCACATGCAGGCTGCGCACAAAAGGCAGCGCCGCCAGCGCCTGCGTCAGCAAAGGGTCGGCCAGGTGCGGCTGCGCCATGTCTGGTGCATGCAACTGCCCCCCCACATAGGCCATCACCAGCGATGCGGTCTCCACCGTGCGGGTCGCGTGGTCATCAATGACACGCGCCTCCAGTTCACTGCGGGCCCGGTCAGTCTCCAGCGCTTCCCGGTATTCGTACCACCCCAACCACACCACGGCGGCGATAACCGCCAACGACAGCACCAGCCCAAATGCAGTCGCAAGCGCCGCAAAGCGGCGCAAAGTGTGGGCCGAAAAATCGGGTTGATGCATGCGTGCGGGAAAATCTCAGTCGTTCACCACGATGGGCAACAGGCCGTGGCGCGTGGCGGCGGTACGCAAGCGCCCATCTTTTTTGATACGCGCCACAAACCCGTCAATCACGGCCAACCAAGCCTCGTCGCCCGGCTTGACAGCATACCCGTAAGGCAGGACCGAAAAAGGTGTGGGGGGGGCAATCAGCTTGGCCCAGTCCGCATTGCTGAGCAAGCGGCGGCTGTAGGGAAAATCGGTCATGAAAACATCGATGCGCCCCGCCTCCAACTCACGCTCGCGCGTCTGTGGGGGCTTGATGACCAGCATCTCGGCTTGTGTCAGCTTGGCCTTCATCACCGGCTCCATGAAGGTGCCGCCTTGCACCCCCACCAGCACGCCCGGCTGGTCGATGTCCGACCATTGGCGCACCGTGCGGTTGCTTTTGGTGGTGATGGCGTAGATGTCGCTCTGCATATAGGGCCGCGTGAACTTGAGATGTTGCAGGCGCTGTGGCAGCATGCCTACCGCAAACATGGCGACATCGCAGCGCTCTGCGGTCACATCGTCGACCAGCGTGGCGAACGACGAATCCACATACTGCACCTTGGCCTTGAGGTCTTTCCCCAGTTCGACGGACAAATCGATGTCCACGCCTTCGAGCTGCTGGGTGTTGGGGTTGCGGTGGCTGACGCCGAAGTAATCGGGCCAAATACAGACCCGCACGGTCTCTTTCGCTCTGACACGGTCCAGCACACCGGCCGCCGTGGCAGCACCCGATGCCGCCCACCCGATGACCATGGCACAAACCCAGCCAAGCATCTTGGCCGGCACTGGCAGGGCAGCGTGCCCTTTCGCTCCGTATGTCTTCACCATCTCAAACGACTCCATTCACCAAATCCGAATAACTCAAATGGCTGGCTTTGATACGCTCCCGCAGGGCATTGAGTTCGACCGCATTTGCCATGAATGTATCCACAATCTCCGGGTCGAACGCTTTGCCACGCTGCGCCAGCAGCATGGGCAATGCCACATCGACCGGCAAGGCCGGACGGTAGACACGGTCCATGGTCAGGGCATCAAAAAAATCCACAATCGCCACAATGCGACCTGACAAAGGGATAGCCGATCCTGCAAGTTGCGAGGGATAGCCACTGCCATCCCAGCGCTCGTGGTGTGACAGGGCCAGCTCGGCGGCCAGTTGGAACAAGGGAATGCGTGAACGGCCCAGAATTTCGGCCCCCATGCGGGCGTGTTCATTCATGATGGCCCGTTCCTCCGGGTCAAACGCACCTGGCTTTTTGAGGACCCGGTCCGGAATTCCAATCTTGCCTATGTCGTGCATCGGCGCCGCTTTGCGCAGCATGGCAGCTTTGGCCGGTGATTCCCCCATCAGCAAAGCCAGTGCCTCCGATAAAAATCCAATGCGGATGATGTGCATGCCGGTGTCGTCGTCTTTCAGATCGGCCGCCAGCGACAAGCGGAAAAGCGCCTCGTGGTGCGCATGTGCCACCTCGTTGAGCGCATCGTTGCGCTCACGGTACATCCGCCCAAAATCCCCGACCAGGCGCTCCATCTGCATGGAGGCCTCCGGCGAAAAACTGTTGCCTCCGCCCAGCTCATCCGGCAGGCCTGTCAACGCGTCCATCGTCATGCAACCTCCCACTGCGCATTGATCGTTTCTATCAGGGCCAGCGGGCTGAAGGGCTTGACCAGGTAGGCATCGGCTCCCGCGTGCATGCCGGCTTCAAAGTCCTCACTGCGCCCGCGGGCGGACAACAAGACCACGCGGGGCGCCTTGTATTGGAGCTTGACCATGGAACACACATCCAGGCCATCGAGGCTGCCGGGCATCATCACATCCAGCAGCAGCAAGTCGGGCTCGAACTCTTGGGCGATCGCCAGCGCAGAGTCCCCGTCCACGGCCTCGCGAATCTCGTAGTTGTCAAACTCGAGCGTCATGCGGATCAGGCGCCGGATGTCAGCATGGTCTTCCACAATCAAAATCTTTTTCATAGGCCATTTCCGCGCGCACGGCGGCACCGTTGTTGGTATCAGTTATTATCTATCATATGTATCATTTATATCAAAGACAATTGATATTTATTAAAGTTGATGTTTTTGGTAGACTTAAATGATGCAATTAGACAAGTCCTCTCTTTCCAAGGTCCCCGCAGACGACCACGTCACCACGCTGGAAGCAGCGCGCCTGCTGGGAATGGCGGTACGCTCCGTCCAACTGATGGTGGACCGGGGCGAGCTGGAAGCATGGAAAACACCGGGCGGCCACAGGCGCATCTCCCGCACATCGGTTGAACGCTGGCGCCAGGGCGAACGGGTGAACACCCCCCCCCAAGACCAGGTGCCCACCTTATCGGGCCACCGGACCGGACCGGCCCCAACGCCGGGACGAAGCGCCCCCAGGGTGCTGCTGATCGAGGATTCGGCCCACTTCCAGAACCTGATCAAACTGCTACTGGGTCAACAGTTCCCGCAGGTGGAACTGTTAACGGCCAGCGATGGCATCTCCGGCCTGGCCATGGTCGGGCAATACCAGCCCGATGTGCTGATGGTGGACATCCTGCTCCCCGGCATTGACGGCGCAGCCTTGATTACCAGCCTGCGCGCCATGCCGCAGTTCCAGGCCATGCAAATCATCGTGGTGACCTCACTGGATGCCCAGCAACTGACCCCTTACGCATTTTCCCTGCACGGCATTGCGGTGGTGCACAAGCCGCAGCTGGTGGTCGAGCTGCCCGGCCTGCTCAGCGCGTGCCTGAACAAGCTTCCGGTGCAGTAACCATGCCCGCTCCACAAGCCCGCATCCTTTTGGTCGATGACGACCCGGCTTTGCGGCGGTTTGCGCAAATGGCGTTGGAGGACATGCCGCTGGACCTCATTACGTGCGACCGGGTGAGCACCGCCGTGCAGGTGCTGCAAGAAGGCCCCGTTCAGATCATCGTGACCGACCTCATGATGCCGGGCGAGTCCGGGCTGGGCTTGCTGCAACGCCTGAAGGAGCAGCCCGCCCTGCGTGGGCAGGCGCGCGTGGTGGTGCTCAGCGCAGGCTTGACCCCCGCCAGACGCGAAGAACTGGTGCACATGGACGTTTGGTGCCTTTTGGACAAGCCGGTGTCTGTCGTGCAATTGATGGCTTGTATCAACGAAGGGCTTGCGCCTGCATCCCCTACCAAGCCCCCCGCAACTGCAGCACCGGAGCCTTTGCCTGCAAACGCAGCGCGCGCGCATGCGCAGGCGGCGATTGAGGAATATTTCGCGGGTAATGGCGCCCTGTACCGGGCCTACCGGGCCACCTGCTTGACCCAGTTTGTCCACGATGTGCACAACGGGGATACCGCTGCAGCCGCGCACGACCTGGTCTCTCTGCGGCACTTGGCACATAACGCCAAATCTGTGTTGCGTATGCTGGGTTATCCGGCATTAAGCACCCAGGCGCATTGCCTGGAAGAGGACTGCACAAGGGGCCGCTCCGCTGAAGCGTTGGCAGGTTGGCAGGCGCTACGCACGGCCGTGCTGGCGATCGGCAACCCCTGAGCCCCTACACCACGGTAATCTCGTCTTGATGATTGGCAATATGCAAAGTGTGGGCCAAAGCAAAGTCAGCGCGACTCAGTGCGCCATAGGCGAAGTGCGGCTTGAGCGGCCCGGCATATGCCTGAAAACGCTGCACCGCGCTGCGCAATCGCGCGGCACCGGGCTTCCAATCGTCGACTTGTGGCAAAGCTGGCGCCCCGGGAATAGGTTCTGTCAACCCATGCGACATCTTGCCGCGCAGCCGGAAGACCGCAAACGCGGCGCTTCCCAGCGTGGACTGAAACAGTGCGCTTTTGGGTTCCGGAAACCCATCCATGCTCATGTCCACACTCTGCGCCATGTGCTCCAGAACAGCAGACATCTTCCATGGTGTGGTGCTTTGTACCTGGGTGGCACGTTCCAACCGGTCAAGCCAGCGCATCACGTCGTCCAGCGACTGGACTTTGGGGCTATCGGCCATGGCGGCTCCTGGGATAAGTGCAAAAGGGGCAAGAAGGAAATGACGGCGTTGCATGGAAAAATCATACTGGACCCGCAGCGCCCCCAAACATTTGCAGCATCCGGTAGGGTCGATCCGGGTATTTTTTGCGCGCAATACACGCTTGATTCAAGTCAAATAAACAACACAGCCCTGCGCGGTCCGAGTTGACGTCGGCCCCAAATTTGTTGCTAAATGTTTTTACGGTTGGTCAATACAAGTTTTCCATAAACAAAGGGAGAAGAGCTGATGCGCAACAACCTACCTGTGACCCAACGGGAGTACGAATACCCCGCCGATCACATGCTGGTCTCCATGACGGACACCAAAGGCATCATTACCCACTGCAACCATGCCTTTGTGGAAACCAGCGGGTTCACCTACGAAGAGCTCATTGGCCAGCCCCACAATCTGGTGCGCCACCCGGACATGCCACCCGAGGCCTACAAGGACATGTGGCAAACCATCGGCCGCGGCAAGCCTTGGACGGCGCTGGTCAAAAACCGCCGCAAAAACGGCGACCACTACTGGGTGCAGGCCAACGTCACCCCGGTCCTGGAAAACGGCAAACCCAAAGGCTATATGTCGGTGCGCATCAAGCCCAGCCGCCAGGACGTGCAGGCGGCCGAGGCGCTGTACGCACAATTGCGCGCCGATAGCCAGGCTGGCAAAAGCCTGATGTATTTGCGCAGCGGCGAGGTGCGTTACAAGGGCCCGCGCGGCTGGCTGGGTGCCCTCACCCGCACCACCCTGACCACCCGCCTGGCACTGGCCCTGCTGGGCATGACCCTGCTGGGCATGATTCCGCAATTTTTGGGCCTGCAGGGCTGGGGAGCTGTGGCCGCGCAGCTGGTGTCCCTGCTCATCGGTGCGGGCTGCGTGCTGGCTTGGTTTCAACTGCGCTTTGCCACCGCCATTGGTACAGCAGAGGCGTTTGCCGATGACCTGGCGGGTTGCAACCTCACCACCACGGTCGACGGCCAATACCCTCCCCCTCTGGGCACCTTGATTCGCGCGCTGCGGCAGATCCAGGTCAACCTGCGCGCCGTGGTGGGGGATGTGCGAGGCGAGATTGCAATCTTCACCCGCTCGGCTGCCGAAATTGCCGAAGGCGGTATGGACTTGTCCGCGCGCACCGAAGCCCAGGCCAGCAGCCTGGAGGAAACCGCCGCATCGATGGAAGAGATCTCCAGCACCATCAAACAAACCGCGGATACCGCCGCACGCGTGACCAACCAGAGCACCAAGAGCACCGAAGTAGCCACCCAAGGTGGCAATGCGGTGCACCAGGTGAGCCAGGCCATGCAGGCCATAGATGCGTCCTCGGGAAAGATGCGCGACATCATTGGCGTCATCGAAGGCATCGCCTTCCAGACCAACATCCTCGCGCTCAACGCTGCCGTCGAAGCCGCTCGGGCGGGTGAACAAGGCCGCGGCTTCGCAGTGGTGGCATCCGAAGTGCGTGCCCTGGCGCAGCGCAGCGCCGTGGCGGCCAAGGAGATCCGTGAATTGATTGCACAGTCGTCCGAGCAGATCTCTTCGGGCTACCACCAAATGACGGGGGCCGGACAAACCATTGACGAAGTGGTGCGATCGGTGAAAGAAGTCGGCGACCTGATTCAACTGATCGGCAGTGCCACCAAAGAGCAGTCTATTGGCATCGCCCAGGTGAACGAGGCCGTCACCCAGTTGGACACAGTAACGCAGCAAAACGCAGCGTTGGTTGAAGAGTCGGCGGCCTCAGCTGCGGCGCTGAATGCCAGTGCGGCCACCTTGGCCCGTTCGGTGCAAGTGTTCAAGCTTCCTTGACCACGGGGTCAACACGGCTACAGTGTTGACCATGCCCGCGCCGTCGATCAGCCCCATCCCGCCGGACGACCTGCAGCGACTGCTGGACGCGGTGCCGGTCCCCCTGTTCGTGAAGAACGCACAGGGCGAGGTGCTATTTTTGAACCAGGCTTGGCGCAACACCCTGGCGCTGGGTGACGCCCCCTTGGCCCCCCGTGCAGACGCCGCGTTTTTTACACCCGCACAGATGGCGCATTTTGCTGTCCAAGACCGCGTCGCCTTCACCCAGGGCCAGCCCCTCAGCAGCGAAGACCTGGTGTGGCAGGCCGACGCGGTACACCGCCGCCGCATGCACACGACGCTGGCCCCGGTGTTCGATGCCGCGGGCGCGCCACAGTACCTGGTGGGCACCACCCTGGACATCACCGAGCAACGGCACCTGGAGCAGCAGGCACGGTCCGAACTCAAGCTGCTGGAGATGCTGGTCAGCCAGGCCACGCTGAGTGACATCATGCACAGCTTCATCCAGGACTTTGAGGCCACCTTTCCGGACGTGCAATGCTCGGTCTTGCTGCTGGACGAGGACGGCATACACCTGCGCCACGGTGCCGCCCCCAGCCTGCCTGCAGCCTACTGTGCCGCGCTGGACGGCGTCGCCATCGGCCCGAGGGTGGGGTCCTGCGGCACTGCCGCCTTCACAGGAAAGGACGTGCTGGTGGCCGACATCGCCAAGGATGCCCTGTGGGACGACTTTCGCGAGCTCGCACTGGGCTACGGGCTCAAGGCATGCTGGTCCATCCCCATCCGATCGTCGCAAGGTCACACCCTGGGCACCTTTGGCAATTACTACCACCATGTGCGCGCGCCATCGGAGGCCGAGCTGCAAGCCATCCAGCGCAGCGCCTACCTGCTGGGCCTGGCCATCGAACGGGCCCGCCATGCACAAAAACTGGAGGCCCACCGACGCGCACTGGAAGACGGTGGCCGCTACCGCCAAGCCATCCTGGACAGCATGGTGGATGGTCTGCTCACCGTGAATCCGCTGGGCGAGATCCTGACCCACAACAATGCCGCAGGCGCCATGCTGGACCTGCCAACCGCGCCTGGACCGCTCAAACGCCTCTCCGATTGGCTGGCCAGCCCCACAGACATCCCGGCGCTGCTGGCCGAAGTGGACGCACTGGATCACAGTGGCAAAACCCTGGAGACCCGGGCGCAGCGGCACGGCAGCACCAGCTTTCCGGTCAGCCTGTCGTTCTCCAAAATACCCCATGCCTCACAGAAGAGCTATGTGGTGCTGCTGCGTGACATCACCCAGCAGCGCCAGGACGAAGAAGAAATCCGCCGCCTGGCGTTTTACGACCCGCTGACCGGGCTGCCCAACCGTCGCCTGCTGCTGGACCGGGTGCGCCATGCCATGGGCAACGCCGCGCGGCTGCAGCAGCATGGCGCACTCATGTTCCTGGACCTGGACCACTTCAAACTGCTCAACGACACCCTGGGCCACGACGTGGGCGACGAGTTGCTGCAACAGGTGGCCGCGCGCCTGTGCAGCTGTGTGCGCGAAGGCGACAGTGTGGCCCGCCTGGGTGGCGACGAGTTTGTGGTCTTGCTCGAAGGCCTGAGCCACCAGGTCGGCGAAGCCGCCACCCATGCCGAAGCGGTGGCACACAAGATTCTGGACACCCTGTCGCAACCCTATAGCTTGCGCCAGCACAGCTACAGCAGCACCCCCAGCATTGGCATCGTGGTGTTCATGCAAGACCACGAGAGCATGGACGACCTGCTGAAGAAAGCCGATGTGGCCATGTACCAGGCCAAGGCCGCAGGGCGCAACACGGCGCGCTTTTTTGACCCCGTGATGCAGGCCGCCGTGGCCACCCACGCCGAGTTGTCCAAAGAAATACGGTTGGGCCTGCAGCGCGAGGAGTTTGTCTTGCACTACCAGGTGCAGGTGGACCAGAAGGGGCGTAGCCTGGGGGCAGAAGCCCTGGTGCGCTGGCAGCACCCCACGCGGGGCTTGGTGGCACCGGGGCAGTTCATCGGGCTGGCCGAAGAAACCGGCATGATTTTGCCGCTGGGCCAGTGGGTGCTGGAGACGGCCTGCGCCCAGTTGACGGCCTGGAGCCAGCAGCCCGCCACCGCCCACTGGACTCTGGCGGTCAATGTGAGCGCCTCGCAACTGGCACAGACCGAATTTGTCTCCAACGTGGACACGGCGCTGCGCCACTCTGGCGCACCGGCTACGCAACTCAAACTGGAAATCACCGAGAGCATGCTGGTCAATGACATGGAAGACCTCATCCACAAGATGGCGTCCATCCAGGCTTTGGGCGTGGGCTTCTCGCTGGACGACTTCGGTACCGGCTATTCCTCGTTGTCCTACCTCAAGCGCTTGCCGCTGTCGCAGCTCAAAATCGACCAGTCCTTCGTGCGCGATGTCCTGACTGACCCAAACGACGCGGTGATTGCCCGCACCGTGGTGGCACTGGGCCACAGCCTGGGCCTGAACGTGATTGCCGAGGGCGTCGAGTCCGCGGCCCAGCGCGATGCCCTGGCGGACATGGGCTGCGACGCCTTCCAGGGGTATTTTTTTGGCCGCCCGGAATCAGCGCATGACTTGGCTGCGCGCGGGTGCCCAGACCCGCTAGACTTGGCGCCAGGAAGATAGCCGGGCTGCACACGCGCCGCAGAAGCGCACGCCCGCCCGCCCCGACCCAGGCGCGAAAGGTCGTCATGAACACACACACTGCAGCAAGCTTGTGCACCCTGGCCCTTTTACTGGGCCTGGGGGGCATGTCACGCGCCTGGGCAGAGGCCTCGACCGCAACACAGAAGCTGCGCATCGTGGGCGGCCTGGCAGGCCTGAACCAATACACCCGCAACGAAGAGCCGTTCTGGACCAAGGAACTGCAACGCCTGAGCCAGGGCCGCTACACCGCCGAAATCGCACCGTTTGACCGCGCAGGCGTACCGGGCTCAGAGATGCTGCGCCTCATCCAACTGGGGGTGGTGCCCTTCGGCACGGCCTTGCTGAGCAATATCTCGGCCCAGTATCCCGAGTACGCAGCCCCCGACCTGGCGGGCCTGAACCCCGATATGGCCACCCTGAAAAAGACGCTGGCTGCGTTTCGGCCTTACCTCGAAAAATCACTGCGCGAGCGCCACGGTGTGGAAGTGCTGGCGGTCTACGTCTACCCAGCGCAAGTGCTGTTTTGCAAACGTTCGCTGGCCTCGCTGGCCGACCTGCAGGGTCGGCGCGTGCGCGTGTCCTCGGCCACGCAGGCCGACTTCATGGGCGCGCTGGGAGCCATTCCGGTGTTGGTGGGTTTTGCCCAAATCCTGCCCAATATGGCCTCCGGCAACACCGAGTGCGCCATCACCGGCACCATGTCGGGCAACCTGCTGGGCCTGCACGAGGTGACCACCCATGTGCACACCCTGCCCTTGACCTGGGGCCTGGCCGTGTTCGGCGCCAACGCAGCCGCTTGGGCAACCCTGCCCGGCGACCTGCGGGCGCTGCTGTCGCACGAAATCCCCAAGCTGGAGATCGCTATCTGGAATGAGAGTGAACGCGAAACCGCCGAAGGGCTGGCCTGCAACCGCGGCCAGCCCCAATGCACCACCACGCGCAAAGGCAACATGACCGAGGTGGCACGCAGCCCCGAGGATGAACGCCGGCGCAAGGAAATTTTTGGGGACACGGTGCTGCCGCGCTGGCTGCAGCGCTGCAACCAGCGTTGCAAAGAACTCTGGGACCAAACCATCGGGCGGGCCCACGGCATCGTGGCCCCAGCGCCCAAGTGATGCGGCTGGCATCGTTCCGCGCTACCCGTGCCGTTGTCGGTTCGGTGCTGCTATTTGTCGTAGCCGTCCTGTTGGTGGCCACCCTGATGGTGCGCGACGGCTACCGCACCGCGGTGGCCAACAGTGAAGGCCAGGCCCTGCGTTTTGTGGCGGGTGCCGAGGCCGCCGTGAACCGCAACCTGCTGGGCGTGGACGTGCTGCTGGCCAGCGTGGACAGCCTGCTGGGCTTGGCCAACTTGCAGCGCGACTGGATTGACGGCACGCTGGCCAGCCGGCTGATCCAGGGTGCGCTGCGGCAAAACCTGCTGGTACGCCACGTGGCCCTGCTGGACGACAAGGGGCAGATGCTGGCCTCCTCCGATGCGCGGGGTGCTGAGCTGGTGCTGGCCACCCCGCCAAACTTTGTGGCACGGGCCCTGGAGCAGGTGGTGGCCGGCTTGTCCATCAGCGTGCCCGTGGTCAACTTCAGCAGCTCGGAGCAGGTGATGTATTTCGCGCGCCCCATCCGTCTGGCCGATGGCTCCAAGGTGCTGGCGATTGCGGAGGTCCAGGTCTCCCTGCTGTCCAGCATCCTGGTGCAGGGGGTAGACATTGAAGGGCTGGAGACCACACTGGAGCGCGGTGACGGCCAGTTGCTGGCCAGCGCACCGGCCATGGACTCCCTCTCGGGCACCCTGCTCAAGCCGCCTCTGGGGGGGCGCAACCCGCTGGACGGCGCGACCCAGATGCCCGCCCGCCTGAGCGGTGTGGATGCCTTGGTGGTGCAACGCAAGATGCTGTACCACGACATCCTGATTACGGCCAGCATTCCCATGGACACGGTGCTGGGTGAATGGCGGCGCGAGAGCTGGCTGGTGGCGGGCGTCAGCACAGTCTTTGTCCTGATGCTGCTGGGGGCCGGCGCCGTGGCACTGCGCTACCTGGCGCAGATGGCGCAGGCGCAGCGCTCCATCTCGCAAGCCAAGTCCACCCTGGACCAGGCGCTGGAGTCCATGGAAAGCGGCTTCCTGCTGCTGGACGCGCAGCACTGCGTACTGAGCTGGAATCGGCGCTACCTGGAAATTTACCCCTGGCAGCGCGAACATATTGCCGTGGGCATCCCGTTTGAGACCATGCTCACAGCCACCTCCCGCATCACACTGCCCCAGGCCGACGCAGAAGCGCAGCGTCAGTGGGTGCAGGACCGCATGGCCCTGCTGCACAAGCGCGTGCACAGCCACGAGCGCCACCTGCCCAATGGCCATGTGATCGAGATCACCGAACGCACCACGCCCGACGGCGGTGTGGTCATCGTCTACCAGGATGTGACCCACATCCGCCGCGCCAGCGCCGAGATCGAACAACTCGCCTTCTTTGACCCCTTGACCGGTCTGCCCAACCGCCGCCTGCTGAGCGACCGCCTGCAACAAGCAGTGATGGCCAGCGCCCGCAGCGGCCGCAAAGGGGCGCTGCTGTTCATGGACCTGGACCATTTCAAAACCCTGAACGACACGCTGGGCCACGACGTGGGCGACCTGCTGCTGCAACAGGTGGCCCAGCGCGTGAGCGCCTGTGTGCGCGAGGCCGACACAGTGGCCCGCTTGGGCGGAGACGAGTTTGTGGTGATGCTGCAGGACCTGAGCCCCCACGCCATGGAGGCTGCGTCGCAAACCAAGATCGTGGGCGACAGCATTCTGGCCGCGCTGAACGAGCCGTTTTCCCTGAATGGGGTGGTCTACCGCAGCACCAGCAGCGTGGGCGCAACCCTGTTTGGCGACGCACTGCAATCCAGCTCCGAGCTGCTCAAGCAGGCCGACATTGCCATGTACCAGGTGAAAAGTTCGGGCCGCAACGCGCTGTGCTTCTTCGATCCGCAAATGCTGGCCGCCATCGAGGCGCGGGCGGAGCTGGAGCGCGATCTGCGCCAGTCACTGGCGGTGGGCGAGTTTGCGCTGTACTACCAGCTCCAGGTGTCGGACGAGAGCCTGCCCATGGGTGTGGAGGCTCTGGTGCGCTGGAAGCACCCCACACGCGGTCTGGTGTCGCCGCTGGTTTTCATCGGCCTGGCGGAAGAGACCGGACTCATCGTGCCACTGGGGGAATGGGTGCTGCGCACCGCCTGCACCCAGCTGGCCGAGTGGGCCCGACAGCCCGACCGTGCAGACCTGCAAATGGCGGTGAACGTGAGCGCGCTGCAGTTCCGCCAAGACAGTTTTGTCGACCTGGTGCGCACCACCCTGCAAGAGACCGGCGCCAACCCCGAAAGGCTCAAGCTGGAGCTGACCGAGAGCCTGGTGCTGGACGACGTGCAAGGGACCATTGCCAAGATGCGGGAGCTCAAGGCGCTGGGCCTGCGCTTCTCGATGGATGACTTTGGCACCGGCCAATCCTCACTGACCTACCTGACCAAGCTGCCGCTGGACCAACTCAAGATCGACCAGTCTTTCATCCGCAACCTGGGAGAACAGGCTGCCGACGCAGTGATGGTGCAAACCATTCTGGGCATGGCCGAGACCCTGGACCTGGAAGTGATTGCCGAGGGCGTGGAGACCGAGGAGCAATATTACTTTTTGGTCGCCCACGGCTGCCACCTGTTCCAGGGTTACCTGTTTGCCACGCCACTGCCCATCGAGGAGCTGGAGGCCCTGCTAAATAGCAAGCAAATCGCTGCCTAGCCCCCGCCAAACATGCGCGAGCAGCTCCTAAATTTATAGCAAACTTACTGGCGCGCGGTGCGCGTATTGCTTGGCAGGGCCCGCGGGTGGCTGGTGCGGAAGGGGTTGATGTCCAGCCCGCCGCGGCGCGTGTAGCGCGCATAGACCGTCAGTTTGCTCGGTTTGCAGCGCGTCCAGATGTCCATGAAAATGCGCTCCACACACTGCTCGTGGAACTCGTTGTGGTTGCGAAAACTCACCAGGTACTGCAACAAGCCCTCTTGCCGGATCGGCAGACCCGAGTAGCTGATCTGCACACTGCCCCAGTCGGGCTGGCCCGTCACCAGGCAGTTGCTTTTGAGCAGGTTGCTCACCAGCACCTCGTCCACCGCGCCTTCATCGGGCACCGTGGTCAGCAGCTCAGGGGCGGGCTGGTAGTGGGTGCACTCCACGTCCAGGCGGTCCAGGTTCAGGCCGTCCAGCTCATGCACGGGTTCGCGGTCAAACAGCGTGGCGTCGACCAGCCTCACACCAATGGCGCTTTGCACCACACCGCCGCGCCACACGGCTTCGGAAACATCCGTGCGCAGCCGTTGCAGCACTTCGGCCGCGTCGGCAAAGCGGGTGTTGTTGAAGCTGTTGAGGTAAAGCTTGAAGGACTTGCTCTCCACGATGTTGGGTGACTCGCAGGGGATGGTGAAGTGCACCAGCGCCACCTGCGGCTTGCCGCGCGTATTGAGCCAGCTCAGCTCAAACGCAGTCCACATGTCGGCGCCAAAAAATGGCGCAGCACCGGTGATGCCAATCTCGGCCCGCTTGCCCGCGCGGGGGATGGGGAACAGCAGGCTGGCGTCGTACTGGTCCACATAGGCCGAGGTCTTGCCGAGTTGGGATTGTTCAGGGGTATTCATGCGGAGGCTTTCAAATGGGGAATCAGCGCGGCCAGGATCTGGCGCACCGGCTCGGGCGGCAGGTCGTGGCCCATGCCATCAATGGTGACCAGCTTGGCACCGGGAATGCGGCGTGCCGTGTCTTCGCCACAGGCCAGCGGCACCAGCGGGTCGGCCGTGCCGTGGATCACCAGCGTGGGCGCGGTGATGCGGCCCAAGAGCGCGGCGCGCGTGATGTCGGCCACCACGGCCAGCATCTGGCGCGCCGTGCCCACGGGGTGGAAGGCGCGCTGCACGCCCTCGGTCACGCGGGCACGCATTTCGGCTTCGGGCACGGGGTAGGCGGGACTGCCAATGGCCTTGAACAAGCGCATGGTGTGCTCCACCACAGCCGCAGTGCTGCTGCCGGCCGGGCGGCTCAGCAGCACGCGCACCACCTCGGGCGCCGCCTGCGGCAGACCACGCGCACCGCTGGTGCTCATGATGCTGGTCAGGCTCAGTGTGCGCGCAGGGGCTGCCAGCACCACGCGCTGCGCAATCATGCCGCCCATGCTCACGCCCACCACATGGGCTTTCTCAACCTTCAAGGCATCCAGCACACCGATCGCATCAGCCGCCATGTCGCCCAGCGTGTAAGGCGCGGCAGGCACCAGGCCCAGCTTGTACTTGAGGCTGGCCCACAGCAGGTTGGGTTTGCCCAGCACATCGAAGTGGCTAGAGAGGCCCACATCGCGGTTGTCAAAACGCAGCACCCGGTAGCCCGCATCTTCCAAGGCACGCACCATCTCGGGCGGCCAGGCAATCAGCTGCATGCCCAGGCCCATGATCAGCAGCACCACGGGTTTGCCGGCGAACGACGCATCCGTCTGGGCGCTGTCTTCGACTTCGATATCGATTCCGTTTGCTCTTATTTTCATAGCTGCTCGCGCAATATCTACGAGGGCTTAGCCCTGTTTTCGTCTAAAAACCAGGCGCTCGGAGGTGGACTGGTCCGCAGCAAAAGCGTAGCCGTCCACGTCAAAGCCACGCAGTTGTTCCGGCGTCATCAGGCGGTGTTCGATGGCGTAGCGCGCCATCAGGCCGCGCGCCTTTTTGGCGAAAAAGCTGATGACCTTGTACTGGCCGTCCTTGCACTCCTGGAACACACACTCCACCACGCGGCCTTTCAGGGCCTTGGTGTCCACCGACTTGAAATACTCGTTGGAGGCCAGGTTGATGACCACGGGTGACGCATCCTTGCGCAAGCGGGTGTTCAAGTAGTCGGCAATCTGCCGGCCCCAGAAGTGGTAGAGGTTGCTGCCGTGCGGGCCCTTGAGCGTGGTGCCCATCTCCAGCCGGTAAGGCTGCATCAGGTCCAGCGGTCGCAGCACGCCGTACAAGCCGCTCAAGATGCACAGGTGGTCCTGCGCCCAGGCCAGGTCGTCCGCACCCAGGGTCTTGGCCTGCAGGCCGTCATACACATCGCCATCAAAGGCCAGCGCGGCTTGGCGTGCGTTTTTGGGCGTGGCGCGAGACGACCAGGCCGCATAGCGTGCCACGTTGAGCGTGGAAAGTTTGTCGCTCAGGTCCATGAGCTCGGCAATCTGCTGCGGGGAGTAGTCGCGCAACAGCGCAATCAATTCTTTGGACTGCTTGACGAACAGTGGCGCGGTGTGCGGCTGGCCACTCAAAGGGGTGTCGTAGTCCAGGGATTTGGCGGGGGAAAGTAGGAACAGCATGGTGGTGTGGGCAAGGCAGGCGAGACGCCCCAGGGGGGGTGCGGGGCAGTTTAGCGTGAAAGGCATAGGCACCGGGCGTCACGGTTTTTTCACATTGGGCACCTAGGCTTCGCCCCTTGTTCATCACCACCGGGAATTTTCTTCACCATGCGCACGTTCACCCTGACCCACCTGGCCCTGGCTACCGCCCTGAGCTTGGGCGCCTCCGCGGCCCTGGCCCAGACCGAAGTGACCGCCGTGCTGGCCGGCCACGCCGCCCTGCCCTCGAACACCAGCGTGGCAGCGCCCAAGTCGGCTGGCAAGTTCTTTGCAACGGCGGGCAAGTTTGCCGCAGCGAACCGCCAGCGCACCGAGGCACTGCACAGCATCGACGGCATCACCTTTGTGGGTGATCCCAAGTACCCCCGCAAGTCCGGCGGCAGCCTGCCCATCAAGGGCCAGGCCGTGCAGGGCTTCTCGGGCATTGTGTCGCTGGGCAAGGGCGAGTTTTTGGCCCTCACCGACAACGGCTTTGGCAGCAAGATCAACTCACAGGACGCACTGCTGATGGTGCACCACGTGAAGGCCGACTGGACCAGCGGCAAGGTGACACGCCAGAAAACCACCTTTCTGCAGGACCCTGACCGCAAGGTGCCTTTTGCCATCCAGAACGAAGCCACGGCCGAGCGCTTTTTGACCGGCATCGACTTCGACCCCGAGTCCATCCAGGTGGTGGGCAACGAGTGGTGGATTGGCGACGAATTTGGCCCCTATGTGCTGCGCGTGAACCACCAGGGCAAGGTGCTGGGTGTGGTGGAAACCGTGGTGGACGGCAAAGCCACCCGCGGCCCCGACAACTACCTGAACGGCCGCCTGCCCAACTACCCCGGCGACGCCGGCTTTGAAGTACGCCGCAGCGGTGGCTTTGAGCCCATGGCCAAGGCGGTGGACGGCAAAACGGTGTACCCCATGTTCGAGTGGCCGCTGTGGGACGCCACCGCCAAGGCGCAGGACACGCGCAACGGCAAGCCCTTCACCCGCATTCTGGAACTGGACGTAGCCACCCGCACCTACGGCACGCGCCAATGGAAATACGCGTTTGAAGAAGCTGGCAATGTGGCCGCCGACTTCCAGATGCTGGACGCGACCACCGGCCTGGTGATCGAGCGCGACGACGCCACCGAGGGCGCGGGCAATGTGTGCAAGGACGCACCGCGCACCGACTGCTTTACCCGCCCGGCCAAGTTCAAGCGCATCTACAAGATCGACCTGTCGCAGCTGGACGCCGATGGCTTTGTGAAGAAGGTGGCCTTCATCGACCTGACCAAGATCGCCAACCCCCACGGCAAAGCCAAGCGCGGCCCCAACGAAGCCAACTTTGTGCTGCCGCACCTGGGCCCCGAGGGCCTGAGCGTGGTGGACGCCGCCCACATCGTGGTGGTGAACGACAACAACTTCCCCTACTCCAGCGGCCGCACGCTGGGTCAGCCGGACGACAACGAGCTGACGCTGCTGGACATTCAAGCGTTGGTAGACGCGAAGTAAAACCGCGCTGCGTATGGTGCCGCCATGCACAATGGCGGCACCATGTCTGACACGCCCATCACCCTTCAGTACCAAGCCCCGCCCCGCAATGGTGGCGCCCTGGTGCGTAGCCTGTTCGCCGCCCGCCCGGCCCAGGCACCCCTTGCCCAGCACGGCATCCGGTTTGAGGCGCACTGGCATGGCGCCCGCGCCGATGCCAAGCGCCTGGCCCAGTACCGCCAGGTCTGCGACCTGCCCGATACCGGCACCCTGCCCCTCTTGTACCTGCACGCCATGGCCATGCCGCTGCACATGGCCATCCTGAGCCATGCGCGCTTTCCGCTACGCCTGCTGGGCCTGGTGCACTGGAGCAACCAGCTGGAGAGCCTGCGCCCCATCGCCAACGGCGACACGGTGGACATGCACTGCACGCTGGACGGCATCCAGACCACCGAGCGCGGCCAGTCCTTTGCCATCCACACCACGCTGAGCACGGGCGGTACGGTCGCCTGGCGCGAGACCAGCACCTTTTTGTCGCCGCTGGCGCGCAGCAAGTCGGGCAAAAAGGCCTCACCGGATGGCAGCGAGCCTGACTGGGGCACTCCCATCGCCCAGTGGGCCGTGGCCGCCAACGCCGGGCGCCGCTTTGCCGGCCCCTCGGGCGACTGGAACCCCATCCACGTGAGTGCGCTGACCGCCCGCCTGTTTGGCTACCCACGCGCCATTGCGCACGGCATGTTCAGCGCCGCACGCTGCCTGGCGCTGCTGCAGCACGACCTGCCAGCCAACGCGCCGCTGGCGCTGGACCTGCGCTTCAAGCGCCCCCTGTTGATTCCGGGCCAGGTGGCCTTATATAAAAATCAGGATGTGACCGACACCCCGCACGCCACCCACTTTGTATTGCAAGTGCAGCCCGGCGGTGAGCCACATATCGCTGGCACATTGCGCCCGCTCTAAGCCATTGACCACAGGATTGACGATGACCGAACCCAACCCTTCTGCCCTCACCCACTTCGACACCAAGGGCGACGCCCACATGGTGAACATTGGCAGCAAGCCGCTGACGGCCCGCAAGGCCGTGGCCGGTGGCCGCATCCAGATGCAGCAACACACCCTGGACCTGATCCAGAACGCCCAGGCCGCCAAGGGCGATGTCCTGGGCGTGGCGCGCGTGGCCGGCATCATGGCCGCCAAGCGCACCAGTGACTTGATCCCGCTGTGCCACCCCATCATGCTGTCGCGCGTGGCCATCGAGTTTGAGATGGTGCCTGCCACCGCCACCACCCTGCCCGCCGTGCAGTGCCTGGCGATTGCCGAAACCACCGGCGGCACCGGTGTGGAAATGGAAGCCCTGACCGCCGTGCAAATCACCCTGCTGACCATCTACGACATGTGCAAGGCCGTGGACAAAGGCATGGTGATGACCGATGTGCGGCTGCTGGAGAAGCACGGCGGCAAGTCCGGCACGTACCTCGCTCCCCCCACGGCCTGATCACGGACTGGCGCCGCAACAGCACCGGGGCCACACGCGTCAGTACGGCGTGCCGTCCTTGTGCACAAAGCGCCATTGGCCTGTCGCCACCAGCAGGGCTTTGAGGTCGTCGTCCGGGTAGCTGCCTTCATCGCCCGGCGTGCGGTCGCCCACTTCCAGGTACACCACCTCGGCATCGGTTTCGTTTTTCAGGCAGTGGCCATTGCCGGTGCCGGCCTTGAAGCCCGCGCACATGCCGGGTGACAGCGCCGTCAATCCCTCGTCAGTGTGCAGCGTGGGGTGCCCCTGCAGCACATAAATGAATTCGTCTTGCCGGGTGTGCGCATGGCGCAGCGCCGACACGGAATGTGGCGCCAGCCGCACCAGGTTCACGCCAAAGTTGCTCAAGCCAAACACATCCCCCAACTGGCGCTTCTCGCGCCCGGCCATGCGCGCGGCAAAAGGCGCGGGGTAGTTGGAAGGTTTGGTGCGCGGCGCCACCTCGGTGGCGGCCACGGCAACAGGAAACTCGGCGTTCGGGCGGGTATCGGGCATGGTTCCTCCTGGGCAGGCCCCGTAGCTTAGCGCCCGCCCGGTAAAATCGTCGGTCCTCACAAGAGAATCCCATGTCTGACCAAGCCACCCCCACGCCCCACGCCCCCGAACAACCGGGTCTGCAGTCCCTGTCCAAATCGTTTGAGCCCGTCGCGCTGGAAGCGCACTGGGGCCCCGAATGGGAAAAGCGCGGTTATGGCGTAGCGGGCTACCGCGGCACCCAGGCCCCGCAGGCCGGCCAGCCCGCGTTTGCCATCCAGCTGCCGCCGCCCAACGTGACCGGCACCCTGCACATGGGCCATGCGTTCAACCAGACCATCATGGACAGCCTGACGCGCTACCACCGCATGGCCGGGTTCAACACGGCCTGGATTCCGGGCACCGACCACGCTGGCATTGCCACGCAGATCGTGGTGGAGCGCCAGCTGCAAGAGCAAAAAGTCAGCCGCCACGACCTGGGCCGCGAGGCCTTCACCGCCAAGGTGTGGGAGTGGAAAGAAAAATCCGGCAACACCATCACCGGCCAGATGCGCCGTATGGGTGACAGCGTGGACTGGAGCCGCGAGTACTTCACCATGGACGAGAAGCTGTCCAAGACGGTGACCGAAACCTTTGTGCAGCTCTACGAGCAGGGCCTGATCTACCGCGGCAAGCGCCTGGTGAACTGGGACCCGATCCTCATGAGCGCGGTGAGCGACCTCGAAGTGGAAAGCGAAGAGGAAGACGGCTCGCTGTGGCACATCCGTTACCCGCTGGCCGATGGTTCCGGTGACATCACCGTGGCCACCACCCGGCCTGAGACCATGCTGGGCGACGTGGCCGTGATGGTGCACCCCGAAGACGAGCGCTATACCGCGCTGATCGGCAAGCAGGTGACCCTGCCCCTGTGCGGCCGCACCATCCCCGTGATTGCCGATGACTACGTGGACAAGGCCTTTGGCACCGGCGTGGTCAAGGTCACGCCCGCCCACGACCAGAACGACTACGCCGTGGGCCAGCGCCACCAGCTGCCCATGATCTGCGTGCTGACACTGGACGCCAAGATCAACGAGAACGCCCCCGCCGCCTACCAGGGTCTGGACCGTTTTGTGGCGCGCAAGAAGGTCGTGGCCGATCTGGAAGCCGGTGGTTTCCTGGTGGAAGTGAAGAAGCACAAGCTGATGGTGCCGCGCTGCGCCCGCACCGGCCAGGTGATCGAGCCCATGCTCACCGACCAGTGGTTTGTTTCCATGACCAAACCAGCGCCAAGCGGCACCAGCATTGCGCAAGGCGCTATCGATGCAGTAGCAAGCGGCGACGTGAAGTTCGTGCCCGAGAACTGGGTGAATACCTACAACCAGTGGATGAACAACATCCAGGACTGGTGCATCAGCCGCCAGCTCTGGTGGGGCCACCAGATTCCGGCCTGGTACGACGAAGACGGCAAGGTCTACGTGGCCCGCAACGAAGCCGAAGCGCAGGCCCAAGCGCCCGGCAAGACCTTGAAACGCGACGAGGACGTGCTCGACACCTGGTACTCCTCCGCATTGGTGCCGTTCAGCACCATGGGCTGGGGCAATGAAGGTGCGGGCACCGCCGCCACCGACGACTACAACCTGTACCTGCCATCGTCCGTGCTGGTCACCGGCTACGACATCATCTTCTTCTGGGTGGCCCGGATGATCATGATGACCAAGCACTTCACCGGCCGGGTGCCGTTCAAGCACGTCTACATCCACGGCCTGGTGCGCGACGCGCAGGGCAAGAAGATGAGCAAATCGGAAGGCAATGTGCTCGACCCCGTGGACCTGATCGACGGCATCGCGCTCGAACCCCTGCTGGACAAACGCACCACCGGCCTGCGCAAGCCCGAAACCGCGCCCCAGGTGCGCAAGAACACGCAAAAGGAATTCCCCGAGGGCATTCCCGCCTACGGTGCCGACGCCCTGCGCTTCACCTTTGCCGCGCTGGCCTCGCTGGGCCGCTCCATCAACTTCGACAGCAAGCGCTGCGAGGGCTACCGCAATTTCTGCAACAAGCTGTGGAACGCCACGCGCTTTGTGCTGATGAACTGCGAAGGCCAGGACTGCGGCGTGCAGGACAACGCCCAGTGCGACACCGCCATCCTGGACTTCAGCGCCAGCGACCGCTGGATCGTGTCGCTGCTGCAGAAGGTGGAAGCCGAGGTGGCCCAGGGCTTTGCCGACTACCGCCTGGACAACGTGGCCAACACCATCTACGACTTTGTCTGGAACGAGTTCTGCGACTGGTACCTGGAAATCGCCAAGGTGCAGATCAACACCGGCTCCGACGCGCAAAAACGCGCCACCCGCCGCACCCTGATCCGCACGCTGGAAACCATCCTGCGCCTGATCCACCCCATCACGCCCTTCATTTCTGAGGAGCTGTGGCAAAAGGTGGCGCCGGTGGCTGGCCGCCAAGGCCCGTCGGTGTCCATCGCCGCCTACCCGGTGAGCCAGCCCGAGCGCATTGACGAGGCGGCCATTGCCCACGTGGTCAAGCTCAAGGCCTTGGTAGACGCCTGCCGCAACCTGCGGGGCGAGATGAACGTGTCGCCCGCCGTGCGCCTGCCGCTGTTCGTGGTGGCCCACAGCGCGGCCGAAGGTGCGTTCCTGCAAGCCTCGGCCGCCGTGCTGCAATCCCTGGCCAAACTCAGCGAAGTGAAGGTGTTTGCCGACGAAGCCAGCTGGCAAGCCGCCGCCCAGTCCGCCCCCGTGGCCGTGGTAGGCGAAGCGCGTGTGTGCCTGTTTGTGGAAGTGGACGTGGCAGCCGAAAAGATCCGCCTGGGCAAGGAAGTGGCCCGCCTGGAAGAGCAGATCACCAAGGCCAGCGCCAAGTTGAGCAACGAAGCTTTTGTGGCCAAAGCCCCCGCTGCCGTGCTGGAGCAGGAACGCAAGCGCGTGGCGGACTTTGCGGCAACACTAGAAAAGGTGAAAGAGCAACTGGCCCGCTTGGGCTGATGCGTCGGCCCGATGGGGCCTGCGCCAAAACAAAACGCCGCAGGGTTTTCCCGTGCGGCGTTTTTGTTTGGAGACGCAGAAAAACTCAGCGCCGGCGCAACACGTGGATGTACTCGGCGCCTACCGTTTGCTGCTCCAGCAGCTCATTGCCGGTCTGTTTGGCGAAGGCCTGAAAGTCCCGGATGGAGCCGGGGTCGGTGGCGACCACTTTCAGGGTCTGGCCGCTCAACAGCTCGGCCAGGGCCTTCTTGGCCTTGAGGATGGGCAGCGGGCAGTTCAGCCCGCGGGTGTCAACTTCTTTGTCGGTGTTCATGCAAGCAGCTTTCTGGCGTAGCTGGCGATTTTAAGTCGCCAGCTTTTCGGCGTCCTGGCGCCACACCGGGTCGATGAAGGTGGGCTCGTGTCCACGTGAGCGCAGGAATTCGGCCAAGGCGTAACCCGTTCCCGCGGGCCAGCACTTCACGTCCTGCAAGTCATACAGGCGATAGTCCACCAGCTCAGGGCTGAGCTTCACGTCGCCATGGCAGACCGCGTGGTAGGCAATGATGACCTGGTTCATGCGTTGGAAGTCATAGGCACCCAGCAGCTTGAGCGCGCTGGTGGTCAGGTTGGTCTCTTCCGCAATCTCGCGCGCAATGCCCTCTTCGGGCGTCTCACCCGCCTCCATGAAGCCGGTGATCAATGCGTACATCTTGCCGGGCCAGGCGGCGTTGCGTGCCAGCAGGATTTGCCCGTTGTACTCAATCACCGCAGCCAGCACGGGCGTGGGGTTGTTCCAGTGCGTGAAGTCGCAGGCCGGGCAGCGCAAGCGGGTTTTGTCGCCACCGTCTTCTGCCAGGGTGATGTGCTCCAGCGCCGTGGCGCACTGCGGACAAAACTTGAAAACAGCAGACATATCCACCCTTTATTTGCTATACATTCAGTAGCTGCTCGCGCAATAAGGACGGTCGCTACAGGCACTTTTCGCATAAATTATGCGGGAAAGACCCCGGTGGAGAGGTAACGGTCACCGCGGTCGCACACTACAAACACGATCACGGCATCACGCTCGCGCCTGGCAATCTCCTGCGCGACCCAGCAGGCACCAGCAGCCGAGATGCCGCCAAAAATTCCTTCCTCGCGCGCCAGACGTCGGCACATGTCCTCGGCGTCCGCCTGGCTCACGTAAACCAGTTCGTCCACGTTCTTGGGGTCGTAAATTTTGGGCAGATAGGCCTCGGGCCATTTGCGGATACCGGGAATGCGCGAGCCTTCCGATGGCTGCGCGCCGATGATGCGAATGGCCGGGTTCTTTTCCTTCAGGAAGCGCGACACGCCGGTGATGGTGCCGGTAGTGCCCATCGCGCTGACAAAGTGGGTGATGCGCCCGTTGGTTTGCGCCCAGAGCTCGGGGCCGGTGGTTTCGTAGTGAATGCGGGGGTTGTCGCCATTGGCAAACTGGTCCAGCACCCGGCCTTTGCCGTCGCGCTGCATTTGCTCCGCCAAGTCGCGCGCGTATTCCATGCCACCACTCTTGGGCGTCAGGATCAGCTCGGCGCCAAAAGCCTTCATGGTCTGGGCGCGCTCGATGGACAGGTCCTCCGGCATGATCAAGACCATGCGGTAGCCCTTGACGGCTGCGGCCATGGCCAAGGCAATACCGGTGTTGCCGGAGGTGGCTTCGATCAGCGTGTCGCCGGGTTGGATGTCGCCACGTTCCTGGGCGCGCTGGATCATGGAGAGTGCCGGGCGGTCTTTGACAGAACCGGCGGGGTTGTTGCCTTCAAGTTTGCCCAAAACCACGGTGTTGCGGGACTGGTTGTCACTGACCTGGATGCGCTGCAGGGCGACCAAGGGGGTGTTTCCGATAGCGTCTTCAATAGTTTGGAATGTCATGGCCATAAATGTGCCATAATTCGCGCTTCACAGAATTACCTGCCCAGGTGGTGAAATTGGTAGACTCAGGGGACTCAAAATCCCCCGCCGCAAGGCGTGCCGGTTCGAGTCCGGCCCTGGGCACCAGATCAAAGCCAGACGTTCGCAAGACGTCTGGCTTTTTTTGTGCCCATTTTTTGTTTGGGCGCTCTAAAAAACCTCATGGATTACCCGCTGTGTAAGCCTGCGTGACACCGGGGCACTGGCACCACCCCTATGATGCGGCCCACAAGAACCCGCAAGGAGTGCGCCCCATGGAACTCAACATCAATGGCAAGGTGGTGACCGCCGACGCCCCACCCGACATGCCCCTGCTCTGGGTGCTGCGCGATACCCTGAACATGACCGGCACCAAGTTTGGCTGCGGCGTCGCGGCCTGCGGGGCCTGCACGGTGCATGTGGATGGCCAGCCTGTGCGCTCCTGTGTCATGCCAGCCTCCGCCGTGGTCGGCCAGAAGATCACCACCATCGAAGCCCTGGGCAACCCCGACAAGCTGCATGTGCTGCAAGCCGCCTGGATTGCCGAACAGGTGCCCCAATGTGGCTACTGCCAGAGCGGCATGCTGATGGCCGCAGCGGCCCTCTTGGCGCGCAAACCCAAACCCACTGACGCGGACATTGACGAGGCCATGACCAATATATGCCGTTGCGGTACCTACCAACGTGTGCGCGCCGCCATCCACCGCGCCGCCGCCCAGACGCAAGGAGCCGCAGCATGAAGCGCCGCACCTGGATTTTGAGCGCATTGGGTGCCACGGGCGCACTGGTGGTGGGCTGGGGCGTGATGCCCGCCCGCTCCCGCATGGGAAGCCCTGAACTGATGCTGCCTGAAAGTGGTGAAGTGGCCCTGAACGGCTGGATCAAGGTGGCCAGCGATGGCTCCGTGGTGCTGGCCATGCCCCGCAGCGAAATGGGCCAGGGCGTGCACACGGCCTTGTCCATGCTGGTGGCCGAGGAGTTGGACTTGCCCTTGGCCAAGCTGCTGCTGCAGCAGGCCGGGCCCGACACGATTTATGGCAATGTGGTCATGCTCACGGCCAGCCTGCCCTTCCATCCCCTGGAGTCCGAGGGTGGCAACCCGCCCACCAAGGTCAAACTTGGCGAGTGGTTTGTCGGCAAAATTGCGCGCGAACTGGGTATCAACGCCACCGGTGGATCCTCCAGCGTGGCCGACGCCTGGTTCCCCCTGCGCACCGCGGCCGCCACGGCACGGGCCGCCCTGCTGGAATCGGCGGCCAAGCAATGGCAGGTGCCGGTCTCGGAGCTGCGCATTGCGGCAGGCGTGGTGCAACACGCTTCCGGCAAATCGGCACATTTTGGCGAGCTGGCGACGGGCGCGGTCGGTGCCAGTCCCAAGAACGTGAGCCTCAAGGCCCGCGAGCAATGGACCCTGTTGGGCAAGCCAACCCCCCGTGGGGACATTCCAGCCAAGACTACCGGGGCCGCACGGTTCGGCATCGACGTGCGCCAGCCCGGCATGCTGTTTGCCGCACTGCGCTTGGCGCCACAAATCGGCGGCAGTGTCCAAACCCTGGACACCCAAGCCGCCCTGGCCCTGCCCGGCGTGCACAAGGTGGTGCCATTGGAGGCCCTGGGTGGCTCCACGGCCGGGTTTGCGGTGGTAGCACAAACCACCTGGCATGCCCGCCAAGCGGCCCAGGCGGTGCAAGCGCAATGGGCAGCACCGCCCAATGGCGCCCTGGACACCCAGGCCATCGAGGCCCGCATGCAGGCAGCTTTGAAGGCCGAAGACGGTTTTGCGTTCTATGAGAAAGGCGATGCCAGCCAAACCGAGGCCTCCGCAGCCCGACTGGTAGAGGCCAGCTACCAAGCACCCTATCTGGCCCACGCCACCATGGAGCCCATGAACTGCACCGCACAGGTGTTGGACGGCAAGGTCACCGTGTGGGCCCCGACCCAAGTGCCTGAAATGGCACGTGCCATAGCCGCCAAAGTAGCCGGTGTGGATGCCAAGGACGTGACCCTGCATGTCACGCTGCTGGGTGGCGGTTTTGGACGCCGGCTGGAGGTGGATTACGTCGCCCAGGCCGTGCGAGTGGCCATGGCTTGCGAGGGCAAACCGGTGCAACTGGTGTGGTCGCGCGAAGAGGACATGACACACGACTTCTACCGCCCCATGCATGTGGCCGACATGCGTGCGGCCATCGACAGCACGGGCCAAGTCAGCAGCCTTCGCATCAAATCCGCCGGTGATGCCATCAGCCCACGCTGGATGGCCCGCGGGCTGCCCGCCCTGTCTGGCCCGGTGGACATGCCGGACAAAACCACGGCCGAGGGCCTGTTTGACCTGCCCTACGGCTTTGCCAACCAGCACATGGCCCACGTGGCTACCCACATGGAGGTGCCGGTAGGCTTTTGGCGCTCAGTCGGCCATTCGCACAATGCGTTTTTTTCGGAAAGCTTTATCGACGAGCTGGCCGCAGCTACCCAGAAAGACCCCTTGGCCTTTCGGCTGGCTTTGCTCCAGGACGCGCCACGCTATGCCGCCGTTTTGCAATTGGCCGCCGACAAGGCACGCTGGGGCAGCGCTCTGCCCAAGGGGCATGCCATGGGCATGGCCTTGCACGAATCCTTTGGCTCCATCGTGGCCGAAGTGGCCGAAGTGTCGATCCAGAACGGTGTGCCGCGCGTGCATCGCGTGGTGTGCGCCATCGACTGCGGTACGGTCGTCAATCCTGGCACCGTAGCCCAGCAGATGGAAAGTGCGGTGATTTTTGGACTAAGCGCGGCGCTCTACGGCAAGATCGACATTCAAGACGGGGTAGTACAGCAGAGCAACTTCCCCACCTACCCCATGGTGCAGTTGGCCCACGCTCCGCAGGTAGACACTTACATGGTACCCAGCACGCGCGCGCCTGGCGGCGTGGGTGAGCCGGGCTTGCCACCCCTTGCGCCTGCGGTGGCGAATGCCATATTCACCCTGACCGGCCAGCGACACCGCAGGCTCCCCTTGGTCCAAGCGGCCTGACCACCCCGCGCGGCGCAAAAGCTCAGGGTTTGGCAAAGCGGGCCAGTATCTGGCCCGCTGCGTCTTCCAGCACCAGTTGCCCGTCCACCAGCCGTACGGTGCGCGCGGACTCCAGCACCGCAAAGAAGCGGTCTTCCTGCCCGCCCTGCGGCAAAGCCACACACAGGCGCCCGGTCGCTGCCAGGTTACCCACTTGCAGCGCCCCTTGGTTCACCACGGCGCGGCCCGCAAATGCATTGCACCCACCAGAACCCGTGATCTGCTCCGCCGATGCCCAGCGCAAACGCGGCACGGGAGCCAGCACCGTCGACACACCAACAATCTGGGTGGTCACCCACTCCTGACCCACCAGTGCGGCACCCGATGCGGGCAAGCCCCCCTGTTGCGGCGAAGGCAGCGCACACGCAGACACCAGCAGCACCAACAAACTGGACGCCAGCCTGCGAGAAAAAAAGGACAAAGCCATACAACGCGAAGGTAATGAAGGAGGAGCCATCTTAATCACCTGCCGAATTGCCGCACAATCACCGACTTCCCGAGTTCACACCCCACACCATGCCCACCGATACCGCGCGCCCGGCCACCACCACACCCCGTCTGTTTATCGTGGTGCTGGCGCTGTCTGTGGCGGCGGCCCTGGTGCCCACCATATGGCCGACGGCAGACTTGGCGCTGGCGGCCCTTTTTACAGGCACGCCCCCCTTGATTGACTCCAAGGAATGGTGGTGGGTGTTAGGCATCAACCTCTATGTTCCCGCCCTGTTTCGCGTCGGACTGGCCCTGTGTTTTGTGGCTTGGTTGGTCGTGACTTTTGGCAAAGGCTGGAAGGCTTGGCGCCTGCCTCTGGCCTTTGTCGTGGTAGCGGGCATCATGGGCCCGGGCGTGGTGGTCAATGCGGTGTTCAAAGAGCACTGGCAGCGCGCACGCCCTTATCAGGTTGAACACTTCGGCGGCGAACAGCAGTTCACCCGCGCCACGCTCATCACGGACCAGTGCAACAACAACTGCTCCTTTGTCAGTGGGCATGTGGCCTGTGGTTTCTTCTTTGCCACGCTGCTGCTGGTGCACCGTCGCCGCCAAAAGACCTGGGCCTTGGTGGGCACCGGGGCGGGACTGGTGATCGGCTTCGCCCGCATGTCGGACGTGGCGCACTGGTTCAGCGATGTGCTGTGGGCCTACCCCATCACCCTGATCACCAGTTGGCTGGTGTGGCAAGGGCTGGTGCACGTCTACCGCTGGCGCGATGTACACACCTCAAGCGCTCGAACGTAAACCGGTGTGCACGCTGGGGTAGCGCAGCGTCAAACGCAACTCCTGCACCATACGCGTATTGACCAGTCGACGCGACTCATCCATAAAACTCAACAACATCACCGGCAACTGCTCGCGTGCACCTGTGCGCGACACCCGGGGCGGGCGCGGCAGGCCATACAGGTCAGCCGCAAGATCGAAGTAGTCCCCCATCTTGAGCTCGGAGTGGTCACTCACGTTATACAGGCGCTGGGGCAAGCCCAGCCACAGCGCACGCCAACAGGCACGCGCCAAATCATCGGCATGGATATGGTTGGTGTACACATCGTCAGCGGCCTGCAGCACCGGCGTGCCCTTGGCCAAACGGGTTTGCGGTGTGCCACCCTCTCGGTCGGGTGCGTAAATACCCGGAATGCGGATCACTGACACCCGTACGCCACTGCTGCGGCCCCAAAAGCGCATGGCGTATTCGGCGTGGACACGACGCTGTGCGCGCGGAGTTTGTGGTGCAACGGCACGTGTCTCGGGCACCCATTCCCCCTGGCAGTCGCCATACACTCCGCTGGTGGACCCATACACCACGCTCGCGGGCGCGGTACGGCGGCGCAATACGCGGGCCAGTGCCAGAGCGCGGGAGTCCACCCACCCCTCGGAGGGTGGCGGTGCCAGGTACAACACCCGCTGAGCCAACCCAGCCAAGCGGCGCAGAGTCTGGGGCTTGTCCAGATTGCCCAGCAAGGGGGTGGCCCCCATGGCCCGCAGCGCGGGGATACGCTCGGCAGAAGATGTCAGCGCCAGCCAGCGGGCCTGCACGCCTTGGGCCTTGACCATGCGCACACCGACGTCGCCACAGCCCAGCACCAGCACCCGCTGTTTGCGAAAACGGGAGGGCAAGGCCCCCAGGGGGGATTGGTTTGAAGGCAAAATTGAGGGTTGATGACTTGAGAGTCCCCAAGGATACCCAAAAGATGACCGTCTCCCCCGCCAGCCACGCCGCCTTCACCATCACCGTACAGCCCAGTGGCCGGGTTTTCACCGCCGACGCCGATGAAGCCATTCTGGCTGCCGGCATACGCCACGGGATTGGCCTGCCCTACGGCTGCAAAGACGGCGCTTGCGGCTCTTGCAAATGCAAAAAAATCAGTGGCGGGGTGACACACGGCCCGCACCAGGCCAAGGCCCTAAGTGCAGAAGAGGCCGCCCAAGGCCTGATCTTGACCTGTTGTGCCGTACCGCAGAGTGATGTGGTGTTGGAGTCGCGCCAGGTGACAGAACAAGGCGCCTTGCCGATCAAAAAAATGCCGACACGGGTAACCACGATGACGCGCCTCTCTGAGGATGTGGTGATGCTGAACCTGCAGTTGCCTGCCAACGACAGCTTTTTGTACCGGGCGGGCCAGTACGTGGAGTTCATCCTGCGCGACGGCTCGCGGCGCAGCTATTCAATGGCCAACGCCCCCGGACAAGCCAACGCGCTGGAGCTGCACATCCGCCACATGCCCGGTGGCAAATTCACCGACCATGTGTTTGGCACCATGAAGGAAAAAGAAATCCTGCGCATCGAAGGCCCCTTCGGTTCCTTCTTCCTGCGTGAGGACTCCGAGGCACCGCTGGTGTTTCTCGCCTCTGGCACCGGCTTTGCCCCCATCAAGGCGCTGTTGGAGCATATGCAGGCCCATGACATCCAGCGCACCGTGACCGTCTACTGGGGTGGTCGGCGTCCCGCCGACCTGTACATGGACACCTGGCTCCGAGCCCAACAGGAACGCATGCCACAACTGGTTTATGTGCCCGTGGTGTCTGATGCACAAGCCGAAGATGGATGGACTGGCCGTACTGGCTTTGTACACCGTGCCGTGCTGGACGACCTGCCCGATCTGTCCGGCCACCAGGTCTATGCCTGCGGCGCCCCCATCGTGGTGGACTCCGCCCGCAAGGACTTCTGCACGCTGGCTGGCTTGCCCGAAGAGGCTTTTTTTGCGGACGCGTTCACGTCCGAGGCGGACAAGCACGCGGCCTGAACAAAAAAAGGCCGGGGCACACGGCCCAGGCCTTTCTGGATAGTGAGCGGTCGACTTACAGCTTGCCGTTCTTGCCGTCACGCTTGCCATCGTGGTTCAAGTCCACTTGGCGGTCATGCTTCTGATGGGCAATGTCGCGGCTCTCGGCGCGCTGCATATGTGCAATGCGCTTACGCTCCTGGCCCGTCACCTTGCCATCCGCTGCGGCGTGGTCTTCGGCCTTGTCGATGCGGACTTCACCGCGGTTCAGACGACGGGTTTCCCGCCGGGTCAACTGGCCAGACTCAACACCTTGTGCAACGCGTTTGTCTTGGTTGGCATCGCGCTGGTCAATCTTGGGGGTCGCCAAAGGATCTTTGGGCGCAAGCGTTGTGGTTTGTGCAAAGGTGGCACCGCTTGCTACCAAGACCAGACCTGCCAGCACAGTGTGAATTTTCATAGTGAACTCCTGTTGAGGGTGTACATGGAATGACTCCATGTGCCTACAACGGGCCCACACACAGGCAGCCTGACATCCCGAATGCAAAGTGCCGTAACAACTTGTATTCGGGATGCCCGGGATCGGTTTATTCGCCCAGGTAAGCGGCGCGCACCTTCGGGTCGGTCAGCATATCGGCGGCGTTGCCGGTCATGGTGACGATGCCGGACTCCATCACATAGCCGCGGTTGGCAATGGACAAGGCGCGGCTGGCGTTTTGCTCCACCAGCAGCACGGTTACGCCCTGGGCGTACACGTCTTTGACCACTTCAAAGATCTTGTCGACCATGATGGGCGACAAGCCCATGGAGGGTTCGTCCAGCAGCAGCACCTTGGGGCGGCTCATCAGGGCACGGCCCATGGCCAGCATTTGTTGCTCACCACCGGACATGGTGCCGGCCAACTGGTCCTTGCGTTCGCGCAGGCGCGGGAAGATGGTGAACATCTTCTCGATGTCTGCGGCGATGCCATCCTTGTCGTTGCGGATGTAGGCGCCCATTTGCAGGTTTTCGATGATGGTCATGCGGGTGAACACACCGCGACCTTCCGGCACCATGGCCAAGCCTTGTTTGACCAAATCCCAAGGGCCTTGGCCCTTGATGCTTTTGCCGAGGTATTCAATATCGCCAGCATTGATGGGCAAGGTACCGGTGATCGCCTTCATGGTGGTGGTCTTGCCGGCACCGTTGGAGCCGATCAGGGAGACCAATTCACCTTCGTGGACTTCAAAATCCACACCTTTGACGGCCTGGATGCCGCCATACGAGACCTTCAGGCCTTTAACTTTGAGCAGAGTCTGGGTTGTCATGCGTATTCCTTAGTGGCCGCTCGTGCCCAAGTAGGCTTCAATCACTTTTTCGTTCTTTTGTACTTCCGCGGGTGTGCCTTCGGCAATCTGCTTGCCGTAGTCGAGCACCGTCACGCGGTCGCACAGGCCCATCACCAGCTTCACATCGTGCTCGATGAGCAAAATGGTGCGGTTGTCGTTGCGAATGCGGTCAATCAACTCGCGCAACATGACCTTCTCGGTGGCGTTCATGCCGGCGGCTGGTTCATCCAGTGCAATCAGTTGCGGATCGGTAGCCAGGGCACGGGCAATCTCTAGCCGGCGCTGGTCGCCATAGCTCAGGGTGCGGGCCTTGTAGTCGGCAAACTTACCGATACCCACGTAGTCCAATAGCTCTTGTGCGCGCTTGGCAATAGCCGCCTCTTCTGCCTTGAAACCGGGGGTGCGGAACACGGCGCCAAGCAACCCGGAATGGGTGCGGATGTGGCGACCCACCATCACGTTTTCCAGTGCGGTCATTTCGGCGAACAACCGGATGTTCTGGAAAGTGCGCGCAATGCCGGCCTTGGCCACGGTGTGCACGGCGGTGGGCTGATACGCCTTGCCAGCCAGCTCGAAACTGCCGCTGTCGGGTGTGTAGAGCCCGGTAAGCACGTTGAAAAAAGTGGTCTTGCCAGCGCCGTTGGGGCCGATCAGGCCGTAGACCTGACCGCGTTCAATTTTGATGCCGACATCGCTCAGGGCTTGCAAACCACCAAACCGCTTGGAAACGCCGGAGACGTTGAGTACTGTATCTGTCATGTTGGATTCCATTCAGTGGAGGGCAGCCGCGTGCGCATATGCCGGGCTGCCCTGCAAGGTTCAGGGTTTGGTGCTTTGCAAAGACTTGCCGTGCTCAGGCGCGGGCCACAAGCCACGGGGGCGCAACAACATCACGCTGATCATGGCCAGGGCGATGAGCAACTGGCGCAGGATGGAAGCATCCAGCCGACCGCCCGTCATGGCCTGCAAAGGACCGGCCACATAACGCAGCACCTCTGGCAATGCAGCCAGCAAAATGGCGCCCAGCACCACGCCAGGCAAGTGGCCTACACCACCCAGCACCACCATGGCCACAATCATCACAGACTCCATCAGACTGAAGGACTCGGGCGAGATGAAACCCTGGAAGGCAGCAAACATGGCGCCAGACACACCACCAAAAGTGGCGCCCATACCGAAAGCCAGCAGCTTGGCGTTGCGGGTGTTGATGCCCATGGCTTTGGCAGCAATTTCGTCTTCACGAATCGCCATCCAGGCGCGGCCCACGCGGGACAGCTCCAGGCGGTGGCAAATGATCACACTGACCACCACCAGGGTGAGGAACAGGTAGTAATACAAAGTGACCGAAGACAACTCAAAACCAGCGATGTTGAGCCGCTTGCCCAGGCTGATGCCAAAGAACTGGATCGCGTCGATCTGGCCAATGCCCTTGGGGCCGTTGGTGATGTTGACGGGGTGGTCCAGGTTGTTCAGGAACACGCGGATGATTTCGCCAAAGCCCAGGGTCACGATGGCCAGGTAGTCACCGCGCAAACGCAAGGTGGGAGCACCCAGCAGGATGCCCAGCACCCCGGCCAAGGCCGCCGCCAGCGGAATCACGACCCACAGCGGGGTATGCAGCCCGTCGGGGAACATGGCGGCAATGGCAGGGAACGTTTCAGGCAGATGGGGGGACGCCATCAGGCCAAACATATAGGCACCAATGGCGAAGAACGCCACGTAGCCCAGATCCAGCAGGCCCGCATAGCCCACCACAATGTTCAAGCCCAGGGACAGCAGCACAAACAGCAAAGCCATGTCGGCAATGCGTACCCAGGCGTTGCCAAACCCTTGCAGCACCAGCGGCAGGATCAACAGACCCGCGGCGGCTACCAGCATGGTCAACAGTCGTTTTTGAGAATTCATGTGTTGGGTCTCCTTAGGCACGATCGGCTACACGCTCACCCAGCAAGCCGGAGGGGCGCAGTGTCAACACGATGATCAGAACAACGAAAGCAAAAATGTCGGAATAATGGCTGCCCAAAACGCCGCCGGTCAGGGCACCGATGTAGCCCGCGCCGATGGATTCGATCAGACCCAGCAGAATGGCGCCGACCACGGCACCCGCCAAGTTGCCGATGCCGCCGAACACGGCCGCGGTGAAGGCCTTGAGGCCGGGCAGGAAGCCCATGGCGTGTTGAGCGGTGCCGTAGTTGGAGGCGTACATCACACCGGCAATCGCGGCCAGCACGGCACCGATGATGAAGGTGGCGGAAATCACCATGTCAGGCTTGACACCCATCAGACCCGCGACGCGGGGGTTCTCGGCCGTTGCGCGCATGGCACGACCCAGCTTGGTGTAATTCACCAGCCACATCAGCAGTGCCAGGGAGACGGCCGTCACGCCCAGAATCATGACTTGCGTAGGGGTAATCACCGCACCGGCAATATCAATAGGGGTGTTGGGCAAAAGCGTGGGGTAGGACTTGTAATTGGGCTTCCAGATGATCATGGCCAGCGTTTGCAGCAAGATGGACATGCCGATCGCAGTGATCAGGGGGGCCAGTTTGGGACTGTTGCGCAGGGGACGGTAAGCCACCTTCTCAATCACAAAGTTCAGCGTGGCAGCAACCACGCAGGCAATGATGAGGGCCAGGAAGAGGATGATGAAGCCGGGAGTGCCGGGCATCGCATCCTGCATCAGACCAATCATGGTCCAACTGGTGAGGGCCCCCACCATCACGACCTCACCGTGGGCAAAGTTGATCAGGTTGATGATGCCGTACACCATCGTGTAGCCCAGCGCGATGAGCGCATACATGCTACCTAACACCAGACCGTTGATGATCTGCTGTATCAAAATATCCATAGAAAACTCCGTTGTTCTTGTGTGCGAACGGCATGGCCGTTAACACTGGTGGCGTTAGACCATCGAAAGCAATAAGCCTGCCACGTCAGGTTCACTGGCGGTGCAGGCCAAAGCAGTGCCGCGATTCTAGCGATGTCGCGCGGAGGGGTCTCGGGGCTACAGGGTGGGTTTACCCTTGAGTGCCATGCCGATTTGGCAACTCGTGCCGCATTTCATGCACTATTAGTTTTTCTTCTGATTACGCGCTTTGAGCTCGCGCAGCTTCTCACCAATACGAATTTCCAGCCCTCGCTCCACCGGCCGGTAAAACTGCGTATCGGACATGCCATCCGGCAGGTACTGCTCACCCGCCGCAAAGCCGCCCTCTTCGTCATGCGCATAACGGTAGCCCTTGCCGTAGTCCAGCTCTTTCATGAGCTTGGTAGGAGCATTGCGCAAATGCATGGGCACCGGGCGGGTGCCATCCTTCTTCACAAAGGCCTTGGCCTCGTTGAATGCCTTGTAGACCGCGTTCGATTTGGGAGCCACGGCCAAATAAACCACACACTCGGCCAGGGCCAACTCCCCCTCGGGGCTGCCCAGGCGTTCGTACACGTCAGCCGCATCCAGCGCTATGCGCAGCGCGCGCGGGTCGGCCAGACCAATGTCTTCGGCCGCCATGCGGATCAGGCGGCGCGCCATGTAACGCGGATCGGCCCCACCATCCAGCATGCGCACAAACCAGTACAGCGACGCATCCGGGTCCGAGCCACGCAGGCTTTTGTGCAGGGCCGAGATGGTGTCGTAAAACTGCTCGCCACCCTTGTCGTAGCGGCGCATGCGCTCGCCCAGCACCTTGAGCAGCCACACATCCGTGATCTCGCCCACTTTCTCCTGCACTGCTGCCACAGCCAGGGTTTCGAGTGTGTTGAGCAGACGCCGGGCATCCCCATCCGCATAAGCGATCAGTCGGTCGATTGCTATGTTTTCGATAGCTGGAAGCGCAGACTCTGCCTGGGCTCTGACCACTATTTGCTTCAAATTATCGGCATCCAGCGGTTGCAGCACGTAAACGGCGGCGCGAGACAACAACGCCGAGTTCACCTCAAACGAGGGATTCTCGGTGGTCGCGCCGATGAAGGTGAACAGACCGCTCTCCACATGCGGCAGAAACGCGTCCTGCTGGCTTTTGTTGAAACGGTGCACCTCGTCGACAAACACAATGGTGCGGCGCTGCTCCAGCCCGTCACGCGCCAACAGAGCCTGCTCCACGGCCTCGCGAATGTCCTTGATGCCGCCCAGCACCGCGCTGATGGTGATGAACTGGGCGTCAAACGCATCGGCCATGAGCCGCGCAATCGTGGTCTTGCCGACTCCGGGCGGGCCCCAGAGGATGCAGCTGTGCGGTTGGCCTGATTCAAATGCCAGGCGCAGCGCCATGCCGTCGCCCAGCAGGTGCTGCTGGCCAATCACCTCGCCCAGTGTTTTGGGGCGCAGCAGTTCGGCCAGCGGTTGGTGTTTGGATGGCGACGATGCCATGGAGCCCCGCTACTGGCGCACCACGTCCGCACCGGCTGGCGGTTTGAACTGAAAGGCGCCGGCGTCCAGCGCCGCATTGGGCTGGAAGCCCACAAAACTCAGCACCGAGCGCTGGCCAAAGCTGTCCAGAATCTCCAGCACCGCCAGTTGGTCCTGCTTGAAGCCCACGCGCACCTGCTGCAGCTGGCTGTCCTTGGCCTTGGGCGTGCCGTGCACCCACTGCAGGCCATCCTTGTCTGGCGCGTCCGTCAGGGCAAAGTCGGTTTGCAGGGCTTTCAAATCGGGTGCGGCGGCAATCAGCGCAGCGGGCGTGGAGCCCAGCGCGGACGACTGTTTGCGCGCAGTGACCTGGTTCAGGTCCACGTCATACAGCCACAGGGTCTGGCCGTCGGCCACAATGGTTTGTTCGAACGGTTTTTTGTAGACGAATTTGAAGCGGTTGGGCCGCGCAAATTCAAAACTGCCACTGGACACCTTGCTACGCGCAACCTGCCCTTCTTTGGCCGGTGAGGTCACTACCTGGGAAAAATCGGCCTTGCCGCTCTTCACCGTCCTCACGAAGGTTTCCAAGCTTTCCAAGCCTCCAGCCTTCGCCGATATTGCGCAAGCAGCTATCAAAATAAGAGCAATTTGTTTCATGATGGATTCTGCCCCACACGCTTATTCGGAACGGGCCGGCACCAGGATTTCGCGCTGGCCGCTACCACTCATGGAACTCACCAAGCCGGCTTTTTCCATGTCTTCCACCAGCCGTGCGGCGCGGTTGTAGCCAATCTTGAGGTGACGCTGCACCAGTGAGATGCTGGCCTTGCGGTTTTTCAGCACCACTTCGACCGCCTGGTCGTACATCGGGTCTTTCTCACCACCCGCGTCACCGCCGCCCTCGCCGTCTTCACCGTCCACGGTGCCGCCTTCCAGCACCCCGTCGATGTAGTCGGGCTCGCCCTGGCTCTTGAGGTAGCTCACCACACGGTGCACCTCCTCGTCGCTCACAAAGGCGCCGTGCACGCGAACGGGCAAACCGGTACCGCTGGGCATGTAAAGCATGTCGCCCATGCCCAGCAGGGCTTCGGCGCCCATTTGGTCCAGGATGGTGCGACTGTCGATTTTGCTGCTCACCTGGAAGGCGATCCGCGTCGGGATGTTGGCCTTGATCAGGCCGGTGATCACGTCCACGCTGGGGCGCTGGGTCGCCAGAATCAAATGGATACCGGCAGCCCGCGCCTTCTGCGCCAGGCGTGCAATCAGCTCTTCAATCTTCTTGCCCACCACCATCATCAGGTCGGCCAACTCATCGATCACCACCACGATATGCGGCAAACGGTTCAATGGTTCGGGGCTCTCGGGCGTCAGGCTGAAAGGGTTGTAGATGAACTCGCCCTTGGCCTTGGCATCGTCAATCTTGACGTTGTAGCCAGCCAGGTTGCGCACGCCCATCTTGCTCATCAGCTTGTAGCGCTTCTCCATCTCCGCCACACACCAGTTCAGACCGTGTGCAGCCTGGCGCATGTCCGTCACAACAGGTGCCAGCAAATGCGGAATGCCCTCGTAGACCGACATTTCCAGCATCTTGGGGTCGATCATCAGCAGGCGTACATCGCGCGCCTCGGCCTTGTAGAGCAAGGACAAAATCATCGCGTTGATACCGACGGATTTGCCGGAACCGGTGGTACCGGCCACCAGCACGTGCGGCATCTTGGCCAGGTCGGCCACCACGGGGTTGCCCACGATGTCCTTGCCCAAGCCCATGGTCAACATGGACTTGGCTTCGTTGTAGACCTGCGAACCCAAAATCTCGGAGAGCTTGATGCTCTGGCGCTTGGCGTTGGGCAGCTCCAGCGCCATGTAGTTTTTGCCGGGGATGGTTTCCACCACGCGGATGGACACCAGGCTCAAGCTGCGCGCCAAATCCTTGGCCAGCCCCACAATCTGCGAGCCTTTTACGCCCGTGGCGGGCTCGATCTCGTAACGCGTGATCACCGGGCCGGGCTGGGCCAGCACCACGCGCACCTCCACACCGAAATCCTTGAGCTTTTTCTCAATCATGCGGCTGGTCATTTCCAGCGTCTCGGGGGCCACTGTCTCTTGGCGTAGTTGCGCACCATCCAACAGATCCACCTGCGGCAGCTTGCTGTCGGGCATCTCGGTAAACAGCGGTTTCTGCCGCTCCTTGGCCACACGCTCGCTCGGTGGCAGCTCCACCATCACCGGCTCAATGACCACCTGGGCCGGCGCCTGGTAGTGAACCACAGCCTCTTCCCGCTCTTCCAGGAACACCTCCTCGCGCTCACGCACAGCCAACTGGCCGAGTTCGCGGTCCTGGGCAGCCTCGATTTTCTCGCGGCGGGACTCTGCCAAACCGTCCAGCAAGGCACCGATACGCTCTGCCGTCCGTGTCCACGAGAACCCGAACACCATGGCCGAGCCCAGCACGCCCAACACAATCGCGACCAGCCCCGCCCCCACAAAGCCCAGCCAGCGCAGCGCCCAGGGCCCCACCAGTTGCCCCAGCGCCCCGCCGCTACTACCGGGCAAAAACGCTTCCAAGCGGTAAAGACGCGACCACTCCAGCGACGTGCTGGCGCACAACAGCAAAAACAGTCCGGCCAGGACTACCCAGGCACTGTGCCTGGTTGGCGAGGAAGCCACATCACCCGCGCCTTCGCCACGCAAGCGACTGGCCAGCAAGGACAACCAAATACGCCATCCAGCGGCCACACACCACCACACGGAAAAACCCAGCACGAAGTAACTGACATCGGCCATCCAGGCGCCCAACCGACCAACTTGGTTGTGCATCACCATGCCCGAGCCAGAAGTCGACCAAGCGGGGTCTTGCGGGGAATAGCTCAAAAGCGCAATCAGCCACAGCAACAGGGCCACGAAGCCCGCCACCAAAGCGATTTCATTGACGAAGCGTGCCGCCCCCGAGGCTGGTGGGGACACCTCTTGCGAAGAAGAATTCAATGTATGCAGTGAATAGGTCATTTAGTCGGCTGGCACATCACCAGCATCTAGCGATTTGGCGCTTGGTTCGGTTTAACGCGGCTTGGAGCGCCGCTCCCACACACGCAAACCGCCATCCTTGAGGGTTTGTACAAAACCCTGCTCTTCAAAATCCTTCATGACACGGCTCACCATCTCACGCGAGGCCCCCACCATCTTGGCAAGATCCAGGCGTGAGATTTTCTCGCGAATCAGCAACTCGCCGTTCTCATTGGGCTCCGCCGTGTCCAGCAGCACATTGGCCACACGGCCATACACCCCCATCAGTGCCAGGGACACGATTTTCTGGTCGGCACTGCGCAGACGCTGCACCAGCCCACGCATCACGGCCGATGCGATGGCTGCGTTCTCCCCCACACAACGGGTGAAATCGTCGCGCCCCAGCACCAGAACGTCCATTTGCGTGTCAGCCACCACCGTCGCCGAGTGCGCCTCGTTGTCAATCAGGCTCATCTCCCCAATGTAGTCGCCAGCCTTGAGCGTGGCCACAATCACTTCGCGGGCCTTGTTATCGGTCATCACCACATGCGCCCGCCCGGCCAGTATCAGGAACAGGGCATTGGAATTTTTTCCCTGCTCCACCACATGGGCACCCCGTTTGATGCGCGCCTTGGCCACATTCGTCGCCAGCGCATCGGCCTGTGCGGAACTCAGCATGGCAAACAGGGGCACTCTGCGTATCAATTCCTGGTTGCTCAGCATTGCCATTGATCTGGTTCCTGAATTTTGAATGCCGGTTTCTTACAATCGAACGGACCGATACAACACAGCCACTTGTTTCTAGCAAGGGCCGCCCCGAAATGTACACGGCTGGCCCTCCGTTTCTCTGACCACAAAGGTTACAACATGTCCTCACCCAAACACGCCAAAGTCCTCATTTTGGGATCTGGCCCCGCCGGCTACACCGCTGCTGTCTACGCAGCCCGCGCCAACCTCAACCCGGTGCTGATCACCGGTATGGCCCAGGGCGGCCAACTGATGACGACCACCGAGGTCGACAACTGGCCCGCCGACGTGGGTGGCGTGCAAGGCCCGGAGCTGATGCAGCGCTTCCTGGAACACGCCGAACGCTTCAAAACCGAGGTGGTGTTTGACCACATCGGCTCCGTCGACCTGTCCAAGCGCCCCTTCACCCTGACTGGCGACAGCGGCACCTACACCTGCGACTCCCTGATCATCTCCACCGGCGCCTCCGCCAAGTACCTGGGCCTGCCTTCCGAGACAGCCTTCATGGGCCGCGGTGTGTCCGGCTGCGCTACCTGCGACGGTTTCTTCTACCGCAACGAAATCTGCTGCGTGGTCGGCGGCGGCAACACCGCCGTGGAAGAGGCGCTGTACCTCTCCAACATCGCCAGCAAGGTGTATCTGGTACACCGCCGCGACAAGTTCAAGGCCGAGCCCATCCTGGTAGACAAGCTGATGGAGAAGGTGGCTGCAGGCAAAATTGAGCTGAAGACCTTCCAAACCCTGGACGAAGTGCTGGGCGACGCCTCCGGCGTGACCGGCATCCGCCTCAAGAGCACCACCGACGGCAGCACCGAGGACATCACGCTCAAGGGTTGCTTCATCGCCATCGGCCACTCGCCCAACACCGACATCTTCCAGGGCCAGTTGGAGCTGGAAAACGGCTACATCGTGACCCAGGGCGGCCTCAAAGGTTTTGCCACACAGACCAGCATCCCTGGCGTATTTGCCGCCGGCGACGTGCAAGACCATGTCTACCGCCAGGCCATCACCAGCGCCGGTACTGGGTGCATGGCAGCACTGGACGCCCAGCGCTTCCTGGAACAGGACTGAGCCATTTGCGCCCTCCGGGCCAAAACCGCTATAATCCAAGGCTTTGCTGAGTTCGCCCCGTGAGGGGCTTGCCTTTTTCGGGCGCTCTGTGAGTTCCGCCAATGACCTTGGCGGGGGGTTACCGCCACCCTTTTTCATGGCGAGGTGAGGTTTGAGCGAGATCGGACGGGTTTGTTTTTCAAGCCGTTTGGATCGACAGTGAAAACCGTTTATATCGGAGTGTCCACATGGCACGCGTATGTGAAGTAACGGGCAAAGGCCCAATGGTCGGAAACAATGTTTCCCACGCCAACAACAAAACCAAGCGCCGGTTCCTGCCGAACCTGCAATACCGCCGTTTCTGGGTCGAGACTGAAAACCGCTGGGTGCGCCTGCGCATTTCCAACGCCGGTTTGCGTCTGATCGACAAAAACGGTATCGATTCTGTGCTCGCCGATCTGCGCGCACGTGGTCAAGCTTAAGGAGTAGAGCACCATGGCAACCAAAGGCGGACGCGAAAAAATCAAGCTGGAATCCACAGCTGGTACCGGTCACTTCTACACGACCGACAAGAACAAGAAAACCATGCCCGAGAAGATGCTGATCAAGAAATTTGATCCCGTTGCTCGCAAGCATGTGGACTACAAGGAAATGAAGCTGAAGTAATTCAGGTTCTTCCGATCCAAAAAAGCCCGCCCTGTGCGGGCTTTTTTACGTCTGTACTTTTTGGATGATTGACAGAGGCACGTCTTTCGCACGCATCAGGCAAGGTTTGGGCGCTCTGCTGCGTGTCCCCCGCCCTTCGGGCTCCTCCTTTACCTACGCAGGACACCCCAACCCTACCTGCTACTGAAAACCTGATCACACGCGGTCATTCAAAGCCATAGCAACGCACCACTTCGCAAGAGTAGTCGGGGGGTGCGTTTTACGTAGGTAAAGGAGGAGGCCGAAGGCCGGGGGACACGAAGTAAAACGCACGCCCCGGCTGCTCTGGAGCTCGCGAAAGACATCAAGCTGCAAAACCAAACACGCATAAAAAAGCCCGCACAAGGCGGGCTTTCGGAAGAAGCGAAAGGACGTTCTTAAACGTGCGCAGCCCGCAGCTTCATGGAGAACTCGCGCAGCGCGGTAATGCCGCTCTCTTCAGCGCGGTGGCACCAGGCTTGCAGATCCTTGGCCAGTTGCTCACGGGACACGTGCGTGTTGAGCCACATCTGACGCAACTCTTCGCGCATGGTGACCATCTTGTCCAGCACCGGGGATGCAGCACGGGCCTGGGCCAGTTGAGGTGCAGCAGCAGCAGGCACTTTTTCTTCGTCACGGTGCATCCAGCGCTTGGCAGCTTTCACCACGGCAGCGTCAGCGCTACGGGCCTTGACCGACTCAAACTCGTCACGGGCCGCTTGGCGCACGCCCTTGGCGTACGCAGCCATGATCTCATAACGGTTGGCAATCAATGCTTCCAGCGTCTTCTCGTCCGCCACAGGGCGAATGTCGCCATATGCAGCCTTGGGGGGAGTCTTCTTGACCTTGGCCAAACCCACCGCTTGCATGATGGTGATGTACATCCAGCCAATATCAAACTCGTAGGGCTTGACCGACAGCTTGGCAGAGGTCGGGTAGGTGTGGTGGTTGTTGTGCAACTCTTCACCGGCAATGATGATGCCCCAGGGCGAGATGTTGGTGGAGGCATCAGGCGCCTCGAAATTGCGGTAACCCCAGTAGTGGGCGGCACCGTTGATGATGCCGGCCGCGGTAATCGGTGTCCACGCCATTTGCAGGGCCCAAACCGCCAAGCCAGCGGCGCCAAACAGGTACAGGTCGATGATCATCATCAGACCCACGCCCTGCCAGGAGTAGCGGGTGTACAGGTTGCGCTCGATCCAGTCATCGGGCGTGCCGTGGCCGAAACGGGCCATGGTTTCCTTGTTCTTGGATTCCGCACGGTAGAGCTCGGCGCCCTTGAGCAACACGGTCTTGATGCCGTACACATGCGGGCTGTGGGGATCTTCGGCCTGCTCGCACTTGGCGTGGTGCTTGCGGTGGATGGAAGCCCACTCTTTGGTCACCTGACCGGTGGTCAGCCACAGCCAAAACCGGAAGAAGTGCGACGCGATGGGGTGCAGGTCCAGGGCGCGGTGCGCCTGGTGGCGGTGCAGGAACACCGTCACGCTGATCATGGTGACGTGTGTCATGGCCAGTGCAAACAACACAATTTGCCACCATGTGATGTTCCACATGCCATGGGCCAGCCACTCAATTGCTGCGTTCAGCACAGCCCAATCAGGTAACAACATAGTCAATTCAATCTCTCAACGAGGTTTGGTTAGTTATGAGTCAGGGGCGACGTGCGCCCCTGTACACCCCAGATTTTAGGGGCTGCAGTCTTTTTTGGCTAGTTAATTCAAATGGAAGTTAAAAAACATTAACTTTCATCAACTATTTCACTTCTTTTGCCAAACCGCCGCAAAAAATCCATCCGTGGCATGACGATGCGGCCACAGGCGCAGGTAGAGTTGGCCGTCTTCGCCACCAACGCACAGGCTTGGTGCGTTCTCCACCTTCAAGCCGGCCAGCACCTCGCCTGCAGGCAGGGCCACAAAGTCGGGGTTGGCGGCGGCGAAGGCCGCAGCAATCGCCTCGTTCTCCTGGGGCAACACGCTGCAAGTCGCGTAGACCAAGCGCCCGCCGGACTTCACCATGCGCGCGGCACTTTGCAGGATGGCGGCCTGCTTGACCGCCATTTCCTCTACAGCTTGGAGGTTTTGGCGCCATTTCAAGTCCGGGTTACGGCGCAAGGTGCCCATACCGGTACACGGCGCATCCACCAGCACCCGGTCCATCTTGCCGGAGAGGCGCTTCACGCGGTCGTCGCGCTCGTGGGCGATGGCAGCAGGGTGCACATTGGAGAGGCCACTGCGGGCCATGCGCGGCTTGAACGAATCCAGGCGGTGGGCCGAGGTGTCAAAAGCGTACAGGCGGCCGGTGCTGCGCATGGCGGCACCAATGGCCAGGGTTTTGCCGCCGGCACCAGCACAAAAGTCCACCACCATTTCGCCGCGCTTGGCGTCCAGCAGCATGGCCAGCAGTTGGGAGCCCTCGTCCTGCACCTCAAAATCGCCGCGCACAAAGGCCTCGTTCTTGTTCAGTGCCGGCTTGCCGGCAATGCGCAGACCCCAGGGGGAGTACGGCGTGGGCACCGCCTTGATGCCGGCCTGTTGCAGCTCTTTTTGCACATCGGCACGCTTGGCCTTGAAGGTGTTGACCCGCAAATCCAGGCCCGCGCCCAGGTTCAGGTGCTCCACCAGCGGCCAGAATTCGTCGCCCAACTGGTCTTTGAGCGGCTGCACCAGCCATTCGGGCAGGTTGTGGCGGTGGCGCTCCATCAGGTCGGCGGGCTGAACCTTCTCACACTGGTCCAGCCAGTTTTTCTCCTGGTCGGTCAGCGCGCTGCGCAGAAAATCGCCTGGGCCATAAAAGCCCAGAATGGCCATACGGCGCTCTTTGGGGCCACTGCCGCTGGGGGCCAGGTGGTCAAACAGCAGCTTTTTGCGCAGCACGGTGTAGGCGGTTTCGGCCAGGGTGGCACGCTCGCGCGGGCCCAGGCCGCGGTTGTCACGGAAGAAACGCGAGACGATGGCGTCCGCAGGGTGGTCAAATTTAAGGACGAGCCGAACCAATTCGGAACAGGCGTCAAGCAGGGCTTTTGGATGCATAGCCTAGGATTGTCCCATGAGCGAAGAAAAACTCCCCCCTTTAGTTACCACCCCTACCGGCCGCTACCGCCATTACAAGGGCATGGAATACCAGGTGCTGGACACCGTGCGCCACAGCGAAACGCTGGAGCCCATGACCTTGTACCGTGCGCTGTATGGCGAAATGGGCCTGTGGGTGCGCCCGGCTGCCATGTTTCTGGAAACCGTGGTGATAGAGGGCGTGGCCCAACCGCGTTTTACCCGGATTGGGGACTAAATCGCCACCTAGCCCCCGTGGAGTATGCGCGAGCAGCTCCTAATTCAATAGCGTTTTTGCGTCGAGGGCCCGGCGGGGCACGCACAGTTCCGCCTGCAAGCCGCCACCCATGCGGTTGCTGAGCTGCAGGCTGCCGCCGTGTTGGCGCGCAATGTCACTGGCTGAGGCCAGGCCCAGCCCAACCCCGCCGGTGTTGCGGTTGCGGGAAGCCTCGACCCGGTAAAACGGCTGCAGCACCTGCGCCAGCTCACCCTCGGGGATGCCGGGGCCGCGGTCCAGCACCGTGACACGCACGCCCTGTGCATCCTCTGTCAACCGCACCTGGGCACCACCAGCGTAGCGGGCGGCGTTGTCCAGCAGGTTGCTGATGCAGCGGCGCAAGGCCGAGGCCTGCGCCCGAAGTGGGGCTATCGGCGGCCCCTCCCAGGGCTCAACGGCCACATCGTGGCCAGCCTCCTGCTGATCTTCCACCAGGCTGTTCACCAGTGCGGCCAGGTCCAGCGTCACCCAGGGCTCGGCATCCGCCGCGCCGCGCAGGTAGTCCAGCGTGGCGCGAATCATGGTGTCCATCTCGGCGATGTCCCGTCCAAAGCGCTGGCGTTCCTGCGCGTCCGACAAGGACTCCACGCGCAGCGCCAGACGGGTGAGCGGCGTGCGCAGGTCGTGTGAGACCGCCGCCACAAACTGGTCGCGCTGCGCCAGTTGGGCGCGGATGTGCTGCTGCATCTGGTTGAACACGCGCGTGGCCTCGCGGCACTCCAGCGAGCCCGACTCAGGCAGCGGCGCACGGTGGATGTTGTGGCCCAGCTCGCTGGCCGCAGCGGCCAGGCGGCGCACCGGGTCCGACAACCACCGCGCCGCCACCCAGGCCGCCAGCAGCAGCGCCCCCAAACGCACCGCAATGTCCAGCAGCAGCCCCACCGGCGGCGGTCCACCGTGGTGGCGGTCGTCCGATGGGTCCTGGTATGGGGGCGGCGGTGGAGGCGCAGCCCCGCCCCAGTGCAGTGCGCCCGGCGGTGGGCCGGGCAGCGGCCCGTTGGCCCGCAGGTCCGGGCGCATGTCGGGCCGCATTTCAAACATCAGCGTCAGCGCCAGCACATGGCTAAACAGCACCGTCAGGCCCAACAGCCAGGCCAGGCGGCCAAACAGACTGGCCGGCAGGCAACGCTGCACCAGCGCGCCCGCACGGGCCACCAGGGCGCGGCTTCGTGTCTTCAGGCCCGCCACGCCATGCGCCCCTGCACCGACTGCACATTGAACAGATAACCCGCACCGCGCACGGTCTTGATCATGGAAGGCTGGTCGGGGTCGTCGGCCAGCTTTTGCCGCAGGCGCGAGACCAGCAGGTCGATGCTGCGCTCAAAGGCATCCATGGCGCGGCCGCGGGCCTGCTCCATGAGCTGGTCACGGCTGAACAGGCGCCGCGGGGTTTGCAAAAAGGTGGTGAGCAGGCGGAATTCGGCGTTGGACAAGGGCACTACCAGCCCCGTGGGCGACACTAGGTTGCGTTCATCGCGGTGCAGCTCCCAGCCGTCAAAACAAACCACCTCGCTGCGCGCCAGGATGGGCATGCTGTCCTTGGTGCCCAGCGCACGACGCAGCACGGTGTGGATGCGGGCGACCAGCTCGCGCGGCTCAAAGGGCTTGCCCATGTAGTCATCAGCGCCGTTCTCCAGCCCCATGATGCGGTCGAAGGTGGTGGTGCGCGCGGTCAGCATGATGACGGGAATCTGCGAACGCTCGCGAATCTCGCGTGACAGCGTCAGCCCGTCGGTACCGGGCAGCATCACATCCAGCACCACCAGGTCCACACGCTGGCGTGCGAGCTGCTGGCGCATGCTGTCGGCGTCAAAAGCGGTGTGCACCTCGAAGTTGAAGCGCGCCAGGTATTCACCCAGCAGCGCGGTGATGTCGGCGTCGTCGTCAACGAGGAGGATGGAGGTTTTGGTGCTCATGGGGCGGTCCTGGCGGCCGGGGAGACAGTCCGAGCGGCCCATCCAGTGTAAAAAAAGCCCCTCCGCCTGAACCCTTGAATTGGCCGCCAAGCGCCCCCCAGTTGCACGCCTCGGATGGGCTTATGTACCAGCCTTGGTACACAGACGACAAACCCGCGATACCTGCGCTGCCAAGAATCGGTGGCACCAACCACCACCATCCAGAAAGGAAGTGACCATGAGCACCATCAGCGGGGTGAGCAGTTCCAGCAACGTCTGGGCTGCCCTCAACACCCAACGCAGCCAGCACCAGGCCAAGATGTTCGCCAAAGTGGATGCCGACGGCAGCGGCGGCGTCGACCAGACCGAGCTCGGCACCATGCTGAGCGACATCAGCGAAAAAACCGGCGCCAGCCTGGGCGACGCCAAGGAACTGTTCACCCAAATGGACAGCAACAGCGACGGCAGCCTCTCCAGTGATGAGCTGGATGCGGGCATGAAAGCCCTGATGCAGCCACCGGCCAGCACCATGGAGTTTGCCCAGTCCCGCGGCATGGGTGGCAGTGGTGGCAGCCAGGACGACCTGTTTGCCAAGGTGGACACCGATGGCGACGGCTCGGTCAGCCAAGACGAGCTGCAAGTGCTGACCGACAAGATCAAAGAAGACACCGGCCAGGACGTGAGCCAGGACTTTGCCAAGCTCGACACCGACGGCGACGGCCAGCTCACCCAAACCGAATTTGAGGCTGGCCGCCCCCCCGAAGACGCCCAACGTGCCCAGGGCGGCGATGGCCCCAAGGGCCCACCGCCTGCGGGTGGCCCCGGCGGTCCCGGCGGGGCACAGGGCGCCTCGTCCAGTGACACAACCTACGACGCGCTGGACACCAACCGCGACGGCACCGTATCCGAGGTGGAACGCATGGTGGGCGAGCTCAAGGAGGCCATTGCCAGCCTCAGCAGCAACCGTGATGCCAGCAGCACCACCGCCACCAACCAGCAAATCGCCGAGCTGGCCCAAAAGATCTACGCCCAGGTGGCCGAGGGGCTGACCGAGAGTACGTCCACCCTCAGCACTTCAGCATGATTTTGGCCTCTAGCCCCCGTGGATGCTGCGCAAGCAGCTCCTGAATTTATAGCAACTCTGCGCCGGGCCACACGCCGTGGACCCGGCGTTGTGCCGTCTTTACCGGTCTTTACACACAGGGCACGAAGGCGACACCCGTGGCCCGCACCATCAGGACCATGCCACCTCACGCCCTTTCCCTCTTCCACCGCCCGCGGCTGCGCCACGGTGCCGCGGCCTGCCTGCTGGCCTTGGCCACGCTGGGCAGCCAGGCGGCTCCCGCCACGCCCGACACCCAGCCCCTAGCGGCCCTCCCCATTCCTTCCAGTTGGTCGCAAGCCAGCAGCACCACGCCCGGCAACCTGGCCCAGTGGTGGGATACGTTCAATGACGCCCAGCTCTCCGCCCTGGTGACCCAGGCCCTGCAAGCCAACCCCAGCCTGCGCAAGGCCGAGGCCGCACTGCAGCAAGCCCGCGCCCTGCGCGATGCCAAGCAAGGCGCCCTGCTGCCCAGCCTGAACGCCAGTGGCTCCGGCCAGCGCAGCCAGACCAATGAGCAGCCCGCCACCAACGTCTTCAAGGCCGGCCTGGACGCCAGCTGGGAGCCCGACCTGTTTGGCGGCAAGCGCCAGGCCCTGAATGCCACCGAGGCCGATGCCCAGGCCCAGCAGGCCACGCTGGCCGATGCCCAGGTGTCCATGGCAGCCGAGGTGGCCCTGGCCTACTTGCAACTGCGCGGCCAGCAAAGCCAGTTGGCCATTGCCCAGACCAACCTGGCCAGCCAACAAGAAACCCTGCAACTAACCGACTGGCGCGCCCAGGCCGGCCTCACCACCAGCCTGGAGGTCGAGCAGGCCCGCACCGCGGTAGAGCAAACCCGCGCCGAAATTCCCACCCTGCAGGCCAGCATTGCCGCCAGCCAGCACAGCCTGGCGGTGCTGACCGGGCAGGCCCCCACCGCGCTGGTGGAGCAGCTCGGCACGGCCGCGCCCATTCCCAGCGCGCCCACACAGTTGGCGCTGGCCTTCCCGGCCGACACGCTGCGCCAGCGTCCCGATGTGCGTGCCGAAGAGGCCCGCATCGCCGCCGCCCTGGCGCGGGTGCAGGTGGCCGATGCGGCGCGTTACCCCACGTTTTCCATTGGGGGATCCCTGGGCCTGAGCGCCCTCACGCTGGCAGGGCTGACCAACGGCGCCAGTGTGCTCAGCAGCCTGCTGGCCAGTGTCTCCCTGCCGGTGTTTGATGGCGGTGCCACCGCGGCCACCCTGCGCGCGCAAGAGGCCGCACTGGTGCAGGCCCAGGCCAGTTACCAAAGCACGGTGCTGACCGCACTGCAGGAAGTGGAGGACGCCCTGGCCGCCCTGCGCGGCCACCGCGCACGGCTGCAGCATCTGCAAAGCGCCGCCACGGCGGCCGAGCTGGCCGCCCTGCTGGCCCAGCAGCGCTACGCCAGCGGCCTGATCGATTTCCAGACCGTGCTGAGCACCCAGCGCACGCTGCTGAGCGCCCAAAACAGCGTGGCCAGCACCCTCACCGACCTGGGCACCGACCACGTGCGCCTGTACAAGGCGCTCGGCGGTGGCTGGCAAGCCGCCCCCGCCACCACGACGCCCCCCACTTCTTCTGCAGGACAACCATGAGCTCCGACACCCCTCCCATCTCCTCCGCCGTGCCCAGCACCGCCGCCATCCAGGCCCTGCTGCAAACCGCACCCAACCGGCCCTGGTGGCGCCGCCCCGTGGTGTTGGCCAGCGTAGCCGCCGTGCTGCTGGCCCTGGGCGCCACCTACGCGCTGCAGGCACGCAGCCAGGCCCAGGCCGCCCCCAGCTATGTGAGCACAACCGTGCAGCGCGGCAACCTGACCCTGAGCGTGTCGGCCAACGGCACGCTGCAACCCACACGCTCGGTCAACATCGGCAGCGAGCTCTCGGGCACCGTGCGCAATGTGCTGGTGGACGTGAACGACCGTGTGCGCAAAGGCCAGTTGCTGGTGGAGCTGGACACCGCCAAACTCAACGACCAGCTCACCAAAACCCGCGCCGCCCTGAGTGCCGCGCAGGCCAAGGTAGCGCAAACCGTGGTCACCGTGAAAGAGGCCCAGGCCAGCCTGGCGCGTCTGGAAGAGGTATCGCGCCTGTCGGGTGGCAAGGTACCCGCCAAGAGCGAGCTGGATGCCGCCCGTGCCACGCTGGAGCGTGCCCAGGCCGACGAGGCCAGCGCGCGTGCCAACGTCACCGAAGCCCAGGCCGGAGCGTCCAGCGACGCGACCAACCTGTCCAAAGCCTCCATCCGCTCCCCCATTGACGGCGTGGTGCTCACGCGCAGCGTGGAGCCCGGCAACGCCGTGGCCGCCTCCTTGCAGGCGGTCACGCTGTTCAGCGTGGCCGAAGACCTGAGCAAGCTGCGCCTGCAGGTGAATGTGGACGAGGCCGATGTGGGCTCGGTGAAGGTGGGCCAAAAGGCCAGCTTCACCGTCAGCGCCTACCCCTCGCGCACCTTCCCTGCCACCATCACCCGCGTGGCCTATGGCTCCACCACCACCGAAAACGTGGTCACCTACATCACCTACCTGGAGGTGGACAACAGCGACCTGACACTGCGCCCCGGCATGACCGCCACGGCCACCATCACCGCCACCGAGCGCAAGGACGCGCTACTGGTGCCCAACACCGCGCTGCGCTACAGCCCCAGCACCACAGCCAGCGCCGGCAAACCTGCGGCCCAAAGCAGCAGCATTGTGGGCAGCCTGATGCCGCGCATGCCCGGTGGCAGTGGCAACCGCAAGAGCGCTGGCAGCGCAGCCGGTGCGGGCAGCAAGCAGGTCTGGGTGCTGCGTGATGGCGCCCCGGTGGCCGTGGCGGTGCAGACCGGCATCAGCGACGGCCGCATGACCGAGGTCACCGGTGGCGAGCTGACGGCCGACATGCGCGTCATCACCGACCAGCGCAGCGGTGGAGCGGCCCAATGATCCTCCCCGCGTCTTCAACGCCCCTGATCGAGCTGCGCGGCGTGACCCGCACCTACGGCGAGGGCGCCACCGTGCTGCAGGCGCTCAAAGGCGTGGACCTGCGCATTGAGGCCGGTGACTTTGTCGCCATCATGGGCCCCAGCGGCTCGGGCAAGTCCACCGCCATGAACACGCTGGGCTGCCTGGATACACCGACCACGGGTGAGTACCTGTTCCAGGGTGTGCATGTGGAAACCCTGGGCCGCGACCAGCGCGCCCAGCTGCGCCGCCACTACCTGGGCTTTGTGTTCCAGGGCTTTCACCTGCTGCCGCGCACCAGCGCACAAGAGAACGTGGAGCTGCCCCTGCTCTACCGCGGCGAATCCGCCAGCGCCCGGCGCAAGGCCGCATCGCGCGCCCTGGCCCAAGTCGGCCTGCAGGGTCGCGAGCACCACACACCGGCCGAGCTGTCGGGCGGGCAGCAGCAGCGCGTGGCAATTGCACGCGCCATCGTCACCGAGCCCACCGTGCTGCTGGCGGATGAGCCCACCGGCAACCTGGACACCCAGCGCAGCGCCGAGATCATGGAGCTGCTGCAAGACCTGAACGTGCAGCACGGCATCACCGTGCTGATGGTCACGCACGAGCCCGACATGGCGGCGTATGCCAAGCGCATCGTGCGTTTTGTGGACGGTGTGATCGAGAGTGATGTGGCGAACCCCCACCCGGTGCGACGCCACGCAGCGGCCCAGGAAGAGGTGCACTGATGTTCCTCAACACCATTTGGCTCGCGCTGCGCTCCATCCGGCGCAACCTGATGCGCTCCTTCCTCACCATCCTGGGCATCGTCATCGGCGTGAGCGCCGTGATCACCATGGTCACGCTGGGCAACGGCGCCACCCAGGCGGTGCAAACGCAAATCTCCAGCCTGGGCACCAACCTGCTGCAGATCCGCCCCGGCCAGCGCATGGGCCCGGGCGCTGGCGGTGGCAGCTCGCCCTCGTTCAAGGAGGTGGACGCCACCGCCATCGCCAGCCAGATCGGCGGCATTGCGGCGGTGGCACCCGAGTCGCGCGCCAGCGTGACCGTGGTGGCCAACGGGCGCAACTGGACGTCCAGCGTGGTGGGCAGCAGCAATGCCTGGCTCACCACCGGCAACTGGCAACTCAAAGAAGGCCGCGAGTTCAGCGAAGAAGAACTGCGCGCGGGCTCGGCGGTCTGTGTGATCGGCGAAACCGTGCGTCGCGAAATGTTTGGCAGCACGCCAGCCCTGGGCCAGGCCCTGCGCGTGAAACAGGTGTCCTGCGAGGTGGTGGGCATCCTGGGCTCCAAGGGCCAGGGCAGTTTTGGCAACGACCAGGACGACGTGGTGCTGGTGCCGCTCAAGACGCTGCAGCGCCGCATCACCGGCAACACACGCGTCAACACCCTGCTGGTCTCCATGGCCGAGGGCAGCGACGCCACCCGCATCAAGAGCGGCATCACCCAGCTGCTGCGCGAGCAGCGCAAGCTGGCCGATGGAGTGGAAGACAACTTCAACGTGCTGGACACCAAACAGCTGGCCGACACGCTCTCGGGCACCACGCAGATCATGACCACGCTCTTGGGCGCGGTGGCCGCGGTGAGCCTGCTGGTGGGCGGCATTGGCGTGATGAACATCATGCTGGTGAGCGTGACCGAGCGCACCCGCGAGATCGGCTTGCGCCTGGCCATCGGCGCACTGGAGCGCGAGGTGCTGCTGCAGTTCCTGATCGAAGCCGTAGTGCTCGCATCCCTGGGCGGCCTGATGGGCATCGCCCTGGCCACCGTGGCCTCGCTGGGCCTGGCCGCGCTGATGCAGATTCCCTACACCTTTGACCTCGGTGTCAACCTGCTGTCGTTTGCCTTCTCGGCAGCGATTGGCGTGGTGTTTGGCTTTGTGCCGGCACGGCGTGCGGCGCAGCTGGACCCGATTGAGGCGCTGCGGCACGAGTAGCCCTTGTCAGGGGCATTTTTTGAATGAAAAGTGCCGACAACCCGCGCAGAATATGCGTGAACAGCTCCTATTTCGATAGTGTTTTTCGTCATACCAACGCTTTGACGCGCGGACGAAACACCGCCGACATTTTGAGCCCAGCCACCTCCAACCAAGCGAAGTAGGCCGACCATTGACTCTCATCCTCCAGAGGAGAATCCGGGCGGATTTGAATGATCCGACACGCATGCCCGTCCGGCAACTCCAACCAGTCGAGTTTCGCATTCAACTCCTGCTCGATGGCGTCCTTCTGATCCAAGAGCTGCTTGAACATTGATTTCGAATTGTCATGGTCTATGTAGACCTCCATCCCCACTCGCCGCTCACGTGAATTTACGGTAGCGGCGAGGTGAATTCCGGCACGACCTAAGGCAATGTTGGTCCAGTGCTGTGGCAGCGGCTTCTGCGGACGGCATGCCGAACCCTGGGCCTGCAACCAAGCCGACCAATCGGTCCAGAACTTCAACTGTCGCTGCTTGGTCGGCGTCATATTGGCCGCCACCTTGGCGTTTTGCTGACCCGTTTTTGCCCAATCGTTGGGCTTAACCACTACATTAAAACTAGGGGCCATGGGCGATTCGCCGATGCGCCAAAGTTCAATCTCCACTGCAAAAAAATTCAATTCATCTGTAGTGTGTTGATTCAAGAATTCCAGCGCAGCTACGTGTTCGGTTCGAAAAGACTCCGCTACCCAGATCACCTTTCGCGCGCCCACACCAGCGGCATAAGTCAAAATTTGACCAAGGTGGGTGTGATTGGTCTTCTCCAGTTGGTTCTCGATGATGACCTTGCCGCCATTGTCTGAACACAAAATGTCAACATTGAAGTCGCCTACTGGGTATTCAACTCCCACTAGCTCCAATTCGTCCAGACCGAGGGTTTCAGCCAAGAGCTGCAAGTTGTCCGCTTGGGCCAACCACGGCGTGAACTCAATAGCCTCATGAGCCCAAGCTTTGCGCAAGGGGATACGTTCAAGCTTGCCAAGGGTGGATTTCATATATGACTTTTTAACTCCAGTTGTATTTTCTAATCACGTAGCTGCCCATTCAGCAGAAGAAAATTACCCCTAGCCCGCGCAGAATATGCGCGAGAAGCTCCTATTTCGATAGCAAATCGCGCAGCGCCTGGGGATAAATCAGGTGCTCTTGCGTGAGCACGCGGGCGGCCAGGGTGTCGGCGTCGTCGGTGGGTAGCACCGGCACCACGGCTTGCTGCAGGATGGGGCCGTGGTCTAGCTCCGCGGTCACCAGGTGCACGGTGGCACCAGCGAACTTGCAGCCGGATTTAATCGCGCGCTGGTGCGTGTGCAGGCCGGGGAATGCTGGCAGCAGGGATGGGTGGATGTTGGTCAGGCGCCCTTCGTAGTGCGCGGTAAAGCCCGGCGTGAGGATGCGCATGAAGCCTGCCAGCACCACCAGCACCGGCGCCTGCGGTGTGTCGTACTGGTCAATCTCGGCCATTAGCGCAGCGTCAAACGCTTCGCGGCTCTCGAAGGTTTTGTGGTCCAGCACGGCGGTGTCTATGCCCTGCTCCTTGGCAAACACCAGGCCGCCAGCCGTGCCTTTGTTGCTGATGACGGCGGCAATGCGGGCGCCGTAGTGGCGCTCCCAGTCCTCGCGCTGGGCGGCACGCACGATGGCGGCCATATTGGAGCCGCCGCCAGAGATCAAAATGACGATGTTTTTCATAACTGGCTGAATTATGACCACCCCCGTTCTCTTGACCCCTGTTGAAGCCCGCGTGCTCGCCACGCTGATGGAAAAAGCACGCACCGTGCCCGACAGCTACCCGCTCACCCTGAACAGCCTGCTCCTGGGCTGCAACCAGAAAACCAGCCGCGAGCCGCTGATGGAGCTGAGCGAGGCCGAGGTGAGCAACGCGGTGGACACGCTGCGCGAAGCCGGCCTGGTGCACGAGACCAGCGGGGGCCGCGCCACCAAGTTCACCCACAACGCCCAGCGCGGCATTGGTGTGCCCGAGCAAAGCGCGGTGCTGCTGGGCCTGCTGATGTTGCGCGGCCCGCAAACCGCGGCCGAACTGCGCCTGAACGCCGAGCGCTGGTACCGCTTTGCCGACACCTCGTCGGTCGAGGCGTTTCTGGACGAGCTGCAGGAACGCAGCGAAGACAAAGGCGGCCCGCTGGTCATCAAGCTGGACCGCGCACCCGGCGCGCGCGAACAGCGCTGGGCCCACCTGCTGTGCGGGCCAGTGGATGCCAGCGCCGCTGTCGCCAGCCGCATGGCCGCGCCTGCGAACGCGGACCTGCAGGCCCGCGTGACCCAGCTGGAAACCGAGTTGGCCGAGCTGCGCACCACCGTGCAAAGGCTGTGCGCCGAACTGGGAATGTCACCCCCCGGACAAGTTGAATAGAACGACCGTGCTAAAACACGGTTTGCAGCGGCCCTAGACCGCCCTGACACCAAGACACACTGGAGACCTCCCCATGGATTTGGCATTCACCCCTGAAGAGCAGGCGTTCCGCGAAGAGATTCGCACCTGGGTTAACGCAAACCTGCCCACCGACATTGCCCACAAAGTGCACAACGCCCTGGAGCTCACGCGCGACGATATGCAGCGCTGGGCCAAGATCTTGGGCAAAAGAGGCTGGCTGGGCTTTGGCTGGCCCAAGGAATTTGGCGGCCCCGGCTGGACGGCCGTGCAAAAGCATTTGTTTGAAGAAGAATGTGCGCTGGCCGGTGCGCCGCGCATCATCCCCTTCGGCCCGGTGATGGTGGCCCCGGTCATCATGGCCTTTGGCACGCCCGAGCAGCAACAGCGCTTTTTGCCCGGCATTGCCAGCGGCGAGGTGTGGTGGAGCCAGGGCTACAGCGAGCCGGGTTCGGGCTCCGACCTGGCCTCGGTCAAAACCCGTGCGGAGCGCCAGGGCAACCACTACATCGTCAATGGCCAAAAGACCTGGACCACGCTGGGCCAGTATGGCGAGTGGATCTTCTGTCTGGTGCGCACCAGCACCGAGGGCAAGCCGCAGACCGGCATCAGCTTCCTGCTCATCGACATGAAGAGCCCCGGCGTCACCGTGCGCCCCATCATCATGCTGGACGGTGGCCACGAGGTGAACGAGGTGTTCTTCGACAACGTGGAAGTGCCCGCCGAGAACCTGATTGGTGAAGAGAACAAGGGCTGGACCTACGCCAAACACCTGCTGAGCCACGAGCGCACCAACATTGCCGATGTGAACCGCAGCAAGCGCGAGCTGGAGCGCCTGAAGCGCATTGCCAAACGTGAAGGCGTGTGGGACGACGCCCGCTTCCGCGACGAAATTGCCAAGCTGGAAGTGGACGTGGTGGCGCTGGAGATGCTGGTGCTGCGCGTGTTGTCCGCCGAGAAGAGCGGCAAGAACTCGCTGGACATTGCCGGCCTCTTGAAGATCCGCGGCAGTGAAATCCAGCAGCGCTATAGCGAACTGATGATGCTGGCCGCCGGCCCCTTTGCCCTGCCCCTGGTGCGCGAAGCCATGGAGGCCGGCTGGCAAGGCGACTTCCCCGGTGGCGAAGTGGGCAACGCGCCCCTGGCCTCCCACTACTTCAACCTGCGCAAGACCACCATCTACGGTGGCAGCAATGAAGTGCAACGCAACATCGTGTCCCAGGTTGTTTTGGGCTAAGAGGAGAAGAACATGGATTTCGATTTTTCTGACGACCAGGAACAACTGCGAGACGCCGTACGCAAGTACGTGGACAAGGGCTACAGCTTCGAGCGCCGCCGCGCCATTGAGAAGGCTGGCGGCTTTGACCGCGCCGCCTACACCGAGCTGGCCGAGCTGGGCCTGACCGGCCTCTACGTGCCCGAAGACGATGGCGGCATGGGCATGGGCCCGATTGAGGGCATGGTGGTGATGGAAGAGCTGGGCCGCGGCATCGTGCTGGAGCCCCTGGTCCAGGCGCTGATCGCTGGTGCCGTGATTGCCGGCTATGCCGATGCCGCCACCAAGGCCGCCTGGCTACCCGGCGTAGCCAGTGGCGAAAAGCTGGTGGTGCTGGCCTACCAGGAGCGCAGCAGCCGCTACGCGCTGGACGCGGGCGACGCCAAAGCCCACCAGGCCCCCGGTGGCTATGTGCTGAACGCGACCAAAAGCATAGTGGCCGCAGGCGACCAGGCCGACGCCTACCTCGTCTCCGCCAAGGTCAACAGCGTGCTGGGCCTGTTCCTCGTCGAGCGCGAATCCGCCGGTGTGAGCACCCGCGGCTACGGCACGCAAGACGGCAGCCGCGCGGCCGAAGTCACCTTCAAAAACGCACCCGCCACGCTCATCACCACACAAGGCCTGGCCGCACTGGAGCATGCGGTGGACATCGGCATTGCCGCCACCTGCGCCGAAGCCGTGGGCGTGATGGACAAGACCGTGGCGCTGACCGCCGAGTACCTCAACACCCGCAAGCAGTTTGGTGTGGCGATCAGCAGCTTCCAGGCGCTACGCCACCGCGCGGCCGACATGAAGATGCAGCTGGAACTGGCCCGCAGCATGAGCTACTACGCGAGCCTGAAGCTCAATGCCCCCGCAAGCGAGCGCCGCGCGGCACTGGCACGCGCCAAATACCAGCTCGGCCAAAGCATGCGTTTTGTCGGCCAGCAGGCGGTGCAACTGCACGGCGGCATTGGCGTGACGGACGAATACATCGGCAGCCACTACTTCAAGAAACTCACCCAACTGGAAATGACCTTTGGCGACAGCCTGCACCACCTGGGTGAAGTGTCGGCGCGCATGCAGGACACGGCTGGCGTGTTTGCCTAAACAGATCAGGGTCTGGGCGGCACGCAAGCACCAGACCCTGCCCTGACACCACCATGGCGGTCTACCTCCAATGCGTGGCCAAGCGCATGCGCGGCGGCTACAAACACGAACACCTCAACATCCTGTGGTGGGTGCAGGTGGTGGATGGCAAGCCGACGAAAGAGACCGGCTTTTCCACCCACACCCAGTTGATCGACTTCGTCGAATCCAGCGGCCCCCAGGCCCTGTGGTGCCCCGCCGCCAAGCCCGGCCAGTCTGGCGCTTGGGTGGGCGTGCAAACGCTGGGGCGGAAGAAGTATTTGCAGGCTTATCGGGATGGGCGGCCTACTGAGGATTTACTGGCGTTGCCGGACAAGTAGGCCTTGTGTTATGCGTTCAACGCAAAAAAGTGAGCAGGCTGCGCGGCTTTTTTCGCACTCCCGCTCGTCTTTAGGGTTGGGCCACGTTATTCCGGATACAACCAGTTGATGATCCGAAGGCGAAATACTTCAAGGCGAGCAGCGGCGCTCGTCAAGCGTTGAAGGTCTTCATCAAACGTGTGAGGTTGCAGTTCCTCCTCCGTTTCTTCGCGCGTGCCCTTGCTACCCCGGAGCCTGAAGTTTCGACGCAATAACCCTTCCTTTCCATCAACGTTCAGCCAGGCGTCGTAGCGAGAGTGAACGAAATCATTCCGTCGCTCACCAAGTTCCCGAAGCTCAACCATAAGCTTGTGGAATTCGCCCTTCGCGGACTGATCCGCGTTGTTGTGAAGATCAACGAATCGGGCAAACACGACGTCCGTGGTGTTCAGTCGTTTGCCAAACTCCAGATCGTTTGCCAAGATGCGGACCACTTCATCGTCCGATGTATCGGCCAACAGTTCGAGGAGGTCATTCACCGCTCCTTCTAGGTGCTGGAACGCGACTATGAAACGGCCAAGCTGGTGATAGGCGGTAGGAGAGTTCATCTATGGGGCCCAACGGGTTGTAGAAGTGAAACACGTCGTATGAACAAGGTCGTCTCGACTCATGCTTTCCTCCCGTGTATTTTTAAGTGCTTGATTTATATCTGACTTCTTTTAATCCACGCAGCTTGCTTGCGAACACGGCGAATCGTCAACCCACCGCCCCATGGCAAGCCACACAAAGCTTGTTCCCCTCCGTATCCCGAAAGTAGGCGCCGTAGTAGTTGGCGTGGTACTCGGGCCGCAGGCCCGGCGCACCCTCGCTGGTGCCGCCATGGGCCAGTGCCGCTTGATACACCGCGTCCACCTGCGCGCGGCTGCTGGCCAGGAAAGCGGTCATCTGGCCATTGCCTACCGCATGGTCCCCATCAAAGGGGGTGCCAATCAGGAACAGCGGACGCGCCACACCTTCAGTCTGCCAGCCCGCCCAAGGGCGGCTGCGGTCGATGAAGCGTTGTTGCTGGCCCAGCGCCTGCATGAGCGGGGTGTAGAAGCGCAGCGCGCGTTCGAAGTCGGTGACGCCGACAAAGATATGGGAAAACATGGGCTCTCCAGTCCGGTCCAGTGCTCAGTCAGCAAGCGGCACAGCATTCTTAGTGCTATCAAAACAGAAGCTGTTCGCGCAATATCCGCGGGGGCTAGAGGCCTAAAAGGCTTAAAACTAGACCAAGCCCTCTTCCAGCAGCTCCCGCTTCACATAGGCGTAGTACAGCGGCGCGGCCACCAGGCCGGCCACGCCAAAAATGGCTTCGCCCACAAACATCACCGTGAGCAGCTCCCAGGCCGAGGTGCCGGTGCGTTTGCCCACCACCTTGGCGTTGATGACGTATTCGAACTTGTGGATGGCGATCAGGAAAATGAGGCAGGCCAGGCCCACCATGGGCGCCACCGACACACCGGCCAGCGTGAGCACGCCGTTGCACAGCAGGTTACCGACGATGGGAATAAGCCCGGCAAAGAAGGTGAGCGCCACCAGCATGCCGCTGTAGGGAATAAACACGTCAAACAGTGGCAGCGCGGCAAACAAAAACAGGGCGGTGCACATGGCGTTGAACGCGGCGATCCAGAACTGGGCGACCACAATTTGGCGAAAAGCCTGGATGAAGTGTGCGGCCCGCGTGCGCATGGCGGCGCGCAAGGGGGCTGCTTGCTCTACACCAGGCGTGCCCACCACCAGCGCCCCAATCACCAGCCCCACATAGGCCAGCAAGCCGCCCTGCAGCCCGGCCGAGCCCCAGCCTGTGAGCGAGCGCGCCTGTGACTGCAGGTAGGACGCCAGCCAGGCCTGGGCGGCAATCAGTTCGTCCGGCAGATGGGTGGCGAGGTTGGGCGGCAGTTTTTGGCGTATCTCCAGCACCGTGCGGGCCAGGTGGTGCAACAGGGCCTCGTACTGGGCCACTGCGCCCACCAGCATGCCCTGGGCATTGGCCAGCAGCAGGGCCAGCGCCACCAGGGGCAACACGATCACCACCGTAGCAGCCCAAAACGGCGTGGGCTTGAGGCGCCCCAGACGCCGGTTGTGGGTGAGCGCCTGGGTGGCCATGTAGCCCAGGCACACCGCCAGCAGGCCCGGCAGCAAGCCGTAGCACAGGGTCAGCAGGCACAGCAGCAGTGCCAGCACCTGGGCACTGGTGGTGACAAAGCGAAGAGGGAAACGCGAGGAGCGGGAGGAGGCGGAGGGCGGCGTCATGGGTCAGGGATGGTAACAAGGGTGCTGCCAAGGCGGCATTTCCCGGTGAAGGCCGGGGACATAGCGCCCCCACACACCGGCGCTTGCCTTGGATCAAGGCCCGCGTCAGCTTGCCTGCCTAGACTGGCTGTTTCATACTGAGACCACCACGCTGGAGACTGCATGTTGCCTGCCTTTATCTCGCACCCGGACTGCGCCCGCCATGAGATGGGGCCCCACCACCCCGAATGCCCGGAGCGCCTGGGCGCCATCCACGACATGCTGCTGGTCAAGGGGCTGCTGGACTACATGAACACCTACGACGCGCCGCTGGCCACTGAGGAGCAACTGGGCCGCGCCCACGCCAGCAACTACGTGCACGAGCTGCTGGACGCCGCCCCCACCGAGGGTTACCACAAGGTGGACCCCGACACCGACATGAACCCCTACACCGTGCCCGCCGCCCTGCGTGCCGCGGGTGCCGCCGTGCAGGCCACCGACCTGGTGCTGGCTGGCAACGTGCCCAGCGCCTTTTGCTGCGTGCGCCCCCCGGGCCACCATGCCGAACGCGCCGCGGCCATGGGCTTTTGTTTCTTCAACAACGTGGCGGTGGGCATACGCCATGCGCTCCATGTGCACGGCCTGCAGCGTGTGGCGCTGATCGACTTTGATGTGCACCACGGCAATGGCAGCGAAGACATTTTTCGTGGCGACGAGCGGGTGTTGATGTGCTCCATTTTTGAAGAAGGCCTCTACCCCTTTACCGGCGAAAACGCCACCGGCCCGAACATGGTGAATGTGGGCCTGCCTTCACGCTCGGGCAGCGATGCCTTTCGCGAGGCCGTGCGCAGCCGCTGGCTGCCGGCGCTGGACGCGTTTGCGCCGCAGCTCATCTACATCTCTGCCGGGTTTGACGCGCACCGCGAAGACGACATGGGTAACCTGGGCCTGGTGGATGCCGACTACGCCTGGGTCACCCGGCAGCTGATGGACGTGGCGGAGCGCCACTGCAAGGGGCGTGTGATCTCCTGCCTGGAGGGTGGCTACGTGCTCAACCCGCTGGCCCGCAGCGTGGCCGAACACGTCAAGGTATTGATAGGCGCAGACTAGAGGACTCCATGGAAAAACACTTTCTCACCCCCCTATTCGCCCCCCAGTCCATCATTGTGTTTGCCGGACCGGTGGACACGCCCGAAGCGCAGACCGCGCAGGCACGCGCCGTGGTGGCAGCGCTCAAGGCGCAAACATTCACCGGCAGCCTGCGGTTTCTGGACATCCATAGCAGTGGCACGCTGGCCGAGCTGGCGCAGGCGCGATCGGACCTGGCCATCATTGCCCTGCCACCGGCCGATGTGTGCGCGGCGCTGGAGATTGCGGGCCGCGTGGCCTGCAGGGCGGCGCTCATCATCTCCAGCGGCATCACGGCCGACCAGGCCACCGAGCTGAAGAAGATTGCCCGCCGCGAAGGCGTGCACCTGCTGGGGCCCAACGGCCTGGGTTTGCAGCGGCCCCAGTTGCAGCTCAATGCCAGCGCGGCCGGGCCACTGGCCCAGCGCGGCTCGCTGGCCTTGGTGTCGCAGTCGGGCGCACTCACCGCCTCCATGCTGGACTGGGCGGCCAACAACGCGGTGGGGTTTTCGTCGGTGGTGTCCCTGGGGCCCCACACGGCGGTGGACATTGCCCACGTGCTGGACTTTTTGGCCAACGACGCACAGACACAAAGCATCGTGGTCTACCTGGAAGGCATCTCCAGCGCGCGCCGCTTCATGAGTGCGCTGCGTATGGCGGCCAATGCCAAACCCGTGGTGGTGCTGAAGGCCGGGCGCAAGCCTGCGGGCAACGAGGCAGCGCAAACCCACAGCGGCGCCATTGTGGGCAGCGACGATGTCTTTGACTCCGCGCTGCGGCGCGCGGGCGCGGTGCGGGTACGTTCGTTTGTGGAGCTGTTTTCGGCGGCCAAGTGCCTGGCCTCGCGCTACCGGCCGGTGGGCAAACGCCTGGCCATCGTGACCAACGGCGGCGGCCCTGGTGTGCTGGCGGCCGACTGGATCAACGAGCTGCAGCTGGCGCTGGGCAAACTGTCCCCCGAATCGGCCGCGCAGCTCAAGCCGCTGTTGCCCGAGCAGGCCTCGCTAACCGATCTGCTGGACCTGTCGGAAGATGCCGGGCCTGAGCACTACCGCGCCGCCATCCAGGCGGCCAGCCGCGACCGCGGAGTGGACGGCGTGCTGGCCATCTACTCGCCCAAGGCCGGCAACGATGCATCGGCCGTGGCCAGCGCCCTGGCCGAGGAAAAAAAGGCCATGGGCAAACCCCTGCTCTCATGCTGGATGGGCGACACCACCGTGGACGCAGGACGCGGCATCCTCAAGGCGGCCGAGATCCCGAGTTTTCGCACGCCTGAGGCCGCGGTGGGAGCCTTTGGCAACATTGCGTCCTTCTACCAAAACCAGCTGCTGCTGCAACAAACGCCACCGCCCCTCTCCGCCCTGGCCAAGCCGGACATCGAAGGCGCGCGCCTGGTGATTGAGAGTGTGCTGGCCGAACGCCGCAAGGTGCTGACCGAGATGGAGTCCAAGACGCTGCTCTCGGCCTTCCATATTCCGGTCACCCAGACCATCCTGGCGCGCAGCGCCAACGAGGCCATGATGATTGCCACGCAGCTGGGGTTTCCGGCGGTGCTCAAAATCGACTCGCCGGACATCAGCCACAAGTCGGACGTGGGCGGCGTGGCGCTCAACATCATGAACGCCACCGGCGTGCGCGACACCTACAACGACATGGTGCAAACCGTGAAGAAGCTGCGCCCGGATGCACGTATCAACGGCGTCACCGTGCAAAGCATGGTGCGCCCGCGCCACGGGCGCGAGATCTACATTGGCCTGGTCACCGACGACCCGTTTGGCCCCGTCATCGCCTTTGGGGCCGGTGGCACCATGATCGAGCTGATCAACGACCGCGCGATGGAGCTGCCACCGCTCAACCAGTTTTTGGCACGCCGCCTGATTGAGCGCTCGCGCGTGGCGGAAACGCTGGGCGAATGGCGCGGCAGCCAGCCAGCCCATGTGGACATGCTGGAGCAGATTCTGCTGCGCATCTCCGAGATGGTGTGTGAGCTGCCCCAGCTGCGCGAGATGGACATCAACCCCATCATCGTGGACGAACATGGTGCCGTGGCGGTGGACGCACGCATCGTCATCGACCACGCCACCCAGGGCGTGAGCAGCCGCATTCACAACTACAACCACCTGTCCATCCTGCCCTACCCCGCGCAGTACGAGCAGCTGTGGCCCATGCGCGATGGCGGCGAATACACCGTGCGCCCCATCCAGCCCGACGATGCGCAGATGCTGCAAACGCTGGTGCAAGGCCTGTCCAGAGAAAGCCGCTACTTCCGCTTTGTCTCCAGCATGCACGAACTGCCCCCGGCCATGCTGGCGCGTTTCACGCTGATTGACTACGACCGCGAGATGGCCCTGGTGGCGGTGCACAAGGAGCGCACGGCCAATGGCGATGGCGGCTTTACCGAGACCGAACGCATCATTGGGGTGTCGCGCTACGTGACCAACCCCGACCAGTCCAGCTGCGAGTTTTCGCTGGTGGTGGCCGACGACTTCGGCGGCAAGGGCCTGGGCTCACGCTTGATGCAGTCCATCATGGATGTGGCCCGCGACAAGGGCCTGAGCGAGATCGACGGCCTGGTGCTGGTGCACAACCCCGGCATGCTGCGGCTCATGCGCAGCCTGGGCTTCACCGTCAAAACCTACGCCGAAGACCCCGACTTCAAGCTGGTCAGCCACAAACTCTGACTTTTAGCGTGTTTTTGGCCTCTAGCCAGCGTGGATACTGCGCCAATAGCTACTAAAACAATAGCAATCTAGCTGGCGGCGCGGCGCAGCGTCTCCACCACCGGGCGGCGCAGCACATCGCGCAGGCCCCACCAGCCCGCGGCCAGCGCCAGCACCGCGCCGGCCAGGGCGCCCACCAGCGGCACCCAGAGCTGCACGGTCCAGTCGAACTCGAACACAAAGCGCGCCAGCGCCCAGCCCACCGCCGCGGCCACCACAGAGGCCAGGAAGCCCGCCAACAGGCCCACACCGACCAGCTCGGTGCGCTGCACCTGGCGCAGCAGGCTGCTGCCTGCGCCCACGGCACGCATGATGGCGAACTCGCGCGCGCGGTCCTCCCGCGTGGCCGTCACCGCGGCGAACAGCACCACCAGGCCCGCCGCCAGCGTGAAGCCGAACAAGAACTCCACCGCGCGGATGACCTGGTCCAGCACACGCTGCACCTGGTTGATGGTGCTGGTCATGTCCACATTGGTGATGTTAGGGAACGCACGCACCAAGGCGTTGTCAAAGCCCTTGGTCTCGGGCGCCTTGAAGGCGCCCATGTAGGTGCTGGGCACGTCCTTGAGCACGCCCACCGGGTACATCACAAAGAAGTTGGCCCGCATGGAGCCCCAGTCCACCTTGCGCAGCGAGGTGATTTTCGACTCGGTCTGCATGCCGCCAATGTCAAAGCGCAGGCTGTCGCCCAGCTTCAGGTTCAGGGTCTTGGCAATGCCCTCTTCCACACTCACGGCACCTTCTTCGTCCTCGGTCCACTGCCCGCCGACGATGAGGTTGTGCGGCGGGTTCTTGCTGCTGTGGGAGAGGTTGAACTCGCGGTCCACCAGGCGCTTGGCGCGGTCTTCCGTGAAGTTGTCGGGCGAGATCTCCTTGCCATTCACCGCGACCAGGCGGCCACGGATCATGGGGTACCAGTCGAACTTGGTGACACCACTGTCGGTCAGCGCTTTCTGGAACGCGTCGGACTGCTCCGGCATCACGTTGATGACAAAGCGGTTGGGCGCATCGGGCGGCGTGGCCTTGCGCCAGCTGCTGATCAAATCGGTGCGCAGCAGCACCAAGAGCACCAGCGCCAGCAGGCCCACCGACAGCGCACTCACCTGCACCACGGTGTAGGCCGGGCGGGCCGAGATTTGGCGCGTAGCCAGCACCAGCCAGCGCGGGGCCGTCGCCTCGTTCACGCTCTTGCGCAGCACCTTCACGGCCACCCAGCTCAGCGCGGCAAACACCAGCACCGCACCGGCAAAGCCGCCCACGGCAATCAGGCCCAGCATCAGGTCACTGCTCACCGTCATCAGCAGCGCGGCAAACCCGGCCACGCCAATCGCCAGCACGCCGATGGATGCAGGACGCAGGTTGCCCACATCACGACGGATCACACGCAGCGCGGGCACCTGAGCCAGCTGCAACACGGGTGGCAGGCCAAAGGCCATCAGCAGCGTGAGCCCCATGCCCACGCCCAGCAGCACCGGCCACAGCGAAGCCGCAGGCAAGGCCGCATCCACCAGCCCCGCCAGCAGCGCCACAAACAGGTAGTGCACGCCAAAACCCAGCGCCACGCCCAGGCCGCTGGCAAACAGGCCCACCAGCGCAAACTCAAACGCGTAGGCGCTGGCAATGGTGCGCTGCGACAGGCCCAGCACCCGCAGCATGGCGCAGTCGTCCAAATGGTTTGCGGCAAACGCGCGTGCGGCCAAGGCCACGGCCACGGCGCTCAGCAAGGCAGCCAAGAGTGCCACCAGGCTCAAGAACTTTTGTGCACGGTCCAGCGTCTGGCTCATCTCGGGGCGACCGCTTTGCAGCGACTCCACGCGAACCCCACGCACGCCGCCTTTCACCTGTGCATCGGCCCAATCGACAAAACGTTTCACGGCAGGCTCGTTGCCCGCCACCGCCATGCGGTAGTTGAGGCGGCTGGCCGGTTGCACCAAGCCGGTGGCGGCCAGGTCGGGCTTCGAAATCATCACGCGCGGCGCAAAGTTCATGAAGCCGCCACCACGGTCGGGCTCCATCACGATGATGCGGTCCACCGTGAACCGGCCTTCGCCCAGCAAGAGAGGGTCCCCCACGTTCAGGCCAATCGCCTCCAGCAAGGCCGCATCGACCCAGGCTTTGCCCGCGGCGGGCGTGTCTTTGGTGGCAGCATCGGGCGCGTCAGGCGCGCTGCTCACGCGCAAGCTGCCACGTAGTGGGTAACCAGGCTCCACCACCTTGAGCGCCACCAGCTTGGCCGCGCCGCCCTGCGCATCGCTGGCACGGGCCATGGTGGGAAAGCCCAGCATGTGCACCACCTGCAGGCCCAGCGTGCGGGCTTGCGCCTCAAAGGCCACGGGCGGCGGGTTGTCACTGGAGACCACGGCGTCCCCGCCGAGCAACTGGCGTGCATCGCGCTGCAGGCCGCCTTGCAGGCGGTCGGCAAAAAAACCCACCGCAGTGAGGGCCGCCACGGCCAGCGTGACCGCCAGGATGAGCAGGCGCAGTTCGCCCGAGCGCACGTCGCGCCACAGGGTACGCCAGCCCAGCGCGAAGAAAGACAGTTTCAAGGGAAGCTCCTCAGGGGCGGCACACACGCCCCGCAATGCGTCCATTATTGACCCGGCCCCTTATTCCCCAGAGCTTTGGGGGGCAGGCGGTGGCCGGGCTCAGGGTGTGTAGCGCACCGCGTGCGGCGCGCGACACAGGCCCCACAGCTGCAGGCCGGCCCGCTGCGCCATGGCCACGGCCAGGTCGGTTGGGGCCGAGATGGTGGCCAGCAGCGGCACCTGCAGGCGCACACACTTGCGCACCAGCTCATGGCTGGCGCGGCTGCTCATGAGCACCCAGCCGGGTTGGCGGATCTGGCCTGTACGCGCCAGCGCACCCAGCAGCTTGTCCAGCGCGTTGTGGCGGCCCACGTCTTCCATCAGCAGCGTGACCTCGCCGTCCGGGGTAGCCCATGCGGCGGCATGCAGGGAGCCACAGGTCGCGTTGAGCAGCTGCAGCGGCACCATGGCCTGCACGGCACGCAGCACAGTGTCGGTGTCCATGGCCTGTACCCAGGGCTGTGGCCGCAGGGGTGGCGGCACCAGGTCCAGCGCCTGCAGGCTATCGAGCCCACACACACCGCAGCCAGTGCGGCCGGCCAGGCTGCGGCGCTGGGCCTTCAAGCGCGCAAAACAGGGGGCGGCAATGTCCAGTTGCACCTCCAGCGCCGCGCAGCCGTCCAGCTGTACGGGCAACACCTCCAGCCCGAAACACTGGTCCACCGTGTCCAATATCCCCTCGCTGAGTGCAAAGCCCAGTGCAAACGCCTCCAGGTCCCGGGGCGTGGCCAGCATCACCGCGTGGGAAATGCCGTTGAAGACCAGCGCCACGGGCACTTCCGCGGCCAGGGTGTCCGTCTGCATGCCACCTGCTGGCATGCGCTGCACACGGGCGGCACTGAGCGCTGCCGGCAGATCGGGGGTGAACTCAGGCATGCGAAGACGCAGCCAGATGGTGCCGCCCTGCTTGCGTCAGGCTGGCAAGCCAACGCCCGTCCTCGCAGCGCAGTTGCACCCAGGCCGGGCCGGCCTGCCCACCCAGCACGGCATCCCCCATGAGGGTGAGCGTGCGCATGACCACACTGGCCCCCAGGCCCAGGCGTTTGCCCAGGCGGGGCACGGACACCGGCTCCGCAGATTCGGCCAGGGCCCGCAACAGGGCCTGCGCCACCACGTCACTCATGGGGCGGCCCCTTGCCGCTGGTGCGGCAGCATGAGCACGGGAATGCATTTGGACGTGGGCGTGCCCGCATTGGCCGCCACAGAGGACAAGGGCACCAGCGGGTTGGTCTCGGGGTAATACGCCCCAACGCAACCGCGCGGGATGTTGTAGGCCACCAGCTTGAAACCGTCAGCGCGGCGCTCTTCGCCGTCGTCCCACACGGTCTGGAAGTCAATCCAGTCGCCGTCTTGCATGCCCAGCGCGCGGATGTCTTCGGCGTTGGCAAACACCACACGGCGCTGGCCGTAGACGCCGCGGTAACGGTCATCGGCACCGTAGATGGTGGTGTTGTACTGGTCGTGCGAGCGTGTGGTCATGAGCGCAAACACAATCGCGTCGCCCTTGCGCTCGCGGGCACGCTGCAGCGGCGTGCCGGTGGGCACCTGGTGGGTCTTGAACACGGCCTTGTGGCTGGCGGTGGCCCACACGCGCTCGCTGGCGGTGTTGCGCAGGCGGAAACCGCCAGGCACCTGTACACGCGTATTGAAGTCTTTGAAGTCGGGGAACACGGCCTCGATCTTGTCGCGAATGCGGCGGTAGTCTTCCAGCAACCAGAGCCAGGGCGTCTGGCTGCGGCCGGCCAGGGTGGCCGCGGCCAGCCGCGCCACGATGGCCGGCTCGGACAGCAGGTGCTCGGACGCGGGCGGGTTGATGCCCACCGAGAGGTGCACCATGCTCATCGAGTCTTCCACCGTCACGCCCTGCACACCTGTGGCCTGCATGTCGATCTCGGTGCGGCCCAGGCAAGGCAAGATGAGTGCTGCCTTGCCGTGCACGATGTGGCTGCGGTTGAGCTTGGTGGTGACGTGCACCGTCAGGTCGCAGTTGCGCAGCGCCTTCCAGGTCAACACGGTATCGGGCGTGGCGGCCGCAAAGTTGCCGCCCAGTGCAAAGAAGACCTTGCCGTGGCCGTCGAGCATGGCCTGGATGGATTCCACCGTGTTGTAGCCGTTGGCACGCGGAGGTTCAAAACCGAACACCTTCTGCAGCTTGTCCAGCAGCGCCACGGGCGGTGCCTCCCAAATGCCCATGGTGCGGTCGCCCTGCACATTGCTGTGGCCGCGTACCGGGCAAGGCCCGGCGCCGGGACGGCCAATGTTGCCGCGCATCAACAGCAGGTTGACGATCATCTGGATGGTGGCCACCGAATTGGCGTGCTGGGTGATGCCCATGCCCCAGCAGGCAATCACGCTGCGGGCCCGGCGGTACACCTCGGCGGCGGCACGCATGTGTTCCGCGCCCAAGCCACATTCACTTTCCAGCAGCGCCCACGACTCGGCGCGCAGGTCGGCCAGCAGGGCGTCAAAGCCGGTGGTGTGCTCGGCAATAAAGGCCTGGTCCAGCACATCCTCCCCCTGGTCCTGCAGCGCCACCAGGTGTTTCATCATGCCTTTGACAAAGGCAAAGTCGCCACCAATCTTCAGCTGGAAATAGTGGGTGCTGATGGGCGTGTCGCCGCCGGTGGCCATCTGCAGCTTGTCCTGCGGGTCGGCAAAACGCTCCAGCCCGCGTTCGCGCAGCGGGTTCAGGCTGACGATGCGCGCGCCGCGCTTGGCGGCCTGGCGCAGCTCACCCAGCATGCGCGGGTGGTTGGTGCCGGGGTTTTGGCCAAAGATGAAGATGGCATCCGCCTGCTCGAAATCATCGAGCGTGACTGTGCCCTTGCCCACACCCACGCTCTCGCGCATGCCGGTGCCACTGGGCTCGTGGCACATATTGGAGCAGTCGGGGAAGTTGTTGGTGCCGTACTCGCGCACAAACAGCTGGTACAAAAAGGCGGCCTCGTTGCTGGCCCGGCCCGAGGTGTAGAAGATGGCCTGGTTCGGGTCGGGCAGCGCATTCAGGTGCCTGGCCATCAACGCAAAGGCGTCGTCCCAGGCAATGGGCAGGTATTTGTCAGTGGCCGCGTCATAGACCATGGGTTCGGTCAGGCGGCCCTGATCCTCCAGTGCAAAGTCGCCCCAGGTGGCCAGCTCGGCCACGGTGTGCTGCGCAAAAAAATCGGCCGTCACCCGGCGTGCGGTTGCCTCGGCGGCCACGGCCTTGGCGCCGTTTTCGCAAAACTCGAAGGTGGAGGCGTGGTTGCGGTCAGGCCAGGCGCAGCCGGGGCAATCAAAACCGTCAGGCTGATTGGCAGACAGCAGGGTTTTGGCCCCTTTGAGGGGAATGTCCTGTTGCAGCAGGGCATGGCCCACGCTGCGCAGCGCGCCCCAACCACCGGCCGGGCCTTTGTACACTTCAATTTTCTGTTCGCTCATGGCGGCTCCTTGCGACCGCGCGTGGTCATCTTTCCAACTAGCATAGCCGAGGACACCCGCCCATGACCGCTCCCCCCCCCGGCCTGGCCCTGCTGCTGAACCGCTACTCGCTGGGCATCAAACACCTGCAGGCACCGGGCCCCGACGCCGCCCAACTGCAAACCATGGTCGCCGCAGCGCTGCGCGCGCCCGACCATGCGGAACTGGTGCCTTTTCGTTTGGTGGTGGTGCAAGGCGAGGCCCGCAGTCGCCTGGCCGACCTGTTCGCCGAACACGCCCAGCGCAAAGGCAAAGACGCCGACGGTGTGGCCATGGAGCGCGAACGCGCGCTGCGTGCCCCCATGACCGTGGCCGTGCTGGCCCGCATCGACCTGGGCCACCCGCTGGTACCCGCACACGAGCAGTGGATGTGCGTGGGCGGCGCGGTCACCAACCTCCTGAACGCGGCCCACGCACTGGGCTTTGCCGGCAAGATGCTGAGTGGCGACAAGGCCCGCGCGCCCCACATCGCCCAGGCCTTTTGCGAGCCCGGTGAGACTCTGGTGGGCTGGATTGCGCTGGGTACGCCCACCCGCCCCCCCCACGGAGAGGCACGCAAGACCACCGCGCAAGCGCTACGCTTTTGGTAGCTGCTCGCGCAATACCGGTGCGGGCTAGAGCCCTATTTCATCTAAAAATCAGCTGTTCTTGCTGATGGTGATGGTGGGGAACTTGCTGGAGAAGTCCTTGGCCTGGGCCGCTATCTTGACGGCCACCTGGCGTGCCATGCGTTTGTAGATGTTGGCCACCTCGCCGTCGGGTTCGGCCACCACCGTGGGGCGGCCGCTGTCGGCCTGCTCGCGGATATGCAGGGCCAGCGGCAAGGCACCCAGGTAGTCCATGCCGTAGCCCTCGGCCATCTTCTTGCCGCCGTCGGCGCCAAAGATGTGTTCCACATGGCCGCAGTTGGTGCACACGTGCACCGCCATGTTTTCCACAATGCCCAGAATGGGCACGCCCACCTTCTCGAACATCTTGATACCCTTCTTGGCGTCCAGCAGCGCAATGTCCTGCGGCGTGGTCACCACCACGGCGCCCGTCATGGGCACGCGTTGGCTCAGCGTGAGCTGGATGTCGCCGGTGCCGGGTGGCATGTCGACGATCAGGTAGTCCAGGTCTTGCCAGTTGGTCTGGCGCAGCAGCTGCTCCAGCGCCTGGGTGGCCATGGGGCCGCGCCAGATCATGGCCTGGTCGCCGTCCACCAGAAAGCCGATGGACATGACCTGCACGCCATGGTTGCGCATGGGGTCCATGGTCTTGCCGTCTGCGGATTCGGGGCGGCCTTCGATGCCCATCATCATGGGCTGGCTGGGGCCGTAGATGTCGGCGTCCAGCAGGCCCACGGTGGCGCCCTCGGCGGCCAGGGCCAGGGCCAGGTTGGCGGCGGTGGTGCTTTTGCCCACGCCACCCTTGCCCGAGGCCACGGCCACAATGTTTTTCACACCGGGCAGCAACTGCACGCCACGCTGCACCGCATGGGGAATGACCTTGGTGCTGGGGGTGATGTGCACGCTGGTGACACCAGGCACCGTCTTGGCAGCGGCACTGAGCGCCTCCACCATGGCGGGCCACTGGCTCTTGGTGGGGTAGGCCAGCTCCAGGTCCAAACGGACGTCACCGCCTTGCACGGCAATGTTCTTAAGGGCCTTGGCACTGGCAAAGGTTTGCTGGGTGTTGGGGTCGATGACGCCTTGCAAGGCGTCGTGGATGGCTTGAACGGTCACGGACATGAAAACTCCTGAATCCGCCAAGTCTAAAGGGACGCCCCTACCCCTTGCCACGCTAAGCCCAAAGCGGCCAACTGCCTGGGTTTCTGCGGCGGAGCGTGGGGACTAGGGTTAACCCCGCGCAATTGTCTGTTTACAAGCGTGGCCGGTTTTTCATAATGGCCCCATGGAGCAAACCCCACCCCCTCTGCCCGCCAACGGCCTGTTGCTCACCGGCGGCGGTGCCCGGGCGGCCTACCAGGTGGGCGTGCTGGAGGCCGTGGCCGATATCCGCCTGGCCTGCGGTGCGGGCGACCAGCCCAACCCCTTTCCCATCATCGCGGGCACGTCGGCCGGCGCCATCAATGCGGCAGCCCTGGCCTGCGGGGTCGACAACTTTGACGCCACCGTGCGCATGATTGCCCACACCTGGCGCAATTTCCATGCACATGATGTGTACCGCGCCGACCACCTGAGCATGCTGCGCTCCGGCGCCACCTGGATGACGCTGCTCTCGGTGGGCTGGCTGCTGGCCAAATGGCGGCGCATCAAGCCGCGCTCCTTGCTGGACAACGCACCGCTGGGCGAGCTGCTGCAGCGCCTGGTGCCCCTGGAGCGCCTGCCCGAGCTGGTGCGCCAGGGCCACCTGCAGGCGCTGGCCGTTACCGCGTCGAGCTACAGCACGGGCGACCATGTCACGTTTTTTGAAGGCGACAAACGCCTCATGCCCTGGGTGCGTACCCAGCGTTTTTCCGTGCGCGACCGCATCACCCACGCGCACCTGCTGGCATCCAGCGCCATCCCCTTTGTGTTCCCGGCCACGCAGTTGCACATCAACGGGCGCGACGAATACTTTGGCGATGGCTCCATGCGGCAGAGCGCGCCAGTGGCACCCGCCATCCACTTGGGCGCAGAGCGCATTCTGGTGGTGGGGGCCGGGCGCATGCACGAGCCCAAGAACGAGGCCCACCTGCACACCACCAACACCTACCCCAGCATCGCCCAGATCGCGGGGCATGCCCTGTCCAACATCTTTCTGGATGCATTGGCCGTGGATGTGGAGCGCGTGCGGCGCATCAACCAGACCATCCAACTCGTGCCCGAAGAAGCACGCAAGACCAGCGCGCTCAAACCCGTGGAGCTGCTGGTGATAGCGCCCAGCCAGCGGTTGGACGCGGTGGCCTCACGCCATGTGGGCGACCTGCCGCATGCCGTGCGCACCATGCTGGGTGGCGTGGGGGTGTCGTCCCAAAAGGCCGATGTGAAAGGCGCCGCGCTGGCCAGCTACCTGCTGTTTGAGAGCGGCTACACCAGCGAACTGATGGCCCTGGGCTACGCCGACGCGCAGCGCCAGCGCGCCGAGGTCTGCAAGTTCTTTGGCTGGGTAGACCCCGAGGCCATCACCGAACCCGGCGCATTGACCACCACCCTGCGGACGGAGCGGCGTGTGGACCCGCTGCGCCTGCGCTGATTTCGCCCAGCCTCAGTCGATGGACGGGCAGCCCGGCGGCAGCTTGGGCATGCCCTCGTTGCTGGTGTGTTCATCCAGAAAGTCCAGAAACCGCCGCACCGCCGGCACCATGCCCCGACGCGACGGGTACACCGCGTGGAAGATGCCACGCTGCGGCGCCCAGCCCGGCAGCACATGCACCAGGCGCCCCTGCTCCAGCTCGCGCCGGCACATGTAGTCGGGCAGAAAACACATGCCCGTGCCCTGCAGGGCGGCAAACTTGAGCGTGAGCAGGTCATCGGCCACATAACGTGGTTGGTGCACCAGGTTGTGTACGGCGCCACCAGGCCCCTGCAGCACCAGAGTGGCACGGCCATCCACGGCCGACATGGCAATCGTGTCCATGCGCGCCAAATCGTCAATCGAGGCCGGTTGCCCCTGGCGCTCCAGCTGCAGCGGGCTGGCCACCAGCACCGTGTTGGACTCCCCCAGCTTCTTCACCACCAGGCTGCCACTGTCGTCCAGTGTGGGGCGCACGCGCAGCGCCACGTCCACGCCCTCTTCCACCAGGTCCACCACGCGGTTGCTGATGCGCATGTCCACCCGCACCTGCGGATGCCGCGCCAAAAACAGCGCCATGATGGGCCCCACCGTGCTCTGCGCCAGCGTCACCGGGCAGGCCACGCGGATGGTGCCGCGCGGCTCGGTCTGCACCTGCTCCACCGCCTCGGCAGCGGCCTCGGCCGCGTCGCGCATGGCCAGGCAATGGCGCAAATACACCTCGCCCACCTCGGTGACCGAGAGCTTGCGTGTGGTGCGCTGCAGCAGGCGCACGCCCAGCCGGGTTTCCAGCTCGGCCACGCGGCGCGAGAGCTTGGACTTCGGGATCCCCAAATGCCGCCCTGCGGCGGCAAAACCGCCCCGTTCCACCACCTCGGCAAAGTACAGCATGTCATTGGTGTCTTGCATATGCGCCCCTTTATCGTTCCAATTTCAGGACAATCTAACGCAAATATGCCAACTTATCAAACATTCGCCCATCGAAGACACTAGTTCCATCGAACTAACCCCCTTCCAAAGGACCTGTCATGAAACTCTTGCACATCGACTCCAGCATCCTCAGCGGCGGCTCCGTCTCCCGCCAACTGACCAAAGACACCGTGGCCCAGTGGGTCAGCAACCACCCCGGCACCACCGTGGAGTACCTGGATTTGGCCGTGGACACCCCCAGCCACCTGTCTGCCGACTCCCTGGGCTTCCGCGCCCCCGCCGGTGCTGAGCAAACCGATGTGCAAAAGCGTGAAAACGCCATCTCCGAAGCGCTGGTGACCCAGTTCCTGGCCGCCGACGTGATCGTGGTGGGCGCCCCGCTGTACAACTTCAGCATCCCCACCCAGCTGAAGTCCTGGATCGACCGCATCGCCCAAGTCGGCCGCACCTTCAAGTACACCGAAACAGGCCCCCAAGGCCTGGCCGGCGGCAAGACCGTGATCGTGGCCTCCACCCGCGGCGGCGTCTACTCCACCAACGACTGGGGCCGTGCAGCGGAACACCAGGAGAGCTACCTGCAAACCGTGTTCGGCTTCCTGGGCATCACCGACGTGCGCTTTGTGCGCGCCGAAGGCGTGGCCATGGGCGACGCCAAGAAAGCAGAAGCTTTGGGCGAAGCTGCCAACAGCATCGTCAAGCTGGCCGCCTGATAGTCAGATAAAGCAACGCTGGTCCACATCAACCAGCGTTGCCAAAAACAACAAAGCCCGGTTTTGCCGGGCTTTCTTGTTTTGGGCGCTTTTGAGTAGCTGTTGCCCTTTGTGAAATTTGGGTTCGCTCCTACCATTTCGGAATGGTGCGAATCCCTTCTTCAATCAAATGGTTACTGACTCGTCGTGCTCGCCTCATGGGCGAAAAACGCAAACTGGTAGCCAGATTGCCGAGGTTGATTGCGGAACTTGAACTGGAGCTTATACAAGCGCAACAACGCTTGGAAAGTTGCAAAAGACGGCTCATGATCGCCAACCAACATGGTCCTGCCCGCATTAAGCTAATGGAGCAGGACCTTGCTGCGGTCGACAACGCCATTCGATTGCATGAGATCGACATAGACCCCGAACTTTTGCGTCCCATTGAAACGCAAGAAAAGGGGCGCGTGTTTTCTCACGGAGAATTGACGCGACTAATTCTGCAGGCACTGAAGTATGCAGACGGTTCAACTCTCAATACAACAGAAATCGCCTTGATCGTGGCCCAAAATTCAGGGTTAGAGTTCTCAACGGAAGACTTACAAAGTCTTAGGTTGAGTGTTCGCTATCGGCTAAAAAATCTAGTCTTGACTGGTGATGTCCAGCGCATGCCCACAGCAAAAACCAGCAGAGAAGGTCGATGGGCGGCAAAAGCCGCCCATGCGGTTACCCAGCCTGCTGAGGCTGCAACTTGTGACGTTGCCAGTACCCGCGCCACGATATTGAGCGACCATGCTTGAACACCGCATTCAGTAGCGCGTCGGTTTTGTAGCCCTCTGTTTTACGACGAACATCCTCTCGCCAAGCCATTTCCCAGGCGAGCTCGGCGATGTAGCGAGGATCGCACTTGTGTGAAATGCCGATCACATACCGGCGGAGACGAGAGAAATAGCTTTCAGCCTGGTTTTCGTTGACACCATCAGGCGTGCTCCACTCTTCTTGGTGATTCACCGTATCGTGCTCATAATTTGTGCTTAACCGGACATATGCGTTGCTCTCATCCGTCATGATGTGAGAGCCTTGGATGACCTGCCGCAGAATGACCGGCGTTACCTGCTCCGCTGTTTCTGCTGTCAATATTGCGGCATAGGTACGTACAGCACCATGCTTCTCAATTCCACTGTGCTGCCGTATCACCAAGACAATGCGCCTGTTTTTGAGTCGCAGAATATTGGCCCGCGTGCGCACGGCCTTCCTGCGCTGCCCACTGTTTTGCTGATACAACGAGTCTGCCACTTTTACAGCAATTTCCTCGGGTCGCGGGCGCCGCCGGATACGACCACTTCGGGGTCGTCCACCAAAGTGACCGCCATCAATCTCAATAAGCCCCTCCATCGGCGTCGTATCCGCTGATCGAGTCAGTGCCTCACGGAGCTTCCCACACATCACAAATGCGGTCTTCACTTGAACTTTCAAAATCCTACTCAAGTGCAGTGCTGCCACCCCTTTTGCAGAGCTGACGAAGTACACGATGCCCAGGAGCAGCTTCTTGAAACGTAGCTTTCGATCCTGAAAAGCTGTTCCTGTTGTGCAGGAAAAGTAGGTATCGCAGTCTTTGCAGCGCCACTGTCGCCGGGCAGCTCGGTAATAGTGTTTATTGACCACCCCACAGTGGGGACATGCGACGCATTTTCGATCTCCAAACCTGATATCTACAAACTTCCAGTAACACTGGTCTTCGGACATGTCAGCCACATCGGACATGGTGAAGTCACGAATCTTGGCCAGCATTAAAAAATTTCGATGGTCATCTTTTTCTTTGGTTGTCATGGTTGTTGCGGCAAAGGAGGGGCCAACCACCCGCTTTCGCGGGAAGGTCACTCACCCTTTCGGCAACAGCTATCCCTCGCTATGAACGTACGCGAATTGACAACGGTTTGAATTGAGTTCAAAATGCACTGCAGAGGGGTCTCAAGTCTCTCCAGTCCATCAACGCCGCAAAACTCCTGGCAGAGTCTGCGGCGTTGTGCTTTCTGGGTGGTCGGTCTTTAGCTCGGAATAGCAAGTCATCCGCTCATGGGTTTTCTCCTTGCAATAGGTTGCTGTCTGCAAATTGATAGTGTTGGCGACCTCAAATGTCCACATCAGAGGGACGGAGGACGGGGATGTTTGGCGGCCAAATCCACCGTCCTGAGAGGGAATCCTAGGGAAAATCGGCGCCATAAACTACTGGGCAATCTGGACATTTGAAATGCCGCTTTACCTTGAGGACTTCGCCACCACCGATCTGCCCGAGGCGTATGAGTTGGCAATTCTTCAAATCGTCGCAGCGACCAAAGACCTGCCCATCAATCCGGCAACAGCGGTTCAGATGATTCGCTCATTCATAGAACCGCTGCTACCCGAAAAACTGCGCGTATTGCTTGAACTTAAGGGGCAGCCATCCTGGCAAAGAATTGAGGCTCTCTACCCGAGGCTTGTCTTCACGAGTGATCAAGGGCGAGAAGCGGATTTGATAGCTGCGGCGACATTGATCCATATCCTGGTCCGCCACACGACAAGGCCTCCGCGTGAATTGCCATATCCACCCTTTGTTGAGGTCTCGTCCTTTTCCCGGATTTCGGGCTATCTGGGATTACCGATAGCAAGTCCCTTGGTACTCGTTTCAGATGTCTTTGTGGATATTTACGACTTCTGCAAGTACTGCTGGCTACCCGTTCATTCACAAGGCGTATGTCGGTTCCACACCACAAAAAACCTTCCACCAAATTCGCTGGATGGGCAACCGATATGTGCGAACCTCTCATTTAAGCAGGCTCAACGACTGCGCCCGGAGTTTGATAAGCAGGTGCTCAGTCTTGTGTCGGCGCAAGAACTGGAATTTCACCATTCGGACTTCACAACGCCAGTGCTCATGCCTCCGTCAGGACTACGGGATTGGCTCCAGCGCTATCGCCCAAGATTGGCCATTCTTATCGGTCCGGTGGTTGAAATGCCTGATGCGCGTGTACTGCAGGATCTTTTAAGTACTCTCTACGGCCCGCTAGGACTTGATGTGGCTGAAGTCATTGGCGGCGCGGTACACCTACTGACGCCAATTTCGGCCCGCGCCGAGGGCTGGTTGTCCGCGTGGGAGAGTCGGCCCTCAAGGGGAGGTTCTCGTCGAAGTGTCCGTGGGATCAAAACTGCGCCGCAGTTGGGGGCATAGCTATTCCTTCTGGCGGCTCACGAGCCTATCTAACTGGGATGAAGCAACAAAATAGCGAAAACAGCAGCAGATGCATACACCAAAGGGGAGTTGGTGAGTGAAAGAAGATGAAGTTGAGAAATATGCAGGGGAAGCCAGGCAGGTCAAAAAGGAGCTTGCATCTAAGATGCAAGCTCCGTCAAATCAATCAAATATAGTTAATTGATAAGGATGCGACCGCCAGTGCTGCACAACATGCTCAAGATTGTTAAATCTCGAGCGCGTGTACGACCTGACATAAACATCCTTCTGTCTGAAGTCTGAATGCGACATATCACCTCCACATTGACTGGAGGGTAAGTTGGCTTGACCACAGCCATGTGGTTAGTTATACTAACGTACAGTTCTTCCGTAAGGAACTTTGGCTGCGGTTGGCGGGGTCTACCCTCACCACCTCTGCCTATGTCGGGTGCTTGTCTAACCGATAAGTGCTGCGACAACAATCTGCGTCAAGTTGATGACGAGCGTGCCCGGCGGATTTTTCAATAATTCCATTGGGTTCCTCCAAGTTAGCGCCCCTGCTCGGGACTGGGTTGTGTACATGAAAACCTCGCCTTTGCTGTTCTAGCAGCAGAGATCGCGAGGTTTTCGCTTTTTTACTCAGGAATTCCTTGATATTTGCCGTAGGCAGGCTTGTGGATTTTCCCCGCGTTGATCAAATGCCCAAGCGTTGACCGGACTGAATCGCGTGTCGTTGGTGTATTCATTCGCTCATTTACAGCAGCCAAAACTTCATCAGTATTTCGGATTTTCCCGTCACCAACAACCTGCAGAATTACTGGCGTCAAAGCCCCTTTTGCATTTTTTGCTGTTGATTTAACCAGTATTTCAGGTAAATCATCTGAAGGTTGCTCCGATTGTTTCGCTGAATTTCCGGCATTTTCACTTGGGCCGATAAGTTCTAACGTGTGACGTAACGACTTAATTGCCTGTGCAGCCCGCTCAACTTCTGCTTTGGCCTTCGCCATTACAGATTCCATTTCTTCAATTTTTTGATGGATGGTTGGATATTCTGGGCGCATGTTGCAATCATAGAGTCTTTTGAAAATGATTGCAACTTTAAACCTGAAATTATTCGATTTCTTCTTTGCTCTGGCGTATCTAGGTAAGCTGTGGCGGCGATCTCGGCGAGCCCCGGAGCAGTTCTACGGGCTCGGCGACTTATCAAGGCGCCCATTGGAATGATGAAATATGCCCGACGTTTTCCAAAATGTCTGAATTGGCGCACATGGCCGCAATGTCCCAATTACGACTTTGGAGCACCGAAATGCACAATGGTCAAATCGTCCTAGCCCTCAGCCGCGCTCGCCAAGTGTCTTAGGCTCCACCGACTGAGCCTGCTCCTGGAACTACAATTCTCTGCATATATGCATAATAATATGCATATATGCCCAGAGTAGCAAAACCACCGCAGGCGAATCTCCCTCGAATCCGGAAGGAGCTTATTACCTACCTGAAAAGAGTTGGCTTAACTCCTACAGCCTTCGCTATTGCTCGTGGCGTCAATCAATCGACGGTTCAAAGATTCTTGGCGGCCCGCACCAAGACTGTGACGCCAAAAATGAAATCATTATTGGAGTATGCAGATATTGACGTGGTTATGTGCATAGAAGATGCCGTTGACTCAGGGCACGATAACGCCCGGATTCGCCAAGCACTGGACAAGGTCTGGGACGGTCGCGAGAGCACCGCCGAAATCCTGGCTAAGCTGATCGAATCGGTGGGGCCGGTCATCGTGCAGGCGAACCGTAGGGGCGTCCCATGACGTTGGCCAGCCGTTACAGAACCCTTCAACCGCGCATGGGCAAGTGTCAAAAACTTGTACGGTGTATGTTCATACACCAAAATACACCCATGGGCAAAGCTAACACTGACCACCAGCATCTCTTGAAGCTGCGAGACCTTTATGCAACTGACCATGCACTGCCCAGTTCGCTCGCCCGGATGGCTGAAATTCTGGGATTCAGCTCCGCCAACGCGGCTTTGAAATTGTGTGATCGCCTGTGTGCGGACGGGTTCCTGCGCAAAGGTCCCGGTGGCAAGGTACTGCCAACGGATCGGTTTTTTGAGTTGCCCTTGATGGATGCCAGCGTGCGCGCAGGCACGCCGGATGCCGTCGAACCCCAGTCGTGGTCGGACATGATGACGCTGGAGAGCTTTCTGATTAAACGTCCATCGAAGACAGTGCTACTGAGGGTCAGGGGAGACTCGATGCAGGAGGCTGGCATTCTGGATGGCGACTTGGCCATCATCGAGCGCACGAAGCAGGCCCAAGAAGGACAGTTTGTGGTGGCGGTTGTCGATGGCGCCTATACGCTCAAGGAACTACGGTACGAGGGCAAGCGGCCAGTGTTGATGCCGCATAACTCAGAGCACAAGCCAATCCGTCCGCAATCGGACCTGGAGGTTTACGGAATTTTTCGAGGCTTGGCGCGCAGCTACTGGCCCACTAAAGCAAAAGGAGGAAACATCTTATGACCACGACCAGCAAGATCGAATGGACCGAGCAGACATGGAACCCCACGGTTGGCTGTACCAAGATATCTGCGGGCTGTAAGAATTGCTATGCAGAGAGCATGGCACACCGGTTGCAAGCCATGGGCACGCCTGGCTACGAAAACGGCTTCCAGCTCTCCATGCTGCCGCAACGACTGAACGATCCGATACTGCGCAACAAGCCGACGACGTACTTTGTCAACTCGATGTCTGACCTGTTCCATGATCGGATCCCCGATGAGTACATCGAAAAGGTTTTCGATGTCATTCACAAAACGCCACGCCACACCTACCAAATCTTGACGAAGCGCGGGGCCCGCATGGCGCGTTTCTTCAAAAATAGGGAGGTCCCAAAGAACGCTTGGCTGGGCGTATCCGTAGAGAACAAGAAGCACGGCGTGCCACGCATCGACCATCTTCGCAAGGTACCGGCGCACATCCGTTTCCTCTCTGTAGAGCCGCTTTTGGAGGATGTAGGCGAACTGGATCTGACCAATATCCATTGGGTGATCGTCGGTGGCGAATCCGGTCCGAAGGCCAGGCCCATGAAGCCCGAATGGGCCGATTCCGTGCGCGAGCAGTGCGAAGAACAGAATGTTGCCTTCTTCTTCAAGCAGTGGGGTGGCTGGGGTGCCGATGGCAAGCGCCGCGCCAAGTCTGCCAATGGACGCCTGTTGAACGGTCGAACCTGGGACCAGATGCCAGCGCAGATGATGGCGCTAGCTTGATGCTGCCGTGTTGTAGTTATTGGACGCGCATGCACACGTGTTGCGTATTCCCAATCTTGTGACACCACTTCATTCTCTTTCCGCACCCGCAAGGACAAGTGTTACCCATGGATATTCGTATCTAGCATCTTTCGGGCTATTGGCCATTCTGGATACAGCACAGAAAACAGGTGAACGATCGCTTGATGTGCTACTTGCACATATGTCGCAGCTTCTGCTTTTGAAATCATTACACCGGTAGGGCGATGGACAAGCTTGTTTCGTGTCGTAACCCCATCCCGGATGGCTTTAAGGCATGGAGACTTAACACCAAACGTCTCTTCCATGATGCTTCCGTAGAGTTTGTGCAGCGGCGGCGACGGCATTTCAAGTAGCAGGGTTTCAACTTCTGGCCGCTTGCGGATCAAGGCTTCCTTTATGCAGAGCTCAAGTGCAATCGTTGCGTCAATCCATTTAAACCGTGGCTCATCTTCTTGGATTGCTCTTAAGAGATGGCGCATTCCTGCAAGCGGCAGGTATCCTTTTTCGAATCCAGTTTGCAAGTCAGCTGATGTTTCAGCTTGTAGCGACAGCGACGAGTGACTAGATAAGCTGCCAATAATTTGGGGGGGGAAATCAAATTTATTGCCATCCTCGTCAACACAAAAAAAGCTATCTACAAGACCTATGAGGCTGTCAGGAATACCAGGCCGGAACAGAAGGTATTTAATCGTTTCAACGACAGTGCGAGCAGCTCCTTCTAGCCGCGCTGCAATGCCTTCAATCTCGTCGCTCAGCACGGGTGGATAGTTGCCGTGCTTTGGAAGTGACTTGAGCCAATCAAGCACGGCATCGCTAAGACTGTGTTGTTGAATCTCTGCTCGCACGCGAATTTCGTTACGAAGAATCGATACGGCAACAGCTTGCTTACCTTGTCCAACATTGAAGTCGATATCGGTGTGGCAAGGCATTCGCGCAGAACCGATGTTGGATAGTATGGGATACGTTGCAGAAATGGTAACAATGGGCATATGGTTTCGCATGGTTTAACCATGCTGGCAATGCAGTAGCGCTGTGGTTGCCGAATCTCCGCTTTGCTTTCTATCGTACTTTATCTAGTGACTGATTGTCTCTACGCTTGTGGCGCGGTTGAATGGCTGCGCAGCAAAGACATTGCAGCGGGGCTTATCGCATCTTCGTTTTTTTCGGGCCGGTGGCTATGGTGATTTTTTGCTGACTGATCATGACGCTGATGCAGTTAGCGAGGACACGTAATGTGTCTGCTAGCGAATGGCTTGCCCGTCGGGAGAATCGGCACTAGTTGCACTAGCATATGAGATTCCTAGGCTCTAATAAAATTACATGACAAAGCGGGGAGACAAGTACAACTGGCAGATGGGTGCCGCGCCACCATCCATAGACCACCACAGCCTGGTCAAGCACCAAATCGTCCGAGAGTACCTTGGACGCTACATCAAGGTGCTGATGAGCAACTACAACATCGAGAAATTGGTGCTGTCCATTGTGGACGGATTTGCTGGCGGTGGCGAGTACATTGCACCCGACGGCCAGGGCTTCAGCCCGGGATCTCCGCAGATCGTGCTGGACACCGTCACCGAACAAGAGGCGTTACTCAACATCGGGCGGGATAAACCTCGCAAGGTGGACGCCAAGTACTACTTCGTCGAACAACACCGCTCCACACACGCCTATCTAAATGCGTTGCTGGCCACGAAATACGGCGACGCTCGGTTGGGCAAGGACATCATCTCGGTCCAGGGTGCTTTTGATGCCCACGTTCACAAGATCAATCAGGACATTATTCAGCGCCAAGGCGGGGGACGCGCTATTTTCCTACTGGACCAGTACGCCTACGACAAGGTGCCGGTACCTCTGATCAAGAAGATTTTTACCGAGGTGGACAAGCCCGAGGTGATCCTGACCTTTGGTGTGGATTCGCTAATCTCATTCTTGGCGGACAACTCCCAAAGCCGAAAAAAAATGGAAGAGCTCGGCTTGGACGTCCACATTGACTGGGCAACCCTCGAATCGCTTAGAGGGGCGCCTCCGGCGGTCTGGCGTTCAGCTATCCAGCGCAACCTAGCGAAGGGGCTGATCGAGAGCAGCGGTGCTACCCATTCCACCATCTTCTACATAACGCCTATGGGCAACTCGTCTTGGACGTACTGGCTGGTCCACTTGTCCAAAAACTACAAAGCTCGCGACGTCATGATGGGGCTGCACTGGGAAATGGCCAACCACTTCTCGCATTACCTTGAGCCAGATCTGTTCACTTTGGGATACCGAGCTGGGAGCGACGGGGCCGCGACACAGCAGTACGACATGGAGCTGGGCGAGGCCCACCATTTCGACACTATTGCCTCCGACAAATGCAAACGAGGCTTGGGCGAAAAGCTCATGCCAATACTGTTCGGGCGCAGTGATCCTATTGAGTTCCGGCAGTTAACTGAGTCGATGGGCAGCCTTACGCCTGCGACCGGTGACATGATCAAGGAATCCCTTGACGAAGCCATCCGGTGCAACGAACTACTGGTGAGGTCCCCGGACGGAAAGACCCGCACTAAGGGGAGCTCCATCAAACCGGGTGACCTACTTCAGGCCAAACAGAAGTCGCTGATCTACTTGGGCTGATGCTCAGAGCGTCAGAACCAACTGTTCCTTCTTCTTGTAATGAAGTGGGCTTGTTGGTCGATGACTGGTCGCATTGAGGTTGCGGACCTTGCCCGTTTTGATCAATCGGGCTAAAGAAGCCTGAAGATCGTTGGGTGTCCATCCTTGCTGTTCTAGGATGTCGGCGAAAGCGTTCTCGTCCATCACCTTGGGAGTGGCAGACAAGTATCCGAGCCAGAACTGATCCACTACATCTGGACTGGCTTGCTCATCATCATCGACCAAGTTGTCGTATGTCTCGGCGAACATGTCCTCAATCCCGCTTTGCTGTTGCCGGGTTTCGACCTTCTTGGCGACGCGAACGCGCTTTTGGATGAGTTCGACATCCTGCGATATCTGCATGAATTCGATGATGCCCACGGGGTGCGTGGTCAGATAGACCAGATGGTACTTGGCGCGTTCCCTGTCTCTGTCCATGACACGCACATAGGCTGTCCTCGGTCCAAATCTAGCCCGTTGCGGTGGAAGTGCGTTCTTGATCCCCGCGCGGTAGGTACTGAGCAGCGCGGTCTCTCGAATCTGGGGGGACGCTCCCTCCCAACTCTGAATAACTTCAATTGGCTGATCCAGAAACTCCGCGATTTCATCCTGCCACTCGCGCATCGCTGCCGTGCGATTGATGAAGTCGTACATGAAGTTGATCAAAAATTCCGACCGCGGCCGTGCCAAGAGGGTACGCAGGTTGGGAACGCCAACCGTCTTCCAGCCCTTGGGGTCGATGAAGAAAAACGCGAATGCTGTGTTACCGCACCATTGGAGGATGTCCTGCCGCAGGGCAAGGAAGTCGCCTTCCCTGCATTCGGCATCAACGCCGGCGGGCGTCGCCTTCTGGAGGTAGTCGGACAGTCTTCCGAAGGCTCGCTTGTCCAATTCGATGTACAACGCGCGCATGGTCGCGTCGACACCGAGCTTGGCCAGTTTCTGCTTGCACATGGCCATGGTGCGCATGGAGATGGCGATGGAGGTACCCTCCATTTGCTCCGAGTCATCCCCCCAAGGACCGGCAAAGCAGTCGACGTAACAAATCTCGATCTTTCCCTGTGACCTGGCGGCCATGCCGATAATCAGCAGCAACTTTTCAAGGTAATTCTCAAGCAATTGGTGCTTGATCCAGGCCTGCTCACGGCCGTCATAAATTGCAGGCACTGAGGCCGCATTTCTTTTCATTCATTCTCCCTGAGTACTCCCGGAAACACCGGCGCTTAGCGCAGCTTAGTTTGGTAATACCTATGTGTCTCCGAACGGCACGAGATAATTAGCCACGAGCTGCCCGGCTTCCAGCGTGGAATTTCGCAGCCGTGCCGCACATTCGGCGACGAGGTGGCTTCCGGTCAGGGAAGAGTCGCACAACTGCGTCAACAGCGTCCGAACATCCGTAACAAGGCGCTGAAGGTTCTCATAGGTCAGCGCGTGGGAGGCGTGTGCAGAGGCTGCACGCGTGGCGCGGTTCTGGGGGACCACTGCCACCTTGACACTTTGATAGTCGTGGTAATGCTGTGTGAACCATTCTTGGGCAACGAGTAGTTGCCCATGATCTTCCTTAGTAAGCGCGCCGGTTTCCTTCTTGCGGCTTTTCGCTTCAATGATGACGCCAAACTTGGACGGCAGCAGCCACAAAACGTCGGGCCCAACACCGTGAACGTCATGTCTTTCTGCGATGATTCCGATGAACGTACCCAAGTCGGTCAGCGCCTGCTCAAACTGTTTGGCTGAAGCATCGCGGTTGAGGTGGGTAACTGCCTCGTCAAACTCCCGGAGTAAGCCGCGCCGGGAGCGAAAGCCTTCCAGCTGTTGAGCTATGGCCTGCGCCTGGGGCCCGGGCTGAGGGACTGCACGGTACGGTGGGAGCACTTTTGGCCGCAGAAGATTGCGATTTCTGCCGAATGCATTCCTTTGCATTGCCTCCGCCTTGTCGCTGTGTTCCCAGGTATCCGCAATACGGCCGGCAAGCTGCCACAGCCACCCTGCGGTCTGGTTGTCTGGCTGGTTGTCCTCGATGGTCCTTTCCACCTTCGCGATGGCCGACTCGTGGTTACCGTCTTGCCAAAGGTTCACCGCCTTACGTTCGGCAGCCGCGATGTTGAAGGGTCTTGCGTCAACTTCGACGTCGCCAACCTTGTCAGCCAAGGTCTCAGCGTGGTATTGAACCCAGTCCGTATCTCGCGCAAAGCTCTTACAGATGGTGTCCCATAGATCCCGCTCACTCTCCACTGACCGGCTAACATCGGCACCCATTTCAAGCTGGGCTCGTGTCGCGCTAGTCAGATAGCGGAAGTTGGCCTCCTTGGCGATCCATGCTACTAGGTTGCCCCCTGTGATCAAGACGACACAGTAATCACCACCGCCACGGGCGCCGCGGCCCAGTCCCTGCTCAATGCGCTGAGCTTGCAGGCGCGTGATCGTGCCGCCACCATACAACGCGCTGGCCCTGTACAGCTCATAGTCTGACGTGCCTGTCGGCAGGCCATCCAGTATCAATAGGCGGCACGCCTCACCCGGCAGGTCGATACCGTCATAGCGGTTGGCAAAGACCACTGGTCCGAACGTCTTACCTTCCTGCAGCGCGTGCACTGTGGTTTCGACATCGGCTGACTTCTCCGGCAACTTGGCCACGTCGGTCCATTTAGCAGCCAGCTTGTTGGAAGGCACAAGAATAACGGTACCGCGATTGCTGTTAACTGTTCCCGTCAGAATTCTTCGCGTTGCTGCAGCCAGGTCGAGGCCAAAGGGCATCAACTCCGGAATCAAGATCATGCGCTCGCTGATACCAGCGAGGGCGCGCGAAGTGAGGGCCTTCTCCACGGCCGTCGGCGCCACATCAAAGGTCCTGATGAGCTCACTGTCATCGGCAATTGTCGCGGACATGTAGATGCGACGAGGTGCTTCGAAGAAAGTTGGCAGGGCATTAACAAGCGGCAGCGCGGGTGTGATGGTGAAACCGTGATGGCTGACCAGTGCATGGCAAAGGTGCAGGTTGTCTCGCAGGAATGGCCAAGTCAACTCGTTCGCTGCATAGCCTGTCGTGAGTAAATCACGAACCTGGTCCAGGCGTGCCCGCCAAGCCCAGTACGGCACCTCAAGAACGCCAAACTCCCGACCGGAGATCACGTCATCGAAGCTGCCCAGCCTGCCCATATCGTTGAAATCCTTGCGAAACGCTTGACTCAATGATGAGAAGAGCTTCTCGTTGCCCGCTTCCTTTGACGCACTCACGGTCAGCGTGAAGGCATCACGTACTACGTCAAAAGCAGTATGCGCGTCGTCCAATATGACTGCACCAACTTTCACCGGGTTTGGGGTGCCGCGCAGGCCGAACTTACTTTTGCCATTGAACAGTGCGGAGTACGTGGCGACCATGACCGCGCTGCCGTTGCGAAATTCGTCGTTAAGGTCAATCCCCTTCTGATATGGCACCGCATTGATGCCGTACAGCTTGGCCTTCTCCAGGGTCTGATTGACGAGTTGAGTCGTCGGAGTCAAGTACAGGACGGGCTCATTCATCTCGTTGAGCGTGGACTGTGCCATCAGCAGGCCCACCAGCGTCTTGCCACCGCCGGTGTGCAGCTTCAGCACAATGTCGTGTTCATGCCGACGGTCGTACCAGCCCTTCAGTACTTCTGCTTGGCTGGTGTACAAATCGTTGATACCCGCCGATTTCGGCAGCCGTCGAAAAATCTCGATCGGGTCCGTGATCTTTGGCTTGGCCGCGCTGGCGCGGAGCTTATTGAAATCGACCATCACTCCCTCTTTTCTCTTATTGTTGCGCTGTACAACTCGCCGCACCATTTCAGGGCCAAGGGCAGAAGTTCCGACAGCTTTCAGTGGAGCATATTTGTATGCCTCCAGGCAGTCAATCCCTTCAATGAGACTTTGAAGCGCAGCCAATCACGCAGCGAGAGTGGTCAGGTTTGTGCGCGGGCGCCGCCTGTCAACGTCTATTCGCGTTCTCCGGGGAAACAGAAGCGACGACTTCCCGGAACGCTCCGCCGTTCACACTTTCATAGAATGACGCAACCCATCGCTGACTTTCGGGTGCCCATTCCAGTAGGTTGTACGATAGCGGCGAACCTTCAGCGCCGAGTGAGCTGCCGCAGCCGATTGCTGTTAGACGCATCCGCTCCGAGTCGCGTTTGACCTCGCGCTCCACGTAGCGTGCCTTGTGTTTGTGTCCGTGGAGAATCGTCTTGACCTTCCAATCAAGGCACCACCGATGCAGGTCCTCGGCATCGACCATCTCCAGGAAAGCCTCGTCTCTGAGCCCGACAGCACTAAGCGCGCGCTGTACCCAAGTCTCAGGCTGAACGTCGAACGAGAACGGGTGGTGATGCACCAAGACGATAGGCAGAAACTCTTTGAGTTCTGGCCTGGCCGCTGTGAGGGTTCGATACTCAGCGCCAACTTGCTTGAATTGCGACGCTGTAATTTTTCCGCGAGCGAAGCTCCCCTTCTCTGACGAGTTGAAGCAGATGAAGATCATGTGGGCCTGCTCGTCGACAACGATCTTCGTCGAGCCAATCAGCGCAACCTGCTTGTAGTTTGCGCCGAACAGGCCAATCATCCGTTGGTCGTGGTTTCCTGTGATCGAAATAGGCTCCCTGCCGCCAGCAAGGTGCGTAATGTTTTGTTTAAAGGCCGAGAACATTGCGGCGTAGTTCTGGTTCGGCGTATCGAACAGGTCTCCGGTGATAACAACTCGGTCAACCGACTTCACGATGTCACGTAGTTCGGCGTTGAGCAGAGGCTGGTTTTCTGTAGCGTCTGTCGTCCCGAAGTGCAAATCGCTGAGATGGAGAAGGCGGCGGTTTCGGCTTGGCCGTGAATTTGTCCAATTCCGTAGTACGGCATCGAATCCCGCCGAGCCCCGGTGGCCCGGGAATGGCCCCCTGGGATGCCTGCCGTCGCGTTGGCCTCGCTTAAGCTCTCGCAGCAGTTCCTTAGCATTTTCAAGACGTGCGAATGCGCTCGCGCCATTAGATGTCCAAAACACAAACCCCGGCCAATCTGCGGCGGCATGGAGTGCCACAGAGAATGCCGGGATCGGGTCCAGGACTTCGAAGTTCCGTTCCATCATGTCCTGCTCTGGGATCAGCACCAGCAATTGGCCGTAGAGCCGTGCGCTGGCGATCTCCCGGGCAGTCTCTCGAAGTTGGTCGCCGGCACCAACGGCAAGAGCAAAGAGCGAGTAGTCGGAGAGTTCAGATCGCAGCCCTTCCAGAATGCGCTCGACCACCTGTCCAGGTAACGTTTCCCTATCTCCGAAGTCGCGGGTCTCGCGAAGCTGCGTAGCTGCCCTCGAAGCCACTTCGGCGATCTCCTCTGGCCATGACTCGAAGTCCCGCTCGGGAATTAGGTAACGCCTCGCATCGAATGCCAGTGCGTCCAGAAACTCGCTCAAATCGCGTCTACGAACCCTTGGTGCGCCGTAAGACCTGGAGGTCACATACGCCATGATGTTGGCGTGATCCAACTTGAAGAATGCACCCATCACGTCTCCTCACCTGAGTTCTTTTGTGCGCGTTGCACGGATTGCGTGCAACGGCGATAAAACGGATTTCCATCTAGTCTACGCGCGAAATGCAGTGCCGTAATCAACAGAACTGGCGACCATCTGCCGATTCGATATCTGCTCAAATGACGGGCCAGCCCTTGCTTTTATTTCAAATTGAGTAAGGACGTGGCGGAGGTAACGGCCAAAACGACAACTGCAACCAGGCCGAACTCGACAATCACCATAACCAATATCACCTCGGCAAAGAAGATCTTCTTATTCCTCCACGAGTACATCAACGCCGCTTGAATGAGTCTAAGATTTCGAGGCTTCTTGTGCTTGTAAACAAGCAATCTCGATGCCCGGTTAATTCGTTCAACTGCCACCAACGATTTCTCGATGAAGAGCGAGGAATTCGCCCATGCAGCTAGAGCCCAGATGAGAACAGGCACCCAAAAAATGATTGTGACTGCGATGTTTGAGAAATCCAGACGTCGAAAATCCAACTTCGACCCGACAACAAAGGCAATTGAAAGAAAGACGGTTTGAGACGTTAGATTTCGCAGGAACTCCAGGAACGCGGCGCGCCCATCCTTCAATAGATGCAATTTATTCTCCTTTGAATAGGATGGATTTTGTATGCTTACTAATGAGGCTATAAAAAAGCGCGTTTACCAAATGGATAGTTCCATGCGACACAGATATGCTTCCTGCATGAAATCGCGCAATTCTTTCTGATGGGCTGCGAGCCCTAGGTCGCTTGGCTGCCAATTCTGGTCGATCAGTTATCGAAAACGCGAAATCAGGTTTGCCCCATTGAATACCCGACTTCCGCACACATGGAAACGAGCGCACTCGCAACAGATTGCGCATCACGTTTGAGCGTGGTGACTGCCATCGTCCCCGAACTCACACCACCGTAATAGACGTTCACATATTGTGTGAAATCCGGATGGATGTTCTCGCCGCAGTGGATAAGCGCGTCGGAGATTGAGTCGTGCATTGTGGACGACGCCCCCTGGCCTTCGATATGCACCTCATAGACTCCGGTTGTCACGCGTGAGATGTACAGGTCTAGAACAGGGACCGCGGGAATCATGCGGCGTACCTTTGAGCAGCTGAAACTAGAGAGGAAAGTTGCGCGACATCCACATGGTCAGGCGCATTGACGCCACCCAAGCCGTGATCACTGCACACCTTCTTGGCTACTAGGTGCGCTAGGTGGAGTCGAGGACGTTCAGGCAGGAGGGCACATTCAGCGGCGAAGGCACCGCGGCGACCAGACATAAACTGCATCGCCGTCGTGATTGACCAGTTATTTCCAAGTCCCTTCTTGAGTTCGGTCACGGCCAGTGCTACGGCATCTTCACCTTCACTGATCGCCAGAATCACTTCGGCACACAAACGGGCCTTTGGCAGCTCATGGGGCGCCATGCGCCGAGCGGTTGCAATTTTTTGATCGAGAGACTTAGACATCAAAGCGACTTGAACCCATCCATGACTATCACGCTAATGTTACACAACGACCTAGAGCGGACGATCACACGCGGCGTTGTCGGCAGCCTGATCGTCTTCGGTCCCCATTGTGAGCGCTGAGCATGTATTGCGCGTCGAATTTATGAGTAGATCGATAGAATGGGCGTGCCGCGCGACCGCTCGCGTTGCACAAGCCCGGGAGAATAAATTCTAAGATGACCTTCGAAACAAACTGGCTGCAATGGTCTTTCGAGCGGTCAAGCCGCCAATTTCGTATGTACGTAGTCGAGCCGAAGGCTTACGCACCGGAAACACACGGCGAAGTGTTCGATGCGGTATTGCGTGACTTCTTCGATACGGCCTCTGGCCACGCTGTCATGGGTGATGTCTCTGCAGCCGTTCGCGAACCCGTAGAGGCAGATCTAATTGTTTTCCCAGAAGCGTTTTTGGCAGCCGAGGATCTCGTCCGTGCGATGGAGGGATTTGTAAGGCTGGACTTTCAGTGCTGTGTGCACGTCGGGTTGCGGCCCAACTTGGAAAACACCAATCACCTGTTTACCCTTCGAGACATCGAGAGTCTGCTGAAGGAGCTCAAGGGCATTCAGGGTGTCCACGCAGATGATCTCAATGGTTTTGAAGGGTGGTTCAAGACGCAGAAACCTGGAGGCCACTTCAATCTGGGCTGCATGTTTTTGGTCGAACGCAAGGGCGGGGTGCGGGTGTGCCTCCATCCCAAAGCGGTTCGCGCTGGCGTTGAATATAGCGCGCTGCCTGATGCCCATATGACAGAGGCCAACTTACTCAGCTTGGTGACGCTCGTTCCACCGAACAGTAAATATATGTCCGTGACGATTCAGCCTTTGATTTGTTCTGACGCCTTGTCATTGCCGACCGATTCGATGATTCCAAATCCAATTAAAGCATTCGCCGATAGCAGTGCGGCTCATTTTCCTAGGCTTCCCGCAGATCACATCGATATCGTATCGTTATCGTTGTGCACACCGGTAGGTGAAGTTGCTCATGGGAAAGGAAAGCGGCGACGATGGAAGCCCGATTTCGAGTCGGCGTTTCTGGACGCTGGAAAACGGGACGAATGCTTCCGGCATCATTTTGCGAGCTTTGTTATGGCGAATTTTGATGAAGTCGGCACTCAAAAGGGCGGGTTATCCGGCGCTTGTATGCCCGTGCCATTTCCTACAGGTTCATATCCGGTGGGAGTGTCAATGTGGTCTTATGGGAAACATGAACACGGTTTGGCGGACGAGTGGAAATGCATAGCCGGATTCGGAATAGAGAGCGCAGATAACGGCGCCGTATCCAAGGACGGTAAGAATCGCCTTAACCTTGTTTGTCTTGATGACATGAGCGAATCGGCACCACATGTCGCAAGGGCCCTAGGTTTCACCCTGCCGCGCCTGGTTCGAGACAACCCAGTCGGTGGTAGGTTCCCTGGTCTGACGAAGCTCGATGTGCGCGCGGTACGCGATGAAACAATGAATGCCCCTCAGCATGGCTAAGCAAAGGATTCTTGAAGATGGTCACGGACGCCCGATTAGTATCTGCCATGAAGTTTGAGAACAACTGGTTGCCCTGGATCGCCCTGAGGCATTTCTTGCCTGCTTCGAGTATTCGCTCGCTATGCGCGACGATGGTTCATGAAATGAGCGATGGTCAACTTTCGCTCGAAGAACTTGTCGACGAGCGGCTCGGAGGTGGCAACGCCTTTATGGAAACCTGGGTTGTCCGTCCTAGGGCTTGTTCTACGCAACTAGCCAGCCATCTGCAACAGTACGTGCAGCGAATCGTATGGCAGAACGACGAAGAGACCTTGTTCGCAAATGAGTCGTTGACGAAGGAGGCTGCACTCCCGCCTGCCGCGTTGCAGTTCGCGTTCAATCTTGGAGGGGGTGACCTGCTTCACGTTGTCAAAGCGCTTCCGGAGGATGAGTACGTTCAAGCTGGGTTGAAATCAGTTTACGATGCACTTTCAGTATGTGCTTCCTGTTCGGACATATCGAGTGCGGTAGAGATTGATCAATTGCTCAAAGATGTAGATTTGGTTCTGACCGACATCAATTCTCAGCTCCGGATTGCGACGCTCAAGCATCTCGGCGACCTCTTCTGTGATCGCGATAGATGGGACGTGGCCGCAAAACTACATGAGCATGCGAAGGCCGAACTCCTGAAGCTTACAGAGCCAGAGAAGCTGAGCGACTTTGCTTTGGCAATGAAGGCTTCCATCAATCAATCACTGGCCGCCTCTGCGACCATCACTGATGGGTACGGGGCCGGGCAGAAAATGCTGGCGGATCTGCTGAACGATCCTGTGGGCGAGCAGACAATGGTGTTAGCTAATGCCGGATTAGACGAATACGCCGCCCGGGTTCGTTCGAGTGAAGATATCTTTCAAGAAGATACGCGCAGCGCAATACTGCTTGCGCCATTGCTCGCTGAGTCGCATACGACTGAGCACGCGTTGGCGTCGTGGAGGGCAAAGAAATTCTCCACAGCAGAGACCTGGTTTTGGTCGACACTCCGCCGCCAGACCGCACTCGGTCTACTTACAGCGAGCAAAACGACCAAGTGTCAATTCGCGTCTTGTCTGATCGAAGATTTGATGTCGCGTAAATCGTACGATGCTGCGACATTTAAGCTCGCCATCGGTTTGCTCGTTGAAGGTGAAAGCTCGGATTGGGCGAAGGAAGTACGATGGTCCGAAGATTTGCTTGACGCGTGCGTGGATGACACGTTGTGTCAATTTGTCATTGAACATGCTGAGGCTCATGCGGGTGCCTGCAAGCATCGTCGAACTGTCGCCATAGCGCTTTTTGCCGAATGGGCACGCAACATCGGTGTGGGACGTGGCACTCTTGCCACTCTGATGCTTAATTATCTGATCCGCATTGGCTCAGATTCGAATTCCAATTTTCGCAAGGACGGCGCCGACTTTCAGACATGCTTTGAGGCCGTTCTTGATATTTGTAAGCGTCGTCCTGAATTTCGCTCTGGTATCCGCGATGAGTTGGCGAATGTACTTGCTCGGCGCATAGGCGGCACTGGTTACTGGACGGGTGAGGATGTAGCATTGCGGCTGGCAACAGAGTGCGCTCCTGTATTCACAAATGAAGGGCTCAAGAGCGTGGTGAGTGCTGTAGTGGCGTTGCTGAAGAAAACACACGCATCAGATGGAAATTGGGTGATTGCGAAGCCTGCGATCCGACTGCTCGGTGAAGAGTGCGTTGGAAACCTCGCTGAACGTGACAGCGAACTCGGTAGCGAGATCGTACGAGAAGTCCTCAAATTTAATGGTGGCGACAGCGATGGAACATACGCGGCCGATATCATCTTTTCTCTGAATCGTTATCCTCCCGTCCTGTTGCATGCCCAGGGCGTCGAAAATCAATACGAATCGTTGGTTAAACAGGCACTTGAGAAGGCTTCTACGATCAATGCAAGCAACGCCGTAAATAACATGATGGCGTTACTGGTTGCTCCAAAAGTGGCCGGTAAAAAGGCAATTGCCCGCGTGCTGGAAAATTTGGGCAGGATTCTCGCTTCAGGGGTGAATGGCAAGTCTGCGTTGAGTTTCGGCCCAGCGTACACGCCAATCAGGTACCTAGTTGCATATCGCACAGATATATGCAGAGAGTCTGCTATGCCGGTAGAAGCTTTTGATCGTTCGCTCGCCGAGTTATCTGCAGAGCTACAAAGGGTCTGGAATACGGCGATTGAGCATCCATCGATATTTGCGCCCCTTGCACTTTTGCGCAAGCAGCCCGCAGAACCCGCTATCGTGCACAACTGGGTCATTGCGTCACTCGAACTCGCAGAATCCGTAGGTCAGTCAAAGGCCATGCTGGCAACGCTAGAAGCTGCGAGGGACCAGACTCAGCTCAATGATGGTATCTCGCTGGCATTTGCGACAAGACATGCGGGCGGAGCGGCAGCGGATATTGGCTTGGCATTCATGTCAACTGAATCTCGTGGGGCTTTCTATGCGGCGATTGGCAGGCGACTATCGGCCTTGCAGGGAAACACGGACCGCCGCTTTACAACAGCTCTTTTCAAAAATACGCTCCGTCATGGACCTCGGCAAGTCGATGCCGCAGTGTTTGCGTCTATTTTTCCACGGGATGTCGATCACTTGGCGAGTCTGATGCAGGAGTTGGAAGATTACAAGGCGCGTATCGGTGAAAATCGCGAACTGTCGCTGACCTTGGTGCCGCTATTGGATCGCTGGAAATAGGCGGTGCGAGCTTGATCAACGCGTCTTGGATCTCCTGTTGGGGTATTGAGAGTTAGCCATTGGTTTGGGCGTCGTTAACGGGGGCGATGGATTCCGGCGGTGATTCAAATGTAGAAGGGGGTGAGCCAGGGTTCGATTAGCGGACTTTCGGAATCGTCAACCCCTGGTCCGGGGTAGCACTCGGCCGTCCTAGGTTAAATGCGCACCAAGCGGAGAGCAGTCATACTTCCAGCACAACATCACGGAGCGCGCATGTATCTCGGCATTGAGCAGCACACCGGCCTGATCTACGAGGGAACAGGCAACCCTGATATCCCCGCCATCCCGATGCCAAGCGTGGTACGCGCCAAGATCATCGAAAAGCCTGCAGATTGGCAGTCCCTTCCTGGGCCGTCAGAAGCATTCGGGCTAGTATTTCGAGAGGATTCGTTCGACGCCGTGAGCCGCACGCGCAGGGGCCGCCTCTATCAAAAAAAGGAAGGCACGCAGCCCGAGCAGCATACTGTCTCCGCTCACCCGTATGACAGGGGCCTACTTCCCGGCTATGACAAAGCGGCGCGCAAATCGATGTTCGTCTACATGTCATGCACCGAGATTCTGCATATGCAGAATCAGGGGCAAGGGTTGGTCTTGGCTCTCGGTTCGTCTCATGGAGCCTCCGCGTGGCGCGTCGTGCAAACCGAGGCGCTTTACAGCGGCGCCGTGATGGTGACGCTCAAAGCCTTGTCGGTCTATGGAATCCTGCCCGAACTCGATTCAGAGAAGCTCGAAGAGCGGTTCAGGCCAGCAGTGACGCAAGCGCTCGCCCGGGTACTGGACTCCGCGTTCAAGGAGTCGCCTGGCTCTGTTGTGGACAATTGCCGAGACGCCATGCAGGCGATCCTTTCATCATGGCTAGCTCAGAACGGATCTCCCGACGCCGTGATTGGAAACGAGCTCGCCAAAATCGCCGCTACAGTAGAAGCTGCTCCGCACGAAAAGATTTGCGCCGGCAACTTGGGCAAAGTGTGCGCGAAGCTCCACAGTCGAAACAAGAGCAACGCGCAGCGTCAAAAGGGATATCGTCCCATCGTCGAGGAAGACGCGGAGTTCGCACTACAAGCACTGGGATTCATCTTACGAGACCTTGATTGGTCGATGAATTAGTCGCTCTTTGGCCAGAGTGGATTGAAGTCAAGGGGACGTCAGACAACGATGATCTGTGGTTTGGCCAAAGGCCGCACAAGACGCGCGGCTCCATACACCCGCTGAAATGTTAAGCGGGTGTGTTGCATCGACCGGTTGAATCCGCCACCCAAAGCGGTATTTGAAAACGGCAGACTCAATGCGATAGAGCAGACGTCATTGCAGGTCACGCAGCGAATTGACCGGCTTGCTGAATTAAATCTGCAGTCCTGTGTGCAGTCCATTGATCAGCGATGACGGTGACATGCAGTTGTGGCAAACCAATCAGGTGAAACTTGGCAAGCATTTGCGACATTACCTCGCGACTTGCTGGAGCGTCATACAAAACCAAGTTTCTGACCCTACTAAGATCAGAACCGACCAGCATAGCTGTGGTCATGATGAGTACCTGACCGGGCTCTTCAAGAAACCTCTGCATCCTGAGCCGGACGTCGGTGTACGGCATTGCCCCGTTGACTGACATGCACCGAACCCCTTGGTCTTCGAGCGCAGCAAATAAATAAGCGCCTGTGTCCCGATACCGAACGAAGATGGTGGTGGATTGTTTGGAGTCCCGTGAACGCAAATAGTCAAGAAGATTCTCGAGTTTCCCGTCGTCAGGCAAGGCGTCGAGTGCGCCGATGCATTCTTTAACAATCCGCCGGGCGGCAGACGGCTCTCCCGCATTCTGTAAGTCCATATCGGAAGGTAGATCGCCCTCACCGTCCTCCGCCAAAGTTTCCCAGAGTGGCCATTGCGTACTTATCTCGGCCTCCAGACGGCGCAGGCCGCTTTCGAGTGCAGCCGGGCTGGAAATCCATCGTGCGCGCAGGGACGTCGCTAATCTTTCCGCACTAGTCCCTTTGGTCATCGTGATAAGTTTGTCTATGAGATTCGCGACGAAGCGCTCCTGAGCAGTCGGCTCACTAGTGAGAGCTCTAACAAGCACATATGGGGCTTCACTCACGGGAAGACCTCGGTCGCGACTTAACTCTCTGACTGTCAAATGATTGATCATCCAGATATTGGTATCCAACGAAAACGGATCAGCACCTGGTCTTAGCTTCCATAGGACACGAGTCGCATCGGTCGAGAAAGACTCAACCAGCCGCAATGTCAAAGCATTTGTCGTGTCCAGGAAGATCAACATGTCCCAAGGTTGGCGCTGGAGACTGAAACCGACGTCCGATTGTGACGCGAGCGATGAAGTCAACACATAGACTTGGCTCTCAGTCCAAATCGACGAGTTGGCATCCAAAGCGCTCTGCATTTCTCGATACGTATACCCGTCAACTGCACGTATCGATACCTCGTGGTCTCGCTGAGAGTAGATGAACTGCTGTGCCAGTTCCTGCCGATCGGCAACGATCAGAACGCGCTGATGCTGGGGAAGCTGATATAGGAGCGCCAAAATTGTGCTAATTGCACCTGCACCTGCCGGCCAAACCAAGGCCGCGCGGCGGTGCGACGAAGCCGACCAATCCGCAATAAAGTGCGCTTGATACCCAAACAGGGGGCGTGAGATAGAGTCAGTCATTTGCCCTCCCCCTGAACCTTCGAGGTCAGTTGCTCGACTCTACTCAGCAGCCAATCTCGGACGAGGACTATGCCTTGTGTTTCGACATCTGCGATTGGACGTTTGAAGTGGAACAGGGTGTTGCGAAGCTCACCGACGTCCTTCAGTTTCGCGCTTACACGCTCTCTTGAACCTCCAAATGCCCCCTGAAAGATCGGCCAGGTGTTACCGCTGGCTACAAGCAGTCGGTAGTTGTCGAAAGTCATCTCCTCGAGCGTTTCTGGAACATGGCCATCCGCCCCTACTTGACGCGCGAAAATTAACGCGGCTAATTCCCTAATTTTTTCATCGGTGGCTGCGCTACGGATGAGTGTTCGCAAGGACAACTCAATTTCCGATAACGCCACAAATGGACTAGCTATTCGATAAAGGTAGCGAAGCACATCCATCGGCGTCAAGATCGCAATTAAGTTGCTGGGTACACCGACAAGGACGCCATTGTCACGCTCCAGGGAATCAAAATGCTTGTTGAGTTCGTCGCTTAAGTTTGCGAAGTCGAACTTCTCCATACACTCCTCTACTGTGAGGTCCCCGGGTGCATGCTTTTGCTTGTTTAACGTCTCCAGTGAGTACTCCGCAGATCTTTGGGCAAATGATCGAAAGGAAAACACGCCCAGTACCTTGTTGCCCAAAGCCACTGGAGCCTGTGAATAGAAGCGTTCCGCCAGCAGCTTAATCGCATCCCGTGAAGGCGTGTCTGGTGAGAGCGCAAGGACTTTCTGGTCAGGCGGAATAGCTCCGTTGACCCGATGAAAAAGTTCGTCGACACCGCGCAGGACCCGTGCCACTTCTGCCGCGAAACCGGGTAAAACCATCGGGGCAATCTGAATGTCTTCACTCATGCATGCCTCTTTGCTCACTGGGCTGTCGCGAGCAAACGCCTTTCGCCCACGAAAAATCAACCGAACTGAGGGGGCGCAGACACCTTATATTCATTGACCCTAGTATCACCTAATCGGATACCTCCCCTGAATTGCGAGTCGACAAAGATCCGCAGCGCAGCACCGCCAAGCTGGCCAATTCAACAAGCTGTTCTGCGCCTGATCCTCGTTCGGACAAAATACTTCTGCGGCGGCCTCGGCATCACTCACCTACCAACCCTGCGCCTTCTCTTCGGCATCCGCCAACGCAAGGTCGAAGCTATGCAACTCGGCTCTGAGCACATGATCCACCTCGTCAAAGCTTCTGCGAAGCTCACTCACATAACGAGCATTGATTGAAGTGTCGTATGGCGTAATCAAGCTCTCACGCAATGCGGATTCGAGACGAGCCAGCCGTGGGTGGTGGCGCAGTTCTGCAAGCATCCGCACCATCACCGTCAATAGCTCAACCTTCAAACCTTGCGTGAGCTGAGGCGAACACAATATCGGCTCCAATATGCGACCCGTTGCCTGGGCTGCTTCAAACGAGATGAGGATGTGCATACCGTCACGCGCATCGGGGTCAACCAACGCATCACCTTCCGTAAGCCGGATTCCGTCATCGATCCAATCCCTGGTGGCAGCTACCAGTTCGTAGAGCAAGTAGCAGAGAGGCGTCGGGAACTCGTGGTTCTGGTCGTCTGGCCGAAGGTCCCTGGCTCGTGACACAAGCTTCCGACTGAAGTGCGGGAAATAGTGAAGCCAAAGATGGTCAGGGAGGCGTTGATGAAGCCCTTCGAGGACCATGATTTCGAAGAAGCCGATCCCAGCGAAGACCGGGCAGCGGTACTTGCCAGTTTCCTGGTACGTGAACATTGGGCCGTTCAACTTTGCCAGCAACGCATCATCGACGTTGATCCGCGATAAGACTGCTTCACCCACGGAGCGGTACACACCAAGTTTGGCAGCGACCTTGACATCCTTGAGATAGAACGCCAACAACCGGTTTTCCTCCGGAATTGCACGCCGATGTCCGTCTCCGCCATTGAGGTTCTGGCTGTTCTTCAACTCTGAGTAAAGAATGCTACCCTCGTTGGCCAGCAATGCCTCGAAGAAATCGTCCTCGAATTCCTCGATGATCATTCCCACTCGCTCTACCACGTTGAGGCACAAGTAGGGCCTGACCACAGCCAAATAGGCGACGAAATCTCTTGACGACAGCAATATCCGTACGACCATCCGGGCTCGTTGACGATAACCTTTCGCCGGGCCAATTGCGCTCGCTATCGTTATTCTGAGCCAACGCTCAAGTCGAGCAAGTCTGCTCTGGCTTGCAGAACGAATCGAAATTCGCCCGTCTTCACCCATGGCCATGACTATTGGAGGCAGAGACGGCTGTAGCCAAGTCGCCACTCGACCACGAATGCTTTCCGCATTTGCAAAAGCCAGCGTCGCATCGAGATGGTGATCCATAAGGGGGACAAGCTCCTCGAATTTGCGGGAATGAAGCAAGGAGGTCACCAGCTTCTCAAATAGGGGAAGGTTTCTTCGATTCAATCGCGTTCGCCGCGATCGCAGGTAGACGAATCCAGCGAGCACCAGAAAGAGCAGATACTGCGCTCCTCCTTTGTCGAAGCCCCAGCGCCACGGCCCAATGACCCAATAGAGCCCTCGGTCGCGCAGCACAGGCTCGAAATACAGCGCGTGGATTGCGAACAGCGTGCCCCAGATGACTGCCCAATCCAACCGCGACAGACTGAGCTGGAAGCTGAGCCTGGCAGTGGACGGTACTAACGCCCAAACAGCAGCGATGAGGCCCAACATTGTCAGTAGGGCGCTTGTGTCGATTCCGGAACCGTTCATTCGGACAAGTTGCGAAGGTGGTTCATTGCAATTGCACGCATGCGGCTCAGAAGCCACGTAAGCCTTGGGCGGCCTGAGTGGCTATCGTAAGCTGGTTTGAGCTTAGCATGCGCCTCGCGCCTCCTATCTACTCCACCATCCATCTGGTACAAATGTGGTGCACTGGCTGATGTTGCCTACTTGGTAATCTCAAGCAGTCGTCAACGTAGAAGTGAAGAACGGACGGAGGGACGCACAGGGAGTCACAGCCCGGCTTGTGGCAGAACTTTTCGACTGTCGGGCTAGGCGTATGCGCCATGAGGCAACTGTAGTCTGCCCCTGCATCACCGTGTGTCAGGGCCACAATCCTCTCCCGCATCACCCGGAGAACAGTTATCGGGCCCACATGCGCCATTGTCAGGGCTGCAATCGTCACTGGGAGGACAGGATGCGAGGTGAGCTATCTGTGCCTTGTATTTTGTGCGGAACGATATTGTTTTCTTACTCTCAACAATGTCCTCCAATGAACTATGAAGGACATTGCCAAGCTGCGTCGTACGACTCATGACACATGGGAAGATCGTTCCGGTGTTCGTGATGCACACTTTATGATTCCAGCAGTTGCCGCAGGTCCCTTTCTGTAGTTCAGTTTCGCAGGTTCTGCCTCTGCCAATGTGGCGTACTTGATCTACGTGTATGGAATCAACTCCAAGTTCACTCAGGCTGTACTTTGCTTGAGAAATCGCGTCGGAATTTATTCCGCTGATGTCGATTATTTCGACTCGCAAGGGCACTCCAACTTTTGAAAGAAAACCAAGGCCTTGATTGGTTTTCTTGTGGCTGCCTTTCTTTTTTGTGATTTGTTCGTGTACTAGAGCATTGGATGCATAGTAAGAAGTGGCAACACTCACAGAGTTTGAAAGAAAGAAGTTTGCCCATTTTTCATTTATTACTGTACCGTTGGTAAAGACTTCAATCTTTTGTATTCCTTGTTCTTTCGCATGAGCGATGAATTTACTCAATGATGGATGCAACATCGGCTCTCCACCGATAAATTGAATTTTGGAGCACCCCAATGAAGCAAGTTCGGAAATTACCCGCATCCATAGTTCATCGGTCATTTGACCGTATAAATCTAGATATGGGCTTGAATCTGTATAGCAATGCACGCATTCAAGGTTGCATTTCCGTGTGATCTCCAGCCACGCAAAATTTACGCCTCCCAAATCCTCTTTCACAACGTTGCTCGCGCTTTCTACTGAGAATTCGTGCGTATTCAACATAAACAGCTCCTTAGGTAGGTTTGAAGAGAACGGCCAATTCGGTCTAACGTATGAGCTAGGCAGATCAGTCAGGCGTCGGTTGAATGAATGATTACGGCAAACCCTGTAAAACAGCTAATGAAAAAACTTTGGCAATTCTTAGGCTTGATATCTGTTCTATCTTGAACTAACGGTAAACGAGATGAGTCGGCTTGAGCATCCCCCATTCGGGTGAATCTGCGCCAAAATTGATAGGGATAACCCTAACAGTCGGTCGTCCGACATGATGAGAGCCGGTTGTTACATTGGTTGTTAGCGGACGTCGTTCAATGTCTCCAACTGGCCCCATTTGAGACATTAGTGGTACGCAGCACCCACTGCCGCCCTGTACTACTTACTCACCCGGCCTCGTGAAACAGGCTTCACGGCGCGCACCCGTTGAGGACGCACCACGGTTGGAGCCATCAACAGCTCCATAAGGCTGACTTCCAACCCCTGAGCCAGCGTGTGGAGTACGGTCAGCGTTGGATTGGCCAAACCTGACTCGATACGGCTCATGTACGTGCGAAACAGATCGCACCGGTCCGCCAGTTCTTCCTGGGTAACTTTCTTCTCCGCACGCAGTTCCTTGACGCGCAGACCTAAGGACAGTTTGGGATCGAGGGGTTTGTTTGCCACCCTCCGACTTTGAGATTTGTATACTCATTGATACACACACTAATTCGTACATTGCGTGTTTTATCAACTCAAAGGGAGAGTCCGTAGATGTTCAACAATCTGACAAGGGCTATTGCGGTGGTGGGCATGCTGTCTGGATCCATGGTCATGTCCGGCTGCGGAAAATCAGTTGCACCGCCAATGGAGAAAATTGAGGTCCAGTACAAGCAGATGGTGTTCGGCCGCTACTTCGGTCGACACTCGGAGCTTGAGAATCTGAAGTTCACCAACATCCGCTGCAGAAATCAAGACATCGCCACCCTTTGCACGGTGGACGCAACGGGCGATCTTTACGTTCGCAATTCATTGAAGGGCACGGTCGACGCCATAAAGCTCGATGAAAAAAATATCGAATTGAAGTTCTTCAATCGCGATGCACTGCGCAAGTGATCAGAAATGCCAACACCGGCGAGTCAAGCTAGGAAATAGGGTCAGACTACACGCATCCCCCTTCGATGTCTCAGATGAAACGACAGAAAGCCCCACCTCACCCAGGAGAAGTCCTTCGGGAATATCTGGGCGACGTTCCTGTGGCTGAGGCAGCTGAGAAACTGGCGGTAGGTCGATCCACGCTCTCGCGCCTGCTTAGTGCGGCATCTGGCGTTTCGGCAGATATGGCCATTCGTCTTGGCTTGGCGCTGGGGACACCACCAGAGTTGTGGGCGGAACTGCAATGGAAGTTCGACTTGTACCAGGCCAGCCTGCGACCCAGGCCCAAGATCGGACGCGTTCCAACCATGGTCAAAGACAAGTCGGCAGCGGATCTCCAGGGCATGCTGCGTCTACCTGCTGGTGTGAAGGTGTCAATCCAAGACATGAATCGTGTGTCCAAAGAGGATGCTCTGTGGGACCGCGTTGCGCCGGTTGGCCGAGAATTTGGAAGCCCGGATTACGAACGTCTGACGGAATTGGACAGCCTGGCGTTCAAGGCTCTTGGATCTATGAAGCGGGCGCGGCGCTGGCTGGATGCACCCCATTCAGAACTGGGCGGTCAAACCCCTGAAACCGTAGCCAAGACTGAACCGGGATTTAGGAGGGTGAAACGTTTGTTGCGCTCGCAGTTCGGCGCTAAGTTGGTGAATGACAAAACACCTTTTCGAGCGAGGGGTGTAGCTGCAGGTCGAAATTCGCGCTAGTTCCAGCAAGGATTGCCATGTCTACCGATGCCACGCTGTATCCCGATATCCCCAAAGATTTCCCTGTGGGCGGCGAATCATTCTCCTTGACTGGCCAGGTCCTGTATCTGGACTTTGATGGTGTCCTGCACCACGAAAATGTTCTTGTCCACCCCAAAAAAGGGGCATATCTGCAAATGGGCCCGGCTCACCATTTGTTTGCCCATGCCAGTCTTCTGGCGCACCTGCTGGTTCCTTACCCAGAAATACGCATTGTTCTGAGCACTTCCTGGGTTCTGAAGTACGGATGTACAGATACGGCGGAAAGGCTTGTGCCGGGATTGCGGGAGCGTGTCATCGGTGCGACCTATCACAGCGCCATGCACAAGGACGACTTCCGCACTCTACCCCGCTGGCAGCAGATAGTTCAGGACTACGGTCGCCGCAAACCGTCTGCTTGGCTTGCGCTGGATGATGACCATGAAGGTTGGCCCGACCCGCTGTGGGACAACTACGTCATGACCGACCCCATCGAAGGCCTGAGCAAACCGTCCGTCTTGCAGGATTTGCAGAGGAAGCTGCGTCAGCACTTTGGGCCGGAATAGCCATCCTGTTTTCAGCCACTACACCTCAGGAGACAGCCATGACCGAGCAATCCAAGACAGACGCCAGTGAGAATACCGTCTCGGACGTCGTAGTGCCAGATGACTATCCCCGTGATCCTTATCCTGCAGCGTTAGGTGGAGCCCAGCCCAAGTTCGCGGCCAGGCTCATTGAGGGACGTTACGTCGTCGGCTTGACCGATGAAGAGCGTCAGGAACGGTATATGTATTGCGCTAACTGGGTCGAGACTCTGGTTGCCTATGTCCCCAACAAGCGGCTCCGAAGACCCGACATGTCTCTGGAGGATGTCCTGCAGTACGTTCATGCAGGAATTCGCAGCGAGCGTGGCGACCTCGGTGAGGTCGAGCTGGACTGGATTATGGCCAAGCTGCGCGACCGGGTCCTGCCCAACGTCTGAGATGGGCATTCTTTTTTAAAGGAACTCGGGGACGACGTACACGAGCGAGTTAGCGTATTCATAGCCACCCGATTCAACAGAGTTTGATCTAGCGGATTTTGATTTTCCACAATGGCTTCAAAAGAAGCCATAAATGTCTGTTTGCCTGATTAATGGCTTTATTTGAAACCCTTGTATATGACAGCAAACACCATTGAAGAATTCGAAATGGATATAGGAGAGCAGATCAAGTCGCTGCGCTTGAAGCAGAACATTGATCGAGCTACATTGGCATTACGTGCGGGCTGCAGCGTCAGCGCCTTGAAGAATCTGGAATCCGGGAACGGCTCCACCCTGCGCACGCTCATTGCGGTCGTTCGGGCCTTGGGCCGGGGAGATTGGCTGCGAAACGTCGCCCCCATGGCCACAATCAGCCCTTTGAACATGCTTAAGACCGGACAGACCCGCCAGCGTGCCAGTCCTTCTATCAAGTAAGCCCACCCATATCGTGCCAATGACAACGTACTTCAACCCCAAAGCCCAATAAAAGGGCTTTTGGGCAACAGCTACTCAAAAGCGGTTTTGGGGACCCTATTTCGAACACAGCTAATTAGCGGCAGACAAAAGAGTTTTTTTATTTTTTCTACTTGATTGGAATTTCCTCATTATTAGAAAAAATATCACCCCAACAAATATTTTGACGATCCAGACTTCTGCGTAATCGTTTTCATCATGCTTGTAAAGCGCAAGCCTCTCGTCGGCTGGAATGCCATAGATTTTTTGAGTTTTCACATCACTTATTTGCACCAAAACACGCGAGGAAGGATCTGTTGATTCAATCCAACGAATCTCGACTATGTTGCCAATCAAGTCGCTGCTACAAGATGTGGAGGTAAAACCAAACAAACGACTAAAATCACCAACATATTTCTTGTCATTCACAACGTATGTTCCACCATTTGCCTTGTTGGATGGCCCACCTTCACACTTGGCAACTCCTATTTCACTATGGATGCTTTCATAGTCAAAATGAGGGAAAGAAAAGCCATTCCATGAGAGTACAAATAATCCATAAAAAATACCGAATGCTAGATATTTCATAGTTGATTTAATCAAGACCAAATTATCATTTCCTCTTCACCCAAGCTCCAACACCCCCAACGCCTCCGTCGCCCAGGCAATGCTCCCCTCCTCGTACATGATCCCTTTCTTCAGGATCAGGTACTGCAGCCGCTTGGCCCGCGGCATCGCATTTCCCCGCGCAAAGTCGCGCGCCTCAATCGCACGGTAGTGCGCCAGCCGCTCGGTGTGCTGGGCAATACGCGCACGCAGCTCTCCACTCAAGTCCACCTCACCCAAGGCCGCATCGGCGCGCAGTTTCACGGTGAATTCATCGCGTAAATCCGTAGGGGCCGTGGGCTCCTGCGTCCAGCGCACCAGTTCTGCCCGGCCGGCGGGCAGCACTTGGTATTCGCGCTTGCGGGTGGCGCCGGCGTCGGGCGCACTGTCCGAGACGATCCAGCCCTTCTCTTCCATGCGGGCCAGTTCGCGGTAAATCTGCTGGTGCGTGGCGTGCCAGAAGTAGCCGATGGACTTGTCAAACCGGCGCGCCAGCTCGTAGCCGGAGGACGGTTTTTCAATCAGGGAGGTGAGCACGGCATGGGCAAGCGACATGCGGGCGAGTCTAAGGGCAGCCCTCTAACTATGCAACCAGTTGCATAAAACTGGCTAGACTTCTACACTGCGCTGCAACTGGTTGCATAGTGACCCCGCAGCCACCCAACAACAAAGGAGACCCTATGCCCGTGCCCGCCCCCACTGCCGTCAACTTGTATCCCCACATGCTCGCCCCGCTGGACCTGGGCTTCACCACGCTGAAGAACCGCGTGCTCATGGGTTCCATGCACGTGGGCCTGGAAGAAGCGCGCGACGGTTTTGCCCGCATGGCCGCCTTTTACGCCGAGCGCGCCAAGGGCGGCGTAGGCCTCATCGTGACCGGCGGTATTGCCCCCAATGACCGCGCCCGCCCCATGCCGGGCGGTGCCGCCATGACCAGCCAAAAAGAAGCCGACAAACACAAGGTGGTGACGGATGCTGTGCACGCCGCGGGCGGCAAGATTTGCATGCAGATCCTGCACTTTGGCCGCTACGCCTACCACCCCGAGCTGGTGGCGCCCAGTGCGCTCAAGGCACCGATCAGCCCCTTCCGCCCGCATGCACTGACGTCGGAAGAAGTGGAGCAAACCATTGAGGACTACGCCAACGCCGCCGCCCTGGCGCAAAGCGCGGGCTACGACGGCGTGGAGATCATGGGGTCCGAGGGCTACCTGATCAACGAATTCATCGCGCGCCAGACCAACCAGCGTGACGACGCGTGGGGTGGCAGCTATGAGAACCGCATTCGTTTTCCGCTGGAGATCGTGCGCCGCACGCGGGCGCGGGTAGGCGCCAACTTCATCATCATCTTCCGCCTCTCCATGCTGGACCTGGTGGAAGGCGGCTCTACCCAAGAAGAGGTGGTACAGCTCGCGCAGGCGCTGGAAGCCGCTGGCGTCACCATCCTGAACACCGGCATCGGCTGGCACGAAGCCCGCATTCCCACCATCGCCACCAAAGTGCCGCGCGCCGCGTTTGCCTGGGTCACCGAGCAGCTCAAAGGCAAGGTGAAGATTCCACTGATCGCCACCAACCGCGTCAACACGCCTGAAGTGGCCGAGCAAATCCTTAGCAGCGGCCAAGCCGACATGGTGAGCATGGCCCGCCCCTTTCTGGCCGACCCGCTGTTTGTGCAAAAGGCGGCTGAGGGCAAGGCCGACCAGATCAACACCTGCATCGGCTGCAACCAGGCCTGCCTGGACCACACCTTTGGCGGCAAGATCACCAGTTGCCTGGTGAACCCGCGCGCCTGCCACGAAACCCTGATGGTGGACAGCCCCGCCCCCAGCCAAGAGCGCATCGCCGTGGTGGGCGCAGGCCCGGCCGGTTTGGCCTTCTCCACCGAAGCAGCCAAGCGCGGCTTTGATGTGACGCTGTTTGATGCGGCCAGCGAGATCGGTGGCCAGTTCAACGTGGCCAAGCAGGTGCCTGGCAAGGAAGAGTTTTACGAGACCCTGCGTTACTTCGGCAAGCAGATCGAGCTGACTGGCGTGAAGCTGCAGCTGGGCAAAAAAGTCAGCGCACAAGACCTGAGCACTGCTGGCTTTAAGCAAGTGGTGCTGGCCACCGGTGTGACACCGCGCATGCCAGAGATTGAAGGCATTACCCACCCCAAGGTGCTGGGCTACCTGGACGTGCTGCGCGACAAGAAACCCGTGGGCAACACCGTGGCGCTGATTGGTGCGGGCGGCATTGGCTTTGACACCGCCGAGTACCTGCTGCACGAAGGTACCAGCCCCAGCCTGGACCAGGCCAAGTTCTTTGCCGAATGGGGCGTGGACACCACGTTTGCCCACGCCGGTGGCCTGAAGCCCGCGCACATCGAGAAGACGCCGCGCAAGGTCTACCTGCTGCAGCGCAAGACCAGCAAGGTGGGCGACGGCCTGGGCAAGACCACAGGCTGGATTCACCGCACCTCGCTCAAGAACCGCGAGGTGGAAATGATCAACGGAGTGACTTACCGCAAGGTGGACGATGCGGGCCTGCACATCACCGTGGGCGACAAGGACCTGGTGCTGCCGGTGGACAACGTGGTGATCTGCGCGGGCCAGGACCCGCAGCGTGCACTGCAGGCCGAACTGCAAGCGGCAGGTGTGGCCGTGCACCTGATTGGCGGTGCCGATGTGGCCGCCGAGCTGGACGCGAAGCGCGCGATCAAGCAAGGCACCGAACTGGCGCTGGCCTTTGGCGCTGTGCCTGCCAAGGCTGCGGAAGCGGGTACTGCCCCTACGCTGGCGCAAACCTTGCCAGCGCCGGTGGCCGCCAGCCTCAAGCTCTGGCACCAGATGATTGCGGAACAGAACTTGGCCGAGCTGCCCACCATCCTGCACCGCAAGGCGGTGTTCCGCTCGCCCATGGCCCACACGCCCTACCCCAGCTCGCAGGCGGTGCAGGTCATTCTGACCAACGTGGTGCAGGTGTTTGAAGACTTCAAGTACCACCGCGAGCTGGCCAGTGCCGACGGCCACAGCCTGGTGCTGGAGTTCAGCGCCAAGGTGAACGGCAAAGAGCTCAAGGGCATTGACATGGTGCAGTTTGACGCCGAGGGCAAGATCACCGACTTTGAAGTGATGGTGCGCCCCATGAGCGGCCTGCAAGCACTGGGCGACGAGATGGGCAAGCGCCTGGCACCCTACCTAGCGATGATGAAGCCCGCCAAGACCTGATCGCGACAACTGAAAAACGCTATTGTTTTAGTAGCTGCCCGCGCATATTCCACGGGGGCTAGAGGCCTAAAACACTTAAAAACAGGAGATAGCCATGCAATTTGAAACTCTGAAGGTCACGCTGGATGCGCACATTGCCACCATCCGCCTGAACCGCCCCGACAAGGCCAACGCCATGAACGCCACCATGTGGCAGGAAATCCGCCAAGCCTTTGAGTGGGTGGACCGCACACCCGAAGCACGCGTGGCGGTGTTGCAGGGCGAGGGCAAGCTGTTCTGCGCCGGCATCGACCTGCAAATGATGATGGGCATCGGCCCGCAGATTGCCAATGACTGTGATGGCCGCATGCGCGAGTCGCTGCGCCGCATGATTCTGGATATGCAAGACACGTTGACCAGCCTGGAGCGTTGCCGCAAGCCGGTGCTGGCCGCCATCCACGGTGGCTGCATTGGCGGCGGCATCGACCTCGTCACCTGTGCGGACATGCGCTACGCCAGCGCCGATGCGTTTTTCACCATCAAGGAAATCGACATCGGCATGACCGCCGACGTGGGCACCCTGCAGCGCCTGCCCAAGCTTGTGGGCGACGGCATCACCCGCGAGCTGGCCTACACCGGCCGCAAGATGGACGCCGAAGAAGCGCAGAAGATCGGCCTGGTGAACCGTGTGTTTGAAAGCCACGAGGCGCTCTACGCCGGGGTTCAAGAGATTGCGGCCACCATCGCCGCCAAGTCACCCCTGTCCATCCGCGGCACCAAGGAAATGATCACCTACGCCCGCGACCACAGCGTGGCCGACAGCCTGAACTACATCGCCACCTGGAACGCGGCGATGCTGATGAGCCAGGATTTGACGGAAGCGATGACGGCGAACATGCAGAAGCGGGCGCCGGTGTTCAAGGACTGAGGGGGCTGGCAGTGTGCGCCGTGCACACTGCCCTTCTTAGTCATTCCGTGTCGCTAGGACGCGCGAAGGAATAGCCCAGAATATTGCGCGACTTGCGCAGGTTCTCCAGATAGGTGGGCATATCGGAAGGTTTGACAGCATCAGACAACGAGCGGTATTGATCCACCAAGGTCAGACGCCCCGGCTCAGATTTGACGGAGCTTTCAAATGCGAACGCCGGATCCTTGATGATGGAAGTCCCATTCTTGAACTTCCAGGATTCTGGCAGCAGCACATAGGTGGTTTGCCGGACATCCGCCGGGTGGAACAGGCCCAGCGGTTCCGTACGCACCGTGTTCCGTGGCGCACGCAGGTAGTCATTGACATCCGGTACCGCCACGTATGCCTCCATCGCATTGCCTTTGCCCTCGGTCCAGAACTCCGGAATCACGTAGTACTCCGTCATGGTGAGCTGGTTGGTGGCGGCGTTGTCGCTGATCTCGTAGGGGCGCGCAACGGAAATACTGGGGTAGAAGCGGGCGTAGTAATTCACCAACTGCTTTTGCACATCGTCCGGCGCATCCTTGGCTAGCGAATTGCGTGTGCGCTCGGCACTCAGGCCATCCAACACGGTGGTCACCGTGTAGGAGACCGGCTTGCCGGTTCCCGCTTTGCTGTCCAACACCGCCAGCACCTTGCGGTTGTACATCACGGCACTTCCCTGCTGGATCTCGGTCAATCCTGTTTGCTGTGGCTCCAGCACCAGCGCGTAACCAAAGTTAGCCTGTGAAATGTCGCTCAATCCGCCCAATTGCTGTTGCAAGGTTGGATCCAACCAGAATTCTTCCCCCCCCACCTTGGCCCGCACGATCACGTGATCGAATACGCCAGGCGACGGCTGCCATAGAGCAATGCCTTTTTTGTACCGGGTACTCACTAGGGCCGCGTTTGCCTCCACCCCCACCGCCTTGAGCAGCGTGAGTGTCAACAGGGTCTTGTCCTTGCAATCGCCGAATCGGCGCGACAGCACCAGCTCTGGCGGCGTAGGTGCATGGGATCCTGGCCCCACTTCCACGCCCAGGTAGCGCACAGTCTTTTGCACATACCGCAGCGCCTCTGCTGCGCGCTCTGCAGGATTGGCGTACTGGCTCTTGATGCGTTCCACCTCTGCCGTCAGCTCCGCCGGCAATCGGGTGGGCGTCGCGTACAGCGGCACGCCCCATTGCACCACCGACTGCCAGTCATGGTAATCGCTCCACTGCACAGAAGGATAGGGGTCAAACCAGGCCGGTGCATCGTCCCGAACACGCAGCGAAGCCGTCGCTTTCTGGCTCCATACATATTCCTTCAGGCCACCGACCAGACGCTCGACAGGCTCTGGCGCATTGTTCAGCGGCCTGATGGCGGGCTTGCGTCCTGGCTCCGTCAGCAGGCGGGCGTGAACCTGCAACACGGGAACACCCCACTGCAGGTCAAACTGGCTGTAATGCCGCCCACCAAACACCGGGTTGCTGCCACGCACCGTGTAGGCGTACTCCACGACATCACCCACCCTCACATCTTCAAGGAAGAGGTTGGCAGTCTTGCTGCCGTTGAAGATCAGCTGCTCCAGTGACTTCTCACGCTGCAGCACCTTGATTGCAGACGGCTCCAACTTGGGGATTATCTTGTCACCCCTGCGGATCTGGACTGAATGCAAATGCAGCGTCTGGTAGGACGGGTCAAAACGGATTTCGACATTGGACGAGTTCTCCAGCCCGCTCTCATTCTGGATTTTCAACGCAGAGTGGTAGTAGGTCTGCCGAGTGTTGCCCTGGACCAGGATTTGGCGATCCACCAGGAGATACGACACACCCTCGCTCTGTTGGCTCTGCGTAAGCTGGGTTTGCGTATCCGGCGCGATTTGCGTGACCCACACCGGCGGTTTCTCTATTTTGAATTCAGAAAAGGCCGGTGCAGCTTGGGCCCAATCCATAGTCAGTATTGAGAGGCAAGCTGCACCCCACACAACTAAATGTTTCTTCAAACTTCTCAAGGTCATTCTCCAGTCGCGAGAGCAAGGTCCAAGGCTTGCAAAAATTTGCCGGACTCGGCAAGTGCACGCGTCAGTTGCTGTGCCTTCTTGACTTGCATGTCGTTCAACGGAGTCTCGAATGGCGGTTTGAAATCGGCCAACATTACCGGCGTGCCGCTTTGAAGAGCCTCTGCATGGAAATACAGCGCGTAGGCAACAACACTGTTCGCGGGCAAGCCACTTCCCTGGTGATAGGCACGAGCCAGCCAAAAAACCGCGTCGACAAAGTTTTTGTCGGCCGCCTCCCTGATTAACTGAAGTCCTTGTTTCTGATCTTGCCGCTCATGCTCACCCAGCCCCCCGTACCATCGGGAAACTCCTTCCCGAAACAAACTTCGGGGGCTGCTATTGGGTTGCGTGCGATTGGCTGCCGAATACCTAGAAGCTGGCTTCGCCGCAAACTCCCCTGAAACTAAGGACAAATAGTAAAGCTCAGGCTTGCCGCTAGACAAGGTTTGTCGCGCCTGATACGCACGGTCGACCTCCTGTTGCTCGATAACCATCTCGGCTAGCGTCTTCCGTTTTATTTCAGAGAGCCAGACTATCGCGAAGCTGTTTCCGTGACCGGCAGCACGTTCACTCCACATCAAGGACTTCTCAAGGTCCTGCTTCACACCCCAACTGAAATAAAACATCTTCCCGAGCAGAAATTCTGGCAGTGAACTCCCAGCGAGTGCCGAGAGTTCAAGCCAAGTTGCAGCTTCCCGGTACCGCTTCAAGTCGTAATACAAAACGCCCAAAGCCAACTGAGAGGATTCATGTCCTTGTGACGCGGCCTTGAGCCACCATCTCTCCGCCAAAAGAAGGTTTTGATCATTACGCAGGCCCCAAAGGGCAGTGAGACCCTGCTGAAACTGGTAGTCCGCATCTTCTCCCATGTCTTTACGAACGACCGCCGTTCGATTCGACTGAATATCTATCCTGCCGTTTGCGATGGATTCGAGAATTGCTCTGGAAAGCACGCCACCTTTGCCTGCATTCTCTTTGAGAATCTCCAGGCCCTTGGCTTGGTCCTTCGGAAGGCCCACGCCGCACACCTGCATCATTGCCAGCATTGCTGGAAATTCCTCATTGTTGTTTGACTCCTTGCGCAAGAAGTCCAACTCTGATTGATTCAGCAATTTACCCACGGGTATCTGCAATATCTCGGCAAGTTGATCACAACGCATGACCTCTCTAGCGTGAGCCGTCAGTGCGACACAAAAGGTCAACGCAATCCACAATTTTTTCATTTTTACTCCCCTCCAGCAAAATCGATCCTAACTACCCCTGTGATGTCTTCTCGTGACACACAACTGACTCTGACAGAACTACGGCGTCGTAGCGCGATCAAGTGCAGTCAGGTAATCACCGGGCACTGACATCTCACGAATCAAGCGCCTAGCTTTGGAAATCTCCACGGTGGACATTTCATCTTCGAATGCGGGGTGATAGTTCTCCAGCAAAGAATCAAGCTCGTCATCAGCCCACTGACCAGCAAACTTCAGCGCGTACGCAGCTACTAGGCTTTTTTCAACTCCGACACCCGACAAGTAAGCATCAGCCAGCCGCGTCCTAGCAGAGACATTGTTTCCATCTGCAGCTAATCTGAGGAAGTACACGCCGAGAGCAGGATTGATGGGCAATCCATCGCCCTTCAAGTACGCAAGCCCCAAATGGGCCGTGCTCTGCATATCTCCACCATCCACCGCGCTCATGTACCAACACAATGCTTGCTCAACATCCTTCTTCTTACTGGCCAGGTGTTGCGCCATCTTCACCTGAGCTTCATAGGCCCCTTGCTTCGCCCATGAAAGGTCGTTGGCTATCGTAATGTCTGTCACCGCATCGCCTATTCCGCTGCAAGCATATAAATCCTGCAAAAGCGGATGCTTTGAAGCTATGCGAACATCTTGTGAGAATGACTTCTTCTGGGAATCTGCTTTTTTCCTCCAGAGATAGGCTTCACGCAAGTCAACGGACACCCCCAAGCCCCGTTCATATGCGTTTGCCACAGCAGCCTGGGCATCTGGTACTGACCGATCGGCCGCTTGGCGATACCACTTGAGACTCTTCGCGTGGTTCAACTCCGCAAGAATCCCCGCAGAGTACATTTTTCCTAAACGTAGCTCTGCCAGCACCAAGCGTTTTTCAGCGGCAAAAGTAAATCGCCGCAAGGCAAGGCTCGCGTCAACGGGAGCTCCCAGTCCCTTGGAGTAGATGTACCCCGACAAATACGCTGACATTGCGTCGCCTGCAGTTGAGCCAATCTCGCTCCACTTCAATGCATCCGCATATTTTTCCCTTGAGATATAAAACTGCGCGAGAGTTGCGTAGGCATCCAAGTGGCCTTGACTTGCTGCTTTCACCATCCAGCGTTCGGCCGCTGCAAGGTCTTGCGGCAATTCAATGCCCTGCCAATACAAACGTCCAATTTCAACCTGTAGCTCAGGGACACCGTGCTCTGCGCCAAGTTGTAACCACTTTCGAGCCATTCTGGCGTCATCAGGGACACTCAAATAGCCCTTGTGCAAAAAGTAGAGCGCTGAAAAAGCAAGGGGGTTGAGTTCTTCAGCTGCACGCTCGATCTCATGCAATCCCCGCTGAACATCTTTTTGAACTCCGATACCACAGAGATACAGGAAACCTGCCCCAAGCGCCCCGATTTCGGGTGATTCGCGCACCATGCTCTGAAGCTGTAGCCACTCAGCATTCGTAAACAGGCGTCCTTCTTTGATAGGAGTCAATTTGCGTAGATCTTGGCATGTAGGCATCTCCATTTGCGCAAATGCCGTGGATGCAAGACCAAGTAGTAGCACCGATAGTATTTTTTTCATACAGCGCCTCCCTATTTGCGCTCCAACCATTCTAGAAGGCAGGCCCGACTAAAATCCCGGGTTCCTCCGTGAAAGTCGATTTCCCATGCCCCGCCAACTCTTCGTCACCACCGCCCTCCCCTACGCCAACGGCAACTTCCACATCGGCCACATCATGGAATACATCCAGGCCGACATCTGGGTGCGGTTCCAGCGCATGCAGGGCAATGCGGTGAACTTCGTGGGCGCGGACGACACGCACGGCGCACCCATCATGATTGCCGCCGAGAAGGCCGGTGTGACCCCCCAGCAGTTCGTGGCCAACATTGCCGCCGGACGCAAGCAGTACCTGGACGGTTTTCACATCAGTTTTGACAACTGGCACAGTACCGACGCACCAGAAAACCACGAACTGGCCCGCCAGATCTACCGCGACCTGCGTGACCGTGCGGATGGCAGCCTGATCGAAGTGCGCACCATCGAGCAGTTCTTCGACCCCGAGAAGAACATGTTCCTGCCCGACCGCTACATCAAGGGCGAGTGCCCCAAGTGCCACGCCAAGGACCAGTACGGTGACAACTGCGAGGTCTGCGGCTCGGTCTACGCGCCCACCGACCTGATCAACCCGTTCTCGGCCCTGTCCGGCGCCAAGCCCGAGCTCAAGAACTCCGAACACTTCTTCTTCAAACTCTCCGATCCACGCTGCGTGGAGTTCCTCGAAAACTGGACGCAGGACGGCAAGCTGCAACCCGAGGTGGCCAACAAGATCAAGGAATGGTTCACCATCCGCACCAACCCGGACGGCACCACCAGCGAAGGCCTGGGCGACTGGGACATCAGCCGTGACGCGCCCTACTTCGGTATCGAGATTCCCGACGCGCCGGGCAAGTACTTCTATGTGTGGCTGGACGCACCCGTGGGCTACCTGGCTTCCCTGAAAAACTGGTTCGACAAGGGCGGCCCCAAGGCCAAGCACGGCGACACGCGCAGCTTTGACGACTACATGGCGGCGGCCGACACCGAGCAGTACCACTTCATCGGCAAAGACATCGTCACCTTCCACACCTTGTTCTGGCCCGCCATGCTGAAGTTCAGCGGCCGCAAGACGCCGAACAACGTGTTTGTGCACGGCTTCTTGACCGTGAACAACGGCGAGAAGATGAGCAAGAGCCGCGGCACCGGCCTGGACCCACTCAAGTACCTGAGCCTGGGCATGAACGCCGAGTGGCTGCGCTACTACCTGGCCGCCAAACTGTCGGCGCGCAACGAAGACATCGACTTCAACGCCGACGACTTCATGGCGCGGGTGAACAGCGACTTGATCGGCAAGTACGTGAACATTGCCAGCCGCGCAGCCGGATTTTTGACCAAACGCTTTGACGGCAAGTTGACCAGCGATTTTGGCGCCACCGGCGCAGCGCTGCTGGCCGAGGTGCGTGGCGCAAGCGACGCACTGGCCCAGATGTACGAAGCCCGCGAATATGGCAAGGCCACCCGCGAGATCATGCTGCTGGCCGACAAGGTGAACGCCTATGTGGACCAGAACAAGCCCTGGGACCTGGCCAAGGATGTGGCCAACAACCAGGCGCTGCACCAGGTGTGCTCGGTGCTCATCAACACCTTTGCCGCCCTCACACGCTACCTCTCCCCCGTGCTGCCCGGTCTGGCGCAAGCGGTGCAAGGCTTTGTGGGCGTGGACATGCAGCAGTGGAACGTGGCTGGCGATGTGCAAGCGATTGCGCCTTACCAGCACCTGATGCAACGCGTCACCCCCGAGCAACTGGACGCTCTTTTTGAAGTAAAAGAGGCTGCAGCACCCGTGGAACCTGCGCAAGCAGCTCCTAAAAAGGTAGCAAAACCAGCGCCAGCAGCGGTGCCCGCAGACCCTAATGCGCCCGGTGGTGAGGCCTTGGCGCCCACCATCAGCATTGACGACTTTGCCAAGATCGACCTGCGCATTGCGAAGATCGTGAACTGCGAAGCCGTGGAAGGCTCCACCAAGCTGCTGCGCCTCACGCTCGATGTGGGCGAGAAGAATGCCGAGGGCCAGCCCACCACGCGCAATGTGTTCAGTGGCATTGCCAGCATGTACAAGCCCGAAGAGCTGGTGGGCCAGCTCACCGTGCTGGTGGCCAACCTGGCGCCCCGCAAGATGAAGTTCGGCATGTCCGAAGGCATGGTCATGGCGGCCAGCCATGCGGATGAGTCGGCCAACCCCGGCATCTACATCCTCAACCCCTGGCCCGGCGCCCAGCCCGGCATGCGCATCCACTGAAAGCTCCGCGCCCCACCCATCCGTCCACCGCATGCAAGCCCCACTGGAATTCCGCCCCAAGCTCTTGCAGGCGTTACAAGGCTATTCCCGCCAGCGGTTTTGGGGCGATGTGGGGGCCGGCCTCACGGTCGGCGTGGTGGCGCTGCCGCTGGCCATGGCCTTTGCCATTGCCAGCGGGCTCAAGCCCGAGGCGGGGCTGTTCACCGCCATCATTGCGGGCTTTCTGATCTCGGCCCTGGGTGGCAGCCGGGTGCAGATTGGTGGCCCGGCCGGCGCCTTCATCGTCATCGTCTACGGCATCGTGGAGCGCTATGGCCTGGCCAACCTGATCATTGCCACGGCCATGTCGGGCGTCATGCTGTTTGTGTTTGGCCTGTTCAAGCTGGGCACGCTGGTGCGCTTCATTCCCATCGCGGTGGTGATCGGGTTTACCAACGGCATCGCGGTGCTGATTGCGGTGTCGCAGGTCAAAGATTTCCTGGGCCTGCAGGTGCCCCACATGCCGGGCAACTTCTTTGGCATTGTGCAAACCATCTTCCAATCGCTGCACACCCTCAACGGCTACGCCACCTTGCTGGCGCTGGCCAGCCTGGGCCTGATCGTGGGCTGGCAATGGGGCGTGCCCCGCCTGGCCTCTACTCGGCCTTGGGCGCGCAAGTGGACACTGGTGCCCGGTTCCATCGTGGCGCTGGTGCTGGCCACGCTGCTGGTCAGCGTCAGCGGCATTCCGGTGGAAACCATTGGCACGCGGTTTGGCGGTGTGCCCAGCAGCCTGCCCACCCTGGTCTGGCCCGATGTTTCGTGGGAAACCGCGCGATTCTTGCTGCTGCCGGCCTTCACGCTGGCATTGTTGGGGGCGATTGAGTCCTTGCTGTGCGCGCGCATTGCCGACAGCATCATCGACGACCGCCACAACCCCAACCAGGAGCTGATGGCCCAGGGCATTGCCAACTTTGTGGCGCCATTTTTTGGCGGCATGCCCTCCACCGGCACCATCGCCCGCACGGTGACCAACGCCAAAAGCGGTGCCACCAGCCCGGTGGCCGGCATAGTGCACGCGGCCACGCTCTTGCTGGTGGTGCTGGTGGCAGCACCGCTGGCGCACAACATTCCACTGGCCACCATGGCCGCCATCCTGATGTTTGTGGCCTGGAACATGGGCGAGTGGCGCGAGTTTGTGCACCTGCGCCAGTACCGCCTGCCCTACCGTGCCACGCTGTTGATGGTGTTTTTTCTGACCGTGGTGTTTGACCTCACCGTGGCGGTGGAGGTGGGCCTGGTGGCGGCCTGTGTCACGTTCATCTACCGCATCTCCAGCCTCTCACGCTGCGAACAGGTCAACACGCAAGACTACCCGCCGCTGTCCGGGCTGGAGGCGCGTGTGGCGGCCTTCCGGCTGCACGGCGCGATCTTTTTTGGCGCGGTCAAACTCATTGAAACACTGGAAGACCGCTTGCCCCAGCGGGTGCTGGTGCTGGACTTCAAGAACGTGCTTTATATCGACTCGTCGGGCGCCGATACGGTGGCCGACCTGGTGCGCACCTGCCACAAGCGGGGTGTGCGTTTTATCGCCTGTGGGTTGGCCTTCCAGCCGCAGGACATTTTGCTGCGCTGTGGTGTGACCGAGGCCCTGGGCCCCGCCAACCTCAGCCCCACGCTGGCCCAGGCCCTGGAGCTGGCGGTGCACGACGCCCAAGGCTAGTGCGCCCCCCCCCCAACCAACCTTCTTTTTGCATGTCCGCTTCTACTTCCACTTCCCTGTCCTTTGATGTGCTCATCGTGGGCAGCGGCTTGGCCGGGCTCAGCGCAGCGCTGCTGCTCGCATCTACCCACAAGGTCGCCATCCTCACCAAACGCGCGGTGCGCGAAGGCAGCAGCGGCTGGGCACAAGGCGGCATTGCGGCCGTGTGGGACAAGGACGACAGCTTCGCCGCCCACGTGGACGACACGCTCATCGCCGGTGCGGGCCTGTGCGATTTGAAAGCCACGCAGTTCGTGGTGGAGAACGCACCCCAGTCCATCGCATGGTTGCAAAAGCTGGGTGTGCCATTCTCTGAAGAAGCGGGCCACGCCGGCCAGCTGCACCTCACGCGCGAAGGCGGCCACAGCGCGCGGCGCATCGTCCACGTGACGGATGCCACCGGTGCCGCGGTGCAACAGACCCTGATCGAGAAGGTGAAAGCCAGCCCGAATGTGACGCTGTTTGAGCACCACACGCTGGTGGACCTGATCACCACCACCAAGCTGGGGCAAGCCGGAGAGAACCGCTGCGTGGGCCTGTACGCGCTGGACGACGACACCGACGAGGTGCTGACCTTCCAGGCGCCCCACACCATCCTGGCCACGGGCGGCGCGGGCAAGGTCTACCTCTACACCACCAACCCCGACACCGCCACTGGCGACGGCATTGCCGCCGCCTGGCGCGCGGGCTGTGCGGTGCAGAACATGGAGTTCATCCAGTTCCACCCCACCTGCCTGTACCACCCACACGCCAAGAGCTTTTTGATCAGCGAAGCGGTGCGTGGTGAAGGCGGCCGCCTGCTGCTGCCTGACGGCACCCGCTTCATGCCCGCACACGACCCACGCGCCGAGCTGGCACCACGCGACGTGGTGGCGCGCGCAATTGACTTCGAGATGAAAAAGGGTGGCTTTGATTGCGTGTACCTCGACATCTCGCACCAGCCGCTGGCGTTTATCCAGGAGCACTTTCCCAACATCTATGCACGTTGCCTGGAGCTGGGCATCGACATGTCCAAGCAGCCCATCCCGGTGGTGCCGGCCGCGCACTACACCTGCGGCGGTGTGCGCACCGACCTCTCGGCCCGCACCGAGGTAGCGGGCCTCTACGCCGTGGGCGAGACTGCCTGCACCGGCCTGCACGGCGCCAACCGTTTGGCATCCAATTCGCTGGTGGAGTGCATGGTATTTGCGCGAGCAGCTACACATTTAATAGCAGAAGAACTGGCCCGGGGTGCTGGCGCAGCCACCCTGGCCCTGCCCGCCTGGGACGACAGCCGCGTGACCGACTCCGATGAATCGGTGGTGATCTCGCACAACTGGGACGAGCTGCGCCGCTTCATGTGGGACTACGTGGGCATTGTGCGCACCAACAAACGGCTGGAACGCGCGGCCCACCGCATCGCACTGCTGCAGGGTGAGATCCAGGAGTTCTACGCCCACTTCCACGTCACGCGCGACCTGCTGGAACTGCGCAACCTGGTGCAAGTGGCCGACCTGATCGTGAAAAGCGCCCAGGCCCGCCACGAGAGCCGCGGCCTGCACTTCAGCCGCGACTACCCTGAGCTGCTAGCGCAAGCCGTGCCCACCACGCTGCTGCCCTGAGCCATCGATTTGCTCCTGAATCAGGAGCTACTCGCGCAATATCCACGGGTGCCATAGGCACTTTTTACTTAGAAGCGCTACTTGTAGGTCGATAGCAGAATGCTGGTTTCGGTGGTCCCAATGCCATCGATCTGGCGGATGGTGCGCAGCACAGCATCAAAGGCCTCCAGGGTATCGGCACGCAGCTCGGCCACGATGTCCCAACGGCCATTGGTGCTGTGCAAGGCCTGCACGTTTGGGTGGCCACGCAAGGCGGTCATCACCTCCATGGCGCGGTTGCCTTCCACGGCCACACTCATGAGCGCGCGAATGCGGGCCGCCTCGGCTGCGGGTTTGAGCCGCACGGTGTAGCCGGTAATCGTGCCTTCTTTCTCCAAGCGGGCCATGCGGTTCTGCACCGTGGCGCGTGCCACCCGCAGCTTGGCCGCCAGGGCCACGGTAGAAAGGCGCGCGTTGTCGCGCAGCAGGCCCAGCAGTTCTCGGTCGGTATCGTCCATGTATTTTCAAAATGCCATTGAGTCATGGCATTTTGCTACTTATTGATAACTTTTTGCCTAAAAGTTGCGCTTCTGTTTGGCCGTGCCTGCCGAAACAATCTCTCTTATGCCATGCAAGCGCTTTGCATGCCCTGAGATTTTCCACTTTCCGAGCACTGACCATGACCCGATTTATTGATGTTCCCGCGATGACCCAGTTGATCCACACCATCGGTGTGAAAGACTTCATCGGCCAGTTGGCCGATCACATCCAGAACGACTTTGTACGCTGGCCGGACTTCGAAAAGTCTGCCCGCGTGGCCAACCATTCCGAGATTGGTGTGATTGAACTGATGCCCGTGTCTGACGCCCAGCGCTACGCCTTCAAGTACGTGAACGGCCACCCTGCCAACACCGCCAAAGGTCTGTACACCGTGATGGCTTTTGGCGTGTTGGCCGAAGTGGACACCGGCTATCCGGTGCTGCTCTCCGAGCTGACGCTGGCCACAGCCCTGCGCACCTGCGCCACCTCGCTGATGGCAGCCCGCGCCCTGGCCCGTCCGGACAGCAAGCGCATGGCCCTGATCGGCAACGGTGCGCAAAGCGAGTTCCAGGCGCTGGCCTTTCACCACTGGCTGGGCATTGCAGAAATTGCCGTGTTCGATGTGGACTCCGAGGCCACCGACAAGCTGGTAGCCAACCTGGCCGCCTTCCCCGCCCTGCGGGTGGTCCGCGCCACCACCACTGCCGAGGCGGTAGCGGGCGCCGACATTGTGACCACCGTGACGGCCGACAAGGCCTACGCCACCATCGTCACCCCCGACTTGCTGGAGCCCGGCATGCACCTCAATGCGGTGGGCGGCGACTGCCCCGGCAAAACCGAACTGCACGCCGATGTGCTGCGGGCGGCCCGGGTGTTTGTGGAATTCGAGCCACAGACCCGGGTGGAAGGTGACATTCAGCAACTGCCCGCCGACTTCCCCGTGGTGGACTTGTGGAAGGTGCTGGCCGGCACCGAAACGGGCCGCCAAAACGCAGAGCAGATCACCGTGTTCGACTCGGTGGGTTTTGCACTGGAAGACTACTCGGCCTTGCGTTTTGTGTACGAACAGGCACTGCGACTGAACATTGGCACCGATGTGGAACTGGTTCCCGAGGCCAGCAACCCCAAAGACCTGTTCAGCCACACCCGCCGCCAGGCGGGCCGCGCCCGCATGCGCCGTGTGGCCTGAGCGGCAGCAACACCGCCCCAGGAGTCCGCCATGCGCCCCCAGATTTACCCCCAAGCCCCCGCCGCCGTGGTCATGGTGCGCCCCCACCACTTCACGCCCAACCCGCAAACGGCAGCGGACAACGCGTTCCAGCGCAGCGACCTCGGCCGCCAAGCCGATGAGGTGGCGCAGCAGGCCTATGCCGAAGTCACCGAGGCCGCGCGCCTGCTGCAACAGCATGGCGTGCAGGTGCACCTGTTTGAAGACGAGCACCCGGGCCGCACACCCGACGCCGTATTTCCCAACAACTGGTTTTCCACCCATGCGGGCGGTCATGTGGCGCTGTACCCCATGTACTCGCCCAACCGGCGGCTGGAGCGGCGCATGGATGTCATCGAGATGCTCAAAGCGCAGTACCGGGTGCAGGACGTGATCGACTACTCGGGTCTGGAAGCCGACGGTCTGTTTTTGGAAGGTACGGGCGCCATGGTGCTGGACCATGTAGCACGCGTGGCCTACACCGCACGCAGCAACCGCGCCAACGCGATTGCGCTGGAACGTTTTGCCACACACTTCAACTACGAGCCCATGGCCTTTGACGCGGTAGACGCACAGGGCCGCGCCGTGTACCACACCAATGTGCTGATGTGTGTGGCCACCGATTTCGCACTGGTAGGCCTGGAGCTGATTGCCGACACCGCACGCCGCACCGAGGTACGGCAGCGGCTGGAAGACACCGGGCGTGAAGTGGTGGCACTCAGCGCCCAGCAGATTGGCGAGTTTGCCGGCAACGCGCTAGAGCTCAGCAATGGCCAGGAGCGCCTGCTGGCCCTCTCCAGCCGGGCGCTGCAAAGCCTGCAACCACAGCAAATCAAAACGCTGGAGCGCAGCGTGCGCCTGCTACCACTGCGCGTCCCCACCATCGAGTTGGCCGGAGGCTCGGTGCGCTGCATGCTGGCGGGGGTGCACCTGGCAGCACGCTAAGCGCCACCGTCCACGCGATTGGCGCTACTGGTAGACCGCGTCTGCCCAGACAATGGCCTCCATGTGGGCCACGTTGATCTCGCGGTAGGACAGCTCCAGCCGCTGCGCGGATTCAGCAAACACGGTGGCGTCCTCCATCTCGCAGGCAATTGCCATGGCCAGCAGGTCCATGTATTTGCCGCTGCCCTGCAGCAGTGCCTCGGTAATCGCACCGTCCAGCCCCAGCATGGACAGGGCCTCGGCCAGGGTGCAGCCCAGCATGCGGTCCAGCAGGGAGAACAGGCCGATCAAAAAAGCCTCCTCCTGCTCTTCGGGGGAGAGGGTCTTGCTGCCCAGCAGCTCCATCATCTTGGCGCGCACCACCGCCATATTGCCGGCCAGGCTGGGTTTGCCATCCACACCGGCGGTCATCAGCATGGCGGCCCAGCGCTGCAGGCGTTCGTTGCCCAGCAGCATCACGGCCTGGCGGATGGAGGTGATCTTGGTGCGCAGGCCCAGGCCGGCGGAGTTGATCAGGCGCAGCAGGTTGTAGCCCAGCGCTGCGTCCTTTTTGATGGCGAGCTCAACCTCGTCCACATCGGCCTCGCTGCGCAACTTGTTGAACAGGTGGGCTGCGCTGGCCTGGCTGGGGCTGACCACCTGCGACTTGAGCAGCTCGGGCCGCGAGAACCAGTAGCCCTGGAAGAAGTGAAAACCAATGTCCTTGAACACCTCGAACTGCGCCGCGCTCTCCACCTTTTCGGCCACGGCAATGGCGCCAGTGCGGGTGTGGATGGCGTCCACCAGGGACTTGAGTTTGGCAGGGTCAATGGCGCGCACGTCCACCTTCACAAAGTCGGCAATGCCCTGCCAGGACTTGTAGACCGGCGCCACCACCGTGTGGTTGAAGGCCAGCCGAAAACCCCGCTTGCGCAGCGTCATCAACTTCAGGCGCGCCTCTTCAATGCCGGCCGCATCGTGCCCGGGAAAAGGCGGCACCTCGATGATGGTGCGCTGGGGCACCAAAAAGTCCCAGTGCGAGCCGGTCAGGCTCTCGTGCGTGGCGTTGATGAAGAGGTCGGCCTGGCCGTTGACCAGCTTGCTGCCGCTCTGCGCCATGACGTTGAGCACCAGCGACACATCGCTGGCCAGGGTGTGCGCGCGGTCGCCCTGCATGCGGTTGAACAACTCGTAGCCCACGATGGACTTGTCGGCGTCCACGATGTGCTGGCGGGCAATCGAAAAGCTGGATGCGTCAGAGGTTTCTGCGTCTGAAGAACTCACGGCGACCTTTCTGCAGCGCGGTGGGGGTGCCACCGCCTCCCTGCCCTCGCATGATGCCTGAGCTTTGTCAGGCCGGAATAGCCAGCCCCCGCTCCACGGCTGGCCGTGCCACAAAAGCTGCCAAGACCCGCGCCACGTTGGGGAAGTCGGCAAATCCCACCAGATCACCCGCCGCATAAAAGCCAATCAGGTTGCGCACCCAGGGGAAGATGGCGATGTCGGCAATGGAATAGCTGTCGCCCACCATCCACTGGCGGCCGGCCAAGTGCTTGTCCAGCACGCCCAGCAGGCGCGTGCTCTCGGCCACGTAGCGGTCGCGCGGGCGCTTGTCCTCAAAGTCTTTGCCGGCGAACTTGTGGAAGAAGCCGAGCTGCCCAAACATGGGGCCAATGCCGCCCATCTGGAACATCACCCACTGGATGGTTTCGTAGCGTTGGGCCGGGTCTTGCGACATGAGCTGGCCAGTTTTCTCGGCCAGGTAAATGAGGATGGCACCGGACTCGAACAATGCCAACGGCTGGCCACCGGGACCGTTGGGATCGATGATGGCGGGGATCTTGTTGTTGGGGTTGAGCGAGATGAACTCGGGCGTGAGCTGGTCGTTGGTCTGGAAGCTCACCAGGTGCGGCTCGTAGGGCAGGCCCAGCTCCTCCAGCGCAATGCTCACCTTCACACCATTGGGCGTGGGCAGCGAGTAGAGCTGCAGGCGGTCGGGGTGCTGGGCGGGCCATTTGGCGGTGATGGGGAAGGCAGATAAATCGCTCATGTGCATATTCCTTTTTGCTCTGATTTTGATAGCTGTTTGCGCATATTCCATGGGCTCTGGAGGCACAAAACACTTAGACTATCCGACTATGAATGCCCAAGCATCCACCAAGGATACCGCCCCTACCGAAGCACCGCCGCCCGTGTCACTGTGGCAGGCCTTTGCCTTCTGGCTCAAGCTGGGCTGGGTGAGCTTTGGCGGGCCCGCCGGGCAGATTGCCATCATGCACACCGAGCTGGTGGAGCGGCGACGCTGGATCTCGGAGAAGCGCTTTTTGCACGCACTGAACTACTGCATGCTGCTGCCCGGCCCCGAGGCGCAGCAGCTCGCCACCTACATCGGTTGGCTCATGCACCGCACCTGGGGCGGCGTGGTGGCGGGCACGCTGTTTGTGCTGCCCTCGCTGTTCATTCTGGTCGGCCTGTCCTGGGTCTACATCGCCTTTGGCGACGTGGGCTGGGTGGCCGGCATGTTCTACGGCATCAAACCCGCGGTGACCGCCATCGTGCTGCAGGCGGCACACCGCATTGGCTCGCGCTCGCTCAAAAACAAGGCCTTGTGGGGCATTGCCGCGGCCTCGTTTGTGGCCATCTTCGCGCTGCAGTTGCCCTTCCCGCTCATCGTGCTGGGTGCGGCGCTGCTGGGTTATGCCGGTGGGCGCTGGGCGCCCGCACTCTTCAGCGGCGCAGGCGGACATGGCGCCGCAGCCAAGCATTTTGGTGCCGCGCTGATTGACGACCACACCCCCACCCCGGCCCACGCGCGCTTTCGCTGGGGCCGCCTGGCCACGGTGGCGCTGGCGGGCGCCGTGCTGTGGGCGCTGCCCATGGGCGCGCTGACCTGGGGCCTGGGCTGGGACCACACCTTCACGCAAATGGGCTGGTTCTTCACCAAGGCCGCGTTGCTCACCTTTGGCGGTGCGTATGCGGTGTTGCCTTATGTGTACCAGGGCGCGGTGGGCCACTACAGCTGGCTCACGCCCACGCAAATGATCGACGGACTGGCGCTGGGCGAGACGACGCCGGGGCCGCTGATCATGGTGGTGGCGTTTGTGGCGTTTGTGGGTGCGTATGCCAAAGCGGTGCTGGGGCCGGACCAGCTGTTTCTGGCCGGCGCCATTGCGGCCTGCCTGGTCACCTGGTTCACTTTCCTGCCCTCCTTCCTCTTCATCCTGGCGGGCGGCCCGCTGGTGGAGAGCACGCACAACGACATGAAGTTCACCGCGCCACTCACCGGCATCACCGCCGCCGTGGTGGGCGTGATCGTGAACCTGACGCTGTTCTTTGGCTACCACGTACTGTGGCCGCAAGGCTTTGCCGGCCCCTTTGACGGGGTGGCCGCGCTGATTGCACTGGGCGCCGCCATCGCCCTGTTCCGCTACCAGCGCAAGGTCATGCACGTCATTGCGGTGTGTGCGCTGGTGGGTTTGTTGTTGTCACTTTTTCATTAGGAAAACCCCATGGACGCCATCACCGCCACCGAACTCGCCCAGCTGCAAGCACAAGGGCAGGCCGTCACGCTGCTGGATGTGCGCCGCGACAGCGCCCGCCAGCAAGGCGGCACCCAGATCGCCCACGCCCAGTGGCACAACCCGGCCCAGTGGCTGGATTGGAAAGACCAGGTACCCAAGGACACGCCGGTGGTGCTGTACTGCGCGCACGGTCGCGAGATCAGCCAGGGGCTGACCACCGCGCTGCGTGTGATGGGCCTGAACGCGCGCTACCTGAATGGTGGTATTGCCGCCTGGCAGGCCGCGGGTTTGCTCACCGAACCAACGGCCTGATACCGCTGGTGGCGGTGCCTAGAATGGCCCTCCATGAACGCACACCACCCGCTTCCCACGGCCCTGCCAGATCGGGCTCTGCCATGCAGCTGACCTCCGCAGGCGTGACCTTTCTGGCCATCAGCGCAACCTTCCTCGCCGCCGCCATCTGGCTGGGGCGGCGCGTGTCGCAGCGCAGCCAAGGTGGCAAGAAGGGCGGCAGCGCGCTGCTCGTCATCATCATCATCTTTGCGTTGCTCGCCTTGTTCGTGCCCTTCACCTACTGGACTGGCCAGGCGCTATATGACCTGGCCACCAAACCCAGCTACAGCGCCACCGTGGTCGGCCACACCTCGGAGTTGCGCGACTACGAAGAAAAAGATTCCAGCGGCCGCACCGTGCGCGGCCAGCGCCTGATGCACACCGCCCAGGTGCGCTTTGTCGGGCCCGATGGCGAGACGCTGGAGTTGTCCAACTCGGTAGCGTCCACCGAAATCCCGAATGAAGGCGCCAGGCTCAAGGTGGTGTACGCCCCGGGTGACCGATCAGCCACCGAGCTCAGCCCCCGCAGCGTGGGCCTGTGGCTGGGGGCCTGCGTCATGCTGTTCATCCTGGGCTACTTCTTGTGGGCCACCATCTGGTACGCACTGGGCCGCCCCATGGCCGGCGTGTCGTCCTTCGGCGCCACGTTCCTGCTCCGCGTCTTCCTGCCCGGCGTCAGCTTGCTGATGGCACTGACCCTGGGCTACGTGGCACTCAAGTACTTCGCCCTGGGCAACCCGGACGGCTACCCGCTGTGGGTGGCCTGCCTGTGCACCCTGTTTACGCTGGCGCTACTGCCGCTGCTGGTGACGCTGTTTACGCGGGGGAAAGGGGAATAGGCGGAATGTCGCGCCTTTGGAGAACGCTTGAATTGCTATTGATTCAATAGCTGCTTGCGCATATTCCACGGGGGCTAGATGCCAAAAATGCTTAAAAATCAGTTCACCCCGATGCGCAGAGGTGACACGCCCTTGGGTGCTTGCTATCCAATGCTATGGGGCGTCTGCTCGACGGAGAAATGCGTGGACACGGGGACAGCTGCTGCAGACCGAAAGCGGTCGCTCAAAGGGATAGCAGGAAAAGGCTGGTTGCGGACGTTGGCAGCGCTTGCAGTAGCGGGTCCAGTTGAACGAGAGGGGTTAGGCCTCATTCGGCAACACTGGAGATCATCTGTTCAAACTTACTCTGCTTGACATGTTGGCGCAACAATTTTGCTAAAACTGCCAACCCAATAGCTAAACAAAGCACGGCGATGCCCCAGTATGTGTACGCCGGACCTCTCGGTCCGAACAGAGCTTCCGAGAAAAAATAGAGCGGACCAGCTTTGCCCGTTACTGGCCTAGTCGCAGGGGCAAACCATTCTCCTACCCCTGCAAGTGCAAAAACAATGGCAAAGCTCAGTAAAAGAACGCAGGCCACATTTGGCGTAAGCATTTTGGCTCGGAGGCTTTGCATTGACGACAATCTTTAACGTGGAAGTGAGCGAACGCCGAAGGTGAAATAGCGACACCCCTCGCAGCCTGTCAGCTCTGATTTTGACGATTCGGCTTGGCTTTGAATATCCCCCATTCGGGTGATTTTGCGAATGTCGGCTTCCGCCGGCGGATTCAACCGGTCGATGCAACACATTCGCTGAACATCTCAGCGGGTGTTTGGAAGCCGAGCGTTTTGCGTGG